>NZ_JASMRU010000012.1 GCF_030462585.1 Pseudomonas sp. CAN1 | reverse complement strand
CTTGCGCCCCAGTTCGCGCAGATCGTCGCTGATGGAGAACGGCGCCTGGTACGCCGCAGCAGCCTGGGCCGAGAGTTTCAGAGCGGGAATGACAGCCGAACGCTGCTCGCCGCTATCGGCCGCCCACCAGCGCAGCTCGATGGCCGGGAGCTGGAATCTTGTGTAGGAGCGAGCTTGCTCGCGAACCCTGCCCAGAACCAACGCCTCCAACCGCGCCGCGAACTTTTTTCGCGGCAAATGAAAAAAAATTCAATCAGGGCATTGACTTAGGTTCTGCCGGCTGTAGAATGCGCCCCACTTCGAGACGAAGGGTGATTAGCTCAGCTGGGAGAGCATCTGCCTTACAAGCAGAGGGTCGGCGGTTCGATCCCGTCATCACCCACCACTCTCGCAAGTTACGCGCAGCGGTAGTTCAGTCGGTTAGAATACCGGCCTGTCACGCCGGGGGTCGCGGGTTCGAGTCCCGTCCGCTGCGCCATTTTCCCCCTCCTTGGTTCCTACCCCGAACCTGCTTGTCGAGTGATTCACTCCAGGCGCCAGGAGGTTGCTGTACCGGACGAAAGTCCAACCGACACGCAGCGGTAGTTCAGTCGGTTAGAATACCGGCCTGTCACGCCGGGGGTCGCGGGTTCGAGTCCCGTCCGCTGCGCCATATTCGAAAGCCCTCAGGTAGCAATACCTGAGGGCTTTTTCGTTTCCGTCCGAAAAATCCTGCTGCTGTTCTGAAAGACGCTGTCACAGGTCGTTCACCTTTGCCGTCTAGCTTTTTTCCCGTGGTCTTTGCTAAAACCGGATCGAACGGTCAGGAGAAAAGCCAATGGACGACTATCAGGAAGAACTGCTGGAACAGCACGCCGTGGAACAGGATCTGCCGGAACCGGCCGACGACGCCACCGAGATGTGATCAGGCGCTGTGGCGCTGGGCGCGGCGGAATTCCCCCGGCGTCTGCCCGCTCCAGCGCTTGAAGGCGCGCTGGAAGGCCTCGGCGGAGGCAAAGCCGAGCAGGTAGGCGATCTCGCCGAAAGCCAGGTCGGTGTCGCGGATGTAGATCATCGCCAGGTCGCGGCGGGTGTCGTTGAGGATGCTGCGGAACTGCGTGCCTTCCTCGGCCAGTTTGCGCCGCAGCGTCCAGGTCGGCAGCTTGAGCCGTGCGGCCACTTCCTCCAGGTCCGGTTCGCGGCCGTTGAGCATCGGCCCCAGCAGCTGCGCGACGCGCTCGCGCAGGCTGCGTGTGCGGGTCAACTGCTCCAGTTCCTTCTCGCAGATATCCAGCAGTTGCCGCCAGGTACTCGGGCAGTGGTCCGGGTTGCCGCGCGCCAGGGTTGCCTGGTCCAGGCGCAGCTGGTTGTGCTCGGCGCCGAATTCCACCGGGCAACCGAGCCTTTCCTCGAAGCGTGGCGCCCAGGCCGGCGCCGGATACTCGATCTCCACCCTCTCCGGGCGCAGCGGCTGCGCACCGATGCTGCCGAGCATGCTGACCCAGCCGGCCAGCACCGAATCCACCACGAAGCGGTTGTAGGCGTTGTACGGGCTGATGGAGTAGAAGCGCAGCCAGGCGCCGCCGGCGTCTTCGATGAAGCTGCTTTGGCCGCGGTAGTTCTGCGCATACAGCGGCTCGAAGCGGATCAGCGCGCGGGCGGCGGCGCGCAGGTTGGGGGCTTGTGCGGCGGTGACGCCGGCCAGGCCGCTCTGGCTCGGTCGGCTCAGTTGGCCCATGCGCAGGCCGAGGGCGGGGTCGCCGCTCTGCTGGATGGCCGCGTGGCCAAGGCGCATGTAGCGCGGGATCGACAGGCGCGCGCCGGGCTCGCCCAGGCGTGCGGCGTCCAGCCCGTATTGCTGTAGCAGTGGCTGCGGGGCGACGCCGCTCTCCGCCAGCGCATCGGCAAGGCTGTGGACGAAACCGACCGAAAGATCGCCGAGGCGCATGCTGGGGCGGTTCATAGCCAGAGGTTGATCAGGCGTGCACCGGGGCCGTCGGGCGCCAGGGTGTGGGCTTCGCCGTTGACCACCAGGCTGCGGCCGTCGCTGCCCAGGTCCCAGAGATGGCCGCGCAGGAATACGGTAAGGCCGGCATGGGCTCCGCTTTCCTTGAGACGGCCGGCCAGCGCCAGTTGCTCCCAGGCCTGGCCTTCGCTCAGTTCGCCCGGCTTGAGGGTCACGTCGCTGGGTGTCGGGGCGCCGTTGTAGCCCTTCCACGGCTTGCTCCAGTTGCCATTGCCGGTGAGGAAGGCCGGCACCACGACCAGATCGGGCTTCTGCGTGGCCAGGGCGGAGTAGCTCGCCGGGTACCAGCTGTCGGCGCAGATCAGCACGCCCAGGCGCCCGGCCGGAGTCTGCAGGACTTGCAGGTCATCCGGGTCGCCGCCACGGGTGATGCCTTTCTCGTCGTCGATGGGGAACAGCTTGCGTTGCGGCTTGCCCAGCGGCAGGCCATCGCTGCCGAAAACCTGGGTGACGTTGTAGAGGCGGCCGTTGCCGGTACGGATCTGGCCTTCGACGATGCGCGGGTTGGGCAGCACGATGGAGCCGGCGACCAGGGTCACGCCGAACTCCTTGGCCAGCCCGCCGAAAAGCGTCTGGTAGTCATGGGCCATGTCTACCGCCTTCATGCGGAACAGGGCGTCGGCCATGCGGTCCTCGCCCTTGGCGCCGAGCCAGCCGCGCGCGACCTTCAGCGGGTTGCTGGCGACCATCCATTCCATGGCTTCGTCGAGGTGCTCGGTCTGGTAGACCTCGGGCTTCTCGCCGGCAGCCACCAGCCAGGTGCCGATATGTTCGGGGAACACCACCACGGTGCGCGGGTTGATCAGGCCTTCGTCGCGGGCCTTGGCCAGGTAGGCGTGGAACTTCAGGCGCAGGCGCTCGACGCTCTGGTAGTCCTGGGTGAACAGCTCCGGCTGCACGCCCAGCAGGTTGCCGCGCTCGGACGGCTGGCCCTGGTTGAGCGCGACCTGGCTGCGGAGGTCGGAGAGGTAGTGCCCCACCGGGCGACGCTCCGCCCAGCCGGCATAACCGGCGAAGATCAGCACCAGGACGAGAAAGATCAGCTTGCGCATAAAGGACGGGTACTCATGGGGTCCTGCACAGGGTAGGGGTTGGGCCGGGTATTGCCAAGACGCGGTGTCATCTTCGGTCAGTAACTTGTCATTTTCGATCATTGAGCGACGGGGGTGCGCTCCTTAGAGTCTGCTCCATACCGACCGCGCCCCATGCCTCGCCGTTCCGCAGGCTGAGGGCGTGGCATCACCGTGAATGCCGGAGGAAACATGACCGCCACTTACCCGCACCTGCTCGAACCGCTGGACCTGGGCTTCACCACCCTGCGCAATCGCACCCTGATGGGCTCCATGCACACCGGCCTGGAAGAAAAGCCCCAGGGCTTCGAGCGCATGGCAGCCTACTTCGCCGAGCGCGCCCGTGGCGGCGTCGGCCTGATGGTCACCGGCGGCATCGGCCCGAACGAGGAAGGTGGCGTGTATTCCGGCGCGGCCAAGCTGAGCACGGCCGAGGAAGCCGAGAAGCACAAGATCGTCACCCAGGCGGTGCACGAGGCGGGCGGCAAGATCTGCATGCAGATCCTCCACGCTGGCCGTTACGCCTACAGCCCCAAGTCCGTGGCGCCCAGCGCCATCCAGGCGCCGATCAACCCGTTCAAGCCGCGCGAGCTGGATGAAGAGGGCATCGAGAAGCAGATCGCCGACTTCGTCAACTGCTCGGTGCTGGCCCAGGTGGCCGGTTACGACGGCGTCGAGGTAATGGGTTCGGAAGGCTACTTCATCAACCAGTTCCTGGTGGCCCACACCAACCATCGCACCGACCGCTGGGGCGGCAGCTACGAAAACCGCATGCGCCTGCCGGTGGAAATCGTCCGCCGCGTGCGCGAGGCCGTAGGCCCGAACTTCATCATCATCTATCGCCTGTCGATGCTCGACCTGGTGGAAGGCGGCAGCACCTGGGACGAGATCGTCCTGCTGGCCAAGGCCATCGAGAAGGCCGGCGCCACCATCATCAACACCGGCATCGGCTGGCACGAAGCGCGCATCCCGACCATCGCCACCAAGGTCCCGCGTGCGGCCTTCACCAAGGTCACTGCCAAGCTGCGCGGTGAAGTCAGCATCCCGCTGTGCACCACCAACCGCATCAACACCCCGGAAATCGCCGAGCAGGTGCTGGCCGAAGGCGACGCCGACATGGTCTCCATGGCGCGCCCGTTCCTCGCCGACCCGGACTTCGTCAACAAGGCTGCCGAAGGCCGCGCCGACGAGATCAACACTTGCATCGGCTGCAACCAGGCCTGCCTGGACCACACTTTCGGCGGCAAGCTGACCAGCTGCCTGGTGAACCCGCGCGCCTGCCACGAGACCGAGCTGAACTACATCCCGACCACCCACGTGAAGAAGATCGCCGTGGTCGGTGCCGGCCCGGCGGGCCTGTCCGCCGCCACCGTGGCGGCCGAGCGCGGCCACGAGGTGACCCTGTTCGATTCCTCCGGCGAGATCGGCGGCCAGTTCAACGTCGCCAAGCGCGTGCCGGGCAAGGAAGAGTTCTACGAGACCCTGCGCTACTTCAAGCGCAAGGTGGAAACCACTGGCGTGAACCTGCAGCTGAACACCCGCGTCAGCGTCGACGATCTGGTCAAGGGCGGCTTCGACGAGGTCATCCTCGCCACCGGCATCGTGCCGCGCACCCCGGCCATCCCGGGCATCGACAACGCCAAGGTGATCAGCTACCTGGACGCCATCCTCGAGCGCAAGCCGGTCGGCCACAGCGCTGCGGTGATCGGCGCCGGCGGTATCGGCTTCGACGTCTCCGAGTACATCACCCACGCCGGCGAATCCACCAGCCTGGATCGCCATGCGTTCTGGCAGGAGTGGGGCATCGACGAGAAGCTGGACGCCCGTGGCGGCATCGCCGGCATCCAGGCCCACCCGCACGCCGCGGCGCGTCAGGTGTTCCTGCTGCAGCGCAAGAAGTCCAAGGTCGGCGACGGCCTGGGCAAGACCACCGGCTGGATCCACCGCACCGGCCTGAAGAACAAGCAGGTGCAGATGCTCAACAGCGTCGAGTACCTGAAGGTCGACAACGATGGCCTGCACATCAGCATCGCCGGCGGCGAGCCGCAGGTGCTGCCGGTGGATACCGTGGTCGTCTGCGCCGGCCAGGACCCGCTGCGTGAGCTGCACGAAGGCCTGGTCGCTGCCGGCCAGAGCGTGCACCTGATCGGCGGCGCCGACGTGGCAGCCGAGCTGGATGCCAAGCGCGCCATCAACCAGGGCTCGCGCCTCGCCGCAGAAATCTGATCAGGAAGGACGCCGACCCGGCGGGGTCGGCTGAGACCTGGATCACAGGTCCGGGCCCGGAAAAATTCCCTTCCGGGCCCGGAAACCCTCTCGAAAATCCAACCGCGTCACAGAATTCTCCAGCCGGTTAACCGCCTGCCCGCCGTGGCCGGTCCGGTGCCAACCGAGTCACATTGCCTGCGACATTAATTCCCCTAGACTTGCTCGGATGTCGGGATTTTCCGGCTGTCCGGGTGCTGCGTTTCTGACAGCCCCTTTCTCCAGACTTCCTCCCGCACCAGCCCAGAGGTCAATCGATGAGCATGCAGAAGAAGCCTCAGATGGTGGAAGCCGTGGTCTTCTTCAATGACCGTGGCGTCTGCAAGGAAATGCTCTATCCCGAATTCGAGGCGCTGCTCGACAACGTCGTGCAGATGCCGGAATACGCCGATCAGCAGATGCAGTTGGCCTATGTGCTGATCAACCCGCGCCTGCTGGTCAAGGCGGTGGTGTTCTTTTACCTGGACTTCGACGAGACGGGCGAAGCCGACCGCGGCTGGAACCTGCCCCTGCGCAATCTCGCCGACCGCGCCGGGCGTGGCCCGGACATGGGCGCCGGGCCGATCCGCCTGGCCTGCCGCAGCCAGTGCCCGGTGTCCTGGCACCAGATGCACCTGTGGGACCCGACCCTGGAAGCCGGCAAGAACCATCTGGTACAGCTGCGCGAATCGGTGAAGCGCAACCACCTCGGCCTGCTGGTGGAAGAAGAGCCCGCTGCGGTGGAACTCGAACGCCTGCAGATGGCCGACGAGCACCAGTGGTACGCGCCTGCCGAAGAGTCCCGCGAGGAAGCCGAGAAGCTGGCCCGCGCCATGCTCCAGGAACACCAGCAGAAGACTGCCGACCTGCTCGGCCAGCATGAGACGCGCCTGTCGCAGATCAGCCAGCAGCACGAGCAGGAACTCAGCCGGCTGAAACTGGGCGCGCAGGAACAGGTCAAGGTGCTGCAGGCCGAGCTTGCGGCGCTACGCGAAGGCCTCAAGCGCGAGGAAGAGATCAACGCCGGTCTGCGCCAGGAGCTGGATGGCCAGGCCAACGGCTTCCAGCGCGGCCGCGAGGAGCTCACTGCGCAGCTGCGGCATATCGAACAAAGCGGTCGCGACGAGCTGGAGCAACTGCGTCAGCAGATCGAGGAAGAGTCGCGCACCCGCATGGCCAGCCTGGAAGCGCGTTACAAGGAGCAGATCGCCGTTCGCGACGTCGAGCTGAGCTACCGCAACGAGCTCGACCAGCAGCTGCAGCAGGAAAACCAGCAGCTGCGCCAGGACGCCGAGCAACTGCGCACGGAAACCGCCCAGCTGCGCGAGCTGGCCGGCCAGCTGCAGCAGGGGGCGGAAGGCCTGCGTCTGGAGCTGGACGCGCTGTCGGCCAAGGCCGCCGACACTTCGGTGCTGGAGCAGTTATCCGGTCTGGGGGTGATCTTCGTGGTGTACCATCCGGGCGCCGGGCACCTGACCCTGGCCCTGCAGGATGTCGCCCGTTACCAGGAAAACCCCATGGCCTTCGCCGCTGCCAAGTGCTTCGTCTCCGAAGACCAGTACCGCAGCTGGCTCGCCCATTACCAGCAGCCCGCCTGCGAAGGACGACTGTCCAGCGGCGAGCGCTGTGCCCTGCCCATCGACCGCGTGGAAACCCCCGGCCGCTTCGTCGAAGGCGACAGCAACTGCTGCTCGCGGCACAAGACCGCCGGCCGCCTGCGCAGCGTCACCACTGGCTGAGCGGGGCGCCTTGCTGTATCCCGACTGGCGCCCCGACGCCCCCCTACAACCTGTCCACCTGGACTGGCTCGACCGCGCTGGCGTTGAGCTGGCGTGGTTGCGTCTGGACCTCGTCGACCCGTTGGTCTCCGGTAACAAGTGGTTCAAGCTCGCGCCGTACCTGAAGCGGGCTGCCGACATGGGCCTGAGCGGCGTGATGAGCCTGGGCGGCGTTCATTCCAATCACCTGCATGCGGTAGCGGCGGCTGGTGCTCGATTTGTTTTCGAGACCGTCGGATTGCTGCGCGGCGAAGAGCAGGACAATCCCACAGTGGCCGACCTGCACCAGCTCGGCATGCAGCTCCATTGGCTTGGCTATGGCGGTTATCGCCGGCGTCACGAAGCCGATTTCTGGACACCCTGGCGCGAGCGCTATCCGCAGTTGCTGCCGATCAATGAAGGCGGCGGCGGGTTGCTGGGCGCACAGGGCTGTGCCGTCCTTGTCGAGCAGATTCGCCGGCAACTCGCTGATATCGGCTGGGCGGATTACCAGCAGCTGTGGGTCGCTTGCGGCACCGGCACGACCCTGGCCGGGCTGGTGCTGGGCGAGGGCGGCGAACATCCAGTGGTCGGTGCCCTGGCGGTGCCGCCGGGACATGGTGTCGAGACTCAGGTGCCCGAGTTGTTGAACGAAAGCGGCCGGCGCGATAGCGGCTACCGCCTGCTCGATGCCAGTCGCGGCGGTTTCGCGCGGATCGATGGGCGGTTGGCGCGTTTCATACTCGATAGCGAAGATCAGTCCGGCGTACCGCTGGACCCGCTGTACACCGGCAAGCTGCTGCTGGCGCTGCACGATGAGATCACGGCTGGCAGAGTCGATCGTGGTAGCCGCATCGTCGCTATCCACAGCGGTGGTCTGCAGGGGCGGCGGGCGATGGACGACAAGCTGAAGGCGCTGGCGGCTCAGCGCGAATAGCCGCTATGCACCCGCGGCCAGCGGTCGCCCACCAGGAACAGTCGTTCCTGCTCGCGCCAGCGGCCGTGCTGTTGTTCCAGGCGCACCAGCATCTGCGGGAAGCCGTCGTCCGGCAGGCCCGCCAGCCACTCGCCGAATCGGGCCTCGCTCCAGTAATTGTCTTCGGCTGCCGGGGCCAGCCAGTGCTTGCGCGACAGCACCTGCCAGCCTTGTGGGTTCTGCGCGTGATAGGCCGGCCAGGCGCGTCGATGTAGCCAGCGGCCGCGCAGGTGCGTGGCGTTGGACCCGGCGGGCGGCGGGCAGGGTGTTGGCCAGGAGTAGAACAGGTAGCCGCCCAGCCACAGACCGGGAGCCGGATCGGCGACGCTGTACTGGCGCACCACCTCCAGGCCTTCGGGCGTGGAGGAGAGCGGCAGCTGGTGCTGGTAGAAGTGCTCGATCTTGCGCAGCAGATGGTCCTCGGCGCCCGGCCCGAGCCAGGAGTCTGGGCCATCGTCGCTGGGGCCGAGGTAGAGCTTGATGGCCAGTTCCAGGTGGTGCAGGCCGTCGTCGTCTTCCAGCAGCAGGTCCAGCTCACCGAGGGTCTGGCCGTTGTCGCGTACCGGCAGGTTGGCGGCCAGCAGGCGCAGGTCCGGTGCCTGCTCCAGGGCGTATTGCCAGAGACGTTCGTAGTAGCGGCCCAGGCGCTGGTGCGGCGCGGCTTCCAGTTGTTCCAGCAGCCTGGCTGGCGCCTGTTCCTGGGCGCGCAGCCAGTCGGCCAGCAGTGTGGGTTGCGCGTGCCAGCGGCTGGCCGCCAGCGGGTGGCGCATAGCAGGGCTACCGGGGCTGAGCAGGGGCGGGGAGAGCAGCGTCCAGGCGAGGTCGCGGACCTGTGGCTGGCGCAGGTCGATCAGCAGCTCGTCGAGCAGGGTGGCGAAGTCGGTCATCCGTGAAGCCTAGCCGCTACGCACCCGCTCCGGCCACGCTGCGGTTTGCCGCTGCTTCCGCCTTTCGCCCATAATTCCGACATTCGAGCACCCGCAACGCCGTCTGGAGTCCCATGGAACCCTTCCGCAATATCGGCATCATCGGCCGCCTGGGCAGTACCCAGGTCCTGGAAACCATCCGTCGGCTGAAGAAATTCCTCACCGAGCGCCACCTCCACGTGATCCTCGAGGACACCATCGCCGAGGTCCTGCCGGGCCACGGCCTGCAGACCTGCTCGCGGAAGATCATGGGCGAGATCTGCGACCTGGTGATCGTCGTCGGCGGCGACGGCAGCATGCTCGGCGCTGCGCGCGCCCTGGCACGGCACAAGGTGCCGGTGCTGGGGATCAACCGTGGCAGCCTGGGTTTCCTCACCGACATCCGCCCGGACGAGCTGGAGACCAAGGTCGCTGAAGTGCTCGGCGGCCAGTACATCGTCGAGAGCCGCTTCCTGCTCGACGCTTTGGTGCGCCGCCACGGCGAATCCATCGGCCAGGGCGATGCGCTGAACGACGTGGTGCTGCACCCCGGCAAGTCCACGCGGATGATCGAGTTCGAGCTGTACATCGACGGCCAGTTCGTCTGCAGCCAGAAGGCCGACGGCCTGATCGTCGCCACCCCGACCGGCTCCACCGCCTATGCGCTGTCCGCCGGCGGACCGATCATGCATCCCAAGCTGGATGCCATCGTGGTGGTGCCGATGTACCCGCACATGCTCTCCAGTCGGCCGATCGTGGTGGACGGCAACAGCGAGCTGAAGATCGTCGTCTCGCCGAACATGCAGATCTACCCGCAGATTTCCTGCGATGGGCAGAACCACTTCACCTGCGCGCCGGGCGATACCGTTACGGTGAGCAAGAAGCCGCAGAAGCTGCGCCTGATCCACCCCATCGACCACAACTACTACGAGGTCTGCCGGACCAAGCTGGGCTGGGGCAGCCGCCTCGGGAGCAGTGAGTGATGGAACTCGACCCTTCACGCGGCTATGACCTGATCGGCGACATCCATGGCTGCGCGCATACCCTCGACCACCTGCTGGAACGCCTCGGCTACCGGCTGCAGGGTGGCGTGTGGCGACATGCGCGGCGCCAGGCGCTGTTCCTCGGCGACCTCATCGACCGTGGCCCGCGCATCCGCGAGGCGCTGCACCGGGTGCACGACATGGTCGCCGCCGGCGAAGCGCTGTGCATCATGGGCAACCACGAATTCAACGCCCTCGGCTGGTCCACCCCGGCGGCGCCCGGCAGCGGCCGCCAGTACGTGCGCGAGCACACCCCGCGCCACGCCCGGTTGATCCGCGAGACGCTGGAGCAGTTCGAAGGCCACCCGGCGGACTGGCGCGACTTCCTCGGCTGGTTCCAGGATATGCCGCTGTTCCTCGATGCCGGGCGCTTCCGCATGGTTCACGCCTGCTGGGACCACGACGTGATCGACGCGCTGCGCCAGCAGTTCCCCAATGGGCGCATCGACGAAGCCTTCCTCATGGCCACCGCCGAGCCGGGCAGCTTCGCGCAGCAGGCCTGCGACCGCCTGCTGCGCGGCACCGACATGCGCCTGCCCAACGGCCTGACGCTGACCGGCAGCGACGGTTTCACCCGCGCCTTCTTCCGCACCAAGTTCTGGGAAGAGGACCGCGCGCCGGAGACCTACGGCGACATCGTGTTCCAGCCCGACGCGCTGCCCGACGAAGTGGCCAGCGAGCGCCTGAGCGAAGAGCAGAAGTCGCGACTGCTGACATACGGCGCCGACGAGCCGCTGTTGTTCGTCGGCCATTACTGGCGGCGCGGCACCCCGGCGCCGATCCGGCCGAACGTTGCCTGCCTGGATTACAGCGCGGTGATGTATGGCAAGCTCGCGGCCTACCGGCTGGACAACGAGCAGCGGCTGGAGCGCGACAAGTTCGTGTGGGTGGATGTGAAGCGTCCGGAGGGCGATGAGTGAGCGCAATCGAAGCGATGCGGCTGCCGGCGGCGGTCGACCTGGGGCAGTTCGTCACCCTGCTGCAACGGCTGAACGTGCCGTTTCGGGTCAGCGAGGAATCCGGCGAGCAGGTGCTCTGGGTGCCCAGCGCGCAACTGGCGGAGCAGGTTCGCACGCTCTACGAACGTTATCCACAGGGCGACCCGCAGTTCACCCTGCAGGCCGAGCCGCAGCGTCGTGGACCGGGCTTCCTGCAGCAGCTGAAGATGAGCCGGATGACCGCGGCGGTGCTGCTGGTGACCTTCGTGGTGGCCGCCATCACCCTGCTCGGCACCTCGCCGGAGACCCTGCGCTGGTTCACCTTCCAGAATTTCCAGCTGGTCGGCGAGGATCGCGCGTTGTTCTATCCGCTGTCCGATTCGCTGGCGCAGGGGCAGTGGTGGCGGCTGTTCACGCCGATGCTGATCCACTTCGGCTGGCTGCACCTGGCGATGAACGCCATGTGGTACTGGGAGCTGGGCCGGCGTATCGAGTATCGCCAGGGGCCATGGCTGCTGCTGGGGCTGAGCCTGGGCTTCGGCCTGGTGTCCAACCTGGTGCAGTACAGCTGGAGCGGGCCGAGCCTGTTCGGCGGGCTGTCTGGCGTGCTCTACGGCCTGCTCGGCCACTGCTGGATCTTCCAGCGCATGGCGCCGACGCCTGCCTACCACCTGCCCAAGGGCGTGGTGGCGATGATGCTGATCTGGCTGCTGGTGTGTCTGTCCGGGGTGATCGACCTGCTCGGCTTCGGCTCCATCGCCAACGGCGCCCACGTTGGCGGGCTGGTGGCGGGGTGCCTGAGTGGTCTGGTCGGCGGGCTGCTGGCGCGGCGTCGCGCGGCCTGACGCGCACCTCTGTAGGAGCGGACCTTGTCCGCGAGATCCCGCGCGGCGGAAGGCGCATTTTCAGCGGGCAGCCTTGCTGTCCGCATGCTTCTTCCCGAGTGTTCATATTCTTAAGGTTGGAGCAGCGGCGAGACTTCGCGGACAAGGTCCGCTCCTACAGGTGCTCCCTGCCGGCCGACGAGCGCCCGCGTGTCCAGCATGGACAGGATGACCCACGCAACCGATTGACCGGCGTTCGTGCGCACAAGGCGTTCGCCCGGTAGAATGCCGGCTTCGTTTTTCCCCAGCAGGAGCCGGCCCATGTCGTCCTTCGCCGAAATGATCCAGAACATCACCCCGGAAATCTACGAGAGCCTCAAGCTGGCCGTGGAAATCGGCAAATGGCCCGACGGCCGCAAGCTGTCCCAGGAGCAGAAGGAACTGTCGCTGCAGGCCATGATCGCCTGGGAGCTCGACAACCTCCCCGAGGACCAGCGCACCGGCTACATGGGCCCGCAGGAATGCCAGTCCCACGCCGAGCCGATCCCGAACATCCTCTTCTCCTCCAATTCGCTGCACTGATGCAGGAGCTTGGACGCGGCGCCCTGAGCAAGATGTCGGCGCGCCTGGAAAGCCCCGTGCAGTACGCCTTCCGCCTCGGCGAGAAGGAAGTCGCGGTGAACCCGCTGATCGGCCGGACCGTGCGCCTGGAGTACCTGGGCGAGATCAACTGCTGCCACTGCGGGCGCAAGACCAAGAAGAGCTTCGCCCAGGGCTACTGCTACCCGTGCTTCACCAAGCTGGCGCAATGCGACAGCTGCATCATGAGCCCGGAGAAGTGCCACTTCGAGGACGGCTCCTGCCGCGAGCCGGAGTGGGGCGAGCGCTTCTGCATGACCGACCACGTGGTCTACCTGGCCAACTCCTCGGGGGCCAAGGTAGGCATCACCCGCGCCACCCAGGTGCCGACCCGCTGGATCGACCAGGGCGCGCGCCAGGCGCTGCCGATCATGCGCGTGGCGACCCGCCAGCAGTCCGGCTTCGTCGAGGACCTGCTGCGCAGCCAGGTCACCGACCGCACCAACTGGCGTGCCCTGCTCAAGGGCGAGGCCGAGCCGCTGGACCTGGTGGCCATCCGCGAGCAGATATTCGACGCCTGCGCGGAGGGCATCGTCGCCCTGCAGCAGCGCTTCGGCCTGCTGGCGATTCAGCCGGTGATCGACATGCAGCCCATCGAGATCCGCTACCCGGTGGAGGCCTACCTGGCCAAGATCACCAGCTTCGATCTGGACAAGACGCCGGTGGTCGAGGGTACCCTGCAGGGTATCAAGGGCCAGTACCTGATCTTCGATACCGGTGTGATCAACGTGCGCAAGTTCACCGCGTACCAGCTGGCCATCAGCGCCTGATCGAACCTGCATTGAATTTTCGGCGCGTAGCTCACATCTAGAGAGAGACGCATCTAGGGATAGATGCGTTCCCGACTCGCCCGCGCCGTTCTCAATCGCTAGAGTCAGTATTCCTCCGGCCGGCCCATCCCGCCTGCCGCTTTCCAAGGGGCCAGAAGCCATGCGTACCGAGCAACCGAAAGTCATCCACCTCAAGGATTATCAGGCGCCCGAGTACCTGATCGACGAGACCAACCTGACCTTCGAACTGTACGAGGACCACACCCTGGTCCACGCCCAGCTGGTGATGCGCCGCAACCCGGAGCGTGGCGACGGCCTGCCGCCGCTGGTGCTCGACGGCCAGCAGCTGGAGCTGCTGTCGGTGGCGCTGGATGACCAGGCTCTGGCGGCCGGCCAGTACCAGCTCGACGACAACCACCTGACCCTGCAGCCGACGGCGAAGACCTTCACCGTCGACAGCACCGTGCGCATCCACCCGGAAAGCAACACCGCGCTGGAAGGCCTGTACAAGTCCGGCAAGATGTTCTGCACCCAGTGCGAGGCCGAGGGCTTCCGCAAGATCACCTACTACCTCGACCGTCCGGACGTGATGAGCAGCTTCACCACCACGCTGTCGGCCGAGCAGCACCAGTACCCGGTGCTCCTGTCCAACGGCAACCCGGTGGCCAGCGGTTCGGAGGAGGGCGGCCGCCACTGGGCGACCTGGCAGGACCCGTTCAAGAAGCCGGCCTACCTCTTCGCCCTGGTCGCCGGTGACCTCTGGTGCGTGGAAGACCAGTTCACCACCATGAGCGAGCGCGACGTCACCCTGCGCATCTATGTCGAGCCGGAGAACATCGACAAGGTCCAGCACGCCATGGACAGCCTGAAGAACTCCATGCGCTGGGACGAGAAGGTCTACGGCCGCGAGTACGACCTGGACATCTTCATGATCGTCGCGGTCAACGACTTCAACATGGGCGCCATGGAGAACAAGGGCCTCAACATCTTCAACTCCAGTTGCGTGCTGGCCAAGGCCGAGACCGCCACCGATGCGGCGCACCAGCGCGTCGAAGGCGTGGTCGCCCACGAGTACTTCCACAACTGGTCCGGTAACCGCGTGACCTGCCGCGACTGGTTCCAGCTGTCGCTCAAGGAAGGCTTCACCGTGTTCCGCGACAGTGAGTTCTCCGCCGACATGAACTCGCGC
Organism: Pseudomonas sp. CAN1; assembly: GCF_030462585.1. Classification (GTDB taxonomy): domain Bacteria; phylum Pseudomonadota; class Gammaproteobacteria; order Pseudomonadales; family Pseudomonadaceae; genus Pseudomonas. The sequence goes on along the minus strand of NZ_JASMRU010000012.1, from coordinate 137,401 downwards.
ACCGTCAAACGCGTCGAGGACGTGGCCTTCCTGCGCACCAACCAGTTCGCCGAGGACGCCGGTCCGATGGCGCACCCGGTGCGCCCGGATTCGTTCATCGAGATTTCCAACTTCTACACCCTGACCGTCTACGAGAAGGGCTCGGAAGTGGTGCGGATGATCCACACCCTGCTGGGCGCCGACGGCTTCCGCAAGGGCACCGACCTGTACTTCGAGCGCCATGACGGCCAGGCCGTGACCTGCGACGACTTCGTCAAGGCCATGGAAGACGCCAATGGCGTCGACCTCACCCAATTCAAGCGCTGGTACAGCCAGGCGGGCACCCCGCGCCTGGCGGTCGAGGAAAGCTTCGACGCCGCCGCGCAGAGCTACACCCTGACCTTCCGCCAGAGCTGCCCGGCGACGCCGGGGCAGAGCGAGAAACTGCCCTTCGTCATCCCGGTGCAGATGGGCCTGATCGACAAGCTGGGCAACGCCCTGCCGCTGCGTCTGCAAGGCGAGGAGCATGGCCACGGCAGCGACCGCGTGCTGCAGGTGACCGACGCCGAGCAGTCCTTCACCTTCGTCGGCCTGGCCGAGAAGCCGCTGCCGTCGCTGCTGCGGGGTTTCTCCGCGCCGGTGAAGCTGAGCTTCCCCTACGACCGCGACCAACTGATGTTCCTCATGCAGCACGACGAGGACGGTTTTAATCGCTGGGAAGCCGGCCAGCAGCTGTCCGTGCAGGTCCTGCAGGAACTGATCGGCCAGCATCAGCGCGGCGAGAAGCTGGTGCTTGACCAGCGCCTGATCACCGCCTTCCGCACTCTGCTGCTGGACACCGGGCTGGACCAGGCCATGGTCGCCGAGATGCTCTCGCTGCCCAGCGAGGCGTACCTCACCGAGATCAGCGAAGTGGCTGATGTCGAGGCCATCCACGCCGCCCGCGACTTCGCCCGCCAGCAGATCGGCGCGGCGCTGCATGAGCCGCTGTGGGAGCGTTACCAGGCCAACCGCAAGCAGTCCCGCGAGACTGCCTACGTGGCCGAGGCTTCGCACATCGCCCGTCGCAGCCTGCAGAACATTGCGCTGTCCTATCTGATGCAGAGCAGCAAGGCCGAAGTGCTCGCCGCCTGCCAGGAGCAGTACAAGGATTGCGACAACATGACCGAGCGCCTGACCGCGCTGGCCGTGCTGGTCAACTCCTCATTCGAGACCGAGAAGGCCGAAGCGCTGGCGATGTTCGCCGACTACTTCAAGGAAGACCCGCTGGTGATGGACCAGTGGTTCAGCGTCCAGGCCGGCTGCACCTTGCCGGGTGGGCTGGAGCGTGTGCAGGCGCTGATGGGCCATGGGGCCTTCACCCTGAAGAACCCGAACAAGATCCGCGCGCTGATCGGCGCCTTCGCCAACCAGAACGCGGTCAACTTCCACCGCGCGGACGGCGCCGGCTACCGCTTCCTCGCCGACCAGATCATCACCCTCAACGCGCTGAACCCGCAGATCGCCTCGCGCCTGCTGACGCCACTGACCCGCTGGCGCAAGTACGCGCCGGCGCGCCAGGCGCTGATGAAGGCCGAGCTGGAACGCATCCTGGCGTCCGGCGAGCTGTCCAGCGATGTATACGAAGTGGTCAGCAAGAGCCTCGCGTAACACACCCGCCGCGCCCCGTTCCAGGGGCGCCCGCCACTTTCGAAAAGGTGTTACCAACTTTTGTTGGTAACACCTTTTTGTTACCTATCGAAATTGACTGACGTCTCGCTTATCGCTTTGGGCTATTGAGCGAAAAACGCCGATGTGTCTGCGTCGCGCCTTCAGGGGCGGATTGCGCCATGAGTGGCAGTGAATGGCGCAATCGGCCACCTGAATTGATCAGTGAATGACCAGTCACAAAAAGTAGCGGACTTTATTTTTATTTTTTGTAAGCAGAACCGGATACATCGGTGCTCTTGGCACTGGGGTTGCACCGCCGGACCCCGCTTAGCCTTTGCCCGTCCGATGGGGCGGGAGGCATGTCGAGCACCTTGGGGGAGTTTCCTTCAGATCGACGACAACAAGGCCGTGGAATAACGGCTGAAAAGGCGATCCGCCCTGCACTGGCGCCGCCGCCAAAGAATGATCAGTCCATGGAGTGAGTCCTAATGGAAATCCCAGTTCGCAAGTCCATCTTGCGTTATGCGCCTGCTCGTGCGGGCTTCGCCCTGGCAGGCATCCTGCCGCTGCTGATGTCCGCCCCGGCAACCGCCGTCGAGTTCAGCTTCCTCGACAACGAGGTGACCGGCTCGCTGGACAGCACCGTTTCCTATGGCGCTCTGTGGCGCGTACAGGGTCAGGACAAGACCAACAACGACATCAACGGCAACGACGGCAACCGCAACTTCAGCACCGGCCTGGTTTCCGAGGTGTACAAGATCACTTCCGACCTGGAAGCGACCTACAAGAACTACGGCCTGTTCGTCCGCGGCTCGGCTTTCTATGACACCCAGATCATGGACAAGCGCAACGACTACCTGGACCACAACAAGCCGCAGCAGCCCAGCCAGACCTACCCCTACAACGATCGCTTCACCAGCGAGACCCGCGACGCCGCCGGCAACCGCGCCGAGATCCTCGATGCCTACGTCTATGGCAACTGGGATGTGGCCGATCACCCGCTGAGCGCGCGCCTGGGCCGCCAGGTGTTCAACTGGGGCGAGGGCATCTTCTACCGCGGTGGCGTCAACACCACCAACCCGGTGGACGCCGCCAAGTTCCGCCTGCCCGGCTCCGAGCTGAAAGAAGTGCTGATGCCGGTGGAAGCCGTCAGCTTCAACGTCGGCCTGACCGACAACCTGTCGATGGATACCTTCTACCAGTGGAACTGGAAGGAAACCCGCATCGACCCGGTTGGCACCTTCTTCTCCGAGACCGACCTGTTCGCCGATGGCGGCAACACCGCCTACACCACCGTGGGCGCGCTCTCCAACCCGCTGTTCCAGAGCCTCTACCCGCAACTCTCCGGCGCTCACGTCGGTGGCCTGCAGGGCACCAACTACCTGGACTCCAACGGCGTGTTCAAGGTCGCCAACGTCGGCAAGGACATCAACGCGAAGAACGACGGTCAGTTCGGCGTGGCCTTCCACTACATTGCCGAAGAACTGAACTCCACCGAGTTCGGCTTCTACTTCGTCAACTACCACTCGAAAGAGCCGACCATCTACGCCGACCTGAACAGCAGCTATGCCGGTCTGGACATCGACCAACTGGCCGGCGTCGGTGGCTTCTCCTCGTACGACCAACTGGTCGCCGCAGCCGGCAGCGGCAACGCCCTGGCCGGTCAGGTGCTGGGCCTGGTCAATGGCGCCGCCGCCGTAGACGTGGCCAACCAGGTCAACGCTCGCCGCGAGTACGTCGAGAACATCCGCATGTACGGCTTCAGCTTCAACACCACCGTCGGCGACGCCTCGGTGTTCGGTGAGCTGGCCTACCGCCCGAACCTGCCGATCGGCATTGCCACCACCAACGACCTGCTTGGCGACCTGCTCGGCCAGGCGCCGCAACTGGCCAGCGGCCAGACCGTGAACATCGGTGGCGGCCAGGTGGCGATCACCGACCAGATCCACAACTACGAGCGTGTCGAAGCCTTCAACACCTCGCTGGGCACCATCTACAACTTCGGCCCGTCGCTGTCCTTCGACTCGCTGATGGGCGTGGCGGAACTAGCCTCCGAGCACCTGCGCGGCAGCGACCTGCAGTACACCGCCTACGACGGCAGCACCCGCTACTACTCCGGCCGTGGCAACGGCGCCTACATCTCCGGCTACGACCGCGATGACCAGGTGAACAAGAATGCCTACGGCTACACCCTGCTGCTCTCGGGTACCTGGAACGACGTGTTCGCCGGCGTGAACATCTCGCCGTACGCCGTCTACAAGGACGACTTCGAAGGCAACTCCTACCAGACCGGCAACTTCATCGAAGGCCGCAAGGCCTACACCCTGGGCGTCAAGGCCACCTACCTGAACGCCCTGGAAGCCGAGCTGCAGTACACCGAGTTCTACGGCGCCGGGCAGAACAACGCCGCACGCGACCGCGACAACGTCGGCTTCAACGTCAAGTACTCGTTCTAACGAAAACAGATCCTACGAAAGCCGCGCGGCGGGGTTCAGAAGTACCCGCCGCGCACACCTCACGGAGAAGCAACATGCGCAACATGCGTACCCTGGTCGGCGCCGCAGTGGCCCTGGCCCTGTCCGCCGGCAGTGCCCTGGCGGCGGTTTCCCCGCAGGACGCGGCCAAGCTGCAGTCGACCCTGACCCCGATGGGCGCGGAAAAGGCCGGCAACGCCGCCGGTACCATCCCGGCCTGGACCGGTGGCATTACCCAGGCGCCGGCCGGCTACAAGCCGGGTCAGCACCACATTGATCCGTTCGCTGCCGACAAGCCGCTGTACACCATCACCAAGGCGAACCTGGACCAGTACAAGGCCAACCTGACCCCGGGTACCCTGGCGCTGTTCGCCACCTACCCGGATACCTTCCAGATGCCGGTGTACCCGAGCCGCCGCAGCGGTTCGGCACCGCAGTGGGTGTATGACAACACCTTCAAGAACGCCACCAGCGCCAAGCTGGCCGAGGGCGGCAACGGTTTCGTCGATGCTATCGGCGGCGTGCCGTTCCCGATCCCGCAGAGCGGCGTGGAAGCGGTGTGGAACCACATCGCCCGCTACCGTGGCACCTACATCGTGCGGCGCGCCTCGGAAGTGGCGGTGCAGCGCAACGGCGACTACTCGCTGGTGACCTCGCAGCAGGAAGCCCTGTTCAAGTACTACATCCAGGGCAATAGCTTCTCCAACCTGAACAACCTGCTGTTCTACTACCTGTCCTTCACCAAGAGCCCGGCTCGCCTGGCTGGTGGTGCGGCACTGGTGCACGAGACCCTCGACCAGGTGAAGGAACCGCGTCAGGCCTGGGGCTACAACGCCGGCCAGCGCCGTGTGCGCCGTGCGCCGAACCTGGCCTACGACACCCCAATCGCCGCTGCCGACGGCCTGCGTACCGCCGACGACACCGACATGTACAACGGCTCGCCGGATCGCTACGACTGGAAGCTGATCGGCAAGAAGGAAATGTACATCCCGTACAACAACTACAAGGTTTCCAGCCCTGAGGTTAAGTACAAGGATCTGCTGACCCCCAACCACCTGAACCCGAAATACACCCGCTACGAACTGCATCGCGTGTGGGTCGTCGAGGGCACCCTGAAGCCGGGCTCGCGCCACATCTATTCCAAGCGCGTGCTGTTCCTCGACGAGGACAGCTGGGGCGCCGCCGAGGTCGACCAGTACGACGGTCGTGGCGAACTGTGGCGCGTCTCGCTGGCCTACCTGAAGAACTACTACGAGCTGCCCACCACCTGGACTGCGCTGGATACCTTCCACGACCTCCAGGCCCGTCGCTACCACGTACAGAACCTGGACAACGAAGAGCCGAGCACCATCGACTTCAGCCAGGCGGTACCGGACGACTCCTACTTCAGCCCGTCTGCCCTGCGTCGCCGCGGCACTCGCTGAGTTAGCTGCCTGAATGAAGAAGCCCCGCCTCGGCGGGGCTTTTTTATTGGTCGCCAGTAATCCTGCAGGACCGAGGGGGGAGCCTGGCCCTTGCTCGCGAACCCGCTCAGTTGCGGAGCGTTCGGCTGGGTTGTTCGCGAGCAAGCTCGCTCCTACGAAAAGAATCCGTGCTTCGGCGGGCTTCTTCATTGGCGGTCGAAAATCTTGTCGGATGCGCTCTGGCAGACGCGAAAAGTGTTACCTCTTCACCCGCTGCAAGCCGCCAGCCACGCACCTTTCGGCTGAGGTGGCAGATTGCACTCATCCTTTCGAGTGAGGCGCTCGGGGCTTAACAAAAGATAACGTGCCGTTAATTGTCAGCCCCGGAAAAGGCTGGCTATATAGCTCCAAACTACATACCGCCTGCATAAGAAAAAGAGGTAAAGGCATATGCGTGAGCCCCTGTGGCGCACTTCGAGCGAGCAGTCCGTATCGGGAGTGCGAAGCTCCTTCCCGATGTCGCGCAAGTCGATTTCCCTGCTCGGCGCGTTTTCCTTCCTGATGATGTCCCTGGCTCCGCTGCACGCTGTTGCCGCTGCGGACGCCGCCGGTGATTCCAACTCGATCATGTCCGCCAAGGCGGCCAACAGCCTGCTGCTCAGCGTTGCCCATGCCGGCAAGCGCCTGGTGGCCGTGGGTGATCACGGGCACATCCTCTACTCCGACGACGATGGCAAGAACTGGACCCAGGCCAACGTGCCAACCCGCCAGTTGCTGACCTCGGTGTTCTTCGTCGGCGACAAGAAGGGCTGGGCCGTCGGCCATGATGCCCAGGTCCTGGCCACCACCGATGGCGGCACCACCTGGGTGCGCCAGTTCGAGGACCTCAAGCGCGAAGCGCCGCTGCTGGACATCTGGTTCCAGGACGAGAACCACGGCGTGGCCGTGGGCGCCTACGGTGCCCTGCTGGAAACCACCGACGGTGGCCAGCACTGGGAAGACGTCAGCGACCGCCTGGACAACGAAGACCAGTACCACCTCAACGCCATCACCGCGGTGAAGGATTCCGGCCTGTTCGTGGTCGGCGAGGCGGGCAGCATGTTCCGCTCCAAGGACTGGGGCCAGACCTGGGAAAAACTCCAGGGCCCTTACGAAGGTTCGCTGTTCGGCGCCACCGGCACCCGTCAGGTCGGCACCGTCCTGGCCTACGGCCTGCGCGGCCACCTGTTCCGCTCGACTGATTTCGGCGACACCTGGCAGCAGGTCAGCCTGCCCACCGCCAACGGCGGCGAGCTGGAGTTCGGCCTTTCCGAAGGCAGCCTGCTGGATGACGGCACCATCGTCGTCGTCGGCCACGGCGGCAGCGTGCTGGAGAGCAAGGACGACGGCGTCAGCTTCAAGGTCGTCAACCRTCCGGACCGTCTCTCCCTCGCGGGCGTGAGCGCGGCCGGCAATGGCAACCTGGTCCTCGTCGGCCAGGGCGGTATCCACCTGGCTTCGGCGACCGGCGCCGAGCTGACAGAACAACAATAAGCCGGGGAGCCGCAATGAACGCTCTGAACAAGCATCAACAGGACAAGGCGACTTTCCTGGAACGCATCATCTTTACCCACCGGCCCTTCGTGATCATCACGTGCCTGCTGGTGACCCTCTTCCTCGCCTGGTCGGCCACGCAAGTGCGTCCGTCCACCAGCTTCGAGAAGATGATTCCGCTGCAGCACCCGTTCATCCAGAACATGCTGGAGCACCGCAACGACCTGGCCAACCTCGGCAACACCGTGCGCATCTCGGTGGAAGCGGTGAATGGCGACATCTTCACCAAGGAATACATGGAGACGCTGCGGCAGATCCATGACGAGGTGTTCTACATCCCCGGCGTCGATCGCTCCGGCATGAAGTCGCTGTGGAGCCCGAGTGTGCGCTGGACCGAGGTGACCGAGGAAGGCTTCGCCGGTGGCGAGGTGATCCCGCAGACCTACGACGGTTCCGCCAAGGCCCTGGACCTGCTGCGCAACAACGTGCTCAAGTCCGGCCAGATCGGCCGCCTGGTCGCCAACAACTTCAAGTCGAGCATCGTCGACGTGCCGCTGCTGGAGGTCTACCCGGACCCGAAGGACCAGGGCAAGCTGATGAAGCTGGACTACCGCCAGTTCTCCCATGAACTGGAAGAGAAGATCCGCGACAAGTACCAGCTGCAGAACCCCAATGTGAAGGTGCACATCACCGGCTTCGCCAAGAAGGTCGGTGACCTGATCGATGGCCTGCTGATGGTGGTCGGCTTCTTCGGCATCTGCTTCGTCATCACCCTGGTGCTGCTGCTGTGGTTCACCAAGTGCGTGCGCTCGACCATCGCCGTGCTGTCCACCACCCTGGTGGCGGTGATCTGGCAGCTGGGCATCCTGCACCTGATCGGCTTCGGGCTGGACCCGTACTCGATGCTGGTGCCGTTCCTGATCTTCGCCATCGGTATTTCCCACGGCGTGCAGAAGATCAACGGTATCGCCCTGCAGTCCAGTGACGCGGAAACCCCGCTGCTGGCCGCCCGCCGGACCTTCCGCCAGCTGTTCCTGCCGGGCATGATCGCGATCCTCGCGGACGCCGTCGGCTTCATCACCCTGCTGGTGATCGACATCGGCGTGATCCGCGAACTGGCCATCGGCGCGTCCATCGGCGTGGCGGTGATCGTGTTCACCAACCTGATCCTGCTGCCGGTCGCCATCTCCTACATCGGCATCAGCAAGAAGGCGGTGCAGCGCAGCAAGGAAGACGCCGTGCGCGACCATCCCTTCTGGCGCGCGCTGTCCAACTTCGCCAGCCCGTCGGTGGCGCCGATCTCCGTGGTCATCGCCCTGGCGATGTTCGCCGGCGGCATGTGGCAGGGCCATCACCTGAAGATCGGCGACCTCGATCAGGGTGCGCCGGAGCTGCGTCCGGACTCGCGCTACAACCTGGACAACGACTTCATCATCCGCAACTACTCGACCAGCTCCGACGTGCTGGTGGTGATGGTGGCGTCCCAGGCTGAAGGCTGCTCCACCCACAAGACCCTGTCTGCCATCGATGAGCTGGCCTGGCGCCTGGAGAACACCCAGGGCGTGCAGTCGGCCATCTCCCTGGTCACCGTCTCCAAGCAGATGATCAAGGGCATGAACGAAGGCAACCTGAAGTGGGAGTCGCTGTCGCGCAACCAGGACGTGCTGAACAACTCCATCAGCCGCGCCGAAGGCCTGTTCAACAGCAACTGCTCGCTGGCGCCCCTGCTGGTGTTCCTCAACGACCACAAGGCCGAGACCCTCGACCGCGCCGTGGCCGTCGTGCAGGACTTCGCCAAGGCCAACGAGAAGGACGACCTGAAGTTCAAGCTCGCCGCCGGTAACGCCGGTATCGAGGCCGCCACCAACGACGTGATCAAGCACTCGGAACTGACCATCCTGATCCTGGTGTACATCTGCGTTGCGCTGATGTGCCTGATCACCTTCCGTTCCTTCGCCGCGACCCTGTGCATCGTGCTGCCGCTGATCCTCACCTCGGTGCTGGGCAACGCGCTGATGGCGACCCTGGGCATCGGCGTGAAGGTCGCGACCCTGCCGGTGATCGCGCTGGGCGTGGGTATCGGCGTGGACTATGGCATCTACATCTACACCCGCCTGGAGTCCTTCCTGCGCCAGGGCCTGTCCCTGCAGGAGGCCTACTACGAGACCCTGAAGTCCACCGGTAAAGCGGTGCTGTTCACCGGTCTGTGCCTGGCCATCGGCGTCGCCACCTGGATCTTCTCGGCGATCAAGTTCCAGGCCGACATGGGCCTGATGCTGACCTTCATGCTCCTCTGGAACATGTTCGGCGCCCTCTGGCTGCTGCCGGCGCTGGCGCGCTTCCTGATCAACCCGGAGAAGGTGCGTCAGAAGAAGGCTTCGATCCTGGTTCACTGATCGACGCTCTGGTAATGAAAAACGCGGCCCACGGGCCGCGTTTTTTTATGCTCTTTGGGTCGGGTTCCGAGCCGCCGGGCAGCTATCGCGGACGGAGTCCGCTCCTACGCACGTTCATGCCGCGTAGGAGCGGACTTTGTCCGCGATCGGTTTCACTTCACTCCGGCCTGCGGTGACTCACGGCAGGATGGCAAACACCCGCGCCGGGAAGCCGGTGCCTTCGGCAATCTTCGGGAAACTCACCACCGCCAGCGCGCCGGCCTCGGGCACCTTGTCGAGGTTGGCGAGCAGCTCGATCTGGTAGTGGTTGGTACCGAGGATGTACGACTCCAGCGAATAGTCGTCCTTGCTGGTGGCGATACCCGGATCGGTGTCGGTGGTCTCATGGCCGGAGGCGGTGATCTTGCGCGTCTCGTAGAGGTACACCAGCGCTTCCTTGCTCCAGCCCGGGTAGCGCGCCACGCCCTTGGCGTCCTGGTTCTGCATCTTCGCCTGGTCTGGCCAGCGCTTGGCCCAGTCGGTGCGCAGCGCCGCAAAGGAGCCCTCCGGCACCGGGCCGTGCTTGGCTTCCCAGGCCTTCACGTCGGCCAGGCTCAGCACGTAGTCGGGGTTCTTCGCCACCTGCTCATGGATATCGAACACCACCAGCGGCAGGAACTGCTCCTTCACATCCAGCTGATCGACGCTGCGCAGGCCCTTGTGGAAGTGCACCGGCGGGTCGACGTGGGTGCCCCATTGGCCGACGTGGCTGTACAGCTCCACCTGGAAGCCGTCCTTGTCCACGGTGTAGAGGGTCTTGCGGCCCATGGGCTCGAAGCCTTTCCAGTGTGGGGTGTTGCTGTCGAACGAGTGAGTCAGGTCGACGAAGGTGTGCTGCTTGAGGCTGGCGTAGGTGTCCCACAGGCCGGGCTGGGCGGCCTGGCTCGCGGCAGGCAGCAGGGCGGCGGCGAAGAGCAGGGCGGGAAGGCGTTGCATGGGGTCTGATTCCTTGACGGGGATGGGAGAAAGCGCCTTATCTTTCTCCATCGCTCGACCGGTCATCCAATTCTGAATTCTGCTTTTCTTATTCCATTTCGTAAGGAGTCTCCATGTCCTTCCAGCTCATCGAATACGCCGACGCCAGCCCCGAAGTCCGTGCCGTCTACGACGACATCATGGTGACCCGCAGGATCGACTGGGTGAACAACTTCTGGAAGGCTCTGGCCAACCATCCGCAGACGCTCAAGCGCACCTGGGAGAGCCTCAAGGAAGTGATGGGGCCGGGGCAGCTCGATCCGCTGGTGAAGGAGTTGATCTACGTCGCGGTGAGCGTGACCAACAACTGCAATTACTGCATCGGTTCCCACGGCGCGGCGGCGCGCAAGGCGGGGATGGATGACGCCATGCTGGGCGAGTTGATGGCGGTGGTGGCGATGGCCAATGAGACCAATCGGCTGGCTATCGGATATCAGGTGCCGCTGGATGATGTGTTCAAGGGGGCGGTGATGGAGAGCAGCAGTAGCTGATTCAGTTCTGGACCTTGCTGGCTGGCTCCGATGTTGGGACTTTTGTAGGAGCGGAGCTTCTCCGCGATGCTTTTGCTTCTTGTTGGGTGTTCCTGCGTCGCTTAGGCGTGCGCACGAACTTCCTGTTTCGCCCCCTCGGGCGAGTTACTTTTCCAAACGCCGAAAAGTAACCAAAAGGCTTGCCCCGGACATCCGGTTTTTCGCTTAGGCGAAAAATACCCTCGTTGAAACGAAGTTTCAGGGGCACGCCGCGAAGGGCCATCCCTGGCCCATCGCGGCTCTCGCGACATCCATGTCGCTCAACCCCTGAAACTCCGCTTCAACGAGGCCTCCTGAACGGGGCAGTCGGCGCGTGCGGAGATTTCTCTGGAAATCTCTTTGAGCCAAAGCCAAAGTCAAAACCGGATTGGTTGGGCTCTTCGTAGGAGCGAGCTTGCTCGCGAACCCGCCAGGCGCCCGAACCATCAGGGGGCGGATTGGGACAACCGCTGAATCGCCTTCACCGGCGTCCCATCGCTCCAGCGCCCCATGGACAGCTGTGCCGGGCCGCCGCCCAGGGCGTAGTCGCGGTCTTGGCCGTAGAAGGCGGCGTCGCACAGCGCATCGAACAGTTTCCACGGGCCGTACCAGTCCATGGCGTCGGTGGCCAGGGCGTTGTGCGCCGAAGCCTGGCCCTGCTTGAGGCGCTGCTTCACCCGTTCCTGCACGCGGTTGAGTAGCCAGTTGGTGGAGTCGCTGGGTGGATAGCGCGGGTCGAAGCGCGGGGCGGTGGGCGCGGCGTGGTTAGCCAGTAGCGCCGGGCTGCCGTGGCGGTCGCTGCGCAGCAGGAGCAGGTCCTTGTCGCGCGGGGCAACCTGGGTGCTTTCGCTGTAGATGCGTCGGGCGTCGTCACAGGCCACGCGTTCGTCCTCGTCGCCGCAGACCGCCAGCAGCAGGGTGCCGGCGGGGATGTTCGCCAGCGGTTCCAGCGGCACCTGGCGCCAGCGCGGGCCGCTGCTCTTGCCCGGCTCCACGGCCATCAGCGCGCGCGGTTGCGGGATGCCCAACCGCTGCCAGGAGGCCGCCAGCCCGCTGGCGATCAGCCCGCCGGCGGAGTGGCCGGCGTAGGCTACGTGGTCCAGTTCCGGTTTCACCCCCAGCTTGCCCGCCTGCAGGTCGGCGATGGCGCGGCGCACCGAGTCGGCGGCGTTGGGCAGAAAGTCGGCCGCCGGGGTCTTCAGCGTCGCCTGGTAGCGCGGGTAGATGAGGATCGCGCCGCGGCGGACGATATGTTCGATCCAGGCGCGGTAGAGGTCGGGCTGCATCACGCTCCAGCCGTGGGTGAAGACGATCAGCGGAGCGCTGGCGGGAGCGGGGCGGTCCGGGGTGAAGACCCAGTATTCGTCGCCCTCGACGTCGAAGTGCCACTGGCGCACATCGGCGTGGGCGTAGTTCGAGCCGCCCGGCCCCTGCAACGGTTGTGTTGGCGGCAGGATATCGGCGGCTGCCACCGGGGCGACGTGCAACAGGGGGGAAAGCAACAGGCTGGCGACGATCGCCGGAATCAGCCGGTGAAGACGCATGGAGGCACCTCTGGCGGGGATGCCTCCAGCATAGCTGTCAGCGTGGATAGAGCGGCGGCAGGCTGCTGGCTTCCGGGGCCGGCGGCGCATCCGGGTCAGCGCCGGGGAGGGTACGGATGGCGCGCCAGAGGTCTTCGCCCTGCCAGTTGCGGCCGCCCTCGCTGTCGCTGTAGAGCGCGCCGTTGAGGCCATCCAGCGCATCGGACAGCGGCACGAAGCGCGCCGCCATATCAGCCAGGGTTTCCGGTTGCTGGCGCGCCCAGGCGTCCAGCGCCTGGCGGGTGGCGTGGGAGTCGTTGGCCTGGCAGGCGCGGCGCAGCTCGTCGAGCAGTGTGCGGGTGCTCGGCCCGGCCTGGGCCACACGGATCACCGCCGGCTGGCTGCGCGCGCGCCACCAGAGGCCGAAGCCGAGCAGGGTGGTCAGGCTGAGCAGCGCGCAGGCGAGTTGCCAGGGCCAGAGCAGGGCACTATCGGTCGAGTCGGCCTGCGTCGGTGCAGGCGGGGTATCCGTGTGTTCGTCGAGTTGCGGGTTGGCCGCAACCTGTAGGGTGCGCGCCGGCAGGCTGGTGCGTTCGACACGGCTGGTGCGGGTGTTCCACCAGACGATTTCCACCGGCGGCAGTTCGAGCTGCCCGGCCTTGTCGGCGATCAGCGCTTCGCGTTCCTCGCGGCTGCCGATCAGGCCCTGGTCGCCACTCTCGTTGGCCAGCTGCGGCTGGTCGGGGTAGTGGCGCAGGCCTTCGGGCAGGGTGATCGGCAAGGGCGGAAGCTGGGCGCTGGAAAGCCCTTCGACGCGCAGCATGATGTTGCGCGTCAGCGCTTCGCCGGCCTTGGCTTCTTCGGGCTGCGGGCTCCAGGTTTCGCTGATGCTCAGCGCGCTCGCCGGTAGCCAGGGCGCATCCTTGGGGTAGTCGGCGGGTTTCGCGTCGACCTGCAGCGGGATGCTCGGCGACACCACGCGAATCTGCTTGCCTGGCTGCGGACCGAAGGGGTTGTAGTCGTTGTTGCGGCTCTGGGCAACCTGGGTGGCGTTGAAGGTCTGGCCGGGGATTTCCAGGGTGCCGCTCTTCTGCGGGAAGATCGCGTAGCGCACCTCGATCACCCCGTGGCGAACGCCGTTGATGTCCTTCTCGTAGGTGCGCGGCGCGCCCAGTTGCTCGACGCGGGCGTCGTTCATCTGCAGCGGCGACAGGCTGCTGTCGTCGTACAGCGATACCGAGTGATTGATACGCAGGGTGAGGATCACCTGGGACTGCACCCAGGTTTCTTCGCGGTCGACGCTGGCATCGATGAACACCGGGGCGAGCTTCTGCCCATCGGTGCTTTCCTCGGCCTTGAGCACTTCCAGGCTGATCGGTTCGCTGGCGTTGCCGCCCAGGTGGATCGGCGGGATGTCCACCTGGCCTTCGTCGCGCGGCTGCAGGGTGATGATCCAGCGGGTGGTGGCCTGGGACTTGCCGTTGAGGGTGGTCAGGCGGTTGACCTGGCGCGTGCCGAGCACCACGAAGTGCTCGTCCAGCGGCTTGAGGTCGGGCTTGCCGAACAGCGTCGGGTCGTCGGACTCCAGCGTCAGCTCGACGCTCTCGCCCTGGGTCAGGCGCGCGCGGTCGACGCTGGCGGTGAGGCTGGCCTCGGCGCGGAAGGCGGCGAGGCAGAGCAGGGTCAGGCAGATCAGCCTTTTCATGGGGTCGGTTCCTGGCGCTGCTGCTGTTGCTGATACCAGAACTTGCGGCGCAACAGCTCGGACGGATCGTCGGGAATCTGCCGCAGCCACTGTTCCAGGGCCTGACGGCGCTCGTCTCCCAGTGGACCGGCATCCTCCGGGTTGGTTTCCTGTTCCTGCCCGGCTTCGCGTTCGGTCGGTGGGCTGAGCGAACTGCTGGCGGACGGCTTGTCGGCTTCCTGGGATGGATTCTTCGCCGCCGGGGCCGGTTGCGAGTCGCGTTCGCTGGAGTGCTCTTCGTCGTGCTGCTGGTCCTGCGGCTTGGCGGCCTGCGGGTCGCTGCTCTGCGCCGGGTCCTGGTTTTCCTGGGGCGGCTGCGCCTCGCCGTTGCCGCTCGGGTTGTCCTTGCGCTGGCGCAGCAGGTCTTCGAGCAGCGCCTTGTTGCGCTGCGCGGCGACCAGCTCGGGATTACGCTCCAGCGCCTGGTCGTAGGCGTCGATGGCGGCTTCCAGCTCGTTCTGCCGGGCCAGGGCGTTGCCGCGGTTGTAGTGGTCGGCGGCCTCGTCGCCCTGAGCGAAGGCCTGGGCGGCGTCGACGTAGTCACCGGCGCGGTAGAGCGCCAGGCCCTTCCAGCGGAAGTCGTCGAAGCGCTCGGCCGCTTCGGCGGGGTGCCCGGCGTCGAGCAGGCGCTGGCCCTGCTGGTCGGGGCGCAGCCAGAGGTCGTTCAGTTCGAAGGCGTTGGCATCCTGCGGTGGCGCCCACAGCAGCGGCAACAGCAGTGGCAGGCTGAACAGCCAGCCGCGGCGGCCGGCGCAGGCGGCCAGCAGGAGCAGCGGCAACAGCAGCCAGTAGCCCTGGTCGGCCCAGCGTTGCAGGCGCAACAGGGCGTCCTCTTCGCTGACTTGCAGGCCCTGGGTGCTGTCGAGCAGGCCGAGGTTGCGCAGGTCGCTGCTGTTGGCGCGCAGGCGCTGCAGGCGGCCGTTCATGTCGGTGGCGAAAGCCCGCAGCGAACCTTCGTCGAGGCGCGGCACGAGGATGTTGCCCTGGTCGTCCTTGAGGAAGGTGCCGTCTTCCTGGGCGATGGGTGCGCCGCCGGGGGTGCCGACGGCGAGCAGCAGCAGGTCCTTGCCCTTGCCCTTGAGCGCCTGGCGGATGCCCTGGCGCTCGCGGGCGTCCAGCGCGCTGGTGATCAGCAGAATGCGGCCGTTGCCCTCGGCGCCATTCTCCAGCAGGCGGCGTGCCTGGGCGACGGCGAGGTCGGCGCGTTGGCCGGGCTCGGGCATGATCGACGGCTTCAGAGCGTCGATGAGATTGCGTGCGGTGGCCAGATCATTGGACAGCGGCACCAGCGTGTGGGCGCTGCCGGCGTAGACGACGATGGCGGTCTGCGCGTCGCTGCGTGCCTGCAGCAGGTCGAGCAGCTTGCGCCGGGCCTGTTCCAGGCGCGTCGGCTTGAGGTCGGTAGCGAGCATCTGCGGGGTGAGTTCCAGCACCACCACCAGCGGGTCGCTGCGCTCCAGGGTTGGCTGTTCCACCTGCTCCCAACTGGGACCGAGCAGGGCGAGCACGGCCAGCAGCCAGGCGATGCCGAGGAAGATCCACGGCCGGCGCTCGTGGCGTCCGCCACCGCCGGCCAGCAACCAGGGATGGAAGGCCGGCGGCAGCAGCAGTTGCCAGCGGCCGGCACGGCGCTCGCGGTGCCAGAGCTTCCACAGCAGCCAGCCGAGCGGCAGCAGCAGGATCAGCCACAACGGGTGCAGCACATGCGGCCAGATGCCGGTCATGGCCGACGCTCCTTCTGCAGGCGCGTTATCCACGCCGGCCAGCGCCACTCTTCCGGGGGCCACAGGGTGTTGATCACCAGTGCCGCGCTGATCAGCAACGCCAGCAACAGTGGCCAGCGGTACAGCGCGATGGCCGGGCGCGCCTGGGTCGGCTTCTGCTCCACCGGCTCCAGCTGGTCGAGGCTGTCGGAGATGCGCTGCAGCTCCTCGCCGTTGCGCGCGCGGAAGTATTCGCCGCCGGTGGTCTCGGCGATGGCCTTGAGCTCCGGCTCATCCAGGTCCAGCCCCGGGTTGAGGCCGAACAGACCGACCACGCCACCCTGTTTCGGGTCGGCGCCGATGCCGATGGTGTAGACCTTGACGTGCTCCTCGGCGGCCAGCCGCGCGGCGGTCTGCGGGGAAATCTCCCCGGCGGTGTTGGCGCCGTCGGTGATCAGCACCAGCACGCGGCTCTGCGCCGGGCGCTGGCGCAGGCGCTTGACCGCCAGGCCAATGGCGTCGCCCAGGGCAGTGTCCTTGCCGGCGATACCGATCAGCGCTTCGTCGAGCCAGACGCGTACGGTGTGACGGTCGAAGGTCAGCGGCGCCTGCAGATAGGCGCGGGTGCCGAACAGGATCAGCCCGACGCGGTCGCCCCGGCGGCCTTCGATGAAGTCACCGAACAGCTTCTGTACCAGGTGCAGGCGGCTGATCTCGGCGCCGTCCCAGGTCATGTCGGTGTAATCCATGGAGCCGGAGACATCCACCGCCAGCAGCAAGTCTCGGCCGGTGGCCGGGATCGGCAGTGGCTCGCCGACCCACTGCGGGCGCGCGGCGGCCAGCAGCAGGCAGAGCCAGAGCAGGGCGAAGGGCGCCTGCTGGCGCCAGGCCGGCAGGCGTGCTCGGGCGCGGCGGCCGGCGAGGCCTTCGAGTTCCTTGAGGAAGCTGACCTTGAGCGCCGCCTCGCCGTTGTCGGCCGGCGGCAGGATGAAGCGCATCACCCAGGGCAGCGGGGCGAGCAGGAAGACCCAGGCCCAGGCGAACTCAAACATGCTTGCGCACCCAGGTTTCCACGGCGGCGGCGAGGCCGTCGATGGCCTTGTCGTCAAGTTTGCACTCGGCGCGGTAGCCGCCTTCCACCAGGATCATCCAGCGGGTCAGGCCGGCGGCCGGACAGCGGGTGTCGAGGAAGGCCAGCCAGGCGCGGCCGCTCAGGGTATGGCTGTGGCTATCCGGCCAGCGCGCCCGCGACAGGCGCTTGAGCAGGCCGTTGAGCGCCTGCAGCCAGGGGCCGGCGGGGGCGCGGTCGTAGGGGCGCGGCAGGCGCTTGAGTTCTTCCAGCGCGGCTTCGCGCAGTGGGTCCATCGGCGTTTCCCGGACTATCCGCACCTTGCGCTTGGGCAGCCAGCGCTGGCGTTGGCGCCACAGCGCCCAGAGCATCAGCGGCACCAGCGCGGCAAGCAGCCACCAGCCCGGCGCCGGCGGCCACCAGGGCACGGCGGCGGGTTCGATCAGCGGTTCCAGCTGGTCGAGGGGATTCATTTCGCGTATCCCGGCTGGTGCTGTTCCAGCAGGTTGCGCAACTGCTCCACCAGTTCTTCCTGGGTGGTCAGCGGCAGCAGCGGCACGCCCAGGCGCATGGCCAGGCGCTGCCAGCGTTCGCGGCGGGCCTCGCCGAGGGCGCGGTAGGCCAGGCGCTGTTCGTCGATATGGGTGTCCAGTTCCAGCTGCGCCTGGCCTTCGGCGAACCTCAGCAGGCCGGCGGCGGGCAGGGCGTGGTCGAGCGGGTCGGATACCGGCAGCAGCACCAGGTCGGTGTGCCGCGCCAGCAGGGACAGCTGCTGCTCGGCCACCTCGCCGAGGGCGCGCTCGTCGCACATCACCATGATCAGGCTGCCGGGGCGCAGCACTTCGCGGGCGCGGCGCAGGGCCATGCCGAAGCCGTCGCCGCTGAGGCCGAGGTTGGAACCGGCGAGCAGCGCGTTGTTGGCGCGCACGATCAGGTTGAACAGCTGCAGCAGGCTCTGCTTGCTGCGCCGCGGCTTGATCTCGTGGCATTCGCTGTCGGTGAACACCAGCCCGCCGATGCGATCGTTGTGCGCCAGCGCGGCCCAGCCGACGAAGGCGGCGGCGCGGGCCGCAAGCACGGACTTGAAGCACAGCCCGGAGCCGAAGAACAGCCGCGAGCTCTGCTCGACGAGGACGAACACCGGGCGTTCGCGCTCCTCATGGAACATCTTGGTGTGCGGTTCCTGGGTGCGTGCGGTGACGCGCCAGTCGATGGTGCGTACGTCGTCGCCGGCCTGGTACACGCGCACCTGGTCGAAGTCCACGCCACGGCCGCGCAGGCGCGAGTGGTGCAGGCCGATGAGCGGGCTGCGCCGCGAGGGCGTGGAGAACAGCTGGACTTCGTTGAGGCGGTGACGGATCTCGATCAGCTCGCCGAGCGAGACCGCCACGCCGGGCGCCAGGACATTGTGCATGTCAGGCGACGGCGACCACGTCGAGGATGCGCTGGACCACACGGTCCTGGTCGATCCCGGCGGCTTCCGCCTCGAAGGTGAGGATCAGGCGATGGCGCAGCACGTCGAAGAGCATCGCCTGGATGTCCTCGGGGCTGACGAAGTCACGCCCGGCCAGCCAGGCGTGGGCACGTGCGCAGCGGTCCAGGGCGATGGAGCCGCGCGGGCTGGCGCCGTAGGACAGCCACTCGGCCAGCTCGGCGTCGTACTTGGCCGGGGTGCGCGTGGCCATGATCAGCTGCACCAGGTATTCCTCCACCGCGTCGGCCATGTACAGGCCGAGGATTTCGTGGCGGGCGGCGAAGATGGCTTCCTGGGTGACCCGGCGCTCAGGCTTGGTCTCGCCGTTCAGCGCCTCGCCACGGGCCTGCTGGAGGATGCGGCGCTCCACGGAGGCTTCCGGGTAGCCGATCTTCACGTGCATCAGGAAGCGGTCGAGCTGGGCTTCGGGCAGCGGGTAGGTGCCTTCCTGCTCGATGGGGTTCTGCGTCGCCATTACCAGGAACAGCGGCGGCAGGTCGTAGGTGCTGCGGCCAACGCTGACCTGGCGCTCGGCCATGGCTTCGAGCAGGGCGGACTGCACCTTGGCCGGCGCGCGGTTGATCTCGTCGGCCAGCACCAGGTGATGGAAGATCGGCCCCTGCTGGAACACGAAGCTGCCGTTCTCCGGGCGATAGATTTCGGTGCCGGTGATGTCGGCCGGGAGCAGGTCGGGGGTGAACTGGATGCGGTGGAACTCGGCCTCCAGGCCTTCGGCCAGGTCCTTGATCGCCTTGGTCTTGGCCAGGCCCGGTGCGCCTTCCACCAGCAGGTGGCCGTCGGCGATCAGGGCGATGAGCAGTCGCTCGATGAGCTTTTCCTGGCCGAGGATCTGGCTGGAGAGATACTGGCGCAGTGCAAGGAGCGACTCACGATGTTCCATCGCGTGGATTTCCTGGACGAAAGGTGGGGCTGTCGGGCCGCCTACTTTACTGCATCGGCTCTCACTCTTGCAGCGCTGCGCTGCGAGCCTTGTGCGGCGCTAGTGATTCCTGCGACGGCGTAGTGCCCGGCAGCGGGCTCAGGCAGCGCAGGGTGCTGTTGGCGTTGCGCTGCTGACGCATGTCGCGGGCGCCGCCGTGGATCACCGCGAAGCGGTAGATCCAGGCCAGCAGGCGCGGCATGCCGGCCTCCAGCAGCATACGGTGGAACAGCTCGTCGGCCTCGGCTTTGGTTACCGGGGCGACGTTGAGGAACTGGTACAGCGCGTCATGCACCAGGCTCGCGTGGTGGGCTACCGGCCAGAACATCACGTGTTCCTTCTGCTGGCCGTGGCGCAGGCACTGCACACTTTCCAGGTGCTCCCACCAGTCCGGCGTGCCGAGGGTGGCGACCCAGAAGAACGGCACCTTGGGCGAGCAGCCGTCCCAGGCGTAGGTGCGGGTGCAGCCGAAGTCGTAGCTGACGGTGCCATCGGCCAGGTCTACGCTGGCCGGGCCGGGGTTGATGATGATGCGTCCGTCATGCACCACCAGCCATTCGCTATAGAAATAGCGGCCGTTGAACAGCGCGTCCTCGCGCACCAGCGGGAAGTCGATGTAGTTGATCCACGGGCCGCTGCGGTCGCGGCTGCAGAAGCCCCACTCGCGCACTGAGCGCTCGCGTGCGGCTTCGACCCGGCGCAGGCGCTCGTCGCGGCCGACGATGCGCGGCAGCAGCACGCCCAGGTAGACCGGGATGGCGCCCAGCAGCAGCGGCCGCACCGCCTCGTCCAGGAACAGCCAGGCGAGGACCAGCAGCGTCACTCCCAGCAGGGTGACGAGCAGGTTACCCAGGTGGCGCAGCAGCGGGCGGTGCAGGGGAGGGTGGCGTTGCATGGCGTCCGTTCCAGGCCTGGGGCCGCCATGATAGCGCTATGACATTTCTTTCGTCAGATACGGAACGATCGTACGGCGATTTCTGTCGTCTCCCCGTAGGCGCGCGCCTGCATGCCGTTGAACGAATATGTCGCAGCCCCGTAAGCCAGCGCCGGTCGACTCCCGATAAGCTCGCTGGGATGAGTGACCGCCCGGTCGGGGCTGTCAATCGTGGGTCACACTGCCCGGCTATACCTGTGGCCCGACACAAGACGATATGCGTTCTACGCTCAATCCATCAAAACGAGTCCAGCGGAGTAACAACATGGCGTTCTTCACCGCGGCCAGCAAAGCCGACTTCCAGCAACAACTGAAAGCGGCCCTGGCGCAGCACGTCGACGACAAGGGCCTGCCACAAGTGGCCCTGTTCGCCGAGCAGTTCTTCGGCTTCATCTCCCTCGACGAATTGACCCAGCGCAGGTTGTCCGACCTGGTCGGCTGCACCTTGTCTTCCTGGCGCCTGCTGGAACGTTTCAAACCCGCCCAGCCTGAAGTGGCGGTGTACAACCCCGATTACGAAAAGCATGGCTGGCAGTCCACCCACACCGCCGTGCAGGTGCTGCACCCGGACCAGCCGTTCCTGGTGGACTCGGTGCGCATGGAGCTGAACCGCCGCGGCTACAGCATCCACACCCTGCAGACCAACGTGCTCAGCGTGCGCCGCAACGCCAAGGGCGAGCTGCTGGAAATCCTGCCGAAGAACAGCACCGGCAAGGACGTGCATCAGGAATCGCTGATGTACCTGGAGATCGACCGTGTCTCCCAGGCTGCTGAACTGCGCACCCTGGAGAAGGCCCTGCTGGACGTGCTCGGTGAAGTCCGCCTGGCCGTCGCCGACTTCCCCGCGATGCGCACCAAGGCCGAAGAACTGCTGGCCTGGCTGGGCAAATCCAAGGTCAAGGCAAGGGCGGAAGAGACCGCCGAGGTCCGCGCCTTCCTCGAATGGCTGCTGGACAACAACTTCACCTTCCTTGGCTATGAAGAATTCACCGTGCAGGAGGAGGCCGACGGCGGCCACCTGGTGTACGACGAGAAGGCCTTCCTCGGCCTGACCAAGCTGCTGCGCGCCGGGCTGAACAAGGACGACCTGCACATCGAGGACTACGCCGTCGCCTACCTGCGCGAGCCGGTGCTGCTGTCCTTCGCCAAGGCCTCGCAGCCCAGCCGCGTGCACCGCCCGGCCTACCCGGACTACGTGTCGATCCGCGAGATCGACGCCAAGGGCAAGGTCGTCCGCGAGTTCCGCTTCCTCGGCCTGTACACCTCGGCGGTCTACGCCGAGAGCGTGTTCGACATCCCCTTCATCCGCGGCAAGGTCGCCGCCGTGCTGAAGAACTCCGGCTTCGACAGCAAGGCGCACCTGGGCAAGGAGCTGGCGCAGATCCTCGAAGTGCTGCCGCGCGACGACCTGTTCCAGACCCCGGTGGACGAGCTGTACAACACCGCCATGTCCATCGTGCAGATCCAGGAACGCAACAAGATCCGCCTGTTCCTGCGCAAGGACCCGTACGGCCGCTTCGCCTACTGCCTGGCCTACGTGCCGCGCGACATCTACTCCACCGAAACGCGGATCAAGATCCAGCAGGTGCTGATGGAGCGTCTGAAGGCCAGCGACTGCGAGTTCTGGACCTTCTTCTCCGAATCCACCCTGGCCCGCGTGCAGTTCATCCTGCGCGTCGACCCGAAGAACCGCATCGACGTCGACGCCGCCCAGCTGGAGCAGGAAGCCATCCAGGCCTGCCGCTCCTGGCAGGACGACTACGCCGCGCTGGTGCTGGAGAACTTCGGCGAAGGGCAGGGCAACAACCTGCTGGAAGACTTCCCCAAAGGCTTCCCGGCCGGCTACCGCGAGCGCTTCCCCGCGCATTTTGCGGTGGTCGACCTGCAGCACCTGTCCAGCCTCTCCGACAGCCGCCCGCTGGTGATGAGCTTCTACCAGCCGTTGGCCCAGGGTGAGCAGCAGCTGCACTGCAAGCTGTACCACGCCGACACGCCGCTGGCGCTGTCCGACGTCCTGCCGATCCTGGAGAACCTCGGCCTGCGCGTGCTCGGCGAGTTCCCCTATCGCCTGCGCCACAGCAACGGTCGCGAGTACTGGATTCACGACTTCGCCTTCACCTACGCCGAAGGCCTGGACGTCAACATCCAGGAGCTTAACGAGACCCTGCAGGACGCCTTCGTCCACATCGTCAACGGCGACGCCGAGAACGATGCCTTCAACCGCCTGGTGCTGACCGCCGGCCTGCCGTGGCGTGACGTGGCGCTGCTGCGCGCCTACGCCCGCTACCTCAAGCAGATTCGCCTGGGCTTCGACCTGGGCTACATCGCCAGCGCGCTGAACGCCCATGTGGATATCGCCCGCGAACTGGTGCGGCTGTTCAAGACGCGCTTCTACCTGGCTCGCAAGCTCACCGCCGACGACCTGGAAGACAAGCAGCAGAAGCTCGAACAGGCCATCCTCACCGCCCTGGACGATGTCCAGGTGCTCAACGAGGACCGCATCCTGCGGCGTTACCTCGACCTGATCAAGGCGACCCTGCGTACCAACTTCTACCAGCCGGACGCGGCCGGGCAGAACAAGAGCTACTTCAGCTTCAAGTTCAACCCCAAGGCCATCCCGGAAATCCCGCGGCCGACGCCGAAGTTCGAAATCTTCGTTTACTGCCCGCGGGTGGAAGGCGTGCACCTGCGCTTCGGTGACGTGGCCCGTGGCGGCCTGCGCTGGTCGGATCGTGAGGAAGACTACCGCACTGAAGTGCTGGGCCTGGTGAAGGCGCAGCAGGTGAAGAACGCGGTGATCGTGCCCACCGGCGCCAAGGGCGGCTTCATTCCGCGCCGCCTGCCGGTTGGCGGCAGCCGCGATGAAATCCAGGCCGAGGCCATCGCCTGCTACCGCATCTTCATTTCCGGGCTGCTCGACATCACCGACAACATCAAGGAAGGCCAGATCGCGCCGCCGGCCAACGTGGTGCGCCACGATCCGGACGACCCCTACCTGGTGGTGGCGGCGGACAAGGGCACCGCGACCTTCTCCGACATCGCCAACGGCCTCTCCGCCGACTACAACTTCTGGCTCGGCGACGCCTTCGCCTCCGGCGGCTCGGCCGGCTACGACCACAAGGGCATGGGCATCACCGCCCGTGGCGGTTGGGTTTCGGTGCAGCGACACTTCCGTGAACGCGGCATCGACGTGCAGAAGGACAACGTGACCGTCATCGGCATCGGCGACATGGCCGGCGACGTGTTCGGCAACGGCCTGCTGATGTCGGACAAGCTGCAGATGGTGGCGGCCTTCAACCATATGCACATCTTCCTCGACCCCAACCCGGATGCGGCGGCGAGCTTCGCCGAGCGCCAGCGCCTGTTCAACCTGCCGCGCTCCAGCTGGTCCGACTATGACACCTCGCTGATTTCCGCCGGTGGCGGCATCTTCCTGCGCAGCGCCAAGAGCATCACCCTGACGCCGGAAGTGCGCGCGCGCTTCGACATCGACGCCGAGCGCCTGACCCCGACCGAGCTGATCCACGCGCTGCTCAAGGCGCCGGTGGACCTGCTGTGGAACGGCGGCATCGGCACCTACGTGAAGTCGAGCAAGGAAACCCACGCCGACGTCGGCGACAAGGCCAACGACGGCCTGCGCGTGGACGGCCGCGAGCTGCGGGTGAAAGTGGTGGGCGAGGGCGGCAACCTCGGCATGACGCAGCTGGCGCGGGTCGAGTTCGGCCTCAACGGCGGTGCGTGCAACACCGACTTCATCGACAACGCCGGTGGTGTGGACTGCTCCGACCACGAGGTGAACATCAAGATCCTGCTCAACGAGGTGGTGACCGCCGGCGACATGACCAGCAAGCAGCGCAACAAGCTGCTGGCGGAAATGACCGACCAGGTGTCCGATCTGGTGCTGGGCAACAACTACAAGCAGACCCAGGCGCTGTCCCTGGCCGAGCGCCGCGCCCGCGAGCGCATTGCCGAGTACAAGCGGCTGATGAGCGATCTGGAAGGCCGTGGCAAGCTGGATCGCGCGCTGGAGTTCTTGCCCACCGACGACGCCCTGGCCGAGCGCATCGCCGCCAACCAGGGGCTGACTCGCGCAGAACTCGCCGTGCTGATCTCCTACAGCAAGATCGATCTGAAGGAACAGCTGCTGGGCTCGCTGGTACCGGACGACGACTACCTCACCCGCGACATGGAGACGGCCTTCCCGCAGACCCTGGTCGACACCTTCGGCCCGGCCATGCGCCGGCACCGCCTGAAGCGCGAGATCGTCAGCACGCAGATCGCCAACGACCTGATCAACCACATGGGCATCACCTTCGTGCAGCGCCTGAAGGAGTCCACCGGCATGACGCCGGCGAACGTGGCGGGTGCCTACGTGATCGTGCGCGATGTCTTCCATCTGCCGCACTGGTTCCGCCAGATCGAGGCGCTGGACTACCAGGTGCCTGCGGAGGTGCAGCTGACTCTGATGGACGAGCTGATGCGTCTGGGACGCCGTGCTACGCGCTGGTTCCTGCGCAGCCGTCGCAACGAGCAGGACGCCGCCCGCGACGTCGCGCACTTCGGCCCGCGTATTGCTGCCCTGGGCCTGAAGCTCAACGAACTGCTCGAAGGCCCGACCCGCGAGCTGTGGCAGGCGCGCTACCAGGCCTACGTCGATGCTGGCGTGCCGGAGCTACTGGCGCGCATGGTCGCTGGCACCAGTCACCTCTACACCCTGCTGCCGATTGTCGAAGCGGCGGACGTCACCGGCCGCGACCCGGCCGACGTGGCGCGCGCCTACTTCGCCCTGGGCAGCGAGCTGGAACTGACCTGGTACCTGCAGCAGATCAGCTCCCTGCCGGTGGAAAACAACTGGCAGGCGCTGGCCCGCGAAGCCTTCCGTGACGACCTGGACTGGCAGCAGCGGGCGATCACCGTCTCCGTGCTGCAGATGCCGGATGGCCCGGCGGAGATCGATGCGCGTGTGGCGCTGTGGCTGGAACAGCACGCCCCGATGGTCGCCCGCTGGCGCGCCATGCTCACCGAGCTGCGGGCTTCCACCAGCACCGACTATGCGATGTACGCCGTGGCCAACCGCGAGCTGCTCGATCTGGCACAGAGCAACCAGCAGGGCGTCTGCCCGGCCTGATGCTCCGAACCGTCTGACCTTTTGATGCTCCAGCCCCGCCTTGTGCGGGGCTTTTTTTCGCCTGAGGTTGCGGGGGTTCCAGGGCGGGTTCGCGAGCAAGCTCGCTCCTACGAAGAGCGCTCCGGTGTTTGGCGGTGCTGTAGGAGCGAGCTTGCTCGCGAACGGTTGGTAGGGCGGATAACGTGTCAGCGTTACCCGCCGTGGTGGCATCGGCGGATAACCTGTTCCGGGGTATGCGCCCTACGCAAACACCGGCTCTCGCTTTTGCTCTTGAGGTCTTCCAGAGGAATATCCGCACGCTCCGGAGTGCCCCTTTCAGGAGGCCGAAGGTGATCGGAGTTTCAGGGGTTGAGCGACATGGATGTCGCGAGAGCCACGATGGGCCAGGGACGGCCCTTCGTGGCGGGCCCCTGGAACTCCGAAGAACCGAGGGTACTTTTCTCGAAGCGAAAAGCCGGATGGAGGGGCGAGACTTTTTGGTTCCTTTTGTGGCGTTTGACAAAAGGGACTCGCCCGAGGGGGCGAAACACAGACCCCGCGCGCGCGCCGAAGCGGCGCAGAACACCCAAAGCAAGAGCATCGCGGAGAAGCTCCGCTCCTACAAAAGCAAAGACAACAGAGCTAGCCTGCAGGAACGCCCTGGATAGGCAATTAAAAACGGGTCCAAAACCCAATCAGCTCCCGCTCCGCCCATCCTCATGCGGCTCGGTCAGCGCCCGCCGGTACTTGGCGAACAGCTCGTCCGACATGTTGCTCGCCCCCAGCATCTTCACGGCGAAGGACTTCACCTGCTCGTCGCTGTACGGCTCGTGTTGCGCCGCCGGTTGGCTGGCGCAACCCACCATCCACAGGGGCATGATCAGGGTAAAAAGAGCGAGGACACGGTTCATGGCTTTTGCACGCAGGCTGGTTCGGAATGGAAATCAGGCTATCAACCGCTTGGGTCGAGCAGAAATCATCCCGTTCAATAGTGAGTATCGTTCTGGCGAAATCCGACCGATCGGTCTGTCAGAAGGTTCCCTGCCTACGGCGTTTTTCTTCGAATAGCGATATCCTTCACGGCTGTTCATTTCTACGCAGGACCTCCCCATGAAAGCGCAAATCGTCGAACTCCTCACGCTGATCAGCTCCGGCTGCCTGGGCGAGGAAGAGATCACGCAGATCGCCGACGAAGCCGCCCAGGCGTACGCCGATCCACAGACCTTCCTCGCCGCCAATCCGGATATCAACTACGACGAGAGCTTCCCGATTCCGTTGGGCGAGTGGGTCGTGGCGGGCAGCCTGCCGGAAATCGTGCTGTTCATGGGCGACAGCTACGAGGAGCTGTTCGGCGAGATTCGCGCGTCCTTCGATCCGAGCGTGAGCTTTGTGCTGCAGGCCAAGCAGCTGCGCAAGGCCGAGCCGCTGGCCGCACTGAACCGCATCCAGACTCAACTCGGCGCACTCTATCCGGAGAAGGGCGGCTACGTACTGGTGGACTTCAGCGAGCCGCTGGATACCGAGCTGCAATGCGTACTGGTCTACCGCAACGACCTGGAGCGCGTCATGCAACTCTGCGTGGAAATCGGCATTCCGGCCGTGCCGGCGCTGCAGGCGGCGCAGGAAGCCGATCAGGACTGATCCGGCTGCGTCATCAGGATCAGGGCGCCCAGGTCCACCAGGATCTGGCCGCCAATGCAGCGTGTGGGAATCTCTCCGAGATCGATCCAGCGCTGCACAATGGTCTGGCGGTCGTTCAGACCTATCAGCTGTGCAAAGCGCTGAGGCGTCACGTAATAACCCCCCGCCAGCAGATCCGCGGTGAATTCACTTTCATCGTTCATGCGGTATCCCGCACCATCTCGCACCCCTGATCCACGGGCCTCTGCCTCGCTCTGGATAGCCACTTTATCCCAACTATTAGGGTGTTTTGCCGAGCTTTCGCAGTCTCGGAGATGGATGACATATGGTGAAGAAACATTTCCTGTTCACCGCAGGAGAAAGACTACGGGCGCTTCGTTCGCTCACTGGATTATCGCGCCGCGCTTTTGCCGAAACTGTCGGTATGAAGCCCAAGGATGTGGAGAACATCGAGTACGGCAATCAGCGCATGCGCGACGAGGATTTCCAGAAGGTCTGCAGTGTCTACGAGGACTTCAGCCGCTGGATCACCTACGAAGGGCCGCTCGATTCGGCCCGGGTGACCTGGAAGGTCGCCGACTCCGCCCAGCGCGCGGCGGTCTATCTGGTCGAGCGCCATCCGCAATTGCTCAGCACCAGTGGTCTCAGCCTGGAGGAGTGGCAGGCCCGGCATGAAGAAGTGCTGGAAAGCCTGCGCAAGGAGGAGGAAGAGCTACTGAAGCGGGACGAGTGATGTCAGGCCGCAGCGCCGACGCGGCGCAGATAGGCAATGACATCCGCGGCGCCGGCTTCCCTGAGGCCACGGCCGAAGGCGTCCGACTGTGGATGATCGCGGGGCAGCAGCAGGCTCTCCGGGGTCTCCGAGTTGAACAGGCCGAAGCGCGCATAGGGCATGCCGGTCTCCAGCAGCAACTCCATGAAGGCGGCATCACTCCATGCCTTGGTCGGCATGCCGAGCATGTGGAAGTCGCGCTCCAGCTCATCCAAAACCGCCGACTGGAGCTCGAAGCGCTGGATGCTGGCCGGC
This sequence comes from Pseudomonas sp. CAN1, assembly GCF_030462585.1. Taxonomy (GTDB): domain Bacteria; phylum Pseudomonadota; class Gammaproteobacteria; order Pseudomonadales; family Pseudomonadaceae; genus Pseudomonas. Next base: position 109,281 of record NZ_JASMRU010000012.1, on the reverse strand, counting down.
AGAATGATCTCCAGCCCGCGCCGGCGCGCGTAGACCACTGCGTTGGCCAGCTCACAGGGATGGTTGTCGTCGTCCCAGAACAACCTCGATCCGTGCCAGCCGGCACTGCGCAGCTGCAGTGGGGCCTTGCGCTCGAAGCCAGGCAGGGCCACGCCGAGCACCTTGGTGAAATCGTTGTAGCTGATGATCCGTACCTTGCGGCAGTTGTCGCAGTTGGACAGCTCTTCCAGCGTCGGCCGCGAGCTGTCCAGCACGGTGCGGCAGCAGAGGCCGTCGATGCTGCGCAGGTCGACAGCGGGATGTTCTTCCTGGCGCACGGCGACGAGGCGCTTGAGTACCGCGTGAATGCGCGCCTTGTCCTCCTGCACCGGGCCGGAAAGAGCACCGCGCGGCAGGTCGATCAGGCGATATAGCGGTGGCCCGGATTGCCAGCCGATACCACTGGCCAGTGCCGGCAGCGATTCGAAGGGCAGATCCAGAATGCGACTGCGCTCGGCCACGTTGTGTCCGTCGGCGCCGCCGATACCCAGGCGCTGGGCGAGGGCGGCAAGACGACTGGTCACGCTGCGGGGGCGGGGTGGTTGACTCATGGACGACGCAAGACTCCCGATGGCCGGACGGTCAGTGCAGGAAGCGCCGGAGCGGATGCGCGGCGAATTGCCCTAAGCATAGGAAACCCTGACGCCGATTGGCGCGTGGTCTGTGGCAAAATTCTTCCCATCACTTTCGAGGTGGCCTCCATGGCTCGCGTAGTTCTCGATATCTCGTTGCCGCTGGACCGGCTGCAGGCGCTCTACCGCGGGCATGCCAACCGGGTCCAGGTGCTCAGTCGCGATGGTCGGCAGGTCAATCTGCCAGCGCATCACCTGCGTCCATTCGTCACCCACAGCGGTATCCAGGGTAGCTTTGAGCTGGAATTCGACGATTCCGGGCGGCTGCTGGCGCTGCGTCGCCTCGCCTGAGCGAGGGCGGGCTGGCTATAATAGCGCCCCATTTTGCCGACCGATGCCCGACCATGTACAGCCTGGCCCGCGAGCTCCTGTTCAAGCTCTCCCCGGAAACCTCCCATGAATTGTCCATCGACCTGATCGGCGCCGGTGGCCGCCTGGGCCTCAACGGCCTGCTGACGCAGGCTCCGAAAAGCCTGCCAGTAAAGGTCATGGGACTGGAATTCGCCAACCCGGTGGGGCTGGCTGCCGGCCTGGACAAGAACGGTGATGCCATCGACGGCTTCGCCCAGTTGGGCTTCGGTTTCGTCGAGATCGGCACCGTCACCCCACGTCCGCAGCCGGGCAACCCCAAGCCGCGCATCTTCCGCCTGCCGCAAGCCACCGCGATCATCAACCGCATGGGCTTCAACAACCACGGCGTCGATCACCTGATCGAGCGGGTCAAGGCGGCGAAGTACAAGGGCGTGCTGGGCATCAATATCGGCAAGAACTTCGATACCCCGGTCGAGCGGGCGGTGGACGACTACCTGATCTGCCTGGACAAGGTCTACGCCCACGCCAGCTACGTCACGGTCAACGTCAGCTCGCCGAACACCCCCGGCCTGCGCAGCCTGCAGTTCGGCGATTCGCTCAAGCAATTGCTCGAAGCGCTGCGCCAGCGTCAGGAAGACCTGGCCGTGCAGCATGGCCGCCGCGTGCCGCTGGCGATCAAGATCGCCCCGGACATGAGCGATGAGGAAACCGCGATGGTCGCTGCCGCGCTGATCGAGTCGGGCATGGACGCGGTGATCGCCACCAACACCACCCTGAGTCGCGAAGGCGTCGAGAACCTGCCGTTCGGCAACGAGGCGGGCGGTCTGTCAGGCGCCCCGGTGCGCGAGAAGAGCACCCATATCGTCAAGGTGCTGGCTGGTGAGCTGAGTGGTCGTTTGCCGATCATTGCCGCTGGCGGCATCACCGAAGGCGCCCATGCGGCTGAGAAAATCGCTGCGGGCGCGAGCCTGGTGCAGATCTATTCGGGTTTCATCTACAAGGGCCCGGCGCTGATCCGCGAAGCGGTGGACGCCATTGCGGCGGCCAAGCGGGCCTAGCTCCTGCGGGGTAGCTACAGACGGTAGAAATACAGACAGTAGAAATAAGTAGGGCTCCTTTCGGAGCCCTTGGGCTTGCGCCCTTTTCCGCCCGGATGGGGCGGCTTGGGGAAGTCGGGGGTGACCCTGGATTCAGCCTGTTGCGTGCTGCAATTGGTTCACTCGTTGAATACCGGCGGCGCCGGTCAAACCATCCCAGTTGTCGCCACGGCCCTCACGCCAGCCATTGAGCCAGGATTGCCGGGTAGTGGGATGGGTAAACGGACAGAGATCGCGAGATTTTCCAGTGATGCCGTGCTGATAACCGCGCAAAAAGGCTCTTTCCAACGGATCACGCTTAAGTCTTCTCATAGGGTGTTGCCCTCACTTGTTGACTGTTATGTCCCGTTGGCCCCCCAGGGAGGCCGGGCGGAATGTTCCGCCAAATGGGGCGCATTGCCGGCGTGACGCGCCCCGCCCGACACCATTGCGGTGAAGGATTACCCCGAGTTCTATCGAAAGGTTCCGGGGCTGTGAATGACCAATTTGTCATAAGGACGTAACTCTTATGGGTTTGGGCCATAAGGTTCGTCCGGTTTGCAAAATGCCAGTACGGCATAACCCGCCAGGGGCGGGAGCTTGCCGAGGATCAAGAGGAATGTGTGTCTAATTGAGACCACCTCTCGTTCCGACGAGTGGGATGACTTTCTGCGACGCGAGGCCGCAGGCCGGTTGCCGGTCCATCCCTGAAAATGACTACAGGGGTTGCCTGGGTTCTCTCGAATGAACCCGAGGTGGCCGACAAGGCCATAAGCGGCTTTGATGAAAGGGCTACGGCCCGGGAACTATTTGCATGTCGGATTTGCACGATCTCTTCCTTACCTGCCCGAAAGGGCTCGATGGCCTGTTGCTGGAGGAAGCCCAGGCGCTCGGGCTGACCGAGGCGCGTGCCCAGGTGTCGGCCATTCGCGGCAAGGGCGACCTGGAGACGGCCTACCGCCTGTGCCTCTGGTCGCGCCTGGCCAACCGCGTGCTGCTGGTGCTCTCGCGCTTCCCGGTCAGCAATGCCGAAGACCTCTACCTGGGCGTCAACGCCGTCCAGTGGAGTGACCATCTGGACGCCGGCGGCAGCCTGGCGGTGGAGTTCAGCGGCAAGGGCTCGGGCATCGACAACACCCACTTCGGTGCGCTGAAGGTGAAGGACGCCATCGTCGACAACCTGCGCGCCGAGTTCGGCCAGCGTCCGAGCGTGGACAAGGTCAACCCGGACATCCGTGTGCACCTGCACCTGGATCGCGGCCAGGCTGTGCTGTCTCTGGACCTTTCCGGTCACAGCCTGCACCAGCGCGGTTACCGCCTGCAGCAGGGCGCCGCGCCGTTGAAGGAGAACCTTGCCGCTGCCGTGCTGATCCGCGCTGGTTGGCCGAAGATCGCCGCTGAGGGCGGCGCGCTGTCTGACCCCATGTGCGGTGTCGGCACCTTCCTTATCGAGGCCGGCCTGATTGCCGCTGATGTGGCGCCGAACCTCAAGCGCGAGCGCTGGGGCTTCAGCAACTGGCTGGGCCACGTACCGGCGATCTGGAAGAAGCTGATAGACGAAGCCCAGCAGCGCGCCGAGATTGGCCTGGCCAGGACTCCGCTGTGGATTCGCGGCTACGAAGCCGACCCGCGCCTGATCCAGCCGGCGCGTAACAACATCGAGCGCTCCGGTCTCGGCGAGTGGGTGAAGATCTACCAGGGCGAGCTGGCCACTTTCGAGCCGCGTCCGGACAAGGGCCAGAAGGGCCTGATCATCTGCAACCCGCCCTACGGCGAGCGCCTGGGTGATGAAGCCAGCCTGCTCTATCTCTACCAGCACCTGGGCGAGCGTCTGCGCCAGAGCTGCATGGGCTGGATCGCCGGGATATTCACTGGCGCGCCGGAGCTGGGCAAGCGCATGGGCATTCGCAGCCACAAGCAGTACGCCTTCTTCAACGGCGCGCTGCCCTGCAAGCTGATCATGCTCGACGTGGAGCCGCGCCAGTTCGTGACCGGTGACCGTGGCGAACGCAGTGAGTCAACGCCAGCGCAGGGCGCTGCGGTGATCGAGCAGGCGCGCCTGAGCGAAGGTGGGCAGATGTTTGCCAACCGCCTGCAGAAGAACCTCAAGGCACTCGGCAAGTGGGCGCGCAAGGAAAAGATCGAGTGCTACCGGGTGTATGACGCTGACATGCCCGAATACGCCCTGGCGGTGGATTTGTATGGCGACTGGGCACACGTACAGGAGTACGCGGCGCCCAAGTCCATCGACCCGGAGAAGGCGCAGATCCGCTTGCTCGACGCGCTCGCCGCGCTACCGCAGGCGCTGGGCATCCCCACCGAGCGCATCGTCATCAAGCGTCGCGAGCGCCAGGCCGGCAAGAAACAGTACGAGCGGCAGAGCGCCGAGGGCCGCTTCATGGAAGTGGACGAGGGTGGCGTAAAGCTGCTGGTCAACCTGACCGACTACCTCGACACCGGCCTGTTCCTCGACCATCGGCCGATGCGCCTGCGTATCCAGCGCGAGTCTGCCGGCAAGCGCTTCCTCAACCTGTTCTGCTACACCGCCACGGCCACCGTGCACGCGGCCAAGGGCGATGCGCGCAGCACCACAAGCGTTGACCTGTCGAAGACCTACCTGGACTGGGCGCGGCGCAACCTGTCGCTCAACGGCTTCTCCGACAAGCAGCGCCTGGTGCAGAGCGACGTGATGGAGTGGTTGCGCGAGGATCGCGGCGAGTACGACCTGGTGTTCATCGACCCGCCGACCTTCTCCAACTCCAAGCGCATGGAAGGCGTGTTCGACGTGCAACGCGACCACGTCGAGCTGATCGACCTGGCCATGGCGCGCCTGGCCAAGGGCGGAGTGCTGTACTTCTCCAACAACTTCCGCAAGTTCGAGCTGGACGAGGGCCTTGCGGCGCGTTACCAGGTCGAGGAGATCAGCGCCCAGACCCTGGACCAGGACTTCGCCCGCAACAGCAAGATCCACCGCGCCTGGCGCATCAGCGTACGCTGAACCCCGCGACGCGCGGCCTTCGCGGGCCGTGCGTCGTGTCATCACTGGGCAATTGGCCATCGGCTGCTATAAGAACTGGATAACCCTGAGAACGGGAATACAGATGACTCAGTTGCCGGCCTACGAGCAGTTGCCCGCCGCTCAGGGAGTCGTCAGCCAGAAGAAGGCCTTGCGCGCCGCCGGCCTGGTGCTGGTGGTGGGCCTGTTGCTGACGGCTTTGCTGGGCTGGAATGTCTGGCGCAATGCCCGCACCGCCCTGGAGCAGCAGTTCGCCCTGGCCGCCAACGAGCGGATCGATCGGGTGCGCGAGCGGCTGTCGGTGCAACAGAGCGAGCTGGAGTCGATCCAGCGTTTCTTCGAGAACTCCCGGCAGGTTTCTCGCGAGGAGTTCGAGCACTTCGTAAGCCCGCTGCTGGGCGATACCCTTGGCTATGCCTGGCTGCCCCGTGTGGAGGGGCGCAATCGTCAGGCCTTCGAAGACCGCGCCCATGCCGCCGGCATGCTCGACTACATGATTTTCGAGCTCGACCTGCAGGGGCGACCGATCCCGGCGCGGGTCCGCGATGGCTACTTCCCGGTGCTCTATGGCGCTTCAGAATATCTGCAGGAAATGCCGCTGGGGCTGGACCTCAATTCCACACTGCCGGGGCGCGACCTGACCCAGCGCGTGGTGAAGGAGCGTGCAGTCGCGGCTTCCATGCCGGTGATCCTGCCTGGCGCGCCGCCCGCGGATTCCACCGGCGTGCTGCTGGCAGCGCCGTTCTATCGCAGTGGCGTGGTGCCCAGCCCCACGGCGGAAACCCGCGTCGGCCTGCAGGGCATCCTGCTGGCGGCGATCAGCTATCGGCTGCTCATCGAGCAGGGGCCGGAGGGAACCATCGAGCAACTGGCGCTGACTTTACGCGATGCCAACGACCAGCGGCCTGATGTCCCACTTTATCGCAGCCCGGTAGCGGCGGATCGCACGGCCGGGCTGGTTTCCGAGCGCCACCTGGCCTTTGCCGGGCGCGATTATCTGGCGCGGGTTGAGCCCTCCAGCGATTTCCTGCGGCGCAACCAGGGGCATCCGCAGTTGTGGGTGGTGTTTGGCGGCGGGCTGACCTCGGTGCTGCTGGCCGGCTATGTCCTGACCCTGCTCGGCCAGCGCCAACGCGCTCTGCAACTGGTGGGTGAGCGTACCGCCGAACTGCGCGCCAACCAGCTGGAGCTGCAGGAGAATCAGGCGCGTCTGCACTTTGCGATGGACAGCGCCGGCCACGGGGTCTGGGACTGGAGCCTGGATACCGGCAACGTCTTCTACTCCCACGCCTGGAAGGCGATGCTCGGCTACCGCGATGGGGAGATTGGCGCTACTACCGAGGAGTGCCTCAGCCGCGTCCATCCCCATGACCAGGAGTCGCGCTGCGCTGCACTGCGTGCCCATCTGCGCGGCGAGTCGTCGCAATACCAGAGCGAGCACCGCCTGCGCTGCAAGAGCGGGCGCTGGCTGTGGGTGCTGGATCGCGGCCAGGTGGTGGAGCGTGGCAGCGACGGTGCGCCACGGCGGATGATCGGCACGCAGACCGATATCAGCTCGCGCAAGGCCGCCGAGTTGGAACTGGGCGAGGTGAACAGCCGCCTGCACGGACTGCTCGACGCGGCGACCCAGGTGGCTATCGTGTCCACCGATCTGCGTGGCTTTGTACGCAGCTTCAATGTCGGCGCGGAACGCATGTTCGGCTACAGCGCCCAGGAAGTGATTGGACGCCCGGTGCCGGAGAACGTCTTCGTCAAGGATGAGATCCGCCGTCGCGCCCACGATCTGTCCAGCCTGCTCGGTCGCGACATTCGCGGCTTCGAGGTAGTCGGCGCGCTGGTCGGCGAGGGGCACGAGGAGCACGAGTGGACCTGCGTGCGGCGTGACGGCCGGCAATTGAAGATCAACCTGATCATCACCGGCATGCGTGACGCCGCTGGCAGCATGACCGGTTACCTGGGCATCGCCACCGATATCACCCGGCGCAAGGAAGCAGAGCTGGAGCTGCGGCGCCTGTCGGTCACCGACGCCCTGACGGGCATTCACAACCGCCGTTATTTCAGGGAGCAACTGGACCTTGCCATGGCCCGTTGTGCGCGTAGCGGCGAGCCGCTGTCGCTGGTGATGTTCGACATCGACCACTTCAAGGACATCAACGACCGTTACGGCCACGAGGCGGGCGACATCGTGCTGGTCACGCTGTGCCAGCGTATGGCCCAGCGCTTGCGCAAGGTGGACATGTTCTGCCGTCTGGGCGGCGAGGAGCTGGTGGTGCTGTGCCCCGGAAGCACGACCGACCAGGCCTGGCAACTGGCTGAAGCACTGTGGCAGGCGTTGCGTGGCCAGCCCATGGATGGCGTTGGCGTGGTGACTGCCAGTTTCGGCGTGGCTTCATGGTGCGTTGGCGAGAGCGCTGACGACCTGATGCGCAAGGTGGATCGCGCTGTCTACCGGGCCAAGCGTCTCGGCCGGGACCGGCTGGAACGCGTCGAGGCCTGAAACGAAAACCCCGGCCAGTGGGCCGGGGTTCGCGTGGAGGTCAGTGTTTGGTGCTGCTGTAGAGGTCCAGCAGCACCTGGTCGAGGATCGACGAGGCGCCCCACGGCCGGTTGCTGTTGAGGATCGCCACTACCACCCAGGTTCGACCGTTGGCGTCGCGGCTGAAACCGGCAAGGGCGCGCACGGTGTTCAGGGTGCCAGTCTTGACGTGGGCTTCGCCGGCCATGGGTGTGCCGCGCAGGCGTTTGCGCATGGTGCCGTCCTTCGCCACGATCGGCAGCGAGGAGATGTACTCCGCGGCATAGGGACTGTGCCACGCGGCCTGCAGCATGGCCGCCATTTCTCGGGCGCTGACGCGCTCATCGCGGGACAGCCCCGAACCGTTCTCCATGACCAGATGGCTTGCGGTAATGCCCTTGCGCGCCAGCCACTGGCGGATCACCCGCTGCGCGGCCTGGGCATCGTCGGCGTCGGCGCCATTGCGGTACTGGCGGCCCACCGAGAGGAACAACTGGCGGGCCATGGTGTTGTTACTGAACTTGTTGATGTCACGGATGATTTCCACGACGTCCGGCGACAGGGCGCGGGCCACCAGGGTGGCGTTCTTCGGCACGGTGCCTTCGCGATCCTTGCCGAGGATGCTGCCGCCCAGTTCCTGCCAGATGCCGCGCACGGCGCCAGCGGTGTAGGCCGGGTGTTCAAGCAGCGACATGTAGGTCTGCGCGCTGCAACCCTGGGGAATCTGCCCGGTGGCGACCAGCGAGGTGCCGTCGAACTGCGTTACCGGGCTGAAGCGCAGCTTCGGCCAGGCCGGGCAGGGCGCGGCCTTGCTCACTTGGATCTGGTTGTCGATGCGTACGTTGGCCAGCGGCGGATCCATCAGTACGGTGGCCTTGTTGCCTTCGCTGCGGATCACCAGGCGCACGCTCTTGAGGTTGACCATCAGCGAGTCGGGGCCGACCAGGAACGGCTTGTTGTCGTCGCCGCCGTCGTCGTTGAACACCGGCAACTGCGGGATGTTGAAGTAGCTGCGGTCCAGCACCAGGTCACCGGTGACCTTGAGTACGCCGTTGGCGCGCAGGTCACGCATCATCAGCCAGAGTTTCTCCAGGTTCAGCTTCGGGTCGCCGCCGCCCTTGAGGTAGAGGTTGCCGTTGAGGACACCGTCCTTGAGCTGGCCGTCGGTATAGAACTCGGTCTGCCACTGGTAGGTGGGGCCGAGCATTTCCAGGGCGGCGTAGGTGGTGAACAGCTTCATGGTCGACGCCGGGTTCACCGAGACGTCGGCATTGAAATAGGTGGCGTTGCCGGGGCCTTCCAGAGGGATCATCACCAGCGACAGGGCGTCGTCGGTCAGCTTGCTGGCCCGCAGCGCCTTCTGAACGCGTTCGGGCAGGGTGGAGTTGATCTGGGCAACGGCAGGCAGGGCAAAGGGCAATAAGGTAGCGAGAGCGAGGACACGCAGTGATTTGAACATAGAAAAGGTGACATCCCAGTGGTCGGGCATTGACTTGAAAAAATGAAAAGATGAAGCGCAACACTACAAATGGAATACTCCCTGTTGAATCGGGAGCTGTTACACATTATGCCGCAAGCGGCTGCTGTATGCGCAGGCGTTCGGCTGCCGATCGTCATGCAGCCTGCTTGCGGAGTTGCTTGGCAAGCCGGGCGCATGCTGACGCCGAGCTTTCAAGCCAATTCCACTGTCATGTCCAGGAGAGTTCCGGATGGCCACTCAACGTTCCCGTCGTTTGCGCAAGAAGTTGTGTGTCGATGAATTCCAGGAGCTCGGATTCGAGCTCAGTTTCCAGTATCGGGAAGGGCAAAGCGAAGAGGCCGTGGAGGCTTTCATGCAGCGCTTCGCTGCCGTTGCCGTGGAGCCCAATGATCTGGTCTACAGCGGTTGCGACGAATACGGTTTCATCTGCCTGGCTCGGCGTGGCTCGGTCGATGAACAGCAGCGGGCACAGATCGAGGGTTGGTTGAAACAACAACCTGAACTGGCAAGCTTCAAAGCCGGCCCGCTGGCGGATGCCTGGTATCCGGATCAGCCGGTCAATCCCGCCGCTCCCTGAGTGGGGCTGACACTCAAAGCCCTTCGGCTTCCAGGGTCCGCATCAGCGCCCATTGGTCCAGAGGCTTGGTCATGCAGGCCAGGACCGGCAGGCCGCGGGCCTTGAGGTCTTGCTGCAGCGAGCGCAATTCGTCTTCTTCCCGGCAACTGAGCAGGACCGCCTGGCGAATCCGGCCGGCACTGGCCAGCTCGCGCAGCAGTTCTACGCCACTGGTGCCTGGCAGGTTGATATCGCAGAGCAGCAGGTCGAAGGGCTCGCTGCGCCGTTCGCATGCGGCGCGCGCTTCATTGGCGTCCAGGGCGGGTGTCAGGCGGAAATAGCCCATGCGGTTCAGGTGCATCTGCGTGGCGATGAGCTGGAAGGGATGGTCCTCGACGACCAGGATGCTGAATTTGTTGTCCTGCACGGGGACAGACTCCTTGAAAGTGTCGATGGCAGTTGCTGGCCATCGATATGGATGGGGGCGGTTCAGCTGCGCTCCGGGGCATTGACTGCGGAAATATTGGGGGCTTGTTGCTCCAGGTCGGATTCGTTTTTCAAGGCTTCCATGTGGAAGTTTTCATGTGAGTTTTCGCGGAAAAAAAGTCGCCCGTGAGTTGATGTTTTCTATATCGATAGTTTTCTTGGACTTTGGTCTTATTGCCAGGTTTCGGGATTGTTGAGCGGATTTTCGATCGATGCTTAAGCTATATCTGAGAATCATGAATTTATTCAGGCGCAGTTTGTGATTTAACTGAGAAGTGTATTTTCTGACATGTGTTAGCGCTTTTTCATTCAAGTCGCCTTCCAGATTCCCTGCCTACTTGAAACCTCTTGATTCCATATCCGTCTCGGCCGATTTAAATGCCGGGAGCATCGTCCTGAAAGCAATTTGTCTGATCGGTACAGTCTGCTGGCGAGCATCGCTTCGGGAGCCATTTTTTACTCGCTAACTGCTGATTTGCAGAAGCATTCTTCAGAGTTTGGCGACCCCGGAGCAGGGTTGATTTTCAGACTGCTGGACCTTTGATGTCCGGTGTGGGAGATCTGCGCTTGAGCATAAGGGTTCCGGCTAGGCGGGATATGCAGAGATAGTGCCGGGGTTTCTCAGGGATCGAAGTCAGCATTTCTACTGAGTCATGTAAGAATATTCTTGCTGGCGGGTTGGGCTAAAGAATTACTGAGAGGTGGTTTGTAGGATTTATATAGATGTTGCGTAGGAATTCCCTCTAATCACAAATAATCAGGGTGGACAATCTCGACATACTGAACTTGGCATATATCTTACCCGCGGACATTTCATTTGAACGAGTCGGTGGGAGGAAGGTTGATGAGCAAAGTTCTTATTGTGGATGATCATCCGGTCATTCGAATGGCGATGCGCGTACTGCTGGAAAAGGAAGGGCATGTGATTGTCGGTGAAACCGATAATGGCGTGGATGCGCTTTCGCTGGTCAAGGACCTGGTCCCCGACCTCGTAGTCCTGGATATCGGTATTCCCCGACTGGACGGGCTGGAGGTGATCAGCCGCATTTCTGCGTTCGAGCTCCCGCTCAAGGTGCTGGTGCTCACCGGCCAGAGCGCCTCGCTGTTCGCCATGCGCTGCATGCAGGCCGGCGCCTCGGGTTTCGTCTGCAAGCAGGGTGGCCTGGCGGAACTGATCAGTGCGGTCAATGCAGTGGTCGCCGGCTACAACTATTTCCCCAGCACCGCTGTGCGCCAGACCCGTCGCAACAATGGCCAGATGGATGATCAGGAGCTCATCCAGCGCCTGTCCGACCGGGAGATGGCCGTTCTCCAATACCTGGCCAACGGCTATTCGAACAAGGAAATCTCCGAGCAGATGTTCATCAGCAACAAGACGGTCAGTACCTACAAGACCCGATTGCTACTGAAGCTCAATGCTCATTCGCTGGTCGATCTGATCGAGTTCGCCAAGCGAAACGCGCTGGTCTGAGGTGTCTGATGTACCGCTTCCGCTTCATCATCGGCGCGTTACTGCTCATCTGCTGCGGATGGGTGATGGCGGAGCATCCTGATTGGACGTCCGTAAATCTGCTGGCCAGATCGGCGGACGAGCCGGTCAGGGTACAACTGTCCGACTCCGACTGGCATTGGCTGCGGGAGAAGCGAACGCTGCGGGTGGGGGTGACCGCGCCGGACTACGCGCCGTTCGACGTCACCGCCAGCGGCACCGATCTCGAAGGCATCACGGCGGACTTCGTCGGCATCATTGCCGATACCCTCAATGTCCGGGTGGAAGTGCGCCGCTACTCCGATCGGGGCGCTGCCGTGGCGGCGCTCCAGCGCGGGGATATCGACCTGCTCAGTCGCTCCACCCGCTACGAGTCGACTCGGCCGGGAGTTGTCCTGTCCGTGCCGTATTTCGTCAATCAGCCGGTGGTCATCGGGCCGGTGGGTATGCGCATGGACCGTGCCGAGGAACTCGCCGGCAAGCGCATCGCCGTCGTCAGCGACTACTTCGCCACGGATGAGCGCGACAGATACTTGTCCGGGGCTTCCATACAGGCTTACCAGTCGGTACGTCAGGCGCTGGAGGCAGTCGCCTTCGGCCAGGCCGATCTGTACGTCGGTGACGCATTCAGTGCGCAATACCTCATCAGCCAGGGCTATCTGGCCAATCTCAAGCTGCTCAATTTCGCCAGCTTCAATGGGGCGGGTTTCAGCTTCGCGCTGAACGCCGCCAACCCGGAACTGCTGAATATCATCGACCGCACCCTGGCCGCCATTCCACGTCAGGCGAAGGGGGCCGTCCAGCGTCGCTGGAGCCCGGGCGGAGCCTACTCAATCGCCAGCCAGCGGCTGATCCTGACCCCCCAGGAACAGCGCTGGCTCGATCGACATCCGCGCCCGGTAGTGGTGGTGGACCAGGCATTGGCACCGGTGTCCTTCTTCGATGCCCAGGGACAGTTCCGTGGCATAGCCGCCGATCTTCTGGAGCTGATCCAGAGTCGCACCGGTATCGACTTCGAAGTACGCCCACAGGGCAGCGTTACCGCCATGCTGGACCAGGCGCGCAGTGGCAAGGCTGAAGTGATCGGCGCTCTCACGCCCACCGCACAGCGGGAAGAGTGGCTCGGTTTCACCCGTCCTTACATGACCGCGTCCTTCGTCGTCGTCGCCTCCGGCAAGGCACAGTGGCTACACACCCTGGATGACCTCAACGGTCGCCGCGTGGCGGCTCCCAGGGGCTCGGTGATCGCGGACTTCCTGCGCACCAAGCACCCGCAGGTGAAGCTGGTCGAGGTCGAGAATAACGTCGACGACCTCTCGATGATCAGCGAGGGCAAGGTGGATGCCGGCATCCACCTGCTGTCCTCGGCCAACTACCTGATTTCCCGCTATTACCCGGACCTCAAGGTCGCGCTGGCGCTGGACCGAGAGCCTGGGCAGTTTTCCCTGGCCGTATCGCAATCGGACCCGGAGCTGTTGAGCATCCTCAACAAGGCGATCCTGGCCATTTCGCCCGAGGACATGAGCAACATCGTCACGCGCTGGTCCGCCAGCGTGGAGCGGCCGGACAGCGTCTGGCAGGGATATCGCACCCGGTTCGTCCAGCTCGCCTGGGGCGCTGCTCTCGCTCTGCTGCTGGTACTGCTGTGGAACTGGCGGCTGTGGCTCAAGGTGCGCCGCCGGCAGGACTCGGAGAAGGAACTCAACTACCGCCTGGAGTTCAAGCGTGCCTTGATCGACGGCATTCCGCAGCCGGTGGCCGTGCGAGATCGCGAGGGGCGACTGGTGACGTGCAACATTGGCTTCCTCAAGGAAACCGGCATGGATCGCGAGGCTGTCGTCGGCACACGGGTGAATGACTGCTCCTGGCTGGCGCCGCGAGACGCGGAGACTTTGCAGCAGATCCATCTGCAGGCGATGGAGCAGGACGGCAAGGTGGCTTCTGACCTGGTCCTGCAGATCCTCGGCGAGGTCCGCGAGATCCACTATTGGGCGACGCCCTACCGTGGGCCGGGAGGGGAAGTGTCCGGTGTTGTATCCGGCTGGATCGACGTTACCGAGCGCGAGCGCCTGCATCATCAGCTGGAGGCGGCCAAGGAGCAGGCCGAGGAGGCCAACCGTGCCAAGAGCACCTTCCTCGCCACCATGAGTCACGAGATCCGCACGCCGATGAACGCGGTGATCGGCATGCTGGAGCTGGCGCTGACACGCGCGGACCAGGGGCACTGGGAGCGCGAACCGGTCGAGGTGGCCTACGACTCCGCGCGCTCGTTGCTGACGCTGATCGGCGACATTCTCGACGTCGCCAAGATCGAATCCGGCCGCCTGACGCTAATGCCCGAGCGCGCGCACCTGCGCGGGCTGGTGGAATCCGTGGCGCGGGTGTTCGACGGGCTGGCTCGGCAGAAGGCACTTGAACTCCGGCTGGAGATCGAGGCCGAGGCTGCCTGCGATGTGCTGATCGATCCGCTGCGCTTCAAGCAGATCCTCTCCAATCTGGTCAGCAACGCCATCAAGTTCACCGACGTCGGCCACGTGAAGATCCGCGTGTCCGGCGAGCGGGTGGATGGTGAGCGGCTGGCGCTGGAGGTCAGCGTGAAGGACAGCGGCATCGGTATTTCCGAGGACGACCAGCGCCAGCTGTTCGAGCCTTTCAGTCAGGTTGTCCACAGCAGCAACACCAGCCGCGGCGGCACCGGGCTGGGGCTGACCATCTGTCGCAAGCTGGCGGAAATGATGGGTGGAACCGTGCGCATGGAAAGCCATCCGGGGCAGGGCACCACGGTTACGGTCAAGCTTCTGCTCCAGACCCTGGAGGGCATGCCGGAGATCGAGGCCGTGCCGGCCCTGGCGCCGCGGCAATCCGAGCGCACGCTGAAGGTGCTGGTGGTCGATGATCACGTGGCCAACCGCATGCTGCTGACCCAGCAGCTGGAGCACCTGGGCCATCAGGTCGAGGTGGCGTCCGATGGCCAGCAGGCCCTGCAGCTCTGGCATCCGGGGGATTTCGACCTGGTGATCACCGACTGCAACATGCCGGTGCTCAACGGCTATGGTCTGGCGCGAAAGATTCGCGAACTGGAGGCGGACATGGAAGCCGAGCCCTGCGTGATCTACGGCTTCACCGCCAATGCGCAGCCCGACGAGGTGGAAAATTGCCGGCGCGCCGGGATGAACGATTGCCTGTTCAAACCCATCGGCCTGGATAACCTGCGTCAGCGTCTGGAGCAGGTGCCCAAGAGCACGGCTTTCGACGACGAGAAAGAGGATGACGGCGCTCAGGACCCCGCATTCAACCTGAAGTCGCTACGGGAAATGACCGGTGGCAATCCGGGGCTGATCCGCCGGCTGCTGGAGGAGCTCTACAGCAGCAACCAGGTCGATATCGGCCAGCTCTGGCCGCTGTGGGAGGCGGGTGACTGGCGGCAACTGGCGGATCTTGCGCACCGCATGAAGGGGGCTGCGCGGCTGGTCAACGCCGAAGCCCTCCAGGACCTGTGCGGCAAGCTGGAAGGCGGTTGCAAGGACGGTCTGGATCGGCAGGAGTTGCGTCAGCGCGCTCTGAGCGTCAAGCAGGCCATGGCGGACCTGCAGGACAGTCTGCAGCACCAGCTGCGTCACCTCGCCGCCTGATCCACCAGGGGCGCCTCAGACCGGGCTGGAGCGCCCGGTCATTTCGCGGGCCATTTCGGTCGCGTAGCTGTCGGTCATGCCGGCGATGAAGTCGGTCACGCGCAGGAAGGAGCGATAGAGCGTCCAGCTCGGGTCTGGCGCGTAGTGGCTCAGCAGGTCGAGGATGCGCTGATTCTTGAACGACGGCGTGCTCTGGCGGTGCTGCTCCAGCACGGCGCCACAGAAGGAGTTCAGCAGGATTTCCAGGGTGGTGTAGGCACCGATCTCGTGCAGCGTCTTGCGCTTGTCCTGGAAAATCTTCTCCCGCGCCATCGCCTTGGCGCGCTGGACGCAGCGCTTGGCCGGGCCGTGCATGTGTTCCACCAGGTCGCCCTGCAGAGTACCGGCAAGTAGCGCCGGCTCCTGTTCGACGAAGGCGCGGGCGGCGGCGTTGGTCAGGTGCTCGATGGCCTTGCCGCGCAGGATTGCCATCTTGCGCCGGCGCGAGTCCTTGGGGCCGAGCTGGCGGTAGGTTTCCGGCAGGTCGTCGTCGACCAGGTCGAGCAGCAGCGCTTCCACTTCGCTGTAGTCGAGCAGCTCCATTTCGACGCCGTCTTCCAGGTCGATCAGGCCGTAGCAGATATCGTCTGCCGCCTCCATCAGGTACACCAGCGGGTGGCGCGCCCAGCGCTCGTCCTCCAGTTGCGGCATGCCCAGCTTCTGGGTGATCTGCTCCAGCAGCGGCAGCTCGCTGCGATAGCAGCCGAACTTGTGCTTCTTGTAGCCCAGCGAGTCAGCGTGACGCGCCGTCCACGGGTACTTGAGGTAGGTGCCGAGGGTGGCGTAGGTCAGCCGTGTGCCACCGTCGAACTGGTGGTACTCCAGCTGGGTGAGGACGCGGAAGCCCTGGGCGTTGCCTTCGAAATGCAGGAAGTCCGAGCGCTGCTCCTCGCTCATGGAGTCCAGCCAGCCGCGCCCGGCGGCCTGCTGGAACCAGTGGCGGATGGCATCTTCGCCGGAGTGGCCGAAGGGCGGATTGCCGATGTCGTGGGCCAGGCAGGCGGACTGTACGATCACCCCCATGTCCGCCGGATCGCACCATTCCGGCAGGCGGTCGCGGAGGATTTCGCCGACGCGCATGCCCAGCGAGCGGCCGACGCAGCCCACTTCCAGCGAGTGGGTCAGGCGGGTGTGGATATGGTCGTTGCTCGACACCGGGTGCACCTGGGTCTTGCGCCCCAGGCGGCGGAAGGCGCCGGAGAAGATGATGCGGTCGTGGTCCTTGTGGAAGGCGCTGCGGCCAAGTTCGGCGCTGCTGTGCACCGGTTTGCCGAGACGTTCCCGGGGGAGCAGGGTATGCCAGTCCATAGGTCTTTTTCGCATTCAGAAGAGATACCGGCAACGCTAGCCGTTCGCGCCGGCAATCTCAATCGCGGCGCTAGAGACCTTCGGCGTCTATGTCGATGAGCAGAAGGCGTCGACCCTGGTCGATGAACTGGCCGGCGGTCATGCAGTACTGGTTGGTGGTGGCGTCACGGTAGGTGTTGGACAGCGTCAGGCGGCGCTCCTCCCAGCCTTCGGCGAGCAATTGGTAGAAGTACGGGCGCCAGGACCAGTTGTGCCCCAGGTAGCGACGGTTCTCCTTCCAGAACAGGCCGTTCCACTCCAGGTTCGGCGAGGTCTGGGTGCCGTGGCGGTCGCACTGGTAGATGCGCAGCAGGCGATTGAAGGAGTCAGGTGCTGGCGGCAGGCTGCTGAGCATCGCGCCGCCCTCTGCCCAGGGGCGCAACATGTTCATCAGTTCCGCGAGTTGCTGGCGCAACTGGATGAGGTTGGCGCGTTCCTGCAGCTTGCGGTGCACGTACTGGTCGCGGCGCTGGGCGAAGACATCGCGGAAGGCGTCGCTGGCGGGGAAGTCCAGTGCCGGCTTGGCGAACAGGAAGCCCTGCACGTAGCGCGCGCCGCACTCCAGGGCGAAGTCCATCTCTTCTTCGGTCTCCACGCCTTCGGCGATGATCCAGCAGCCGGTCTTCTCGGCCATCTGCGCCAGGGCCTTGACCACCTCGCCGCTGGGGCCGCCGCGGGCGGCTTCCTGGAACAGGCGCATGTCCAGCTTGAGGATGTCCGGTTGCAGGGCCAGCACGCGGTCCAGTTGCGAGTAGCCGGCGCCGAAGTCATCGATGGCGATGCGCGCACCGGCGTCGCGGTAGCGTGCGACCACTTCCGGCAGGCGCTGGTGGGCGCCCCCCAGTTCGGTGATCTCGAATACCACGCGCTCCGGAGGCACGCCCTGCTGTTGCAACTGCTTGAGGCTGGGTAGCGGCTGGTTCGGGCGCAGGCGGCTGATCCAGCGCGGCGAGATATTCAGGCTGAGGAACCAGTCGCTGGGCGCTTCGTGGATGCGCGCGAGGGCGGCATCGCGAATCTGTCGGTCGAGACGACGCAGTTCGGCCAGGCCGACGCGCGGGTTGAAGAACAGCGGGCCGACCGAGTGCAGGTCGCCGTTGTCCTGGCGCAACCGTCCCAGGGCTTCGACACCGGCGATCAGGCCGGTCGCGGTGTCGATGAAGGGCTGGAAGCAGGCGGTGGGTTGCCCGTCGATCAAGGGACACATCCTTAGTGGCGTGACTGGAAGCGCCAAGGCGCTGGTGCTTCCAGGCTTTGCAAGAATGTGGCCAGTCTGCTCCTCAGCGGTGCATCGAGCTGAGGGTCAGAGGTGCGTCGAAGGTGGCGGCGGGTCCTGCGGGTGAGCTTTGTTGCGCATCTGCAGGATCATCGGCAGCAGCGCAATCCCCAGGCGCAGGAAGCGAATCCAGCGGCGTTTGCGGCCCAACAACAGGGCCAGCGCAGCGGCGCCACCGGCGCCCCACAGGGGTGTGCTGCCGTGCAGGCTGCTGCGGAAGTTCTGGCCGAGGTTGCGTGCCTGGCGCAGGGGCTGCATCAGCAATTCGCCTTCCTGACGAATCTGCTGGCGCTGCATTTCCAGGCGCAGGCGGATGATCGCCTTGCGCAGTTCGGCGCGGGTCAGGTTACGGGCGTCCGGCATTTCGCTCATGGCAGCAGTCGCTCCCGGTCTCGGGCCAGTTCATCGAGGGTGGCGCTGAACGGCGAGCCCTCGTCGGTGACCAGCAGGTGCAGGCGCCAGGCGCAGAGCAGGCAGCCGCCGATATAGAAGAGGCACAGGCCGATAGCGGCCTGCAGCCGGTAGCTGTCCCAGAATACGATGAGCACCAGCACTGACAGGGCCACCAGCAGGAGCAGGGCGAAAACCAGCGCCAGGCCGGCCATCAGCAGCATCTGTACAGTGCGGGTCTTCTGCTCCTGCAGTTCGACGCCGAGCAGCTCCACGTGTCCGTGCAGCAGGCCGAGGACTGCGGCGCCGAAGCGCCGCAGGGAAGGGGAGTTGGCCGAAGGTTTCGATCCGGCGTCCATTCCGTCGCTCATCGATCAGCGCCGGCTGACCAGCAGGCCGAGCAGGAAACCGACGCCAGCGGCGACGCCCACCGCTTGCCAAGGATGATCACCGACGTAGTCTTCGGTGGCGTCCACGGCGGCTTTGCCTTGGTCGCGCAGCGAGTCCTTGGTCGAGTAGATGGCTTCGCGGGCGCGCTTGAGGCTCTCGTGGATCTGCGCGCGCATCTGGTCGGCTTCGGCGCCTGCCAGGTCGGCGGAGCTCTGCAGGAGTTTCTCGGTGTCGCTGACGAGGGCCTGGAATTCGGCCAGGAGTTCATCCTTGGCGGCGTTCACTGCGGTCTTGCGAGGCATGTGATGCTCCTTGTTACGGGTTGAGGTTCCTAGATTTCGAGCCCCAGGATCGCTGGAAAGTTTCTCATAAATTCACTGCGGGGCCGCGCTCGGCTGCGGGCTTAAGCCTAGCCGCTGATTTTCCCCTCGATGGTATGCCGCTTGCATTTCCCTGGTGCGCAAGGAGAGCACATTGCCCCAAGGCGGGGCGCGCCCGGAGCGCTTTCTAACCGGGAATGCTCTCTCAACTGACTGAAAAACCAAAGGAAGTACAAAAAATTGCCGAGCTGACCGGAAGGCCTGTGAGCCATTCTGGATCAGCGCCTGGCCCCCGCGTGGTGCATCACTGCTTCAGGGTGGTGCGCGGCGTGGTGGTAGCGAGCCGTTTTGGTGCTTTCCCCTTGACCCTAGGGGCTGCCTGTCGCGATGGAAAACCTCAATAGTGCCGTAGAAACGCTGGTGCACGGCTCCAATACGCTGTTCCTGCTGATGGGCGCGGTCATGGTGCTGGCCATGCACGCCGGCTTCGCCTTCCTCGAAGTGGGCACGGTGCGCCTGAAGAACCAGGTGAACGCGCTGTCGAAGATCCTTTCGGACTTCGCCATCTCGACCCTGGCGTACTTCTTCATCGGTTACTGGATCGCCTACGGCGTCACCTTCCTGCAGCCGGCGGCGCAGCTGGCGAACGAAAACGGCTACGCGCTGGTGAAGTTCTTCTTCCTGCTGACCTTCGCCGCGGCGATTCCGGCGATCATTTCCGGCGGCATCGCCGAGCGCGCCAGGTTCGGCCCGCAGCTGTGCGCCACGGCGCTGATCGTGGCCTTCGTCTATCCGTTCTTCGAAGGGCTGATCTGGAATGGCAACTTCGGCTTCCAGGAGTGGCTGAAGGCGGAGTTCGGCGCCAGCTTCCATGACTTCGCCGGCTCGGTGGTGGTGCATGCCTTCGGTGGCTGGCTGGCGCTGGCGGCGGTGGTTCTGCTCGGGCAGCGCAATGGACGCTACCGCGACGGTCGCCTGGTGGCCTTTGCGCCCTCGAATATCCCGTTCCTGGCGGCGGGCTCGTGGATTCTCATCGTCGGCTGGTTCGGCTTCAACGTGATGAGTGCGCAGTCCCTGGCCGGCGCCAGCGGGTTGGTGGCGGTCAACTCGCTGCTGGCGATGGTTGGCGGCACCGTGGCTTCGCTGCTGGTGGGGCGCAATGACCCGGGCTTCCTGCACAACGGCCCGTTGGCCGGGCTGGTGGCGATCTGCGCTGGTTCCGACCTGATGCACCCCATCGGTGCGCTGGCCACTGGGCTGGTGGCGGGGGCGCTGTTCGTCTGGGCGTTCACCGCGACCCAGGTGCGCTGGAAGATCGACGACGTACTGGGTGTCTGGCCGCTGCATGGCCTGTGCGGCGCCTGGGGCGGCATTGCCTGCGGCATCTTCGGCCAGCAGGCGCTCGGTGGCCTGGGCGGGGTCAGCCTGGCCAGCCAGGCGATCGGTACGTTGCTCGGTGTGCTGGTGGCGTTCGCCGGCGGCCTGCTGGTGTATGGCGGGGTGAAGGCGGCGGTGGGCATCCGCCTGAGCAAGGAAGAGGAGTACTACGGCGCCGACCTGTCGATCCACAAGATCGGTGCGCTCAGCCAGGACTGAGGTGCAAGGCTGCAGGAGCGAGAAACAAAAAAGCCCGGCATCTGCCGGGCTTTTTCGTCATGCCGTGCGGGTTACCAGAGCGGCATGGTGTAGCTGACGATCAGACGGTTCTCGTCGTAATCGTTGGTGTAGTTGGTACGCATGGTCGCGTTACGCCATTTCACGCCCAGGTTCTTCAGCGGGCCGTCCTGGAAGACGTAGGCGATGTCGGTGTCGCGTTCCCATTCCTTGCCTTCGCCGTCGGTGGTGATCAGGTCGATGTTGTCGCCTTTCACGTAGCGGGTCATGAAGGTCAGACCGGGGATGCCGAGGCCGGCGAAGTTGTAGTCGTAGCGCGCCTGCCAGGATTTCTCGTCCTTGTTGGCGAAGTCGCCGATCTGGATGTAGTTCACCAGGTAGGGGTCGGTGCCGTTGATGTAGGCGAAGCCGGTGTCGCCGCTCATCTTCTGGTAGCCCAGGCCGAACGCGTGGTAGCCCAGGGAGTACGTGAACATGGCGTTGAGCGCCTTGTTGTCGACGTTGCTGCCGCCGTCGTCATCGGACTTGGCCCAGCGGATGTCGGACTTCAGCGATTGCTTGTCGGCAATCGGCAGCACGTGGATCAGACCCAGGTAATGCTGCTTGTAGATGTCTTCCAGGCCGCCGTAGTGGTAGCTGGTGCTCAGGCTGTCGGTCCACTTGTAGGTGAGGCCGCCGAACAGGAACTTGTTGGACGTGAGGCTATCGCCCAGCTTGATGTTGCGCTTGCCGCCACCGGTAATGGTCATGTCCTCGTAGTCCGAGGAGTCGCGCTGGTTGACCTGGTAGAGGCGGCCGCCGTCGACGGTGAGGCCGTCGAGTTCCGCGGAGTTCAGTGCGAAACCGCTGAAGGTCTGCGGCAGCAGGCGGGTGTCGTTGAACTGCACCACCGGCATCTTCGGCATCAGAGTGCCGGCCTTGAGCGTGCTCTTGGAGGCGCGCAGCTTGGCGGTGATGCCCAGGTCGCCGTAGCTGTCCTCGGCGCGGCCGTCGCTGCGCGAGCGCTGCAGCAGGCCGGTGCCACTGCGGTCAGGCGAGGAATCGAGTTTCAGGCCCAGGGTGCCCAGGGCATCCACGCCGACGCCGATGGTGCCATCGGTGTAGCCGGATTCGTACTTGAGGATGAAGCCCTGTGCCCATTCCTCGGCCTTGTTCTGGCTCGGGGCGGGGCTGTCCTGGCGGAAGTCGCGGTTGAAGTAGAAGTTGCGCAGTTCGACGGTTGCCTTGCTGTCCTTGATGAAGTCGGCATGGGCGAAGGTCGGAACGGTCAAGCTGGTACCCAGCGTGGCCAAGGCCACGGCACGGGCGATCGGGGTCTTGCTCATTGTTATTGTCTCCTCGAGCGCTTGGGGCAGTTCGGTGATGCCGGTGGATCGGTCCGGCATGTCGATCTGTTACAGCCTATCTACTAAATCATTACCGAATGTTGACGACCCTTAGACCTTAGTCGCTGATTAGTAAGCTGGCTATTGAAGCGCTGAGCGGCGGCTGGCGCGGCTTTCACTGAATCCAGTGGGGGTAGTAGCCGAGCTTGTCCTGCACTTCGGCGTCGTGGGCCGGCACCACGGTGAGCTTTGGATAGGCAAGCATCAGTTCGTGTACGCGGGCTACTTCGGCCAGGGTCTGGTCGCGGTTGTTGTCCACCAGTCGGCGGCTGACCCAGAACTTCTCGTGCGGTCCGGTGAAGCCCGCCAGGCGCCAGGTGGTGTCGCCACTGAAGAAGAACCGGCGGCCATCTTCCAAGGTGATGAACAGCCCGACCGAGCCAGGTGTGTGGCCGCGCATCGGCACCAGCACCAGGCTGCCGTCGCCGAACAGGTCCAGGCTGCGGTCGTAGCCAAGGAACGGACCGGATTCGAACTGGAAGGGCACCCACTTCACCGGATGGCGGAACTGGCTGGGAAACACCGCTGGCGGCTGAGCGATGTGCGCGTAGTTGATCTCGTCGTAGGTGGCCCAGACCGGCACTTCGGGGAAGTCCGAGAGGCCCGAAGCGTGGTCCCAGTGCGCGTGGGACAGGATGATCCGGTCGATGCGAATGCCGCTGCCCTGCAATTGCTGGCGCGCGGGTTTCAGGCCCTCGTACTGGAACAGCGGCTTGTCCCACCAGGGCATGTCCTGCTTGAACTGCGCGTCCGCCTGGCTGCCCAGGCCGGTGTCGAACAGCAGCGTGGCGGCGTGGTGCTGGATCAGCACGGCGGTGTGGTTCAGCGGCACCTGGCGGGTCCAGTCGCCACCGGCGACGGTGAAGGCATCCAGGGTGGTGACGCCGGAGGTGCGGATCAGCGAGAAGCGCAGGTCGGCGGCCTGGACGTCCAGGCAGGCGAGGGCGAACAGCCCGGCCAGCAGCAGGGATGGCAGACGCATGGAAATTTCCTTTTCGTGCAGCGAGGAGGGCGCCGCCGTGTTCGCGGCGGCGCGCAGGGTGGATCGGCGGGTGGATCAGAGCGCCGGTTGCGCGATGTAGCCGGGCAGGGCGCGGACGCGGGCGAGCCAGTCATTCACGTAGGGGTAGCCGGACAACTCCAGGCCGCCTTCTTCGGCCAGGGCGACGTAGGGGTAGATGGCGATGTCGGCGATGCTCGGCAAGTCGGTCTGCGCCAGCCAGCGGTGATCGGCCAGGGCGGCGTCGAGCAGCTCCAGCGCATGCCGGCCCCTGGCCTGGGCAGCGGGCAGATCGCCGGGACGCTTGAACAGCTGGATCACCCGCGCCAGGGCCAGGCCGTGCTGCACCTCGTTGGCCGAGAAGCTCAGCCAGTGGGCGATGCGCCCCTGGGTGATGGCGTCCTGCGGGTACCAGTGCGGCTCGGCGTACTGCCGGGCGAGGTAGGCCAGGATGGCGTGGGAGTCGCCCAGGCGCAGCTCGCCATCCTCCAGCGCCGGCACCTGGCCGCGCGGGTTGATGGCGAGGAAGGCCGGGCGCTTGTGTGCGCCGCCTTGCAGGTCCACCGGCACCAGCTCGGCCTTCTGGCCGATCAGCCCGAGGAACAGGCGAACCTTGTAGCAGTTGCCGGAGAGTGCGACGTCGTGGAGCTTCATGGCGGGAGTCCTTTGCGCTGTTATTGTGGGGCTGCTGGGTCAGGGCAGTGGGATAGATATTAGACAGACAGGTCTGTATAGTTCAAGCGAAATGACCGTGCAGGTCGTCGGCCCCCGAGAGGTACTCGGTCTCCCCATGGGCGCCGAGCCTCGCGCATAATGTCCGGTCAGGAGGGAATGCCATGGCATCCAGCAAACGCGAGCTGCTGCTCGCCACCGCCCAGGACCTTTTCTACCGCGAGGGCTACCACGCCACCGGGATCGACCGCATTCTCGCCGAGTCGGGCGTGGCGAAGATGACGCTGTACAAGCACTTCAAGTCCAAGGACGAACTGATCATGGCGGCGCTGGAAGAGCGCCACGCACGCATGGTCGAACGCATGGAAGTGGCCGAGCGCGTCCTCGCGCCGCGCGAGGCGATCCTCGCGGTGTTCGATGGCCTGCAGGAAGTGCTGAACAGCCCCGACTTCTGCGGCTGCGCATTCATCCATGCCGCCGGTGAATTCCACGACCGCGACCATCCGATCCACCAGCAGGCCGCCGAGCACAAGGCCTTCCTCGGGCGCTTCTTCGCCGCGCAGCTGACCCGCCTGGGGGCGCCGGAGCCGGAAGCCCTGGCTCGCCAGCTACAGTATCTGCTCGAAGGCGTACTGGTGATGGCGCACATGCAGGGCCCCGCGCTGCAGGCGCGAGAGGCCCGCGCCACGGTCGACACACTGCTCAAGCACGCCGGAGTCTGAACCCATGCCGCCATCCCAGGAATCCAGCTTGCCTCCCGAATGCCAACTGTTYGGTACCCTTGGTTGCCACCTGTGCGAGGTGGCCGAAGCGGTGCTGATGCCCTTCGTCGAGCACGGCCTGCTGGTCGAACTGGTCGACATCGCCGACCGCGAGGAGTGGGTCGAACAGTACGGCCTGAGCATTCCCGTGCTGCGCCGCTGCGATAGCGGCGCCGAGCTCAGCTGGCCGTTCGATACCGAACAGGTCGCCAGCTTTCTCAGCCGCTGATTCGTCGGCGGCTTTCCCGCTCATCCATCGAACGCTGCGAGGCGCTTAGCAATGAAGATCGGATTTCTCGGACTGGGCGGCATGGGCGCTGCCATGGCTGCCAACCTGATCAGGGCCGGTCACCAGGTCACTGTGTGGAATCGCTCGCCGGCGGCAGCCGAACCGCTGGTGGAACTGGGTGCCATCGCCGCCACCAGCCCCGTGCAGGCTTTCGATGTCGAGCTGGTGATCTCCATGCTGGCCGACGACAAGTCCACCCGCGCCGTACTGCTCGACAGCGGTGCGCTGGCTTCGGCCAAGGCCGGGCTGGTGCACCTGAGCATGGCCACGCTGTCCACGGCGCTGGTCGGCGAGCTGGTGGAGCTGCACCGCGAGCAGGGCGTCGAGTTCGTCGCCGCCCCGGTATTCGGTCGCACTGACGTGGCCGCCGCCGGCAAGCTGAACATCCTGGTCGCCGGTCCCGAGGCGGCCATCGCCAAGGCGCAGCCGGTGCTCGACGTGCTCGGTCAGAAGACCTGGCCCCTGGGGGATGATCCGCTGCGCGCCGTGGTGGTGAAGATCGCCGGCAACTTCATGATTGCCAGTGCCATCGAGACGATGGGGGAGAGCGTGGCACTGGTGAAGAGCTTCGGCGTCGCACCGGCCGAGCTGCTGGATATCATGGGCAGCACCCTGTTCAACGCGCCGGTGTACCGCAATTACGGTGCGCTGATCGCCGAGCAGCGTTTCGATCCGGCGGCATTTCGCCTGGAGCTGGGTCTGAAGGACGTCGGCCTGGCGCTGTCGGCCGGCCAGGAGCAGCGCGTGCCGCTGCCGATTGCCAGCATCCTGCGTGACAACCTGCTGGAAGCCATTGCCCATGGCGACGGCGACCTCGACTGGAGCGCGCTGTCCCAGGTCGCGCTGCGCAAATCCGGGCAGCTCTGAGTCGCCCATGAAAAAGCCCGTCCTGCTGGACGGGCTTTTTTCTGCCTGCCGATCCGGGGGATAGAAATCGCAGGCAATAAAAAACCCGCCGTGAGGCGGGTTTTTCGGGATTTGGTCGGAGCGACTGGATTCGAACCAGCGACCTTCTCGTCCCGAACGAGACGCGCTACCAAGCTGCGCTACGCTCCGTTTGTTGGCGCGCATTCTACCGAAAACCATTTGATGCACAAGGGGTTAGCGAAAAATATTTGAAAATATTTTTCGCTCCCCGGTAAAACGCGAACGCCCCGCAGACCGGTCAGGCCTGCGAGGCGTTTTCATCGCCGGGAGAATCAGAGGTCCTTGACGGTACGCACCTGATCCTTGTTCACACGGGCGGTTTTGCCATCCAGCTGTTCGAACTCATAGAAGCCGGATTCGTCGTCGTACTTGGGTTTGTCGACCGATTGAATCTCGCGTCCATCGTTCAGGGTGATGACGGACGGGGTGGAGCAACCAGCGAGCACGCTAAAGCCCAGGGCGAGCAGGAAGGCGGGAAGCATCCGTTTGTTCATGGGTGAATCTCCTGATGAGCGAACAAAAAAGTACGAAAAGTCTGACCGGGGCCTTTGCACCATAGTTCCCGGAAAATTTTCGAACGCGCCGCTATCGACCGTGATAGAGCAGCTCTGGGGTGTTGAAATTGGCCAGGCGCGGCTCGTCGGCCGGGCAATCCACGGCCTTGAGACCCAGTTTCAGGAAGGCATGGCGCGGGCTGCGGTCGCCTGACTGCCAGGCCTGTTCCACCCCCGCGCGCATGGCCACCGGCACGATGCAGAACAGCGGCTCCCACTGTGCAGCTCGGCGCAGCATGTGCACGACTTCGGGCTCCTCGGCAGAGGCGCGCAGCAGCCGCTCCACCAGGGGCGCGTCCAGCAGCGGCGCATCGCAGGGCAGCACCAGCAGGTGGGAGTGGCGGGCCACGGCCAGGCCGGCGCGGATGCCGGTCAGCGGGCCGGGGAAGTCCGGGCTGTCGTCCTGCACCAGGCGGTCGGCGTAGGCGGCGTAGCGCTCCTGGTTGCGGTTGCAGGAGATGATCAGGTCATCGCCCAGTGGACGGGCGAGGTCGACGGCGTAGCTCACCAGCGGGCGGCCCTGCCATTCCAGCAGGCCCTTGTCCTGGCCGCCCATGCGCTGGCCGCGTCCACCGGCGAGGATCAGGACGGAACAGGGGGGGAGCGGGGCTTGTGGCATGTCAGGGTCTCCAGAGCGGGCCTGTGATATAACACCGCGCATTCCAACCTCACAAGCAAGGGCCCTCATCATGAGCCACAAGGCCGAGCAGCCATTCGTCCCGCTGAACATCGCCGTCCTCACCGTCAGCGACACCCGTACCGTGGAAACCGACACCTCCGGCCAGCTGTTCGTCGACCGCCTGAAGGCTGCCGGGCACAACCTGGCCGCCCGCGTCCTGCTCAAGGATGACCTCTACCGTATCCGCGCCCAGGTCGCGACCTGGATTGCCGAAGATGAAGTGCAGGTGGTGCTGGTTACCGGCGGCACCGGCTTCACCGGCCGCGACAGCACCCCGGAAGCCGTGGCCTGCCTGCTGGATAAAGTGGTGGATGGCTTCGGCGAGCTGTTCCGGCAGATTTCCGTGGCCGACATCGGCACCTCCACCGTGCAGTCCCGCGCCCTGGCCGGGATGTCCAATGGCACCCTGGTCTGCTGCCTGCCGGGCTCCACCAACGCCTGCCGCACTGCCTGGGACGGCATCCTCGCCGAGCAGCTGGACGCCAGCCACCGCCCGTGCAACTTCGTCCCGCACCTGAAGAAGGCGGCGCCCTGCGAGAGCCGCGGATGAGCTGCTGTGACAAGCCGGGCCTGTTGCCGGTCGAGGACGCCCTGGCGCGTCTGCTGAGCCTGGCCGAACAGTCCCCGATCCGTGAAACCGAAACCCTGCCACTGAGCGCGGCGGACGGCCGCGTGCTGGCCGAGCCACTGCTCGCCGGCCTGGACCTGCCGCCGTGGCCGAACAGCGCCATGGACGGCTACGCCCTGCGCCTGGCCGACTGGCAGGGCGAGGCGCTGCCGGTCAGCCAGAAGATCTTCGCCGGGCAGGCAGGCGAACCGCTGCAGCCGGGCACCTGCGTGCGCATCTTCACCGGTGCGCCGGTGCCGCGAGGCGCCGACTGTGTGGAGATGCAGGAAAACGCCGAGGTGCTGGAAGACGGCCGCGTGCGCTTCCTCGAAGCCCTTGAGGTTGGCCAGCATATCCGCCCGCAAGGCCAGGAAACCCGCAAGGGTGACTGTGTACTGCCTGCCGGCACGCGCCTGGGACCGATCGAAATCGGCCTCGCCGCCTCGCTCGGGCATGCCGAACTGCAGGTGCGCCGTCGTCCGCGCGTGGCCCTGCTGTCTACCGGTGATGAACTGGTGGAGCCGGGCCAGCCGCTGGCGCTGGGGCAGATCTACAACAGCAATCGCTACCTGCTGCGCACCTGGCTGCAGCGATTTGGCTGCGAAGTGGTCGACGCCGGCATCCTCCCGGATGATCTGGAACGTACCCGTGCGGCCCTGGCCGGGCTGTCGGATGTGGACCTGATCCTTTCCACTGGCGGTGTTTCCGTCGGCGAAGCGGACTTCCTCGGCGCGGCCCTGCGCGAGGCGGGCGAACTGGCGTTGTGGAAACTGGCGATCAAACCGGGCAAGCCGCTGACCGTCGGCCACTACCAGCAGGTGCCGGTGATCGGCCTGCCGGGCAACCCGGCGTCCACCCTGGTGACCTTCGCGCTGCTGGCACGCCCCTACCTGATGCGTCGCCTCGGCATGCAGAAGGTCGAGCCGCTGCGCGTGCAGGTGCCGGCCGGGTTCAACTGGACCAAGCCGGGCAACCGCCGCGAATACCTGCGCGCGCGCCTGGAGAATGGCCGCGCGGTGCCCTATGCCAACCAGAGCTCCGGCGTGCTGCGCAGCGCGGCCTGGGCCGAAGGGCTGGCGGAGGTGCGTGAGGGCGCGACGCTGGCCGAAGGCGATTGGCTGACCTTCATTCCGTTCAGCGAACTGCTCGACTGAGTCTGCTTTTCGTAGGACCGAGGGGGCGCCCAGCCTTTGCTCGCGAACATTCCGCGCTTCGGTGTGAGGCGGTTCGCGAGCAAGCTCGCTCCTACAGAGGCGCCACGGCACTCGTGCTTTTGTAGGAGCGGACTCTGTCCGCGATGTCTTGTTGGCCTCTCCTTGGTGAGCCTGGCGCGGCGATCGGCCAATCGCGGACGGAGTCCGCTCCTACGCAAGGCCGAACCTGCTCGCCGCTCGATGAAAAACGCCGGTCTCAGACCGGCGTTTTTTTATGCTGCTGGCGATACTCGCCCGGCGTCTGGTCGGTCCAGCCCTTGAAGCTGCGGTGGAACGAGCGCGACTCGGTGAAGCCCAGGTACTGGGCAATGTCCTGGATCGGCAGGTCGCTGTGCACCAGGTAGTGCTCGGCCAGTTCCTGGCGCAGTTCGTCGAGGATCTGCTGGTAGCTGGTGCCGGCCTGTTGCAGGTGGCGCTGCAGGGTGCGTACGGTCATCTCGAAGCGCTCGGCGACGCGCTCCTTGCGCGGCAGACCGTCTTTCAGCAGCAGGCGCAGGGCGTTCTTCACCCGCAGCGGCAGCGGCTCGTCGTCGTCCAGTTCGGCCATCAGCGCCAGGGCGTGTTCTTCCAAGGTACGCAGCAGGTTGGCGTCGGCCTGGCGCAGCGGGTACGCCAGCAACTGCAGGGGTACCAGCAGGGCGCTGAAGGGCTGCTCGAAGCGCACCGGGCAGCCGAACAGTTGCTCGTACTCGGCCACGTCGGTGCCCTCGGGCTGCGCGTGCTCGAACCAGACCTCCTGCGGCGAGCCATTGGTGTCGGCGATCCAGCGCGCATACAGCAGCCACGACGCCAGCACGTTCTCCACCATGTGCCGGCGGATCTGCGCGGCCTCGTGGCGGCAGTTCCAGATCAGCTTGATGTGGTCTTCGCCCGGCTCCAGGCGGCTGACGCCCATGTCGCCGACCAGCTTTTCGTAGGGAATGATGCGGCCCATGGCTTCGCCCAGGTTGGCGCAGTTCATGGTGATGTAGCCCAGCACGCTCCACGAACCGGGCTGCACGAAGCGCGCCGAGTGCAGGCCGAACAGCGGATCGCCCGAGTGCGCACAGAGGTGCTGCAGCAAGCGCTCGTGGGCTTCGCTGGGCAGGCGCTGGCTGTTGTCGTTCAACTGCGAACGCTCAAGGCCCGCCGCCTGGAGGGCGACGTCCAGATCCATGCCGAGGGACTCGGCGTGGCGCAGGTATTTCAGCAGTGCGGGGACGGATGTGTAGCCGAGGGAATGCATGGCGTGAGTTCTTGTTCTGGGTGTCTCGATCGGCAACTGCGCCTGTCTTGATCCGACAGTGACAGGGCAGGGCGGCTGGCTAGTATAGGCAGCCATCAAGCGGCACCGAAATAGCAATCGAATTAGCGGGTTCAGACCCTGAACAGGAAGGAGCGGGCATGCGACGCTGGAACGGCTGGGGTGAAGAAACGACGGTGGTGGAATTGCCCGATAACGGGCGTGATTTTCTCGCCGAACTGGTCGGCCCCGGCCTGACGCTGCCGGACGCGACGCTGGAGCAGGTGCTGGCCAAGGTGCCGGCATCGCGCCTGCCCGAGCACCCGCTGGTGGTGCGCGAAGCTCGCGACCGCCTGCTGCACGCCCGTGGCCAGAGCCTGCCGGACTGGCTGGCGATGCGCGAAGGCGACTTCGGCGTGTTCCCCGATGGCGTGGCCTACCCGCAGACCGCCGAGCAGATCCGCGAGCTGCTGAAATTCGCCGAGCTCTGGGACTGCCTGGTGATCCCCTACGGCGGCGGCACCTCGGTGGCCGGTCACATCAACCCGCCGGTGTCCGACAAGGCGGTGCTCACCGTGTCCCTGGAGCACATGAACCGCCTGCTGGAGCTGGACGAGCAGAGCCTGATCGCCACCTTCGGCCCCGGCGCCAATGGCCCGCAGGTGGAAAGCCAGCTGCGCGCCCGTGGCTATACGCTCGGCCACTTCCCGCAGTCCTGGGAACTCTCCACCCTCGGTGGCTGGGTCGCCAGTCGCTCCAGCGGCCAGCAGTCGCTGCGCTACGGGCGCATCGAGCAGCTGTTCGCCGGTGGCACCCTGGAAACCTTCGCCGGCAGCCTGGAGATCCCGACCTTCCCGGCATCCTCCGCCGGCCCCGACCTGCGCGAAGTGGTGATGGGTTCCGAAGGCCGCTTCGGCATTCTGTCGTCGGTGAAGGTGCGGGTGACGCGCATCGCCGAGGACGAGCGTTTCTACGCGGTATTCCTGCCGTCCTGGGAGCAGGCGCTGGAAGGCATCCGCACCCTGACCCAGGCGCGCGTCCCGCTGTCCATGCTGCGCCTGTCGAATGCTGTGGAAACCACCACCCAGCTGGCGCTGGCCGGCCATCCGGGGCAGATCGCCTGGCTGGAACGCTACCTGAAGTTGCGCGGCGCAGCCGAGGGCAAGTGCATGCTGACCTTCGGCGTCACCGGCGACCGCGCGCAGAACGCGACTTCGCTGCGTGCCGCGCGGCGGATTCTTAAAGGCTTCGGCGGCGTGTTCACCGGCACCCTGCTGGGCAAGAAGTGGGCGCAGAATCGCTTCCGCTTCCCCTACCTGCGCGAGGCGCTGTGGGAGAACGGCTACGTGGTCGACACCCTGGAAACCGCCACCGACTGGTCCAACGTCGACAACCTGCTCAACCGCATCGAAGCCAGCCTGCGTGAAGGACTGGCCGCCGAGGGCGAGCGCGTGCACGTGTTCACCCACCTGTCCCACGTCTATGGCGAAGGGTCGAGCATCTACACCACCTACGTGTTCCGCCCGGCCGCCAGCTATGCGGAAACCCATGAGCGCTGGGGCAAGCTCAAGCATGCTGCCAGCCAGACCATCGCCAACAACCGCGGCACCATCAGCCACCAGCATGGCGTCGGCAAGGACCACGCACCCTATATGCCGGTGGAAAAGGGCCCGCTGGGCATGGCCGCGATCAAGGCGCTGGCCGGGCATTTCGACCCGTCCGGCCGGCTGAACCCCGGCACCCTGCTGCAGGACTGAACCCATGGCCTGGAATGCGGCGTGGCGCGCCGAGGCGCTGCCGGAGCTGGCTGCGCGTGACTGGGACCTGATCGTCGTCGGTGGTGGCATTACCGGCGCCGGCATCCTCCGTGAAGCCGCGCGACGCGGCTGGTGTTGCCTGCTGATCGAGCAGCGTGACTTCGCCTGGGGCACCTCCAGTCGCTCGTCGAAGATGGTCCACGGCGGCCTGCGCTACATCGCCAAGGGCCAGTTCGGCCTGACCCGCGACTCGGTGCGCGAGCGCCAGCGCCTGATCGGCGAGGCGCCAGGGCTGGTCGATCCGCTGAGCTTCATCATGCCGCACTACCAGGGCGGCTTCCCCGGCCCGCGGGTGTTCGGCACGTTGCTGTCGGTGTATGACGCGCTGGCGGGGCGGCGCAACCACCTGTTTCATCGCCTGGAAGAGCTGCGTTACCTGGCGCCGGGCCTGAAGGAAGAGCGCCTGCTGGGCGGCACCCGCTTCCAGGATGCGGTCACCGACGACGCGCGCCTGGTGATGCGCGTACTCGGCGAAGCGCGTGCTGAAGGCGCGGAAGCGCTGAACGGTCTGAAGGTGATCGAACTGGATCGCCGCGACGGCCGTGTCCAGGGGCTGGTCGCCGAGGACAGCGAAAGCGG
This sequence comes from Pseudomonas sp. CAN1, assembly GCF_030462585.1. Lineage (GTDB taxonomy): Bacteria > Pseudomonadota > Gammaproteobacteria > Pseudomonadales > Pseudomonadaceae > Pseudomonas. The sequence goes on along the minus strand of NZ_JASMRU010000012.1, from coordinate 76,966 downwards.
CGAGCGCTTCAGCTTCCGTGCCCGTGCCGTGGCTTTAGCCACCGGCGCCTGGGCCGATGCCCTGCGGCAGAAGCACGGCAGCGAGCACATTCGCCCGCTGCGTGGCAGCCACCTGCTGCTGCCGGCCTGGCGCCTGCCGGTCGCCCACGCCTTCAGCTTCATGCACGGACAGGACAAGCGCCCGGTGTTCGTCTTCCCCTGGGAAGGCGCAACCGTGGTCGGCACCACCGATCTCGATCACCGTGCCACGCTGGATGACGACGCCGCCATCAGCCGCGAGGAAGTGGATTACCTGCTGGCGGCCTGCGCGCAGCAATTCCCCTCTGCCCAGATCAGCGCGGCGGATGTGCGCTCCACCTGGGCCGGTGTGCGCCCGGTGGTCAGCGATGGTGCGCCGTCGCTCAAGCCTTCGGATGAGAAGCGCGAGCATGCGTTGTGGGTCGAGCCCGGCTGCGTGACCCTGGCCGGCGGCAAGCTCACCACCTTCCGCCTGCTGGCGCTGGAGGTGCTCGCGGCCTGCGCGCCGATGCTGGAACGGCCGCTGGAAGCGGCTGGCGAGCAGGTCTTCGAGCCCGTGCAAAGCATTGACCTGCCCGGGCTGACACCGCCCCAGCAAACCCGCCTGCGCGGCCGCCATGGCCGCGCGCTGCCGGAGCTGGCGCGGGTGCTCAAGGCCGTGGGCAGCGAGTGCATCGGCCATACCGATTCGCTCTGGGCCGAACTGGCCTGGGCGGCGGAGGGCGAACTGGTGCTGCACCTGGACGACCTGCTGCTGCGCCGTACCCGAATCGGCCTGCTGCTGGCCGACGGCGGCGCCCACGAGATGCCGAGGATTCGCGCGCTGTGCCAGCCACGCCTGGGCTGGGACGACACGCGCTGGAAACGCGAAGAACAGGACTATCTGGCGCTGTGGCGTCGCTGCTATAGCCTTCCGTACTGAGAGCCCCATGGATAACAAGAACTACCTGCTGGCCATCGATAACGGCACCCAGAGCGTGCGCGCGCTGCTCTTCGATCTCCAGGGCAACCTGGTGGGCAAGGGCAAGGTCGAACTGGAGGCGTATTTCTCCTCGCAGCCCGGCTGGGCCGAGCAGCACCCGGAGTATTACTGGGAGCAGCTGGGTGAGGCCTGCAAGCGCCTCTGGGCCAGCGTGGACATCGACCGCAGCCGCATCCGTGGCGTCTCGCTGACGACCCAGCGCGGCACGGTGATCCACGTTGACGAAGCCGGCCAGGCGCTGCGCCCGGCGATCATCTGGCTGGACCAGCGCCGCGCCGAGCTCGAAGGCTCGATCAAGGGGCCGTGGGGCTGGCTGTTCAAGCTGGTGGGCGCGCAGGGCGCGGTGGACTACTTCCGCACCCAGGCCGAAGTGAACTGGGTCGCCCAGCAGCAGCCCGATATCCACCAGCGCACGCACAAGGTGCTGCTGCTTTCCGGCTTCCTCACCCAGCGCCTGTGCGGGCGCTACGTGGACTCGGTGGCCTGCAGCGTTGCCTACCTGCCGTTCGACTACAAGAAGCTGCAATGGGCCGCGCCGCGCGACTGGAAGTGGCAGGTGCTGGACGTGCGCCGCGAGCAGTTGCCGGAGCTGTTCAAGCCCGGCGAGAAACTCGGCGAGATCACTGCCGAAGCCAGCCGCCTGACGGGCATTCCCGAAGGCCTGCCGCTGATCGCCGCCGGCGCCGACAAGGCCTGCGAAGTGCTCGGTGCGGGCGCCATCGACCCGAGCGTGGCCTGCCTGTCCTACGGCACCACTGCGACCATCAACACCACCCGCTCGCGCTACCTGGAGACCATCCCGCTGATCCCGCCGTATCCGGCGGCGATTCCCGATCACTTCAACACCGAGGTGATGATCTACCGCGGCTTCTGGATGGTCAGCTGGTTCAAGCGCGAGTTCGGCCTGCGCGAGATGCAGCGCGCGCAGGAGCTGGGCATCGAGCCGGAGAAGCTGTTCGACGAGCTGGTCAACAGCGTCCCCGCCGGCTCCATGGGCCTGATGCTGCAACCCTACTGGACGCCGGGCATCCGCGAGCCGGGGCTGGAAGCCAAGGGCTCGATCATCGGCTTCGGCGACGTGCACACCCGCGCGCATATCTACCGCGCCATCCTCGAAGGCCTGGCGTACGCACTGCGCCAGGGCAAGGAGCGCATCGAGAAACGCTCCGGCACCCGCATCCAGCGTCTGCGCGTGGCCGGTGGCGGCTCGCAGAGCGATGCGGCGATGCAGCTCACCGCCGACATCTTCGGCCTGCCGGCGGAGCGCCCGCACGTCTACGAGGCGTCCGGCCTGGGTGCAGCCATCGATTGCGCGGTGGGGCTGGGGCTGTACCCGGACTTTTCCAGCGCCATCGCCGCCATGACCCGCGTCGGCGACGTGTTCCAGCCGAACCCGGAGGCGCAGCGCACCTACGAGCGGCTCTACGGCGAGGTCTACCAGCGCATGTACAAGCAGCTCAAGCCGCTGTACCAGAGCATCCGCGAGATCACCGGCTACCCGGCCTGAGTGGCAAAACAAGTGGGAGGAAATCGCCGCGGGCTAGTCTGAGTCCATATCCAATGGACTCACCGGGAGGAAACCCGCCATGACGCAATCCAAGGCCCTGCTGATCCTGCACGGCAAGCAAGCCGCCAACGAAGAGGTGCGCAGTGCCGTTCTGGCCGCGCGCAAGGCGGGTCGAGAGCTGGATGTGAGGGTGACCTGGGAGGGCGGCGACGCCCGGCGGCTGGTGGAGGAGGGCCTGGCGGCGGGCTACACGACGCTGATCGCCGGCGGTGGCGATGGCACCGTGCGCGATGTTGCCGAGGCTATTGCGCAAAACGCTGGCAAGGCCAGCCTGGCGATTCTGCCGCTGGGCACCGCCAATGATTTCGCCCGCGCCGCCGGCGTGCCGCTGGAACCGGCCGCGGCGCTGGCGCTGCTGGACGTGCCGGCGCGGCCCATCGACCTGGGCGAGGTGGACGGACAGATGTTCCTCAACATGGCCACCGGCGGCTTCGGCTCGAAGGTCACGGCCAATACCCCGGAAGACCTGAAGAAACTGCTCGGCGGCGCGGCCTATCTGCTCACCGGCCTGACGCGATTTTCCGAGGTGCATGCGGCGCAGGGTCGCTTCACCGGGCCGGATTTCAGCTGGGAAGGCGAGTTCCTCGCCCTGGGGATCGGCAATGGCCGGCAAGCTGGCGGCGGGCACCTGCTGTGCCCGCAGGCGACGGCGGACGACGGGTTGCTGGATGTGAGCATCCTGCCGACACCACAGGACATGGTCGGCACCCTCGGCGCCTTGCTCGGCAGCGGTTTCGGCACCCAGGATGTGTTCGTCCGCGCGCGCCTGCCCTGGGTCGAGGTGGAGGCCCGCGAGGGGCTGGACGTCAACCTCGACGGCGAACCGCTGGAGGGCCGCAAGTTGCGCTTCGAGGTGCGCCCGGCGGCGCTGTCGATGCACCTGCCGGCGGATTCGCCGTTGCTCTCGTCCGCTGGGCGGCTGGACACGCCGAAGGGCTGAGCACACTGGCTCCAACGAAACGAGTCGTGCATGATGGCGCACGGCCAGCATCTTGTTCCGACAGATACGGCCGATAGCGTTCCCGCACGACTCATTCCGAATCTGGAGCAGGCATGGCCGGTATTCTCGACACTGTCGATCAACGCACCCAACTGGTAGGCGAGAACCGCCTGGAAATCCTGGTCTTCCGCCTGGCCGGGCGGCAGCAGTTCGCGATCAACGTGTTCAAGGTGCAGGAAGTGCTGCAGCTGCCGCGCCTGACCCTGATCCCGCAGCGCCACCCGATGATCTGCGGAGTGATCAACCTGCGCGGCCAGACCCTGCCGGTGATCGACCTGTCGCGCGCCATCGGCATGCGCGCGCTGACCCCGGATGCCAACAGCACCATCATCGTCACCGAGTACAACCGCTCGGTGCAGGCCTTCCTGGTGGGTGGGGTGGAGCGCATCCTCAACCTCAACTGGGAGTCGATCCAGCCGCCGCCCGGTGGCGCCGGCCGCCAGCACTACCTGACCGCGATCACCAAGGTGGAAGAGCGCCTGGTGGAGATCATCGATGTGGAAAAGGTGCTGGCCKAGATCGTACCGATGAACACCCGCGTTTCCAGCGACCGCCTGGACGACCGCCTGCTCAGCCAGACCCGTGGCCGCGAAGTGCTGGTGGTGGACGACTCCAGCGTCGCCATCTCGCAGCTGCGCGACACCCTCGGCCAGTTGGGCCTGCGCCTGAACGTGGCGACCGACGGCCTGCGCGCGCTCAACCAGCTCAAGCGCTGGGCCGACGAAGGCCTCGACATGGAAGAGAAGCTGCTGATGGTCTTCACCGACGCCGAGATGCCGGAGATGGACGGCTATCGGCTGACCACCGAGATCCGTAACGACCCGCGCCTGCGCGACCTCTACGTGGTGCTGCATACCTCGCTGTCGGGGAGCTTCAACGACGCCATGGTGAAGAAGGTCGGCTGCGACGACTTCCTCTCCAAGTTCCAGCCGGACCAACTGGTGGAAGTGGTGCGCCGGCGGCTGCAGAAAGTCCCCGCCTGACCATTCCCTGCTTTTCGTAGGAGCGAGCTTGCTCGCGAATGCTTTTCGCCATGCACATCGGCATCCTGCGGTTCGCGAGCAAGCTCGCTCCTACAAGAGCGCCCGGCCCCGCTCTTGTAGGAGCGGAGCTTCTCCGCGAAATCCTTCTTCCCTCGCCATGAGCGTCCGGCGAACCTCCCGCGGCAGGCCATGCCCGCGACCCCGCCCCTACAGGCGACCACCCGCCATTGCTAGACGAGCGTCCCACCCCGTATAAGGTCCCTTTCGCCTGCCCGATTGGAGCCCTTCGATGTACAGCCTGAGCGAGCTTTACCGCTACCCGGTCAAATCCACCGCCTATGAATCCCTGGAGTCGGTCCATCTCGACGCCCTGGGTCTGGAAGGGGATCGACGCTGGATGGTGGTAGAGGCTGCCAACGGCCGTTTCCTGACCCAGCGCCTGCTGCCGCAGATGGGCCGCATTGAGGCGCGCTGGAAGGAAGACTTCAGCACGCTGCGCCTGCGTGGTCCGGGCATGGATGATCTGCTGGTCGAGGTGCCGGGCAGCGATGAGAATCTGCGTGGCGTGATGATCTGGCGCGACATGCTGCAAGTGCCGGATGCCGGCGATGCGGCAGCCCAGTGGCTGAGCACGTTCCTCGGTCGCGAAGTGCGCCTGGTGCAGATTCCCGAAGAGCGCGCGCGGCAGGTCGACACCGCCTACGCCGAGCCCGGCGAGCACGTGCACTTCGCCGACGGCTTCCCGCTGCTGCTGATCGGCCAGGGCTCGCTGGACGATCTGTCGGCAAAGGTCGGCCGCCCGCTGGAGATGCTGCGCTTCCGCCCGAACCTGGTGGTCGCGGGCGCCGAGCCCTTCGCCGAGGACAGCTGGAAGCGTATCCGCATCGGCGACGTCACCTTCAAGGTGGCCAAGCCCTGCTCGCGCTGCATCCTCACCACCATCGACCCGCACACCGGCGAGCGCGACGCCGCCCGTGAACCGCTGGCGACCCTGATGGGCTACCGCAACGTCAATGGCGAAGCCCTGTTCGGCCAGAACCTGGTGGCGGAGAACCGCGGCGAGCTGAAGCTGGGCATGCCGGTGGAAGTGCTGGAGTAGGGCGCATCGCCTCGTGCGCCTGGCCCCACCTTGTAGGAGCGAGCTTGCTCGCGAACCCGCCTGACGCCTGCGCCGCCGGAAAATCTGTTCGCGAGCAAGCTCGCTCCTACAGTTAGCCGCAGCCGTCAGCGCTTTACAGCTTGCTGTCGACGCAACCGGTGCTCTGGCACTCGCGCTCACGTTCGCGCAGCACGGTCAGGCGCTCGTTGGTCTTGTCCACCGCGCACTGCAGGTTGACGAAGTAGCCGCCGTCGCGCTCATAGCTGCACTGGGCGTCGCGGTCCTTGATCCAGGCGATCTGGCTCTTCTTCAGCGCCGCCTTCTGGCCGTCGTTGAGCATCTTGCGCAGGGTGCCGAATTCATTGTTCAGCTCGCGGTCCACCTGGGCGTACTCGGTGCTCAGGCAGTACACGCTGTCGAAGGCGTTGCGCGGCTTCTCGCAGGCGGCCAGGGCATTGCCTGCGCTGAGCAGGCCGGCGGCCAGGGCGGTGAGGGAGAGCAGGGTCTTGCGCATGGGAACTTCCTTTTCCTTGAGGGGATGAAGACCGCCCGGCGAGTGCCGGGCGGGGGATGGGTCAGAGTTCGTCGAAGAAGCGTTCGTGCCAGTCGACGATGGGCTGCGGCGCGTTGAGCTTCTGCCCGTAGATCACTGCGTAGGAGAGCACGTTCTGCACGTAGGAACGGGTCTCGTCGAACGGAATGGTCTCCACCCAGACGTCGAAGGCCAGGTGGCGCGCATCCTTCAGCCACTGGCGCACGCGGCCGGGGCCGGCGTTGTAGGCGGCAGTGGCGAGCACGCGGTTGCCGTTGAACTGGCCGTGCACCTGGCTCAGGTAGGCGGCGCCGAGCTGGATGTTCACGTCCGGCACGATGAGCTGCTGCGGTGAGGCCAGCGGGATGCCGAACTTCTTCGAGGTTTCCTTGGCGGTGGCCGGCATCAGCTGCATCAGACCGGTGGCGCCGACGCCGGAGCGCGCATCGGACATGAAGGCGCTTTCCTGGCGGGTGATGGCGAACACCCAGCTGGAGTGCAGGCCGCGGTTGCGCGCCTCGCGCACCAGGGTGTTGCGGTAGGCCATGGGGAAGCGGATATCCAGGTCGTCCCAGTACTTGGCCTGGCTGATCGCGCGGATCGCCGGGAAGTACCACTGCATGTCGTAGGCGATCTTCGCCTGGGCCAGCAGCTCGTCGTGGCTGAGGTGGCGGGCGGCGTTGTACCACTCGCGGCGGGCGTTGATGATCTCGCCGCGAGCATAGAACTCCAGGGCGCGGCGGGTGCTCGGCGCATTGCGCACGCGTTGCAGGGTGCCTGCATCGAGCGAAACGGGTCGATTGTTCAGCTGATAGGGCGCGTTGATCCGGTCGGCAGCGAGGAAACCGTAGAAGTCACGCTCGTCGGCCACCGGCTTGTACAGGCTGACAGCCTGCTTGTTCTGCGGCTGCGCCAGTTGCAGCGAGCGCGCCTGCCAGTACTTCCAGCGATTGGTTTCCGCCAGCGACTGCGGCAGCGCGCGGGTCAGGTCGTAGGCTTCCTGCCAGCGGCCCAGGCGCAGCAGCAGGCGCAGGCGCCATTCGGTGACGGTATCGTCGCGCAGCTGCGGGTCGTACTTGACCATCATCGGCAGGGCGCGCGGGTCGTAGCGGCGCGCCAGGCTCAGGCCGATCTCGCGGGCGATGGAGACTTGCTCGTCACTGGAGAAGGGCAGCACCGAACTGTAGTAGTCCAGCAGGTTGATGGCCTTTTCCGGGTCCTGCTTGGCCAGGCGGCGCAGGCCCAGGCCGACGACGTCGGCGGTGGCATGGTCGCGGGCGCTGAAGCGGGTGGTCTGGCTCAGTTGCGCGGGGTTCTGCGCGACGTTGACCATCAGCGCGCCCTGGCTGCCGAGGGTCGGCAGGCGCTTGGAGAGCACTGTGGCGAGGCTGTAGTTGCCTTTCTCGGCGGCCAGCTTCAGGCGCTTCCAGACCTTCTCCTCGGTGAGCTGGCCGTCGGCCTGCCACATGGCGAAGGTGGTGTCGCAGGCGTCCGGCTGCGGCTTGCCGACCAGCCAGAGCTTCTCGGCGGTCTCGTAGCCCTCGGCCTTCTTGCCGTGGCCCAGCTGGTACTGGCCGTAGAGGCAGTCCAGCTCGGTGAAGTTCATCTTCGGGTCGTAATAGCGGACGAAGGTGCTCCAGTCGCCGCGATCGGCCAGCTGGCGCATCCAGCGCAGTTTCAGCCAGTTGATCTGCGGCAGGTCGCCGTGCTGTTCGATGAAGCGCTCGATCTCGGGGTTGCTGGCGCTTTTCAGGCGGCTGGTCAGTTCGTCGTAGGCCAGGTACGGCTGCAGCGGATAATCAGCCAGTGCCGATTGATAGGCGAAGTACGGACCGCTGTCGCCGCGCGCCAGCGCTTTCTGCGCCTCGTCGTACATCTGGCGCTGCTGGGGCAGGGACGCTGCGTTGGCTGTCGAGGCGGACAGGCTGAGGATCAGGCAGGAGAACAGTGAGAAAAGACGACCGCGCATGGCTCTTCCGGGAAGATGATCGGTGGGCGCAGGAATGGCGCGCGCCCGCTGCCACCTAGCTTAGCCTGTTGCGCGCGGGCGGCGAAAGCGCCGTCCGGAATGCATGGCGCAAAGGCGGACGCATGTCTCGCCGCGCGAGATTGTGTGCGACCCTCTGACTTTTGCGCGCTTTCCCTTAAACTGCGCGCCCTGTTTTACGGAAGATGCCCTCATGACCCTGCTCAAGTTAACCGACGTGTCCCTCGCCTTTGGCACCACTCCGCTGCTGGATAAGGTGTCCTGGCAGATCGCTCGCGGTGAGCGGGTCTGCATCATCGGCCGCAACGGCACCGGCAAGTCGAGCATGCTCAAGCTGGTCAAGGGCGAGCAGAAGCCCGATGACGGCGATATCTGGCGCGCCCCGTCGCTGAAGATCGGCGAGCTGCCGCAGGAACTGCCGCGCGCCGACGACCGCACTGTCTACGACGTGGTCGCCGAAGGCCTGGCCGAAGTCGGCGAGCTGCTGGCGCGCTACCACCACCTGAGCATGCACATCGAGAGCGAAGAGGACCTGAACAAGCTGGCGCACGTCCAGCAGGACCTCGAAGCCCGCGACGGCTGGCGCCTGGGGCAACTGGTGGACACCACCCTGAGCCGCCTGCAGCTGCCGGCCGACAAGACCCTCGCCGAGCTCTCCGGCGGCTGGCGTCGTCGCGTGCTGCTGGCCCAGGCGCTGGTCGCCGAGCCGGACCTGCTGCTGCTGGACGAACCGACCAACCACCTGGATATCGGCGCCATCGCCTGGCTGGAAAACGCCCTGGCGGACTTCCCCGGCGCCGTGCTGTTCATCACCCACGACCGCTCCTTCCTGCAGGCCGTGGCGACCCGCATCCTCGAACTGGACCGCGGCCACCTGATCGACTGGAACGGCGACTACGCCAGCTTCCTCGCCCATAAAGAGCAGGAACTGGCGGCGGAAGAAGCGGCCAACGCGCTGTTCGACAAGCGCCTGGCCCAGGAAGAAGTCTGGATTCGCCAGGGCATCAAGGCCCGCCGCACCCGTAACGAAGGCCGCGTGCGGGCGCTCAAGGCCATGCGCAACGAGCGCGCCGAGCGCCGCGAGCGTCAGGGCAAAGCCAGCTTCCAGATGGAGACGGCCGAGAAATCCGGCAAGCAGGTGATCGTTGTCGAGAAAGCCGGCTTCGCCCATCCGGGCGGCCCGGCGCTGATCCGCGACTTCTCCCTGGTGCTGCAGCGCGGCGACCGCATCGGCCTGCTGGGTGCCAACGGCACCGGCAAGACCACCCTGCTCAAGCTGCTGCTGGGCGACCTGCAGCCGACTTCTGGCAGCGTCAAGGAAGGCACCCGCCTGGAAGTGGCCTATTTTGACCAGCTGCGTCACCAGCTGGAGCCGGAAAAAACCGTTATCGACAACATTTCCGAAGGTCGCGAATTCATCACCATCAACGGGCAGAATCGCCACGTCCTCAGCTACCTGGGCGACTTCCTGTTCTCCCCGCAGCGCGCCCGCACCCCGGTGAAAGCGCTCTCCGGTGGCGAACGGGCACGCCTGTTGCTGGCGAAACTGTTCAGCAAGCCGGCCAACCTGCTGGTACTGGACGAACCGACCAACGACCTGGACGTGGAAACCCTTGAATTGCTGGAAGAGGTGCTGCTGACCTTCGATGGCACCGTGCTGATGGTCAGCCACGACCGGGCCTTCCTCGACAACGTGGTCACCAGCACCCTGGTGTTCGAAGGCGAAGGGCGCGTGCGCGAATTCGTCGGCGGCTACCAGGACTGGCTGCGCCAGGGCGGCTCGCCGAAGCTGCTGGGGGTGGGTGAGGAGAAGGGCGACAAGCCGGCCGCCGCACCTGTCGCCGAAGCACCGGTAGCCGCTCCGGCGGCCGCGGTGGAAGCGGCGGCACCGAAGAAGAAGCTGAGCTACAAGCTGCAACGCGAGCTGGAAGCCATTCCGGGGCAGATCGAGGCCCTGGAGACGGAAATGGCCGCGTTGCAGGCAGAAACCGCGGCGCCGACTTTCTACCAGCGTCCGCCGAACGAGGCGCAGGCGGTGCTGGATCGCCTGGGGGCGCTGCAAGGGGAACTGGACCAACTGATCGAGCGCTGGGCCGAGCTGGAGGAGTGATCCGTTCGGTCCGGTGATGTGCCTGCTGTGTGCGTATCGCTGATCAAAGACTGTTAGGGATGGCCGAATGGCAATCGAGTACCGCATCACCCTGGATGATGAGCACGAGTTCAGCTACCGCATCGAACTGGAACGTCACTACGACCCGGACACCGCCGACCAGGCGCCGCGCTGGACGCGCCTGGACTACAACCAGTGCAGCAACTGCCCGCTGGATCGCAGCAAGCACCGCCACTGCCCGGCGGCGGTGGACCTGCACCGGGTGATCGAGGACTTCCGCGGCCTGCCGGCCTTCAAAAAGGTCGCGGTGCAGGTGCGCACGCCGGAGCGCGAGTACATCAAGCACGCCGGCCTGGAAGAGGGCCTGCGCGCATTGCTCGGGGTGATCATGGCCACCAGCGCCTGCCCGCTGCTGGGCAAGCTCAAGCCGATGGCGCAGCAGCACCTGCCGTTCGCCAGCAACCAGGAGTTCATCCTGCGCGCGGTGTCGCTGTACCTGATGCGCCAGTACTTCAACTTCCGTGAAGGACGGCATGCGGACTGGGAGCTGAAGGGGCTGGTGAAGCAGTTCCAGCAGTTGCAGTTGGTGAACCAGGCGTTCTGGCAGCGCATCCATGAGACCTGCGACGGCGACTCGAACCTGAAGGCTTTCCTCAGCTTCTTCTCCATGGCGTCGAGCATGAGCTATTCGCTGGAGGCGCAGTTGCAGAAGGTACGGCCGCTGCTGATGAGCGGGGACATGCTCGGGGCCTGAAACGCAGCGGGCCCTTTCGGGCCCGCTGATTCATCGGTGCTGGCTCAGCTGGTCTTCTGCAGGCGTACGGCGAGAACGTCGCAGGGGGCGCCGTGCAGCACGTCGTTGGCGGTGGAGCCCAGCAGCAGGGCGAGGCCATGGCGGCCATGGCTGCCGACCACGATCAGGTCGCAGTTCTGTTCGTCGGCGAGGCGGTGGATTTCCTGGCGCGGCTGGCCGTACACCAGGTGGCACTGGGAACTGGTGATCTCCGCATAGGTGAGGGTGAACTGGTGCAGGCGTTCCTTGGCCTGGTCGAACTGCTGCTGTTGCAGCATCGACAGGTCCATCGGCACGTCGCCGCCGAAGGCCATGGCCATGGGCTCGACCACATGCACCGCCGAGAGCCGCGCGTCATTGGCCTTGGCCAGGGCGACCGCGCGCTTCATCACCGGGTCGCATTCTTCGGTAAGGTCGACGGCGACCAGAATGTGTTGGTAGGGCATGAGCGTCTCCTCCGGGGGACTCGTTATCAATCAGTATGGCCCCAATGGCCGTGCTTGACCTGTTTGACCGGTATAACCGATATGACCACGTGGATGGTAATTCTTCTCATCGCATTGGTGCTCAGCCCGTTGACCTGGCTGATCCCCTCGCGCGGCCAGCGCGGGCAGATGGACCTGCGCCTGCAGGCGCGGCGCCTGGGCCTGGCCATGCAGATGGCCCGGCAGGAGTGGCCGCACTGGCTGGAACGGCAGCCGCCGCGCCAATGCGCGCAGTACCACCGCGCCCGCGGGAAGAACCGCGATGCCTGGTGCTACTGGCAGAGCGAGCCGGGCGTGTGGCTGGACCGCTGGCGCGAAGCGAGCGCCCCGGCCGAGTTGGCCCAGGCGCTGGCCAGCCTGCCGAAGGACGTCTACATGGTCGAGGCGACCCCGCAGTTCCTCGCGCTGTACTGGGGCGAGCGGGGCGACAGCAGCGACCTGGAGCGGGTCGCTACTTTCCTTAAACAGCATGCCTGAAGTGTTCAGCTCTGCTGCGCGGCGTAGAGATCGGAAACCTTCTCCAGGTCTTCGATGATGCGGTCGGAGTACTTGTTGATCAGGAACGGCACGCTGTTCTGGTTGTAGTTCTGCAGCGATTTCTCGATGTAGCGCCACTTGATCGCCACGCCGCGTAGCTCCTGACCGATTTCCGGGGTGGTCTGCGGCGCCTGCTGCAGCTTCACCAGGTTTATCGCGAAGCGGTTGGCCAGGTCGTCCAGTGGGCGCTCCTCGCCGCCGCCGAAGAAGCTGGCGCCCACCGAGGCATTGCGCGAGGCGTAGTCCACCGCGATGTCCTGCATCAGCAGGCTCTGGTCGCGGGTCTGCTGGGTCAGCGGCGGGACCTTGCTGCCGCTTTCATCCTGGATCTTTGCGTAGAGCTGCTCGGCGGTGTCCAGCAGCTTGCGATTCTGTGCAGCAAGGTCGGCCACTGGTTGCAGGTCGGTGTAGCCGCTCTTGTCCAGCGCGCCGGTGAGCGTGTGCAGTTGGGCCGCATAGGCCTTCCATTGCTCCTGCAGCTCGCTATTGAGCTTCTTCGATTCGTTGCCGGGCATTTCCCCGAGCTTGGCCAGGGCGTCGGTGGCACTCTGCGACGAGGCCTCGACCATCTTGGCGTACTTCTGGTCGCCCTCCATGGCGTTGAACATGAAGAAGTCGCCCAGGCTGCGCTGCGCGGCCAGGCGTGTCTGATGAACATTGAGCAGGTCGCTGGCGGTGTCGGCAGCAGCGAAGAGGGGCAGGGCGGTGAGCGCGAGTGCGGACAGCAGGCGCACGAGCGGACGGCTGGGCATCGTTCCAACTCCTTGGAGCCATGGGCTTCTTGTTGTTTTGTTTTCCACAGGTTCCAGGCGTCTGCTCAGGTTGGCAGAGGGCAGATCGCCATTGCGCCCGACTCTAGCGCGGGCCATGGGGTTTGAACAGTGGCTGTCGGGACGTCTGTGCCAGGTAACAATTGTCACGATAGGCGTGGTGAATAGCTCGTCAGGGCTGCGCTGAATGCTCCGGGCCAGACGCCCCGGCCGCTTTGCGACTGTTACGTCTCGCCGATTGACAAGCATTGGCTTTTGCTAGAAGGTGGGCGCACCCAAATCAAACGGGCGTATGAATCGAGCGTTTGCCATGTGCGATGATTCGATCAGAACGCCCCGGCTATCGCGTCGGCGGGTGTGCCGCAAGCTTTGGGACTATCCTCGGCGCTGCCGAACGGTCCCGATACACGGTGTCCGACGTGTGATTTCAAGCTTCCCTAGCGTGGAGATCAGTTGATGATTTACCAAGGTAAAGCCATCACGGTTAAGGCTCTTGAGAGCGGCATCGTCGAACTGAATTTCGACCTCAAGGGCGAGTCCGTCAACAAGTTCAACCGACTCACCCTGAATGAACTGCGCCAAGCAGTCGATACCATCAAGGCCGATGCGTCCGTCAAGGGCGTGATCGTGACCAGCGGCAAGGGCGTGTTCATCGTCGGCGCCGACATCACCGAGTTCGTCGACAACTTCAAGCTGTCCGACGAAGAGCTGCTGGCCGGCAACCTCGAAGCCAACAAGATCTTCAGTGACTTCGAAGACCTGAACGTTCCGACCGTAGCCGCGATCAACGGCATCGCCCTGGGCGGCGGTCTGGAAATGTGCCTGGCTGCCGACTTCCGTGTCATGAGCGCCACCGCCAAGGTCGGCCTGCCGGAAGTGAAGCTGGGCATCTACCCGGGCTTCGGCGGTACCGTCCGCCTGCCGCGCATCATCGGCTGCGACAACGCGGTCGAGTGGATCGCCTCGGGCAAGGAAAACCGTGCTGAAGACGCGCTGAAAGTCGGCGCCGTCGACGCCGTCGTGGCTCCGGAGCAGCTGCAAGCCGCCGCCCTGGACCTGGTCAAGCGCGCCATCGCCGGCGAGCTGGACCACAAGGCCCGCCGTCAGCCGAAGCTGGAAAAGCTCAAGCTGAACGCCATCGAGCAGATGATGGCCTTCGAGACCGCCAAGGGCTTCGTCGCTGGCCAGGCCGGCCCGAACTACCCGGCTCCGGTCGAAGCGATCAAGTCGATCCAGAAAGCCGCCAACTTCGGTCGTGACAAGGCGCTGGAGATCGAAGCCCAGGGCTTCGTGAAACTGGCCAAGACCTCGGTTGCGCAGAGCCTGATCGGCCTGTTCCTCAACGACCAGGACCTGAAGAAGAAGGCCAAGCAGTACGACGAGATCGCCAAGGACGTGAAACTGGCCGCCGTACTGGGCGCCGGCATCATGGGTGGCGGCATCGCCTACCAGTCCGCTTCCAAGGGCACTCCGATCCTGATGAAGGATATCCGCGAAGAGGGTATCCAGATGGGTCTGAACGAGGCCTCGAAGCTGCTGGGCAAGCGCGTCGAAAAAGGCCGCATGACCCCGGCCAAGATGGCCGAGGCCCTGAACGCCATTCGCCCGACCATGTCCTACGGTGATTTCGGCGCCGTCGACATCGTCGTCGAAGCCGTGGTCGAAAATCCGAAGGTCAAGCAGATCGTTCTGGCCGAAGTTGAAGGCGTCGTGAAGGAAGATGCGGTTCTCGCGTCGAACACCTCCACCATCTCTATCAACCTGCTGGCCAAGGCACTCAAGCGTCCGGAAAACTTCGTCGGCATGCACTTCTTCAACCCGGTGCACATGATGCCCTTGGTCGAAGTCATCCGTGGCGAGAAGTCCAGCGACGTTGCCGTCGCCACCACCGTGGCCTACGCCAAGAAGATGGGCAAGAACCCCATCGTGGTGAATGACTGCCCCGGCTTCCTGGTCAACCGCGTGCTGTTCCCGTACTTCGGCGGCTTCTCCAAGCTGCTGGGCTTCGGTGTGGACTTCGTGCGCATCGACAAGGTCATGGAGAAGTTCGGCTGGCCCATGGGCCCGGCCTACCTGTCCGACGTGGTCGGCATCGACACCGGCCACCACGGCCGCGACGTGATGGCTGAAGGCTTCCCGGACCGCATGGCCGTGGAAGGCAAGACTGCCGTCGACGTGATGTACGACGCCGATCGCCTGGGCCAGAAGAACGGCAAGGGCTTCTACGCCTACGAGACCGACAAGCGCGGCAAGCCGAAGAAAGTCACCGACCCGCAGGCTTATGAGCTGCTGAAGTCCATCGTCACCGAGCAGCGCGAGCTGACCGACGAGGACATCATCAACTACATGATGATCCCGCTGTGCCTGGAAACCGTGCGTTGCCTGGAAGATGGCATCGTCGAAACCGCTGCCGAGGCCGACATGGGCCTGATCTACGGCATCGGCTTCCCTCCCTTCCGTGGCGGTGCCCTGCGTTACATCGACTCCATCGGTGTGGCCGAATTCGTCGCACTGGCCGACCAGTACGCCGACCTGGGTGCGCTGTACCACCCGACCGCGAAGCTGCGTGAAATGGCCAAGAACGGCCAGAAGTTCTTCGGTTGAGTGCGCAACGAATAGAGCGAGAGTGAATTTATGAGCCTGAATCCGAGAGACGCCGTCATTGTCGACTTCGGCCGCACCCCGATGGGCCGTTCGAAGGGTGGCATGCACCGCAACACCCGCGCGGAGAACATGTCCGCGCACCTGATCAGCAAGCTGCTGGAGCGCAACCCGAAGATCGACCCGGCGGAAGTCGAGGACGTGATCTGGGGCTGCGTCAACCAGACCCTGGAGCAGGGCTGGAACATCGCGCGCATGGCGTCGCTGATGACCCAGATCCCGCACACCAGCGCCGGCCAGACCGTCAGCCGCCTGTGCGGCTCGTCCATGAGCGCCCTGCACACTGCCGTGCAGGCGATCCAGACCGGCAACGGTGACGTCTTCGTCATCGGCGGTGTGGAGCACATGGGCCACGTCGGCATGATGCACGGCGTCGATCCGAACCCGCACATGTCCCTGTACGCTGCCAAGGCGTCGGGCATGATGGGCCTGACCGCCGAAATGCTGGGCAAGATGCACGGCATCACCCGCGAGGCGCAGGACAAGTTCGGCGTGCGTTCGCACCAGCTGGCCTGGAAAGCGACCCAGGAAGGCAAGTTCAAAGACGAAATCATCCCGATGGAAGGTTACGACGAGAACGGCTTCCTGAAGGTCTTCGACTTCGACGAGACCATCCGTCCGGAAACCACCCTGGAAAGCCTGGCCGCCCTGAAACCGGCGTTCAACCCCAAGGGCGGCACCGTGACTGCGGGTACTTCCTCGCAGATCACCGACGGCGCTTCCTGCATGATCGTCATGAGCGCCCAGCGTGCTCAGGACCTGGGCGTGCAGCCGATGGCCGTGGTTCGCGCCATGGCCGTGGCAGGTGTTGACCCGGCGATCATGGGCTACGGCCCGGTACCGTCGACCAACAAGGCGCTCAAGCGTGCCGGCCTGACCATCAACGACATCGACTTCTTCGAGCTCAACGAAGCCTTCGCCGCACAGGCCCTGCCGGTGCTGAAGGACCTCAAGATCCTCGACAAGATGGAAGAGAAGGTCAACCTGCACGGCGGCGCCATCGCCCTGGGTCACCCGTTCGGCTGCTCCGGTGCGCGTATCTCCGGCACCCTGCTGAACGTGATGAAGCAGAACAGTGGCACCCTGGGCGTATCCACCATGTGCGTGGGTCTCGGTCAGGGCATCACCACCGTCTTCGAACGCGTCTAAGCTTTCGACGATGGGAGAGCCGGGGCCTTGTGCCCCGGCTTTCGTTTTTGTCGGACGGGGATTGCCCCGCGGCAGCGCAATGAGCACAATCGCCGCCTTTTGGCCGGCCGAGGGAGAACCGACATGCATTTGCAGCCCGGACTGTATCGACATTACAAGGGACAGCAGTACCGCGTGCTCGGCGTCGCCCGGCATTCCGAGACCGAGGAAGAGCTGGTGATCTACCAGGCGCTTTACGGCGAGTTCGGCCTCTGGGTACGCCCACTGAGCATGTTCACCGAAGCGGTGGAAGTGAATGGCGAGAAGGTTCCGCGCTTCGCTCTGGTCAGCGCCGAAGACGATCCGCTGGGTCTTCTGACAGGCCCGTCTGGCGAAACCCAAGCTTGACCTTGGCGCGACCGCCACTATATATAGCGGTGCCGCTCCTAGCTCCTCCCTCCTTGTAAATTCATCTTTTCGACGCAGGAATATTCCGATCCATGGGTAAATCGCTGGTCATCGTGGAATCACCGGCCAAGGCCAAGACCATCAACAAGTACCTGGGCAACCAGTACGTGGTGAAGTCGAGCATCGGCCACATCCGCGACCTGCCCACCAGCGGCTCGTCCGCGTCGAAGGAGCCTGCGGCAAAAACGCGCAAGACTGCTGCCGAGGCGCCGGCCCTGTCGCCGAAGGAGAAGGCCAAGCGCCAGCTCGTCACCCGCATGGGTGTCGACCCGGAGCACGGCTGGAAGGCCCGGTACGAGATCCTGCCCGGCAAGGAAAAGGTGATCGAGGAACTGCGTCGCCTGGCCAAGGATGCCGACACCATCTATCTCGCAACCGACTTGGACCGCGAAGGGGAGGCCATTGCCTGGCACCTGCGCGAGGCCATCGGCGGCGACGACTCGCGCTACAAGCGTGTGGTCTTCAACGAAATCACCAAGAAGGCCATCCAGGAGGCCTTCTCCCAGCCCGGCGAGCTGGATATCAACCGCGTGAATGCCCAGCAGGCACGCCGCTTCCTCGACCGCGTGGTGGGCTACATGGTCTCGCCGCTGCTGTGGGCGAAGATCGCCCGTGGCCTGTCCGCCGGCCGTGTACAGTCGGTGGCGGTGAAGCTGGTGGTCGAGCGTGAGCGCGAGATCCGCGCCTTCGTCCCGGAAGAATACTGGGAAGTGCACGCCGACCTCGGCACGCCGAAGAACGACAAGGTCCGCTTCGAAGTGGTGCGCGAGAAGGGCGAAGCCTTCAAGCCGCTGAACGAAGCCCAGGCCACCGCTGCCCTGGAGAAGCTCAAGTCCGCCAGCTACAGCATCGCCAAGCGCGAAGACAAGCCGACTTCCAGCAAGCCCTCGGCGCCGTTCATCACTTCCACCCTGCAGCAGGCCGCGAGCAACCGCCTGGGCTTCGGGGTGAAGAAGACCATGATGATGGCCCAGCGTCTCTACGAAGCCGGCTACATCACCTATATGCGTACCGACTCGACCAACCTGTCGGCCGACGCCATCGACATGGTGCGCGGCTTCATCGACAGCGAGTTCGGCAAGAAATACCTGCCCGCCAAGCCGAATTTCTATTCGAGCAAGGAAGGCGCCCAGGAAGCGCACGAAGCGATTCGTCCTTCCGACGTCAACCTGCGTCCGACCCAGCTGTCGGGCATGGAGCGCGACGCCGAGCGCCTGTACGACCTGATCTGGCGCCAGTTCGTCGCCTGCCAGATGCCGCCGGCCGAATACCTGTCGACCACTGTCAGCGCCGCTGCCGGTGACTTCGAGCTGCGCGCCAAGGGCCGCATCCTCAAGTTCGACGGCTACACCAAGGTGCTGCCGCAGCAGAGCAAGCCGGGCGAGGATGATGTCCTGCCGCTGATGAACCAGGGCGATGCGATGAAGCTGCTCAAGCTCGACCCGAGCCAGCACTTCACCAAGCCGCCGGCACGCTTCTCCGAAGCCAGCCTGGTCAAGGAACTGGAAAAGCGCGGTATCGGCCGCCCGTCCACCTATGCGGCGATCATCTCCACCATCCAGGAGCGTGGCTACGTCACCACCCACAACCGCCGCTTCTACGCGGAAAAGATGGGCGACATCGTCACCGACCGCCTCAACGAGAGCTTCTCCAACCTGATGGACTACGGCTTCACCGCCGGCATGGAAGAGAACCTCGATGACGTGGCCCAGGGCGAGCGCGACTGGAAGAACGTGCTGGACGAGTTCTACGGCGACTTCCGCAAGAAGCTCGACCTGGCCGAAGCCTCCAACGACGGCATGCGCGCCAACCAGCCGACCCTGACCGACATCCCCTGCCGCGAGTGCGGCCGGCCGATGATGATCCGTACCGCCTCCACCGGCGTGTTCCTCGGCTGCTCGGGCTACAGCCTGCCGCCGAAAGAGCGCTGCAAGGCGACCGTGAACCTGATTCCTGGCGACGAGATCGCTGCGGATGACGAAGGCGAATCCGAATCCCGCGTACTGCGTGGCAAGCACCGCTGCCCGATCTGCAGCACCGCGATGGATGCCTACCTGGTCGACGAGAAGCGCAAGTTGCACATCTGCGGCAACAACCCCGATTGCGCCGGCTACGAGATCGAGGAAGGCCAGTACCGCATCAAGGGCTACGAAGGCCCGAGCCTGGAATGCGACAAGTGCGGCAGCGAGATGCAGCTCAAGACCGGCCGTTTCGGCAAGTTCTTCGGTTGCACCAACCCGACCTGCAAGAACACCCGCAAGCTGCTTAAGAGCGGCGAGCCGGCGCCGCCGAAGATGGACGCCATCCGCATGCCGGAACTCAAGTGCGAGAAGGTCGATGACGTCTACGTACTGCGTGACGGCGCTTCCGGCCTGTTCCTGGCCGCCAGCCAGTTCCCGAAGAACCGCGAGACCCGCGCTCCGCTGGTGGCCGAGCTGATCCCGCACAAGGAAGAGCTGGATCCGAAGTACCACTTCCTGCTGTCCGCTCCGGCGAAAGACCCGGATGGTCGCCCGGCGGTGATCCGCTTCAGCCGCAAGACCAAGGAGCAGTACGTGCAGTCCGAAGTCGACGGCAAGCCCACCGGCTGGCGTGCGTTCTTCGACGGCGGCAAGTGGAAGGTCGAAGACAAGCGCTGATGGAAGGCGCGCCCCGCTGAGGCGGGGCGTGCTTATACTGCCGAAGTCGACTGCAGAGGGCCCGGTCATGGCGAACGAACTCTATACCCGCACCAACCAGAAGCTGTTCTTCGCCGGCCTTGCCCTGGAAGCCTGGCGCAACGCCGAAACGGCGCGCGCAATGAACGCCCAGGCGCGCATCCAGGCCGAGCGTGAAGCGGCGCTGTTCCACCTCTACGGAGCGGTGCTTGGCGTGGCCCATGAGATCGCCGGCTACTACCGCCTGCCCCAGGCCGGTGCGCCGCGCGTCGAGCTGCTGCTCAATGCCGAGGTGCTGGCCGCAGCGCCAAGCCCGGAGCTGGCGGAAATGGTCGAACTGGCGCAATCGTCGGAAGCCTGGCTGGGTCGCCTGTTGGGCGCTTACGCCGCACTGTTCCAGCCGCCGAGCGAGCCGAAGAAGGCCAAGGTCGATCCGACCCAGCCGCTGATCCAGGCGGTGAATGTCGACGACGAGGCACCAGTTGAGTTGAGTAATGACGAGCTGGAAGCCTGGCGCAAATCCCTCAAGGAGCTGGTGCTGCGCTTCCGCGCATCGCTGACCGAGCTCTGATTCCTGCTTCACAGCGTGCCGGCCTTCCGGTCGGTCCGCGCAAGCTTTGGCTAGGGCGCGGCGAATGTGGCTGTTACACTACGCGTTCTGCTGTGGAGAACGTCGCTATGCCAACCTCATTTCTGGAAATTGTCGAGCTGCCTGACGGGCGTATCGTGCTGCGTCGTGCGGACGAAGAGGAGGCGCTGGTGACCCTGGAGTTCTCCGCCGATGCCAAGGGCTTCCTGCAGGGCCAGCACATCGAGATCGCCAAGGCGATGTTCAATGTCGGTGTGCAGATGGCTGGTCGTCTTGCCGAAGGCGGCGACATGAGCGTGGATGAAGAAGGCCCACGCGTCCTGCACTGAGTTCTTCCGCTTCGCCGCGTTCGCGGCGAAGCTTCTCGATCCGATCACCCCAGACGAATATTCAGGCTCTGCGCCTGGCCGGCAACGGCGGCGCGGGACAGTTGCGTGCGCGCCTTCGTGCTGAGATTCAGCCAGCTCACCACGGTGTGGCTGTTGCCCAGGCGCAGTGCTTCGCAGGCCAGGGCCTGGGCGGCGGCCTGATCGCGGGCCGGCAGCAGCAGGATGCGTTCGCGGTTCAGCCCGGCCTTGCGCAGGAAGTCCGGGGTCAGGCTCGACGGCGGGGCGATCAGGGTCAGCCAGCGCGAGTCGCTTTCCTCGCTCAGCTCGCGGAGCATCGGCGCCAGCAGGGTCAGGCACTGGCCGGGGAGGCCGCGCAGGGATATCTCGCTGAAGGCGCTCTCGTCGGCGACGGGCTCTTCTTCCATCAGCTCCGGGAGCAGGGGAGCAGTACCGCTTGCCCAGAGTGCTTCCTGGAACAGCGGGAGTTGCGGCAGGTTCTGCGGCTGCGGGTACTGCATGGGGATCTCCTGTTCAGCGACGGATGACGCCGACGCTCAAGCCTTCGATGACCAGTTCCTGTTCCTTGAGATCGACCTCGATAGGGGCGAACTCCGGGTTCTCGGCGAGCAGCCAGACCTTGCTGCCTTCGCGCTTGAAGCGCTTCACCGTGACCTCTTCGCCCAGGCGGGCGACGACGATCTGGCCGTTGCGCGCCTCGCGGGTGACGTGCACGGCGAGCAGGTCGCCATCCATGATGCCGACGTCCTTCATGCTCTGGCCGCGTACACGCAGCAGATAGTCGGCCGGCGGGTTGAAGAAGGTGGGGTTGATCCGGCAGGTGTCGTCGACGTTCTGCTCGGCGAGGATAGGCGCACCGGCGGCGACGCGGCCGATGATCGGCAGCTCGTCGTCGTTGGCGGCGGCCTTGGGCTCGAAGCCGGGGATTCGGATGCCGCGGGAAGCGCCCGGGGTCATCTCGATGGCGCCTTTGCGGGCGAGGGCTTTCAGGTGCTCCTCGGCGGCGTTGGGCGACTTGAAGCCGAGTTCCTGGGCGATTTCCGCGCGGGTGGGCGGGTAGCCGTTGGCTTCCAGGCAGCGTTTGATGAAGGCGAGGATCTCGGCTTGGCGCGGCGTGAGCTTCAGCATGTCCATACTCTGGCTTTTTATACAGTGCCTGGAATTATATACAGTGATGGCGGGCTGGCAATGCTTTTGTTGTGCGCGTCTGTCGAGGCGCCGCCGCTGCATGTAACCTTTGGCAGCTGGCAGGCGTCTTGCTATTGGCGTTTTGCTAATAAGTAGGGTGTCTCGTCGCATTGCCATGATATTGGTAACAATCCATCGCACTTTGCTTGACAATAGAAGACGCTGAAACGTATGTTTCAAACAAGTGTTTGTCAGGCGGAGTAGCCATGGCCCAGTCGGAAACCGTCGAACGCATCCTGGATGCTGCGGAACAGCTGTTCGCGGAGAAAGGCTTCGCCGAAACCTCGCTGCGTCTGATCACCAGCAAGGCGGGGGTGAACCTCGCGGCGGTGAACTATCACTTCGGCTCGAAGAAGGCGCTGATTCAGGCAGTCTTCTCGCGCTTCCTCGGCCCGTTCTGCGCCAGTCTCGAGAAGGAACTGGACCGCCGCCAGGCCAAGCCGGACGCGCCGCGCGCTTCCCTCGAAGAGCTGCTTGAACTGCTGGTCGTCCAGGCCATGGCGGTGAAGCCGCGCAGCGGCAATGACCTGTCGATCTTCATGCGCCTGCTCGGCCTGGCCTTCAGCCAGAGCCAGGGTCACCTGCGCAAGTACCTCGAAGAGGTCTACGGCAAGGTGTTCCGCCGCTACATGCTGCTGGTCAACGAGTCCGCGCCGCGCCTGCCGCCGCTGGAGTTGTTCTGGCGCGTGCACTTCATGCTGGGTACCGCGGTGTTCAGCATGTCCGGCATCAAGGCCCTGCGGGCCATGGCTGAGAACGATTTCGGCGTGAACACTTCCATCGAGCAGGTGATGCGCCTGATGGTGCCGTTCCTCGCCGCCGGCATGCGTGCCGACAGCGGTGTCAGCGATCCTTCGCTGGCCGGCGCGCAGCTCAAGCCGCGTACCAAGCCGAGTGCCGCACAGGCGCCCGCCAAGGCCTGATCCGCGCCCGGCTTCGCGCTGGGCTGCGTCGGCGTGATCGGCTACAGTAGCCGGCCATGGCTGACCTCGACCTCCTGCATATTTCCCTTGCTGACCAGACGCTCTACGGCTTTGCCGCAGGGCGACTGGTCGTGCGTATTCCGGTATCCAGCGCCGCCAACGGTGCGGGGGAGCGCAATGGCTCGGGCTGCACGCCGCGTGGCTTGCACCAGGTCCGTGCGCGGATCGGCGAGGGGCTGCCCAAAGGTGCGGTGCTGAAGGGTCGACGCTGGACCGGCGAGACCTGGACGGCCGAGCTGCACGAGGCGTTTCCCGGTCGCGACTGGATTCTCTCGCGCATCCTCTGGCTCAGCGGCTGCGAACCCGGCCGCAACCGGATGGGCGTGGTCGACACCTTCCGCCGCTACATCTACCTGCACGGCACGCCGGACTGCGAGCCCATGGGAGTGGCGCTGTCCCACGGCTGTATCCGCCTGCGCAATGACCACCTGCTGGAACTCTTCCCGCGGGTGCCGCTCCATTGCCGGGTCTGTATTGAAGAAGCCGCCTGTCCCGAGTGGCAGGCGGTGCAACTGGATTAAGGAATGCACATGCAAGGCTCCCTGATGCTCGATATCGGCGGCACCTGGCTCACCGCCGAGGACCGCCAGATCCTGCGCCACCCGGAAGTCGGTGGCCTGATCATCTTCGCCCGCAACATCGAATCGCCGCGCCAGGTGCGCGAGCTGATGGAGTCCATCCGCGCAGTACGCCCCGACCTGCTGCTGGCGGTTGACCAGGAAGGCGGTCGCGTGCAGCGCCTGCGCCAGGGCTTCCTGCGACTGCCTGCCATGCGTGCCATCGCCGATAACGCCAACGCCGAGCGCCTGGCTGAGCAGTGCGGCTGGCTGATGGCGACTGAGGTGCTGGCGGTGGGGCTCGACCTGAGCTTCGCCCCGGTACTGGATCTGGATCACCAGCGCAGCGCCGTGGTCGGCAGCCGCGCCTTCGAAGGCAATCCGGAGCGCGCCGTTGCGCTGGCTGGCGCCTTCGTTCGCGGTATGCGCGCCGCCGGCATGGCGTCCACTGGCAAGCACTTCCCCGGCCATGGCTGGGCGGAAGTCGATTCCCACGTAGGCATTCCCGAGGACGAGCGCACGCTGGAGCAGATTCGTGCCGTAGACCTGGTGCCGTTCCAGCGCCTGTCCGGCGAGCTGGACGCGCTGATGCCGGCCCACGTGATCTACCCTCAGGTCGATCCGAATCCGGCAGGCTTCTCCCGCCGCTGGCTGCAGGACATCCTGCGCGGCGAACTGGGCTTCGATGGGGTGATCTTCAGCGACGACCTGTCCATGGCCGGCGCCCACGTGGTCGGCGATGCCGCCAACCGTATCGAAGCGGCGCTGAATGCCGGTTGCGACATGGGCCTGGTGTGCAACGACCGTGCTTCCGCCGAGCTGGCCCTGAGCGCCCTGCAGCGCCTGAAGGTCACTGCGCCACAGCGCCTGCAACGCATGCGCGCCAAGGCCTGGCCGGGTACCGAGTACAAGCAGCTGCCGCGCTGGCAACAGGCCGTCGGCGAATTGCGTGCCGCACAACTGATTGATTAAGGATTTGCCATGACTGTCTACGCCATCATCGGCGGCACCGGCCTGACCCAGCTGGAAGGGTTGACCCTGAAGGATGCCATCGAACTCGACACACCCTATGGCGCGCCCTCGGCGGCCATCCAGCGGGGCGAGTTCGCCGGCCGCGAGGTGCTGTTCCTCGCCCGCCACGGCCATCCCCATCGCTTCCCGCCGCACCAGGTGAACTACCGCGCCAACCTCTGGGCGCTGAAGCAGGCTGGTGCCGAAGCCATCCTGGCGGTGAACGCCGTGGGTGGCATCCACGCCGCCATGGGCAGTGGCCATCTCTGCGTGCCGCACCAGATCATCGATTACACCTGGGGTCGTGAGCACACCTATTTCGCCGGTGATATCGAGCATGTCACCCACATCGATTTCAGCCATCCCTATGACGAGCCGTTGCGGCAGAAGCTGGTCGCCGCGTTGCAGGCGCTGGGCTATGCCTACAGCAGCCATGGCGTGTACGCCGCGACCCAGGGCCCGCGCCTGGAAACCGTGGCGGAAGTCGCCAAGCTGGAGCGCGACGGTTGCGACATCATCGGCATGACCGGCATGCCCGAGGCGGCGCTGGCTCGTGAGCTGGACCTGCCTTACGCCTGCCTGTCGCTGGTGGTGAACCCGGCGGCCGGCAAGTCCAGCGGCATCATCACCATGGCCGAGATCGAGCAGGCGCTGCACGAAGGCATCGGCAAGGTGCGCGAAGTGCTGGGGCGTGTACTGGTGAGCTGACAGCTTGCCGGAGCGGTCCGCTCCGGCAGGATCAGTAGCCCTTTATTCTGTCCTTACGGACTCGGCAGCGGCGCGAAGAGCGCGTCGATGTCGCCCTCCTGCAATTGCAGTCCGGTGTTCTTGCCTTCTTCCAGCACGCCGGCAGCCAGGGCAGCCTTGCGTGCCTGCAGTTGCTGGATCTTTTCTTCCAGGGTGCCGCGGGCAATCAGTTTGTAGACGAACACCGGCTTGTCCTGGCCAATGCGGTAGGCGCGGTCGGTGGCCTGCTGCTCCACCGCCGGGTTCCACCACGGGTCGTAGTGGATCACGGTATCGGCGGCGGTGAGGTTCAGGCCGGTGCCGCCGGCCTTCAGGCTGATCAGAAACAGCGGCACGCGACCTTTCTGGAAGTCGTCCACCGGCTGGCGGCGATTGTGGGTGTCGCCGGTGAGCAGGGCGTAGGCAATGTTGCGCGCCTCCAGCTCCGTCCGGATCAGATCCAGCATGGAAGTGAATTGCGAGAAGAGCAGAACGCGCCGGCCTTCGGAGAGCAGTTCTTCGAGCATCTCCAGCACGGTGGTGAGCTTGCCTGAATCGGTTGCTGGCACACCTTCGTGCAGAAGGCGTGGGTCGCAGCAGACCTGGCGCAACTTGAGCAGCGCTTCGAGCACGACGATGTGGGCACTGGCCAGGCCCTTGCGGCTGATTTCCTCGCGGACCTTGCGGTTCATTGCCAGGCGAACTGTTTCGTAGAGGTCGCGCTGGGTATCGCTGAGCTCCACCCACTGGGTGATTTCGCTTTTCGGCGGCAGCTCGCTGGCGACCTGGTCCTTGCGCCGGCGCAGCAGGAAAGGCTTGATCCGGGCATTCAGGTGGGCCAGGCGGCGTTCGTCTCCAGCCCGCTCGATGGGGTTGCGATAGAGACGGGCAAAGCTGCGTTCATCGCCCAGCCAGCCGGGCAGTACGAGGTTGAACAACGACCACAGCTCACCCAGGTGGTTTTCCAGCGGGGTACCGGTCAGGCACAGGCGCTGCCGGGCGTCGAGGCGAGTGGCGGCCCTGGCGGACTTGCTGCGGGCATTCTTGAGGTATTGCGCTTCGTCGAACACCACCAGGTGCAAGGGCTGTTGGGCCAGCATCTCGATGTCGCGGGGCAGCAGTGCGTAAGTGCTCAGGAGCAGGTCGTGTTGCCCGAGCGTATCCAGGTCCCTGGGGCGGTCGCCGCCATGCAGGGTCAGCACGCGCAGTTGCGGGGCGAAGCGCGCGGCCTCGTCCTGCCAGTTGGAGACCAGGCTGGTGGGCATCAGCACCAGGGCCGGGCGATCCAGGCGCCCGGCGTGTTTTTCCGTGAGCAGGTGGGCCAGTACCTGCAAGGTCTTGCCCAGGCCCATGTCGTCACCGAGGATGCCGCCAAGCTCCAGTTCGCGCAGGGCCTGCATCCAGGCCAGGCCTTGCTCCTGGTAAGGGCGCAGGTGCGCCTGCAGGCCCTCCGGAACGGGGCACGGTTGTTGGCGGTGGTCGCGCAAACGGCGGGCCAGGCGCAGCAGGTTGTCGCTGCCTTGCCAACGCAGCGGTTGTTCATCCAGCAGGGTCAGCAGGCTGGCATCGACCCGGGGTATCCGCAGGCGGCTGTCGTCATGCTGCGAGCTGGCCAGCAGCAGGCTCTCCAGTAACCGAAGCATGGCTTGTACGCGCGCCACTGGCAGGCTGACGCTGATCGGCTTGCCATCGGTTTGGCGCAAGGCATTCAGGCGTAGCGCTACGGCGCTCTGGCCGGAGCCCTCGCGCAGGGCTGCCGGGGGTTGCTGAAGAAGCTTGAGCAGCGGCTGCAGCAGGCTGATCGGCTGGCCGTCGACGACGATGCCCAGTTCCAGGTCGAACCAGGCATGACCCGGTTCCTCCTGGACATCGGCGTACCACTCCTCGATCTCGCTGAAATCGAAAGGAAAGTCATCGGCAATCTGCACCACCCAGCCTTCGGTGCGCAGCTCCTGCAGCAGGGCAGGGACGATGGCGGCCCAGGAGCCTTCATCGAGCGGGCGGAAGCCTTCGTAGTCAGCGTCCAGCCTGGACGGCAGGTCGCCTTTGGCGAGTTTCTTCAGGTTCAGGCGCTGCAGCCTTCTGCGCAGGCTCTGCTCGGCTTTGGCTTGCCGCTCGATGACGACGAAGGCGCCATCTTCCACGACGCGGATGGGTTGGTCACTGCGTGCCGGGCCGTGCGCGAAGTGTTCGCCATAGGCAAAGCGCAGGCAGGCCTGATACCGGTCGGGCCGCCCGAAGTAGTCGCGCTCGGCATTCAACAGCAGGTGTGCCACCGGCTGCAGGTCGTCACGGCGGCGCTCGGCCGTTTGCAGGGGAAGCGGCGCCTCGGGTGCCAGCTGCCTGAGTTGCAGGCCGAACAGTGCCGCTTCCGCGGCTGAGACGGGTGGGGCGCTGAGCAGGGAGGCCGGCAGGGCGTCGGGGAGGTTGTGGCGTGTAGGGCCGGCGAGCGAGTTATGGCGGTCGATGTACCAGGGCGGGCAGAGGTTCCCCAGCAGCTGCGGCGTCGGGTCGGCCGCGATCTGCCAGGCGCAGACGTAGCTGTCGTCTTCGCGCTGTTGCCATTTCAGCTCGATCGGCAATTCGCTGCCTGCTTGCAGGCGGCCATTGGGGTGCTCCAGATCGAAGAACAGCTGGCCGCTGTCGAGGATCAGCGCCATCAGCTCGGCGCCCTCGCGACCATCCAGGAGAACTTCATTCTCCTGGGCTTCCACCCCGCTACAAGCCAGGGCGCGCAGCAGGATGCGCTGGTCCGGCTCGGTGACGCCGCGCGCCAGGGCTGCGGCGATCGAGGTCAGCCGGGCATAGGTGATACCTGTGCCGTCCTCCCCGCGTGCCCGGGCGTGAATGAATACTCGGCCGGTCTTGGTCAGTCGGTAACAAAGTGGCTCGGTATGAGGCGCGCGGGGCTCGGGAGCAGCCTTCAGTGTGGCTGGAAGCTTCCTCAGCCAGCCCTGCAAGGTTGCCGATAACTGGGTGGCCGGCGTTGCCGCGGGCCTCGCTGCTGACGGCGCGACAGGTTTTTCAGGTGCAGGCGAGAAGTCCTGCTCCTCGAGAAAGCGCAACAACAGCGCGGCGCAATGCTTGCAGTCGAAGCCGACTGGGCAATCGCAGCTGCAATCGAGCGTGTCGCCGCTTCGCGAGAGGGTGATTTTCTGCCGATAGCGGCGCTGGTTCGAGCCCTCGCACAGGCCCTCCAGCGACCGCTCGGCGAGGCGCAGGATACGCGCCCGGCCTTCTCGGGCGTAGGCTTCCCCGCGCACCAGGGTGACCGCGGGAAACAATCGGCGCCAGGGAATGCGCTGCAACYGCTCGGCAAACGGTCCCATGGCGCGGCCTTTGTCAGGGCTTGGTTATTGTGCGGGCTGTGCCGGCGGCGGGGCGTCGAAGCCGCCGTCTGCCGGGGCAGCCGGTGCCTGCTGTTGCTGTTGCGGTGCGTCCGGGCCGGTCGGCGCCTCGTCTTCCATCCCTGGCGGCGGGGCGGAGGCGGGCTTGGCGTTGAGCGGGCTGACCTTGATCAGCATGCCCAGGCTCGGGTGATCGAGGTAGGTCAGCACGCTGTTCTTCAGGCTGGCTTCCTGGACCATGTGCTGGCTGTTGGCGAGCAGGCCGTCCTGGCCGAACTGGTTGATCCAGAAGTCGGTCTGGGTGTTCACGAAGCGCTGCTGGCTGAGAGTGACGGTGCCTTCCACCGGGAAGTGGCCGTCACGCTGGGCGCCTTCGGTCAGGGAAATCTTTACCGGGTTGGCATCGATCTCCTGGCGCCAGGCCTTGTGCATCAGCACCTGGAAGCCTTCGTTCTGTTTCAGCTTGGCGACCTGGGCGTCCATTGCGGTGGGGCGTGAGCTGTCCGGCCCCGGCGGCTGCGCGCCCTTGGCCCAGTCGTCGGGCGCGGGGCGGCTGGCAAACACGGCGTCGCCGGACTGCTGGAACAGGATCAGCTCCACCTGGTAAGGCTCGGCGAAGGCCGCTGGCGACAGCAGTGCCAGGGACAACAGCAGGGGTTGGAACAGGCGCATGCACAGGGTCCTTAGTGAGTCTGTGGCGTGAGGCGCTCAAGCAGCGCCTCCAGCGTGTTGAAGCGTTCTTCCGGGCGCTCCATGGGCACCTGGAACTTGAAGAGGGTGGCCCCTTCGAATTTGTACCGGTTGGGCTGGCTCTGGATCATCTTGATCAGCACCAGCGGGTCGACGCAGGTGTCTGCGGCGAATTCTACCCGTCCGCCCTGTGGACCGGCATCTACCTTCACGATGCCGAGTTTTTCCGCCTGCAGTTTGAGAAGCGTCAGACGGATCAGGTTCTTCGCCGGCTCCGGCAGCAGGCCGAAGCGATCGATCATTTCCACCTGCAGTTCGCGCAGGCCGTCCTCGTCGGCGGCGTTGGCGATGCGCTTGTAGAGGATCAGGCGGGCATGGACGTCCGGCAGGTAATCCTCGGGGATCAGCGCCGGCACGCGCAGGTTGATGTCCGGGCCGCCGCCCAGCGGCTGCTCCAGGTTCGGCTGCTCGCCCTTGCGGATGGCCTTCACTGCGCGTTCGAGCATTTCCATGTAGAGGGTGAAGCCGACTGCCTGGATCTGCCCGCTCTGGCCGTCGCCGAGCAACTCGCCGGCGCCGCGGATTTCAAGGTCATGGGTGGCCAGCACGAAACCGGCACCGAGGTCCTGGGCGTTGGCGATGGCTTCCAGGCGCTTCTCGGCGTCCGGGGTCATCTGCTTGCGCGGCGGGGTGAGCAGGTAGGCATAGGCCTGGTGGTGGCTGCGGCCGACGCGTCCGCGCAGCTGGTGCAGCTGGGCCAGGCCGAACTTGTCGGCGCGCTCGATGAGGATGGTGTTGGCGCTCGGCACGTCGATGCCGGTCTCGATGATGGTCGAGGCCACCAGCACGTTGAAGCGCTTGTGGTAGAAGTCGCTCATCACCCGTTCCAGGTCGCGCTCGTTCATCTGCCCGTGGCCGATGCCGATGCGCGCCTCGGGAACCAGCTCCGCCAGGTCGCGGGCGCACTTCTCGATGGTCTTCACTTCGTTGTGCAGGAAGTACACCTGGCCGCCGCGCAGCAGTTCGCGCAGCAGGGCTTCCTTGATCACCGACTTCTGCTCTTCCATGACGAAGGTGCGCACGGACAGCCGGCGCGCCGGCGGCGTGGCGATGATCGACAGGTCGCGCATGCCGGCCACCGCCATGTTCAGCGTGCGCGGGATCGGCGTGGCGGTGAGGGTGAGGATGTCCACTTCGCTGCGCAGAGATTTGAGCTGTTCCTTCTGGCGCACGCCGAAACGGTGTTCCTCGTCGATGATGACCAGGCCGAGGTTCTTGAACTTGACGTCGTCCTGCAGCAGCTTGTGGGTGCCGATGACGATGTCGACCTTGCCTTCGGCCAGCTGCGCCACGGCGCCCTCGACTTCCTTGGCGGACTTGAAGCGGCTCATCACCTCGACCGTCACCGGCCAGTCGGCGAAGCGGTCGCGGAAGCTGTTGTAGTGCTGCTGGGCGAGCAGGGTGGTGGGCACCAGTACGGCGACCTGCTTGCCGCTGTGCACCGCGACGAAGGCCGCGCGCATGGCCACTTCGGTCTTGCCGAAGCCCACGTCGCCGCACACCAGGCGGTCCATCGGCTTGTCGGCAAGCATATCGGCCACCACCGCCTCGATGGCGGACTGCTGGTCCGGGGTTTCCTCGAAGGGGAAGCCGGCGGAGAAGGTCGCGTAGTCGACCTGCGGGTCCTTGAACGCGTAGCCCTTGCGGGCGGCGCGGCGGGCATAGATGTCGAGCAGCTCGGCGGCGACGTCGCGGACCTGTTCGGCGGCCTTGCGCTTGGCTTTTTGCCAGGTTTCCGAGCCCAGCTTGTGCAGCGGCGCCAGGGCGTCGTCGCTGCCGGTGTAGCGGGCGATCAGGTGCAGGTTGGCCACCGGCACGTAGAGCTTGGCCTCGTCGGCGTATTGCAGGGCGAGGAACTCGGCGTTCTGGCCGTCGATTTCCAGGGTGATCAGGCCCATGTAGCGGCCGACACCGTGGTCGATGTGCACTACCGGCGCGCCTTCGCGCAGCTCGGTGAGGTTCTTGATGACGTTCTCGCCACCGTCGCGGGTCTTCTCGCGGCGTCGGCGCTGCATGACGCGCTGGCCGAACAGCGGGCTCTCGGCGACCAGGGCGATGCCTGGCTGGCCCTTGTCGGCATCCAGCAGCAGGCCTTCGTCCATCGGCGCGATGGTGATCGCCAGGCGGTCCTTGTGCGCCAGGAAGCCCGGCCAGCCCTCGACTTCCACCGGGCGCAGCTTCAGCCGTGCCAGCAGTTCCAGCAGTACCTCGCGGCGACCGGCGGATTCGGCGGTGAACAGGATGCGCCCGTCGAACTGCTCGATGAACTGGCGCAGACGTGCCAGCGGCTCGCTGGCCTTGGCCTCGATAGCCAGCTCCGGCAGGGCTTCGGCGGGGAAGCGCTCGCGGCCGACGCCGGTCTCGATCGGCTCGGGGCTGACCACTACGCGCGGCCAGTTCTTCAGGCGGGCGAAGCAGTCTTCCACCGGCAGGAATACTTCACCTGGCGGCAATAGTGGGCGTTCCGGATCGTAGCGGCGGTCTTCGTAGCGGCTGCGCACGTCGGTCCAGAACTGCTCGGCGGCGTTCTCGATGCCTGGCAGGGAGAACACCTGGGTGTCCTGCGGCAGGTAGTCGAACAGCGTCGAAGTCTCGCCCTCTTCGAAGAACAGCGGGATGTAGTACTCGATGCCGGAGGGTGTCAGGCCGCTCGCCAGGTCCTGGTAGATCGGGCAGCGGCGGTAGTCGACGTCGAAACGCTCGCGGAAGCGGCCGCGGAAGCCGGTGACTGCGTCCTTGCGCAGCGGGAACTCGCGGGCCGGCAGCAGGCGGATGCTCTCCACCTTGTCGATGGAGCGCTGGGTTTCCGGATCGAATGTACGAAGCGTCTCGATTTCATCGTCGAAAAGGTCGATTCGGTAGGGCAATTCGCTGCCCATCGGGAACAGGTCGATCAGCGCGCCGCGCACGGCGAACTCGCCGTGTTCGTAGACGGTGTCGACGCAGCGATAGCCGGCGGCCTCGAAGCGGCTGCGCATCTGCTCGACGTCGAGCTTCTGGCCGACATCCAGCACCAGGCTGCTGCCGAGCAGGAACTTGGCCGGCGCCAGGCGGTGCAGGGCGGTGGTGATCGGCACCACCAGCACGCCGCGGCGCAGCTCGGGCAACTGGTAAAGGGTGGCGACGCGCTGGGAAATGATGTCCTGGTGCGGCGAGAACACGTCGTAGGGCAGGGTTTCCCAGTCCGGCAGCTGCAGTACCGGCAGGTCCGGCGCGAAGAAGCGCAGTTCCTGCTCCAGGCGCTCGGCGCTCTGGCTGTCGGCGGTCAGCAACAGGGTGAAACGCTTCGCCGGACCGGCGGCTTCGGCGATGGCCAGGCTCAGGGCGGCTCCGGGGAGGTTGCCCCAGGATTGCTTGCCGGCAGCGGTCGGCAGCGAGGGAATGCGCAATACGGACACGGGCAGTCGTGGCTCCGGTCGAGGGATTTGACCCGGGGGATTGTAACTATCCCGATTGACGGATGTCAGTCATACGACCGCTGCGGATTGCCGGCGATTGTTCACGCCGTCATAATGTAGCCCCTTTTTTCTTCTCCTACATGTGGAAGGTATTGCCCGTGACCCAGAAGCCCGACCAGTGTCTCGGTGAGTGGATCGATCGTGAAGCCCTCGCGGAAGCCATGATTCCGCTGATCGGTCAGCTGTACCGTAACAACAACGTGGTGACCTCGATCTACGGCCGTGGCCTGATCAACCGTTCGGTGATCGCGATCCTCAAAGCGCACCGTTTCGCCCGTCACCGCCTGGCCGAAGAAGGCGGGCTGTCGGTTCACGACACTTTCCCGATCCTCAAGGCGATGAGCGAGCTCAAGCTGGGCGCAGCCTCGGTAGACCTGGGCAAGATGGTTGCCAAGTTCAAGACCGACGGTAACGGCCGCAGCATCGAGCAGTTCACCAAGGACGAGCTGGCCGATGTCGTCGGCAAGCAGAACGGCGGCGCCCGCGAAGGCACCGACGTCGTCCTCTACGGTTTCGGTCGTATCGGCCGCCTGCTGGCGCGCATCCTCATCGAGAAGACCGGTGGTGGCGACGGCCTGCGCCTGCGCGCCATCGTCGTCCGCAAGGGCGCCGAGAACGACCTGGTCAAGCGTGCCAGCCTGCTGCGTCGTGACTCCGTGCATGGTCCGTTCGACGGCACCATCACCATCGACGAAGAACACAACACCATCACCGCCAACGGCAACCTGATCCAGGTGATCTACTCCAACGACCCGGCGTCGATCGACTACACCCAGTACGGCATCAAGAAAGCCCTGCTGGTCGACAACACCGGCAAGTGGCGTGACGCCGAAGGCCTGGGCCAGCACCTGAAGTGCCCGGGTATCGATCGCGTGATCCTGACCGCTCCGGGCAAGGGCGCGCTGAAGAACGTCGTCCACGGCATCAACCATGGCGACATCACCGCTGACGACAAGATCGTTTCCGCCGCTTCCTGCACCACCAACGCCATCGTGCCGGTGCTCAAGGCTGTGAACGACCAGTACGGCATCGTCAACGGCCACGTCGAAACCGTTCACTCGTTCACCAACGACCAGAACCTGATCGACAACTTCCACAAGGGCAGCCGTCGTGGCCGCGCCGCGCCGCTGAACATGGTGATCACCGAGACTGGCGCCGCTACCGCTGCCGCCAAGGCTCTGCCGGTTCTGAAAGGCAAGCTGACCGGCAACGCCATCCGCGTTCCGACGCCGAACGTCTCCATGGCCATCCTCAACCTGAACCTGGAAAAGGCCACCAACCGCGAAGAGATCAACGAGTACCTGCGCCAGATGGCCATGCACTCGGACCTGCAGAAGCAGATCGACTTCGTCTCCTCCCAGGAAGTGGTGTCCACCGACTTCGTCGGCTCCCGCCATGCCGGCGTCGTCGATGCCGAGGCGACCATCGCCAACGACAACCGCGTCGTCCTGTACGTCTGGTACGACAACGAGTTCGGCTACAGCTGCCAGGTCGTCCGCGTGATGGAAGACATGGCTGGCGTGAACCCGCCGGCTTTCCCGCGCTGATCCAGGCGGTCTAGATAAACGGGAGCTCTCGGGCTCCCGTTTTTCGTTACTGGCTCCACCATAAACACCAATAAAATCTGCCAATTCCCGAACCTGGAAAGACTTCAAATGGATGGACAACATCTGCATGAAGGCGAGCTGAAGCGCGGCCTGAAGAACCGCCACATCCAGCTGATCGCCCTCGGCGGCGCCATCGGTACCGGCCTGTTCCTGGGCTCCGCCGGCGTACTGCAATCTGCCGGCCCGTCGATGATCCTCGGCTACGCCATCGGCGGCTTCATCGCCTTCCTGATCATGCGCCAGCTGGGCGAGATGATCGTCGAGGAGCCCGTCGCGGGTTCCTTCAGCCACTTCGCGCACAAGTACTGGGGCGGTTTCGCCGGCTTCATGTCGGGCTGGAACTACTGGGTGCTGTACATCCTGGTGGGCATGTCGGAGCTGACCGCGGTCGGCAAGTACATCCAGTTCTGGTGGCCGGACTTCCCGACCTGGGCGACGGCGGCAGTGTTCTTCGTGCTGATCAACGCCATCAACCTGTTCAACGTGAAGGCCTTCGGCGAGACCGAGTTCTGGTTCGCGATCATCAAGGTCGTCGCCATCATCGGCATGATCCTGCTCGGCGTCTGGCTGCTGGTCAGCGGCACCGGCGGCCCACAGGCCTCGGTGAGCAACCTGTGGTCCCATGGCGGCTTCTTCCCCAACGGCTGGAAGGGCCTGGTGATGGTCCTGGCGATCATCATGTTCTCCTTCGGTGGCCTGGAGCTGGTCGGCATCACCGCCGCCGAAGCGGCCGAGCCGAAGAAGGTGATCCCCAAGGCGATCAACCAGGTCATCTACCGGATCCTGATCTTCTACATCGGCGCCCTGGCCGTGCTGCTCTCGCTGTACCCCTGGGATGCCCTGCTGCAGAGCATCAACAGCGCCGGCGACCCCTACAGCGGCAGCCCGTTCGTCAAGGTCTTCTCGCTGCTGGGCAGCGAGTACGCGGCCAACATCCTGAACTTCGTGGTGCTTACCGCCGCGCTGTCGGTCTACAACAGCTGCGTGTACTGCAACAGCCGCATGCTCTTCGGCCTGGCCGAGCAGGGCGACGCCCCGCGCGCCTTCGCCAAGGTCGATGACCGTGGCGTGCCGCTGCTGGCCATCGGCGTTTCGGCCTTCATCACCCTGGCCTGCGTGGTGGTCAACTACGTGATCCCGCACCAGGCGCTGGAGCTGCTGATGTCCCTGGTGGTCGCCGCGCTGGTGATCAACTGGGCGATGATCAGCCTGGCCCACATGAAGTTCCGCAAGGCCATGACCGCCAAGGGCGTGCAGCCGTTCTTCCGCGCGCTGTGGTACCCCTACGGCAACTGGCTGTGCCTGGCCTTCGTGGTGTTCATCCTCGGCATCATGCTGCAGATCCCGGGCATCGACGTGTCGGTGTACGCGATCCCGGTTTGGATCGTGCTGATGGGTGTGTGCTACCTGTTCAAGCGCAAGTCCCCGGGCAAGGCCAACGCCTGAACCGGATGAGAAACGGGAGCTTCGGCTCCCGTTTTCTTTTGGTAATGCACCTTTGCCAGAGCGGAAACAGTGGCGCCGGGTGCTTGCGGTAGAATGCCCGGCGCCGCGCCCCTGGCGGCTGATGGAGATGATCTTGTCCCGTGCAAGCCTGTTGATCGTGCTGGTTGTGGTAGCCCTGAGCGGCTGCGGGCAATCCGTCGAGCGCTTCGGCGGGCCGACCATGGGCAGCAGCTACACGGTGCAGTTCGTGCCTGTCGGCAAGGCGCCGGAGGCAGCGAAGCTCAAGGTGGAGGTCGACACGATCCTGGCGAGCCTGGACGAGCAGTTCTCCACCTACCGCGACGACTCCGTGCTGTCCCGCTTCAATGCCTTGCCGGCCGGCGCCTGCATGGCGATGCCGGCGGACCTGCTCCAACTCTGGCGCTATGGCGAGCAACTTTCCCAGCAGAGCGGCGGTGCCTTCGACCTCACGGTGGAACCGTTGATGAACCTCTGGGGTTTCGGCCCGCAGTCGCGCGCCGAGAAGGTGCCCGATGCCGCCGCCCTGGAGCAGGCGCGTGCTCGCGTCGGTCACCAGCACGTGCGCCAGGATGGCGATCAGCTGTGCAAGGATGTCGCTGCGCAGCTGGACTTCGACAGCATCGTCGCCGGTTACGCGGTGGACAAGGTCAGCGAACGCCTGGCCGAGCTGGGCCTGAAGGATTACCTGGTGGAGATTACCGGCGAGCTCAAGGCCGTGGGCCACAAGCCGGACGCCACGCCCTGGCGCATCGCCCTGGAAGTGCCCAGCGGCGAGCGCGAGCGGCAGGTGGAGCGTTCGGTGGCGCTGGACGGCATCGGCCTGTCCACCTCCGGCGACTACCGCAACTATTTCGAAGAGGGTGGGCAGCGCTATTCGCACACCTTCGATCCGCGCACCGGTGCGCCGGTCCGCCATGCGCTGGCGGCGGTCACCGTGGCGGAAGCCCAGGCCCTGCGCGCCGATGGCCTGTCGACCCTGCTGATGGTGCTGGGGCCGGAGGAGGGCTATACCTTTGCCGAACGCAACGGGCTGGCGGCCTTCTTCATCGTGCGCCAGGGCGAGGGGTTCGTAACCCGTGCGACGACGCGCTTCGAAGCGCTGTTCCCGTCGCCTGAATGAAAGCTTTGGCGGGCATGATGGTCGCCCGCAGGCTGGTAAAGGCATGTAGTGGCGGCAAAATTCGCCTACCTGCCGACCAACCGCTAATGTGCAGCCTTTTGCCGCAGGGCTAAGCTGCCCAATGATTTCGATCCGCCTCGGCGCATGTGGTGCCGGGGCTTCGCCGGGAGCGCCACGCGGGCGCCCCGGCCTGTTCTGAAGGAGTACGCATGGCTGTCTACAACTACGACGTGGTGATTCTCGGCACGGGCCCGGCAGGCGAGGGGGCGGCAATGAACGCCTCCAAGTACGGGCGCAAGCTGGCGGTGGTCGACAGCCGTCGCGTGGTCGGCGGCAACTGCACGCACCTGGGCACCATCCCGTCCAAGGCACTGCGTCATTCGGTGAAGCAGATCATCGAGTTCAACACCAACCCGATGTTCCGCCAGATCGGCGAGCCGCGCTGGTTCTCCTTCCCGGACGTGCTGAAAAGCGCCGAGCGGGTGATCTCCAAGCAGGTGTCCTCGCGTACTGGCTACTACGCGCGCAACCGCATCGACATGTTCAACGGCACCGCCAGCTTCGTCGACGAGCGCACCGTTGAAGTCGTGACCCCCAGCGGCGCCGTGGAGCGCCTGGTGGCCGACCAGTTCGTCATCGCCACCGGTTCGCGCCCGTATCGTCCCTCGGACATCAACTTCAACCACCCGCGCGTCTATGACAGCGACACCATCCTGTCGCTTAGCCACACCCCGCGCCGCCTGATCATCTACGGAGCCGGCGTGATCGGCTGCGAGTACGCCTCGATCTTCAGCGGCCTGGGCGTGCTGGTGGACCTGATCGACACCCGCGACCAGTTGCTCAGCTTCCTCGACGACGAGATTTCCGATGCGCTGAGCTACCACCTGCGCAACAACAACGTGCTGATCCGTCACAACGAGGAGTACGAGCGCGTGGAAGGCCTGGACAACGGGGTGATCCTGCACCTGAAGTCGGGCAAGAAGATCAAGGCTGACGCCCTGCTGTGGTGCAACGGCCGTACCGGCAACACCGACCGCCTGGGCCTGGAGAACATCGGCATCAAGGTCAACAGCCGCGGCCAGATCGAGACCGACGAGAACTACCGCACCTCGGTATCGAACATCTACGCCGCCGGTGACGTGATCGGCTGGCCGAGCCTGGCCAGCGCCGCCTACGACCAGGGTCGTTCGGCTGCCGGCAACATCGTCGAGCACGATGGCTGGCGCTTCGTGAACGATGTGCCGACCGGCATCTACACCATTCCGGAGATCAGCTCGATCGGCAAGAACGAGCAGGAACTGACCGTGGCGAAGATTCCCTACGAAGTGGGCAAGGCCTTCTTCAAGGGCATGGCCCGCGCGCAGATCTCCAACGAGCCGGTGGGAATGCTGAAGATCCTGTTCCACCGTGACACCCTGGAAATCCTCGGTGTGCACTGCTTCGGCGACCAGGCCTCGGAGATCGTCCACATCGGCCAGGCGATCATGAACCAGCCGGGCGAACTGAATACCCTGAAGTACTTCGTCAACACCACCTTCAACTATCCGACCATGGCCGAAGCCTACCGCGTAGCGGCGTTCGACGGCCTGAACCGGATTTTTTGAAATACCCCGACCGGCGGCCTGAGCCGGTCGGGGGGAACCTGCTCAGCGATTCCCGATCGTGGCAGTGGCCAAACCGGGAAAGTCTGTGATCAGGCTATCCACGCCAAAATCGGCGAGCCGGCGCATCAGGGCCGGCTCGTTGACGGTCCACACCGACACATGCAGCCCCTGTTTCTGCGCTTTCTGCAGGCGCTCCGGGGTGCACAGCGCCCAGTTCAGCGCCAGCAGATCGCAACCGTAGTGCGCGGCGACCTTCAACGGGTCGAGCCAGGCGTATTCGGCCACCAGCCCGCGTGACAGGTCCGGCGCCAGTTCTTCCAGCGCGCGCAGCACCGTGCGCGAACTCGAGGTCACGGTGATCCGGTCGCGCAGGCCGAAACGGCCCACCAGCTGGTGGATCGCCTGCACCGTGCGCCCGGCACGGTCCTTCGATGCGCTTTTCACTTCCAGCTGCCAGTGCTCGAACTCGCAGCGCTCGAACAGCTCCGCCAGCCGCGGGATAGGGCAGGGGCGTACCCAGCCCGGACCGCCATCACGGGCGTCCATGGTCACCAGGTCGTCCGCCAACTGCTCGGAGACCTTGCCGCGCCGGCCGGTGGTGCGCTTGAGCGTCGGGTCGTGGATCACCATCAGCTCGCCGTCGCGGGACAGGTGCAGGTCCAGCTCGCAACGCTTCACGCCATGTTCCAGGCAGCGCAGGAAGCTGTTCAGGGTGTTTTCCGGTGCTTCGCCTTTGGCGCCGCGATGGCCATAGATCAGAGTCACTGGCGCTCCTTGGGAGTCGGTGAGAGGTCCTTGAGATATTGCGAGCGGTGCTGGCGGACGGCATCGACCACCACCCCGCTCTCGAAATAGACGCTGAATTCGCGATAGTCCCAGCGCGAGATGGGTGGCTTGCCCACGGCCGGGTGTTCCTCGTCCGGCAGGCCGAAGCGCTCCAGCACGGCCTTCTGGCTTTCGCCGCGGACCGGCAGGGCAATGTGCGGGTCGCCCTGGGCGCCCACCGGGATTTCGATGGTATCGGCCAGCAGCGGCAGCGGTGTGACAAGGCAGAGCAGCAGGAGCAGGTGGCGCATGGCAATCCCTTCTTTCATTCGCCGCGGGCCTTGGCCTGGCGGCGTTCCGATGCCTGGCGCTGGAGGATGTGGCGGGCCAGCAACTGGCGCTGGGCATCGCCGAGTATGTCGAATTCGGTGCCGATCTCGTAGTCGCCTTCGGCCTGCTGCTGGCAATGGGTCACCTTGGCGCGCAGCAGCAGCCCGAGGCCCTGGGGCAGCAGGACTATCTTGAGCGCCAGGGCCTGGCCGACGGGAAGTGGCTGATCGTCGCGGAAATTGATGCCGCCCTCGGACAAGGTCACCCGCCGCGCCGGGCCGATCTCGCGCAGCAGGCTCTGGGTCAGGGCCTGGGCGATCAGGTCGATGCGCTTGTTCATCACCTTCAGGTAGCTGGCCAGCGGGCGGTCGCGCTCATGGATATGGCGCAGCAGGTGCTGCGACTCGAAGTCGGTCAGGTGCAGGTCGCTGAGCAGATTGAACAGCGCGGAATCATCCTGAAGCACTTCTCCGGAATGGATTTCGTCCTCGCGCAGCGGGCGAAATTCCAATGCGAGCGTGTCTTCAATACGATAGTATTCGCGGCGGTCATCCGCGTCTGGAGTGGACATGGCGAACCCACGGCGGCAGTGATGGTCTGAGTGTAAAGCCGCCTGCCGGGCCTCGCCACACGGAAGTCGCACGCCAGATGGATCTGACGCCCGACGCACTCTTCACCTTCTCATTCGGCCCCACATGTTCAGACCTCTTTCCGTCTACATCGGAACGCGCTACACACGCGCCAAACGCCGCAGCCACTTCGTTTCCTTCATCTCGCTCACTTCCATGATCGGCCTCGCGCTGGGCGTGGTGGTGATGATCGTGGTGCTCTCGGTGATGAACGGCTTCGACCACGAGATGCGCACCCGCGTTCTGGGCATGGTGCCCCACGCCACGGTGGAGTCCTACCAGCCGATTTCCGACTGGCAGGGCATCGCCACGCAGATCAAGACCCAGCACCCCAACGTGCTGGAGGTCGCGCCCTTCATCCAGATGCAGGGCCTGCTCAGCGCCGGCGGCACGGTACAGAAGGTGCTGATCAACGCCGTGGACCCGAACGAGGAGAGCAAGGTCTCGATCATCGACCAGTTCTTCCAGCAGGGTTCGCTCGCAAGCCTCAAGCCCGGCGAGTTCGGCATCATCATCGGTGACAAGGCGGCGAACAATCTGGGCGTGAAGCTGGGCGACAAGGTCACCTTCATCGCCCCGGAAGTCTCGGTCACCCCGGCCGGCATGTTCCCGCGCATG
Organism: Pseudomonas sp. CAN1; assembly: GCF_030462585.1. Lineage (GTDB taxonomy): Bacteria > Pseudomonadota > Gammaproteobacteria > Pseudomonadales > Pseudomonadaceae > Pseudomonas. The sequence continues at coordinate 36,093 of NZ_JASMRU010000012.1, read as the reverse complement.
AAGCGCTTCACCGTGGTCGGCACCTTCCATGTCGGTGCCGGCGAGCTGGACGGCTACGTCGCCATGGTCCACATCGACGACGCTGCGCGCATGCGCCGCCTCAAGCAGGGCCAGGTCGAAGGCCTGCGCCTGAAGCTCGACGATCTGTTCCAGGCGCCGCGCACCGCCTGGGAAATTGCCCGCACGCTGAAGGGCAACGACTACTTCGCCCGCGACTGGACCCGCAGCCACGGCAACCTGTACCAGGCGATCCGCATGGAGAAATCCATGATCGGCCTGTTGCTGCTGCTGATCGTCGCGGTCGCCGCGTTCAACATCATTTCCACCCTGGTCATGGTCGTCACCGACAAGAAGGCCGATATCGCCATCCTGCGCACCCTGGGCGCCACGCCCGGGCAGATCATGGCGACCTTCATGGTCCAGGGCACGGTGATCGGCGTCATCGGCACCTTCATCGGCGGCGTGCTGGGCATCCTCGCGGCGCTCAACGTCAGCTCCGCCATTGCCCTGCTGGAGCGCCTGCTGGGCCACAAATTCCTCAACGCGGACGTCTACTTCATCGATTACCTGCCCTCGCAACTGATGAGCGAGGACGTGATCCTGGTGTGCAGCGCCGCGCTGATCCTGAGTTTCTTCGCCACCCTGTATCCGGCCTGGCGTGCGGCCCGCACCCAGCCCGCGGAGGCCCTGCGTTATGAGTAAGCCGACCCCCAACGACCAGGCCGTCCTGAGCTGCCGCGACCTCGGCAAGCGCTACGAGGAAGGCCCGCAGTCGGTCGAGGTGCTCTCCGGCGTGCAGCTGGAACTGCTGCCCGGCGAGCGCGTCGCCATCGTCGGCAGCTCCGGCTCGGGCAAGAGCACCCTGCTGAACATGCTCGGCGGCCTCGACACGCCCAGCACCGGCAGCGTCTGGCTGGCCGGCGAGCAGCTGTCGGCGCTCAACGAGAAGCAGCGCGGCCTGCTGCGCAACCGCGCGCTGGGCTTCGTCTACCAGTTCCACCACCTGCTGCCGGAGTTCACCGCCCTGGAGAACGTCTGCATGCCGCTGCTGATCGGCAAGACGCCGATCCCGGAAGCACGCCAGCGTGCCACCGCGCTGCTGGAGCGGGTGGGCCTGGGCCATCGCCTGAGCCACAAGCCGTCCGAGCTGTCCGGCGGCGAGCGCCAGCGCGTGGCCATCGCCCGCGCCCTGGTCAATACGCCGAAGCTGGTACTGCTCGACGAGCCCACCGGCAACCTCGACCAACACACCGCCCACGGTATCCAGGAGCTGATGCTGGAGCTGTCGCAGTCCCTGCGCACCGCCTTCCTGGTGGTGACCCACGACACCCACCTCGCCCAGCAGATGGACCGCGTGCTGCGCCTGGAAGAGGGTCGGCTGGTCGCCGCCTGAGGGATAACGGAATGTTCAGACCCCTGTCCGTCTTCATCGGCACCCGCTACACCCGTGCCAAGCGCCGCAACCACTACATCTCGTTCATCTCGCTGACCTCGATGATCGGCCTCGCCCTGGGCGTGCTGGCCATGATCGTGGTGCTCTCGGTGATGAACGGCTTCCAGAAGGAAATGCGCTCGCGCATCCTCGGCATGGTCCCGCACGCCGTGCTGCAGCAGGCCAGCGGCCCGCTGGACAACTGGCAGCACGTCGCCGAAGTGGCCAAGCAGAACCCGAAGATCGTCGGCGCGGTGCCCTACACCGAAGTCGACGGCATGCTCTCCTACAAGGGCATGATGCAGCCCATCGAGGTGGATGGCGTCGACCCGGCGCTGGAAACCCAGGTGTCGATCATCGGCCAGCACATGGTCCGCGGCAGCCTCGACGATCTCAAGGCCACCGAATTCGGTGTGGTCATCGGCGAGATCACCGCGCGGCGCTTCCACGTCAACGTCGGTGACAGCCTGCTGCTCATCGTTCCCGAGCCGAGCACTGCGCCCGGCGGCATCACCCCGCGCATGCAGCGCCTGAACGTGGTCGGCATCTTCAAGGTCGGCGCCGAACTGGACAGCAGCCTGGCGCTGATTCACGTGGACGACGCAGCCAGCCTCATGCGCTGGCAGCCCGGTCAGGTGCAAAGCGTGCGTATTGCCCTGAAGGACCTGTTCCAGGCACCGGAAGTCGGCGCGGCCATCGCCAGGCAACTGGGCGACGGGTATCGCTCGGTGGACTGGACCCACACCCAGGGCAGCCTGTTCAGCGCGATGAAGATGGAAAAGACCATGATCGGCCTGCTGCTGTTGCTGATCGTCGCGGTTGCCGCGTTCAACATCATCGCCACGCTGATCATGGTGGTGGCCGACAAGCGTGCGGACATCGCCATCCTGCGCACACTGGGCGCCACGCCGAAGCAGATCATGGCGATCTTCATGGTGCAGGGCACGGTGATCGGCCTGATCGGCACCGTCATCGGCTGCGTGCTGGGCGTGCTGGCGGCGTACAACGTCACCGCCATCGTCTCGACCCTGGAGCGCGTCGCCGGCACCCATGTGTTCAACTCGGACATCTACTTCATCAACTACCTGCCGTCCGACCCGCAGATCAGCGACATCGTGCTGATCTGTGTCGCGGCGCTGTCGATGAGCTTCCTCGCCACGCTGTACCCGGCCTGGCGTGCGGCCTCGACCCAGCCGGCGGAATCGCTGCGTTACGAGTGATCCACCGGTCCACGAAAAAGCCGCCCCTCGGGGCGGCTTTTTCGTTTCCAGGGGCATCCTGTAGGAGCGAGCTTGCTCGCGAACAATCTTACCGGCGACTCTGGGGTTTGGCGGTTCGCGAGCAAGCTCGCTCCTACGAAAAAATCACAACCCCTGCTGCAGATTGCGCATCGCCCGGCGCCGGCGCCAGCTGCGGCCGATCCACCAGCGCCAGTAACCCTCGGTAGCCAGGTAGCCGAGGATGCCCACGAGGATGCCGCAGATCACCGAACCAAGCAGGAACGGCTGCCAGAGCATCGACAACTCGCCGCTGATCCATTCCCAGGTCAGGTGCTCGGGCAGGGCGCGTGCCGGGATGCCCATGACCCAGGCACCCATCTTGTAGGTGCAATAGAAGACCGGCGGCATGGTGATCGGGTTGGTCAGCCAGACCAGCCCCACCGAGATCGGCAGGTTGGCCCGCACCCACACGGCCAGCGAGGCGGCCAGCAGCATCTGCAGCGGGATCGGGATGAATGCCGCGAACAGCCCCATGCCCATGGCGCGGGACACGGAGCGGCGATTCAGGTGCCAGAGGTTGGGCGACTGGATCAGCGGTCCGAGAAAGCGCAGGCCCTTGTGGTTCCTGATGCTCTCCGGATCCGGCATGTAGCGCTTGAAGATTCGGCGCGGCATGAAGGAAATCTCTGGCAGACGGACGACGCACCATTATGCCTAGCTAGATGACAGTCATTGGTTGCCAATCATGTCCGTGTGTAACCGCTGCAGGCCAGGTGGGCCGGCGGCTACGCGGAGTCGCTGGGGGAATCGGCTTGCCTCGTGCAGGGATGTTCGCACTGGCCCTGGGATTGCTGCTCCTGCGCTGGATGCCGGCGCTGCCGCCCGGCTGGGTGCTGCTGCTTATCGCGCTGGTTGCGTTGCTTTTGCTGATCACTCGCGGCTATTTCGTCGGCCTGTTCCTGCTCGGTTTTGCCTGGGCCTGCCAGTCGGCGCAGTGGGCGCTGGACGACCGGCTGGCAACGGCGCTGGATGGCCGCACGCTGTGGCTGGAGGGCAGGGTGGAAGGCTTGCCGGATCGCTCCGGGCCATCGGTGCGTTTCATGCTCGGCGAGGTTTCCAGCCCGCGGGAGAAGGTCCCTGCCACGTTGCGCCTGTCCTGGTTCGGTGGGCCGCCCGTGGAGGGCGGCGAGCGCTGGCGGCTGGCGGTAAAGCTCAAGCGTCCCCACGGCATGGCCAATGGCGCGGGGTTCGATTACGAAGCCTGGCTCACCGCGCAGCGCATTGGCGCTACCGGTAGCATCAAGGACGGCCAGCGGCTGGAATTCGCCAGCGGCCCCAGCGCCTGGCGCGAAGCCTGGCGCAAGCGCCTGCTGGCGGTGGACGCCCATGGCCGCTCGGGAGCCCTGGCGGCCCTGGTGCTGGGGGATGCTTCCGGGCTGACCACGGCGGATTGGCAGGTCCTGCAGGACACCGGAACCCTGCACCTGATGGTGATCTCCGGCTCGCACATCTCGCTGCTGGCGGGGTTGCTTTATGCCGTGGTGGCCGGGCTGGCGCGCTTCGGCTGCTGGCCGGCGCGCCTTCCCTGGCTGTCCTGTGCCTGCGGGCTGGCCGCGGCGGGAGCCTGGGCCTACAGCCTGATGGCGGGTTTCGACGTGCCGCTGCAGCGCGCCTGCGTGATGGTCTCCATCGTCCTGTTGTGGCGCCTGCGCTATCGCCATCGCGGGCTGTGGACGCCGCTGCTGGGTGCCTTGCTGGTGGTGTTGCTGGCCGAGCCGCTGGTGGTGCTGTTGCCGGGGTTCTGGTTGTCCTACGCGGCGGTGGCGTTGCTGATCTTCGGCTTCTCCGGCCGACTGGGGCGCTGGACCGCCTGGCGCACCTGGCTGCGTGCGCAATGGTTGATGGCGGTCGGGCTGCTGCCGGCGTCGATAGCCCTGGGACTGCCGCTGAGCCTGTCCGGAGTGGTCGCCAACCTGATTGCCGTGCCCTGGGTGGAGCTGGTGGTGGTGCCGCTGGCGCTGTTGGGCAGCCTGGCGCTGGGGATTCCCTGGCTGGGCGAGTTGCTGCTGTGGGTATCCGGCGGATTGCTGGAATTGCTGTTCCGCCTGCTCGGCTGGATGGCTGAACTGGCGCCGGCCTGGCAGCCGGTGGCCGCATCGGGCTGGGCGCTCGTGCTGGCCATGCTGGGTGCCTTGCTGTTGTTGGCACCCAGCGGCATTCCCCTGCGGGCATTCGGGCTGGCGATGTTTCTGCCGGTGTTCTGGCCGGCGCTGCCGCTGCCGGCATCGGGTCAGGCGCAGATCCGCGTGCTGGACGTCGGGCAGGGGCTTTCAGTGCTGATCCGCACGCGCAGCCAGGTCTGGCTCTACGACACTGGCGCGCGTAATGGCGATTTCGATATTGGCGAGCGCGTCGTCGTGCCGACGCTACGCAGCCTGGGCATCGGTCGTCTGGACATGCTGATGCTCAGCCATGCGGACAACGACCATGCCGGTGGCGCCCCCGCGGTCAAGCGCGCACTGCGCCCGGCGCAGGTCATCAGCGGTGAACCCGAGCGCCTGCCGCCGGAGCTGCAGGCCAGTCCGTGCCGTTCAGCGCAATGGATGGTCGATGGCGTCCGCTTTTCCAGCTGGAGCTGGGAGGGGGCGCGGGAAAGCAACGACCGCTCCTGCGCGCTGGAGATCGAGGCCAACGGCGAACGCATCCTGCTCACCGGCGACCTGCCGCAGCCCGCCGAGCTGGCCTGGCTGGCCGCGCATCCGGGCGAGCACATCGACTGGTTGCTGGCCGGGCATCACGGCAGCCGCAGCTCCTCCGGGCTGGCCTTCCTGCAGGCGATCCAGCCGTCCACGGCGATCATCTCCCGGGGCGCGAACAACCCCTATGGCCATCCGCATCCGTCGGTCGTCGAGCGCTTTCGCGCGCTGGGCATACGGATTCAGGATACGGCGGAGCAGGGCGCGCTGACCCTGATGCTCGGCGCCCATGGCGAGCTTGGGGGAGTGCGGGAAGGCGCACATTTCTGGCAGGAAAATTGAGACCGGGGCCGTCGGTTCGCCATGGCCCCTGTGCTAGAGTGGCGCCACTTTTTTTCAGGGGATTCACCACTGTGTGGGAACTGGTCAAAGCTGGCGGCTGGATGATGCTGCCGATCTTGCTGAGCTCCGTCGCTGCCATGGCGATCGTCGCCGAACGTCTGTGGACCCTGCGCCTGAGCCGCGTGGCCCCGCCGCAGCTGCTCGGCCAGGTGTGGAAGCAGATCAAGGACAAGAAGATGAACAGCCAGGCCCTGAAGGACCTGCGCGCCTCTTCCCCGCTGGGTGAAATCCTCGCCGCCGGCCTGGCCAACTCCAAGCATGGTCGCGAAATCATGAAGGAGTGCATCGAGGAGGCCGCTTCCCGCGTCATCCACGAGCTGGAGCGCTACCTCAATGCCCTGGGCACCATCGCCGCCATGGCGCCGCTGCTCGGCCTGCTGGGTACCGTGTTCGGCATGATCCAGATCTTCAGCGCCTTCATGGGCGACGGCATGGCCAACGCGCCGATGCTCGCCGGCGGTATCTCCAAGGCCCTGATCACCACCGCGTCCGGCCTGATCGTGGCGATCCCGGCGGTGTTCTTCCACCGCTACCTGCTGCGCCGCGTCGATGAACTGGTCATCGCCATGGAGCAGGAAGCCATCAAGCTGGTGGAAGTGACCCAGGGCGATCGCGAAGTCGACTTCGTCGAGGAAGGCAAAGCGTGAAATTCCGCCGCAGAGCGGGCGGAGCGGCCCGCGAGGACGTCTTCATCAACCTGGCGTCGCTGATCGACGTGATCTTCGTGCTGCTGCTGTTCTTCGTGGTCGCCACCTCGTTCACCAAGCCCTCGCAGCTCAAGGTCGAACTGCCCGAGGCGGTCAGCGGCACGCCGCCCGAAGCCACCGAGATCAAGCAGCTGGAGATTTCCATCAGCGTGGAAGGTCACTACGCGCTCAACGGCCAGAGCCTGGCGCGCGACGACCTGGAAAACCTGATGAACGCCATGCAGCGCGAATCCGCCGGTGACAACAGCCTGCCGGTGGTCATCACCGCCGACGGCAAGGTGGACTACCAGTCCGTGGTCACTGCGATGGATGCCGCCGGCAAGCTGGGCTTCACCCACCTGCGCATCACCACCATCGAGTCCCGGGCGGACAAGAAGACCCCCTGATGGCGTTCTCCGACCGCCTGCTCGACGCCTGGTACAAGGGCCACCCGGCCCTTGCGCTGCTCAGGCCGCTCGAGCTGCTCTACCGGCGCGTCGCCCAGGGCCGCCGGCAGGACTTCCTCTCCGGCGCGAAGCCAGCTTACCGAGCTCCCGTACCGATCATCGTGGTCGGCAACATCACCGTGGGCGGTACCGGCAAGACGCCGATGATCCTCTGGCTGATCGAACACTGCCGCGCCCGTGGGCTGAAGGTCGGTGTGGTCAGCCGTGGCTATGGCGCCAAGCCGCCGCAGACACCCTGGCGCGTGCGCGCCGAGCAGTCGGCGGCGGAAGCGGGCGACGAGCCGCTGATGATCGTGCGCCGCAGCGGCGTACCGTTGATGATCGACCCGGACCGCTCCAGCGCCGTGCGCGCGTTGCTCGCCGAAGAGCCGCTGGACCTGATCCTCTGCGACGATGGCCTGCAGCACTACCGTCTGGCCCGCGACCTGGAACTGGTGCTGATCGATGCCGCGCGAGGCCTGGGTAACGGTCACTGCCTGCCAGCCGGGCCGCTGCGTGAGCCCGCCGAGCGATTGGCCGAAGTCGACGCCGTGCTGCACAACGGTGCGCCGTCCGATCCGCCGGGGGCCTTCTCCTTCACCCTGCGACCTTCTGCCCTGGTCAACCTGGCGAGTGGCGAGCGGCGGGATGTGGCGCATTTTCCTACAGGACAGTCGCTACATGCGCTGGCCGGGATCGGCAACCCGCAGCGTTTCTTCACGACGCTCGAGGCGCTAAACTGGCGGCCGATTCCGCATCCCTTCCCCGACCAWGCGGCCTATACCGCCGAGCAGCTGCGCTTTACGCCGGAACTGCCGCTGGTCATGACCGAGAAGGACGCGGTGAAATGCCGGTCCTTCGCCGCGCCCGACTGGTGGTATCTCGCCGTCGAAGCGCAGCCGTCGCCGGCCTTCGTCGCCTGGTTCGACGCCCAGCTCGAGCGCCTGCTCGCCCGCTGATCCGTCGTCGCAGCCCGGTACCGCCGGCTTTCTACCTTTTCAAGCTCAAGGAACGCACCATGGACCCGAAACTCCTCGATATCCTCGCCTGTCCGCTGTGCAAGGGCCCGCTCAAGCTCACCGACGACAAGTCCGAGCTGATCTGCAAGACCGACGGCCTTGCCTACCCGGTGCGCGACGGCATCCCGGTGATGCTCGAAGGCGAGGCGCGTACCCTGAACGTCGACGAGCGTCTGGACAAGTAACGCCATGAGCCAGGCCTATACCGTCGTCATTCCCGCCCGCTATGCCTCCACCCGCCTGCCCGGCAAGCCGCTGCAGGACATAGCCGGCAAGCCGATGATCCAGCACGTCTGGGCGCAGGCCGGCAAAAGCTCGGCCACCCAGGTGGTGGTCGCCACCGATGACCAGCGCATCTTCGATGCCTGCCAGGGTTTCGGTGCCCAGGTGGTGCTGACCCGCGCCGACCACAACTCCGGCACCGACCGCCTGGCGGAAGTGGCCGACGCGCTGGGCCTGGCCGACGACGCCATCGTGGTCAACGTGCAGGGCGACGAGCCGCTGGTGCCGCCGTCGATCATCGACCAGGTGGCCGCCAACCTCGCCGCGCACCCGGAAGCCGGCATCGCCACCCTGTGCGAGGAAATCCATGACCCGGCCGCGCTGTTCAACCCGAACATCGTCAAGGTAGTCAGCGACAAGAATGGCCTGGCCCTGACCTTCAGCCGCGCCACGCTGCCCTGGGCGCGCGACGCTTTCGCAGTGGACCGCGAAAGCCTGCCGGCCAACGTACCGTACCGCCGCCACATCGGCATTTACGCCTATCGCGCGCGCTTCCTTCGCGACTTCGTGGCCTGGGGCCCGTGCTGGCTGGAAGACACCGAGTGCCTGGAGCAACTTCGCGCGCTCTGGCATGGCGTGCGCATCCATGTGGCCGATGCCCTGGAAGCGCCGCAGGCCGGCGTCGATACCGCGGAAGACCTGGAGCGCGTCCGGCGCATCCTGGGGGCCTGATGAAGGTCCTGTTCGTCTGCCTGGGCAACATCTGCCGCTCGCCCACCGCCGAGGGCGTGTTCCGCCACAAGGTGCGTGCGGCTGGCCTGGAAGAACGCATCGAGATCGACTCGGCCGGCACTGGCGACTGGCATGTCGGCAAGGCGCCGGATGCGCGCACCCGTGCCGCCGCGCTGCGTCGTGGCTATGACCTGTCGGGCCTGCGGGCGCGGCAGGTCAGCGTTGCCGACTTTTCCCGCTATGACCTGGTCCTGGCCATGGATAACGCCAACCTGCGTGACTTGAAACGTCTGCGCGGTAGCAGCGGCCAGGCGGAGCTGGACCTGTTCCTGCGCCGCTACGAGCTGGAACTCGATGAAGTCCCTGACCCGTACTACGGCGGCGAGGATGGTTTCGAGCAGGTGCTGGACCTGGTGGAAAGGGCCTGCGACGGCCTGCTGGCAGAAGCGAAGGGGCGCCTGTGACGCTGCAACTGCAAGAACGCATTTCCCTCAAGCCCTACAACACCTTCGGTGTCGAAGTCGCAGCGCGCTGGTTCGCCCAGGCCCACGATGACGCCGAGGTGCGCGCGGGGATTGTTGCCGCGGCTGAAAAGGGCCTGCCATTGATGGTCATCGGCGGCGGCAGCAACCTGCTGCTGACCCGTGATGTCGGGGCACTGGTGCTGCGCATGGCCTCCCGCGGTGTGCGTGTCGTCAGTGATGATGGCGAGCGCGTGGTGGTCGAGGCAGAAGCTGGCGAGGTATGGGACGACTTCGTGCGCTGGACCCTGGCCCAGGGGCTGGGCGGTCTGGAAAACCTCAGCCTGATCCCCGGCACCGTGGGTGCTGCGCCGATGCAGAACATCGGCGCCTACGGTGTCGAGATCAAGGACGTCTTTGCTGGACTGACCGCACTGGACCGCGAGAGCGGCGAGCTGCACGAGTTCGGGCTGGAAGACTGTGCCTTTGCCTACCGCGAAAGTCGCTTCAAGCGCGAGCCGGGGCGCTGGCTGATCCTGCGGGTGCGCTTCGCCCTGAGCCGTGCGGCCAAGCTGCACCTGGACTACGGTCCGGTGCGTCAACGTCTGGCAGAGGAGGGCGTGACCGCGCCGACGCCGGCCGATGTTTCGCGGGTGATCTGCGCGATCCGCCGCGAGAAGCTCCCGGACCCGGCGATGCTGGGCAATGCCGGCAGCTTCTTCAAGAATCCGCTGGTCACTGCCGCGCAGGCCGAAACACTGCTTCAGCAGTACAGCGACCTGGTCGCTTATCCGCAGGGCGATGGCCTGATGAAGCTGGCCGCCGGCTGGCTGATCGACAAGGCCGGCTGGAAGGGCTTCCGCGATGGCGCCGCCGGCGTGCATGCGCAGCAGGCGCTGGTACTGGTGAACTACGGCGGCGCCACGGGAGTGCAGCTGCATGCCCTGGCCGAGCGCATTCGTGACGACATCCGCCAGCGCTTCGGTGTGGAGCTGGAGATGGAGCCGAATCTCTACTGAGATCGCTTCGTCCGAATAAAGGGGATGCCGCGGCATCCCCTTTTTTGTGTCTGCGATTCGCCGCTATATGCCCAGCGACGCTGCATCTCCTTGTAGGAGCGAGCTTGCTCGCGAACCGGCCAGGGGGCGGAGCCAAGCTGGGCGTAGGAGCGGACTCCGTCCGCGATTGGCCTCCGGCGCGCTGCGGACCTATCGCGGACGGAGTCCGCTCCTACGTAACAGGCGAACCCAGCAGTGCAGGCAATAAAAAAGGGGATGCCGTGGCATCCCCTTTTTCCGATCAGGAAGCTATCAGTGGTGGTGCTTTTCCACCACGGAACCTTCTTCTTCCTCGGTCTTCTCAGCCTGTTCGGCTTTCTCGCCTTCAGCCTGCTCGGCAGCTTCAGCTTCGTTCACTACCTCGGCCACAAGGGTTTCGGCGGTAACGTCGGCGGCCGGCTCGACCACGACTTCAGCTTCCACGGCAGCGGTCTCTTCGACCACTACTTCGGCAACCGGAGCCTGCTCGACCTGCGGGGCAGCAGCTGCAGCAGCGGCGGCTTCGCGGGCGGCGCGTTCCTGGCGACGACGCTCGCGCGGGTCGTTGGAGGCGCGGCCGGTGGCGTTGGCCGGAACGGCCGCAGCTTCTTCGGTAGCCGCTTCGGCAGCAGCCGGAGCTTCCTCGGCAACCACTGCAGCTTCGGCTTCGACCTTGGGCTCTTCGACCAGTTGGGCGACGGCTTCGATCACGGTTTCAGCAGCCGGGGTCGGTGCTTCTTCCGCGAACGCTGGTTCGGCAGCAACCACTTCAGCGCTTTCGCTGGTGGCTTCTACCGGCTCGGCAGCCTGTTCGGCGGGCTTGGCCAGGAACTCGATGGTCTGCTCCAGGGCGCTTTCGGTGCGTACGGCTTCAACCACGCCGGATTCCAGCGGCTGGGCCTCGGCCTGGGCAGCGGGCTGCTCCTGCTCGGCGGCGGCTTCGGCAACGGCTACAGCGGTGGCGGCGGCAGCGACCATGGCGGCAGGCGACGGGGTGTCGGAAGCAGCCTGTTCGGCAGTACCTTCGGCACTCACTTCGCCATCGGCGCCTTCAACACCATCCACACCGGCTTCACGCTGGCGCTCGCGGCGGTTGCTGCGGCGACGCTGGCCACGGGAGCGGCGACGCGGACGCTCGTCGTCCGAGCCTTCGTCGTCCTGTTGATCCAGCAGCTCCTCGTTCGGCAGCTCTTCGGCTTCCAGGGCGGCGACATCGCTAACCGGACGCTCTTCGCGCGGCTGGCGCTCTTCACGGGGCTGACGCTCGGCGCGCTCACCACGTTCGGCACGCGGTTGACGCTCTTCACGCGGCTGGCGCTCTTCGCGCGGTTGACGTTCGCTGCGCTCGCCACGCTCTTCGCGGGGCTGACGCTCTTCACGCGGCTGACGCTCGGCACGCTCTTCACGCGGTTGACGCTCTTCGCGCGGCTGGCGTTCAGCGCGCTCTTCACGGGGCTGACGCTCCTCGCGCGGTTGACGCTCGGCACGCTCTTCGCGCGGCTGGCGCTCCTCGCGGGGCTGACGCTCGGCGCGTTCTTCACGCGGCTGACGCTCTTCGCGGGCAGGGCGCTCGGCACGCTCGCCGCGTTCGCCACGCTCGTCGCGACGACCACGCTCGCCACGTTCCTTGCGCTCGTCATCACGGCGGCCACTGTCGCGACCGTCACGGCGACGGTTCTGCTGACGGCCGTTGCGACGCTCGCCCTGGCCCTCGCTGCGATCGGCGGCCGGTTTCTCGGCGGCGACCGGAGTCGGCTCCGGCTTGCTGCCGGCGAACAGGCCTACCAGCGACTTCACCAGGCCCTGGAACAGGCTCGGCTCGGGCATGGGCTTGGTGGCTTCGACGGCGACCGGTGCTTCAGCGGCAGTCTGTTGCGGAGCAGGGGTCTGCGGGGAAACGGTCTTCACCGCGGCTTCCTGGCGAACCAGGGTGCGGGTGGCGCTGACCGGCTGGACTTCCTCGTGCTCTTCCGGGGCCATCTCGTAGCTGGCGTGGCCGGACAGCAGTTCGGGGTTGTCGTCACGCAGGCGCTGGACTTCGAAGTGCGGAGTTTCCAGGTGGTCGTCCGGCAGGATGAAGATGCGCGCGCGGGTGCGCAGTTCGATCTTGGTGATGGCGTTGCGCTTCTCGTTGAGCAGGAAGGCGGCAACCTGGAACGGCACGCGCGCACGAACTTCGGCGGTGCGGTCCTTCAGGGCTTCTTCCTCGATCAGGCGCAGGATGGCCAGCGACAGGGATTCGACGTCACGGATGATGCCCTGGCCGTTGCAACGCGGGCAGACAATGCCGCTGGTCTCGCCCAGGGACGGACGCAGGCGCTGACGGGACATTTCCAGCAGGCCGAAGCGCGAGATGCGACCGACCTGGACGCGGGCACGGTCGGCTTCCAGGGCTTCGCGGACGCGTTCTTCCACGGCGCGCTGGTTCTTCGCCGGGGTCATGTCGATGAAGTCGATGACGATCAGGCCGCCGATGTCACGCAGACGCAGCTGGCGGGCGATTTCCTCGGCCGCTTCCAGGTTGGTCTGCAGCGCGGTTTCCTCGATGTCGCCGCCCTTGGTGGCGCGCGCCGAGTTGATGTCGATGGACACCAGGGCTTCGGTCGGGTCGATGACGATGGAGCCGCCCGAGGGCAGTTTCACTTCGCGCTGGAAGGCGGTTTCGATCTGGCTCTCGATCTGGAAGCGGTTGAACAGCGGAACGCTGTCCTGGTACAGCTTCACCTTGCTCGCGTACTGCGGCATGACCTGGCGGATGAAATTCAGGGCTTCTTCCTGGGCGTCGATGCTGTCGATCAGCACTTCGCCGATGTCCTGGCGCAGGTAGTCGCGGATGGCGCGGATGATGACGTTGCTTTCCTGGTAAATCAGGAACGGACCGTTGCGCTCGCCGGAGGCTTCCTTGATGGCGCCCCACAGTTGCAGCAGGTAGTCCAGGTCCCATTGCAGCTCTTCGGAGCTGCGGCCCAGGCCCGCGGTGCGGACGATCAGGCCCATGTCGCCGGGAACGGTCAGGCCGTTCAGGGCTTCACGCAGTTCGTTGCGCTCTTCACCCTCGATGCGGCGGGAGATGCCACCGGCGCGCGGGTTGTTGGGCATGAGGACCAGGTAACGGCCGGCGAGGCTGATGAAGGTGGTCAGGGCGGCGCCCTTGTTGCCACGTTCTTCTTTCTCGACCTGGACGATGACTTCCTGGCCTTCGCTCAGGACGTCCTTGATGTTGATGCGGCCTTCAGGGTTCTTCTTGAAGTACTCGCGGGAGATTTCCTTGAGGGGAAGGAAGCCGTGGCGTTCGGCGCCGAAGTCGACGAATGCGGCCTCGAGGCTCGGCTCGATGCGGGTGATGCGGCCTTTGTAGATGTTGGCCTTTTTCTGTTCGCGCGCGCCGGACTCGATGTCCAGGTCGAACAGGCGTTGGCCGTCTACCAGCGCTACACGCAACTCTTCGGGTTGAGTTGCGTTGATCAGCATTCTTTTCATGTAGTACCAATGGTTTCCGGGGCCACCGGAAACGGCGATCGGCACACACGACTCTCACGGTCGGTGCTAAGGCACGTACTCAGGAACGGCGGACCATTCCAGTGTCCAGCGGCAGCAGGATAAATCTGCTGTGCCGCGACTACGTTTCCTGCTTGTCGAGTAAGAACAAGCACTCATCAGGAGGAGGAATTGGCTGTCAGATGCGGACGGCAAGTGCGTCTACGTTCAAGGCATGCGTTCAAGGCATGAAAGCAACGCAATCCGACAGTTGTGCATCTCCACCCTGCACATTTCCCTAAGAGCCGGGTGCCACTCGCTGAATCCGGGAGCGGGGTTGGCTTTTATCACGGCGACATTGGCTGCCGTGGTCATGTCTGAAGGCCTGGGTTTCGAGGCGCTGTCGGCGCGAGAATCGCTCGGGCCGTTGCAACGCTTCCGGGGACTGCCTCGTGTCCGTTCAATGTGTTTGCAGGCGGTTGGGGATGGCGATTACGCGATCATCCGCAGGCCTGGCCACTTTTGGCGGCCTCCCGAATATAGCAGCAATGATTAAGTGCTTCAATTGAATGAAAAATTGTTATCATGTACGGATGACAAATCCCGCCCCTCCGACTTCCGGCGTCCAGCTGCTTGAAGTCGCGCCGGAGTATGCCGGCCAACGAATCGACAATTTCCTCCGTACTCAGCTCAAGGGCGTGCCCAAGACGCTGATCTATCGCATCCTGCGCAAGGGCGAAGTGCGGGTGAATAAAGGACGCATCAAGCCCGAGTACAAGCTGCAGGCGGGCGATGTGATCCGTGTTCCGCCGCTGCGGCTGGCCGAGCGTGATGAGCCGGTGCCGCTGGCCCAGGGTCTGCTCGAGCGCCTGGAAGCCTCCATCGTCTTCGAGGACAAGGCGCTGATCGTGGTGAACAAGCCTACCGGTATCGCTGTGCATGGCGGCAGCGGCCTGAACTACGGCGTCATCGAGGCATTCCGGCAGCTGCGTCCGGAGTGCAAGGACCTGGAGCTGGTGCACCGTCTGGATCGCGACACTTCCGGCCTGCTGATGATCGCCAAGAAGCGCAGCATGCTGCGCCACCTGCACGACGCCCTGCGCGGTGAACGCATTGTGGACAAGCGCTATCACGCGCTGGTGCGCGGCAACTGGCCGGCGGCGAAGAAGCAGATCGCCGTGCCGCTGCTGAAGAACAACCTGCGCTCCGGCGAGCGTGTGGTGGAAGTGAATCCCGAGGGCAAGGAAGCGCTGACCGAGTTCAAGGTGCTGCGCCGCTTCGGTGACTTCGCCACCCTGGTGGAGGCGCGGCCGATCACCGGCCGTACCCACCAGATTCGCGTGCACGCCAAGCATGCCGGCCACTCCATCGCCGGCGATCCCAAGTACGGCGACGAAGACTTCTCCCGCGAAATCCGTGAGCTGGGCGGCAAGCGCCTGTTCCTGCACTCGGCCTACCTGCGTGTGCCGCTGCCTGATGGCGCGGTGCTGGAGCTGGAAGCGCCGGTGGATGAGGTCTGGCTGCGTACCGTGGAGCGCCTGGATGCGTGAGTATTCCCTGCTGATCTTCGATTGGGATGGCACGCTGGTGGATTCCATCGGTCGTATCGTCGAGGCGATGCGCGTCGCGGCGGTCAACTCCGGGCTTCCCGAGCGCAGTGATGCGGCGATCAAGGGCATCATCGGCCTGGGGCTGCCCGAGGCAATCCAGACGCTGTATCCCGAAGTCGTGGATGGCGAGCCGCTGGAGCGCTTCCGTGTCGATTACGGCAATCACTACCTGAGCCTGGAGGTGCAGCCTTCGCCGCTGTTCCCTGGCGTGGCCGAAGCGATGGCAGAGTTTCGCAGTGCCGGCTACCAGCTGGCCGTGGCMACCGGGAAGAACCGCCGCGGGCTGGATCGCGTGCTGGCGGGGCAGGGCTGGACCGATTTCTTCGATATTACCCGCGCCGCCGACGAGTCGGCGAGCAAGCCGGACCCGCGCATGTTGCACGAGATTCTCGAGCACTGCCGCGTCGATGCCCGTGATGCGCTGATGGTGGGGGACTCGCCGTTCGATCTGGAAATGGCTCGTCGTGCCGGCATGGATTCGGTGGCGGTGGGTTATGGTGCGCAGTCGCTGGAGATTCTTCGCGAGTATGCTCCGGCGCTGGAAGTAGGGCATTTCAATGAATTGCGCGCCTGGCTGGCCGGGCGCTCGGTGAAACCGCAGCTTGAGGTGGGTAACTGATGTCGGATGAATGGAAGGCGGACGATAGCAAGGCTGCGCAACCCGCGGCGGCTGATGACAAGAGCTGGAAGCTGCTGGAAAAGGCAGTTCTGGCGGGCGTGCAGGAGCAGCGCCGGTCGCGCCGCTGGGGCATCTTCTTCAAGTTGCTGACCTTCCTTTATCTGTTCGGCGCGCTGGCGCTGTTCAGTCCGTTGAGTGGTCTGTCCAAGTCCGCCTCGCGCGGCGCCAGCCACACGGCGATGATCGAAGTGAAGGGCATGATCGCCGACAATGAGGCGGCCAGTGCCGACAACATCGTTGGTGCGCTGCGTGCGGCCTTCGAGGATGCCGGCACCAAGGGCATCGTCCTGCGTATCAACAGCCCCGGCGGCAGCCCGGTGCAGTCCGGCTATATCTACGATGAGATCAAACGCCAGCGCGGCGAGCATCCGGATATCAAGGTCTATGCAGTGATCAGTGATCTGGGCGCTTCCGGTGCCTATTACATTGCCAGCGCTGCCGACGAGATCTATGCGGACAAGGCCAGCCTGGTGGGCTCCATTGGCGTGACCGCGGCGACTTTCGGCTTCGTCGGCACCATGGAGAAGCTGGGGGTGGATCGCCGCATCTATACCTCGGGCGAGCACAAGGCGTTCCTCGATCCGTTCCAGCCGCCGAAAGCGGATGAAACCGCGTTCTGGCAGCAGGTGCTGGATACCACGCACAAGCAGTTCATTGACAGCGTGAAGAAGGGGCGTGGCGATCGCCTGAAGGACAAGGATCATCCGGAGCTGTTCTCCGGTCTGATCTGGTCTGGCGAGCAGGCGCTGCAACTGGGTCTGATCGATGGCCTGGGCAGCACCAGCTACGTGGCGCGCGAGATCATCAAGGAAAAGGAAATCGTCGACTACACCGTCCAGGACTCGCCTTTCGACCGCTTCGCCAAGAAGCTGGGCGCCAGCGTCGCCGAGCGCATGGCGCTGTGGATGGGCTGGCAGGGGCCGATGCTGCGCTGATGCGCTTCCTTAAATAGGCGTCCTTGTATAAGGCGCCATATATAAAGCTGCTTATAGAAGAAAGGGCCCGGCGATTGCTGGGCCTTTTGATTCGCCCGGTCAGGGGATTTGCACCTGCTCGGCGAGCAGCATGTCCACCAGGCGGATCAGCGGCAGGCCGACCAGGCTGGTGGCGTCTTCGCCTTCGGTGCGGCGGAACAGGCTGACGCCCAGGCCCTCGGCCTTGAAGCTGCCGGCACAGTCGAAGGGCTGTTCGGCTTCGAGGTAGTGACGGATACGTGCTTCGTCGAGTTCACGGAAGTGCACGGTAAAGGGGATGCAGTCGACGCGGGCCTGGCCGGTCTGGCTGTTCAGCAGGCAGAGGCCGGTGAGGAAGCTGACGCTCCTGCCGCTGGCGGCCAGCAGTTGCTCGGTGGCGCGCTCGATGTCGTGGGGCTTGCCGAGAATTCGCTGGCCGTTCACCGCGGCCTGGTCCGAGCCGATGATCAGATGGGCGGGATAGCGCTGGGCGAGGGCGCGCGCTTTACTTTCTGCCAGTCGGCGCACCAGTTGCTCGGCGCTTTCGCCGGGTAGCGGGGTTTCATCGATATCGGGGCTGGCGCAGTCGAAGGGCAGGCGCAGGCGCTGCAACAATTCACGGCGGTAGGGTGAGCTGGAAGCAAGGATCAGGGGCAGCATGGGAAATTCCTTCGGAGCGTCCCGGCGATTCTAGCGAAAAGAGCTGTCCATACAGCGGTTTATGGCTAATTTCCTTTGACAGCTTCAGGTGCATCCCTATAATGGCGCGCTTATGTTGAATGGACCGATACCACCTCACGTTGATCCGCGCAAATTGGTCGAGCGCGCCGCCACCCTCGAGGGTGTGCTGCCGATCGCCAAGATGGCACGTCTCAGCGAGCAACTGACCAGCAGTGATGGCGATATTCACGCGAAGTTTTCCTTCTTCCGTGATCAGCAGAAACTGGCGGTCATGCACGTCGAGCTCAATGGCGAGGTGAGCATGGTATGCCAGCGCTGTCTCGAGCCGGCCAACTTCCATGTGGGTGGTGAGTACGATTACGTCATCATCCCGGAAGGCAAGTCGATCGATGATCTGCCCAGTGGCTACGATGCGTTGGAAGTGGGGGATGACCCCATCGACCTGACCTCGCTGGCTGAGGACGAGTTGCTGCTCGCCTTGCCCATCGTGCCGGTCCATGACCCTGAGGATTGCCAGCAGCCGGTGGGATACGCTACAGCGCCCGAACCGAGCGAGAACGTCGAAGAGCGGCCCAATCCGTTCAGCGTACTGGCGCAGTTGAAGCGTGACCCAAACGTTTAGGAGTTAATCAATCATGGCTGTTCAGCAGAACAAAAAATCCCGTTCCGCTCGTGACATGCGTCGTTCGCACGATGCCCTGGACGCGAGCGCTCTGTCCGTGGAAAAGAGCACTGGTGAAGTTCACCTGCGCCACCACGTCTCCCCGGACGGTTTCTATCGCGGCCGCAAGGTCGTAGACAAAGGCTCTGACGAGTAATCTTTGTCCGCACCAATCATCGCGATTGATGCAATGGGTGGGGACTACGGTCCCCACTGCATTGTTCCGGCCTGCATTTCCTTTCTGGCCGAGTATGCTTCCCTCCAGCTGGTCCTTGTCGGCCAAGCTCCTCTGATAGAAGAACACCTGCGCGGCCTTTCTCCGGCTGAACGCCAGCGTCTTCACGTCCACCCTGCCAGCGAAGTCGTCACGATGGACGAGCGTCCGTCCCAGGCGTTGCGTGGCAAGCCCGATTCCTCCATGCGTGTTGCCCTCGAACTGGTTCGGGATGGCAAGGCCCATGCCTGCGTCAGTGCCGGCAATACCGGCGCGCTGATGGCGCTGTCCCGCTACCTGCTCAAGACCTTGCCCGGCATCGACCGCCCGGCGATGGTGACTGCCGTGCCGACGCAGACTGGCCATTGCCATCTGCTCGACCTGGGCGCCAACGTCGATTGCAGTGCCGAGCACCTCTACCAGTTCGCCGTCATGGGCGCCGTCGCGGCGGAGACCCTCGGCAAGCACAATCCCCGTGTTGCATTGCTGAACGTCGGCACCGAAGACATCAAGGGCAACCAGCAGGTGAAGCTGGCGGCCAGTCTCCTGCAGCAGGCGCGCGGCGTTAACTATATCGGTTACATAGAAGGTGACGGCCTGTACCGCGGGCTGGCCGATGTGGTGGTGTGCGATGGCTTTGTCGGCAACATCCTGCTCAAGTCCAGCGAAGGGCTGGCGGCCATGGTCGCCGCGCGCCTGGAAGAGCTGTTCCGCTCCAGTCTGCCGGCCAAGGCGGTCGGCCTGATGGCGATGCCATTCCTGCGCCGGCTGCGTGGCGATCTCACGCCTTCGCAGCACAATGGCGCGAGTTTCCTCGGCCTGCAGGGCATCGTGGTGAAGAGTCACGGCAGTGCGAAAGAGGAGGGCATCCAGAGCGCATTGCGTCGCGCGCTGCTGGAAGTCCGCGAGAATCTGCCCCAGCGGCTGCATGGCCGCCTGGAACATCTGCTGTAATGTGTGACCGCGGTCGTCAGACCGTCATCCAACTGTCAGTTCAATGCGCCAGGCTCTCGCCGGCGTTATCCATTTGACGACACAGACAAAAGGGACCTGTTGCAATGTCCGCATCCCTCGCCTTCGTATTCCCCGGTCAAGGTTCGCAGTCGCTCGGCATGCTTGCTGAGCTGGGTGCACAACAAGCCGTTGTCCGCGATACCTTCGCCGAAGCTTCCGCCGCCCTGGGTTATGACCTCTGGGCCCTGGTACAGGAAGGGCCGGAAGAGCGCCTGAACCAGACCGACAAGACCCAGCCCGCCATCCTCACCGCCTCCATCGCCCTGTGGCGCCTGTGGCAGGCCGAAGGTGGTGCGCAGCCGGCCTACGTTGCCGGCCACAGCCTGGGTGAGTACTCCGCACTGGTCGCCGCTGGCAGCCTGGCCTTCGCCGATGCGGTGAAGCTGGTCGAGCGCCGTGGCCAACTG
The DNA here is from genome assembly GCF_030462585.1 of Pseudomonas sp. CAN1. Classification (GTDB taxonomy): domain Bacteria; phylum Pseudomonadota; class Gammaproteobacteria; order Pseudomonadales; family Pseudomonadaceae; genus Pseudomonas. The sequence continues at coordinate 16,044 of NZ_JASMRU010000012.1, read as the reverse complement.
ATGCAGGAAGCCGTTCCCGCCGGCACCGGTGGCATGGCTGCCATCCTCGGCCTGGACGATGCCGACGTGCTCGCCGCCTGCGCCGAAGCGGCCCAGGGCGAAGTGGTCAGCGCCGTGAACTTCAATGCGCCGGGCCAGGTGGTAATCGCCGGTGCGGCCAAGGCTGTTGAGCGTGCCATCGAAGGCTGCAAGGCTCGTGGCGCCAAGCGTGCCGTTGCGCTGCCGGTCAGCGTGCCGTCGCACTGCGCGCTGATGCGCCCGGCTGCCGAGCGTTTCGCGGAGGCCGTAGAAGCCGTTCAGTGGCAGATGCCGCAGATCGCTCTGGTGCAGAACGTCACCGCCCAGGTTCCGGCCGATCTGGCCGCGCTCAAGCGCGACCTGTTGGCGCAGCTGTACAGCCCGGTCCGTTGGGTCGAGAGCGTGCAACTGCTGGCCGAGAAAGGCGTCACCGACCTGGCCGAGTGCGGCCCAGGCAAGGTGCTGGCTGGTTTGAACAAGCGTTGCGCCAAGGGCGTGACCACCCACAACCTGGATTCCGCGGACGCCTTCGGCGCAGCCCGCGCGGCTCTGGCTTGAACAGGAGATAAGGCATGAGTCTGCAAGGTAAGGTTGCCCTGGTTACCGGCGCGAGCCGCGGTATTGGCCAGGCCATCGCTCTGGAACTGGGTCGCATGGGCGCTACTGTGGTCGGTACCGCCACCAGTGAATCCGGTGCGCAGAAGATTTCCGAGTACCTCAAGGAAAACGGCATCCAGGGTTCCGGCATGGTCCTGGACGTATCCAACGACGAGTCCGTGACCGCCGTTGTCGAGGCCATCCAGAAGGAATCCGGCGCACCGGCCATCGTCGTCAATAACGCCGGCATCACCCGCGATAACCTGCTGATGCGCATGAAAGACGACGAATGGTTCGATGTCGTCAACACCAACCTCAACAGCCTCTACCGTCTGTCGAAAGCCGTCCTGCGCGGCATGACCAAGGCACGCTGGGGTCGCATCATCAATATCGGCTCCGTGGTCGGCGCCATGGGCAATGCCGGGCAGACCAACTACGCGGCCGCCAAGGCCGGCCTGGAAGGCTTCACCCGCGCCCTGGCGCGTGAAGTGGGTTCCCGTGCTATCACTGTCAACGCGGTGGCTCCCGGCTTCATCGACACCGACATGACCCGCGAACTGCCCGAAGCCCAGCGTGAAGCGCTGCTCGGCCAGATTCCGCTGGGTCGACTGGGACAAGCCGAAGAGATCGCCAAAGTGGTAGCATTCCTCGCTTCCGAGGGCGCAGCTTATGTAACGGGTGCCACGGTACCGGTGAATGGCGGAATGTACATGAGCTGATGTGACGAGTTCCTTCGTGGCGATGTCATATGCGCTGTCTAAATTATCCAAGCGTCGTAACGCTGGAATAGACAGAGCATCTGGGTTGCCGCGAAGGGGCGTCAGCGTTCAGCTTGAAATGCAGAAAACCCTTTCTATACACTTACCCGCAGCCCAGCTGTACGGATTGTCCATAGGAGTGAAAACAAGGTATGAGCACCATCGAAGAACGCGTCAAGAAGATCGTTGCTGAGCAACTCGGCGTTAAGGAAGAAGAAGTCACCAACAGCGCTTCCTTCGTCGAAGACCTGGGCGCCGACTCCCTTGACACCGTTGAGCTGGTGATGGCTCTGGAAGAGGAATTCGAGACCGAAATCCCCGACGAGCAAGCCGAGAAGATCACCACCGTTCAGGAAGCCATCGACTACATCGTTGCCCACCAGGCATAAGAAGTAGTCGTCGGCTCCCCGACGAAAGAAGCCGCACGGCCTGCAAAGGCGTGCGGCTTTTCTTTAACGCCGGCTTCTGCCGGCGTTATTGCCGTGAAACACATGAGAGGAAGTCACAGTGTCGCGTAGACGCGTAGTCATCACTGGCATGGGTATGTTGTCGCCCCTGGGTGTGGATGTGCCGAGCAGTTGGGAAGGCATTCTCGCCGGGCGCAGCGGTATCGCCCCGATCGAACACATGGACCTGTCCGCCTTTGCCACCCGTTTCGGCGGCTCGGTGAAAGGGTTCGACGTCGAGCAATACATGTCCGCCAAGGAAGCTCGCAAACTCGACCTGTTCATCCAGTACGGCCTCGCCGCCAGCTACCAGGCGGTGCGTGACTCCGGCCTGGAAGTCACCGACGCCAACCGGGAGCGCATCGGCGTTGCCATCGGTTCGGGCATCGGCGGTCTGACCAACATCGAAAACACCTGTCGCTCGCTGTTCGAGCAGGGCCCACGGCGCATCTCGCCGTTCTTCGTGCCCGGCTCGGTCATCAACATGGTTTCCGGGTTCCTGTCGATCAACCTAGGTCTGCAGGGCCCCAACTACGCCATCACCACTGCTTGCACCACCGGCACCCACAATATCGGCATGGCCGCGCGCAACATCGCCTACGGCGACGCTGACGTGATGGTTGCTGGCGGCTCCGAGATGGCGGCCTGTGGTCTTGGCCTGGGCGGCTTCGGCGCTGCCCGCGCGCTGTCCACCCGTAACGACGAACCCACCAAGGCCAGCCGCCCGTGGGACCAGGATCGTGACGGCTTCGTACTCTCCGACGGCGCAGGTTCCCTGGTGCTCGAAGAGCTTGAGCACGCCAAGGCCCGTGGCGCCCGCATCTATGCGGAAGTCGTCGGCTTCGGCATGAGCGGTGACGCCTTCCACATGACCGCTCCGCCGGAAGACGGCGCCGGTGCTGCACGCTGCATGAAGGCTGCGCTGCGCGATGCCGGACTGAACCCCGAGCAGGTCGACTACATCAACGCCCACGGCACCTCGACCCCGGCTGGCGACATCGCGGAAATCGCCGCGGTGAAGTCGATCTTCGGCGACCACGCCTACCAACTGTCGATGAGCTCCACCAAGTCCATGACCGGCCACCTGCTGGGTGCTGCCGGCGCGGTCGAGGCGATCTTCTGCGTGCTCGCCCTGCGCGATCAGGTAGCTCCGCCGACCATCAACCTGGACAACCCCAGCGAAGGCTGCGACCTCGACCTGGTCGCCCATCAGGCCAAGCAGCGTCCGATCGACGTCGCCCTGTCCAACTCCTTCGGCTTCGGTGGCACCAACGGCTCCCTGGTATTCCGCCGGTTCCACGGCTGATGTTGAGCTGGATCGACGGCCAGAGCGCCGAGGCCCTGTCCGCGCGTGATCGCGGGCTGGCCTACGGCGACGGGCTGTTCGAGACCATCCGCGTGTCCGCAGGCCGTCCGCGCCTGCTGGCACGGCATCGAGCGAGGTTGGAGGAGGGCGTCCGACGCCTGTCCCTGCCGGTCTCTCTCGATCTCGTCGAAGACGAACTCCTGCGCTTTTCCGCCCTGCTCGGCGACGGCGTCGCCAAGCTGATGCTGACCCGTGGCGAAGGCGCACGCGGCTACGCGCCGCAGGCTGATGCCCAGGTGCGTCGCCTGCTCCTGGCTTCGCCCGCGCCGGCCTACCCGGCGAAGCACTGGGAGGAGGGCGTGACGCTCTTCCCTTGCACCACCCGCTTGGCCGAGCAGCCGCTGCTCGCCGGCCTCAAGCACCTCAATCGCCTGGAGCAGGTCCTGGCTCGCGCCGAATGGAGCGATCCGGCTTTCGCCGAAGGATTGATGCGCGATGTTTCCGGGCGTGTCGTCGAGGGCGTGTTCAGCAACCTGTTCCTGGTAAGGCAGGGCGAGCTGATCACCGCTGAACTCAGCCGCTGCGGCGTCGCTGGCGTGATGCGTGCCGAAATCATCGAGCGCGCGCGCGGCCTGGGCCTGCCGGTCATCGTCCGCGACATCGAGCACAGCGAACTGGCGCAGGCCGATGAGGTCTTTCTCTGCAACAGTCTCTACGGTATCTGGCCGGTGCGCGGTGTTGCCGAGCACGCTTGGCCGGTCGGGCCGCTGACCCGTAAACTGCAGGGCCAACTCCGCGAACTTCTGGATTTCTGATACGTGATGCGCAAATTGCTGGTGCTGCTGGAAGGCGGCCTGCTGCTGGCCGGGCTCGTACTGGGCCTGGCCGCCTGGGAACAGCACCGTGCGCTGCAGCAGCCGCTCCAGCTCACCGAAGAGCGTCTACTGGACGCTCCCAGCGGCGCCACCCCCGGCCGCCTGCTGACCCGCCTGGAGGACGAAGACGTCTTGCACGGTGGCTTCTGGCTGCGCCTGTACTGGCGCTTCAACTTGGCCGGCGAGGCCCTGCACAGCGGCGAATACCGCCTGACGCCCGGCATGACCGCCGCACAGATGCTTGACCTGTGGCGCGACGGCGATGTGGTGCAGTACGGCCTGACCCTGGTGGAGGGCTGGAACTTCCATCAGGTGCGCGAACTGCTCGCCCGCCAGCCCAAGCTCGACCAGACCCTCAATGGCCTGAGCGACGCCGATGTCATGGCCAGGCTGGGCAAGCCCGGCGTGTTCCCGGAAGGCCGCTTCTTCCCCGACACCTACCGCTTCGTCCGCGGCACCAAGGACATCGACATCCTCAAGCACGCCTACCAGCGCATGGACACCATCCTCGCCGAGGAGTGGGACAAGCGCGGCGAGGACCTGCCCTACAAGGATTCCTACCAGGCGCTGATCATGGCCTCGCTGGTGGAAAAGGAAACCGGCGTGCCCCAGGAGCGCGGTCAGATCGCCGGCGTCTTCGTGCGCCGTCTGCAGAAGAACATGCTGCTGCAGACCGACCCGACCGTGATCTACGGCATGGGGGAGCGCTACGCCGGCAAGATCACCCGCGCCGATTTGCGCACGCCGACGCCCTACAACACCTACGTGGTCGCCGGCCTGCCGCCGACGCCCATCGCACTGCCCGGCCGCGAGGCCATCCACGCCGCGCTCAACCCGGCCTCGGGGCAGAGCCTCTACTTCGTCGCCCGCGGCGATGGCAGTCACACCTTCTCCGACAACCTCGACGACCATAACAAGGCCGTCCAGGAGTTCCAGATCAAGCGCCGCGCCGACTACCGTTCCAGTCCGGCGCCGACTTCTCTGCCGGCCCCCACGCCGGACGCGCCCGCCGCGGATACCCCGGCGGCGCACTAGCCCGACAACGCAAGGAGTGAGCCGAGTGACCGGCCTGTTCATCACCCTGGAAGGCCCCGAAGGCGCGGGCAAGAGCACCAACCGCGAGTACCTGGCCGAACGCCTGCGCGAGCGCGGCATCGAAGTCCAGCTGACCCGCGAGCCCGGCGGTACGCCGCTGGCCGAGCGCATCCGCGAGCTGCTGCTGGACCCCAGCGACGAGAAGATGGCGGTGGACACCGAGTTGCTGCTGGTCTTCGCCGCTCGCGCGCAGCACATCGCCGAGGTGATCCGCCCGGCCCTGGCACGCGGCGCGGTGGTCCTCTGCGACCGCTTCACCGACGCCACCTACGCCTACCAGGGTGGCGGCCGCGGCCTGCCGGTGGAGCGCATCGCGCAACTGGAAAGCTTCGTCCAGGGCGGCCTGCGCCCGGACCTGACCCTGGTCTTCGACCTGCCGGTGGAAATCGGCCTGTCCCGCGCTGCGGCCCGTGGCCGGCTGGACCGCTTCGAGCAGGAAGGCCGCGCCTTCTTCGACGCGGTGCGCAATACCTACCTGGACCGCGCTCGCGCCGAGCCCGGGCGTTATCACATTCTCGATGCCGCGCAGACGCTGGCCGAAGTGCAGCGTGATCTCGACGGCCTGCTGCCGACCCTGCTGGAGCGCCTGAATGGCTGATATCTATCCCTGGCAGCAGGGGCTCTGGCAGCAACTGAGCAATCGCCCGCAGCACGCCCACGCCTACCTGCTGCACGGCCCCGCCGGCATCGGCAAGCGTGTGCTGGCGGACAACTTCGTGCACTTCCTGCTCTGCCAGCGCCCCGAAGGCGGCAAGGCCTGCGGGCAGTGCAAGGCCTGCCAGCTGCTGGCGGCCGGCACCCATCCGGATTATTTCCCGCTGGAGCCGGAAGAGGCGGAGAAGCCGATCCGCGTCGACCAGGTGCGCGAGCTGGTGAATTTCGTGGTGCAGACCGCCCAGCTGGGCGGGCGCAAGGTGGTGTTGCTGGAGCCGGCCGAGGCGATGAACCTCAACTCCGCCAACGCCCTGCTGAAAAGCCTGGAAGAGCCTTCGGGCAATACCGTCCTGCTGCTGATCAGCCATCAGCCCAGCCGCCTGCTGCCGACCATCAAGAGCCGCTGTGTGCAGCAGGCCTGTCCGCAGCCTGCTGCCGAACAGGCGCGCAGTTGGCTGGCCCAGGCGTTGCCGGATGAGTCGGCCGAAGTGCTGGATGAACTGCTGGTGCTGGCTGGCGGTTCGCCGCTCACCGCGCAGCGCCTGCATGGGCAGGGCGTGCGTGAGCAACGGGCGCAGGTGGTGGACGGGGTGAAGAAGCTGCTCAAGCAGCAGGTTGCCCCAAGTCAGCTGGCCGAGAGCTGGAATGCGGTACCCTTGCCGCTCCTCTTCGACTGGTTCTGCGACTGGACGCTGCTCGTCCTGCGCTACCAGTTGGCACGTGACGAAGCGGGCCTCGGCCTCGCCGACATGAGCAAGGTGGTGCAGTACCTGGCGCAGAAGTCCTCGCAGCCCAAGGTGCTGGCCATGCAGGACTGGCTGCTCGCGCAGCGGCAGAAAGTCCTCAATAAAGCCAACCTCAATCGTGCCCTGCTTCTCGAAGCCTTGCTCGTACAGTGGGCAAGTCTCCCCGGGCCGGGCTAGAATCCGGCCATCGGAAAAATCTGCCAGGACAGCTGAATGAGCTTGCCACCGAATCTGGGTCCGCGTAACGGAATCCTGTCCCTGACCATCAAGGACAAATCCGTGCTGTATGCCGCCTACATGCCGTTCATCCGCAATGGTGGGCTGTTCATTCCGACCAACAAGACCTACAAGCTGGGCGACGAGGTCTTCATGCTGCTCAACCTGATGGATGAGCCGGAGAAAATCCCGGTGGCCGGCAAGGTCGTCTGGATCACCCCGCGGGGCGCCCAGGGCAACCGCGCTGCCGGCATCGGCGTGCAGTTCAACGACGGCGACAACACCGCGCGCAACAAGATCGAGACCTACCTCGCCGGCGCGCTGAAGTCGGACCGCCCGACTCATACCATGTAGAATCCACCAGCTGTACAGGCTACAAGCACGAAGCGCCCTGAGGGGCGCTTCGTCATTTTCCGGAGAAAGTTTTCATGCTGGTCGATTCCCACTGCCACCTCGATCGTCTCGATCTGGCCGCCCACAACGGTTCGCTGGACGCCGCACTGGACGCCGCCCGTGCGCGCGGCGTCAGTCAGTTCCTGTGTATCGGCGTAAGTGCGGATAACGCCAAAGCGGTGAAGGACCTAGCTGATCGCTACGCCGACGTGCACTGCTCGGTGGGCGTTCACCCGTTGGACCTGGAGCCGGGCGCTGCGCCTGCGCTGGACTGGCTGCTGGGCGAGCTGAACCACCCGCGCGTGGTGGCCATCGGCGAGACCGGGCTGGACTACCACTACGAGCCCGAAGCCGCCGAGCTGCAGCAGGAAGCCTTCCGCCTGCACCTGGAGGCAGCCAAGGTCACCGGCAAGCCGGTCATCGTGCATACCCGCGAGGCTCGTGCCGACACCCTGGCGCTGCTGCGCGAGGCCGCGTTGCCGCAGGGCGGCGTGTTGCACTGCTTCACCGAAGACTGGGAGATGGCCAAGGCGGCGCTGGATATCGGCTTCTACATCTCGCTGTCGGGCATCGTCACCTTCCGCAACGCCGAGCAGCTGCGCGAAGTGGCGCGCCAGGTGCCGGTGGATCGCCTGCTGGTAGAGACCGACTCGCCGTACCTGGCGCCGGTGCCCCATCGCGGCAAGCCGAACCTGCCCGAGTACGTGCGTGAAGTGGCCGAGTACCTGGCGGTGCTGCGCGGGGTGAGCTTCGAGACCCTGGCCGAGCAGACCAGCGCCAACTTCCGCCGGTTGTTCCCGCTGACGACCTGATTGCGTCGTCCCGGATACATTTCCTGCGGGCAAAAAAAACCCGGGTTCTGGGGGATGAATCCGGGTCAAGACCATTAGGAGTGTAACAATAAGGTACGCAATCCTCGGTACCTTCACCGGCGGGGCACTTGGGGGGAGATGCCGCGCACCGGTATCTACAAGTATTGGCCAAGATGCGCGGGCTGCCACAGGGTGGCCGGGGTTTTTTAAACGGATTTGGAATACATCACACCGGGCTGAGCAGCTTTCTCGGCCGCACCTGCCTTACTGCCCCGCCAGAGCGCCGATCAGCCCCAGGGTTTCCTCGATGACCGCCTCGCTGGTGTAGAAGTGCGGCGAGAAACGGATGCCGGCGCCACGCTGGATGCACACTACCTGTTCGGCGCGCAGGCGCTCCAGCAGACGGGTGTTGTCCCAGCCGGCCAGGCTGAAGGTCAGGATGCCGGCGCGTCGTGCCGGGTCCAGCGGGCTGTGCAGTGAAGCCCCGTCGATACGCTCCAGGCCGTCATGCAGTTGCTGGACGCGCGCCTGCACCAACTCGCCCACCGTCGCCATGCCGACTTCCTCCAGCAGACTCAGGCTGGCCTCCAGCGCTACGGCGCCGAGCATGTTCGGGCTGCCACACTCGAAGCGCCGCGCGCTGCGCGCCGGCTGCCAGTCGGCAAGGTCGTAGTTGCCGGCGTTTTCCAGCATGTGCCAGCCGTATTCCTGCAGCGCCAGTTGCTCGCGCTCGGCGGCGCGACAATAGAACACCCCCAGGCCCTCCGGGCCGAGCATCCACTTGTGTCCGTCGGCCATGGCGAAGGCGCAGTCGTAGGCCTGCACGTCGAAGGGCAGGGCGCCCAGTTGCTGGATGGCGTCGATGCAATACAGCACGCCGCGCTGGCGACAACCGGCGCCGAGACGCTCCAGGTCCATGCGCAGACCGCTGGCGTACTGCACGGCGCTGATCGACAGCAGGCGCGTGCGCGGGGTGCAGGCGGCCAGCAGGTCGCCTTCCGGGTCATCGCCATCCAGGCTCACCTGGATGACTTCCACGCCGCGCGGCTTCAGCGCTTCCCAGACGATGCGGTTGGAGGGGAATTCCTGGTCGCTGATCACCACCTGGTCGCCAGCGCGCCAGTCCAGGCCGAAGGCGACGAATGACAGCGCCTCGGAAGTGTTCTTCACCAGCGCGATGTCGCCGGTGGTCTGGGCATTCACCAGACGCATCAGGCGCTCGCGCAGGCGCTTCTCGATGGTCAGCCACTGCGGATAGTCGCGGGCGCCCTGCAGGATGTTCTCCTGGGCGAACGCCGCGACGGCGTCTGCGGCGCGCCTGGGCCAGGGGGCGACGGCCGCGTGATTCAGGTAGCGCAGGCCGGCTTGTTGGGGAAACTCGGAAGAAAAGCTAATCATGTCGGATGATCCGTGCAATTTGGCGCTGAATAGGCATAATACGCGGCTTCGAATTTTGACTATTTTTGACCGAACAGTCTTTTTATGCAGAAAGAGCCGCGCAAGGTTCGCGAATTCCGCCGTCGCGAACAGGAAATCCTCGATACCGCCCTCAAGCTGTTCCTTGAGCAGGGCGAAGACAGTGTCACGGTCGAAATGATCGCCGATGCCGTGGGTATCGGCAAAGGCACCATCTACAAGCACTTCAAGTCCAAGGCTGAGATCTACCTGCGCCTGATGCTGGACTACGAGCGCGACCTGGCCGATCTGTTCCACTCCGAAGACGTCGCCCGCGACAAGGAGCGCCTGTCGCGCGCCTACTTCGAGTTCCGCATGCGCGACCCGCAGCGCTACCGCCTGTTCGACCGCCTGGAAGAGAAGGTGGTGAAGACCAGCCAGGTTCCGGAGATGGTCGAGGAGCTGCACAAGATCCGCGAATCCAACTTCGAGCGCCTGAGTCAGCTGATCAAGGAACGCATCGCGGCGGGCAAGCTGGAAGACGTGCCGGCCTACTTCCACTACTGCGCAGCCTGGGCGCTGGTGCATGGCGCCGTGGCGCTGTACCACTCGCCGTTCTGGCGCGATGTGCTGGAGGATCAGGAAGGCTTCTTCCAGTTCCTCATGGAGATCGGCGTACGCATGGGCAACAAGCGCAAGCGCGACGGCGATACGCCGGCTGCCTGAGTCGCCATTCGCGCGGCCCATCGTCGCCTGTGCGACAGGGCAGCGGGCGAGGGTGGAGATATACTGAGGTGAGTGTTCTCCACCGGAGCCGAGCATGATCGTCGACCGCCAGGGCAGGCGCTTCCGCAACCTGCGGGTGAGCCTGACCGCCGCGTGCAACTACGCCTGCACCTACTGCGTGCCGGACGGCAAGCGTCTGGTCGCCGCCCAGGACGAGCTCTCCGCCGAGTCGCTGGTGCGCGGTGTGGCCTACCTGATCGAGGCTGCCGGCATCGAGCGTCTGCGGGTCACCGGTGGCGAACCGCTGGTCAGCCCGAAACTGGATGCCTTCCTGCACGGCGTCAGTCGCCTGGGCCTGCAGGACATCGCCATGACCACCAACGGCCAGTTGCTGTCGAAGAAGCTGCCGCTGCTGCTGGACTGCGGCATCCGCCGCCTGAATGTGTCCCTCGATACCCTGGATGCCGACGCCTTCCGTCGGATCGCCCGCGGCGGCGACCTGGCCACCGTGCTCAAGGGGCTCGACGAAGCGCGCGCCGCCGGTCTGAAGATCAAGCTGAACATGGTGCCCCTGCGCGGGCAGAACCTCGACCAGGTGGTGCCGCTGCTCGACTACTGCCTGGAGCACGGCTTCGAATTGCGCTTCATCGAGCTGATGCGCATGGGCCACCTGGCCCGCGATCCGAACGGCTTCAACCAGCAGTTCATCGGCATGACCGAGCTGCTGGAACTGATCGGCGAAGATCACCCCTACATCCAGGCCAATGCCCCGGTGGATGCCACTGCGCTGCGCTATGAAGTGCCGGGGCGCGGTTTCTTCGGGGTGATCGCCAACGAAAGCGTGCCGTTCTGCCGGACCTGTTCGCGCCTGCGCCTGTCGTCCACCGGCTGGCTGCATGGCTGCCTGTCGTCGAGCAACCGCCACTACGTCGGCGACCTGCTGGACAAGCCCCGCCACCAGGCGCTCCCGGCCTTGCAGCGCCTGCTGGTGCGCGCCCTGGCGGACAAGCAGGAAGTCGCCTTCTCCGGCGGCGTCACCATCATGAAGATCATCGGCGGCTGAGATCGCCCCCAGACCTGATTAGCCCATGCCCAACGAATTCCCTATCTCCTATATCGAGCCGGTGTTCCGGCCGCCGAGCGAAGCTAACTCGCTCATTCTTCCGGTCACCAACGGCTGCTCGTGGAACCAGTGCGGGTTTTGCGAGATGTATACGCAGCCGCAGAAGAAATTCCGCGCCCGCGACGAGGCCGAAGTACTGGAGGAGATTCGTCGCTGCGGCGAGCGCCTGATCGTCCAGCGGGTGTTCCTCGCTGACGGCGATGCGCTGGTGCTGCCTACGCGGCGCCTGCTCAACATCCTGCGTGCCATCCGTGAGCACATGCCCGAGGTGGACCGCGTCTCCAGCTACTGCCTGCCGCGCAACCTGCGCAAGAAGTCGGTGGAAGAGCTGAAGGAGCTGGCCGACGCCGGCCTGCGCATGGCCTACGTGGGCGCCGAGTCCGGCGACGACGAGGTGCTCGCGAAAGTGAACAAGGGCGAGACCTACGCTTCCACCCTGGATGCGTTGCAGAAGCTGGGCGAGGCGGGAATCACGCGCTCGGTGATGATCCTCAACGGTCTGGGCGGCAGCACCCTGAGCGCCCAGCACGCCGACAACTCGGCGCGGCTGATGAACGAAGCGCAACCGGAATTCCTTTCCACCCTGGTGGTGAGCTTCCCGACCGGCGAGGAGCGGTATCGCGCCGGCTTCCCGGACTTTCAGCCGCTGTCCCAGGCCGAGCTGTTCGTCGAGGTCGAGCGCCTGCTGAGCGCCCTGGAGTTGCGCGACACGGTGTTCCGCAGCGATCACGCCTCCAATTACCTGGTTCTCAAGGGCACGCTGGGGGCGGACAAGGCAAAGCTGCTCGCCCAGGTGCGCCAGGCCATCGAGCAGCCGCAGCGCGCGCACCTGCGCCAGGAATGGCAGCGCGGCCTGTGATGGCGCGGAAGCTGCATCGCCTGTCCGAATGCCGGTTTTCCGTCGCCGGCTCCGGAGACTTTGCATGCGCCAACTGATTCTGATCCTTGCCTTCGCCGCCCTGGGCGGCTGCATGAGCCCCAACGACCTGGCCGACGGCACCGATTACTACCTGCGCGACGCGGGCTTCCTCGATCACAGCCAGACCCGCCGCACCTCCAACTGGCGCCTGCAGCAGGACTCCTTCATCTATATCGCCCAGGGCCCGTTCGTGCCGCCGGGCCACCCTTATGCACGGCCCAATGTGGTAGCCGAAGAGGCGTTCAACGGCTTCGTCCAGTACTTCCCGCTGGTGCGCCGGGCCAAGAGTCCACTGGGGCTGGAAGGGGCGATGCAGGAGGCGCGCGCGGCGGGCGCCAATTATCTGCTGTATACGCGCTTTGCCCGTGGGGAGGACAATGCCGGCACCTACGAGCAGTACGAAGACACCGACAACGCCGTGGGACGCGACCGCAGCGTGATCCAGGTGATGCTGATCGAGACCGACAACCGCTACCTGGTGGACAGTGCGACTATCCGCAGCCGCGGCGGTTTTCTGACATTCTATGACGCCAGCCCCGAGGACCTGATCGGGCGCCCGCTGGAAGACTATGCCCGCAGCCTGCTGGGGGTGAAGACGCGAGAGGAGTACCAATGACAGATCCACAGCATCAAGCGGACCGGGCCGGCAACCTGCTGGCGCAGATTCCCTCCAGCAAGGACAAGGGCCTGCCGCCGGTGCACCTGTGGAACCCCGATTGCTGCGGCGATATCGACATGCGCATCGCCCGCGACGGCACCTGGTACTACCTGGGCACGCCGATCGGCCGCAAGCCGATGGTGCGGCTGTTCTCCACCATCATCCGCCGCGATGGCGACGACTATTTCCTGGTCACGCCGGTGGAGAAGTGCGGAATCACTGTCGATGATGCGCCCTTCGTCGCGGTCACCCTGGCCGTTGAAGGGGAGGGGGAGCAGCAGGTGCTGCGCTTCACCACCAACGTCGAGGATGAAGTGGTGGCCGACGCCGCGCATCCGATCCGCGTCGAACTGGACGCGCAGACCCAGGAGCCGTCGCCCTACGTGCTGGTGCGAGTGAACCTGGAAGCACTGATCCACCGCAACGTGTTCTACCAGCTGGTGGAACTGGCAGTTCCCCGCGAGATCGACGGCGTTGACTGGCTTGGAGTATGGAGTTCGGGGGAGTTCTTCCCCATCGCGCCGCAGCCATGACCTGGCAGTCGGAATGCGGCCAGTAGTCCTCGCGGCTCATCGCTACAAGTACTTAGCTTGCAAAGAAAAAGGCTCCCGAGGGAGCCTTTTTCGTTACTGCCAACCCATTACATGTTGGGGTAGTTCGGACCGCCGGTGCCCTCGGGGGCAACCCAGGTGATGTTCTGGGCCGGGTCCTTGATGTCGCAGGTCTTGCAGTGCACGCAGTTCTGCGCGTTGATCTGGAAGCGCTTGCTGCCGTCGTCGTTGCTCACCACTTCGTACACGCCGGCCGGGCAGTAACGCTGCGCAGGCTCGTCGTAGAGCGGCAGGTTCTTGGCGATCGGGGTGTTCGGGTCGGTCAGCTTCAGGTGGATCGGCTGGTCTTCCTCGTGGTTGGTGTTGGACAGGAACACCGAGGACAGCTTGTCGAAGCTGAGTTTGCCGTCCGGCTTCGGATAGTCGATCTTCGGCGCTTCGCTGGCCTTCTTCAGGGTCGCGTAGTCCGGAGTCGTATCGTGCAGGGTGAATGGAAGCTTGCCGCCGAAGATGTTCTGGTCGATGAAGTTGAACGCACCGCCACCGATGGCGCCGAACTTGTGCATCGCCGCGCCGAAGTTGCGGCTGCGGAACAGCTCGTCGTACAGCCAGCTGCCCTTGAAGGCTTCGACGTAGTTGGTCAGCTCGTCGCCGCCTTCACGGCCGGCGAACAGGGCTTCAGCCACGGAGTCTGCGGCCAGCATGCCGGACTTCATGGCGGTGTGGCTGCCCTTGATCTTGGCGAAGTTCAGGGTGCCCAGGTCGCAGCCGATCAGTGCGCCGCCCGGGAAGACCATCTTCGGCAGCGAGTTCAGGCCGCCCTTGCAGATGGCGCGGGCGCCGTAGGCCACGCGCTTGCCGCCTTCCAGGTACTGCTTGATCACCGGGTGGTGCTTGTAGCGCTGGAATTCGTCGAACGGCGACAGGTGCGGGTTGGTGTAGGACAGGTCGATGATCAGGCCGACCACCACCTGGTTGTTTTCCAGGTGATAGAGGAAGGAACCGCCCGGGTTGTCGTCGTTCAGCGGCCAGCCGGCGGTGTGTACCACCAGGCCCTGCTCGTGCTTGGACGGGTCGATGTCCCAGATTTCCTTGATGCCGATGCCGTAGTGCTGGGCGTCGGCTTCGCTGTCGAGCTTGTACTTCTTGATCAGCTGTTTGCCGATGTGGCCACGGCAGCCTTCGGCGAACAGGGTGTACTTGGCGCGCAGTTCCATGCCCGGGGTGTAGTAACCCTCTTTCGGATTGCCTTCGCGGTCGACGCCCAGGTCACCGGTGACAATCCCGCGCACCACGCCATTCTCGTCGATCAGCGCTTCCTGGGCGGCGAAGCCCGGGTAGATCTCGACGCCCAGGCCTTCGGCCTGCTGGGCCAGCCAGCGGCACAGGTTGCCCAGGGAGATGATGTAGTTGCCTTCGTTGTGCATGGTCTTGGGCACGAAGAGGTTCGGCACCTTGGCCGCTGCTTCCGGGCTCTTCAGCACATAGATGTCGTCGCGCTTGACGGGGGTGTTGAGCGGCGCTTCGAGTTCCTTCCAGTTGGGGAACAGCTCGTTCAGCGCGCGGGGCTCGAACACGGCGCCCGAGAGAATGTGGGCGCCCACTTCGGAACCCTTCTCGACCACACAGACGCTGATTTCCTGACCGGCGTCGGCGGCCTTCTGTTTCAGTCGGCATGCGGCGGACAGACCGGCAGGGCCGGCGCCGACGATGACGACGTCGAATTCCATAAATTCGCGTTCCACTATCGATCTCTCCTGAATCAAGGCTCTGGGCATTTTGTAGGTATTGGGATGGGCGTGCCCCCACCCAGTAAGAGCGGGGCGCATTATAGCTAGACCTGTTGCTATATCTAAACCCTTTATCCACCGCAATACAAACGTTTGTTTGAATCGCGCGTAACCCTGATAGAATCGGGGTCCGCGGCTTATAAAGGGGTATTTTCGTGTATTGACCCGCCCGGTCGATGCGGTCAAGATACCTGCGGTTTTGCGGTCGCGTTGCGCTGGATGTAGTCGCAGATGGCGTGCACTACCGGCCAGGCCTGTCTGGCGACATTCCTATTCACCGGAGAAAAACGAGGAATCCATGAAGGTTCTTGTAGCTGTCAAACGAGTGGTTGACTATAACGTCAAGGTCCGCGTCAAGGCGGACAACTCCGGCGTCGATCTCGCCAACGTCAAGATGTCCATGAACCCCTTCTGCGAAATCGCCGTGGAAGAGGCCGTCCGCCTGAAAGAGAAAGGCGTCGCCACCGAGATCATCGCGGTCTCCGTCGGCCCGACCGCTGCCCAGGAGCAACTGCGCACCGCGCTGGCTCTGGGTGCTGATCGCGCCATCCTCGTTGAATCCAACGAAGAACTGAGCTCCCTGGCCATCGCCAAGGCGCTGAAAGCCATTGTCGACAAGGAGCAGCCGCAGCTGGTAATCCTCGGCAAGCAGGCCATCGACAGCGACAACAACCAGACCGGCCAGATGCTGGCTGCGCTGACCGGCTACGCCCAGGGCACCTTCGCCTCCAAGGTCGAAGTCGCTGGCGACAAGGTCAACGTCACCCGTGAAATCGACGGCGGCCTGCAGACCGTTGCCCTGAACCTGCCGGCAATCGTCACCACCGACCTGCGCCTGAACGAGCCGCGCTACGCGTCGCTGCCCAACATCATGAAGGCGAAGAAGAAGCCGCTGGACGTGGTGACCCCGGACGCCCTGGGCGTTTCCACCGCTTCCACCGTGAAGACCGTGAAAGTCGAAGCTCC
>NZ_JASMRU010000011.1 GCF_030462585.1 Pseudomonas sp. CAN1 | reverse complement strand
GCCTGGCGCCACGCGGCCTTGGCGATGTCCTCGGCCACCAGGGTGACGCCCAGGCGGCGTAGCACTGCCTGGCGCAAGGTCTGGCTGGCGACCATCGGCGTGCGCACGAAGGGCGGCATCAGGTCGGCGACGCGGATGCCCAGCTCGCGCCATTCCAGTTCCAGCGCCTCGGTCAGCCCGCGCACGGCGAACTTCGACGCCGAGTAGCTGGCCATCTGCGGCACGCCGTAGAGCCCGGACGCCGAGCCCATGTTCAGCACCTGCGCGCCCGGCGTGCGCTTGAGGAACGGCAGCGCGGCGTAGCAGCAGTTGAGGACGCCCTGCACGTTGATGGCGATGATGCGCTTCGGCCGCTTCGAGGACATCAGCCTCGCCGAGCACAATCGCATCATCGCCATCAACGTGCAGGGCGTCCTCAACTGCTGCTACGCCGCGCTGCCGTTCCTCAAGCGCACGCCGGGCGCGCAGGTGCTGAACATGGGCTCGGCGTCCGGGCTCTACGGCGTGCCGCAGATGGCCAGCTACTCGGCGTCGAAGTTCGCCGTGCGCGGGCTGACCGAGGCGCTGGAACTGGAATGGCGCGAGCTGGGCATCCGCGTCGCCGACCTGATGCCGCCCTTCGTGCGCACGCCGATGGTCGCCAGCCAGACCTTCGAGCCGCCAGTGCTACGCCGCCTGGGCGTCACCCTGGTGGCCGAGGACATCGCCAAGGCCGCGTGGCGCCAGGCACAGAGCGGCGGCGTGCACCGGCCCATTGGCGCGATGTTCCGTGCCATGTACTGGTCCGGCCAGCTGTCGCCACCGGCGCTCAACCGCTGGGTGATGGCCTGGCTCAGCCGCGCTTGAGTAGACTGCAGGGGCGGCAGAGGAGGCCGTCCCATGCAGCCAACCCCGGAACCCCAGCCATCGGCCTGGCAGCGCGTGCTGCAGGACATCACGTCACCCTTCGACCGCATCAGCGAGATGACCTACGGGGTGATCATGACCCTGACCATCATCTCGGTGATTTCCGCCGCCAGCGGCGGGGCGACCCGGCAGGACCTGATCATCGCCGCACTGGGCTGCAACCTGGCCTGGGGCATTGTCGACGCGATGATGCTGCTGGTGCGCCTGCGCGTTGAACGGGTGCACCGCCATGGCCGCCTGCGCGCCCTGCGCAGGACTTCCAGCGATATCGACTTCCGCGAGGGCCTCGACGAGTTCCTGCCGCCGCGGCTGGTGGCCGTGCTGCAGCCCGATGAAGTCTGGCAGCTGCGCCAGCGCCTGATGCGCTCCGAGCTGGGCACCGGGCAGCTTCGCCATGGCGGCACGGAGGTCTGGCTGGCGGCGCTGCTGATCGTGCTGCTGGTCACCGGCATCACCCTGCCGCTGATCCTGCCGCTGTGGCTGGTGCCGGACGACCTGCTGGCGCTGCGCCTGGCCCAGGGCATCGGCGTGGTCATGCTGTTCGGCCTGGGCTGGCTGCTCAGTCGCTGGTCTGGCGATTCGCCCTGGCCGGGGGCACTGGGATTCATGGCGCTGGGTGTGGCCATGACCGGCCTGTGCATCGCGCTGGGCGGCTAGCGGCGCGGGGTTGCGCCCATCGCCGCCTGTCGCCGCCGAACGGTGCAAAGCGTCAAAGCAGCGGCACGTACCGTGGTCAGGCGCTACTCTGAGGAATGTGGCCGGTAGATTCCGTTGCGCCGCTCGGCGCGTTCGGCGGAGTTGGCCACCATTTCGGGGGACGTTGCAGCATTTGACGTTTCCCGGCGGCACACTGAAGTGCCCGGAACGCGCCCGTCCAGGGCGTGTTCGTTGGCGGGGAATACACTCTGAACGTCTCGAAAGGAGGTGCGTACCATGGAAAAGCCCCTCTCGGAGGATATCAGCGTCAACGTGTTGCGCCGGATGAAGGAAGGTGGCTTCGATTTCGCTCGTATTCATCCCATCGACTTTTTCGCCATCTTTTCCGATGAACAGAACGCCCGCAAAGCTGCCCGGCAGTTTCGCGGCGAATCGCTGAGAACCCAGGTCGAAGCGCGCGATGACGGCGGCTGGAACCTGCAGATCAGCAAGGTGATGTTCGCCACCCATGCCGCCATCGGCGATTTCGAGCACGACCTTGAGGAAGTCGTGTTGCCACTGGGCGGTACGCTCGATGGCTGGGGCGTGACCCAGGAGGTCACCTCCCTGCGTTGATCGCAACACGTCGTTGAGCCGTTTCCGGACGGCCGATCTTCTACCCGCACTCTTTACCCGTAAGAACGAGAATGCGCGCCGTCGCCACTGGTGACGGCGCGCCTTTCTTCGTCTGCCATGCAGCGCCCTGGCGGCAGCGCTGCAAGGACGCGCTTGCGGACACGCCAGGTTTCCTCGGCGCCAGCGATGCGGCAGACTGCGGCGCGGAGGTGAACATGACCGATATCCTGATCCTGACCCACGTCGATTTCTGCCCGCCCGGCCACCTGGGCGCGCTGCTCGACCGTCTGCAACTGCCGTTCGACGTGCTTCGCGCCGACCTGGGTGAGCTGCAAGGCTACGACCTGGAGCGGCCGAAAGCGGTTGCCATCATGGGCGGCCCGATGAGCGTGAACGACGACCTGCAATGGCTGCGCGACGAGATCGCCGCGATCCGCCGCTTCATCGCGCGCGACGTGCCGATGATCGGCCACTGCCTGGGCGGCCAGCTGCTGGCCAAGGCGCTGGGCGCCGACATCCATCGCCAGCCGTACACCGAGCTGGGCTGGCAGCCGATGCGCCGCCAGGAAGGGCAGAGCCCGTGGCTGGCGCACCTGCCCGAGGAGTTCCCGATCTACCAGTGGCATGGCGATACCTTCGACATTCCCCAAGGCGCCACGCGCTTGCTGTCCAGCCCCTGGTGCGAGAACCAGGGCTTCAGCTTCGGCGAGCGCATCCTCGGCCTGCAGGGCCACCCGGAGATGACCGAGGAGCTGGTGAGCGGCTGGGTCAACGGCTTCCCGGAATACCTGGACCCGAGCCAGCCGAGCCAGGAAAGCGCGGAGTCGATGCTGGCCGACCTGCCACAGAAGGTCGCGGCGATGAACCGCGTGGCGGAAGGTTTCTATCAGCATTGGCTGAAGCTGGCCGGGCTGATCTGACCGGCACCTCGCTTCACATCAATGGTGCATGACGCACCTCGTAGGATGGCGTGGAGCGCAGCGATACCCATCGATCCCGTGCACCGGCAGCATGGGTATCGCTGCGCTCCACCCATCCTACGTATCCGATCCCGCGAGGTGACGCTTTTCGTAGGAGCGAGCTTGCTCGCGAACAAGCCCCGGAGCCAGGGGTCGCGAGCAATGACGATGGCGTCCCCCTCGCTTGCAGGTACTCAATGCTTGAACATGATGTGCCGCGCCACGGTGTAGTCCTCCAGGCCGTACATGGACAGGTCCTTGCCGTAGCCGGACTGCTTGAAGCCGCCGTGGGGCATCTCGCTGCACAGCATGAAGTGCGTATTCACCCAGGTGCAGCCATATTGCAGGCGCGCCGCCACCCGTGAGGCGCGGCCGACATCCTTCGTCCACACCGACGAAGCAAGCCCGTAGTCGGAGTCGTTCGCCCAGCGCACCGCTTCGTCCGCATCGCTGAACGGGGTCACCGACACCACCGGGCCAAACACTTCGCGGCGGACGATCTCGTCGTCCTGCTGGGCGTTGGCCACCACCGTCGGTTCGTAGAAGAAGCCGTTGCCGCTGACCATCTTGCCGCCCGTGGCGATCTGGATGTGCGGGCTGGCCTTGGCGCGCTCGACGAAGCCGGACACGCGGTCGCGCTGGGCCGCGGTGATCAGCGGGCCAAGCTCGGTGTTCGGGTCGTTCTGCAGGCCGGTCTTGAGGCTGGATACCGCGCTGGCGAGGTCGGCGACAAAGTTGTCGTAGACCTTCTTGCCGGCGTAGATGCGGCAAGCGGCGGTGCAATCCTGCCCGGCGTTGTAGAAGCCGAAGGTGCGGATGCCGGCGATCACGTCTTCCAGGTCGGCGTCGTCGAAGACGATCACCGGGGCCTTGCCGCCCAGTTCCATGTGCAGGCGCTTCACGCTGTCGGCGGCGCTCTTGATGATGGCCTTGCCGGTGCCCACCGAGCCCGTCAGCGAAACCATGCGCACCAGGTCGTGGCTGACCAGCGGAGCGCCCACGCTCGGGCCGCGGCCGAACACCAGGTTGACCACGCCGGCAGGGAACAGCTCGGCGATGAATTCGGCAACTCGCAGAGCGGTGAGCGGTGTCTGCTCGGACGGCTTGAGCACTACGCAGTTGCCGGCGGCCAGAGCCGGGCCGAGCTTCCACGCGGCCATCATCAGCGGATAGTTCCACGGCGCGATGGAGGCGACCACGCCCACCGGGTCGCGGCGGATCATCGAGGTGAAGCCGGGCAGGTATTCGCCGGCCGCGGAGCCGGGCAGCACACGGCAGGCGCCGGCGAAGAAACGGAACACGTCGGCGATGGCCGGGATTTCGTCGTTCAGCGCGGCGGCGTAGGGCTTGCCGCAGTTGTCGGACTCCAGCCTGGCCAGCTCCTCGGCGTGCTCCTCGATGCGGTCGGCGAGGCGCAGCAGGAGCATGGCGCGGTCTTTCGGCGCGGTCTGCGACCAGCCGTCGAAGGCCGCGTTGGCGGCGCGCACGGCGCTGTCCACCTGGGCTTCGCTGGCCTCGGCGATCTGGCCGATCACCGTGCCGGTGGCGGGGTTGAGGATATCCAGCGCGGCGCCTTCGCCGGCGACGAACTGGCCGTTGATCAGGAGTTTGGTTTGCATCGGAGTCTCCTTTTCTTCAGTGGGTTTCCCTCTCCCCAACCCTCTCCCTGAAGGGAGAGGGGGCTGTCCGTGCCGGCGGAGGCCGTAGTTTCTTCCTGCGCCGATCTGGTCCCCTCTCCCTTCAGGGGGAGGGCTAGGGAGGAGGTGTTTGGCACAGAGTCACTTGCCGCTCCCCGCCACGTCGCTGGTCCCGCGCGTCAGGTAGTAGGCACCGAGAATTGGCAGCATGGTGGCGAGCATCACCAGCATGGCGACGACATTGGTGATGGGCACGTCGCGCGGGCGGGTCAGCTGGTTGAGCAGCCACAGCGGCAGGGTGCGCTCGTGGCCGGCGGTGAAGGTGGTGACGATGATCTCGTCGAACGACAGGGCGAAGGCCAGCATGCCGCCGGCCAGCAGCGCCGTGGCGATGTTCGGCAGGATGATGTAGCGGAAGGTCTGCCAGCCGTCGGCGCCCAGGTCCATGCTCGCCTCGATCAGGCTGAAGGAGGTGCGGCGGAAGCGGGCGATCACGTTGTTGTAGACGATCACTACGCAGAAGGTCGCGTGGCCGATGACGATGGTCAGGAAGCCTGGTTCGATGCCCAGCGTCTTGAACGCCGAGAGCAGGGCGATACCGGTGATGATGCCGGGTAGCGCGATGGGCAGGATCAGCATCAGCGAGATGCTCTCCTTGCCGAAGAAGTCGCGGCGGTACAGCGCGCCGGCGGCCAGCGTGCCGAGGACCATGGCGATCAGCGTGGCGACGCAGGCGATCTTCACCGACAGCCAGATGGAGTCGAGCACGTCGCCGCGCTGGAAAGCGATGCTGAACCACTTCAGGGTGAAGCCCTGCAGCGGGAAGCTGTAGGCCGACTCCTCGGTGTTGAAGGCGTAGAGCAGGATCACCAGGATCGGGAAATGCAGGAACACCAGCCCGCCCCAGGCCGCCAGGCGCAGGAACCAGGAGGGGCGATCGGTGGAATGTGCGTCAGAGCGCATCGAAGGCCCCCAGCCGCTTGGCGATGGAGAGATAGACGGCGATCAGCACGATGGGCACCAGGGTGAAGGCCGCCGCCAGCGGCATGTTGCCCACCGCGCCTTGCTGCACGTAGACCATGGTGCCGATGAACAGCCCGCTGGGGCCCACCAGCTGCGGGATGATGAAGTCGCCCAGGGTCAGGCTGAAGGTGAAGATCGAGCCGGCCACCACGCCGGGGAAGGCCAGCGGCAGGATCACCTGGAAGAAGGTCTGCCGCGGGTGCGCGCCGAGGTCCGCCGAGGCCTGCAGCAGCGTCGGCGGCAGGCGCTCCAGGGCGGCCTGGATCGGCAGGATCATGAATGGCAGCCAGATGTAGGTGAACACCCAGAAGCGCCCCAGGTGCGAGGTGGACAGGGTGTTGCCGCCCACGCCGGGGACTTCCAGCAGCAGGTCCAGCATGCCGAGCAGGTGCAGGTGCTCGATCACCCAGTAGAGGATGCCGCCCTTGGCCAGGATCACCGTCCAGGCGTAGGCCTTGACGATGTAGCTGGCCC
This sequence comes from Pseudomonas sp. CAN1, assembly GCF_030462585.1. GTDB lineage: Bacteria > Pseudomonadota > Gammaproteobacteria > Pseudomonadales > Pseudomonadaceae > Pseudomonas. The sequence continues at coordinate 149,467 of NZ_JASMRU010000011.1, read as the reverse complement.
ACATGGGCAGCATCACTGCGATGTAGAAGAACGCCTTTTCCTTCGGCCCGGCGTAGCGCGCCATGTAGTAGGCGATGGGGAAGGCGAGGATGGCGCTGGCCACCGACACGGCAATCGCCATGCTGAAGGTGCGCAGGACGATGTCGTAGTTGGCCGGGTTGAACAGGGCCTGGTAGTTGGCCAGGGTCAGGTCCGGCGTCACCGCCATGGTGAAGTCGTCGAAGGTGTAGAAGCTCTGCCAGAGCAGGGCGAACAGCGAGCCGATGTAGATCACCCCGAACCACAGCAGCGGCGGGATCAGCAGCATCAGCAGGTAGAGCGTGCTGCGCCGGTAGAGGAAGCTGGAGATCGCTCTCACGGCGCCGGTTCCTCCAGCAGCGGCACCAGCGCGCTGCGCGCCCAGCTGGCGGTGACCGCATCGCCGGGTTTCGGCCGTGGTTCCTCGCGCTCGCCGTTGGGCAGGGCGGCGACCAGGCGCACGCCGTTTTCCAGTTCGATCTCGTAGCGGCTGCTGGCGCCCATGTACTGCACGTCGAACAGCGTGCCGCTGACTTCCAGCTCGCCTTCGCCAGCGCGGCCGAAGCGCACGTGCTCGGGGCGCAGCGAGTGCGGCCGCGATTCGCCCAGCAGGCGTTGGGCGAGGTCGCCGCGCAGCACGTTGGCGGTGCCGACGAACTCGGCGACAAAACGAGTGGCGGGGCGGCGGTAGAGGTTGCCGGGGGTGTCGACCTGCTCGATGCGGCCCTTGTTGAACACCGCCACGCGGTCGGACATGGACAGCGCTTCGCTCTGGTCATGGGTGACGAAGATGAAGGTGATGCCGAGCTGGCGCTGCAGTTTCTTCAGCTCCACCTGCATCTGCTCACGTAGCTTGAGGTCCAGCGCGCCGAGGGGTTCGTCCAGCAGCAGGACGCGCGGGCGATTGACCAGGGCGCGGGCCAGGGCGACGCGCTGGCGCTGGCCGCCGGAAAGCTGCGCCGGCTTGCGCTTGCCGTAGCCGGCCAGGGCGACCATGCCGAGGGCCTCTTCGGCGCGGTGGTAGCGCTCGGCCTTGGCCACGCCCTTCACCTTCAGGCCGTAGGCGACGTTGTCCAGCACATTCATGTGCGGGAACAGCGCGTAGTCCTGGAACACCGTGTTGACGTCGCGCTCGTAGGGCGGCAGGCCCGAAGCTTCCGCACCGTGGATGCGGATGGAGCCGGAGGTGGGTTGCTCGAAGCCGGCGATCAGCCGCAGGCAGGTGGTCTTGCCCGAGCCGGAAGGGCCGAGCATGGAGAAGAACTCGCCGTCGCGGATCTCGATGGACACCGCATCGACGGCGCGCACCTCGCCGTAGTGACGGCTGACGTCGGTGAACTGGACGGCTGTGGTCATGCTGCTGGCTACCTGAATGGCGGGGGCTGCATCAGAAAAGGTAGCGCATGGGCGCGCGGCCGCTCGGGAGGGACATGCTCTTAGTAGGAGCGAGGGGGACGCCTAGTTCTTGCTCGCGAACAGCCCCGCAGCGGAGGCTGGTTCGCGAGCAAGCTCGCTCCTACAGGTCAGCAGTGAAGCGGGGGCTTCGTCACCTACCACCCATGATCGCAATGTAGTCCTGCGTCCACCGGCTATAAGGCACGCACTGCCCCTGGGCGCACTTGGCCTGCGGGGTCTTCCAGAAGGCGATGCGGTCGAACTGGTCGTAGCCGTTGGTGGCGCAACCCTGGGCGCCCAGCAGCTGGCTGCCGGTGCAACCGGCGGGGGAGGCCGGCACCGAGCCGAACCAGGCGGCGACGTCGCCCTGCACCTTGGGCTCCAGCGACCAGTTCAGCCACTTGTAGGCGCACACCGGGTGCTTGGCGTCCACGTGCAGCATGGTGGTGTCGGCCCAGCCGGTAACGCCTTCGCCGGGGATGGTCGAGGCGATCGGCTGCTTCTCGCCCTGCAGCGCGTTGACCTGGTAGGGCCAGGAGCCGGAAGCGGCGACGCCCTCGTTCTTGAAGTCGCTCATCTGCACTGTCGCGTCGTGCCAGTAGCGGTGGATCAGCTTCTGCTGGCCGCGCAGCAGCTTCAGCGCGGCGGCGTACTGTTCCTCGTTGAGCTCGTAAGGGTCCTGGATGCCCAGCTTGGGCTCGGCGGTCTTCAGGTAAAGCGCCGCGTCGGCGATGTAGATCGGGCCGTCGTAGGCCTGCACGCGGCCCTTGTTGCTCTTGCCGTCTGGCAGCTTCTGCTCGGTGAACACCACGCTCCAGCTGTCCGGCGCCTTGGGGAACACCTTGCTGTTGTACATCAGTACGTTCGGCCCCCACTGGTAGGGCGTGCCGTAGTGCTTGCCGTCCACGGTGTGCCAGGGCGCGTCCTGCAGGCGCTTGTCGACGTTCTTCCAGTTGGGCACCAGGGCGATGTTGATCGGCTGCACGCGCTTGCCGTAGACCAGCCGCAGCGAGGCGTCACCGGAGGCGGTGACCAGGTCGTAGCCGCCCTTGGCCATCAGGCTGACCATCTCGTCGGAGGTGGCGGCGGTCTTCACGTTGACCTTGCAGCCAGTGTCCTTCTCGAACTGGCTGACCCAGTCATAGTTCTTGTCGCTCTCGCCACGCTCGATGTAACCGGGCCAGGCAATGATATCGAGGGCGCCCTCGGCCTGGCCGAGCTGCTTGAGCTCCTCGGCGGCCTGCAGTGAGGCGCTGGAAAGCAGGCCGACACCGGCGAAGGCCAGCGCCGCGACTTTCACTAGAGACACAGATGACATGGACGGACTCCTGTTGTTCTTCGTTGTGGGAGCCACTGCGGAACCAGCGCGCAGAAATTTGGCACCTCTGTTGACCGCTGCGTGTCCATGGGGAATGGCCACGCTCTTGCAGCGTAGTTCTGGCCCCGGAGGCTGACAAGAAAGCCCCGGCGCGGCCCGTGGCCCCAAAACGGGCGCGGCGCGCGGGGGCTGCAGCGGTTTCGCACCATGGCAGTGCGGCCTGCTTAAACAGCCTTTGCAAGTCATTGAATGGACAGGAAATCGACCTCTGGCACGGGCCTTGCGACAGCGCCTTTAGCCGAGTGAGAGCGGCAACAAGGAGTGGAAGATGGCTCGGGTGTTCTATGACGAAATGCATGACGCCGCTGGCGCCTGCCGACCGCACTACACGGAGTTCGCCCGCTGGCTGGCGGACATGCCCGGCGAACAACTGCAACAGCGCCGCCGCGAGGCCGACCTGCTGTTCTATCGCGCCGGTATCACCTTCACCCTCTATGGCGACGATCAGGGCACCGAACGGCTGATCCCCTTCGACACCATCCCGCGCAGCATCCCCGCCAGCGAATGGAAGATCATCGAAGCCGGCTGCATCCAGCGCGTGCAGGCGCTCAACCTGTTCCTCGCCGACCTCTACCACGACCAGCGCATCCTCAAGGAAGGCCTGATCCCGCCCGAGCAGGTCCTCGCCAACGACCAGTACCAGTTGGCCATGCAAGGCCTGGACGTGCCCGGTAACGTGTACGCGCACATCGCCGGCATCGACCTGGTGCGCGACGGCAACGGCGCCTACTACGTCCTCGAAGACAACCTGCGCACCCCCAGCGGCGTCTCCTACATGCTGGAGAACCGCAAGATGATGATGCGCCTGTTCCCCGAGCTGTTCGGCGCCCAGCGCATCGCGCCCATCGACCATTACCCGAACCTGCTGCTCGACACCCTGCGCCAGGCCAGCGAAGTGGAGCAGCCGTGCGTGGTGGTGCTGACGCCCGGCCGCTTCAACAGCGCCTATTTCGAGCACGCCTTTTTGGCACGCGAGATGGGCGTGGAGCTGGTGGAAGGCGCCGACCTGTTCGTCCGCGACGAGCGCGTCTACATGCGCACCACCGCCGGCCCGATGCCGGTGGACGTGATCTATCGCCGGGTCGACGACGACTTCCTCGACCCGCTGGCCTTCAACCCCGACTCCATGCTCGGCGTGCCCGGCTTGCTGGCCGCCTACCGCGCGGGCAACGTGGTGCTGGCCAACGCCATCGGCACCGGCGTCGCCGATGACAAGTCGGTCTATCCCTACGTGCCGGAGATGATCCGCTTCTACCTCGACCAGGAGCCGATCCTGCACAACGTGCCGACCTGGCAGTGCCGCCGGCCGCAGGACCTGTCCCACGTGCTGGCGCACCTGCCCGAGCTGGTGGTGAAGGAGGCCCAGGGCTCCGGCGGCTACGGCATGCTGGTCGGCCCGGCGGCCAGCAGCGCCGAGATCGAAGCCTTCCGCGCCCGCCTGATGGCGCGCCCGGAGGCCTACATCGCACAGCCGACCCTGAGCCTGTCGACCTGCCCGACCTTCGTCGAGAACGGCATCGCCCCGCGCCATATCGACCTGCGGCCGTTCGTGCTCTCCGCGCCGGACAACGTGCGCCTGGTCCCCGGCGGGCTGACCCGCGTGGCGCTGCGCGAAGGCTCGCTGGTCGTCAACTCGTCACAAGGTGGCGGTACCAAGGACACCTGGGTGGTGGAGGACTAAGCATGCTCAGCAGAACCGCTTCCGACCTGTACTGGATGTCGCGTTACCTGGAGCGCGCCGAGAACCTCGCGCGCATGCTCGACGTGTCCTACTCGCTGTCGCTGATGCCCCAGGACGGCCGTGGCGACGGCCTGGAAGAACTGGCCATGCCGCTGCTGATCACCGCCAACCTCGACGCCTATCTCGCCCGCCACGGCGAGCTGCACGCCGAGCGCCTGCTGAACTTCTTCGCCCTCGATGCGCAGAACCCGGCGAGCATCTATTCCTGCTTCGGCGCGGCCCGTGCCGGCGCCCACGCGGTGCGCGGACGGATCACCACCGACATGTGGGAGAACATCAACGCCACCTGGCTGGAGATGCGCGACATCGCCCACCAGGGGCTGCTGCGCTACGGCATCAGCCACTTCTGCGAATGGGTGAAGGACCGCTCGCACCTGTTCCGCGGTGCCACCTTCGGCACCAGCATGCGCAACGACGCCTTCCACTTCATCCGCCTGGGCACCTACATCGAGCGCGCCGACAACACCCTGCGCCTGCTCGATGCGCGGCATCAGGTGCTCGGCGAGCACAGCGCCGGCCCGGCCGAAGGCACGGCGCGCGGCTACTACCAGTGGACCGCGCTGCTGCGCGCGCTGTCGGCGTTCGAGGGTTACACCGAGTTGTACCGCGACGCCCTCAACGCGCGGAACATCGCCGAACTCCTGCTGCTGCGCGAGGACGTGCCGCGCTCGCTGCTGGCCTGCGCCGAGGAACTGCGCCAGATCCTCGCCAGCCTGCCCGGCATCAACGGCCGCCCGGCCCAGCGTCTGGCCGCCGAGCTGGAAGCGCGGGTGCGCTACACCGGCATCGACGAGGTGCTGGGCAGTGGCCTGCATCCCTGGATCACCGACCACATCGGGCTGGTGCGCCAGCTCGCCAACGCCATTCACAGCTCGTACCTGGAGGCCGCATGAAACTCTCCATCCGCCATGACACCACCTACCGCTACGAAGACCAGGTGCGCGCGAGCATCCAGTACCTGCGTCTGACTCCGCAGGAAAGCGAGCGCCAACACGTGCTCGACTGGCAACTGCACCTGCCGCGCCCGGCGCACCCGCAGCGTGACGCCTACGGCAACATCCTCCACGTGCTGACCCTGGACGAACCCCACGAGGCCATCGTCATCGCTGCCCACGGCCACGTGGAGATCGACGTGGAGAACGAGCGCGAGCACGATCACCTGTCGCCACTGCCGTTCCTGCGCAGCACCCGCCTGACCCAGGCCGACGGCGCGCTGCAGGAATTCGCCCGCGCCCAGTGCGCCGAAGGCCGCGACCGCAAGGCGATGGTCCGGCTGATGCAGGCGCTGAACGAACGCATCGCCTACGTACCCGGTTCGACCCAGGTGGACAGCACCGCCGCCGAAGCCTTCGCGGCCGGGCAGGGGGTCTGCCAGGACCACGCCCACGCCTTCCTCGCCTGCCTGCGCTACCTCGGCGTGCCGGCGCGCTACGTCTCCGGCTACCTCTACACCGATGTCGAGGAACACCTGGCCAGCCACGCCTGGGTGGAAGCCTGGCTGGACGACGCCTGGTACAGCTTCGACGTGACCAACGTGCTGGACCGCCCGGAGCGCCACCTGAAGCTGGCGGTGGGCCTGGACTACCTCGACGCCTGCCCGGTGCGCGGCATGCGCCGGGGCGGTGGCGGCGAGCAGATGCACGCCCGTGTCACCGTGGCGCCGGGGCATCTGCAGCAGATGCAGCAGGCGCAGCAGTGAGGATGCGTGGCACAAGCAACGGCACCGGCTTAAGATCGGTGCCAGTTCCTGCCGCCATGAGAAAGCCATGACCTATTGCGTCGCCATGAACCTCGCCCAGGGCCTGGTCTTCGTTTCCGATTCGCGCACCAACGCCGGCGTCGACAACATCGCGGTGTTCCGCAAGCTGCATGTCTTCGGCACGCCGGGGGAGCGCCTGATCGTGGTGCAGAGCGCCGGCAACCTGGCCACCTCGCAATCGGTGATCAGCACGCTGCGCCAGCGCATGGGCGGCGACGGGCCGAACCTCGGCACGGTGGAGAACCTCTTCGAGGCGGCTCGCCTGGTCGGCGCGACGCTGCGCGAAGTGGTCGACCACGACGAGAATATCGGCCAGAACCAGGGCGTCGACCTGGGCAGCTCCTTCCTCGTCGGCGGGCAGATCGGCACGGAAGTGCCGCGGCTGTTCAACGTCTACCCGCAGGGCAACTTCATCGAATCCTGCCGCGATACGCCGTACTTCCAGATCGGCGAGAGCAAGTACGGCAAGCCGATCATCGACCGCGCCATGAGCTACGCCACGCCGCTGGAGCAGGCCCTGCGCTGCGCGCTGATCAGCTTCGACTCGACCATCCGCAGCAACCTCTCGGTGGGCATGCCGCTGGACCTGCTGGTGTACCGCGAGGGCAGCCTGGAAGTGCCGGCGGGATATCGCATCCAGGAGGGTGATGCGTATTTCGAGGGGATTCGCAACCAGTGGGGCGCGGGGTTGCGTCAACTGCTGGGCGAACTGCCGGCACCGCCGGGGGATTACTGGCACTGAGCGCGGTCGCAGGGGCGGGCCGCTCTTGTAGGAGCGGATCTTATCCGCGATGCCGACCGCCAGGTCGGTGCTCCAGCCTGCGCTTTGTGTCCCGGCTGCGCCGGGATTTCGCGGAGAAGCTCCGCTCCTGCAGGTTCAGCTCACCGCGCGGCTCTTCGTAGGAGCGAGCTTGCTCGCGAACAGCCGCCACGCCGATCCTGACGACCTGCACCGTAGGGCGAGTAACCTGGAACAGGTTATCCGCCGATGCCTCGACGGCGGATAACGCTGGCGCGTTATGCGCCCTACAAAAGCCGGTTGGCTGGGGCGGGTTCGCGCCGAGCCTGACGACCTGCGCCGTAGGACGAATAACCTGGAACAGGTTATCCGCCAGCCTTCACCTTCCGCCCCGCCATGTGCTTCAGGTAGGCGACGATCTGCTCCAGTTCAGCATCGCTGATAACGTCCGCAGCAAAGCCCTTCATCCGCGCTTCCGGCCAGTGCCGCAGGCTCTGCGGGTCGCGGATGTACTGCTTGAGATAGCCCGGCGCAAAGTATTCGGTGGGGTTGTGCGGGATGTTCAGGTCGGGGCCGAACTGCGAGTCGCCGGCACCGTTCAGGCGGTGGCAGGCCAGGCAGTTCTTCTGGAACTGGGCAAAGCCCTTCTGTACCGATTCAGAGGCATTCTTCGCCGGCAGCAGCGCCGGGAAACGCTCGGCCAAGGGTTTGAGATAACGAATGCTGGCGACCTGGAATGGCCATTGCTCCGGGCCGATGCCGGCAGCTTTCGGGTCGGTCCACACCAGGTAGAACGGCCCGGCGGAAGGTTTGCCTGCGGCCAGCGGCGGCCAGGGCTTGGCCGGTTCCTCGATGGCCAGCCAGGCGCGCGAGCCTTGCTCTTCCAGCAGCGGAGCAGCGGGAAGCTCGGCGGCAAAGCCGTCCAGCGCCACGGCCTGCAGGTGGTCGGCCGGTTTCACACCTTGCAGCAGCGCGGCCAGCGGCACTGCGCGGTAATGCATGGTGCGGTTGTAGGAGACGTCGGCGGGAATCTCGATGTCCTGCGCCTTGGGATTGGCCAGCAGCTGTTCGCTAGTGAGCTCGTGCTTGCCGTCGGGCAGTTCCAGGCTGAGGGTGGCGGCGAAAGCAGAGGGGCAGAGCAGGAGCAGCGTCAGCAGCAGAGGGCGCATGGTCGCATCCGTGGCGGGAAAGGGCCGCGGAACATTAGCAGAGGCGTGCGCACTTCAGGAGGGGAGGTGGCTCGTCCCGCGCTGCGTTGACCGTGGCTCGCGGATGGCGGCGCGCGGTGCGCAGCGGCGGGATGGCCGGTTGCTGGCCCTAGCCGACCAGACGACTCAGATTGGGAATGATCAGTACGACGGTGGTTGCGAAGACGATCAGACTTGCCTGACGCCATTTTCTCGATTGTTTGTCCATGATGTCCTTCCGCCTTTCTTGTTCTTGGCACGGCCTTCCAACTGCCTGTTTCAGAGCAGCGCATGCCTTGGCTTCTGGTTTATCGAGCCGAGCCGGCAAAACCCGGCAACGGCACTCTTCGCATCATCTGCCTGATTGAGTCTAAGCCTAGTGCCGCGCGGGCTTAGACCATCTGGCAGCAAATCCTGCAGCTTCAGGCATATTCCCTCTATATGACCGGGCCGTGACAGCTCTGTTCAGCTTTTCGACCGTTCGTCTGCCGGCTGCGATAACCGCTTTCCAGAGCCTTCGGCCTGCCCGCCGCCGGTCGGTGGCTGAGCGTGGCGGTCAATTGCGCTGAGCGCTGCGGTCATTGCCCCTGGCCGACAGGCCGCTAAGGTAGGCCGACACGCCACGCCTGCGTGACGACAACTCTAAGAGAGAACGCCATGACCGAAGCATTCATTTACGACGCGGTGCGTACTCCCCGCGGCAAGGGCAAGAAGGACGGCGCGCTGCACAGCGTCAAGCCGGTCAACCTGATGGCCGGTGTCCTGCGTGCGCTGCAGCAGCGCAACCAACTCGATACCGCMCAGGTCGACGACATCGTCCTGGGCTGCGTGACCCCGGTGGGCGACCAGGGCTCGGACATCGCCAAGACCGCCGCGCTGGTCGCCGACTGGGACGAGCAGGTCGCCGGCGTACAGATCAACCGCTTCTGTGCCTCGGGCCTGGAAGCGGTCAACCTGGGCGCCATGAAGGTGCGCTCGGGCTTCGAGGACCTGGTGGTGGTCGGCGGCGTGGAATCCATGTCCCGCGTGCCCATGGGCTCCGACGGCGGCGCCTGGGCGCTGGACCCGGAAACCAACCTGCACACCAGCTTCGTGCCCCAGGGTATCGGCGCCGACCTGATCGCCACCCTGGAAGGCTTCAGCCGCGCCGACGTCGACGCCTTCGCCCTGCGCTCCCAGCAGAAGGCCGCCAAGGCCCGCGCCGAAGGGCTGTTCGGCAAGTCGCTGGTGCCGGTGACCGACCAGAACGGTATCGTCCTGCTCGACCATGACGAATTCATCCGCGCCGACTCCACCCTCGAAGGCCTCGGCGCGCTCAAGCCCAGCTTCGAGATGATGGGGCAGATGGGCTTCGACGCCAGCGCGCTGCGCAAGTACAGCTTCGTCGAACGCATCGAGCACGTGCACACGCCGGGCAACAGCTCGGGCATCGTCGACGGCGCCACCGCCATGCTCATCGGCTCCGAGGCCAAGGGTCGCGAGCTGGGCCTGAAGGCCCGCGGGCGCATCGTCGCCACCGCGGTGACCAGCACCGACCCGACCATCATGCTCACCGGCCCCGCGCCGGCAACGCGCAAGGCGCTGGCCAAGGCCGGGCTGAAGGCCGAGGACATCGACCTCTTTGAGGTGAACGAAGCCTTCGCCTCGGTGGTGATGAAGTTCATGAAGGACATGGGCGTGCCGGAGAGCAAGGTCAACGTCAACGGCGGCTCCATCGCCATGGGCCACCCGCTGGGCGCCACCGGCTGCATGATCCTCGGCACCCTGCTGGATGAACTGGAGCGGCGCAATTTGCGCTACGGCCTGGCCACCCTCTGCGTGGGCGGCGGCATGGGCATTGCCACCATCATCGAACGAATCTGATCTTGTAGGAGCGAGGGGGACGCCTAGTCCTTGCTCGCGAACCGCCTAGAGCTTCGCGAGCAAGCTCGCTCCTACAGGTCTCCCAACCTGGGAAGAGAACAAAAATGACCGATGCCATCCGTTACGACAAAGGCCAGGACAACATCGTCGTCCTGACCATGGACATGCCCGGCCAGAGCGCCAACACCATGAACGGTGTCTACCGCGAGGCCATGGCCGCCACCGTGGCGCGCCTGGAAGCCGAGAAGGAGTCGATCGCCGGCGTGGTGATCACTTCCGCGAAGAAGACCTTCTTCGCCGGCGGCGACCTGAATGAACTGATCAAGGTGACCAGGGCCGACGCCCAGGCCTTCTACGAAGGCATCCTGGTGCTCAAGGGCCAGCTGCGCCGCCTGGAAACCCTCGGCAAGCCGGTGGTCGCCGCCATCAACGGCGCGGCCCTGGGCGGCGGCTGGGAAATCTGCCTGGCCTGCCACCACCGCATCGCCCTGGACGAAAGCCACGTCCAGCTCGGCCTGCCGGAAGTCACCCTGGGCCTGCTGCCCGGTGGCGGCGGCGTGGTGCGCATGGTGCGCCTGCTCGGCCTGGAGAAGGCCTTGCCGTACCTGGCCGAAGGCAAGAAGGTGCGCCCGGACCAGGCGCTCAAGGCCGGCCTGATCCATCAGCTGGCCTCCAGCCGCGAAGACATGCTGGCCAAGGCCCGCGAGTGGATCGCCGCCAACCCGGCCGCCAAGCAGCCGTGGGACAGCGCCGGCTACAAGATCCCCGGCGGCACCCCATCCAGCCCGGCTGTGGCGCAGATGCTGGCCATCGCCCCATCGGTGCTGCGCGACAAGACCAAGGGTTGCTTCCCGGCGCCGGAGAAGATCATGTGCGCCGCTGTCGAAGGTGCGCAGGTCGACTTCGACACCGCGCAGCTGATCGAGGCGCGCTACTTCACCGAGCTGACCACCGGCCAGGTGGCGAAGAACATGATCGGCACCTTCTGGTTCCAGCTCAATGAGATCAACGCCGGCAAGTCCCGCCCGCAGGGCATCCCGCCGCAGCAGACGAAGAAGGTCGGGGTGGTCGGCGCCGGCATGATGGGCGCGGGCATCGCCTACGTCTCGGCCGCCGCCGGCATCGAGGTGGTACTCAAGGATGTTTCCATCGAGTCGGCCGAGAAGGGCAAGGCCTACTCCGCCGGCCTGCTGGACAAGAAGGTCGGCCGCGGCCAGATGAGCGCCGACAAGCGCGATGCCTTCCTCGCGCGGATCAAACCGACCGCCAGTGATGCCGACTTCGAAGGCTGCGACCTGATCATCGAAGCGGTGTTCGAGGACCGTGGCCTCAAGGCCAAGGTCAGCGCCGCCGCCGAGTCCGCTGCGCTGCCCGATGCGGTGATCGCCTCCAACACCTCGACCCTGCCGATCACCGGCCTGGCCGAAGCCGTGGCGCAGCCGCAGAAATTCATCGGCCTGCACTTCTTCAGCCCGGTGGACAAGATGCCGCTGGTGGAGATCATCCGCGGCGAGAAGACCGACGATGCTACCCTGGCCCGCGCCTTCGACTACGTCCTGCAGATCAAGAAGACCCCGATCGTCGTCCACGACAGCCGCGGCTTCTTCACCTCCCGCGTGTTCGGCACCTTCACCAACGAAGGCCTGGCCATGCTCGGCGAGGGCGTGTCGGCGGCGATGATCGAGAACCAGGCGCGCCAGGCCGGCATGCCGGTGGGCCCGCTGGCGATCAGCGACGAAGTGTCGATGAGCCTGATGACCCACATCCGCGAGCAGACCCGCAAGGACCTGGAAGCCGAAGGCAAGCAGTTGCCCAGGCACCCCGCGTTTGCCGTGGTGGACCTGATGGTCAACGAGTACAAGCGCCCGGGCAAAGCCGCTGGCGCCGGTTTCTACGACTATCCCGCCAACGGCAAGAAGCACCTGTGGCCGGAGCTGAAGCAGCGCTTCGAGAAGGCTGACGCGCAGATCTCCGCCGAGGACGTGCGCGACCGCATCCTCTTCGTGCAGGCCATCGAGACGGTGCGCTGCGTGGAGGAGGGCGTACTGACCTCCACCGCCGACGCCAACATCGGCTCGATCTTCGGCATCGGCTTCGCGGCCTGGAGCGGCGGTGCGCTGCAGTTCATCAACCAGTACGGCCTGAAGGATTTCGTCGCCCGCGCCCAGTACCTGGCCGAGCAGTACGGCGAACGCTTCCTGCCGCCGGCGCTGTTGCTGGAGAAGGCGGCGCGTAACGAGCCTTTCTGACGGGCTCTTCGTAGGAGCGAGCTTGCTCGCGAACAGCCCCGCTGTGAGCCTGGGTTCGCGAGCAAGCTCGCTCCTACAGAAAGCAACCGGCCTCATGGCCGGTTTTTTCTTGCTTGTGCAAGTCGTAGGATTGCGCCTTCCCCTTCAGCAGGACCGCCCCGATGACGCCTCCCGCCTTGTTGATCATCGACCAGCAGAAAGGCATGCGTGACAGCCCCGAGCCGCGCAACAACCCGCAGGCCGAGCAGCGCATCGGCGAGCTGCTGGCCGCCTGGCGCCGGCAGGGTTGGCCGCTGGTGCATGTCCGCCACCTCTCGCGCACGCCGGGCTCACCGTTCTGGCCTGGGCAGCCGGGCGCCGAGTTCCAGGAGGCGCTGGCGCCGCTGGACCACGAACACGTGGTGGAGAAGAACGTCCCCGACGCTTTCATCCACAGCGGCCTGGAGCGTTGGCTGCGTGTGCGCGGTATCGAGACGGTGGTGATCTGCGGCGTCAGCACCAACAACTCGGTGGAGGCTACGGCGCGTACGGCGGGCAATCTCGGCTTCGCCACACAGGTAGTGGCAGACGCCTGTTTCGCCTTCGCCAAGCCCGATTTCAACGGCCTGCAGCGCAGCGCCGAGGAGGTCCACGCCATGTCCCTGGCCAACCTGCAGGGCGAGTACGCCCAGGTGCTGGACACGAACAGGGTGCTGCAACAGCTGTCCATTGGCTGAATCCTTGCCGACCGGCCGTCACTCCTGTGCATCCGTGCAATTGAAGGAAGTCGGTTTTTCCGGTATTTCCCCTGAAATTCCTACACAAGAATCAGCCTCGGCATCTTGTGTGGTGAAAAAATAGGGCGTAATTTTCACGCGCGTTTCATCAGTGTCAGGATAACCACTCTTATCAGCCGCCAACCCCCCAGGAATCACCCCTGCATGTCGTTGCACATCTGCATTCTGGAAACCGACATCCTCCGCCCCGAACTCATCGATCAGTACAAGGGCTATGGCTGGATGTTCCAGCAACTGTTCGCCAAGCAACCCGTTCCGGCCGAGTTCACGGTCTACAACGTGGTGGAAGGGCATTACCCGCCCGAAGATGAGAAGTTCGACGCGTACCTGGTGACCGGCAGCAAGGCGGATTCGTTCGGCACTGATCCCTGGATCCAGACCCTCAAGGACTACGTGCTCAAGCTCTACGAGCGCGGCGACAAGCTGCTGGGCGTGTGCTTCGGCCACCAGCTGCTGGCGCTGGTGCTGGGCGGCAAGACCGAGCGCGCGAGCCAGGGCTGGGGCGTGGGTATCCACGACTACCGCATCGAAGAGCAGCCGCAGTGGATGAGCCCGTCGCTGGGCGATGGCCTGACCCTGCTGGTCAGCCACCAGGACCAGGTCACCGAGCTGCCCCACGGCGCGCGCCGCATCGCCTCCAGCGACTTCTGCCCGAACGCCGCCTATGCCATCGGCGACCAGGTGCTGTGCTTCCAGGGCCACCCGGAGTTCCAGAGCGACTACTCCCAGGCGATCCTCGAACTGCGCAAGCACATCTTCAGCGAGCCGGTGTTCCAGTCCGGCATCGACAGCCTCGCGCGCCCGCACCAGGGTGCGGTCGTCGGCGAATGGATGATGCGCTTCGTCCAGCAGGGGCGTGACGAGAAGAACAAGGCCGAGAAGAAGAGCGCGGCCTGAGTCCTGCCGTGCTGACTGAAAACGCCGCTCATTCGAGCGGCGTTTTCGTTTGTGCCCCTCGGGCGGTGTTACGGGGGAGATGGGTGCGAGTTCGGGCCGATCGCGGACGGAGTCCGCTCCTACGCTAGCCGGCGGGTTTAGGAGCAACTGTCTTCTTCTGAAAATCCTTGCCGGGGTTCCCTCTCCCTAACCCTCTCCCTGAAGGGAGAGGGGACCGTATGGTGCAGGTTGAAACCAAAGCGTCAGCCGGCACGTGCGGCTCCCTCTCCCTTCAGGGAGAGGGCGGGGGAGAGGGTCGCCCATCGCTCAGGAGCGTCATGTAGGAGTGGACTCTGTCCGCGATTGCCTCCCGGCCCGTACGGGCTTAGAGCCAGTCGGCCTGCTTGAAGCTGACGTACAGCCCGACGCACCCCAGCGCCAGCAGCCCCATGATCAGGAAGTAGCCGTAGTGCCAGTGCAGTTCCGGGATGTACTCGAAGTTCATCCCGTAGATGCCGGCCACGGCGGTGGGGAAGGCGAGGATCGCTGCCCAGGCGGCGAACTTGCGCTGCACCACGCTCTGCCGGGATGACTCCAGCGCCAGGCCGACCTCGATGGTCTGGCTGGCCACGTCGCGCAGGGTGGTGAGGTCTTCCAGCAGGCGGTTCACATGGATCGCCACGTCGCGGRARTACGGGCGCATCTGCTTGTCGATAAAGGGGAAGTCCAGGCGCTGCAGTTCCTGGCAGATTTCCACCATCGGCGCGGCGTAGTGCTTGAGTTTGAGCACCTCGCGGCGCAGGCCGTAGATCTTCTCGATCTGCTCCTGGGTCAGCGGCTGGCGCAGCACCTGCTGCTCCACTTGCTCGATTTCCTCACGGATCGCTTCCACCACCGGTTCGTAATTGCTCATCACGAAGTCCAGCAGGGCGTAGAGCACGAAGTCGGTGCCGTGGGCCAGCAGCAGCGGCCGCGCTTCGCAACGCTGACGAACCTGCGAGTAGGACTGGGAGAAGCCATGGCGCGCACTGATGATGTAGCCGATCCCGGCGAACAGATGAGTTTCGACGAACATTAGCCGGCTGTCGGCGCGGATCGGCGAATAGATGACGATGAACAGCGCATCACCGAAGGTTTCCAGCTTCGGCCGGCTGTGCTTTTCCAGGGCGTCGGAGACGGCCAGTTCGTGGAGGTTGAATTGCCGTTGCAGGTTGAACATCTCCTCCGGGGTCGGCTCCTGCAGGCCGGTCCAGACGAAGTGGTCGGGCTGGCAGGCCCAGCGGTAACCGTCCTCCAGGGGGATATCGGAGACCTTGCGACCCTTGCTGTAGACGGCGGAAGCGACGACTCGGCCCATGGTGAAGCCCACCCTGCTGCTGGAAGTGGTGAGGAATCTGGCAGGGGTTGAGTGTTGGACAGCCTGGCGCGATACGCCAGCCGGTGGCTCGCAAGTGCGGCTCAGGAGTGCGGGGTGAGGGCGTCCTGCAAGCCTTGCAGTGCGACGGGTACGGCCTGGTTGAAGCGCTGGAACAGTCCGGTGCGGTCGACGTTGTCCACCGGAACCCGGTGCGCTGCGTCGTAGCCGGCACCCAGGGCGGTGATCACCAGGATCACGATGGTGTACAGGCCCAGGGCGGCGAGGGCGCCGTTGCGGGCGTAGCGGTGGGCTTGGCGATTCATGCTGGCGACTCGGGCTCGGGGAAGTGATGGCCCAGTGTCGCTTCGCTCATCCGGCTTGAATAACGATGCCGGTTGGTTCCGGGTATCAGGCAAATTGATGGCTGCCGACGGCGGCGGGACCAGGCGCAGGTTTGCGCAAGGCAGGGGGCTGTCGGGCGATTGCGGGACGGTTGATGGCGGGGCGATGGCGGGTTTCATGTTCGCGTGACCCTCTTCAGGGAGGGGCGGCGGCCGCGGCACAGAGGCTCCAGGGTTGCGTCATCGGTCCGGAAAGGCCCGGCTTCACGCCGGGCTTTTCGCTTCGGGCTCGACTGCATGACGTCACCTGCTGCAGGCGGCTGTCGGGGTGTGAAGGTCTCAGCCCTGCTTGGCGGCGGCTTCGACGTTCACCTGGCTGGCGGATTGCTCGCTCTGCTGCTGTTGCTGGATGGCTGCCTGGGTCAGGTGAACCATGCGGTCCTGCATCAGCGGGGACTCTTCGGCGAAGCTGGCCTGGGCGGCAAAGGCGGTAGCGGCGGCCAGTACGCTGGCGGCGATGATGTTGAGTTTCATGATGAACACCTCCGGTTGGGTTTCTTTGCGTTCATCTATAGGTTAATGCGTAATAATTTTTGAAAAATAGCAAACAGGCTTAATCAGTGTTGCCTTTTTGGTAATAGTGTGGGAATGAAAAAGCCCGGCAGCAGGCCGGGCTTGTTGTCATCTGGCGGTCAGGCCAGGTGGTTCTTGTCCAGCTCGATGGACTTGTCGAGGGTTTCCAGCAGCTGCTTGCGCACCTTCAGCTTGGTGTTGCGGTGGGCAGTCATGTTCAGCTTCTTCAGATGCTGGGCGGCTTCCTGGGCGGCGGCCTGGAGCTGTTCGGCCGGCACCACCTTGTCGAGGAAGCCGGCATCCACGGCGTCGCGCGGGTTGAACATCTCGGCGTTCACCACCGAGCGGGTGAAGGCGGAGCGGCGCAGGCGGTCACGGGCCAGCTCGATGCCGACGTGGTGCATGGTCATGCCGATGGCCACTTCGTTCAGGCCGATCTGGAACGGGCCGTCGACGCCGATGCGGTAGTCCGCCGAGAGCAGGATGAAGGCGCCCTTGGCCACCGCGTGGCCGGTGCAGGCGACGATGACGGGGAACGGGTGGGACAGCATGCGGCGGGCCAGGGTGGAGCCGGCGGCCACCAGGTTCACGGCGTTTTCCGGGCCGGAGGTCATCACCTTGAGGTCGTAGCCGCCGGAGAGGATGCCCGGCTGGCCGGTGACGATGACGATGGCGCGATCCTTCTCCGCTTGGTCCAGGGCCTGGTTGAAGGCCTCGATCACCGCCGGGGAGATGGCGTTCACCTTGCCGTTGTTGAGGGTCAGGGTGGCGATACCGTCTTCGAATTGGTAGCTGATCAGCTCACTCATGGCAGAGAGTCCTGGGTTGGGGGCCGTGGGTTGGAAGTGGCCAGAACATACTGACGCAGGCCAGGTGCGTAAAGCGTTTTGACTGACTGGCTGGTCAGTCTTTGCCGACGAATATCGGGCTATTTCTGTGCGCTATGCACGCAATTTCAGACGCGCCTCGTGGAGAGGTTCCGGGCGTACTGTTAAGCTGCCAGCATCCCGCGCCCTACCTCGCACAATCCAGGATGTGCATCTCCATGTCGAAGATCCTCAAGTGGTCCCTGCTTGCCATCGTCGCGATCGCCGTGATCATCAAGGCGTCGCTCTGGCTGTCCGTGCGCAGCGTAGTGAATGACGCCATTGCCCGCGTCTCGCCGTTCATGGATATCAGCTATGGCGGTATCTCCTCGTCCTTCGACGGCCGGGTCGGCCTGCAGAACGTGGTGATACGCGTGCCCATGGCCAACGACAGCCTGAAGGTCGCCCACGCCCAGTTGAAATTCAACGGCCTGCGCGAGCTGCTGAGCTTCAAGGAGAGCCTGGCCGACGGCAAGCTGCCGGAGCAGATGGCAGTCGACCTGCAGGGCGTCGAGCTGCAGATCCACGGTCCGTTCATGCAGTCGCTGTACTCCCAGCCGGCGGAGAAGAGCGCCTTCACCGCCATGAGCCAGGTGGCCTGTGGCAACGTGCGCAACATCGGCGTCGACGAGCTCCTGCAGATGGGTTATCGCACCCTGGAGTCGAACATCGAGTTCTCCTACAACCGCCAGCCGGGCGCGCAGACGCTGACCTTCGACCTGCGCAGCGACACCCGCGACATGCTCGACATGCACACCAGCATGACCCTGATGAACATCTCCGACCGCCCGGGCGACATGCGCGTGAATCCGCCGCGGGTTTCCCGCGTCACCGTCGAGATGAACGACAACCAGTACCAGCGCCGGGTCGGCGAGTTCTGCCGCGGCAAGCTCGGCCTCGACCAGCAGGCCTACACCGCGCTGTCGCTGGAGCAGTTCGACAAGGCCCTGCGCCAGCAGCGCATCGCCCTCGACAAGCCGGTGCTGGAAGCCTACGGCCGCTACCTGGCCGATCCGCGCTCGCTGCGCATCGAGCTGGCGCCGACCGAGGGCATGGCCTGGGACGGGCTGCAATTTTTCGAGCCGAAAGATGTGATTCAGATGCTGCATCCGACCGTCATAGTGAACCAGCAACCGGTTTCCCCGTTGGGGTTCGCCTGGGTCGATCCGTTGAAGAAAAAAATCACGCCTGAAAGCGATCTTCAACTGGTTTCGGCCCAAGAAACGGTTGAGTCGCAGGCCAGAACGCAGCAATATGAGTTCGTTAGCGTTGAAAGCCTTGCCCAGTACACCGGCAAGCGCCTGCAGTTCATCACGTTCGATGGTGCCTATTACCAGGGTGTGCTGCACAAGGTGGAGAACGGTCGAGCCTACATCACTGTCCTGCTTGGGACCGGCTCGGCGGAAATGTTCCTCCGCCTGAACAAGATCAATCAGGTGCGGGTCATGTTGTGAGGCCCCCGGAAGGAGAGAGCAAGTGAGTGAGTCGTTGTCCATCCAGCATGATGAAACCAGCCACCAGTTCGTAACGACTGTTGACGGTCATCGCGCCTATCTGGCCTACATGGATCTGGG
Organism: Pseudomonas sp. CAN1; assembly: GCF_030462585.1. GTDB lineage: Bacteria > Pseudomonadota > Gammaproteobacteria > Pseudomonadales > Pseudomonadaceae > Pseudomonas. The sequence goes on along the minus strand of NZ_JASMRU010000011.1, from coordinate 130,775 downwards.
CAAGCAGACGCTCGATATCTATCGCACTTTCGTTCCGGACAGCCTGCGTGGCCGCGGCATCGCCGCCGCCCTCACCGAGCACGCGCTGCAGTACGCCGAGCGCAAGGGCTACAGCGTCATCCCGTCGTGCTCCTACGTCGAGCGCTACCTGGAACGCCGCCAGCGCCACACCGATACCGCGCTCTGACCTCGGATCGCAGACATGAAAAAGCCCGGCCAATGCCGGGCTTTTTCTTTGGCTCTTCGTAGGAGCGAGCTTGCTCGCGAATTGCCTGACGCTGGCGGAGACTCTGTTCGCGAGCAAGCTCGCTCCTGCAGGTTCAACCCGCGCGGCGGCGGAACAATAAAAAAAGCCGGGCAATCGCCCGGCTTTTTCAATCGTGCCTGAAGCCTCAGCCGCGCTGACGCTTGGGCAGGACTTCCTTGAGCTTGCTGTGCATGCTGCGCACGGCCTTCTCGGTGGTGTCCCAGTCGATGCAGGCGTCGGTGATCGATACGCCGTACTGCAGTTGGCACAGGTCCTTCGGGATCGGCTGCGCGCCCCAGCCCAGGTGGCTTTCCACCATCAGGCCGACGATGGAGTTGTTGCCTTCGGCGATCTGGTTGGCGACGTTGTCCATCACCAGCGGCTGCAGGGCCGGGTCCTTGTTGGAGTTGGCGTGGCTGCAGTCGACCATCACGTTCAGCGGGATCTTCGCCTTGGTCAGTTCCTGCTCGCAGAGCGCGACGCTGACCGAGTCGTAGTTCGGCTTGCCGTTGCCGCCGCGCAGGACCACGTGGCCGTAGCGGTTGCCCTTGGTGGTGACGATGGACACGCCGCCCTGCTGGTTGATACCGAGGAAGCGGTGCGGGCTGGAAACCGACTGCAGCGCGTTGATCGCCACGGTCAGGCTGCCATCGGTGCCGTTCTTGAAGCCGACCGCCGAGGACAGGCCGGAGGCCATCTCGCGGTGGGTCTGGGATTCGGTGGTGCGCGCGCCGATGGCCGACCAGCTGATCAGGTCTTGCAGGTACTGCGGGGAGATCGGGTCGAGCGCCTCGGTGGCGGTGGGCAGGCCCATCTCGGCGAGGTCGCGCAGCAGCTGGCGGCCGATGTGCAGGCCATCCTGGATCTTGAAGGAGTCGTCCAGGTACGGGTCGTTGATCAGGCCCTTCCAGCCAACGGTGGTGCGCGGCTTCTCGAAGTACACGCGCATCACCAGGAACAGCGTGTCGGAGACTTCCGCGGCCAGCACCTTGAGGCGCTCGGCGTATTCATGGGCCGCCTTGATGTCGTGGATCGAGCAGGGGCCGATCACCACGAACAGGCGGTGGTCCTTGCCGTCGAGGATGTCGCGGACGACCTGGCGGCCGTTGGCGACGGTGCGCAGGGCGGCGTCGGTCAGGGGGATTTCGCGCTTGAGCTGCTCCGGCGTGATCAGGGTCTCGTTGGAGGCAACGTTAAGGTCGTCGATCTGTAAATCAGCCATCGTGGTACTCAATCAGGTCACGGGTGCCGGCCGCCAGATATCCCCGTGCGATGGGGCGCAGGCAAAGGTGTCGCTAAGGGGAACCCGAACCTTAACCGTTCAGGCGTCGCCTCGACAATGGCTCGATGCAGGAAAATGCCCGCAATACGGGCATTTGCGCGACTTTCTGCGCGGCGCCGATCAGACCGCGCAAAACAACGGGAAGTCGGCGGCGTTCTGCGCGATCCACTCCAGCGCCAGCTCCTCGAATGGCAGGCTGCTGCCGCTGGCCTGCTCGCGCTGGCGGCGGTACTGCTCGATCTGGCAGACCTGCTCGACCATCCGCGCGCGGAACAGCGTGTCCTCGTCGATGAAGGCGATGCCTACGCGATAGTCGCTGTTCTGCTTGCGGCTCCAGGCCACCACCCCCGGATAGCAGGCAGAATCGCCCAGCAGGGGAATGCGCAGCTCGATGGAGGTGCCACGGCGAAAGCCCCGCGGCGAATTGCACGCGACGCCGCCGAGGCTGATATTGTGCAACCGCTGGCGCGGCAGGAAGGTCTGCTTGCGGATGACCAGCTCGACCGGAAAATCGCAAGGGTGACGCAGGAACTGACGCATGACGGAACGCTCCGACTGCAATCTTTTTAGTGTTGGCGACCTCAGTATAGTGCCGGCGCTGGAGCTGACCGACCTGGACGCCGACCGCCGGCTGCTGGAGCTGCCGGGCGTGTCGTTGCTGGTGTTCACCGGCGAGGGCTGCTCGACCTGTCGTTGGGCGAAGCAGGCGCTGCCGGGCTTTTCCCTGCCTATCGACCGCCTGTGCTGGATCGACGCCGGGCACAGTGGCGGCCTGGTCGAGCGCTATGAAGTCTTCCACTTGCCGTCCCTGTTCCTGGTGCGTGATGGCCGTTTCCTCGGCCCCGTTCACGCGTCGCTGCGCCCCGAACCCCTGACCCAAGCCCTGCGCGAAGCCCTGTCGCGCCCTGCTGAGGAACTGCCTTGAACACTCTGCGAATCGGCATCATCGGAACCGGCGCCATCGGCGGCTTCTACGGCCTGATGCTGGCCCGTGCCGGCCACGACGTGCACTTCCTGCTACGCAGCGAGTATCCCGCCGTCGCACAGAATGGCCTGCGCCTGAACAGCCAGGTGCACGGCGTGCTGAGCCTGTCGCCGGTAAACGCCTACGACGACGTGGCAAAGATGCCGCCCTGCGATTGGCTGCTGGTCGGTGCCAAGACCACCAGCAACGCCGACCTCGCGCCGCTGATCACCCAGGCTGCCGCGCAGGGGGCGAAGGTACTGCTGCTGCAGAACGGCCTCGCTGTGGAAGACGAACTGCGTGCGCTGCTGCCCGAGCACATTCACCTGCTGGGTGGCTTGTGCTTCATCTGCGTGCACCGCGCCGAGCCGGGCGTCATCGAACACCAGGCCTTCGGTGGGGTGAACATCGGCTATCACTCGGGCGCAGCGCAGGACGCCGAGGCGCGCCAAGCGATAGTGGAGGAGGGTGCAGCGCTGTTCCGCAGCGCTGGCCTGGACTCCAATGCCATGGCCAACCTGGAGCAGGCGCGCTGGCAGAAGCTGGTGTGGAACATTCCCTACAACGGCCTTTCCGTGCTGCTCGACAGTGGCACGCGGGCGATCATGGACAACCCCGACAGCCGCGCCCTGGTGGCCGAGCTGATGGAGGAAGTCATCGCCGGTGCCGCCGCCTGTGGCCACTCGCTGCCCCCGGGCATAGTCGGCGCGATGCTCAGCTCCACCGATGCCATGCCCGACTACCTGCCCAGCATGTACCATGACTTTGCCCAGCGCCGACCGCTGGAGCTGGGCGCGATCTACGCCGCGCCGCTGGAAGCGGCGCGCAAGGCCGGGCGCGAGCTGCCGAAGATCGAGGCGCTGTACCGCGCGTTGCGTTTCATCGACGCACGCAACCAGGCTCGCTGAGCCGCAGACCGGGGGACGGGCATGGCCAAAGGGCTGGGCGACAAGCTGGTGGTGGCGATTTCCTCGCGGGCGCTGTTCGACCTGCGGGAAAGCCATCAGATCTATGAAAGCGAAGGCGTCGAAGCCTATCGCCAGTACCAGATCGACCGCGAGGACGAAGTCCTGCCGCCGGGCGACGCCTTTGCCCTGGTGCAGAAGCTGCTTGCCCTCAACGGCGGCACCGACAGCGCGCCGGTGGAGGTTGTGCTGGTCTCGCGCAACAGCGCCGACACCGGCCTGCGCGTGTTCAATTCGATCCAGCACTACGGCCTGGACATCTCCCGCGCTGCCTTCGTCGGTGGCCGCAGTCCTTACCCGTACCTCAAGGCGTTCAACTGCCACCTGTTCCTCTCCACCCACATCGACGACGTGCGCAGCGCGCTGGATGCCGGCTTCGCCGCAGCGACCATCCTTTCCGGCGGCACCCGCCGCGAGGCCAACGGTGAGCTGCGCTTCGCCTTCGACGGCGATGCGGTGCTGTTCTCCGACGCTGCCGAGCGGGTTTTCCAGCAGGGCGGTCTTGAGGCCTTCCAGACCCACGAGCGCGAGTCCGCCCGCGAGCCGTTGGGTGGTGGACCGTTCAAGCCGTTCCTGGCGGCGCTCAACCGGGTGCAGCAGGCCTTCCCGCAGGAGTCCTGCCCGATCCGTACCGCGCTGGTCACTGCACGTTCCGCGCCGGCCCACGAGCGGGTGATCCGCACCCTGCGCGAGTGGAACATCCGCCTGGACGAGTCGCTGTTCCTCGGCGGCCTGGACAAGGCGGATTTCCTCGAAGCCTTCGCCGCCGACGTATTCTTCGACGACCAGCCGGGGCATTGCGAGAAGGCCCGTGAGGTGGTGGCGACCGGCCATGTTCCCCATGGCGTGAGCAACGAGCAGAAAGTCCGCGGATAGCCGCCTGGCCGCGACTTCCGGCCACCTGGGAGCGATTCCCGTTCTCCTGCTACGCTGCTGGATAGGCCCCGCCGCGCAGGCAGTCGAGGAGGCCGCATGATTCGATCGATTCTTTACGCCACCGACCTTGGCCTTTACGCCCCCTACGTCCTGCAACACGCACTTTCCCTGGCCCGCGCGTACAACGCCGAGCTCTACGTGGTGCACGCGGTCGAGCCGCTGGGGTTGTTCGCCGATTCGGTGCTGCAGACCTACCTGGACGAAGACACCCTCAAGGAGATGCGCACCCATGGCCTGGCGAACGTCATGGGCAGCATCGAGCAACGGGTGATGGAAGGCTTTCGCGACGAACTGGGGGAGGCGCGCCAGGATTCCGAGTTGATCCGTTCGGTGCGCGTGGTGCAGGGCGACCCGCCGATGGTGATCCTCGATGAGGCGCGGCGCCTGGCGGTGGACATCATCGTGGTCGGCAGCCACAGCCATGGGGAAGGGCTGAACACGCCACTGGGGCGCACCTCGGGGCGCCTGGTGCAGCTGGCCGAAGTGCCGGTCTACCTGGTGCCGATGCTGCAGCACCGCTGAAGGGCTATATGACGATCTGGCAGGCAAGCCCGGAATTTCCGTAAGGCTTTAGACGAATGGCATGCAGGGCGAAAAAAAACGTCTAGTTTTATTCCTTAAACCATTAATATGGTTATAAAACGAAAGCCCCTGATCGCGGGACGCGACATTCATTTCGAGGAAAGTCCATGAAGCTTCAGCAACTGCGCTATATCTGGGAAGTGGCGCACCACGATCTGAACGTCTCGGCCACCGCCCAAAGCCTGTACACCTCGCAACCCGGCATCAGCAAGCAGATCCGCCTGCTCGAAGACGAACTGGGCGTCGAGGTCTTTGCCCGCAGCGGCAAGCACCTGACTCGCGTCACCCCGGCCGGCGAGCGCATCATCACCACCGCCGGCGAGATCCTGCGCAAGGTCGAGAGCATCAAGCAGATCGCCCAGGAATTCTCCAACGAAAAGAAGGGCACGCTGTCCATCGCCACCACCCACACCCAGGCGCGCTATGCATTGCCTGGCGTGATCAGCGGCTTCATCAAGCAGTACCCGGACGTCTCCCTGCACATGCATCAGGGCACGCCGATGCAGATCGCCGAGATGGCCGCCGACGGCACCGTCGATTTCGCCATCGCCACCGAGGCGCTGGAGCTGTTCGGTGACCTGATCATGATGCCGTGCTACCGCTGGAACCGCTGCGTGATCGTGCCCCAGGGGCACCCGCTGACCAAGGTGCCGAAGCTGACCCTGGAGCTGCTCGCCGAGCAGCCCATCGTTACCTACGTGTTCGGCTTCACCGGCCGTTCCAAGCTCGACGAAGCCTTCAACCAGCGCGGCCTGGTACCGAAAGTGGTGTTCACCGCCGCCGACGCCGACGTGATCAAGACCTACGTGCGCCTGGGCCTGGGCGTCGGCATCGTCGCCCACATGGCGGTCGACCCGAAGCTCGACAGCGACCTGGTGATGCTCGACGCCAGCCACCTGTTCGAGTCCAGCGTGACCAAGATCGGTTTCCGTCGCGGCACCTTCCTGCGCGGCTTCATGTGCGACTTCATCGAGAAGTTCGCCCCGCACCTGACCCGCGACCTGCTGGCCAAGGCCGTGCAGTGCCACAACAAGACCGAGCTGGACGAACTGTTCGACGGCATCGAACTGCCGGTCTACTGATCGCGCCACGCAGCAGAAAAAAGCCCGGCCGATGCCGGGCTTTTTCATGTCTGACTTCAGTGGATACGCCAGCGCAGCAACAGCAGGGCGACGAAGGCCAGCGCCGCGCCGACGAGGAAGGTCCAACTGGCGCCGAGGCTCTGCCACAGCCAGCCGGCCAGTACGCTGGCCAGCAGCATGGCCAGGCCGCTGGCGAGGTTGAACACGCCGAACGCAGTGCCCTTGAGGTCGGCCAGCGTGGTGTCGGCGATCAGCGTCGCCAGCAGGCCCTGGGTGAAGCCCATGTGTAGGCCCCAGAGTGCCACGCCGAGCAGCAGCCCGGCGGTCGAATCGGTCCAGGCCAGCAGCAGGTCGGCGGCCACCAGCAGGAGCATGCCGATGGCCAGCAGGCCGGTGCGGTCGGTGCGGTCCGACCACCAGCCCACCGGGTAGGCCGAGAGCATGAACAGCAGGGCCATTACCACCATGACCAGCGGCGTCCAGGCCGTGGGCAGGCCGATGTCATGGGCGCGCAGCACCAGGAAGGCTTCGCTGAAGCGGGCGAGGGTGAATACCGCGCCGATGCCGACCACCCACCAGTAGCGGGCCGGGAAGCTGCGCAGCGCATCGCCGTGGATTGGCGAGCGGAAACGCTGAGTGCCTTCGGCGGCTTCCGGCTCCTTGACGAAGAACAGGATGGCCAGCACCGCCAGAGCAGCGGGAATGCAGGCGAACCAGAACACCAGCGGCAGGTTGTTGCCCAGCCAGAGCATCAGCGCGATGGCCAGCAGCGGGCCGGCGAAGGCGCCGACGGTATCCATGGACTGGCGCAGGCCAAAGCAGGCGCCACGGATCGACGGTGGCGCGACGTCGGCGATCAGCGCGTCCCGCGGAGCTCCGCGGATGCCCTTGCCGATACGGTCGAGCAGACGTGCGGCAAAGATCGTCTCGGCGGAACTGGCCAGCGGGAACAGCGGCTTGGACAGCGCCGCCAGGCCATAGCCGAACAGCACCAGGCCCTTGCGCCGGCCGAGGAAGTCGCTGATGGCGCCGGAGAACACCTTGACGATCAGTGCGGTGGCTTCGGCGATACCTTCGATCAGCCCCACCATCACCATGCTCAGCCCGAGGCTGCCGACCAGGAACAGTGGCAGCAGGCTGTGCAGCAGTTCTGAGGAAACATCCATGAACAGGCTGACGAAACCCAGCGCCCAGACGGTGCCGGGAATGCGAGGACGAGTGCGATCCGAGCCGTCGGCCATGGGGAAACGTCCTTGTGCATCAGGGGAGGGGGAAACAGTCTGGCCGATCGGCCATCAAGAAAGCGTCAAGTGCGACGCTTGCAGCCCGGCTGCTTACAAGCGATCCAGGTCGTCGCGCTGGGCCAGTTCGGCCAGGGCTTCGCGGGAGTCCAGCGGCAGTTCGCCACGGCCTTCGAGCACTTCGTGGAGGAAGCTCATGAACACCGTGTAGACGACCTCGCGGCCATCATCATGGCGGACGACGAAGAACGGCGCGGTGTCCACGCCGTACTGTGCAGCGACCAGCCAGCCGGTGCTGGCGGGGTTGCGCTCGTCGGCGACCAGGGTGCGGTCGATGCGCTCCAGGTAACCGCCCTTGGCCAGGCGTTCATGGACTTCGCGGCATTTGCGGCAGTCCTGGCCATCGGCCAGGACTTTCTTCACCAGGGTGATGCGCATGGGATCGGCTCCGCCGCAGGCATGCAGGCGTCCGATCCTGGCTGCGGGCTGACTAAGAAGTTTCCGTCAGCCAAAGGGTAAGGCGTCAGGCCTTGCTGATCAAATTGCCGGCGTGCAGGCCGCATTCCTTCTGCGTGGCTTCTTCCCACCACCAGCGGCCTTCGCGCTCGTGCTGGTTGGGCAGCACGGGGCGGGTGCAGGGCTCGCAACCGATGCTGATGAAGCCGCGCTCGTGCAGGCTGTTGTAGGGGATTTCCAGCATGCGGATGTAGGCCCAGACGTCCTCGCTGCTCATGTTGGCCAGCGGGTTGAACTTGTACAGCGGCTTGTCCGGGGTGGAGAAGGCGCCGTCCACTTCGACCACGGCGACCTGGCTGCGGGTGCCGGGGCTCTGGTCCTTGCGCTGGCCGGTGGCCCAGGCGCTGACGGTGGACAGCTTGCGCTTGAGCGGCTCGATCTTGCGGATGCCGCAGCACTCGCCGTGGCCGTCCTTGAAGAAGCTGTACAGGCCCTTTTCCTTGACGAAGGGTTCCAGCAGGCGCGGGTCCGGGGTCATCACCTCGATGGCGATGCCGTAGTGCTCGCGGACCTGCTCGATGAAGCGGTAGGTTTCCGGGTGCAGGCGGCCGGTGTCCAGGCTGAACACCTTGACGTTCTTGTTGAGCTTCCAGGCCATGTCCACCAGCACCACATCCTCGGCGCCGCTGAAGGAAATCCACAGGTCGTCGCCGAAGTGTTCGAAGGCGAGCTTCAGAACATCCTGCGGGGATTTGTTGGCATAGCTCGCGGCGATTTCCGCGATATCGAACGGATGGCTCATCAGGCGGTATTCCTAGTTTTATTGGCGCAGGGCGCTCTGTGGGCGCGATGGTAGCAAAGAGGCGGATATGCCCCTAAATAACCATCAGGAAGGTGGACTGTGGTGTTTGGGTATAAGTGGCGCGTTGCGCCGCCCCGAGCGAGCGGCTAGAGTGCCGCCTCTCAAGTCAAACCTGCGGGGAAATCGTTCGTGGAAATCGCCTGTCTCGACCTGGAAGGGGTTCTGGTTCCGGAAATCTGGATCGCCTTCGCTGAAAAAACCGGTATCGAAGCGCTCAAGGCGACGACTCGCGATATTCCGGATTACGACGTGCTGATGAAGCAGCGTCTGCGCATCCTCGACGAGCACGGCCTGAAGCTGTCCGACATCCAGGAAGTGATCGCCACCCTGAAGCCGCTGGAAGGCGCGGTGGAGTTCGTCGACTGGCTGCGCGAGCGCTTCCAGGTGGTGATCCTCTCTGACACCTTCTACGAGTTCTCCCAGCCGCTGATGCGCCAGCTCGGTTTCCCGACCCTGCTGTGCCACAAGCTGATCACCGACGAGACCGATCGCGTCGTCAGCTACCAGCTGCGCCAGAAGGATCCGAAGCGCCAGTCGGTCATCGCCTTCAAGAGCCTGTACTACCGCGTGATTGCCGCTGGCGACTCGTACAACGACACCACCATGCTCTCCGAGGCCCACGCTGGCATCCTGTTCCACGCGCCGGATAACGTGATTCGCGAGTTCCCGCAGTTCCCGGCGGTGCACACCTATGAGGACCTGAAGCAGGAATTCCTCAAGGCGTCCAACCGCCCGCTCAGCCTGTAAGACTGGCTGTGACGAAAAAGCCCCGCAGATGCGGGGCTTTTTCTTTTCCGCGCTTCGTTTGCGGGCTTCTTGTAGGAGCGGATCTTATCCGCGAACCGGCCGACAGGCCGGCCTGACAGACTTCGCGGACAAGGTCCGCTCCTACGGAAAACACTCCCCCGCAGCCGCTTTTTGTAGGAGCGAGCTTGCTCGCGAACAGATTCGCCGGCAGCGCCTGAGCTGGGCGGGTTCGCGAGCAAGCTCGCTCCTACAAGGGGCGCTCCAGGCTCAGAGGCTTTCCAGCGTCCGCAGCAGCACGTCCACCTTGGTCAGCGACTCCTCGTACTCTTCTTCCCAGTTCGAGTCGGCGACTATGCCGCCGCCGGCCCAGCAGCTCGCCTGGCCGTCCTTCACCAGTACGGTGCGGATGGCGATTGAGCTGTCCATCTCGCCGCGCACGTCGAGGTAGAGCAGGCTGCCGCAGTAGATGCTGCGCTGGGTCGGTTCCAGCTCGTCGATGATCTGCATGGCACGCACCTTGGGTGCGCCGGTGATGGAGCCACCGGGGAAGCTGCCTTCGAGCAGGTCCAGTGCGTCCTTGCCGGCCGCCAGTTCGCCACGCACGCTGCTGACCAGATGGTGGACATTGGGGTAGGTCTCCACCGCGAACAGCTCGGGCACGCGCACGCTGCCGGGGTGGCAGCTGCGGCCCAGGTCGTTGCGCAGCAGGTCGACGATCATCAGGTTTTCGGCGCGGTCCTTCTCGCTGGCGAGCAGGGCGTCGGCGTTGGCCTGGTCGGCGTCGGGAGTTTCGCCACGCGGGCGGGTGCCCTTGATCGGGCGGGTTTCCACCTGGCCGCCGTGGAGCTGGATGAAGCGCTCCGGCGACAGGCTGAGGACAGCGCCTTCAGGCAGTTCCAGGTAACCAGCAAAAGGCGTAGGGCAGGCCTCGCGCAGCGCCCGGTAGGCCAGCCACGGCGAGCCGCTGCAGGGCGCGCGGAAGCGCTGGGTGTAGTTCACCTGGTAGCAGTCGCCGGCCAGGATGTAGCCGTGCACGCGCTCCAGCGCATCGCGGTACTGCTCGCGGCTGAGGTCAGGGCGGAACGCTGTGGCAAGGCGGAAGGGTGGCAACGCCTGATCATCGCCAGTGCCTGCGTCAGCACCCTCGAACAGCGCGATCAGCCGCTGCCGTTCGCCCTGCGCCAGGGCCGGGTGGAACACCAGCTGGCTGCTGCGTTCGTCGTGATCGCTGACCAGCGCCCAGGCATACAGGCCCAGGCGCGCATCGGGCAGGTCAAGGTCGTCGTGGTTCGGAGCGGGCAGGCGCTCGATGCGCCGGCCGAAGTCATATCCGAGATACCCGATCATTCCGCCGACGAATGGCACTTTGCGATTGCCGGGCACTCTTGCTTCGCCCAGGCTCTGCAACGCGGTACGCACGCGAGCAAAAAAGCTCTTGGCCGATTCGTCGGCGGTCGGTGCCAGTTCTGCCAATGGCCAGGCGCTCAGAAGGTCATAGCGTCCACGTGTGGCAATGGGTCGACCGGCATCCAGGAGGACGGCGCCGGGTGCGCGATGGATCAGGGAGAAGCGTTCACCCGGGTCTTCCTGGTAGGGAAGCGGGTGCAGAAAACAGTCAGGCATGGGTAACAGCGTGCAGGGAAATGGGGTGATCAGGTCGGCTGAAGTATCGATCCTAGAGCTATTTCTTCAGTTTACGTAGGAAAAGCATTCTGATAAGAAGTGACGAATCCCACGCGGACGATGCTCCGTACCAACAACGATAATGACATAGGGATACAGGCCGTGGATGTAGTGCTCGAGCCCGCAGCCGGCAGCCTTCTGCGCTCCAGATTAACACCCCCTCGGGTGCCTGCTGATTATTTGATTCGTCCCGCGGTCCAGAATGCCCTGGACCGACATCCTTTTGCCTCGATACTGCTGTTCTCCGCACCCGCCGGTTTCGGCAAGACCACCGCGCTGGCGGCGCTCGCCGGTGCCCGTGCCAGCCAGGGCCACAGCGTCGCCTGGCTGTCGCTGGACAATGACGACGACGATCCCGGCCGCTTCTGCCTGAAGCTCATCCAGGCCCTGGCCACCGCCGTGCCCGGGGTTGGCGAGGACGCGCTGGGCTATGTGCGCAACACCATGCGCGTGCCCGTGGTCGCGGTCATGGAAAGCCTGCTGATGGACCTCTCCCGCGACGAGCGCAAGGTCCTGCTGGTACTCGACGACCTGCATGAGATCACCCACCCCGACGTTTTCGCCGGCCTCAATCGCCTGGTGCAATACGCGCCGCCCGGCCTCACCCTGGTCATCGGCAGCCGCTCCCAGCCACCGCTGAACCTCGCCACCTGGCGCGCCAAGGGGCTGCTGCTGGAGGTGGGCCAGGACGAGCTGCGCCTGTCCCGCGATGAAACCCGCGAGTACCTGGCCCGCGATGGCCTGCAACTCGAAGATAGCTGCCTGCAGTCGCTGCACAACCAGACCGAAGGTTGGATGGCGGGGGTACATCTGGTGAGCCTGTGGCTACGCCAGCAGCCCGGTGCTCCCGAAGACCTCAAGCTGCTGAGCAGCGACAAGGCGGCGGTGGGCGACTACCTGCTGCGCGCGGTGTTCGAACGCCTGCCGGCGGACGTGCAGAACGCGCTGCTGTCGCTGGGCATCGCCAACCGCCTGAATGGCGACCTGGCCAACACCCTGACCGGCCGCCAGGACGGCCAGGCGCTGCTGGAGCACCTGGACAGCATGCAGCTGTTCCTCCTGCCGCTGGATCGTGACCGCCAGTGGTACCGCTTCCACCAGCTGTTCGCCGATTTCCTTCGTGCCCGTTTGCGCGAGCGCGACCCGGAGCGTTTCAAGCAGCTGCATTTCAACGCCAGCCTGTGGTTCACCAACCACCACATGCCGACCCTGGCCATCGAGCACGCCTGCCTCGCCGAGGACCCGGAGATGCTCGCCGCGCTGGTGGACGGCTGCGGCCTGGAGCTGATCAACCGCGGCCAGCTCTACCTGATCTCGCGCTGGCGCCGCCACGTGCCGGACGAGATCGCCGAGCGCTACCCGATCCTGGTGCTCAGCGATGTCTGGACCCGTGCCTCGGAGCTCAGCCTGCCCGAAGCCAACCGCATGATCGACGAGCTGCTGGCGCGCTGGGGCGACCACAAGGGCAGCGGCCCGATGGGCGACCAGTATCTCTCGGCGCTGGCGGTGAAGGCTGTACTGGCGCTGCAGAAGGACGACCTGGAGCAGTGCATCACCCTGGCGCGGCGGGTGGAAAGCCAGCTGGGGCAGAACTCCGCCTTCCTCGAAGGTGCCATCCTGCTGATCGCCGCGTTCGCCCAGGTGGTGCGCGGCCAGGCCGAGCAGGCGCGGCGCCTGATGGGCCTGGCGCAGCAGCGCAACCACTTCCTCGACGGCCGCTACCTGCACATGCAGTCCTGCACCATCGAGGTGGTGCTGGCGCTGGAGCAGGGCCAGGTGAAGCAGGCGCAGATGCTCATCGAGCGCGTCCGCGAGCAGGCCATGCCGCTGTTCGACAAACGCTCCCAGGCCCTCGCGCTGCCGGCCATTGCCGAGGCGCTGACGGCCTACTACCGCATCGAGCTGGACGGCCTGGAAGAACGCCTGCGCTGGGCGCTGGGCCGGGTCGACGTGGTCAATCCCATCGATCTCTACGCCCAGGGCATGCAATGCCTGGCGCGCATCCAGCGCCTGCAGGGGCGCGGCAAGGAATCCCTGGCCACCCTCGGGCTGATGCAGACCCTGGCCTCGCGCAACCAGTCCTGGCGCTTCTTCGCCATGGCGGTGGGCGAGGAGATCAACCTGATCCTCCAGGAGACCGCCACCGACCGCTGCAAGCGCGCCGAGCAGCGGCTCAAGGCGATCGACTGGGCAAAGCTGGCCAGCCACTACAAGCACATGCCGTTCAACCCGGTGCTCTGGGTGCAGGGCATCAGCCGCATCCGCCTGCTCCAGGCGCGCGGGCATTTCAGCGAGGCGCTGCACGAGATCACCCAGCTGCGCGGCATGCTCCAGCCGGGCTGGCACGGCCTGCAACGGCTGCGCCTGGACCTGCTGGCGGCGCTGAGCTACCAGCGCCTGGGCTACCAGGAACGCTCCCACAGCCTGCTCGGCCAATGCCTGATCGGCGCCGAGCGGGAAGGGGTGCGGAGCATTTTCATCGAGGAAGGCGAGGGGATTCGCCAGTTGCTCCAGCAGCTGGAATCCACCGAGCGACAACCGGCGCTGCAGGTCTTCATTCGCGCAATGTTGACCGTCTGGCCGGGGCAGGAAGCACGCAGGTTGCCCGAGGTGCTCGAGGAAGGTCTGACCGACCGCGAGCGCGAGGTGGTGTGCCTGGCGGCCCAGGGACTCTCCAACGAGGAGATCGGCCAGCAGCTGTCGCTGGCCCTGGGCACCGTCAAATGGCACCTGCACAACATCTACGAGAAGCTCAAGGTGCGCAATCGGACCCAAGCGATACGCCGTGCCCGCGAGCTGAGTCTGCTCTGACATGACGACCCTGACCACCCTGCCGCAGCAGCCCATGCCGCTGCTGCGCACCAAGCTGTTCCCGCCGCGCACCGACAGCGATTCGCTGCTGCCGCGCCGGGCCCTGATCGACCGCCTCTACGCCAACCGCCAGCAGCGCGTGCTGATCCTCAGTGCGCCGGCCGGCTTCGGCAAGAGCACCATCCTCAGCCTGTTCCGCCAGCGCCTGAAGGCCGACGGCGCCAAGGTCGCCTGGATGTCCTGCGACGAAGGCGACAGTGAGCCGCAACGCCTGGTGCAGTACCTGGTGGCGAGCATCCGCAGCGTCGAGGAGGACTTCGGCGCCAACACCTCCAACCTGCTGCAGTCGGACATGACCCTGCCGCTGGAAGGCATCATCGACGCCTTCCTTTCCGACCTGCGCCGGCTGGAAGGGCCGCTCTACCTGCTGCTCGACGACTTCCACCAGATTCGCCACCCGGCCCTGGCCCACGGTGCGCGCTACCTGATCGAGCACCTGCCGGAAAACATCCGCCTGGTCACCAGCACCCGCTATCGCCCGCGCTTCCTGGTGGACGAGCCGGGCCTGGCGCCCTGGGCGTTCTGCCTCAGCGGCGACGACCTGCGCCTGACCCGCGAGGAAGCCGACACCTTCCTCACCGAGCTCAAGCAGCTTCAGCTCACCGACAGCGAACTGAAGTTGCTGCACCCGAACCGCTGCAGCAGTTCCTCGACCAGACCTCGGTGCTCGACGAATTCTGCGCCGAGCTGTGCAACGCCCTGACCGGTCGCCGCGACGGCCTGGACATGCTGATGCGGCTGCAGAACGAGCAGCTGTTCATCATTCCGCTGGACGACCAGCGCGAGTGGTTCCGCTACCACCACCTGTTCGCCGAATTCCTCCAGGGACGCCTGTCGCGCAACTCCGATCCGACGCCGCTGCTGCATGCGGCGGCGCGCTGGTGCGAGAGCCGCGACATGGCCGACCGTGCGATCAAGTACGCCCTGCGCGCCCGCGACTACGCCTTCGCCGCCGACCTGCTGGAGCGCCAGGGCGCCAAGCTGATCGCCGGCAACCGTGTCTACGGCATCCTCGGCATGCTCGGCAGCATCCCCGCCGAGGTGATCCGCGAGCATCCGGTGTTCCAGATCTTCTATGCCTGGCAGCTGGCCTTCGAGCAGAAGTTCGCCGAGGCCGAGGCGCTGATCGAGGAGCTCAGCGTCCGGCTGCTGCAAGGGCAAGGCAAGGTCCGGCATTTCGGCATGGCCGAACTGCTGGCGGTGGCGCAGGTGCTCAAGGCGCTGGTGCTGCTCTACCAGGACAAGCTGGAAGCCTGCCTGAAGGTGGCGCGCCAGTGGCTGGCGCTGGTGCCGGGCAACCAGCCGGTATTCCGCGCCAGCCTGTCGTGCATCCAGGCCGCTGCCTACGCGCTGCTCGGTGACTATGCAGAGGCCGCCAATGCCATCGGCGTCGCTCGCGAATGCCTGCGCATGGCGGACAGCGAATACCTGCAGGTGGTGGTCAGCATGATCGAATCGCTTATCTGCAAGGAGCGCGGCGAACTGGAGCGCGGCCGCACCATCGCCGAGAGCGCGCGCAGCCGCGTCGAGCGGGTCTTCGGTCGGCGCAGCCGGGTCGGCGGACCGCTGTCCCTGGCCTACGCCGACCTGTTGTATGAGCAGGATCGCCACGCCGCGATCCTCGCCGAATTGCCGCTGGCGACCACCTGGCGCGACGTCGCCACGCCGGTGGAGCTGATCAGCCGCGGCCAGTTGGTGATGGCGCGGGCGCGTTTCTTCGCCGGCGAGGCCGAACAGGGCCTGGCCCAGCTCGACGAATGGCTGGTTGGCCTGCAGTCGCCGGGCTACGAACGGGTGCATGCGCTGGCCATGAGCTGCAAGGTGCAACTGCTGCTGTGGATGCGCCGGCCCAACGAGGCCGAGCGAGTCTGCCTGCAGCTGGCGCGGCACCTGTCCGGGCTCAATGCCGAACGCTACGCCGACGCCCATGCGGCGCTGGTCATGGCCCAGGCGCGCCTGGCGCTTTCCGAGCGTCACGCCGAGCGCGCGCAGCAGGCTCTGGAATCCTGCCTCGCGGGCTTTACCACGCCCTATCAGCGCGACCGGCGGCTGCGTCTTTCGCTGTTACTTTCTGTGGCGTATTGGCAGAAAGGTAACAGCGAAAAAGCCTTCGCCCTGTTCGCCCCAACCCTGGAAGAAGCCTGGAATCTCGGCTACCGCCGGCTGTTCCAGGACGACGCCTTGTGGCTGCTGCCGCTGTGGGAAGCCTGGAAAGCGGCCGAACCCAAGCGTGCGTCGGCCTGGCAGGGGGTGGCCGAACTGCTTCGCGAACAGTGCCGCAGGCTCTCTGTCGATCCAGAAAGTTTCGATGAAAATCAAGATGTTAGCCATCGCGAGCGGGAGATTCTGCGGCTCGTGGCGGCGGGTTTGTCGAACCGGGATATCGCCCAGGCGGTGCACCTGTCGGAGGCCACCATCAAGTGGCATCTGCACAACCTGTTCGCCAAGCTCGGCGTGCGCAGTCGGACCCAGGCAGTACTCAAGGGGAAGAGTCTGGGGTTGTTGAGCGAAGCTTGAGTCAGACGGTGGGTTTTGCGCCATCCCTTGGATGGGCTGGCAGGTTCACGGCGGGTCAGTAGCTTGGAGATCAGGACGCGAAGCTTCGTGCTTCACGAATCCATGCCCACGGCGCCTAGGGAAGAAGCCGTGGGTCTGGAGGATCGGCATCAGCCGGTCAACCTGCAGCGGGGTAGGACGCCCCTTGCAGTGCCTGGGGCAACCCCACCTGAACACTGGAGAGTTATAACAATGAAAATCAAGCAACTGGTTCTTGCAAGCGCAGTTCTGGCCGCTCCGTTCCTGGCACATGCCGACATGAAATCCATGGATGACGCTGCACTGTCCGGTATCACCGGCCAGGATGGCATCAGCATTTCCGGTACCTTCAACGCCTCCATCGGCGCCGTCACCTACAAGGACGCCGACACCGGCGGCGGCTCCCTGGTCCTGCAGGGTATCCACCTGCCCAGCGTGACCATCGCCGACAACGCCCCGATGACCATCGACGTGGTGACCACCAACATCACCCCGACTGGCGGCGGCACCGCTGTTGCTACCCAGCAGCTCGCCATCGGCCTGCCCACCGTGACCGGCGACGTGACCGTCGACGCCGTCAAGGTCGGCACCAACGGCGCGAGCATCGGCTCGCTGACCGTTTCCAACCTGAACCTGGCTGGTTCGACCGTGAAGGTCTGGGGTCACTGATCCCGAGGTTGTAGCGCGGTAACCCTTGCCGGCGCCTGCCGGCAAGGTTCTTCCAGGAATGAAGAGAGAGGGGCTGGATGTTCGAGATTCTGCTGGGAAGCCTGCTGGGCCTGTTCGGTTTTACCCAGGCCGTGGATACCAAGCCGCAACAGCAGGGCACAGTGAACATCTCGCAGCCGCTCACGCCCAACGGCCCGTTCCGCGAATCGGTACAGCTCGAACCGATGAGCCAGGTGCAGTTCCGCAACGTCATCCGCCAGGCCTACGACTACAGCTGCGGCTCGGCGGCGCTGACCACGCTGCTCGACTACTACCTGGGGCGCAACCTCGAAGAACGCCAGGTCATGGAGGGCCTGATCAAGTACGGCGAGGCCGACAAGATCGTCGAACGCCGTGGCTTCTCGCTTCTGGACATGAAGCGCTACGCCGCCGCACTCGGATACAAGAGCGGTGGCTTCCGTGCCGAGTTCTCCGACCTGGACTCGCTCGAACACCCGGCGCTGGTGCCGATCCACTATGCCGGTTTCAAGCATTTCGTCGTGGTCCGTGACGTCTACAACGACCACGTCTTCGTTGCCGATCCCGCCTTGGGCAACATCAGTTTCACCCGCGCCCGTTTCGAGGAAATCTGGGACCAGAACGTGCTCTTCGTGATCTACCCCAGCGGCCAGGAGCCGAAAAATGCCCTGGAGCTGAAGGAGGCCGACATGCGCCTGGTGGACGACCGCACCGTGAGCCTGCTGGCTTTCCGTGAGTTCCCGGAGATGAGCAAGGTGACCCAGAACCAGATTGGCGAAGCCGCCTCGAAGGGGGATGTGCAGCACATCCGGCGCAAGTGATTGCCCGATCGGCCCAGACGAATAAGAACAAGACCAGGGGATAGCGAGATGGATTTGAAGGGGTTTGCGTGCATTGCCGCCCTGGCCTGGCTGGCCAGCTTCGGCGCACAGGCCGAAGAAGCGACGACCGACGACGCGCGCGATGCGTTGGCCAAGAAAGACTCCGACGCCGACAGCGCCAAGGCGCTGGAACAGGTATTCCAGGCCGCCGAGAAGAGCTACACCCTGCTCAAGAAGGGCGAGCGGCAGCTCACCTACGGATTCGACTACACCCTGATGCGCGACACCCGCATCCAGGCCGTGCGCAGCGGTGAAAACGTCTATAGCGTGCTGGCCCAGAGCGAGGCCCAGCACACGTTCACCAACTCGTTCACCTTCGACTACGGCATCTGGGACAACCTGACCTTCAGCATGCGCCTGCCGTTCGTGGCGAAGTACGACACCGAGCGCGACATCCACGCCTACAGCCTGGGTGACATTTCCACGACGCTGCGCTGGCAGCCATGGGCGGCGCGTCGCGGCGCCCCGGTCACCACGCTGTACGCGACCCTCGGCCTGCCCACCGGCGACAGCCCCTACGACACCAACGTGGAGAAGGACGTCTCCACCGGCGCCGGCTACTACAGCCTGGGTGGCGGCGCCAACATGTCCTACGTGATCGACCCGGTCGTGCTCTACGGCTCGCTGGGTTACACCTACAACATGAAGGTCGACAACATCCATCAGAACCAGTACGGCGAAGAGCTGCAGAAGGTGGTGCCGGGCGACACCATCAACTTCGCCATGGGCATGGCCTACGCGCTGTCCTACGACGTGTCGCTGGCCACTTCCTACCAGATGGCCTACTCGTTCAAGAACAAGTACTACTTCAACGACCGCTCGGTGGAGGCGCCGGAGCAGACCAGCGCGATCATGAACTTCTCGCTCGGCCTGCGAACATCACCCGATTACATCGTCAACGTGAACGCCGGTTTCGGTCTGACCGAAGACTCGCCGGATGTACTGCTAGGGCTCTCTCTACCCCTGGATATCCAAGGCCTCAAGGCCCAGTAACCGACGAGCGACCAACACATGACTATGCGCATTTCGCCCCTCGCGGTGGCGATGGCAGGGGTGAGTCTTGGCTGTGCGACGCCGGCCTTTGCCCAACTGGCTAACGATCTGACCATCGGCAACCCCAAGGCCATGGCCATGGCCAACGCGGTCACGGCCGACTCCACCGGCATCGACGCGGTGCACTACAACCCCGCCGCCCTGACCAAGCTCAAGGGCCGGCAGACGCAGCTCAAGCTGATCACCGGGGTCATGGATATCCGCGCCGGCTTCCACGCGCCGCCGGATTACGGCTCTTCCTCCTTCGGCCTGGACGACGATCCGGTGGCCGGCGAGAGCAGCCGCACCCTGACCCCGACCATGTACCTGCCGGGCGTTGGCGGCATGACCGACATGCCGCTGCTGGTGGCACCGCTGGCGGGCCTGTCGATCAACCCGCCGGGCTCCAAGTTCACCTTCGCCACCAACGTCTATGCGCCCCAGGCGCTGGGCTACTCGCGGGATTCGGACAGCGACCCGGCACGCTTCGAAGGGCGCCGTGTCTCGCTGCAGCGCATCACTTACTTCTCGCCCTCGGTGGGCTACGAGGTCAACAACGACCTGTCGGTGGGCCTGAGCGTCGGCTTCTCCCACCAGGCCATGGCGCTGGACACCGACTTCCGCAACCCGGGCCTGCTCACCGGCCTGCTGCAGACCCTGCACGACACCACTTGCGTGCCCGGCGCACAGGAAATCGTCGAGCTGGTGTTCAACGTCTGCGGCGGCCGCATCGGCCCCTACGAGTCGCTGGCCAACCTCAAGCTGGACATGCAGCAGACCCTCTCGCCGAGCTTCAACCTGGGCGTGCTCTGGGAGCCCTACGACTGGTTCGCCTGGGGCGCGACCTACCAGAGCGAGTCGCGCATGAAGCTCAAGGGCAAGTACCGCGTCGACTACACCAAGGACTGGCAGGGCTTCTGGTCCGGGCTGCAGAGCTCGGTGTTCGGCGCCTTCCTCAGCCCGCTGTTCCCCTACGGCAACACCGACGAGGAGCACGGCGTGGCGACCATGAAGCTGGTCAACCCGGACAGCTTCTCCACCGGCATCAAGCTGCGCCCGTTCGACAAGTGGCAGTTCAACGTCGACCTGAAGTGGACCGATTACAGCGACTGGAACAAGTTCGAGATCGAGTTCGACCGCGAACTGGACCTGCTGCGCATCGCCAAGAACTTCGCACCCAACGGCGCCACCGACCACAGCATCATCCTCGACCGCGGCTACCAGGACACCTGGAGCTACGCCATGGGCATGCAGTACGACGTCAACGACCGCCTGCAGCTGCGCGCCGGCTACGAATACCGGCCCTCGGCGATTCCCAAGGACAAGGCCGACGCCCTGGTGCCCATCGGCGACGCCAACCTCTACGGCCTGGGCCTGGGCTACCAGTGGGACAAGGACACGGTGATCGACCTGGGTTTCAACTACTTCGTCTCCAAGCAGAGCATCAAGTCGGGCACCAGCTGCAACGTCAACTGCACCGGCATCGACAACCTGGTCTACAACCCCTACGGCGGCCTTGACGTAAACACCACGGTGAAGGCTTATGTGTTCGCCATGACCTACCGCACCACTTTCTGAGGGCAATCGACATGCGCAGGCTGACCCTCCTGATCACCTGCCTCGCTGCCGGCGGCGCGCTCGCTCCGGCGGTGCAGTCCGCGGCTGGGCGCTACCTGTCGTGGATCGACGACAGCGGCCAGGTACACAACACCTTCGTCGACGCCAACTACGCCCAGCAGCAACGCCAGGCCGACAAGCGCATCGACCAGAGCGACCGCAACCGCCTGGTCGACCTGAGCGCCACCCAGTGGCCGGGCAGCCGGCCGGCGGGGGAGAGCAAGCGGCGCTATTTCACCTGGGTGGATGCCCAGGGCAACCTGCAGAACAGCTTCTACGCCGCCGGCCAGGTGGCGTCGGGCAAGGCCGACTACGTGCTGCCCAACGGCGACCATTCGGCCGAGTACATCGACGCCGAATCCTACGAAGACCGCGGCTTCGTCCGCAGCGAGAACGGTAGCCCGTACTTCACCTGGGTGGACGAGAAGGGCCAGGTGCGCAACTCGCCGATCACTGCCGATCAGCGCGCCGCGACCTTCCGCCAGCACGATGACGGCGGCAGCCACATCGCCTTCACCGAGGGCCGGCAGATCGACCTGAAGGCCCGCCCGAGCAACCTGCCGGGGCTGGACGGCATGGGTGAGCAGACCGACGCCATGAAGGCGCTGCTGCAGGGCAGCGGCAAGACCCTAGATGACCTCTACGTCGACCTGCAGCAGCGCTGCTGCGACCAGATGGGCGATGGCGACTTCACCGAGCTATCGGTGGAGGAACCACGCTACGAGGAACTGAACCGGTTTTCGCCCAGCTTCGACTTCCCCATGGGCAAGAGCTACTACGTGGCGATGAAGCTGCCCAGCTCCCAGCGGGTCTACGGCCTGCGCGTACGCAGCTTCGCCAACCACCAGGTGGTTTATCCGTCGCTGCTGTTCCTCGACGAACACAAGCGGCCGACGCGCCTGGTCAGTGATGCGGTGTACAAGCTCAACCCGGAGACCTGGTACCGCTACGCCTTCATCGAGGGCACGGTGCCGGTGCGCGCCAACCAGGGCGAACGCTACGTCCTGCTGCTCACCACGGACGAGGACCGCAGCCTGCAGACCCTCGACAACAAACCCTACAAACGCCCGCTGGAAGACCTGGCGGTGAACGAGGCGGGGATGAAGGTGCGCGAGCATGGCGACCAGGGCGGGTTCGAGTTGGCGGTGGTGCGCTGACTCCGGCCGCGCCTTGCTGCTCTTCGTAGGATCGAGGGGCCCCAGTCCTTGCTCGCGAACCGCTCAACGCCAGCGTCAATGGGGAAACCCGTTCGCGAGCAAGCTCGCTCCTACAGATACACGCTGGCGCTCATTGCGGTTTGTAGGGCGAATAACCCGGCAGGGGTTATCCGCCGCATCGGCGGATAACGCCGCTGGCGTTATGCGCCCTACGCACGCTCCGACCACGGCGGGCTGGTTTGTTTTTTCGTAGGACCGAGGGGGACGCCCAGTCCTTGCTCGCGAACCGCCCAACACCGGCGTCAAAGGGAAATCCGTTCGCGAGCAAGCTCGCTCCTACAGACACACACCGGCGCTCACGGCGGCTATGTAGGGCGCATAACCCGGCACGGGTTATCCGCCGCATCGGCGGATAACGCCGCTGGCGTTATGCGCCCTACGTAACTGCAGGCAACTGCGACAGGTAAGAAAAAGCCCGGCAATCGCCGGGCTTTTTCGTGGGGCAGGGCGCCTCAGATTTCCTTCGGCGGTACGTGGCCGAACAGCTCCTGGGCGAAGCGCACACGCTCCTCTACCGTTTCCTTCACACCCTTGGCTTCCATCTCGGCGATATGCGCCTCGACGGCATGGGTACGCAGGGTCAGGCCGCAGTCGTTGGCGATCTGGATGTTCAGGCCGGGGCGGGCGTTGAGTTCGAGGATCAGCGGGCCCTTGTCCTGGTCCAGCACCATGTCCACGCCGATGTAGCCCAGGCCGCAGAGTTCGTAGCAGCCGGCGGCGAGCTTCATGAAGCCGTCCCAGAAGGGCAGCTGCACGCCGTCCACCGCGTTGGTGGTGTCGGGGTGCTTGCTGATCTTGTTGTTCAGCCAGGTGCCGCGCAAGGTCAGGCCGGTGGCCAGGTCCACACCGACGCCGATGGCGCCCTGGTGCAGGTTGGCCTTGCCGTTGGACTGGCGGGTCGGCAGGCGCAGCATGGCCATCACCGGGTAGCCCATCAGCACGATGATGCGGATGTCCGGCACGCCTTCGTAGCTGATGCTCTTGAAGATCTGGTCCGGGGTCACCCGGTACTCGATCAGCGCGCGGTCGCGGTGGCCGCCCAGGGAGTACAGGCCGGTGAGGATGCTGGAGAGCTGATGCTCGATTTCCTCATGGCTGATGATCCGCCCGGAGACCGTCTTGTAACGGCCCTCGAAGCGGTCGGCGATCACCAGGATGCCGTCGCCGCCGGCGCCCTGCGCCGGCTTGATGACGAAGTCGCTGCGCTCGCCGATGATCTCCGGCAGGCGCTCGATTTCCTTCTCGGTGGAGATGGTCCCGTACATTTCCGGAACGTTGATCCCCGCCTCGATGGCGCGCTGCTTGGTGATGATCTTGTCGTCGACGATCGGGAACAGGTGCCGCTGGTTGTACTTGAGCACGTAGTCCGCGTTGCGTCGGTTGATGCCCATGATGCCGAGGGCTTCCAGGGCTTTCCATCGCTTGATCAGGCCGAACATGGCTTAGTCCTTGAGGAAGGCTTTGAAGCGGAACAGTTCGGTCAGGCGGTAACCGCGGTAGCGACCCATCGCCAGCATGAACGACACCAGGATCAGCAGCACGGCCGGGAAGGTGAACACGAAGTACACCAGTTCCGGTACGCGCATCAGCATGTGCGCCAGGGCAGCGGCGAACAGGGTGCCGATGGCGGCCTTCATGGCGTGGGCGGCCCCGCGTTCTTCCCAGGTGATCGACAGGCGCTCGATGCTCATGGTCAGGATCACCATGGGGAACAGGGCGACCGACAGGCCGCTCTCGAAGCCGAGCTTGTGGCTGAGCAGGCTGATGGCGGCGATCATCACCACCACGAAGGTCAGTACCACCGACAGCCGTGGCAGCATCTGCAACTTGAGATGTTCCAGGTACGAGCGTAGCGACAGGCCCAGCGCGGTGATCACGGTGAACAGGCCGATACCCCACTGCAGGCCGGTCTCGCGGAAGGCCAGGGCGATCAGCACTGGAGTGAAGGTCCCGAGGGTCTGCACGCCGATCAGGTTGCGCAGGATCAGGATCACCAGCACGCCGAAGGGGATCATGATCATGATCTGGAAGGTCTGCTGGGTGGACAGCGGCAGGCCGTACAGCGAGTACTCGAGGAACGCGGCGTCGGTGTTCTCGTCGGACAGCTTGGCCAGGCGGATGGCGTTCATCTCGCTGCTGTTCAGGCTGAAGTTGACCTGGGCCTTCTTGCCGCCCTCGATGGACAGCAGGCTTTCGTCACCCAGCCACCAGATCAGGCGGTCGGCGGGCAGCCCGCGCTCGCCGGTTTCCGGGTTGAAGTACAGCCATTCCTTGCCGTTGTAGCTGCGCAGCCAGAGTTCGGGCTGCTGCGGCTGGTTGGCGACCAGGCGGATGGTGTGCACGCGCTCCAGCGGCACGTGGGCCACCGCGAGCAGGGTCTCGACCACGTGGGAGCGCTTGTCCAGGCTGGTATCGCCGGCCAGCAGCAGCTTGACGTTGTCGTCGTTGAGGTTGTTGGCGCGCTTGATCGCTTCGCTGACGAAGGTCTCGACGTCCGCCGAGTGCTGGCGGATCGGCGCGATCAGGGCTTCGGCGGCGATCTTGTCCGGGCCTTCCAGGGGCAGGCTGTCGCGGAAGATCGGGCCTTTCTCCTTGGCCTTCTCGGCGGCGGCGCCGGCAAAGCGCTTGGTCAGTACCAGGCGGTAGTAGAGGGTCTGCTGGCCGCTGGCGCGACGCGACGACCAGGTCACCTTGCGGTTGCCGTCGGCGCGGTTGATGCCCACGCCGTAGTTGTTGGAGACGAAGCTCTCGTTGAGGCTGACGTAATCCTGGGTCAGCGGCGGCACGAACATCTGCACCTTCACCGGAGTCTTCGGCGTGGCGACGAACTCGACCTTGGCGTCGATGTTCCACAGGTCGTCGGTCTCGGCTTCGGTCATGGGAATGCCGAGGACGAAGATCTGGTAGGCGGTGATCGCGACGCCCAGCGTCAGCAGGATGGCGATCAGGACCTTCAGATGCAGGGTAAGAGAGCGCATGGGATTACTCGGCAGGTTTCGCTACGGGTTGGCAACCGGGCTTGCCGGCGGCGTATTTCAGGCTCGGGTCGACCAGCGCGCCGAACCGCTTGAGGGCGTCGGAGCCGATCAGAAGCGGGTATTGGAAGGCGCTGCGGTCGGTAAGGTTCACTTCGATGGTGCGCAGGGCCTTGCCCATGCACAGCTGCAGTTCGATCACCGGGCGGGCGGTGTAGGCCTTGCCCTCGTCGGGATCGTAGTCGCCGTGGCGACGCTTGATCTTGCTGATGCGCGCCAGCGGCTTCTCGATCGGCTGGCTGTCGGCAGTATCGGTGGCCAGGTAGAAGCGCACCCAGGTCTCGCCATCGCGCTTGAAGCGCTTGATGTCGCGAGCGCTGAGGGAGGCGGTCTTGGCGCCGGTGTCGAGCTTGGCGGCCAGTTCGATATCCGGATCGTCGATGCGGGCGTACTCGTTCAGGCCATACACGGTCTTGCCGGCGGCCATGCCGAGGCTGCAGAAGAAGAGTGTGCTGACCAGCAGCAGTAGGGCTGGGGGCTTGAGTCTCATGGGCCTTGATGAGTGAGGGGCCGCAAAGCCTTGAAAAGAAACGCCCCGGTCGTCACCCCATGTGGCTGTGGCCGGCAGGCTGGCCGGCGTGGCCTGGTGACGCCAGGCAATAGCGCGGCGAATTCTATCATGTGGTTTTTCGCTGGCGACAGCCGGTTGACGCCTTGGCAGGCTATTTGTTTCAGGCTAAGGGTGGGTCGGTGAAGGATCAGTGACAAGTCAATGACAGCTTGGCGAGTGGCACCGCCAGGCGTAGCCGCCGCGCTGCCGGGTCGTGGACGGCCCGGCAGCGCGGCATTCAGGGCTTCGCCTCGGGCGGGGTGACCTCCGTCCAGCTGCTGTCCGGGTCGAAGCGGGTCATCTTCATGGCGATCTTCGCGCTGTCCGGTCCCAGGTTGCGGGAAAAAATCTCGCCGTCGTGGCTGATCATGAAGCTCATCACCCCGGTATCGCCGTATTTCACCGGCCAGGCCACCAGGGCGAAGCCGCGGGTCATCCGGCCGCCGATCAGGTAGTCGTAGGCGCCGCCGGGGGCGGAAGGGCCCTGGGCGGTGAGGATGCGATAGCGGTAACCATGCCAGCCGTCGCCGGGCAGCTCATCGCCGAACAGCGGGCCGAGCGGACTCTCCTCGCCGCCGACCTCTTCCGGCCAGTACAGGCCGTCATGCTGGCCGTCGCTGCTGACGAACTGGCGGGCGTATTCGAGGACGCCGTCGCCGTTGCGATCGACCTCGGCGTAGTCCAGCTGCGCGTCGTGGTACGCCTGCACGGCTTCCAGCGCCGACTCCTCGTTGCGGCCGATACGGCGAATGCGGATTTCCTCGCCACCGGCCTTGGCGTCGAACGCCCAGCCATTCTTCGCGTGGACGATGGGCAAGGGCAGCGTCCAGGGATCGTTGCCGACTACCAGGTGGGCGAGGTGGGCATTGTCCTGCTCGATCTGGTGCTTGTCCTTGTAATGGGCGAGGAAGGCATCTACCTCGCTGCGGTCGATGCCGGCGGTGGGGATGTAGGTGTGCCAGTCCTTGCCCAGCAGGGCGGCCAGGCGTTCCGGGTCGGCCTTCTCGGTACCCAGTGCGGCGATGAAGGCCTCGGCGGCGGCGTCAGGGGTGGGGAAGCTGTCCTGGGCCAGCAGGCTGGTGGGCAGGACGGCGAGGAGGGCGAGCGCCAGCAGGCGCGATGCGATGGCCATGGCTCGTCTCCTAGCGGCGCCGACCGCCGCCCGAAGGCGCGCGGGCGGGACGTTGAACGGTGTGACCGGCGCGTACGGCCTGCGGTCGGCTTGCGGCGGCGCGGCTGGCCTGGCCACGGTTGGCGAGTTCGCGCGACTGTCGCGGGTTGTTCGCGCCGGCGAAGGCATTGTTGCGTGGGGCCTGGGCACGGGCGTGCTGCTGGCGAGCCTGCTCGCGAATCTGCTGGTTGTTCTGCGCCCGCGGCCGCTGTTGCGCCTGGTTGCTGCGGTTCTGCACGGCATTCTGGGCGCGCTGGCGGTTGTCCGGATTGCGGTTCAGTTCGCGGGTGGCGGCTTGCGCACGTTCACGGGCCTGGTTGTTGTCGCGTAGCTCGCGGTTGCCTTGCTGGGCACGCTGCAGTGCCTGCGGGTTGTCGCGCAGGTCGCGGGTCGCGGCCTGGGCGCGCTGGCGCGCCTGCTCGTTGTTCATCGCTGGTGCCACGCCACGCTGGGCCAGGCTTTCCCGCGCCCGCGAACGCTCCTCGGCGCGGGCCGAGTCGAAGCCGCGCATGCCCTCGCGCTGCTCGCCACCGGCCAGTCGGCGGCTGTACTGCTCGCGGCTGGCGGCGTCGCGGTAGGGCACGCCGTTGCGGTAGGTGGGGTCGTGGCGCCAGGTGGCGCGGTTGCCATTGATGTTCTGGTTGAACTGGCGGTTCACGTTTCGATTGATGTTGCTGTTGAAGTTGTTGTAGTGCTCCACGTCGACGTCGATCTCGTGGTCGTTCCAGTCGCAGTCGCCCCAGAGCGAACCGACGATGGCCACCCCTGCACCGAACGCCAGCCCGGTGGCCAGCGCTGTCGCTACAGGGTATTCGGGCGGTGGCGGGTAATACACCGGCGGGCTGGCCGGGTAGGCCCAGGTGCCATAGACCTGGGTGGGGTTGTAGCTGGGCACGTAGACCACCTGGGGATTGGCCGGCTCGATGACGATGGTCTGCGCCGGTGCCGCCTGCTGTACGACCGTGGTGCTGCCGCTGGATGCCGGTTGCGCCGGCGCTGGCGCGGCGGCCGGCTGGACCGTGACGGTCTGCTGCTCGTTGGACTTCAGGTTGCCGGCAGCCTGGGCCTGGCGACGCAGGCGCTGGATGGAGTCCATCACCGCATCGGGCTGGGCGAGGAAGGCGTCGCCGACGCGCTGCACCCACACCGGGTCCTGCCCCAGGGTGGCCAGCACCAGGGGGAAGGCCACCAGCGACTGCACGCTCGGGTCCCAGGGCTGATTGGCGACCTGCTTCACCGCCTCATCGCCGGACGCCTTGGGGTTGGCCTTCGACCAGGCCACGGCATCGGCCACGTTGCCGGGGTAGGTGGTGGCCATCAGCACCTGCGCCAGCAGCGAGTCGGGATACAGCGCCAGTGGCGCGAGCATCTGGTCGAGTTCCTCGACGCTGAACACCGCCTGCGCGGGTGCGGCGGGTGCCGCCGCCGGGGCCAGGGCTGGAGCCGCCGGTTCAACGGCAGGCGGAGCAGCGGGCGGGGCTGGAGGAGGGGGAGCCGTGGCAGCCGGTGGGCTGGCGGGGGGAGTGGCTGCGGCGGCGGTCTTGGCGCCGGGCTTGTCGCCCGAGTCGCAACCGGCCAGGGCCAACAGGGCAACCAGAATCAGGTACTGACATTCTCGCATGGCGCTCTCCTGTGCCGGGGAATGCCCGATCCGTGAAAACTGCCACGGGTAAGACGCGGGTTCGGAGAATGATAGGCGCCCGAATGAAAGGCTGCAGAAACTCGAACGGCCGGTGATGCCGGCCGTCGGTTGGGGAGACTTGTCGGGGCGTAGCCGCTACTTTAGCCGGCGCTCGACGCCCTTCTCGACGAGGATCTTGGCGGAGATCTCCTCCACCGAGAAATGCGTGGAGTTGATGTAGGCGATGTTCTCGCGACGGAACAGGCTTTCCACCTCGCGTACCTCGAACTCGCACTGGGCGAAGCTGGCGTAGCGGCTGTTGGGCTTGCGCTCATGGCGGATGGCGGTGAGCCGGTCGGGGTCGATGGTCAGGCCGAACAGCTTGTGCTTGTAGGGCTTGAGGGCGTTGGGCAGCTGCAGGCGCTCCATGTCCTCTTCGGTCAGCGGGTAGTTCGCCGCGCGGATGCCGTACTGCAGGGCCATATAAAGGCAGGTGGGCGTTTTGCCGCAGCGCGACACGCCGACCAGGATCAGGTCGGCCTTGTCGTAGTAGTGGGTGCGGGCGCCGTCATCGTTGTCGAGGGCGAAGTTCACCGCATCGATCCGCTCCATGTAGTGCGGGTTGTGGCCGATGCTGTGAGATTTTCCGACGGAATACGAGGAGTCTGAGGATAATTCCTGCTCCAGCGGGGACAAAAAGGTCGAGAAGATGTCAATCATGAACCCGTTGGACTGGGCAAGGACCGAACGGATCTCGCGGTTGACGATGGTATCGAAGATGATCGGTCGCGCCCCGTCCGCCTCCGCAGCCCGGTTGATTTGCTGTACCATGACGCGCGCTTTTTCTTCGGTATCGATGTAAGGTCGCGTCAGTTTGGTGAAGTTGATGTTCTCGAACTGCGCCAGGAGGCTCTGGCCGAGGGTTTCGGCAGTGATGCCGGTGCCGTCGGAAATGAAGAATGCAGTTCGTTTCATGTGCGCTGCGGGCCTTATAGGTAGGATCGAATCCTGGTTATGATAGGCCCCACGTTTGCTAGGCCCTTTGCCGGGGCATTCTCACCCATTTTTCCGGCTCCGGCCAGAAGGGTGGGAGCGCACCGACTTGTATGACCTTTTCCAACACTTAGTGGAGAGATCACCTTGGTAGAGTACGTAGTTTCCCTCGATAAGCTCGGCGTCCACGATGTCGAAACTGTGGGGGGCAAGAACGCATCCCTGGGCGAAATGATCAGCAACCTCGCCGGTGCCGGCGTTTCCGTACCGGGTGGCTTTGCCACTACCGCCCAGGCCTACCGTGACTTCCTCGAACAGAGCGGCCTGAACGAGCGCATCCACGCAGCCCTCGACGCCCTCGACGTGGACGACGTCAACGCCCTGGCCAAGACCGGCGCGCAGATCCGCCAGTGGGTGATGGATGCCGAGTTCCCCGAGCGTCTGAATGCCGAGATTCGCACGGCCTTCGCCGAGATGGCCGGCAGCAACGACAACATGGCCGTGGCCGTGCGTTCCTCCGCCACCGCCGAAGACCTGCCGGACGCTTCCTTCGCCGGCCAGCAGGAAACCTTCCTGAACATCCGCGGCGTGGACAACGTGATCCGCGCGGCCAAGGAAGTCTTCGCCTCTCTCTTCAACGACCGTGCCATCGCCTACCGCGTGCACCAGGGCTTCGACCACAAGCTGGTCGCCCTGTCCGCTGGCGTGCAGCGCATGGTCCGCTCGGAAACCGGCACCGCCGGGGTGATGTTCACCCTGGACACCGAATCCGGTTTCCGTGACGTGGTGTTCATCACCGGCGCCTACGGCCTCGGCGAGACCGTGGTACAGGGCGCAGTGAACCCCGACGAGTTCTACGTCCACAAGCCGACCCTGGAAGCCGGCCGCCCGGCCATCCTGCGTCGCAACCTGGGCAGCAAGGCCATCAAGATGGTCTACGGCGAAGAAGCCAAGGCCGGCAAGTCGGTCAAGGTGGTCGACGTCGAGAAGGCCGACCGCGCGCGCTTCGCCCTGTCCGACGCTGAAGTGACCGAGCTGGCCAAGCAGGCGCTGATCATCGAGAAGCACTACGAGCGTCCGATGGACATCGAGTGGGCCAAGGACGGTGACGACGGCAAGCTGTACATCGTGCAGGCCCGCCCGGAAACCGTGAAGAGCCGCTCCAGCGCCAACGTGATGGAACGCTACCTGCTCAAGGAGAAGGGCAAGGTCCTGGTCGAAGGCCGTGCCATTGGCCAGCGCATCGGCGCCGGCCCGGTGAAGGTGATCCACGACGTTTCCGAGATGGACAAGGTCCAGCCGGGCGACGTGCTGGTCTCCGACATGACCGACCCGGACTGGGAGCCGGTGATGAAGCGCGCCAGCGCCATCGTCACCAACCGTGGCGGCCGTACCTGCCACGCGGCGATCATCGCCCGTGAGCTGGGCATCCCGGCAGTCGTCGGTTGCGGCAACGCCACCGCGGCGCTGAAGGACGGCCAGCGTGTGACCGTGTCCTGCGCCGAAGGCGACACCGGCATGATCTACGAAGGCGAACTGGGCTTCGACATCCGTCAGAACTCGGTCGACGCCATGCCCGAGCTGCCGTTCAAGATCATGATGAACGTCGGCAACCCGGATCGCGCCTTCGACTTCGCCCAGCTGCCGAACGAAGGTGTGGGCCTGGCCCGCCTGGAATTCATCATCAACCGCATGATCGGCGTGCACCCCAAGGCGCTGCTGAACTTCGCCAGCCTGCCGGCGGATATCAAGGAAAGCGTCGAGAAGCGCATCGCCGGTTACGACGATCCGGTCGGCTTCTACGTCGAGAAGCTGGTCGAGGGCGTCAGCACCCTGGCCGCTGCGTTCTGGCCGAAGAAGGTCATCGTGCGTCTGTCGGACTTCAAGTCCAACGAATACGCCAACCTGATCGGCGGCAAGCTCTACGAGCCGGAAGAAGAGAACCCGATGCTCGGCTTCCGCGGCGCCTCGCGCTACATCAGCGAATCCTTCCGCGACTGCTTCGAGCTCGAATGCCGCGCGATGAAGAAGGTGCGCAACGAGATGGGCCTGACCAACGTCGAGCTGATGGTGCCCTTCGTGCGTACCCTCGGCGAAGCTTCCCAGGTCGTCGACCTGCTGGCCACCAACGGCCTGAAGCGCGGCGAGAACGGCCTGAAGGTCATCATGATGTGCGAGCTGCCGTCCAACGCCCTGCTGGCCGACGAGTTCCTCGAGTTCTTCGACGGCTTCTCCATCGGCTCCAACGACCTGACCCAGCTGACCCTGGGCCTGGACCGTGACTCGGGCATCGTCGCGCACCTGTTCGACGAACGTAACCCGGCGGTGAAGAAGCTGCTGTCCAATGCGATCCAGGCGTGCAACCGTGCCGGCAAGTACATCGGCATCTGCGGCCAGGGCCCGTCGGACCACCCGGACCTCGCCAAGTGGCTGATGGAGCAGGGTATCGAGAGCGTCTCGCTGAACCCCGACTCGGTCCTGGACACCTGGTTCTTCCTCGCCGAAGGGCAGTCCTGACGGTTCCTTCACCATCCTGAAGGGGGCGGGTGATTTCACCCGCCCTTTTTTATGCAAGCGATTCCATGCAAAGCAGCAGTCAACTCTTTCCCGTCGCGCTGATCAGCGCGGAACTGCGCGGCGACCTCACCGAAGACGTCTACCGCCTCAAGCCCAACAACAGCCCGGACTCGAGCGTCGAGCTGGCGGTCACCCGTCTCGGTCGTCCAAACGGGCGTCGTGGCGTGCCGGTGATCCTGTTGCATGGCAGCTTCTCCAACCGGCGCTTCTGGTTCTCGCCCAAGGGCATCGGCCTGGGTGCGCACCTGGCGCGCGCCGGCTTCGATGTCTGGATCGCCGAGATGCGCGGCCACGGCCTGTCGCCGCGCAACGAGGACTACGATCGCAACCGCGTGGCCGATTACGCGCGCTTCGATCTTCCCGCCATCGCCAACTTCGTCGTCGAGCAGAGCGGCCAGGCGCCGCACTGGATCGGTCATTCCCTGGGCGGAGTCACCCTCGCAGCGGCCTTGGGCGGTGGTTACCTGGACGCAGGGCAGGCCGCCAGTGCCGCGCTCTGCGGTAGCCAGATCAGCCGTACCTACTGGCCATTGAAGCTGCCGCCGGTGACCTGGGGCGGGCGTTTCCTGCTCAAGCGCATGGGCGGCCTGTCCGGTTCGCGCTTGAAGCGTGGCCCGGAGGACGAGCCGCTGGGCCTGGCACTGGAGGCCTTGCACTGGTACAGCCTGTTCGGCCGCTTCGGCGAAAAGGACAACGACTGGTGGGGCGGGCTGCAGAAGGTCGTCGTGCCGGTGCTGGCCATCGGCTCCGATGGCGACATCCAGGACCCGGCCTGGGCCTGCCGCAAACTGTTGGAGCAGTTCGGCTCCGACACCCGGGAGTTCCTGCACCTGGGGCGGCGCCATGGCTTCTCCGAGGATTTCGGCCACGTCGAGATGCTGATCAGCAAGGGCGCCCAGCGTGAAGTCTGGCCGCTGCTGCAGCACTGGCTGGAACACTCGGCGTTGCCCCAGCAGCAGGGCGCTCTGGCGCAGGCTTGAGCTTGGCGTGGCAGGGAGTAGACTGTGACGCCATTGCGGCTTTCGGTCACATCCCGGCCTGAAACCCTGGCGGATTTCATCAAGAGGAGCGTCTCCATGCATTACGTCACCCCCGATCTGTGCGATGCCTACCCGGAGCTGGTCCAGGTCGTCGAGCCGATGTTCAGCAACTTCGGCGGGCGGGACTCCTTCGGTGGCGAGATCGTCACCATCAAGTGCTTCGAGGACAACTCGCTGGTCAAGGAGCAGGTCGAGAAGGACGGCAAGGGCAAGGTGCTGGTGGTGGATGGCGGCGGTTCGCTGCGCCGCGCGCTGCTGGGCGACATGCTCGCCGAGAAGGCCGCCAAGAGCGGCTGGGAAGGCATCGTGGTGTACGGCTGCATCCGTGACGTCGACGTGATCGCGCAGACCGACCTGGGCGTGCAGGCGCTGGCCAGCCACCCGATGAAGACCGACAAGCGCGGCATCGGCGACCTGAACGTCGCGGTGACCTTCGGCGGCATCACCTTCCGCCCGGGCGAATTCGTCTATGCCGACAACAACGGCATCATCGTTTCGCCTAAAGCGTTGAAAATGCCGGAATAATTCGAACCTTCCAGTAAAAGACCGGGTCAATGCCGGAAGCGAAAGCTTCCGGCATTTTTCATGGGGCCTCGCGCTGGCGATCCTGAACGAAGGAATTGGGCATGCAGCAGTACGAAAGCGGCACGGAACGCGGACTGATCGATGGCTTCGTGCTGGACGGTCACGGCGGTGGCCGGCGGATCAATCGCAGCGAACTGCCGCTACTGGATCTGAAGCCGGAAGAGAGCCTCTGGGTCCACTGGGATCGCGGCGTGCCTGAGGCCCAGAGCTGGCTGCGCGAATCCAGCGGGCTGAACGAGTTCGCCTGCGACCTGCTGCTGGAGGAGGCGACCCGTCCGCGCCTGGTGGACCTGGGTGGCGAGCGCCTGCTGCTGTTCCTGCGCGGGGTCAACCTGAACCCCGGGGCGGTGCCGGAGGACATGGTCTCTCTGCGCGTCTACGCCGAATCGCAGCGGGTGATCTCCCTGCGTCTGCGTCCGCTCAAGGCGGTGGCCGACCTGCGCGCCGACCTGGATGCCGGAACCGGCCCGAAGACCGCCTCGGAAGTGGTGCTGTACCTGGCGCACTACCTCACCGACCGCGTCGACACCCTGATCGGCGGGCTGGCCGACCAGCTCGACGCCATGGAGGAGGCGATCGAGGAAGACGAGCGCAGCATTCCCGATCAGCACCAGCTGCGCACGTTGCGCCGCCGTGCGGCGGGGCTCCGCCGCTACCTGGCGCCGCAGCGGGAAATCTATTCGCAGATGATCCGCTACAAGGCGTCCTGGACGGTGGCCGACGACGCCGACTACTGGAACGAACTGTACAACCGCCTGACCCGCAACCTGGAAGAGCTGGAGCTGGTGCGCGAGCGCATCAGCCTGATCCAGGAAGCCGAACATCGTCGAATCACCGAGCGGATGAACCGCACCATGTACCTGCTTGGTATCATTACCGGCTTTTTCCTGCCCATGAGCTTCGTGACCGGGCTCCTGGGCATCAACGTCGGCGGCATTCCCGGCTCCAGCGCACCCTACGGCTTCGCCGTGGCCTGCCTGGTGATCCTCGGGATAGTGGCTTTCCAATGGTGGATCTTCCGCCGTATGCGTTGGCTCTAGGTGTGACTTTTGAGGTGCTGGGGGCGTCTAGCACCTCACACAGGCGAGGTGCGCATGCACGACCCATTTGAAGAATCCTTGCGTGATCTGCTGCGAATGCCCCCGGAACAACCGGGCGACGATTCGCGTCTGGATCGCGTGCTCAAGACCGCCAACCGCCAGGTCGGCGCCGGTGATCTGTTCAGCCTGATGGGGCACTGGTTCCAGGCCCTGTCCATTGGCGTGAGCCGTGGCGCCGCACACCTTGCACCCGTCTCGCGCCACGCGCAGAATTCCGCCCCTTCCGCTGACAAGGCCGATTGAACATGCAATTCGACATCTGGACGCAAAGCCTGCTCACCGCCATGAACACCCTGTGGGGCAAGCTGGCCGGGTTCATTCCGAACCTGCTCGCCGCGCTGGTGATCGTGCTGCTCGGCTTCGTCGTCGCCAAACTGCTCGACGCGCTGCTGTCCAAGCTGCTCGCCAAGCTCGGCCTGGATCGCCTGATGGCCGGTACCGGCCTGACCAAGCTGCTGGCCCGCGCCGGCATCCAGGTGCCCGTGTCGACACTGATCGGCAAGATCATCTACTGGTTCGTGCTGCTGGTATTCCTGGTTTCCGCTGCCGAATCCCTCGGCCTGCAGCGCGTCTCGGCCACCCTCGACATGCTCGCGCTGTACCTGCCGAAAGTCTTCGGCGCGGCGCTGGTGCTGATCGTCGGCATCCTGCTCGCCCAGCTGGCCAACAGCCTGGTGCGCGGCGCCGCCGACGGCGTCGGCCTGGAGTACGCCAACGGCCTGGGCCGCGTCGCCCAGTGGCTGGTCATCATCATCAGTATCTCGGTGGCCATCGGCCAGCTCGAGGTCAAGACCGATCTGCTCAACTACATCATCGCCATCGTGCTGATCACCATCGGTCTGGCTGCCGCGCTGGCGCTGGGCCTGGGCAGCCGCGAGGTAGCGGGGCAGATCATTGCCGGTATTTACGTCAGGGAGCTGTATCAGGTCGGACAGCAGGTGAAAGTGGCTGATATCGAAGGCATCATCGAGGAAATTGGTACCATCAAGACTATCCTGCTGACAGACGAGGGTGAGCTGGTGTCGATCGCCAACCGCATCCTGCTCGATCAGCGTGTAACCAGTCGCTGAAGATGATGACCGATTGCCGGTACGGCTTCACGAAAGCCGCGCCGGACGCTGACTTGACCTGGCCCGACCCGACTTGAACAAGCCGCAATCACTGTCCTTGCGCTATGACCCGCGCCAGCTCACCGACGAGGAGCTGGTGGAGCGTTCTCACGAGGAGCTGTACCACGTGACACGGGCCTACGAAGAGCTGATGCGCCGTTACCAGCGCACGCTGTTCAACGTCTGTGCGCGCTACCTGGGCAACGACCGGGACGCCGATGATGTGTGTCAAGAGGTCATGCTCAAGGTGCTGTATGGTCTGAAGAACTTCGAAGGAAAGTCGAAGTTCAAGACCTGGCTGTACAGCATCACTTACAACGAGTGCATTACCCAATATCGGAAGGAACGGCGCAAACGCAGATTGCTCGATGCGCTGAGTCTGGATCCAGTCGAGGAAGCCTCTGAAGAGAAGGCGCCGAAAGTCGAAGAGCGAGGTGGACTAGACCGCTGGCTAGTTCATGTCAATCCCATTGATCGGGAAATCCTCGTGCTTCGATTTGTTGCAGAACTGGAGTTCCAGGAGATCGCCGACATCATGCATATGGGGCTAAGCGCCACCAAGATGCGCTACAAACGTGCACTCGATCGAATGAGAGAAAAGTTTTCCAATGTGACGGAATCTTAGTCTGGGAAATATTGTCTCTCTGTTTGGGAAGTTCTGATAAACTTGCCACCCAAGTTGTACGGCCTATGGTTTGACAACTTATTGACCACCAAGATGGGGATTTAACGGATGAAACTGAAGAACACCTTAGGCGTCGTAGTTGGCTCGCTGATCGCCACCGCCGCTGTCAATGCGTTCGCTCAAGGCCAGGGCGCTGTCGAAGTAGAAGCTTTCGGCAAGCGCTACTTCACCGACAGCACCCGCAACATGAAGAACGCTGACCTGTACGGCGGCTCGGTTGGCTACTTCCTGACCGACGACGTCGAGCTGGCTCTGTCCTACGGTGAGTACCACGACGTTCGTGGCACCTACGAGACCGGCAACAAGAAGGTCCATGGCAACCTGAGCACTCTGGACGCCATCTACCACTTCGGTACCCCGGGCGCTGGCAACCTGCGTCCGTACGTCTCGGCTGGTGTCGGCCACCAGAGCCTGACCAACATCAACTCCGACAACGGCAGCCGTCAGAACCTGACCATGGCCATGGTCGGTACCGGTCTGAAGTACTACTTCACCGAAAACTTCTACGCTAAAGCCAGCCTCGACGGCCAGTACGGCCTGGAGAAGCGTGACAACGGTCACCAGGGCGAGTGGATGGCTGGCCTGGGCGTCGGCATGAACTTCGGCGGCGGCGCCAAGCCGGCCCCGGCTCCCGAGCCGGTTGCTGAAGTCTGCTCCGACTCCGACAACGATGGCGTCTGCGACAACGTCGACAAGTGCCCGAACACCCCGGCCAACGTCACCGTTGACGCCAACGGCTGCCCGGCTGTTGCTGAAGTCGTTCGCGTTCAGCTGGACGTGAAGTTCGACTTCGACAAGTCCAAGGTCAAAGAGAACAGCTACGCTGACATCAAAAACCTGGCTGACTTCATGAAGCAGTACCCGTCCACTTCCACCACCGTTGAAGGCCACACCGACTCCGTCGGCACCGACGCCTACAACCAGAAACTGTCCGAGCGTCGTGCCAACGCCGTTCGTGACGTACTGGTCAACGAGTACGGTGTTGAAGGCGGCCGCGTAAACGCTGTTGGTTACGGTGAGTCCCGTCCGGTTGCTGACAACGCAACTGCCGAAGGCCGCGCTGTTAACCGCCGCGTAGAAGCCGAAGTAGAAGCCCAGTCCAAGCAGTAATCGGTCTGAGCTCCTGAGAAAAACCCGGCCTAGGCCGGGTTTTTCTTTGCCTGCTGGAAAGTGAGATTCAGGCGCTGCGGGCCAGGACCGCCTGTTGCGCAGCGGCGGCGACTTCGCCGATCACCAGGATCGCCGGGCTCTTCAGGGCAAAGCGCTGGGCGTCTTCCAGCATGTCGCCCAACCGGCTGCGATATTCGCGTTGGGCGGGCAGGGAAGCGTTCTCGATCATCGCTACCGGCGTGCCAGCAGCCATGCCGCCGTCGAGCAGGCCGTCGCGGATCTCCGCCAGTCTCGCCACGCCCATGTACACCACCAGCGTCGTACCGCCTTCGGCCAGGCCGCGCCAGTTCAGCGGACTGTCGTCTTGGGTGTGCGCGGTTACCAGGGTCACGCCCCGGCTGACGCCGCGCAGGGTCACGGATATCCCGCACTGAGTCGCTGCTGCCAGCCCGGCAGTGATGCCGTTGACCAGCTCGCAATTGATGCCGCGCGCAGTGAGCCAGTCGGCCTCTTCGCCGCCTCGGCCAAAGATGCACGGGTCGCCACCTTTCAGGCGTGCCACGCGGCGCCCCTGGCGGGCGTAGCGCAGCATCAGGCGGTGGATGAACTCCTGCGGTGTGGAGCGGCAGCCGCCGCGTTTGCCGACAGAGATCACCCGCGCGCCAGGGCAGTGCTCCAGTACCGCCGGATTCACCAGGTCGTCGATCAGCACCACGTCGGCCTGGGCCAGGGCGCGAACGGCCTTCAGGGTCAGCAATTCCGGGTCGCCGGGGCCGGCACCGATCAGCCAGACTTTTCCACTCATGTCGTTCTCCTCAGGCTGCCGTCTTCGCGGCTTGATTCAGGCAGTAGCGGCCAGCGGCTTCTGCGCCAGCAGGCGCTTGATTTCCGGTACGCAGGAGCCGCAGGCGGTCCCGCACTTGAGTTCGCATTTGAGGCCTTCCAGGTCCAGCCCCTTGTCGATGCCAGCCTGGATGCGGCTCTGGCTGACGTTCAGGCAGTTACACAGGGTCTTGTCCGCTGCCGCGCCGGCTTTACCTGGGGCGGCACTGAGCGGGGCGAGCAGCCAGCGGCGCAGCTCCTGGTCGGCGCGGCCCTCCTTCCACAACTCACGCAGCCAGGCGCGGGCGGCGGTTTCGCCGGCCAGGCGCAGCGCGACGATTCGCGATTGTTCGATGCGCACGCGTTTGCCGACGGTGCGGCGCGGGTCGTCGTAGGCCATGACCGGGCCGTCGGAAAGGTCGAGCAGGGCGTCGATGCGGGCCAGCCATTCCGCGCTGGGTGCTTCCGGGTGCGCCGCGCGGATCACCAGGGCCGGGCGCTCGCGGCCGATGGGGCTGAAGCTCGCGTAGCGCAGGTCTTCGAACAGCGGGCGCAGGGCGTCGAAGCGCTTTTGCACATCACCCTCCACCAGGGCGAAGAACTGCCAGGGCAGTTCGATGCGGCTGACTTCCACGGTGGCGTGTTTCAGTTCGGGCTGGCGTGACAGCGGGTCCACCGCTGGCAGGGTGAGCACGTTGATGCCCAGGCCCTTGAGGAAGCGGTCGCCCCAGTGCATCGGCAGGAAGGCCTGGCCGGGGCGCAGGCGCTCGTCGGCCTGCACTGGCAGCACCAGTTCGCCACGGCGGCTGTGCAGGCGCACCAGTTGGCCGTCGCGCAGGCGCCGGCGGCGCAGTTCGTCCGGGTGCAGGCCGAGCACGGCTTCTTCCACGTGGCCGAACAGCTGCGGCGCGGTGCCGGTGCGGGTCATGCCGTGCCACTGATCGCGCAGGCGGCCGGTGTTGAGGATCAGCGGGTAGCGCGCGTCGCGCTTCTCCTTCGGCGCGCGGTAGGGCTCGGCGATCAGCCGGGCGCGGCCATTGGCGGTGGGAAACTGGCCGTCGCCGTACAGGCGCTCGGTGCCTTGGGAGGCGCCGGTGCGGAAGGGCCATTGCTGCGGGCCGCGACTGTCCAGCAGCGCGTAGTCGATGCCGGAAAGATCGAGGTCGCGCTCGCGGGTCAGCAGTTTGTATTCGTCGAACAGCGCGGACGGCGAGTCGAAGTCGAACAGGCTGGGTTTGCCGGGGCGCAGGCGTTGCTCCAGGCGCCGTGCGAAGTCGCAGGCGATGCTCCAGTCCGCCCGCGCCTCGCCGATGGCGGGGATGGCGCGGCGCACGTGGCTGATGCGGCGTTCGGAGTTGGTCACCGTGCCTTCCTTTTCGCCCCAGCTCGCAGCCGGCAGCAGCAGGTCGGCGTACTGGCAGGTCTCGCTGGTGCTGAAGGCTTCCTGGACGATGACGAGGGGGCAGGCGGCC
This sequence comes from Pseudomonas sp. CAN1, assembly GCF_030462585.1. GTDB lineage: Bacteria > Pseudomonadota > Gammaproteobacteria > Pseudomonadales > Pseudomonadaceae > Pseudomonas. Next base: position 91,018 of record NZ_JASMRU010000011.1, on the reverse strand, counting down.
AGGGCTTCGCGCACGCGGGTCTGGTCCGGCAGCGATTGGGCCGGGTTGGTGCAGGCGATCCACAGCGCCTTGATGCGCCCGTCGTGGACCGCATCGAAGAGCTCGATGGCACTGAGGCCGGGATTCTCCGGCAGCTGTTCGACGCCCCAGCAAGCAGCCACCTCGGTACGGTGTTCGGCGTTGGCCGCCTCGCGGTGGCCGGGCAGCAGGTTGCACAGGCTGCCGGTCTCGCGGCCGCCCATGGCATTGGGCTGGCCGGTGAGGGAGAAGGGGCCGGCGCCCGGACGGCCGATCTGCCCGGTAGCCAGGTGCAGGTTGATCAGCGCGCTGTTCTTCGCGCTGCCGGCGCTGGACTGGTTCAGGCCCATGCACCACAGCGAGAGGAAGGACGGCGCCTGGCCGATCCATTGGGCCGCGCGTTGCAGGTCATCCACGGCGATGCCGCAGATTTCTGCCACGGCCAGCGGGCCGTAGTCGCGCACCAGGGCCTTGAGTTCATCCAGGCCGTCGGTGTGGGCGTCGATGAAGGCGCGGTCGATCCAGCCTTCCCAGAGCAGGATGTGCAGGATGCCGTGGAACAGCGCGACGTCGGTGCCGGGCAGGATCGCCAGGTGCAGGTCGGCCGCCTCGGCGGTGTCGGTGACGCGCGGGTCGATGACGATCAGCTTCATTTCCGGGCGCCGCGCGCGGGCTTCTTCCAGGCGGCGGAACAGCACCGGGTGGGCGTAGGCCATGTTGCTGCCGGCGATCATCACGCAGTCGCTCAGCTCGATGTCCTCGTAGCTGCAGGGCGGCGCGTCGGCGCCGAGGCTGCGCTTGTAGCCGACCACCGCCGAGGACATGCACAGGCGCGAATTGCTGTCGATGTTGTTGGTGCCGACCAGGGCACGGGCCAGCTTGTTGAAGGCGTAGTAGTCCTCGGTGAGCAACTGACCGGAGACGTAGAAGGCCACGCTGTCCGGCCCGTGCTCGCGAATGGTTTCGGCGAAGACGCCGGCGGCATGTTCCAGCGCGGTGTCCCAGTTGGTGCGAGCGCGGGACAAACCCTTGCCCAGGCGCAGCTCCGGGAATTGCGCGCGGGCGTCCGCATCGCCGGTGAGGTGCAGGGTCGAACCCTTGCTGCACAGGCGGCCGAAGTTGGCCGGATGCTGCGGGTCGCCCTGCACGCCGAGGATGCGCTCGTCGTCGTGCTCGATCAGTACGCCGCAACCCACGCCGCAGTAGCAGCAGGTGGATGCGGTGGTGCGACGGTCGTGGGTCATGGCGCAGCCTCGTCGTGGATCAGCAGCAGGGGAATCAGGCGCAGTGGGCGAGGTTGTCGCGCAGGGCCAGCAGCACGCGGCCATCCTCGACCTTCGCCTCGTGGCGATGGGCGCAGCCCTGGTCGGGGGCCACGGCCTCGCCGCTGGCCAGTTCGATCTGCCAGTTGTGCAGCGGGCAGGCCACGCGCTTGCCGTAGATCAGCCCCTGGGACAGCGGGCCGCCCTTGTGCGGACAGCGGTCGTCGAGGGCGAAGACCTCGTCATCGGAAGTGCGGAAGATCGCGATGTCGCCCTTGGGGCCGGCGATGACGCGCGAGCCCAGCGGGTTGATGTCGTCCAGGGCGCAGATGTCGAACCAGTTCATGGGGTGTCTCCGGCAATCGGGTGGCAGGGGCTAGATAGCAGGGCCCCGGTGTCGGGGCCCGGCGGGCATTCAGGCGGGTTCCAGCTGGGTCAGGGGAATCCGTTCGAATTCCTTCTTCAGCGGCTGCTGGGCTATGCGTTCCTGCCACGGGTCCTGCTCCAGCGACAGAGCGAATTGCAGGCGGGCGTTGAGCGCCTGGCGGTTGTCCGCGTCTTCCAGCACGGCCTTGCGGATGCGCTCCATGCCGACGCGCTGCAGGTAGTGCACGGTGCGTTCGAGGTAGAAGGCCTCCTCGCGGTAGAGCTGGAGGAAGGCGCCGCTGTACTCGCGGACTTCGTCGGAGGTCTTGAGCTTGACAAAGAACTCCGCCACCTCGGTCTTGATCCCGCCGTTGCCGCCGATGTACAGCTCCCAACCAGAGTCCACGCCGATGATGCCGATGTCCTTGATGCCGGCCTCTGCGCAGTTGCGCGGGCAGCCGGAGACCGCCAGCTTGACCTTGTGCGGCGACCACATGTTGAACAGGTCGTGCTCCAGGTCGATGCCCAGCTGGGTCGAGTTCTGCGTGCCAAAGCGGCAGAACTCGCTGCCGACGCAGGTCTTCACGGTGCGGATGGACTTGCCGTAGGCGTGCCCGGAGGGCATGTCCAGTTCCTTCCAGATGGCCGGCAGGTCGTCTTTCCTGATGCCCAGCAGGTCGATGCGCTGGCCGCCGGTGACCTTGACCATGGGCACCTGGTACTTGTCGGCGACGTCGGCGATGCGCCGCAGTTCGGCGGCGTTGGTGACGCCACCCCACATGCGCGGGACCACCGAGTAGGTGCCGTCCTTCTGGATGTTGGCGTGGGCGCGCTCGTTGATCAGGCGCGACTGCGGGTCGTCCCTGGCTTCGCCCGGCCAGGTGGAGATCAGGTAGTAGTTCAGCGCCGGGCGGCAGGTGGCGCAGCCGTCCGCGGTGCGCCAGTCCATGAAACGCATGGCGCTGCTCAGGGTGATCAGGTGATGGTCGCGGATCGCCTGGCGCACCTGGCCGTGGTTGAGGTCGCTGCAGCCGCAGATGGCTTTTTCGCTCTTGGGCTTCACGTCCGCCGCGCCGCCCACGGTGCTGATCAGGATCTGCTCCACGAGCCCTGCGCAGGAGCCGCAGGAGCTGGCGGCCTTGGTGTGCTTCTTCACCTCGTCGACGCTGAACAGGCCGTTCTCCTGGATCGCCTTGACGATGGTGCCCTTGCACACGCCGTTGCAGCCGCAGACTTCCGCGGTATCCGGCATGTTCGCCGCGCTGCTCTGGCCCTGGTGGCCGGTATCGCCAACGCTGCTCTCGCCAAACATCAGGTGGTCGCGGATTTCGCCGACGTTGTGGTTCTCGCGGATCTGCCGGAAGTACCAGCCGCCGTCGGCGGTGTCGCCGTAGAGGCAGGCGCCGACCAGCACGTCGTCCTTGATCACCAGCTTCTTGTACACGCCGCCGATGGGGTCGGAGAGGGTGATGGTCTCGGTACCTTCGCCGCCCATGAACTGGCCGGCGGAGAACAGGTCGATGCCGGTGACCTTGAGCTTGGTGGAGGTCACCGAGCCCTGGTAGCGAGCAAAGCCGAGCATCGCCAGGTGGTTGGCGCAGACCTTGGCCTGCTCGAACAGCGGTGCCACCAGACCGTAGGCGATGCCGCGGTGGCTGGCGCATTCGCCCAGGGCGTAGATGCGTGGGTCGTAGGTCTGCAGGGTGTCGTTGACCAGGATGCCGCGGTTGCAGGGCAGGCCGGTCTTCTCCGCCAGTTCGGTGTTGGGGCGGATGCCGGCGGCCATCACCACCAGGTCGGCGGCGATCACTTCGCCATCCTTGAAGCGGATGGCGCAGACGCGCCCGCTACCGTCGTCGATCAGCTCTTCGGTGTGGGTGTTCAGGCGGAACCCGATGCCGCGCGCTTCCAGCGCTTCCTGCAGCAGCTTGCCGGCGGTGCGGTCCAGCTGGCGTTCCAGCAGCCAGTCGGAGAGGTGCACCACGGTGACGTCCATGCCGCGCAGCTTGAGGCCGTTGGCCGCTTCCAGGCCGAGCAGGCCGCCGCCGATGACCACCGCGTGGCTGTGGGTGCCGGCAGTGTCGATCATGGTCTGGGTGTCGGCGATGTCGCGGTAGCCGATCACGCCCTGCAGGCGGCTGCCCGGCACCGGCAGGATGAAGGGGTTGGAGCCGGTGGCGATCAGCAGGCGGTCGTACTCGGCCTCGGTGCCGTCTTCGGCGTAGACCTTGCGGCGATGACGGTCGATGCGGCTGACCTTGCGGTTGAGCAGCAGGCGGATGCCGTTCTCGCTGTACCAGTTGAGGTCGTTGAGGACGATGTCCTCGAAGGCCTGCTCGCCGGCCAGTACGGGGGAGAGCAGGATGCGGTTGTAGTTGGGGTGCGGCTCGGCGCCGAACACGGTGATGTCGTAGAGGTCCGGTGCGATCTTCAGCAGTTCTTCGAGGGTGCGCACACCGGCCATGCCGTTGCCGATCAGTACGAGCTTGAGCTTTTTCATGTCAGTGCTCCGTCACGCAATCGCGGAAAACAAAAAAGGCGTCCCGCCGGTTACCCAGCGAGGACGCCTTTGTCCAAGTCCCGATCGATCGGGAAGTGCGAGCCTCTTCGTTGAGGGCCGCGCTTTTGTAGATTGTTGCCAGGGTCATTGCAGGGGCTGTGCCAACTTGCTTGAGCCCCGGTTTGCAGGGCTTTCAGCCGGCCGGCCCGGCGGATCGGCGTGATCGCTGCACTGCGCTGATGCGCTGCGAACCGAACTGGTGCGCCTTCAGCCCCCGTGCAGCAGCCAGAGCAGCAGCCCCAGGTTGATCGCCAGCGAGGCCAGCGCGACGCCGCGCCAGACCCGCAGCGGCTCGCGTTCCAGCAAGGGACGCGGGCGCGCCGGGGCCTGCCGTTCGCCTTGCTCCAGGGCAAGCAGGCATTCCTCGGCGGTTTCGAAGCGCTGTTGCGGCTGGGCGGCGATCAGTTTCGCCAGCCAGTCGTCGAGCCAGGCCGGTACGTCCGGGCGATAGCGGCTGGCCGGGGTGGCCGTGCCGAAGCGCGGATGCTGGAAGGCTTCGATCTCGCCGTAGGGGTAGTGCCCGCAGAGCAGGCGGTAGAGGGTGACGCCGGCCGCGTAGAGGTCCTGGCGGGCGTCCGGCGCCGCGCCCTGGAAGGATTCCGGGGCGAGGTAGCTCGGGGTGCCGGGCAGGTCATGCGGGTCCTCCTGTGACAGTCCGGGGCAGTAGGCCAGGCCGAAGTCCAGCAGGCGCAGCTCGCCGTCGGCGGCCCAGTGCAGGTTCTCCGGTTTGATGTCGCGGTGCAGGATGTTGCGCCGGTGCAGCTGGCCCAGACCGCGCAGCTGGCGCTGGGCGAGGTCCTGCCAGTCGGGCAGGTTCAGCGGGCCGTTGAGTTTCAGGTGCTGGTCCAGCGTCTGCCCTGGATACTCGCGCATCACGTAATACAGGTGTTGGCGTTGCGGCAGGCTGTGCAGCTCGGGGAAGTAGCGGCCCTGCACGCGGCGCAGGAACCACTCCTCCAGCAGCAGCGCCTGGGCGGCCTCCGGGGAGTCGCGCAGCGCCGGCGGCAGGGTCTTGAGCAGCCAGGGGCGATTCTGCCGGTCGCGTACGCGGTAGATCAGCGATTGGCGGGACTGGGCCAGCTTGCCTTCGATCTGCCAGCCTTCGAAGTCCTGGCCGTCCCGCAGGGCAGGCGGCGCAGGCCAGTGGTCGAGCTGGGCAAGGGCATCGCCGAGGCTCGCCGGCGGCAGTTCGTCCACCTGCAGCAGCAGGGCGCTGGCGTTGTCCTGGCTGCCGGCCAGGTGGGCGGCGCTGACCAGTGCGTCGGCACAGGCCTGTAGGCTTTGCGCGTCCTCCAGCAGGCGCTGGATGGCGCTGTCGCCCAGGGCCCCCCAGATGCCGTCGCTGACCAGCAGGAAGCTCTGCCCGGCCTCCAGCTCGCCGTCGCAGTAGTCCACTACCAGGTGCTGGTCGAGGCCCAGCGCGCGCTTGAGCACGTGCTGCATGCCGGGCTGTTCCCACACGTGGTCCTGGGTCAGGCAATCCAGTTGCCCGGCTTGCCAGCGGTAGAGGCGGCAGTCGCCGACGTGGGCAAGGGTGAAGCGCCGGCCGCGCAGGACCAGCGCGGTGAGGGTGGTGAGCAGTGGCTGGCCGCCGCCGTTGGCCTGCAACCAGCGGTTCTGCGAGAGCAGCAGGCGGTCGAGGGCCTGGGCGACGGCCCAGGTCTCGGGGGTGGCGTAGTAGTCGGCGGCCAGCGCCTGCAGGCTCAGGCGCGCGGCCAGACCGCCATCGGCGCAATGGCTGACGCCGTCGGCGATGGCGAACAGGTGCCCCTTGCTGGCGGCCAGCCCGGCGGGCGGGGTGACCACCCGCAGGGCGTCCTGGTTCTCAGCGCGCGGGCCGGTGGCGCTGGCCTGGGCGAAGGAAAGCTGCAAGGTCATCGCGGCCACCTGTAGGAGCGAGGGGGACGCCATCGTTGTTGCTCGCGAACTGATTTCCAGGCGACTTCGGTGTCGAGCGGTTCGCGAGCAAGCTCGCTCCTACAAAGACGCATCGTTCAGACCCGCGCAGCGGTAACGGCCGCGCTACCCCAGGTGGTGCGCCAGCGGGCTTTCACCGCGTGCAGGCCGAACCACGCGAGCACGCCGAGGCTGGCGAACAGCCAGAGGCCGAGCTGGTAGTCACCGGTGGCCTGCTTGATCGCGCCCAGGCCCGCCGTCAGGCAGAAGCCGCCGATGCCGCCGGCCATGCCGATCAGGCCGGTCATCACGCCGATGGTCTGGCGGAAGCGTTGCGGAACCAATTGGAACACCGCACCGTTGCCCGCGCCGAGGCTGAGCATGGCGCACACGAAGAGGCTCAGCGCCGCCACCGCGCTGGGCAGGTGGAAGCCCACCGCGGCGATGCAGATCGCGGCGACGGTGTACATCACCAGCAGGCTGCGGATGCCGCCGATGCGGTCGGCCAGGGCGCCGCCCAGCGGGCGCATCAGGCTGCCGGCGAAGACGCAGGCGGCGGTGTAGTAGCCGGCCGTCACCGGATCGAGGCCGTACTGGTCGTGGAAGTAGCCGGGCAGGGTGCTGGCCAGGCCGAGGAAGCCGCCGAAGGTCACGCTGTAAAAGAACATGAACCACCAGCTGTCGCGGTCACCGAGGGCCTTCAGGTAGTCCGCCAGGGACTTGGCCGGCGGGCGTTCGGGGGCGTTACGGGCGAGCAGGGCGAACACCACCAGGGTAGCCAGCAGCGGGATCAGCGCGAAGCCGAACACGTTCTGCCAGCCGAAGGCGGCGGCGATGGCCGGGGCGAACAGCGCGGTGAGCACAGTGCCGGAGTTGCCGGCGCCGGCGATGCCCATGGCCTTGCCCTGGTGCTGCGGTGGGTACCATTGCGAGGCCAATGGCAACGCCACGGCAAACGAGGCGCCGGCCATGCCTAGCAGCACGCCGAGGATCATCGCCTGCTCCAGGCTGTGGATGCCCAGCCGCCAGGCGCCGAACAGCGCGCAGATGACGATGATCTGGCCGAGGATGCCCGCGGCCTTGGGCGACCAGCGATCGGCCAGCAGGCCCATGAGGAAGCGCAGGATGGCGCCGGAGAGGATAGGCGTGGCAACCATCAGCGCGCGCTGCTGGGTGGTCAGCTGCAGGTCGGTGGCGATCTGTACCGCCAGCGGGCCGAGGACGTACCAGACCATGAAGCTCAGGTCGAAATACAGGAAGGCGGCAAACAGGGTCGGCGCATGGCCGGCTTTCCAGAAACTCGTGTTCATCGAACACCTCATCATCGACGGTAGAGGAGCCCGGTCGTGCGCCACGTGGCAGCCGCCGGGTTCGAGAAGGTTCTGTGCCCCTGCGCCGGGGCAAACGAAAAAGGCGTCGCTCCACCCACCGCTGTGCGCGGGTGTGGATGCGACGCCTTTGTCGAAGTCGGGTAATCGCCGTTGACTACCATCGCCCTGTGCAGAGCAAGGCGCGGGCCAGGATGGGAAATCCCAGGCGGATCAAGGGGATGAGAGGTGGGGCAGGATCAGGGATGGTCCATCGAAGGGCGCGCCGTGGGCCGGCGTGCCCCGTACTGGAGCGTCAGGCGATCCAGTTGACGTTGGGGAAGGTGTCGCGGAAGGCCTCGGGGATCGGCGTGACCTTGCCGACCTGGTAGTCGAAGAACACGAAGCCGGACTTTGCCATGGCCACCAGGGTGTCGTCGGCCGGGCGGGTGATGCGGAAGATGATGTCGCCGCCGTACTTGTTGAAGTCCATGACGCCGACCTCGAACAGCAGCTGGTCGCGGGCGTGGGCCTCGGCGCGGTAGGTGGTGGCGAGGTCGGTGACGATGATGCCGGTCTCGCGGATGCCGTAGTCGAACAGGAAGCGCGCGCGGGCCTCGGAGATCATCGAGATCATCGAGTCGTTGCCCAGGTGCTTGGCGCCGTTGATGTCGGTGACCCGGACGGTGAGCTTGGTGCTGTAGATGAACAGTTCTTCGGGGAATTCCAGTTTCAGGCGGGCCATGGTGTTCTCGGTGACAAGGCGACGGGTAGTGCGGATGTGCCGCGCATTCTACGCGCAGTCCGGCGCCCCCGTGCCTCATCAGACCGATGAATGACGGCTCAGCGGTGCGCCGAGTTGAGGTGGTACACGGTCACCCGCGCGCCTTCGCTGCTGCTGCCGTAGTTGTCGTTGATGTAGGCGCCGGCCTTGAAGTAGAGCAGTTGCTTGGACCAGGTGGTGCTGAGGATCTTGCGGTAGTAGTTGGCGCGGCCGTCGGAGCTTTCCACGCGGATGGCCAGGTTGCCCACCGAGGTGACGCGCAGGCTGTAGTTGAAGCGCTGGTCGAGGGCGACGTTGTCCAGCAGCGGCACGTTAATGCTGGCGCTGTCGTCCGGGTGGTTGCGCACCAGGGCCTCCAGGCGCCCGCTCTGCTGGTCGGGAATGTAGTGGTACTGCAGCTTGACCAGCGGTTCGCCGTCGCCGGTGTAGGGTGAGCGGCTGTGGATCTGGCCGATGATGATCTTGTTCTTCGATGGTACCTGCTGAACGCTCATGGTGACGCGCAGTTCGTTGTCGCCTTGGTTGTAGTACCAGTTGGAGACTTCGCCGTCGGTCAGGGTCTCGCGCAGTTCGCTGCGCGGGAAGACGCTGTCGGAGGTGTGGGAGCCGGTTACCGGCACCCAGAACACCACTTGCCCGCCGTCGCGCTGGAAGTAGCGGCTTTCATAGCCGCGGGCGATCTGCGCGGTGCTGACTTCGGTGGGGCTGGGGTCGGTGGGAACGCTGAGGTTCCAGGTTGTGAGGTCGATCATGGGCTTGCCCTTGCTGTGCCGCGCGCGGCAGGTCGGGTGGGCGCCGAGGTGCCTAGCCGGCGGCGACCACTGCGATGCGTCATCGGAACCTGCCGATGGCGCTCCAGGGGCCCGGCCTGCAGCCGGGCGTGCGCAGGATAGGCCGTTGCGGATCAGCCGGGGGCCAGCCTCATGACTGGCGAATTGATCGCGCGGTGCCGCCGCTGGCAGTTGGCCGGTGCGGCTTCTGCTCGATCAGTGCCCCAGCATCTCGTGCATGGCGATGATCTGCTCCGCCACCTGCGCCAGTTTCTGCTGGCGGCCCATGGCCTGGCGGCGCATCAGGGTGTAGGCCTCTTCCTCGGCGCAGCCTTTCATCTTCATCAGCAAGCCCTTCGCCAGCTCGATGCGCTTGCGCTCGGCCAGTTGCAGCTCGCGCGCCTGCAACTGGGCGCGCAGGGCCTGGTCGCTCTCGAAGCGGGCCATGGCCACGTCGAGGATCGGTTGCAGGCGCTCGGCCTGGATGCCCTCGACTATGTAGGCGCTGACCCCGGAGCGGATGGCCTGGCGCATCACCTGCGGGTCGTGCTCGTCGGTGAACATGACGATGGGCCGTGGCTGGTCGCGGCTAACCAGCACCACCTGTTCCATCACGTCGCGGCCGGGGGATTCGGTGTCGATGAGGATCACGTCGGGGTGCAGGGCCTCCACGCGCTGCGCCAGGTCGACGGTGAGGCCGGATTCGTCGATGACTTCGAAGCCGCTTTCCACCAGGGCAGCCTTGAGGCGCCCGACCTTTTTCGGGGTGTCGTTGATCAGCAGGACGCGCAGCATGTTCAACCTCGCTCGGCCAGGGCGTTGAGCGCGAAACTGCGGGCATAGCCGGCTGGGTCGCTACCGTCCCAGACGCGGCCGTCGATCAGGGTCGAGCTGCGCATCTCGGCAGCCGGCACGCTGACGCCCACGGCGCTGGCGGCTTCGCGGTACAGGTCGAGCTGCTGCACTTGGCGGGCGATGCCGAGGTAGTCGACGTCCTCGCGCAGCAGGCCCCAGCGGCGGAACTGGGTCATGAACCACAGCCCGTCGGAAAGCCAGGGGCAGGTGGCCTGGCCGTCATTGAAGAAGCGCAGCGGGTGCGGGTCCTGCCAGGCGTGGCCGAGGCCGTCCTGGTAGCGACCGAGCAGGCGCGGCTCGATGCTGGCGAGCGGCGCGTCGATGTAGTCCTCGTTGCTGATCAGCTGGGCGGCGCTGCGCAGGTTGCCCTCACTGGCTTCGATGAAGCGGCTGGCATCCAGCAGGCTCATGACCAGCGCGCGGGCGGTGTTGGGATATTCCTCGACGAAGGCGCGGGTGCTGCCCAGCACCTTTTCCGGATGGTCCGGCCAGATCTGCTGGCTGGTGGCGAGGGTGAAGCCCATCCCCTGGTCCACCGCCAGGGCGCCCCAGGGGCCACCGGCGCAGAAACCGTCGATGCGCCCGGCCTTCAGGTGCTCGACCATCTGTGCTGGAGGCACCACCAGGCTGCGCACGTCCTGCAGCGGATGGATGCCGTGGCTGGCCAGCCAGTAGTACAGCCACAGGGCGTGGGTGCCGGTGGGGTAGGTGTGGGCCAGGGTCAGTTGCGCACCGTTCTGGCGCACGTGGCTTTGCAGTGCTTCAGCGCAGGTCACGCCGTCGCGCAGCAGCGGAGCGGAGAGGTTGATCGACTGGCCGTTCTGGCACAGCCCCATGAGCACGGCCATGTCGGTGGCCGGGGCGCCGCCCAGGCCCAGTTGCAGGTCGTAGATGAGCCCGTAGAGGCTCTGCGCGGCGTCCAGTTCACCGCTGAGCAGGCGGTCACGCAGCCCGGCCCAGGAGTTCTGCCGCTGCAGGTTGAGGGTCAGGCCATAGGGCTGGCCGAAGCCCTGGGTCGCGGCCACCACCAGCGAGGCGGAGTCGGTGAGGGCCATGAAGCCCAGGTTGAGCGCGGTCTTCTCCGGGGCATCGGAGCCGGCCACCCAGGCCAGGCTGTCCGGGGCTGCGCGGGTGCTGTCGATCATCTCCACCTCTGAACAGAAGGCAAAAAGCGCCGCGCCACCGGCCGTGAAGGGCGGTGGCAGCGACGTCATTGTCGATTACTGATTGCCGGGCGATCCGCCGTTGGATCGCAGCTGTCAGAGGCGGAGCAAGGGCTGTGCCAGCGAGCGGATAGCCTGCGTGCAGACAGGCAACGTGTAGACAGCCAGCGTGTAGAAAACCGGCTTGCAGATAAAAAGAAGCCCCGCCATGTACCGGCGGGGCGCAGAGGAAGGGAGCGCACCTCTGGAGGGTTCCACAAGGACACCTGGGCACGGAAATCGGCAGGAGCCTGTCGTCCACCTTAGCCCCGGTGGCCTGTGGTGCAACCGGTCAATAAGTATTAGGCCCATCGTTAGTGTCGGCGCGAGGCCGTCTATTCCGGGCCTCGCAGAAAAGAAAAAGCCCCGCACTGGGCGGGGCTTTTCATCACGCTAGGAGTCTCAGACCTGGACGGCCGGGATCTTCGCGTTGGCTGCAGCTTCGCGGAACTCGGCGATCTGGTCGAAGCTCAGGTAGCGGTAGATGTCGGCAGACATGCTGTCGATATCCTTCGCGTAAGCCATGTACTCCTCGACGGTCGGCAGCTTGCCGATGATCGAAGCGACAGCGGCCAGCTCGGCGGATGCCAGGAACACGTCGGTGGCGTCGCCCAGACGGTTCGGGAAGTTACGGGTCGAAGTGGAGACCACGGTGGAGCCGGTCTGTACGCGAGCCTGGTTACCCATGCACAGCGAGCAGCCCGGCATTTCCATGCGCGCGCCAGCCTTGCCGTAGATGCCGTAGTAGCCTTCCTCGGTCAGCTGGTGGGCGTCCATCTTGGTCGGCGGAGCCAGCCACAGACGGGTCGGAATGCCACCCTTGACCTTGTCCAGCAGTTTGCCGGCAGCGCGGAAGTGACCGATGTTGGTCATGCAGGAACCGATGAAGACTTCATCGATCTTGCGGCCTTCGACGCTGGACAGCAGGCGAGCGTCGTCCGGGTCGTTCGGAGCGCAGAGTACCGGCTCCTTGACGTCGGCCAGGTCGATCTCGATGACCGCGGCGTACTCGGCGTCCTTGTCGGCTTCCAGCAGTTGCGGGTTGGCCAGCCAGGCTTCCATCGCTTGCGCGCGGCGCTCCAGGGTACGGGCGTCGCCGTAGCCTTCGCCGATCATCCAGCGCAGCAGGGTGATGTTGGATTTCAGGTACTCGGCGATGGCGTCTTCCGGCAGCTTGATGGTGCAACCGGCAGCCGAACGCTCGGCGGAGGCGTCGGACAGCTCGAAGGCTTGTTCGACGGTCAGGTCGTTCAGGCCTTCGATCTCGAGGATGCGGCCGGAGAAGATGTTCTTCTTGCCCTTCTTCTCGACGGTCAGCAGGCCAGCCTGGATGGCGTAGTAGGGGATCGCATGGACCAGGTCACGCAGGGTGATGCCCGGTTGCAGCTGGCCCTTGAAGCGCACCAGAACCGATTCCGGCATGTCCAGCGGCATGACGCCGGTGGCCGCGGCGAAGGCGACCAGGCCGGAACCGGCCGGGAAGCTGATGCCGATCGGGAAGCGGGTGTGCGAGTCGCCGCCGGTGCCGACGGTGTCAGGCAGCAGCATGCGGTTCAGCCAGCTGTGGATGATGCCGTCGCCCGGACGCAGGGAGACACCGCCGCGGGTCATGATGAAGTCCGGCAGGGTGTGGTGGGTCTTGACGTCGATCGGCTTCGGATAGGCAGCGGTGTGGCAGAAGGACTGCATCACCAGGTCGGCGGAGAAGCCCAGGCAAGCCAGGTCTTTCAGCTCGTCGCGGGTCATCGGGCCGGTGGTGTCCTGGGAACCGACGGTGGTCATCTTCGGTTCGCAGTAGGTACCCGGACGTACACCCTGGCCTTCGGCCAGACCGCAGGCGCGGCCAACCATCTTCTGCGCGAGGGTGAAGCCCTTGCCGCTGTCGGCCGGCGCTTCCGGCTTCTTGAACAGGTCGGACGCAGGCAGACCCAGCTCGGCGCGGGCCTTCTCGGTCAGGCCACGGCCAACGATCAGCGGGATACGGCCGCCGGCGCGGACTTCATCCAGCAGAACCGGGGTCTTCAGCTCGAAGGTGGTGACCACTTCGCCGCTGTCATGACGGGTAACCTTGCCTTCGTACGGGTACACGTCGATGACGTCGCCCATGGCCAGGTTGGTGCAGTCGAATTCAATCGGCAGGGCGCCAGCGTCTTCCATGGTGTTGTAGAAGATCGGGGCGATCTTGGTGCCGAAGCAGAAACCGCCGCCGCGCTTGTTCGGCACGTAGGGGATGTCGTCGCCGAAGAACCACAGCACCGAGTTGGTGGCGGATTTACGGGAAGAACCGGTACCGACCACGTCACCGACGTAGGCAACCGGGAAGCCCTTGGCCTTGACCGCTTCGATCTGCTTCAGCGGACCGACGGAGCCCGGCTGGATCGGCTCGATGCCGTCGCGGGCCATTTTCAGCATGGCCAGGGCGTGCAGCGGGATGTCAGGGCGCGACCAGGCGTCCGGCGCGGGGGACAGGTCGTCGGTGTTGGTTTCGCCGGGGACCTTGAACACGGTCAGGGTCAGCTTCTCGGCGACGGCCGGACGGGCCTTGAACCACTCGCCATCGGCCCAGGACTGCAGCACGGCCTTGGCGGCGGCGTTGCCTTTCTTGGCGCGCTCGGCGACGTCGTGGAAGGCGTCGAACATCAGCAGGGTGTGCTTCAGTTGCGCGGCGGCAACTTCGGCCAGCTCGGCGCTGTCCAGCAGCTCGACCATGGTGGTGATGTTGTAGCCACCCTGCATGGTGCCCAGCAGCTCGAGGGCGCGGGTCTTGGAGAGCAGCGGGGAGGTAGCTTCACCCTTGGCGACGGCGGACAGGAAACCGGCCTTGACGTAGGCAGCTTCGTCCACGCCCGGCGGTACGCGGTTGGTGATCAGGTCGAGGAGAAATTCTTCTTCGCCGGCCGGCGGGTTCTTCAGGAGTTCGACCAGACCAGCGGTCTGTTCGGCGTTCAGCGGCTGGGGCACGACGCCCTGGGCGGCACGCTCTTCTACGTGTTTGCGATAGGCTTCAAGCACAGTATTTCCCTCATCAGTGGTCCCGGAGGACGCGTATCCAGGAGACCTCTCCGATCCATTCGTCAGGCATGGTGGACGGTAATCCACTGACCTACGACGGCACCGGCGATCTCCGGGCAGAAGCTGTTTTCAAAGTTTTACGCCGGGGTGGCCAGGGACTGATGGGGCTGGGCGCTTGAGGGAGGCGCCCAGACCGCGCGGCTGCCGGAATCTGTGCTTCGTGACGCTTTGAAAACAGCTTCTTTCGGACAATGACGCCAAAAAGGCGCAGCCATTCTAATGGAATTAATCGGCCGTGGTAAGCCGATTTGCGTGGCGCCAAAGGGTGATCTTGCCTAGACAAAGGGCTAACATGCCCGCTTTGCCAGCTATCTGTTTGCCCATGTCCTCGCAACGCATCAAAACCCCCTGTGTCGGGCTCTGCTCGACGGTCTATGGCGACCTGGTCTGCCGTGGTTGCAAGCGTTTCCACCACGAAGTGGTGAACTGGAACCGCTACGGCGACGAGGAGAAGCGGGCGGTCCTGAGCCGTCTGGAGGTCCTGCTGGCGCAGGTGATGATGGCCAAGCTGGAGGTGTTCGATGCGCCCCTGCTGCGCAGCCAGCTGGAACAGCGGCAGATCCGCTTCGTGCCCGAGCAGTCGCCCTATTGCTGGGCCTACCAGTTGATCGCTCGCGGTTCGCGGATGATCAACCAAGTGGAGGCCTACGGCCTGGCGCTGCTGCCGGAATTCCGCGGCTGGCCGCTGCCGGATCTGCGCGATGCCATCGACAAGGAGTTCTTCATCCTCTCCGAGGCGCATTATGAGCGCTATATCGCGCCGAGTTTCCTCGCCGAGGGATTGGAGCCGCAGGCCTGACTTGCCCTGCTCTATGAAAAAGCCGCCCGATGGGCGGCTTTTTTGTGAGCTTTTCGTAGGAGCGAGCTTGCTCGCGAACGGATTCCCCGGCAGCTCCAGCGCTATGCGGGTTCGCGAGCAATAACGATGGCGTCCCCCTCGCTCCTACATGTGTAGGCCCTTCAGGGCCTGGCAGCGACCTCTTCCAGGTGGGCGACGATGTCGTCCGGCTTGAGTACCAGGATGTCGCTTTCCAGGGTATCCAGCACCACCTCGGCGGTATTGCCGATCAGCGCGCCGGCGAACCCGGTGCGCGCCACGCTGCCAATCACTGTGACGGCGGCGTCGAGGTTGTGCGCGGCCGCGGGGATAAGCACGTCCGCCGGGCCTTCCTCGATGTGCAGGTGCTGGTCATCCACGCCGTATTCGGCCTGGAACGCCTTGCATGCCTCGCGGTACTTGGCCTCGATGGTCTCGCTGAGCTGGAAGGTGGGGTCGGCGGCCGAAAGCATGGGCGAGGGGTGCGCGCTGATCACGTGTAGCTGGCCATGGGCGAGGCCGGCGATGTCGTAGGCGTGGCTGACGATTCCGGCGTGGAGGGTGCGGTGCTCGATGTCGTTGTTGCCCACGTCCACGGCGGCGAGGATGTTGCGTCCGGCCCACGGCAGGCTGGTCTTCACCAGCAGCACGGGGGCAGGGCAGAAGCGCAGCAGCTTCCAGTCGTCCGGGGTGAGCAGGGCCTTCTTCAGCGGGTTGTCCGGGCTGTGCTGCTTGATCACCAGGCCGCAGCCTTCGGCCAGTTGCTCGGCGATGATGGTCTGGTGCAGGTTGTCCTTCCAGGCCTGGCGGCTGGAGGCGCTGAAGCCTTCCTGGCGCAGCACCTCGGTGACCTGTTCGAGCTTGGCGCTGTAGTCGGCGCGGCGCTCGCAGGCCAGCAGGTGCAGGTGCGACTGGGTCACGCTGGCGATCAGGCGGGCCCGTTTCAGCGCGAGACCTTCCGGCTGGTCCGGGTCCACGACTACGAGGATGCTACGGATGGCTTGCATGATCGTCTCCCTTCGTGCGCGTTGTTTATGTGGAACAACTGTAGTCGGGATATCTCGCTCATGACGTTGAGGCATATCAACGTCGGAAGCTGGTTCCGCGCGGCGGCATTCGTATAATGCTCCGCCTTTATGGCACCGGCCAGTTGCGCGCCGGTGCGCCAAGCGTTTGCGCGGCCGCGATGCGGGCTGCGGGTCGGAGAAACAACATGCTGTCTGAAATCAGGGAATTCCTCGGTTGTGCCACGCCGGATGCGTGGGTGGAAGCCGCGCTGCGGGATCAGGCAGTGATGCTGATCGACCACAAGAACAACGAGTTCAAGGCCGCCAGCACGGCCCTGGCCCTGATCGCCAAGTACAGCGCCCACGAGGAGCTGGTGAACTTCATGTCGCGCCTGGCCCGCGAGGAGTTGCGCCACCACGAACAGGTGCTGGCGATCATGAAGAAGCGCGGCATCCCGCTGCGGCCGATCTCCGCCGGCCGCTACGCCGCCAGCCTGCGCACCGTGGTGCGCAATCACGAGCCGCAGAAGCTGGTGGATACCCTGGTCGTCGGCGCCTTCATCGAATGCCGCAGCTGCGAGCGCTTCGCTGCGCTGGTGGATCACCTGGACGCCGACCTGGCGAAGTTCTACGGCTCGCTGCTGAAATCCGAGGCGCGGCACTTCCAGGGCTACCTGAGCCTGGCGCGTCGCTATGGCGATGACGCCGACATCGACCGCCGCGTGGCGGAGATTCGTGAGGTGGAGGCGGGCCTGATCCAGTCGCCGGACAGCGAGTTCCGCTTCCATAGCGGCGTGCCGCTGGAGCAGGCGGCCTGAGTCGTCCGCCGAAATGAAAAAAGCGCCCAACCGGGCGCTTTTTCTTTGCTCTTTGCAGGAGGATTTGAGTCTGCTGTTCTGCTCAGAACGCGAAGGGCGCCTGCTGCATTCCCTGGTCGTCAGCCTCCAACGCCCAGCCCTGGCGGTCCCAGTCGCCGAGGACGATGCGCCGTGCGGGGCGGCCGTCGATTTCCAGCTCGTGGACGGCAGGGCGATGGGTGTGGCCGTGGATCAGGATGCGCACGCCCTTGTCGCGCATGATCTTCTCCACTTCCGCCGGGGTGACGTCGACGATGTCGCTGGCCTTCATGCGGGTCTGCGCGCGGCTTTCCTTGCGCAGCTTGCGCGCCAGCTTGTGGCGGGTGGCCAGCGGCAGGTTGCGCAGGATGAACAGGGTCAGCGGGTTGCGCAGCCAGCGGCGCAGCTTCATGTAGGCCACGTCGAGGGTGCACAGGCTGTCGCCGTGCATCAGCAGGACCTTCTCGCCGCCCAGGTCGATCAGGCTCGGGTCGCGCAGCAGCGTGCAGCTGGCTTCGCGGCAGAACGCCTGGCCGATGAGGAAGTCGCGGTTGCCGTGCATCAGGTAGATGCGCGTGCCGCCGTTGGACACCTCGCGCAGGGCGCGGGCGATGGAGTGCTGGAACTCGTCCATACCGTCGTCGCCGATCCAGGCTTCGAAGAAGTCACCGAGGATGTACAGCGCCTGCGCCGTGCGGGCGCGGGTGGAGAGGAAATGCAAGAACGCCCGGGTGATATCCGGGCGTTCCGCTTCAAGATGCAGGTCCGAGATGAACAGGACGCTCATCGACTCACTCGCCGATGACTTCTGCTTTCTCGATGATCACGTCGTCGGCCGGTACGTCCTGGTGGCCGGAGCGCATGGTGGTGGCGACGGTCTTGATCTTGTTGACCACGTCCATGCCGTCCTTCACTTCGCCGAACACGCAGTAGCCCCAGCCCTGTACGGTCGGCGCGCTGTGGTTGAGGAAGTCGTTGTCGGCGACGTTGATGAAGAACTGCGCGCTCGCCGAATGCGGCTCCATGGTACGGGCCATGGCAACGGTGCCGTTCTTGTTGCCGACGCCATTGTTGGCTTCGTTCTTGATCGACTTGCGGGTGGTCTTCTGCTTCATGCCCGGCTCGAAACCGCCGCCCTGGATCATGAAGTTGTTGAT
Source organism: Pseudomonas sp. CAN1 (assembly GCF_030462585.1). Taxonomy (GTDB): domain Bacteria; phylum Pseudomonadota; class Gammaproteobacteria; order Pseudomonadales; family Pseudomonadaceae; genus Pseudomonas. The sequence continues at coordinate 73,109 of NZ_JASMRU010000011.1, read as the reverse complement.
CACGCGGTGGAACACGGTGTTGTCGTAGTGGCCGGCCTTCACGTACTCCTTGAAGTTGGCCACGGTTTCCGGCGCCTTGTCGTCGAACAGTTCAAGGGTGATATCGCCGAAGTTGGTCTGCAGTTTGACGGTGGTAGACATCAGGGATTTCCGCTCTTTGTAGAAATAGAAGGCCTGTCAGGGGGTTGACAGCTTCGGCTATGATAAGCGCTTTGGTTTGGCTGGCCTACCCTGGCCGAACACCAGCATGATCAAGGACACCATGAGCAAGCCTACCGCCGATACAAAAGAAGCCACTGTTGCCGCCAACTTCCTGCGCCCGATCGTTGCGGCCGACCTGGAAAGTGGCAAGCACCAGAAGATCGTCACTCGCTTCCCGCCGGAGCCCAACGGCTACCTGCATATCGGTCACGCCAAGTCCATCTGTCTGAACTTCGGCCTGGCCAAGGAGTTCGGCGGTGACTGCCACCTGCGCTTCGACGACACCAACCCGGCGAAGGAAGATCAGGAATACATCGACGCCATCGAGGCCGATGTGAAGTGGCTGGGCTTCGACTGGGCCGGCCAGGTGCGCTATGCGTCCAACTATTTCGATCAGCTGCATGACTGGGCGGTAGACCTGATCAAGGCCGGCAAGGCCTTCGTCTGCGATCTCAACGCCGAGGAAATGCGCGCCTACCGTGGCTCGCTCACCGAGCCGGGCAAGAACAGCCCGTTCCGCGAGCGTTCGGTGGAAGAAAACCTGGACCTGTTCGCCCGCATGAAGGCCGGCGAGTTCCCGGACGGTGCCCGTTCGCTGCGCGCGAAGATCGACATGGCCTCGCCGAACATCAACCTGCGCGACCCGATCCTCTATCGTATCCGCCACGCCCATCACCACCAGACCGGCGACAAGTGGTGCATCTACCCGAGCTACGACTTCACCCACGGTCAGTCGGACGCCATCGAGGGCATCACCCACTCCATCTGCACCCTGGAGTTCGAGGATCACCGCCCGCTGTACGAGTGGTTCCTGGCCAACCTGCCGGTCCCGGCCCAGCCGCGCCAGTACGAATTCGCCCGCCTGAACCTGAACTACACCATCACCAGCAAGCGCAAGCTCAAGCAACTGGTCGATGAAAACCACGTACATGGCTGGGACGACCCGCGCATGTCGACTCTGTCCGGCTACCGCCGTCGCGGGTACACCCCGGCGTCGATCCGTACCTTCTGCGACATGATTGGCGTGAACCGCGCCGGCGGCGTGGTGGATATCGGCATGCTGGAATTCGCCATCCGTGACGATCTGGATGCCAACGCCGGCCGCGCCATGTGCGTGCTCAAGCCGCTGAAAGTGGTCATCACCAACTACCCGGAAGGCCAGATCGAGAATCTCGAACTGCCGCGCCACCCGAAGCAGGAGATGGGCGTGCGCGTGCTGCCGTTCAGTCGCGAGATCTACATCGACGCCAGCGACTTCGAGGAAGTCCCGCCGGCCGGCTACAAGCGCCTGATCCCCGGTGGCGAAGTGCGCCTGCGCGGCAGCTACGTGATCCGCGCCGACGAAGCCATCAAGGATGCTGCCGGCAACATCGTCGAACTGCGCTGCAGCTACGACGAGAACACCCTGGGCAAGAACCCGGAAGGCCGCAAGGTCAAGGGCGTGATCCACTGGGTGCCGGCCGCCGAGAGCGTCGAGTGCGAAGTGCGCCTGTACGACCGTCTGTTCCGCTCCGCCAACCCGGAGAAGTCGGAGGAGGGCGGCAGCTTCCTCGACAACATCAACCCGGACTCCCTGGTGGTGCTCAAGGGTTGCCGCGCCGAGCCGTCGCTGGCCAGCGCCACCGCCGAGGATCGCTTCCAGTTCGAGCGCGAGGGCTATTTCTGCGCAGACGCCAAGGACTCCAAGGCTGGCGCCCTGGTATTCAACCGCACCGTGACCCTGCGCGATTCCTGGGGGCAGTAACGGATGGCTGACTTGCAGATCTACAGCACGCTGTCCAAGACCAAGGACAGCTTCAAGCCGCTGGTGGGCAACCAGGTGCGCATGTACGTGTGCGGCATGACCGTGTACGACTTCTGCCACATCGGCCATGCCCGCGTGATGGTGGCGTTCGACGTCATCGCCCGCTGGCTGCGTCATCGCGGTTATGACCTGACCTATGTGCGTAACATCACCGACATCGACGACAAGATCATCCGGCGCGCCCAGGAGAACGGTGAATCGTTCGAAGACCTGACCGCCCGCATGATCGCCGCGATGCACGAAGACGAGGCGCGCCTGTCGGTCCTGCGTCCGGACATCGAGCCGCGCGCCACCGGCCACATCGCCGGTATGCACGAGATGATCCAGACCCTGATCGACAAGGGTTACGCCTACGCGCCGGGCAACGGCGACGTCTACTACCGGGTCGGCAAGTTCGCCGGCTACGGCAAGCTTTCGCGCAAGAAGATCGAAGACCTGCGCATCGGTGCGCGGATCGAGGTCGATGAATCCAAGGAAGACCCGCTGGACTTCGTGCTCTGGAAGGGCGCCAAGCCGGGCGAGCCGAGCTGGGAGTCGCCCTGGGGCGCCGGGCGTCCGGGCTGGCACATCGAGTGCTCGGTGATGTCCACCTGTTGCCTCGGCGAGACCTTCGACATCCATGGCGGCGGTCCGGACCTGGTGTTCCCGCACCACGAGAACGAGATTGCCCAGAGCGAAGCGGCTACCGGCAAGCTCTATGCGGCCAGCTGGATGCACGCCGGTGCGGTGCGCGTGGATGGCGAGAAGATGTCCAAGTCCCTGGGCAACTTCTTCACCATCCGCGAGGTGCTGGAGAAATACCACCCGGAAGTCGTGCGCTTCCTGCTGGTGTCCAGTCACTACCGCAGCCCGATCAACTACTCCGAAGACAACCTGAAGGAAGCCAAGGGCGCGCTGGAGCGTTTCTACACCGCGCTGCGCGGCCTGCCTCAGGTGGCTGCTGCGGGTGGCGAGGAGTTCGTCGAGCGCTTCAGTGTTGCGATGGACGACGACTTCGGCACGCCGGAAGCGGTTGCCGTGCTGTTCGAGATGGTCCGTGAGGTCAACCGTCTGCGCGAAAGCGATCCGGCGGCAGCGGCTGCGCTGGCGGCGCGCGTGCGTGAGCTGGGTGCTCTGCTGGGCGTGCTGCAGCTGGATGCCGACGAGTTCCTCCAGGCCGGCGCAGCTGGCAAGGTCGATGCGGCACAGGTCGAAGCGCTGATCCAGGCGCGCCTGGATGCCCGTGCGGCGAAGAACTGGGGCGAATCCGACCGCATCCGTGACGAGCTGACCGCTCTGGGCGTGGTGCTGGAAGACGGCAAGGGCGGCACTACCTGGCGTCTCGCCGAGTAACGCTTTCCTGGAAATGAAAAAGGCCGCTGATCAGCGGCCTTTTTCTTGCTCGTCGAAAACCTGTCAGGTGTGCAGGTGTTCGGCGGCGTACAGGGTGTTTTCCAGCAGGCAGGCGCGGGTCATCGGGCCGACGCCGCCCGGCACCGGGGTGATCCAGCTGGCGCGCTCGGCGGCCACGGCGTATTCCACGTCGCCGACCAGCTTGCCGTCTTCCTGGCGGTTGATGCCCACGTCGATGACGATGGCGCCTTCCTTGATCCACTCGCCCTTGACCAGGCCCGGCTTGCCGGCGGCCACGACCACCAGGTCGGCGCGGCGGACGTGCTCGGCCAGGTCACGGGTGAAGCGGTGGGTCACGGTGACAGTGCAGCCGCCCAGCAGCAGTTCCAGCGCCATGGGGCGGCCGACGATGTTCGAGGCGCCTACTACCACTGCGTCCATGCCGTACAGGTCGACGCCGGTGCTCTGCAGCAGGGTCATGATGCCTTTCGGGGTGCAGGGACGCAGCAGCGGGATGCGCTGGGCCAGGCGGCCGATGTTGAAGGGGTGGAAGCCGTCCACGTCCTTGTCCGGGCTGATGCGTTCCAGCAGCTGGGAGGCGTCGAGGTGGGCGGGGAGGGGCAGTTGCACGAGGATGCCGTCGATGGCCGGGTCGGCGTTCAGGCGGTCGATCAGCGCCGCCAGTTCTTCCTGGGTGGTGCTGGCGGGCAGGTCGTACGCCTGGGAGAGGAAGCCGACCTCCTCGCAGTCCTTGCGCTTGTGCGCGACATAGACCTGAGAGGCGGGATCGCTGCCGACCAGGATCACTGCCAGGCCGGGGATGCGCAGTCCTTGCTGGCGGCGTTCATTGACGCGTTGGCCAATCTGCTGGCGGAGGCTGGCGGCGATCGCTTTGCCGTCGATCAGTTTTGCAGTCATGTCGGGGGGATAACCATATAAGGCGGGTGAAAAGAAGGCGCGCATTTTCGCACGCTGCCTCCATAAGGCAAAGGCGGCAGCCCCTGATTTGGCGTAACTCCTTTATCTCTTTGAATTTTTTTTAAAAAAGTTGTTGACGGGGTATGGCCTCATCGATAACATGCGCCCCGCTTGCCGAGCACAGCCTGAAACACGAAAGAGGCGGTGCCAACCGATTCGGTGGTTTCCACTGAGTCTGCTTAGCAAGGGTTGCAGCCACTAAAGCGCCCGTAGCTCAGCTGGATAGAGCATCCGCCTTCTAAGCGGATGGTCGCAGGTTCGAGTCCTGCCGGGTGCGCCAAGTGGCGTTCGGTACAAGCAAATGTAATATGGTGGGCGTAGCTCAGTTGGTAGAGCACAGGATTGTGGCTCCTGGTGTCGTGGGTTCGATTCCCATCGTCCACCCCATATTCCGAAGCGCCAGGCCCAGAGCCTGGCGTTTTCGTTTCTGCGGTACCCTGCGGACGTGGTGAAATTGGTAGACACGCCGGATTTAGGTTCCGGTGGCGCAAGCTGTGAGAGTTCGAGTCTCTCCGTCCGCACCATCTTCTTTCCATAAGCTCTCGCATCCGTGAATTTCCGCAGCTTCCACTCAGGGTGACTTCTGCATTTCTAGCTACTAGAATGCTTGCCCTTGATTCTGGGAGCCGGAAGGACCGGCTTACGTCTGTGCCACGAGGAATATCCATGCAAGTTTCCGTTGAAAGCACCTCCGCTCTTGAGCGCCGCATGACTGTTGGCGTGCCGGCCGAGCGCATCGAGACCGAAGTCAACAAGCGTCTGCAGCAGACTGCTCGTCGCGCCAAGGTTCCTGGCTTCCGTCCCGGCAAGGTGCCGATGAGCGTGATCCGTCAGCGCTACGAAGCCGCCGCTCGTCAGGAAGCCCTCGGTGACCTGATCCAGGAAACCTTCTACGAAGCCGTGGTCGAGCAGAAGCTGAACCCGGCAGGCTCCCCCTCCGTCGAGCCGAAAGTGTTCGAAAAGGAGAAGGGCCTCGAGTACATCGCTACCTTCGAAGTCTTCCCCGAGTTCCAGGTTGCCGGTTTCGACGGCATCAAGGTCGAGCGCCTGCAGGCCGATGTGGCTGACGCCGATCTCGACAACATGCTGGAAATCCTGCGCAAGCAGAACACCCGCTTCGAAGCCGTTGACCGCGCCGCTCAGAACGACGACCAGGTAAACATCGACTTCGTCGGCAAGATCGACGGCGAAGCCTTCGCTGGCGGTTCCGCCAAGGGCACCCTGCTGGTGCTGGGCTCCGGCCGCATGATCCCGGGCTTCGAAGAAGGCCTGGTCGGCGCCAAGGCCGGCGAAGAGCGCGTTCTGAACGTGACCTTCCCCGAGGACTATCAGAACCTGGACCTGGCCGGCAAGGCCGCCGAGTTCACCGCTACCGTCAACAGCGTCGCCGAGCCGAAGCTGCCGGAACTGAACGAAGAGTTCTTCGCTCTGTTCGGCGTGAAGGAAAGCACCCTGGAAGGCTTCCGCACCGAAGTTCGCAAGAACATGGAGCGTGAACTGCGTCAGGCCATCAAGTCCAAGGTGAAGAACCAGGTGATGGAAGGTCTGGTCGAGACCAACCCGATCGAAGTTCCGAAGGCCCTGATCGGCAACGAAGTGAACCGTCTGCGCGTGCAGGCCGTCCAGCAGTTCGGTGGCAACATCAAGCCCGATCAACTGCCGGCCGAGCTGTTCGAAGAGCAGGCCAAGCGCCGCGTCGTGCTGGGTCTGATCGTCGCCGAGCTGGTCAAGCAGCACGAGCTGAAGGCTGATGAAGCCCGCGTTCGCGAAATGATCGAAGAGATGGCTTCCGCTTATCAGGAGCCGGAACAAGTTGTTGCCTGGTACTACAAGAACGACCAGCAACTGAACGAAGTCCGTTCGGTTGTACTGGAAGAACAAGTTGTAGATACTGTCCTGCAGAAGGCCAATGTGACCGACAAGCAGGTATCCTACGAAGACGCGGTCAAGCCTGCAGAAGCTCCGCAAGCAGCCTGATCCAGCGCTTCGTTCGATTGTCACAAGCCAGCCTTCGGGCTGGCTTGTGCGTCTATAGAGACATGACTTTTTATTAGGGAGTGATCGTCGGACATGCATAATCCTTATATGCCGCAAGTTCCGAACATTCAGGCCGCTGGTGGTCTGGTGCCGATGGTGGTGGAGCAGTCCGCCCGCGGTGAGCGTTCCTACGACATCTATTCGCGCCTGCTCAAGGAGCGGATCATCTTCCTGGTCGGCCAGGTCGAGGACTACATGGCCAACCTCGTGGTTGCCCAGTTGCTGTTCCTCGAAGCCGAGAACCCGGACAAGGACATCCACCTCTACATCAACTCGCCGGGCGGCTCGGTGACGGCTGGCATGTCGATCTACGACACCATGCAGTTCATCAAGCCCGACGTGTCCACCATCTGCGTGGGTCAGGCATGCAGCATGGGTGCCCTGCTGCTGGCCGGCGGCGCCGCTGGCAAGCGCTACTGCCTGCCGCATTCGCGCATGATGATCCACCAGCCGCTGGGCGGCTTCCAGGGCCAGGCCTCGGACATCGAGATCCACGCCAAGGAAATCCTCTTCATCAAGGAGCGCCTGAACCAGGTGCTGGCGCATCACACCGGCCAGCCGCTGGACGTCATCGCCCGCGATACCGATCGTGACCGCTTCATGAGCGGCGAGGAAGCCGTCAAGTACGGTCTGATCGATCAGCTCTTCACTCAGCGTCCCGCTGCCAGCTGAGTCTCCCCGCAGTACCGCGGCCGGTAATCCGGCCGCTCGCGGGCTTGAAAATGCCTGCGAATGCCTTCATCTTGTCCTTCACGTATATCCCCGATTGGAACGATCGAATGACTGACACCCGCAACGGCGAGGACAACGGCAAGCTGCTGTATTGCTCCTTCTGCGGCAAAAGCCAGCACGAAGTGCGCAAGTTGATTGCCGGCCCCTCGGTCTTTATCTGCGACGAGTGCGTCGACCTGTGCAATGACATCATCCGTGAGGAGGTGCAGGAAGCACAGGCGGAGAGCAGTGCGCACAAGCTTCCGGCGCCGAAAGAGATCCGCACCATCCTCGATCAGTACGTGATCGGCCAGGAACGTGCCAAGAAAACCCTGGCAGTAGCGGTGTACAACCACTACAAGCGCCTGAACCAGCGTGAGCGCAAGGACGACGTCGAACTCGGCAAGAGCAACATCCTGCTGATCGGGCCGACCGGCTCGGGCAAGACCCTGCTCGCCGAGACCCTGGCGCGTCTGCTCAATGTTCCGTTCACCATTGCCGACGCCACCACCCTCACCGAGGCTGGCTACGTGGGCGAGGATGTCGAGAACATCATCCAGAAGCTGCTGCAGAAGTGCGACTACGACGTCGAGAAGGCCCAGATGGGCATCGTCTATATCGACGAAATCGACAAGATCTCGCGCAAATCCGACAACCCGTCGATCACCCGCGACGTGTCCGGCGAAGGCGTTCAGCAGGCCCTGCTGAAGCTGATCGAAGGCACCGTGGCTTCCGTACCGCCCCAGGGCGGCCGCAAGCACCCGCAGCAGGAATTCCTGCAGGTCGATACCCGCAACATCCTGTTCATCTGCGGTGGCGCGTTCGCTGGCCTGGAAAAGGTCATCCAGAACCGTTCCACCAAGGGCGGCATCGGCTTCAACGCCGAGGTTCGCAGCCAGGAAGCGGGCAAGAAGGTGGGCGATGCGCTGCGTGAGGTCGAGCCGGAAGATCTGGTGAAATTCGGCCTGATCCCCGAGTTCGTCGGTCGCCTGCCGATCATCGCGACGCTGGAAGAGCTGGACGAAGCTGCCTTGATGCAGATTCTCACCGAGCCGAAGAACGCGCTGACCAAGCAGTACGCCAAGCTCTTCGAAATGGAAGGCGTGGACCTCGAGTTCCGTCCGGACGCGCTCAAGGCCGTCGCCCGTCGCGCGCTGGAGCGCAAGACCGGTGCCCGTGGCCTGCGTTCGATCCTCGAAGGCATCCTGCTCGACACCATGTACGAGATCCCCTCGCAGAACGATGTCAGCAAGGTCGTCATCGACGAAAGCGTCATCGAGGGCTCGTCCCAGCCGCTGCTGATCTACGAGAACACCGAGCAGCCGGCCAAGGCCGCGCCTGACGCCTGAAACCAGAAGGGGCCCTAGCGGCCCCTTTTTTCTTCCCATCTACCGCGCTTGTTTTTTCCCAGTCCTAACCCCATCTTAGGCCGAAGGGTCCAATCCCATCGTTTTGGCCAAGTGCCGCTGTAGAGCCGAATATCATGAAAACACTCGTCGAGTTGCCCCTGCTGCCCCTGCGTGACGTAGTGGTGTATCCGCACATGGTCATCCCGCTGTTCGTGGGACGTGAGAAATCCATCGAGGCCCTCGAGGCCGCCATGACCGGCGACAAGCAGATCCTGTTGCTGGCACAGAAGAATCCGGCTGACGACGACCCGGGCGCGGACGGCCTGTACCGCATGGGTACCGTGGCCACCGTCCTGCAACTGCTGAAGCTGCCCGACGGCACCGTCAAGGTGCTGGTAGAGGGTGAGCAGCGTGGTCAGGTCGAGCGTTTCATCGATGAAGAAGCCTATTGCCGCGCCGAAGTCTCGATCATCGACGAGGCAACCGTCGGCGAGCGCGAATCCGAAGTCTTCACCCGCAGCCTGCTCAGCCAGTTCGAGCAGTATGTGCAGCTGGGCAAGAAAGTCCCGGCCGAAGTCCTGTCCTCGCTCAACAGCATCGATGAGCCCGGCCGTCTGGTAGACACCATGGCCGCGCACATGGCGCTGAAGATCGAGCAGAAGCAGGAAATCCTCGAGATCACCGAGCTGTCCGCCCGCGTCGAGCACGTGCTGGCCATGCTGGATGCCGAGATCGACCTGCTGCAGGTCGAGAAGCGCATCCGCGGCCGCGTGAAGAAGCAGATGGAGCGCAGCCAGCGCGAGTACTACCTCAACGAGCAGATGAAGGCCATCCAGAAAGAGCTGGGTGACATCGACGAAGGCCACAACGAAGTCGAGGAGCTGAAGAAGCGCATCGACGCTGCCGGCCTGACCAAGGAAGCCATGGCCAAGGCCACTGCCGAGCTGAACAAGCTCAAGCAGATGTCGCCGATGTCCGCCGAGGCGACCGTGGTGCGTTCCTACATCGACTGGCTGGTGAATGTGCCGTGGAAGGCCGAGAGCAAGGTGCGCCACGACCTGGACAAGGCCGAGGACATCCTCGATGCCGACCACTACGGCCTGGAAGAGGTCAAGGAACGCATCCTCGAGTATCTCGCCGTGCAGAAGCGCGTGAAGAAGCTCAAGGGCCCGGTCCTGTGCCTGGTAGGCCCGCCCGGTGTAGGCAAGACCTCGCTGGCCGAGTCCATCGCCCGCGCGACCAACCGCAAGTTCGTGCGCATGGCCCTGGGTGGCGTGCGTGACGAGGCCGAGATTCGCGGTCACCGCCGTACCTACATCGGTTCCATGCCCGGTCGTCTGATTCAGAAAATGACCAAGGTCGGCGTGCGCAACCCGCTGTTCCTGCTCGACGAGATCGACAAGATGGGCAGCGACATGCGCGGCGACCCCGCGTCGGCGCTGCTGGAAGTGCTCGATCCGGAGCAGAACCACAATTTCAACGACCACTACCTCGAAGTGGACTACGACCTCTCCGACGTGATGTTCCTCTGCACGGCGAACTCCATGAACATTCCGGCAGCGCTGCTGGACCGCATGGAAGTCATCCGCCTGCCGGGCTACACCGAGGATGAGAAGGTCAACATCGCCGCGAAATATCTTGTACCGAAACAGACTGCGGCCAATGGTCTCAAGAAGGACGAGCTGCTCTTCGAAGAGTCGGCTACCCGTGACATCATTCGCTATTACACCCGCGAAGCCGGTGTGCGCAGCCTTGAGCGGCAGATTGCCAAGGTTTGCCGCAAGGCGGTGAAGGACGGCGGCAAGGCCAAGCGTATCGACGCCGTGGCGACCGCGGATTCGCTGGAAAACTACCTGGGTGTGCGCAAGTTCCGCTACGGGCTGGCCGAGCAGCAGGACCAGATCGGCCAGGTGACCGGCCTCGCCTGGACTCAGGTGGGTGGCGAATTGCTGACCATCGAATCAGCCATGGTTCCCGGCAAGGGTGCACTGACCAAGACCGGCTCGCTGGGCGAGGTCATGGCGGAGTCCATCACTGCCGCGCTGACCGTGGTTCGCAGCCGTTCGAAGAGCCTGGGCATCGCCTCGGACTTCCACGAAAAGCACGATATCCACATCCACGTTCCGGAGGGCGCGACGCCCAAGGACGGCCCTAGCGCGGGCATCGGCATGTGCACGGCACTGGTCTCGGCGATCACCCAGATTCCGGTCCGGGCGGACGTTGCCATGACCGGCGAAATCACCCTGCGTGGTCAGGTCCTGGCCATCGGTGGGCTGAAGGAAAAACTTCTCGCCGCGCACCGGGGTGGAATCAAGACTGTGATCATTCCCGAGGAAAACGTACGAGACCTTAGGGAAATTCCGGATAATATTAAGGCCGATCTCGTTATTAAACCGGTTAAATGGATTGACGAAGTCCTGCAAATTGCGCTGCAATACGCCCCGGAGCCCTTGCCCGATGCGGCTCCCGAGATGGTTGCAAAGGATGAGAAGCGCGAGTCTGATTCCAAGGAGCGAATCAGCACGCATTAGTTGGGGGGCTTTCTTGACACTGTTTTTGAGCCCTTGTTATAAAGCGGCACTTGCTTTGTCAGATGGCAAACCAACACCTGCTTTTGCTTACACCTAACACATAGAAACATACTCAACAGAAATAAGGGGACTTAGAGTGAACAAGTCGGAACTGATCGATGCTATCGCCGCATCTGCTGATATCCCGAAAGCTGTTGCCGGTCGCGCTCTGGACGCGGTGATCGAGTCCGTAACTGGCGCCCTGAAGGCTGGTGACTCCGTCGTACTGGTAGGCTTCGGCACCTTCGCTGTCAAAGAGCGCGCTGCTCGCACCGGTCGCAACCCGCAAACCGGCAAGCCGATCAAGATCGCTGCTGCTAAGATCCCGGGCTTCAAGGCCGGTAAAGCCCTCAAGGACGCTGTCAACTAAGCGTCTTTTTGGACTTGACCTGGACCGGTTCAACTTCGGTTGGGCCGGTCACGGAGCGATGACCCGGCTGGCGTAGGTCGGTTGGAATCATCAGGGGTCACGGGCTCAATGCCCGCAAGCTCCACCAGTTACGAGAAGGCGCATCCTCGGATGCGCCTTTCTTATATCCGCCTTTTTTCCACGCCGCGCCGCCATTGACGGTGAGCCGTGTCCGCGTCGGGGGCCGCATGCTGCAAAACATCAGGGACAATTCCCAAGGCTGGATCACCAAGACCATCCTGGGCGTGATCGTTGTCCTCATGGCTTTGACCGGGTTCGATCAGATCATTCGCGCAACCCACCACGAAAACGTTGCCGCTCAGGTCAACGGTGACGACATCGGCCTGCCGGAGCTGCAACAGGCCGCAGACATGCAGCGTCGCCAGCTGATGCAGCGCCTGGGCAAGGACTTCGATGCTTCGATGCTCGACGACAAGCTGCTCAAGGAAGCCGCGCTGAAGTCGCTGATCGAGCGCAAGCTGATCCTGCAGGCCGCGCAGAACGACAAGTTCGCCTTCTCCCAGCAGGCCCTGGACCAACTGATCCTGGCGACTCCCGAGTTCCAGGTGGAAGGCAAGTTCAGCGCTGACCGCTTCGACCAGGTCATCCGCCAGATGGGCTATGACCGCATGCAGTTCCGCCGCATGTTCGGCGAGGAAATGCTGATCGGCCAGCTGCGCGCCGGCATCGCCGGTACCGGCTTCGTCACCGACGACGAGCTGACCGCCTTCGCCCGCCTGGAAAAGCAGACCCGTGACTTCTCCACCCTGACCCTCAAGGCCGATCCGGCCAAGAGCAAGGTCGAGGACAGCGAGATCAAGGCGTACTACGACGCCCACAGCACCGAGTTCATGACGCCCGAGCAGGTCACCATCGACTACGTGGAGCTGAAGAAATCGGCGTTCTTCGACCAGGTTGAAGTGAAGAAGGAAGACCTGGACGCCCTCTATCAGAAGGAAATCGCCGGCCTGGCCGAGCAGCGCGACGCCGCGCACATCCTGATCGAGGTGAACGACAAGCAGAACGATCAGCAGGCCAAGGCCAAGATCGACGAGATCAAGGCGCGCCTGGACAAGGGTGAAGACTTCGCCAAGCTGGCCAAGGAGCTGTCCAACGACACCGGCTCTGCCGCCAACGGTGGTGACCTGGGTTATGCTGGTCGCGGTGTCTATGACCCGGCCTTCGAAGAGGCGCTCTACGCGCTGAAGAAGGGCGAGGTTTCCGCCCCGGTGAAGACCACCTACGGCTGGCACCTGGTCAAGCTGCTGGGCGTCGAGGCTCCCGAGGTTCCGACCTTCGACAGCCTGAAGCCCAAGCTCGAGCGCGAAGTGAAGGCCGAGCTGGTCGAGCAGCGCTTCGTCGATGCCACCAAGCAGCTGGAAAGCTCCGCCTACGAGGCTGCCGATCTGGGCCAGCCGGCTCAGGACATGGGCCTGAAGGTGCAGACCAGCAAGCCGTTCGGTCGCGAAGGCGGCGAAGGCATCACCGCCAACCGTCAGGTTCTCCAGGCTGCCTTCAGCCCGGAAGTGCTGGAAGAGGCCGCCAACAGCGGCGCCATCGAGCTGGACCCGGACACCGTGGTCGTGCTGCGCGTGAAGGAGCACCACAAGCCTGAGCAGGAAACCCTGGAGCAGGTAAGTGCCGATATCCTCAAGCGTCTGCAGGTCGAACACGCTGCCGCCGATGCCAAGACTCGCGGCGAAGCCCTGCTGGCCAGCCTGCGCGACGGCAAGACGCCGCTGACCCAGGCCCAGGAAGGCCAGCAGTGGAAAGTCGTGGAAGCGGCTGCCCGTGGTCAGGAAGGCGTTGATCCGGTCGTGCTGCAGAGCGCGTTCCGCATGGCCCGCCCGGAAAGCGCCGACAAGCCCAGCCTGGGTGGTGTCGCGCTGCAGAACGGCGACTTCGTGCTGATCAAGCTCAGCGGCGTGAGCGAGCCGGAAGCCAAGCCGACCGAGGAAGAGAAGGCCATGTACAAGCGCTTCCTCGCCTCGCGCATCGGTTCGGACGACTTCACTGCGTTCCGCCGTTACCTGCAGGACCAGGCGAAGATCGAGAAATTCGACGACGCCAAGAAGTGATAGAGACGGGGCCGCGCAAGCGGCCCGCGTTTTATCCGCAAAAGAAAAAGGCCGCATCAGCGGCCTTTTTCTTTGCCTGTAGAAAGCCTCAGTCGTCGCCCAGCGGGCCCATGGCGGTGGTGTTGAAGCCGCCGTCGACATAGAGGATTTCGCCGCTGATGCCGCTGGCCAGGTCCGAGCAGAGGAAGGCGCCGGCGTTGCCGACTTCCTCGATGGTGACGTTGCGCCGCAGCGGCGTCTGCCGTTCGCTGGCTGCAAGCATCTTGCGGAAGCTCTTGATGCCTGATGCCGCCAGGGTGCGAATCGGCCCGGCGGAGATGGCGTTCACACGGGTGCCTTCCGCGCCGAGGCTGCCGGCCAGGTAGCGCACGCCGGCCTCCAGGCTGGCCTTGGCCATGCCCATGACGTTGTAGTTGGGCAGGGTGCGTTCGGCGCCCAGGTAGGAGAGCGTCAGCAGGCTGCCATTGCGGCCGCGCATCAACTCGCGGCCGGCCTTGGCCAGGGCAACGAAGCTGTAGGCGCTGATGTCGTGGGCGATGCGGAAGCCGTCGCGGGTGGTGACTTCGGTGAAATCGCCGTCGAGCTGGTCGCCTGGCGCGAAGCCCACCGAGTGAACGATGCAGTCCAGGCCGTCCCACTGCTTCGCCAGCGCGGCGAACACGGCTTCGATATCCGCATCGCTGGCCACGTCGCAGGGAAAGCACAGCTCGGCGCGGGAGCCCCAGCCAGCGGCGAATTCCTCGACGCGACCCTTGAGCTTGTCGTTCTGGTAGGTGAAGGCCAGCTCCGCGCCTTCGCGGTGCATCGCCGCGGCGATGCCGGAGGCGATGGACAGCTTGCTGGCGACGCCGACGATGAGAACGCGCTTGCCGGTGAGAAAACCCATGGTCATTCCTTGATCGAGTCAGGCCTCTGCTGGCGCCAGGAAGGCCGCCTCCAGCAGTTGCTGGGTGTACGCATGCTGAGGTGCGGCAAAGACGTCCTCGGCCATGCCCTGTTCGACGACCTTGCCATGGCGGATCACCATCAACTGGTGGCTGAGGGCTTTGACCACTGCCAGGTCGTGGCTGATGAACAGGTAGGTCAGGTTGTACTTGGCCTGAAGGCCGCGCAGCAGTTCGACGACCTGGCGCTGCACAGTGCGATCCAGTGCCGAGGTCGGTTCGTCCAGCAGGATCAGCGCCGGCTTGAGCACCAGCGCGCGAGCGATGGCGATGCGCTGCCGCTGGCCGCCGGAGAACTCGTGGGGGTAGCGGTGGCGGGTGTCCGGGTCGAGCCCGACTTCCCTGAGCGCTGCGATGATCGCTTGCTCACGTTCCTCCGCGGTGCCCATGCCATGGATTTCCAGGCCCTCGCCGACGATCTGGCCCACCGACATGCGCGGGCTGAGGCTGCCGAACGGGTCCTGGAAGACCACCTGCATTTCGCGGCGCAGCGGCCTGACCTCCGCCTGGTTCATGCCTTCGATGGCCTGGCCCTCGAAGCGGATGCCGCCCTGGCTGCTGATCAGCCGCAGGATCGCCAGGCCCAGGGTCGACTTGCCCGAGCCGCTCTCGCCGACGATGCCCAGGGTCTGGCCGCGCGGCAGGCTGAAGTCGATGCCGTCCACTGCCTTGACGTGGTCGACGGTCTTGCGGAACACGCCTTTCTTGATCGGGAACCACACCCGCAGGTTGTCGACCTCCAGCAGCGGCGCTCCTGGCTCGTTCTGCGCAGGGGTGCCACTGGGCTCGGCGCCGAGCAATTCGCGCGTGTAGGGGTGCTGTGGGGCCGCGAAGAGGGTCTCGCAATCGGCCTGCTCGACGATGCAGCCACGTTTCATCACGCAGACGCGGTGGGCGATGCGCCGGACCAGATTGAGATCGTGGGTGATCAGCAGCAGGGCCATGCCCAGGCGCTGCTGCAGTTCGCGCAGCAGGTCGAGGATCTTCAGCTGCACGGTGACGTCCAGTGCCGTGGTCGGTTCGTCGGCGATCAGCAGCTCCGGCTCGCAGGCCAGCGCCATGGCGATCATCACCCGCTGCCGCTGGCCGCCAGAAAGCTCGTGCGGGTAGGCCTTGAGGCGCGACGCCGGGTTGGGGATGCCGACCAGTTCCAGCAGCTCGAGGGTTCGCGCACGGGCCTGGTTGCCGCTCATGCCCTTGTGCAGGGCGAGCACTTCGCCGATCTGCTTCTCGATGGTGTGCAGCGGGTTCAGCGAGGTCATGGGTTCCTGGAACACCATGGCGATGCGGTTGCCGCGGATGCCGCGCAGTTTGCGCTCGGGCAGCTTGAGCAGGTCCTTGCCGGCGTACTGGATGCTGCCGGAGGGATGGCTGGCGGTAGGGTAGGGCAGCAGGCGCAGGATGGAGTGCGCGGTCACCGACTTGCCCGAGCCGCTTTCGCCGACCAACGCCAGGGTCTCGCCCTTGCGGATGTCGAAGCTGATGTGTTCCACCGCGCGCACCTGTTCGTCGCCGCAGAGGAAATCGACGGACAGGTCGCGGACTTCGATGAGGTTCTCGTTCTGGTTCATGTCACTTCCTCGGGTCGAAGGCATCGCGGGCGGCTTCGCCGATGAACACCAGCAGGCTCAGCATCACGGCCAGTACCACGAACGCGGTGATGCCCAGCCAGGGCGCCTGCAGGTTGGACTTGCCCTGGGCGACCAGCTCGCCCAGCGACGGCGCGCCGGCGGGCAGGCCGAAGCCGAGGAAGTCCAGGGAGGTCAGGGTGCCGATCGCGCCGGTGAGGATGAAGGGCATGAAGGTCAGGGTGGAGATCATCGCGTTGGGCAGGATGTGGCGGAACATGATCGCCCCGTTGCGCATGCCCAGGGCGCGCGCGGCGCGCACGTACTCCAGGTTGCGGCCACGGAGGAACTCGGCGCGCACCACGTCCACCAGGCTCATCCAGGAGAACAGCAGCATGATCCCCAGCAGCCACCAGAAGCTCGGCTGCACGAAGCTGGCGAGGATGATCAGCAGGTAGAGCACCGGCAGGCCCGACCAGATTTCCAGGAAGCGCTGGCCGAGCAGGTCCACCCAGCCGCCGTAGAAACCCTGCAGCGCACCGACGACGACGCCGACGATGGAGCTGAGCACGGTGAGGATCAGGGCGAACAGCACGGACACGCGGAAGCCGTAGATCACCCGCGCCATGACGTCGCGGGCCTGGTCGTCAGTACCCAGCCAGTTTTCCGCGGTGGGCGCCGAGGGTGCCGGCACCCGAAGGTCGTAGTTGATGGTGTCGAAGCTGTAGGCGATCGGCGGCCAGAGGATCCAGCCGTTCTTCTGCGCGATCTGCTCGCGCATGTACGGGCTCTTGTAGTTCGCTTCCATGGGGAACTCGCCGCCGAAGGCGGTTTCCGGGTAGCGCTTGACCACCGGGAAGTACCATTCGCCGTCGTAGCGGATCGCCAGTGGCTTGTCGTTGGCGATCAGCTCGGCGCCCAGGCTCAGGATGAACAGCGTGAGGAACAGCCAGAGCGACCACCAGCCACGCTTGTTGGCCTTGAAGCGCGCCCAGCGGCGCTGATTGATGGGAGACAGGCGCATCGGATTACTCCCGGTTCTCGAAGTCGATGCGCGGATCGACCAGCGTGTAGAGGACGTCGCTGACCAGCTTCATGATCAGGCCGAACAGGGTGAAGATGAACAGCGTGCCGAACACCACCGGGTAGTCGCGGTTCAGTGCCGCCTCGAAGCTGAGCAGGCCCAGGCCGTCGAGGGAGAAGATCACCTCGATCAGCAGCGAGCCGGTGAAGAAGATGCCCAGCAGGGCCGAGGGCAGGCCGGCGATGATCAGCAGCATGGCGTTGCGGAACACGTGGCCGTAGAGCACGCGGCGCTCGGTCAGGCCCTTGGCGCGGGCGGTGACCACGTACTGCTTGCCGATCTCGTCGAGGAAGCTGTTCTTGGTCAGCAGGGTGATGGTGGCGAAGTTGCCGATCACCAGCGCCGTGATGGGCAGCGCCAGGTGCCAGAAGTAGTCGCGGACCTTGCCGGCCCAGGTCAGCTCGTCGAAGTTATTGGAGGTCAGTCCCCTTAGCGGGAACCAGTCCCAGTAGCTGCCGCCGGCGAACAGCACCACCAGCAGGATGGCGAATAGGAAGGCGGGGATGGCGTAGCCGACGATGATCGCAGAGCTGGTCCAGACGTCGAAGTGGCTGCCGTGGCGCACCGCCTTGGCGATGCCCAGGGGGATCGACACCAGGTACATGATCAGCGTGCTCCATAGCCCGAGGGAGATGGAGACCGGCAGCTTCTCGACGATCAGGTCGGTGACCTTGGCGTCGCGGAAGAAGCTCTGGCCGAAGTCCAGGTGCACGTAATTCTTCAGCATGATCCAGAAGCGCTCGGGCGCCGGCTTGTCGAAGCCGTACATGCGCTCGATTTCCTTCACCAGTTCCGGGTCCAGGCCCTGGGCGCCGCGGTAGTGGGTGCCGGCCGCGGCAACTTCACCGCCGCCGCCGGAGATGCGCCCGGTGGCGCCGCCGCTGGCGGCGTCGAAGCCTTCCAGCTTGGCGATCATCTGCTCCACCGGGCCGCCGGGGGCGGCCTGGATGATGATGAAGTTGATCAGCAGGATGCCGAACAGGGTGGGGATGATCAGCAGCAGGCGCCGCAGGATGTAGGCCAGCATTACTGGGCCCCTTGGACGACGGCGCCGTCAGCCGGCGTTTCGCTGGCGGCCTTGGCGTCCGCCTTGGTCGGCACCGCCTTGTCGCGGGCCTGCCACCAGGTCTGCAGGGCATAGCTGTAGGGCGGCAGTTTTTCCGGGTGGGCGATGCGGTTCCAGTAGGCGATGCGCCAGTTGCCCAGGTACCAGTTGGGCACCACGTAGTGGCCCCAGAGCAGTGCGCGGTCGAGGGCGCGGGCGTGGCGCACCAGGCTTTCGCGGGAGTCGGCGTTGATCAGGCCCTCCACCAGGGCGTCGACGCCGGGGTCGCGCAGGCCGATGAAGTTGCGGCTGCCGGGCTTGTCGGCGCTGCTGGAGTGCCAGAACTCGCGCTGTTCGTTGCCTGGCGAGCTGGACTGCGGCCAGCTGCTGACGATCATGTCGTAGTCCCGCGAGCGCAGGCGGTTGATGTACTGCGAGACGTCGACGCGGCGCAGCTGCATGTCGATGCCCAGCTCCGCGAGGTTGCGCTTGAAGGGCAGCAGCACGCGCTCGAAGTCGGCCTGGGCGAGCATGAACTCGAAGCTCAGCTGCTTGCCGTCTGGGCCGACCATCTTGTCGTTCTCGATCTTGTAGCCGGCCTCCAGCAGCAACTGGTAGGCCTTGCGCTTCTGCTCGCGGATGATGCCGCTTCCGTCGCTGGTGGGCGGCACGTAGACCTGGGTGAAGACTTCCGGCGGCAGCTTGTCGCGCAGTGGTTCGAGGATTTTCAGTTCCTGCTCGTCGGGCAGCTGCTTGGCGGCCATCTCGGAGTTCTCGAAGTAGCTGCCGTCGCGCAGGTAGGAACCGAAGAACAGCTGCTTGTTGGTCCACTCGAAGTCGAACAGGTTGCTGATCGCCTCGCGCACGCGCGGGTCCTGGAACACCGGGCGGCGGATGTTGAAGGCGTAGGCCTGCATGCCCCAGGGGTTGCCGTTCACCGGTTCCTCGCGGACGATGCGGCCGTCGCGCACGGCGGGCGAGTCGTAGGCAGTCGCCCAGTTCTTCGCGATGCGCTCGTCGTTGAAGTCGAACTGCCCGGCCTTGAAGGCTTCCAGGGCGACGGTGAGGTCGCGGTAGGACTCCACCACCACGGCGTCGAAGTTGTTGAAGCCGCGGTTCACCGGCAGCTTGTCGCCCCACCAGTCCTTGACCTTCTCGTAGCGGATCGAGCGACCGGCCTCGACCTTGGCGATGCGATAGGGGCCGCTGCCCAGCGGCGGCTCCATGTTGGTCTTGTTGAAGTCGCGGCTGGCCCACCAGTGCTTGGGCAGGATCGACAGCTGGCCAAGGATCAGCGGCAGCTCGCGGTTGTCGCCGTGCTTGAAGTCGAAGCGCACGCGGAGCTTGTCCTCGGCCACCACCTTGTCGACGTCCGCGTAGTAGTTGCGGTACATCGGGTCGCCGTCCTTCATCAGGGTCTCGAAGGTGAATACGACGTCTTCGGCGGTGACCGGCGTGCCGTCCTGGAAGCGTGCCTCGGGGCGCAGGTAGTAGCGGACGAAGCGATGCTCCGGGTCCTTCTCGATCTTCTCGGCGAGCAGGCCGTATTCGGTGAAGGGCTCGTCGAGGGAGTGGAAGGTCAGGGTGTCGTAGATCAGGTTGATCTGCGGCGCGGAGTTGCCCTTGGCGATGAACGGGTTGAGGCTGTCGAAGCCGCCGAAGTCGGAGAGGCGCAGGGTGCCGCCCTTGGGCGCATCGGCGTTGACGAAGTCGAAGTGCTTGAAGTTCGCCGGGTATTTCGGCGCCTCGTCATACAGGGTGATGGCGTGCTGCGGCGCGGCCTGCGCACTGCCCAGCAGTCCCAGCAACAGGCCGGCGCAGAGCGCGGCGCGGCGGGGGCTTTTCATAGGTTTTTCTCCTGGTCTTTTTGCCACCAGGCGCGCAGGCCCAGCGTATAGGGCGGCGTGGTGACGAAGGCGAAGCGGTTGCGGTACGCCAGCCGGTGCTTGTTCAGGTACCAGTTGGGAATGCTGTAGTGCTGCCACAGCAGCACCCGGTCGAGGGCGCGGGCGGCGGCTTCCTGCTGGTCGCGGTCGGTGGCGCCCAGCAGTTTCTCGAGCATCGCGTCCACCACGGGGTTGGCGATGCCCGCATAGTTCTTGCTGCCCTTGACCGCCACCTGGCTGGAGTGGAAGTACTGCCATTGTTCGAGGCCGGGGCTCAGGGTCTGGGGCAGGGTCATCAGAATTATGTCGTAGTCGAACTGGTCCAGACGCTGTTTGTACTGGGCGCGGTCCACGGTGCGCAAGCTCGCATCGATGCCGATGCTGGCGAGATTCTCGCGGTAGGGCTGGAGGATGCGCTCAAGGCTCGGGTTGACCAGCAGGATCTCGAAGCGCAGCGGCTTGCCGCTGGCGTCCTGCAGGCGGTCGCCGGAGAGCTTCCAGCCGGCTTCGCCCAATAGACCCAATGCATGGCGCAGGGTTTCCCGCGGGATGCCGCTGCCCTTGGTCACCGGCACCGTGAAGGGGCGGCTGAAGAGGCCGTCGGGCAATTGCTGACGGAACGGCGAGAGCAGCAGCCACTCCTTGCCCTGGGGGACGCCGCTGGCGGCGAAGGTACTGTTGGGGTAGTAGCTGCTGGCGCGTACGTAGGCGTCATTGAACAGTGCGCGGTTGGTCCATTCGAAGTCGAACATCATGCCCAGCGCCTCGCGCAGGCGGCGGTCGGCGAAGGTTGGCCGGCGCGTGTTCATGAACAGCGCCTGGGTCTGGGTGGGGATCTGGTGGGGAATCTCCACCTTGACCACCTCGCCGCGACGCACCGCCGGGAAGCGGTAGTTGCTGCGCCAGTTCTTCGCCTGGTGCTCGATGTAGACGTCGAATTCGCCGGCCTTGAATGCCTCGAAGGCAATGCCGGCATCACGGTAGAAGTCCACCTCGACGCGGTCGAAGTTGTACTTGCCGCGGTTCACCGGCAGGTCCTTGCCCCACCAGTCCTCGACCCGCTCGAACACCAGGCGCCGGCCCGGTACCACCTCTTTGATCCGGTAGGGGCCGCTGCCCAGCGGTGCGTCGAAGGTGGTGGCCTGGAAGTCGCGGCCCTTCCAGTAGTGCTGCGGCAGCACCGGCATCTCGCCCAGGCGCAGGATCAGCAGCGGGTTGTCGTGGCGCTTGAAGACGAAGCGGATGCTCTGCGCCGAGAGAATGTCGACCCGCTGCACTTCCTGCAGGCTGGTGCGGTACATGGGGTGGCCGTGGTGCAGCAGGGTGCGGTAGGAGAAGGCCACGTCGTAGGCGGTGATCGGCTTGCCGTCGTGGAAGCGCGCTTCCGGGCGCAGGTTGAACACCACCCAGCTGCGGTCATCGGCGTATTCCACGCTGCGGGCGATCAGGCCATAGCTGGAGGCGGGTTCGTCGCCGGAAGGATCGTACAGCCCAGTGCCGACCATCAGCGGTTCGTTCAGCTCGCTGACGCCGTACTGCAGGAAGTCGGCGGTGCTGATCGGCGGGCTGCCCTTGAAGGTGTAGGGGTTGAGCGTGTCGAAGCTGCCCAGGGCCATCAGGCGCAGGGTTCCGCCCTTGGGCGCCTTCGGATTGACCCAGTCGAAATGGTCGAAGTTGGCCGGGTACTTGAGATCGCCGAACTGCGCGTAGCCGTGGCTCTCGATGATCTGGGCGGAGGCGGGGAGCCCCAGGAAGAGGCCCAGGAGCAACAGAGACAAACGACGCATCAGGCGTAGGATCCGATCCTGGCTGGCTGAAGGGGTTAGCGTCGTACAGTAGCAGCTTGTCTAGGCTGCCAGAAGACATGCTGCCGGGGCTGTGCGCCCCGGCGCAGGGTGAAACTCAGCGGCTGGCGGTGTCGAGGTACAGGGTGATGGTCTGGCCGGGCTTCAGCGCCTTGCCGCTGCGCGGGTTCCAGCGCTTGATGTGCTGCATCTCGACGTTGAAGCGCTTGGCGATCAGGTACATCGAATCGCCCTGCTTGACCTTGTAGTAGGTCGCGGTGTCCTGCTTGGCCTTGGTCTTGCTGGTGGACGCCAGCTGGGTGGCGGCGGCGCTCTGCAGCTTGAGGGTCTGGCCGGGCTTGACGCCGTGGCTGTCCAGGCCGTTCCAGCGCTTGAGGTCGGCGACCTCGACGCCATTCTTCTTGGCGATGTTCCACAACGTATCGCCGTTCTTCACGGTGTAGCTGCGGGTGGCGACGCGGGCGCCGGCGACGGTCTTCGAGTTTTCCACCGCGGCCAGTTGGCGCGGGCTCTCCGGTTCGATGGTCGGGCGGCCCGGCTGGCCGGGGATGGTCAGCGTCTGGCCATTGCGCAGGCGGTTGGCGCTCAGGCGGTTGGCCGCCTTCAGCTCAGCCACGCTCAGGCGGTAGCGCTGGGCGATGCTGTGCAGGCTGTCGCCCTTACGCACACGGTACTGGCTGCCGCGGCTGGCCACGATCACCGGCTTGATCTGCACCGGCTCCAGGTTGGCTACGCCGGCTTTCAGGCTGTCGGCCTTGGCCAGCGGTACCAGCAGGTGATGCGGCCCGTCGATGGTCACCTTGCGCTTGAAGGCGGGGTTGAGCTGGTACAGCTCGTCTTCGTCCAGGTCGGCGACGGCGGCGACCTGGGACAGGTCCAGGCCCGGCTTGACGCGAATGGAGGTGAAGTAGGGCTGGTTGGCGATCGGACTGAGGTTGATGCCGTAGATGGTCGGGGCATTGACCAGCTGCGACAGGGCCAGCAGCTTGGGCACGTAGTCCTGGGTTTCCTGCGGCAGCGGCAGGTTCCAGTAGTCGGTGGGCAGGCCGAGGCGCTCGTTGCGCTCGATGGCGCGGCTGACGGTGCCTTCGCCGGCGTTGTAGGCAGCCAGGGCGAGCAGCCAGTCGCCGTTGAACATGTCGTGCAGGCGATTCAGGTAGGTCAGCGCGGCATTGGTCGACGCGGTGATGTCGCGGCGGCCGTCATAGAAGTTGGTCTGGCGCAGGTTGAAGTGCGTACCGGTGCTCGGGATGAACTGCCACAGGCCCACGGCCTGGGCGCGCGACACGGCCATCGGGTTGTACGAGCTCTCGATCATCGGCAGCAGCGCCAGCTCCAGCGGCATGTCGCGCTCTTCCAGGCGCTCGACGACGTAGTGCATGTACGGCGCACCACGTTCGCTGGCGTTTTCCAGGAACGACTGGTTGCTCATGAACCACAGGCGCTGGCGCTCGATACGCGGGTTGGTATTGAGCTGGTCCTGCAGCTGGAAGCCGCCGCGCATGCGATCCCAGATATCGTTCTGGGCCTGGGTCCAGGCTGGGTTGAACTGCACGTCGATGGCGCGCGAAGCGCTACGGACCGGGCTGCTGGACGACGATTGCGGCGTCGACTGGCAGCCGGCCAGGCCTGCGGCGAGCAGTACGATGGAGACTCGGATGGCACGTGCCAATGCGTCTAGATCGGAGGTCTTGCTGGTCTTGGGCGGCATTGGCTGTTGACTGTGTCCGGGGCAAAAATTTCGGGGATTCTAGGAATCGCGCCGGCCCTGGTCAAGATTTCGCCAAGCCTCAGAACTGGTCCTTCCAGCGACGAATAGCCGCAAAGACCTCCTCCGGCGTGCGGATTTGCTGGCCGCTCCGCTCGTCGGCGATTTTCTTAACGGATATTTCCGACACCCGAAGGAATGGATTCGTAGCTCGTTCCAGGGCAATTGAAGAAGGTAGGCTGATCTTCCCCTGTTCCCGCCAGCGGCTGACTTCCTCGAAGCGGGCGAGCACCTCGGGATTCTCCGGTTCCACCGCACAGGCGAAGCGCAGGTTGCTCAGGGTGTACTCGTGGGCGCAGTACACCGCTGTGGAGCCGGGCAGGGCAGCCAGGCGGCTCAGCGAGGCATGCATCTGCGCCGGGGTGCCCTCGAACAGTCGGCCGCAGCCGGCAGCGAACAGGGTGTCGCCGCAGAACAGCAGGGGCTGCTGCTGGTCATCGTTGAAATACGCGATGTGTCCCAGGGTGTGGCCGGGCACATGGATGATCTCGAAGCCCAGGCCGAGCACCTCGACCTGGTCGCCATCTTCCAGCGCCACGTCGCGGGCGGGGATCTTCTCTCCGGCCGGGCCGAGCACGCGGGCGCCGGTGGCTTCCTTCAGGCGGGCGACGCCGCCGACGTGGTCGGCGTGGTGGTGGGTGACCAGGATGTCGGTCAGCTTCCAGCCAGGGTGGGCCTCCAGCCAGCGCTCGACCGGGCCGGCGTCGCCCGGGTCGACCACCGCGCACTCGCGGCGGGTCACATCCTGCAACAGCCACAGGTAGTTATCGGAAAAGGCGGGCAGTGCGTCTATCTGTATCATGGGCTCGAAGTCGCCAAGAGGTGGGCATTGGCGCATAGTAGTGCGGATACGCACATTTGTGTCGCGCTGTCCCACAGGGGGTAGTGATGATCGAAGAACCCTTCGCCCAGGCCGATGCCGACTGGCTGGAGCTGATCGACCAGGCCCGCCACTGGCTGTCCGGGCCGATCGGCGGAATGATGCTCGCCGAGGAACAGCAACTGCTGATCGACGAGCTCGAACGCTATTTCGGCGGTTACCTGGTGCATTACGGGCCCCATGCGGAGCTGCCGGCCAGCGTCGGCAATATCCAGCGTGGCGTGCGCCTCGGGCCGCCGCTGCCGGGGGTGGAGATCGCCTGCGACGAGGCGGCCTGGCCGCTGGGCGAGCACGCCGCCGACGTGGTGCTGCTGCAGCACGGCCTGGACTTCTGCCTGTCACCCCATCGCCTGCTGCGTGAAGCCGCTCGCAGCGTGCGCCCTGGCGGGCACCTGCTGGTGGTCGGGGTCAACCCCTGGAGCGCCTGGGGCATTCGCCATTATTTCGCCCGTGACGCCTTGCGCCGTGCCCGCTGCATCTCGCCGACGCGGGTCTGCGACTGGCTCAACCTGCTGGGCTTCGCGCTGGAGAAACGCCGCTTCGGATGTTATCGTCCGCCGCTTGCATCGGCGAAATGGCAGGGCCGTCTGGCCCGCATGGAAACCTGGGGACCCGTCCTGCAGGGGACCGGCGCCGGCTTCTATCTGCTGGTGGCGCGCAAGCTGGTGGTCGGTCTGCGACCCCTGCGTCAGCCCCGTCGCGAGCCGCGCGGCCAACTGGTGCCGCTGCCGGTGGCCAAGGTCAGCCGCCGCGATTCCGAGTCCTGAAAGCGAGCCAAATGAGCGAAGAGAAAGTCGAGATCTATACCGACGGCGCCTGCAAGGGCAACCCGGGACCGGGTGGCTGGGGCGCCGTGCTGTTCTACAAGGGCGCCGAGCGCGAACTGTGGGGCGGCGAGGCGGAAACCACCAACAACCGCATGGAAATGACGGCGGCCATCATGGCCCTGGCCGCGCTCAAGCGGCATTGCGATGTGCGTATCGTCACCGACTCGCAGTACGTCATGCAGGGCATCACCGAGTGGATGCCCAACTGGAAGAAGCGCGGCTGGAAGACCGCCGCCAAGCAGCCGGTGAAGAATGCCGACCTGTGGCAGGCGCTGGACGAGCAGGTGAACCGGCATACTGT
Source organism: Pseudomonas sp. CAN1 (assembly GCF_030462585.1). Taxonomy (GTDB): domain Bacteria; phylum Pseudomonadota; class Gammaproteobacteria; order Pseudomonadales; family Pseudomonadaceae; genus Pseudomonas. The sequence goes on along the minus strand of NZ_JASMRU010000011.1, from coordinate 47,532 downwards.
CGAATGGCGCTGGGTGCGCGGCCACACCGGCCACCCCGGCAACGAACGCGCCGACATGCTCGCCAACCGTGGCGTGAGCGAACTGCCGCGCTGAGATCAAGGATTGCCCGGAGCGTTCCGGGCGAATCAACCGCAAGAAGGTTTCACACAGAATGCGTAGCGTCGTACTCGACACCGAAACGACCGGTATGCCGGTCACCGACGGCCACCGGATCATCGAGATCGGTTGCGTCGAACTCGAAGGCCGCCGGCTGACCGGCCGGCACTTCCACGTCTACCTGCAGCCTGATCGCGAGATCGACGAAGGCGCCATCGCGGTCCACGGCATCACCAATGACTACGTCAAGGACATGCCGCGCTTCCGAGAAGTGGCGGATGACTTCTTCGAGTTCATCAAGGGCGCCCAGTTGATCATCCACAACGCGGCGTTCGACGTTGGCTTCATCAACAACGAGTTCGCCCTGCTGGGGCAGAGCGAGCGCGCGGACGTGGCCGATTACTGCGGCATCCTCGATACCCTGCTGATGGCCCGTGAGCGCCATCCGGGGCAGCGCAACAACCTCGATGCGCTGTGCAAGCGCTACGGTGTCGATAACTCCGGCCGTGATCTGCACGGCGCATTGCTCGATGCCGAGATTCTGGCCGACGTCTACCTGGCGATGACCGGTGGCCAGACCAGCCTGTCGCTGGCTGGCAACGGTGCTGAAGGTGACGGCAGCGGCCGTGCCACGGCCTCGGCGATCCGTCGCCTGGCGGCTGAGCGTGGGTTGACGCGGGTGATCCGCGCCAGTGATGCGGAGATCGAGGCGCATGTGGCGAGACTGGCGGTGATCGAGAAGTCTGCCGGCGGCCCGTCGCTGTGGGCGCAGATGGAGGCGCCGAAGGAGTGATTCTTCGTGCTGCATGATTTGTGAGGAAAGGCCCCTGAACTGGGGCCTTTTTCATTTGTGGCACTGGCTATGGGGTTTGGGCTTTTGTAGGAGCGGAGCTTCTCCGCGATGCTCTTGCTTCTGGTTGGGATTTTCTGCGCCGCTTCGGCGTGCGCCTGGACTTCCTGTTTCGCCCCCTCGGGCGACCTCCTTTGGCAAACGCCCCAAAGGAGGCAAAGGTCTTGCCCCGGACATCCGGTTTTTCGCTTAGGCGAAAAATTCCCTCGTTGAATCGAAGTTTCAGGGGCACGCCGCGAAGGGCCATCCCTGGCCCATCGCGGCTCTCGCGGCATCCATGCCGCTCAACCCCTGAAACTTCGCTTCAACGAGGCCTCCTGAACGGGGCAGTCGGAGTGCGCTGATGTTTTGCTGGAAGTCCTAATAAGCCAGAGCAGAGCAGAGCAGAGCGCTGAAGGTGGGTGTCCTGTCACCCACGCGACGTTTTATTACAGCGGTCAGCCGAGCGCATTCCCTTACATTCCGTGGGTCCATACTCTGAAAGGGATCGACGCCAGTCGTACGTCATTCAGGGGTTCACAATGTACAAAGACTTGAAATTCCCCATCCTCATCGTCCACCGCGATATCAAGGCCGATACCGTGGCCGGCGACCGGGTGCGGGATATCGCGAGGGAGCTGGAGCAGGACGGCTTCAGCATCCTTTCCACCGCCAGTTCCGCCGAAGGCAGGATCGTCGCGTCGACCCACCACGGGCTGGCCTGCATCCTGGTGGCCGCCGAGGGGGCGGGGGAGAACCAGCGGTTGCTGCAGGACGTGGTGGAGCTGATCCGCATGGCGCGGGTGCGGGCGCCGCAGTTGCCGATCTTCGCCCTGGGCGAGCAGATGACCATCGAGAACGCGCCCGCCGAGTCCATGGCCGACCTGCACCAGCTACGCGGCATCCTCTACCTGTTCGAAGACACCGTGCCGTTCCTTGCCCGGCAGGTCAGCCGCGCCGCGCGCAAGTACCTGGAGGGGCTGCTGCCTCCGTTCTTCCGCGCGCTGGTGGAGCACACCGCGCAGTCCAACTATTCCTGGCACACGCCCGGCCACGGCGGTGGCGTGGCTTATCGCAAGAGCCCGGTAGGGCAGGCTTTCCATCAGTTCTTCGGCGAGAACACGCTGCGTTCGGACCTCTCCGTCTCGGTGCCGGAGCTGGGCTCGCTGCTCGATCACACCGGCCCGCTGGCCGAGGCGGAAGCCCGCGCTGCGCGCAATTTCGGCGCCGACCACACCTACTTCGTGATCAACGGCACCTCCACGGCGAACAAGATCGTCTGGCACTCCATGGTCTGCCGCGACGACCTGGTGCTGGTGGATCGCAACTGCCACAAGTCGATCCTGCATTCGATCATCATGACTGGCGCGATCCCGCTGTATCTGACGCCGGAGCGCAACGAACTGGGCATCATCGGGCCGATCCCGCTGTCGGAATTCAGCCGTGAATCCATCGCCGCGAAGATCGAGGCCAGCCCGCTGGCGCGCGGCCGTGAGCCCAGGGTGCGGCTGGCGGTGGTGACCAACTCCACCTATGACGGCCTCTGCTACAACGCACAGATGATCAAGCAGGCCCTGGGCGACAGCGTCGAGGTGCTGCATTTCGACGAAGCCTGGTACGCCTATGCGGCCTTCCATGAGTTCTATGACGGCCGCTATGGCATGGGCACCAGCCGCGACGACGGCGGCCCGCTGGTGTTCACCACCCACTCCACGCACAAGATGCTCGCGGCGTTCAGCCAGGCCTCGATGATCCACGTGCAGGATGCCGGCGTGCGGCGCTTCGAGCAGGCGCGCTTCAACGAAGCCTTCATGATGCACATCTCCACCTCGCCGCAGTACGGCATCATCGCCTCGCTGGACGTGGCCTCGGCGATGATGGAAGGCCCGGCCGGGCGCTCGCTGATCCAGGAGACCTTCGACGAGGCGCTGAGCTTCCGCCGCGCCCTGGCCAACGTGCAGCAGAGCCTTGCCGAGGATGACTGGTGGTTCTGCGTCTGGCAGCCGCCAGGGGTGGAAGGCACCGACGAGGTGAAAACCCGTGACTGGGTGCTGGAGCCCAACGCCGACTGGCACGGCTTCGGCGACGCAGTGGAAGACTACGTGCTGCTCGACCCGATTAAGGTCACCCTGGCCACGCCGGGGCTGACCGCGGGCGGACGGCTGGATTCGCGGGGGATTCCCGCCGCGGTGGTCAGCCGCTTCCTCTGGGAGCGCGGGCTGGTGGTGGAAAAGACCGGGCTGTACTCCTTCCTCGTGCTGTTCTCCATGGGTGTGACCAAGGGCAAGTGGAGCACCCTGGTTACCGAACTGCTGGAGTTCAAGCGCAGCTACGACGCCAACCAGCCGCTGGCGGACGCGTTGCCCAGCGTTGCCCAGGCTGGCGGCGCGCGCTATGCCGGCATGGGCCTGCGCGACCTGTGCGACGAGCTGCACCGCTGCTACCGCGATCACGCCACTGCCAAGGCGATGAAACGCATGTACACGGTGCTGCCGGAGATCGCCATGCGCCCGGCCGACGCCTACGCACAACTGGTGCGTGGCGAAGTCGAAGCCGTCCCTATCGATCGGCTGGAGGGACGCATCGCGGCGGTGATGCTGGTGCCATATCCGCCAGGCATCCCGCTGATCATGCCAGGGGAAAGGTTCACTGAATCCACCCGTTCCATACTCGATTACCTGGCCTTCGCCCAGAGTTTCGAGCACAACTTCCCCGGCTTCGATTCCGACGTACACGGCCTGCAGATCCGCGAGATAGATGGGCAGAAACGCTACACCGTGGAGTGCTGCAAATGACCGTCCGGCCCCTGCGTGGCGGGGGCCGGCCCTGAATGTCCAAAGTGCTACTATCCTGTGCGGATCGGTAAAGGGAGAAATTGAGGAAAAAGGGAGGTTTCCCCCATGCGCTGTCCCGTGACGTTGCCGAACGAGAGTGAGCGCCTGAGCGCGCTTGCCGACTATGGATTCGACGACGAAAGCCTGCTGCCCAGCCTGGACCCGGTTGTGCAGATCGCCGTGCGCATGTTCGGCATGCCGGTCGCGGCCGTGAACATGATCGGCAGTGACCATGTGTTCTTCGCCGCCGCCGCCGGTATTGGCGAGGTGGACATGGGCCGCGACGTTTCCTTCTGCGCCCACGCCATTACCCAGGATGAAGTGATGGTGGTGCGTGATGCCAGTCAGGACGAGCGCTTCCACGACAACCCGCTGGTGACCGCGCCCAACGGCGTGCGTTTCTACGCGGGCGTGCCGTTGCTATCGGTGGAAGGGCAACCGTTGGGTGCCCTGTGCATCATCGACAGTCAGCCCCATGAAGACTTCACCCCCGATGACTGCGAACGCCTGCGCGAGCTGGCGCGCATGGCATCCGACCGCCTGGAGCTGCGGCGCATCGAGGTGGCCTCGTCGCGCACGCGGCCGCTGTTCGAGGAGTACGCCGGCACCTCGCCGACTCCCGTGGTCTGGTTCGACTGCTGGGGCGAGATCGGCGCCTGGAACGAGGCGGCGGCCAACCTGTTCGGCTACGAGCTTATCGAGGGCTGCGGGCAGGCCTTCGAGTTGCTGCTGCCCGAGCGCGACCGCGCGACCTTCCACGCCCTGATCAGCGGCGCCAGTGACGCTACCTCGCTGGACGGCATGGCCGTGCCCGGCGAGATCACCGGTGTACGCAAGGACGGCGCCGAGCTGGCCCTGGGGCTGACCCTGTTCAGCTGGTCGGAGAAGGGCAAGCTGAAGTTCGAGGCCGTACTCAAGGACCTCACCGCCCGCCATCAGCAAGAGGAAGCACTGCGCCAGCTGGCCAGCGTCGACGTGCTCACCGGCCTGGCCAACCGTGGCCAGTTCTATCGGTGTGCCGAAGAGCTGCTGGTGCAGTCGCGCCCGGCGGCGGTGCTGATGATCGACCTGGACGGCTTCAAGGACGTCAACGACTCCCTCGGCCACGCCGTGGGAGATGGCATTCTCCGTCAGGTTGCCGAGCGCCTGGCGCGCCTGGCCACGCCCGGCGCCACGGTGGCACGGATCGGCGGCGACGAGTTCGCCATTCTCGAACCCAATCTGCTGACACCCGAGCACGCCATGCGCTTCGCCCAGGCAGTGATCGCCAGCATCGCCGAACCGATCGTCATCGATGCCCATGAAGTACGGGTGGCCGCCAGTTGCGGGGTGGCGCTGTCGCCGCTGCACGCACAGGAGGCCCTGGAGCTGGTGGGCGATGCCGACCTGGCGCTGTTCAAGGCCAAGATCAGCGGGCGTGGCCACGCTTTCGTGTTCGTTCCGGCACTGAAGATGGAAGCGGCGGCGCGGCATCTGTATGGCATGGAGTTGCACCGGGCCGTGGCCAACGGTGAGTTTCTGCTGTTCTACCAGCCGCAGGTCAGCCTGCGTGATGGCTCGCTGCGCGGCGCCGAGGCGCTGATCCGCTGGCAGCACCCGCAGCGCGGCCTGCTGTCGCCCGCGGCCTTCCTGCCTTCGCTGGAGGGTGGTCCCTTGGCGGCCATCGTCGGTGCCTGGATTCTCGATGAGGCCTGTGCCCAGGCCGCCTACTGGCGGCGCAACGGCGCGCCTAACCTGCGCATGGGGGTGAACCTGTTCGGTGCGCAGTTCCGCATGGGCAACCTGGTTTCGCAGGTGCTCGAAGCGCTGGAGCGCCATGGCCTGCCGGCGGAGGCCCTGGAGCTGGAAATCACCGAGAACATCGTGCTCAACCACGATGACTCGGTGCTCAGCACCTTGCAGAGCCTGCGCTCCTACGGCGTCGGCATCGCCTTCGATGATTTCGGCACCGGCTATGCGTCCCTCAGCCTGCTGAAGACCTACCCGCTGAGCCGGATCAAGATCGACCGCAGCTTCGTCATCGGCATGCTGGAAACCCAGCAGGACCTGTCGGTGATCCGCGCCATTCTCGACATGGCCCGCAGCTTCGACCTGGAGACCATCGCCGAGGGCATCGAGTCCAGCGCCCAGCGTGACCGTCTGCGCGCCGAGCGCTGCACCGAAGGGCAGGGCTACCTGTTCGCCAAACCGATGCCACCGCAGCAATTCGAGCAGTTCTATGACCTCGGTTCGCGTCAGGTCGGTTCTGCCTGAACCTGTTCATTGCGAGGCGCTTTCTGCGCAGATATTGACCGAGCGGGGCGAAATCACTCGAAACGAGGGGTTTCGCCCTGCAAATCGGTTTCCTCCTTTGCCCGCCGCTGTCTACCCTGTAGGACAGATCGCCGCTCTGCACCCGTAGCAGGGCAGGGCGCAACCAGTCGAAACGGGATGGCGGGCTTCTAAGGAGCGCAGATGGCGGAAGCGAAGAAGGGCAGCATGGGGTTCTGGAGCTGCACCGCGCTGGTGGTTGGCAACATGGTGGGGTCGGGGGTGTTTCTGCTGCCGTCGAGCCTGGCGGCTTTCGGTGGCCTGAGCCTGTTCGGTTGGCTGGTATCGAGCACCGGGGCGGTGATCCTGGCCTTCACCTTCGCCCGGCTGGCGCGGCTCAACCCCAGCGCTGGCGGGCCCTATGCCTATACCCGCGACGGCTTCGGCAGCTTCGCCGGCTATCTCTGCGCCTGGACCTACTGGAAAGCCGCCTGGATCGGCAATGCCGCCATCGCCGTGACCCTGGTGGGCTACCTGCGGGTGTTCATCCCGGCGCTGGCCGACCCACTATTGATGGTGGCCACGGCCATCGGCGCCATCTGGCTGTGCACGCTGATCAACCTGCGCGGCATCACCGCCTTCGCCGTGGTACAGAACTGCCTGACCGCGCTCAAGCTGATCCCGCTGCTGCTGGTGGGGATCCTCGGCTGGTTCCACTTCAATCCCGATTACCTGACCATCCCGGCGCCCAGCGAGCTGCCGAACATGGGTTATGCCCAGGCCATCGCCACCACGGCGGCGCTGACGCTGTGGTCGTTCATCGGCCTGGAGTCGGCCACCGTGCCGGCGGACGACGTGCGCGACCCGAAGAAGACCATTCCCCGCGCCACGCTGTTCGGCACCCTGGCCGCCGCCGCGGTGTACATCCTCTCGATCACCGCCGTGCAGGGCCTGATGCCGCCGGAAGTGCTGGCCAAGTCCACCTCGCCGTTCGCCGATGCCGCGCGCATCCTGCTGGGCACCTGGGGTTACTACCTGGTGGCCGGTGGCGCGGTGATCGCTTGCCTGGGTGCGCTCAACGGGTGGGTCCTGCTGCAGGGCCAGATTCCGGTGGCGCCGGCCCGTGACGGGCTGTTCCCCGAGTCCCTGGGCAAGCTCAACAAGAACGGCGCGCCGGCCAATGGCCTGCTGTCGTCGGGGCTGCTGGTCACCGCGCTGGTGATGGTCGACGGCCATGGCGAGCTGGTGGAGGTGTTCAACGTCATCATCCTGCTCGGCACCATGACCGGCGTCGTGCCCTACGCCTTCTGCACCGCCGCGCTGATCCAGATGCTGGCGGTGAAGCCGGAATCCTTCTCGCCGCGCTCGCGCCCGCAGGTGCTGGCCATCGGTTGCCTGGGCTTCCTCTACTCGCTGTGGGCACTCTACGGCACCGGCCAGCAGGCGATCTTCTGGGGCTTCCTGGTGTTCATGGCGGGCATCCCGATGTACACCTGGCGGCAGTACCGCAACCGCGCCCAGGGGCTGCCGCTGGCCGCAGGCGACTGATTGTCGCGGCGGCATGGCTCCTGCCAGATCAAGCACTTGCCGAAGCCTGCGCAAGTCGATTCGCGGCCCATGCCGTGGCCTGTGTCACAGACCACGGCATCGACATTTGGTCTTGCCTTGTTATAGTGGCGCGATGCCAAAAATCTGTATGCAGCACCCATAAGAACTGTTGGCCCGGGCTCCAGCGGCAGCGCGCCGCACCCAGACGAGAAGCAGGGCATTCCCGAGGACATCTCCCGTGACCGAGTACAAAGCATTCCGCGTCGAACTGGCGGACAAGATCGCCCATGTGCAGATCAACCGTCCGGAAAAGATCAACGCCATGAACGCCGACTTCTGGAAGGAGATCATCGATATCTTCCAGTGGGTCGACGACACCGATGAAGTCCGCGTCGTGGTCCTCAGCGGCGCCGGCAAGCACTTCTCCGCCGGCATCGACCTGGCACTGCTGGCCCAGGCCGGCAGCCAGATGAGCAAGGACGTCGGCCGCAACGCCCGCGCCCTGCGCAAGACCATCCTGCAGCTGCAGGGCTCGTTCAACGCCGTGGACAACTGCAGCAAGCCGGTGCTGGCCGCGATTCAGGGCTACTGCATCGGCGGCGCCATCGACCTGGTCTCCGCCTGCGACATGCGCTACTGCAGCAGCGATGCGCTGTTCTCCATCAAGGAGATCGACATGGGCATGGCCGCCGACGTCGGCACCCTGCAGCGCCTGCCGCGCATCATCGGCGACGGCATCATGCGCGAGCTGGCCTACACCGGCCGCAACGCCGACGCCGAGGAAGCCCGCCAGATCGGCCTGGTCAACCGCGTCTATGCCGACCATGCCGCGCTGCTCGACGGCGTGATGGAGATCGCCCGGCAGATCGCCGCCAAGTCGCCTATGGCCATTCGCGGCACCAAGGAAATGATCGGCTACGCCCGCGACCACAGCGTCGAGGACGGCCTGGAATACATCGCCACCTGGAACGCCGCCATGCTGCAGTCCGCTGACCTGCAGACCGCCATGATGGCGCACATGAGCAAGAAGACCGCCGAGTTTGCCGATTGATGCCCTTCCACTCTTCTTGCGCGCAGGAGGCGCACTAGGCCGATGGTTACTGGAGCCACGTCCCTCAGTCTGGTCCGCGACGAGCTGTTCGCCACCATGGAAGAGGCCGAGCAGAACCTTGAACATTTCATCGCCGAGCGCCAGAACGGCAGCCTGCTGCAGCACTCCGTCGAGTGCCTGAGCCAGATTCGCGGCACACTCAACCTGATCGAGCTGGCCGGCGCCGAGCTGCTGGCGCAGGAGGCGCTGTCCCTGGCCACCGATATTCCCGCCGGCGTCAGCGAGGACCGCGACGGCCAGCTGGCCGCGCTGGGCAATGCGCTCTACGTGCTGCGCCGCTACCTGGAAAACCTCGAAGCGCATCGCCAGGAGATCCCCGAGCTGCTGCTGCCGGCGATCAACGACGTGCGCCAGGCCGCCGGCCAGCCGGCGCTGCCGGAGAGCTTCTTCTTCAGTGCGCGGCTCGACCTGCCGCGCCCGCTGCGCGCCGTCACTGCGCCGCAGGTGGAAGACCCGGCGCGGGAAATCCGCCGCCTGCGGCAGATGTACCAGGTCGGCCTGCTCGGGCTGATCCGCGAACAGAACCTCTACCCCAGCCTCAAGCTGATGGGTCGCGCCCTGGGCAAGCTCGACGTGCTGCTGGGCAGCGCCGCGCGTACCCGCCTGTGCTGGGTCGGCGCCGGTGCGCTGGAGGCCCTGGTCGATGCGCAGATGCTGCCGCGCAAGACGCGCAAGCAGGTGTTCTCGCGCCTGGATCGGGAGATCAAGCAACTGATCGGCAACCCGCAGTACGAGGCCCCGCGCCAACTGCTCAAGGAGTTGCTGTACCTCACCGCTCTGGCGGACACCAGTGGTGTGCGCGCCAGCGAACTGCGCCAGGTATTCGGCCTGGCGCCGCTGCCGTTCACCGACCACCTGCTGGAAGACGAATCCCAACGTCTGTCCGGCCCCGGCCAGTCGGTGATGCGCTCGCTGTCGGTGGCGATCCGCGAGGAACTCACCGCAGTGAAGGACCAGCTCGACCTGATCGAGCGCGGCGTGTCCCAGGCAGACGCGTTCGGCATTTTGCATACCCAGCTGGGCAAGCTGGCCAAGACCCTCGGCATGGTCGGCCTGAACTCCGCTGCCACCTCGCTGCAGCACCAGCACGGCGTGGTCGCCGGCTGGGTTGCCACAGGGCAGGTGGACGACCCGGCGTCGCTCAACTCACTGGCCGATGCGCTGCTCTATGTCGAAAGCATGGTCGGCAACCTGGAGCGCGGTGAGCGCTCCAGCGCCCGCCCGGCGCCGCAGGGGGAGGGTGACTCCTTCGCCGTGCACCAGCTCGCCGAGGCGCGCATCGTGGTGATCGACGAGGCCCAGGCTGGCCTGGCGCTGGCCAAGCGCGCGATCACCGCGTACCTGGAATCCAACGGCGACAAGCTGCACCTGGCCAACGTACCCACCAGCCTGCAGGCGGTGCGCGGCGGCCTCTGGTTCCTCGGCCAGGAACGCGCGGCGTTGCTTGTCGGCGCCTGTGCCGATTACATTCAGGGGCAGATGATCGAGACGACCCAGATGCCGTCCGAGCAGATGCTGGAAACCCTGGCGGATGCGCTGACCGGCCTGGAGTATTACCTGGAGGGTGGAGCGATGATGCGGCCTGAAGGCCAACCCGACGTCCTGGACGTCGCCAGCGAGAGCGTCAAGGCCCTGGGCCTGACGGTGGCAGCCTGATGCGTACCGGGCGCTGGGAATCCTCGATGTTCGAGATCGCTGCCACGGGCGGCTGGGCGCTCGCCCACTGCCAGCAGCAGTTCCTCGCCGACAGCAACGGCGTGCTGTTCCCCCGCGACTGGCTGAAGCGCCAGGACCTGGCGGTGCTCTCCGAGCATGCCGTCGGCGAGTTCGACGGCGAGCCGGTGTACCTGCTGGAAATCGACCGTACCGACCCGCTGGAAGGTGCCAGCTGGGTCGGCCTGCGCCAGTTCATGATGCAGGCCGAGGAAGACATCTTCGCCATGCTCGGCTTCGCCAGCCAGATCGGCATCTGGTGGCGCCAGCACCGCTTCTGCGGCAGCTGCGGCCAGCCCAACCAGCGCCTGCCCCGCGACCGCGCCATGCACTGCGAGGCCTGCGGCCTGCAGCGCTACCCGCTGCTGTCGCCGAGCATGATCGTACTGGTGACCCGTGGCGACGAAGTGCTGCTGGCACGCTCGCCGCGCTTCGTGCAGGGCATGTACAGCACCCTGGCCGGCTTCGTCGAACCGGGCGAGTCGGTGGAACACTGTGTTGCGCGCGAAGTGCGCGAGGAAGTGGGCGTCGAGATCGGCAACATCCGCTACCTGGGCAGCCAGCCCTGGCCATTCCCGCACTCGCTGATGTTCGGTTACCACGCCGAGTACGTCAGCGGCGAGATCGTCATGCAGCCGGACGAGATCGAGGATGCCCGCTGGTTCCACGTCGACGAGCTGCCGCGCCTGCCGGCCGAACGCTCCATCGCCCGTTACCTGATCGAGGTCTACCTGGCGCGCCGCGCCGGTCGTCCCGAGCCCGCACTGCCCGGCGGCGCCTGAACCCAGGCGCCGCGCGCGGTTATCGCGGCGAGCCGATCAGACTGCGCTGAACCAGTGCTGCCAGGCCAGGCGCACGGTCAGCGCCAGTACCACCAGGATGAACACCGGACGGATGAACTTGGCGCCGCCGCCAATTGCTGTGCGCGCGCCGAAGTAGGCGCCGATCATCAGCGAACTGCCCATGCACAGCCCCATCAGCCAGACCACCTGACCCGAGGCGATGAATACCGCCAGCGCGACGATGTTGCTGACGAAGTTCATGCTGCGCGCCACGCCGCTGGCGCGGACCAGGTCCAGCGGGTACATCAGCAGGCTGCTGACGGTCCAGAAGGCGCCGGTGCCGGGGCCGGCCACGCCGTCGTAGAAGCCCAGGCCGAGGCCCTGCGGCCACTGGCGGCGCTGGGCGATCTGCGGATTGGCGTCCAGTGGCGCCTCGGGCGTCTTGCCGAACAGCAGGTAGAGACCGCAACCGAACACCACCACCGGCAGCATGCGGTTCAGCCACTCCGCCGGCATCAGGTGCGCGGCCCAGGCGCCCAGCGCGGCGCCGATAGCCGTGGCGATCAGGCCGTTGCGCCACTTGCGCGGCTCGAACAGCTTGCGCCGGTAGAAGGTGTAGCTGGCCACGGCGGCGCCGAAGGTCGAGCTCAGCTTGTTGGTGCCCAGCGCGAGGTGCGGCGGTACGCCGGCAGTGAGCAGGGCAGGGATGGTCAGCAGGCCACCGCCGCCGGCAATGGCGTCGATGAAGCCGGCGAGGAAGGCGACGCCGGCGAGGATGACGAGGGTGGTCGGGTCTACGACGAGTTCGAAGGGCATGGGTCAGGCCTTGATCGGGGGCCCGTGGCACCACTCTCTCGTAAAGAATGCTGCGCGGGAAACGTTAACGGGCCCGAAAGCTGCGACGGTCTGGCTGGCCGCGCAGGTACGCGGTGCGCATAATGCCGGCAATTCTACGAGGAAGGAAATCATTCGATGCAGTACGACGGTCTGGCCTGGGTCGTGGCGATCCTGGCGCTGCTGGCCCTGGTGGTGGCGGCCCGCATCCTGTTCGACCGTCACTGGTTCCTCGGCTGGCTCCGCGGCAGCGCCGGGATGCTGTTCGTCGCGCTGGCTGCGTTGGTCGCGCTGGTCGCCTGGGACCTGCATAGCTACGCGCCGCTGCCGCAGGAGCGCCCGCTGGCGACCCTGAGCTTCCACAAGGTGGCCGAGCAGCACTACGACGTGACCCTGCTGGAGGGCGATGCCGAACGCCATGTGGAGCTGGCCGGCGACCTCTGGCAGCTGGATGCGCGGGTGCTGGAGTGGAAGGGGCTGGCGCGGTTGATCGGCCTGGCGCCGGGCTATCGCCTGCAGGACCTCAGCGGGCGCTTCCTGGCGGTCGAGCAGCAGGCCCTGGGCCGCAAGGTGCCGCTGGCTGATGAAGTGCTGGGGATCGACCTGTGGCGCTGGCTGCGCGACGGCCAGCATGACCTGCTGACCTTCGTGCCGAAGGCGGGTCGCGTGAACTATCTGCCCATGGCCGACCAGGCGGTGTTCGCCGTGCGCTACGGGCCGGGCGGGCTGACCGCTGAGCCGATGAATGCGGCGGCGATCCAGGCGCTGAAGACCTGGCAGTGACCCTCGTGCTTGTATAGGAGCGGTCCATGCCCGCGATCCGCCGGCAGGACCGGCGCTTTCTTTGGCTCTGGTGCTGCCGGTCTGCCGCGTTGGCTTGGGTGTTCCAGCGCCGCTTCGGTGCGCGCGCGGACTTCTTGTTTCGCCCCCTCGGGCGACCTACTTTGGCAAACGCCCCAAAGTAGGCAAAGGTCTTGCCCCGGACATCCGGTTTTTCGCTTAGGCGAAAAATTCCCTCGTTGAATTGAAGTTTCAGGGGCACGCCGCGAAGGGCCATCCCTGGCCCATCGCGGCTCTCGCGACATCCATGTCGCTCAACCCCTGAAACTCCAATTCAACGAGGCCTCCTGAACGGGGCGTTCGGAGTGCTCGGAGGTTTCTCTGGAAGTCTTCAGTGCGAGAGCTACGGCAGGAATTGATTGGGTGTTTGGCTCTTCGTGGGAGCGAGCTTGCTCGCGAATCACTTGGCACCGCGCCTGACCGTAGGGGTGGACTTCCCATCCACATCGAAACCGAAGCGAAGCACGAACGTAGGATGGCGTGGAGCGAAGCGATACCCATCGATCCCCTTGCACTCGCAGCAGCATGGGTATCTCAAGCTCCCGGACTGACCTGCAGAGGCGCTCGCTGAGGAGAGAGGCTGAGTGCGTTCGCGAGCAACCGCGATGGCGTTCTCTTTGCTCTTACAGGTAGCCGAATTCCGGCAAAGGAAAAAGGGAGCCAACCAGCTCCCTTTTTCATATCCGCGATAACGCTTAGGCGAGGAACCCGCCATCCACGTTCAGCGTCACGCCGGTAGTGTAGCTGGACGCCTCGCTGGCAAGGTACAGCACGGCACCGGCCATCTCACTCGGGTCGGCTACGCGCTTGAGCGGGATGCGCTGCAGGGCGACGTTGCGGATGGCGTCGTTGCTCACCAGCGCCGAGGCGAACTTGGTGTCGGTCAGGCCCGGCAGCAGCGCGTTGCAGCGGATGTTGAACTGCGCGCATTCCTTGGCGAAGACCTTGGTCATGCTGATCACCGCGGCCTTGGTCACCGAGTAGATGCCCTGGAACTCGCCCGGGGTAACGCCATTCACCGAGGCAACGTTGATGATGCTGCCGCCGCCGTTGGCCTTCATCAGCTTGCCGCCTTCGATGGACATGAAGTAGTAGCCGCGGATGTTCACATCGACGGTCTTCTGGAAGGCCGACAGGTCGGTATCCAGTACGTTGCAGAACTGCGGGTTGGTGGCCGCGTTGTTGACTAGGATGTCCAGGCGACCGAACTGCTCGCGGATCTGCGCGAAGACTGCCTGGATCTGCTCCATCTCGCCGATGTGGCAGGCAATCGCGGTGGCCTTGCCGCCGGCGGCGACGATCTCGTCAGCCACGGCCTGGCAGCCGTCGATCTTGCGGCTGGAGACGATCACGTGGGCGCCCTGCTGGGCCAGCAGCTTGGCGATGGCCTCGCCGATGCCACGGCTGGCGCCAGAGACGAAGGCGATCTTGCCTTCGAGGTCGAACAGTTGGGTCTTTGACATGGGAGTTCTCCTTGTTCTGGGGCGCCGTTACAGGCGGGACTTGCCGATGACTTGCAGGCTCACCTGCTCCAGCAGCTTGTTGGCATGGATGAAGGTGGCGAAGCGCTTGTCCTGGGTCTGGCCGTGGAAGAAGCGGTAGTAGATCTGCTGCATGATGCCGGCCAGGCGGAACAGGCCGTAGGTGTAGTAGTAATCGAGGTTGTCGATCTGGATGCCGGCGCGCTCGGCGTAGTAGTCGGCGAACTGCTGGCGGGTGAGCATGCCCGGCTCGTGGCTGGGCTGGCGGCGCAGCATCTGCATCGGCTGCGGGTCGCCGGCTTCGATCCAGTAGGCGAGGGTGTTGCCCAGGTCCATCAGCGGGTCGCCGATGGTGGTCATCTCCCAGTCGAGCACGCCGATGATCTGCATCGGGTTGTTCGGGTCGAGGATGACGTTGTCGAAGCGGTAGTCGTTGTGAACGATGCCCGGCTTGTGGTGGTCGGCCGGCATCTTCTCGCGCAGCCACACCTTCACCTGTTCCCAGGCCGGCGCGTCGGGGGTCAGGGACTTCTCGTAGCGGTCGATCCAGCCGCCGATCTGGCGCTGTACGTAGCCTTCGGGTTTGCCCAGGTCACCCAGGCCGCAGGCGTTGTAGTCGACGTTGTGCAGGTCGACGAACTTGTCGATGAAGCTCTTGCACAGTGCAGTGGTCTTCGGCGCGTCGAGGTTCAGTTCCTTGGGCAGGTCGCTGCGCAGGATGATGCCGTTGACCCGCTCCATGACGTAGAACTCGGCGCCGATCACCGACTCGTCGGTGCAGTAGGCGTACGCCTTGGGGCAGTAGGGGAAGCCGTCCTTGAGCTGGTTCAGGATGCGGTATTCGCGGCCCATGTCGTGGGCGGACTTGGCCTTCTTGCCGAACGGCGGACGGCGCAGGACCAGTTCCTGGTTGTCGTACTGGATCAGGTAGGTCAGGTTCGACGCGCCGCCGGGGAACTGGCTGATGCGCGGCTGACCCTGCAGGCCGGGGATGTGGTCCTTGAGGAAGCCGTCGATCACGGCGGCATCGAGTTCTTCGCCTTCGCGGGAGCGGATGGTCTGGTCGGTCAACGACATGCTGGTCCCTTTTTATCTAGGAGCTCGTCTTGTACTGGCTCGTACTGATCGCCTCGCAGGGCCAAGGGCTCCTGGCGAGGTGCGCGCAGGCCGGCGCCGGTATCTTGCCCGATGGGTCGCGACAGGATCAGGCAAAGCAATGATGGCGCCGGGTGATCATTGGCTAATCTAATGTGCCACCCTGCCGCTCACAAGCACGCAAAGCCCTTATTGGCGTCGGTGTTGGACCCCGATCAGGCTGCCTGATCCGGGCCTTGCAGCGGCGCGCGGGCATAAAAAAACCGGAGCCAGGGACTCCGGTTTTTCGCGCTGCGCGGGCAGGTTTTCCGCGGATCAGACCGGGAACAGTTCGCCCAGCTTCATCGCCAGCATCATGTCGCCTTCGGCGCGCAGCTTGCCAGCCATGAAGGCCTGCATGCCGTCGGTTTCGCCGCTGGTGATGCCCTTGAGGGTTTCGCTGTCCATGATCAGGGTGACGTTGGGGGACTCGGCGTCGCCCTGCACGACCTGGCAGGTGCCGTCCTTGACGACCAGGTAGTGGTTGTCGCCGTCTTCGATGTTGAACTGGAACACCAGATCCAGGCCGGCGGCCGCGCTGGCGTTGAACTTGCTCTGCATGGTGGAAACGATGTCAGCAACACTCATGGTTCTATTCCTTTTCTAGGTTTTCTCGCGCGACGCGCGCGTCGCAATGGGCCGGTACTCAACGATAGGTGATGAGTTCCGGCGCCTTCAACAGTTCCAGATGCACGTGACTGTTGAAGGAAGCCAGGGCCACTTCGCTGCCGCGGAACTTCAGGCGGTTGAGCGAGGTGTTGACGATCTGCCAGTTGAGCTCGAAGGCGTTCAGCGCCGGGATGCCGGTGACCATCTGCAGGACCGCGGTGATGGTGCCGCCAGAGGTGAACACGCCGATGGTGTCCTTGCCGCTGGCCGATTCCAGCAGGCGCTTGAGGCCGCCGTGCACGGTATCGAGGAACTCGGCCCAGCTGACCAGGCCGTCCTTGTCGTGGTCGCCGGAAACCCAGCGGGCGATCACGGTGGAGAACAGGCGCTGGAACTCGGCGCGATGATCGGCGGCGTTGCGCATGATGTGCAGGGCCTGCGGCTCGATCTCCAGCAGGTCCGGCAGGTGCGCGCGGATCACCGCATCGGCTTCGAATTCGTTGAAGGCGGAATCGACTTCCAGGGTCGGCGTGGCGATACCGGCCTCGTTCAGCCGGCCCATCACCGCTTCGGCGGTATGGCGCTGGCGGCGCAGGTCGCCGGCGACGCAGCGGTCGAAGCGCAGGCCGAGGCTGGCCAGGTGCTCACCGAGGATTTCCGCCTGGCGCACACCGGTGGCCGAGAGCACATCGTAGTCGTCGGCACCGAATGAAGCCTGGCCATGTCGAATCAGGTAGATGCTTCCCACGCGCAGTATCCCGGCAGGGCTGAAAGTTCCGGCGAGGTTATGAGGATCACCTGGGGCTGTCAACGAAAAAACATACGCTTGTTTGAATGCTATTCGCTGGACTGATACAGCGCTTTGCCAGCGCTGGTGGCGGGCCTGCGGCGTGGGTATGCTTGCGGGATTCGCTGCGCTCCTCGCGCGGGCGCGAACAGAATTGTAAAAGGGGATGTGAGTGGAGTTTCTAGCCGATTACGCGGGTTTCCTGACCAAGACCTTCACCGTGGTGGTGGCCATCGTCATCGTCCTGGTGGTGATCGCCGCACTGCGTGGCCGCGGTCGTCGCGGTGGCAGCGGGCACCTGGAGGTGCACAAACTCAACGACTTCTACAAGGAGTTGCGTGAGCGCCTGCAGCACAGTGTGCTGGAAAAGGCCAAGCTCAAGGCCCTGCGCAAGTCCGAGGCGAAGAGCCTGAAGGAAGCGAAAAAGAAGAAGGGCGGCGAGAAGAATCGCGTCTATGTGCTCGACTTCGATGGCGACATCAAGGCCTCTGCCACCGAGCAGCTGCGCCATGAAGTGACCGCGCTGCTGACCCTCGCCACCTCGCGTGACGAAGTCGTGCTGCGCCTGGAAAGCGGCGGCGGCATGGTCCACGGCTACGGCCTGGCTGCCTCCCAGCTGGCGCGTATCCGCCAGGCCGGCGTGCCGCTGACCGTCTGCGTCGACAAGGTCGCGGCGAGTGGCGGCTACATGATGGCCTGCATCGGCGAGCGCATCCTCTCCGCGCCCTTCGCCATCCTCGGCTCCATCGGCGTGGTGGCGCAGCTGCCCAACGTCAACCGCCTGCTGAAGAAGCACGATATCGATTTCGAGGTGCTCACCGCTGGCGAATACAAGCGCACCCTGACCGTGTTCGGCGAGAACACCGACAAGGGCCGCGAGAAATTCCAGGAAGACCTGGAAACCACCCACGAGCTGTTCAAGCGCTTCGTCGTCCACTACCGCCCGCAACTGGCCATCGACGAGATCGCCACCGGCGAGGTCTGGCTGGGCCAGGCGGCGCTGGGCAAGAAGCTGGTCGACGAGCTCAAGACCAGTGACGAATACCTGGCCGAACGCGCCCGCGAGGCGGATGTCTACCAGCTCAGTTATGTGCAGAAGAAGTCCATCCAGGAGCGCTTCGGCGTCGGCGTCAGCGGCGTGATCGATCGCGTGCTGGTGACCTGGTGGGACCGCCTGGGGCGCAGCCGCTTCTGGCAGTGATGCTTCTGCCAATGATTGTCGTCGGGCGCCGGGATCGCGCCCGTTTCAGCGAATTCGAAAGAGGAGGGTCGAGATGAGTGCATTCAAGGCGTTGTGGGTCACGGAGAGCGCGCATGGCGTGCATGACCTGCAGGTGACCGAGCGGCAGGTGGCCGATCTGCCGGCGGGTGAGGTGCTGGTGCGGGTGAAGTATTCCTCGCTGAACTACAAGGATGCGCTGTCCGCCAGCGGCAACCGCGGCGTTACCCGCAAGTACCCGCACACTCCCGGCATCGATGCCGCCGGCGTGGTGGAAGAGTCCTCGGTGGGCGAATTCGCCGCTGGCGACGAAGTCATCGTCACCGGCTACGACCTGGGCATGAATACGCCGGGCGGTTTCGGCCAGTACATTCGCGTGCCCGCGGCCTGGCTGATCAAGCGCCCGCAAGGCCTGTCGCTGCGTGAATCGATGATCCTCGGCACCGCCGGCCTGACGGCCGCGCTGTGCGTCGACAAGCTGGAGCGCGCCGGTGTCACGCCGTCCGCCGGGCCGATCCTGGTCACCGGCGCCACCGGCGGTGTGGGCAGCATCGCGGTGATGCTGCTGGCGCAACTGGGCTACACCGTGGCCGCCGCTACCGGCAAGCTGGAGCAGGCGGAGCTGCTGAACCGCCTCGGCGCGCGGCAGATCCTCGACCGCGCCACTGTCTCCGATGGCGTCGACAAGCCCCTGCTGCGCGAGCAGTGGGCCGGCGCGGTGGATACCGTGGGCGGCGACATCCTGTTCAACGTGGTCAAGTCGCTGCAGTACGGCGGCAGCGTTGCCTGCTGCGGCCTGACCGCTGGCGCGGCCTTCAAGGCCACCGTGCTGCCCTTCATCCTGCGCGGCGTGAACCTGCTGGGCGTGGACTCGGTGGAGCTACCGCTGGTGGTCAAGGCTTCCATGTGGGACAAGCTGTCCCTGCAATGGAAGCTCGACAACCTCGAAGCAGCGGTGCGCGAGGTCAAGCTCGACGACCTGCCGGCCGCCATTCACCAGATTCTCGCCGGCAAGCTGGTTGGCCGGGTGCTGGTGAGCCTCGACTGATATTCCGCGACTGATCTTCCGCTCGATGCTCGTGTCGGGCCTGGGTGTCAGCCCAGGTCCGGCAGCAGGTAGTCGGCCCACAGCGAATCGGCGAACTGGCTACGGAAGAAGCCGAAATGGCCGATGCGTTTCACGCCGATATCCTCCGGGGCGATTCTCTTCAGCGTCTTCGGCGAGCCACGGTAGAAACCGTGCAGCGAGTCGGTATTACGCCTGGACATCATCTCGTCGTCGGTGAAGGAGAGGGAGGTGATGGGTGTGCGCACCGATGAATACGCCTCGCGCACCGCGCCACCTTCCGCGCCCACGGCGTACTCCGGGTCCAGGCACCAGCGCCGCCATTGCTCGATCACTCCGCGCGGCAGGTCGCCGACCACGCCCAGGCGCTTGCCGGGGAAGTAGCCCAGCAGCGGCGTGATGGTCGGTGCCAGGCAGTACCAGAGCAGCCAGGCCTTGTGTCGCAATCCCTTGGTGTTCTCGCGCCAGTAGCCGCTGCCGGTGGCGATGGTGAAGGCGCGCAGGATGCGTTCGTTGCCGCGCACGAAGGGCAGGATCTGCCCGCCGAGGCTGTGGCCGATCCAGTACACCGGCAGCTCGCCAGCGGCCTCGACCACGGCGTCGAGCATCGCGCTGCAATCGTGGTTGCCCCAGGCGACGACATCGACGTCCAGGTCGCGCAGGTGGCCGGCGCGGGACTTGCCCATGCCGACGTAATCGAAGGTCACGGTCAGATAGCCACGCTCCGCCAGCCAGTGGGCGAAGGCGGTGTAGAAGCGTTGTTCGACGCCCATGGCGGGGACGATCAGCACCGCCCCGCGAGCTTCGCCGGGCGGGTAGTACCAGTGGCTGGAAAGGCTGTGGCCGTTGCCGTTGTCCAGCGGACGGGGGAGCGGGGTGATCATGGCAGCGTCCCTCAGGCCTGGCTGACGTACATGGTGATGTCGGCGCGGAAGACCTTCTTGTCACCGACGTAGGCCAGCACTGGCACGGTGATGTCGCCTTCCTGGTTCCAGTCGATGGCCAGGCCGTCGGCCACAGCGCGCACGTCGCCCTCGGCCTTGGCCAGGTATTCCACGGTCATGCCGCGGGGAATCCAGCGGCGGCCCTTGGGGATCGACACGTCGGTCATAGTCCCGGCCACCAGCTCGGCGGCGTTGCACAGGGCGATGGCATGCACAGTGCCGATGTGGTTCAGCACTTCGCGGCGCTTGGGGAAGGTGACTTCCGCATAGCCCGGGCGCAGTTCGACGAACTGCGGGGCGATGGTGGAGAAGTAGGGGGCGACCTGGCCGATCATGGCGCTGAACTGCGCCGGGCCGGCCTGTTGGAACATCTGCAGCATCTGGCTCATGGTGGCTCCGCAAGCTGGGAATGACGAACTGCGATTGAAGAACTGTCATTGAAGAGAAGTGCGCGCCCAGGCAGTATACGAAGATTAGAAAGTAATTCTAGAAGATTATTCTAGAATTACGTTCTGGAACGAATTCTAGACAGGACCCCCATGGCCCGAGCTTCCCGCAAAGACGACATCCTCCAGGCCGCGCTGGCCTGCTTCAGCGAATCCGGCGTGGACGCCACCACCATCGAGATGATCCGTGATCGCTCCGGCGCCAGTATCGGCAGCCTCTACCACCACTACGGCAACAAGGAACGCATCATCGGTGCGCTGTACCTGACCGGTATCGGCCAGTATGCGGCGCTGCTCGATGCGGGGCTGGAGGCGGCGAAGAGCGCCGAGACGGTGGTGAAGCTGTTCGTCACCTCCTACATCGACTGGGTTTCGGCCAATCCGCAGTGGGCGCGCTTCATCCTGCACAGCCGCGGGCGCGTGGAAGCAGGGGAGGTGGGCGAGGAACTGCGCGAGGCCAACCGCCAGCAGGGCCGGCGCATCGCCGAGCTGCTCGCCGAGCACCGTAAGGCGGGTGCATTCAAGGCGCTGTCGGCGGAGCTGTTCAACTCCGTGGTAATCGGCCCGACCCACGACTACGCGCGCAACTGGCTGGCCGGGCGCACGCGGGTGGACCTGATCGACTGCCGCGAGCAGCTGGCGCAGATTGCCTGGGACAGTGTCCGCGCCTGAGCGTTTGCTTGCCGCGGCGCCCTGGATACTCCTGTAGGAGCGAGCTCGCTCGCGAACGCATTTACCGGCAGCGCCGAAGCTGGGCGGGTTCGCGAGCAAGCTCGCTCCTACGAAGGGCCCCGAAGCTTCACATCGGCGTAGGGCGAATAACCTGGAACAGGTTATCCGCCGTTGTCCCGGCGGCGGATAACGCTGGCGCGTTATGCGCCCTGCGGGAGCGCCTGATGGCTCTTGTAGGAGCGGAGCTTCTCCGCGAAATCCCGGCGTAACCGGGACAGAGGCTGAGGTGTGAGCCCGGCCTGTCGGCCGAATCGCGGAGAAGCTCCGCTCCTACGAAAAGCTCGCAGGGCAGAAACGAAAAAGCCCCGCACTGCGGGGCTTTTTCTTGTCGACCGGATCAGGCCAGCTGACGGCGACGGAACAGCGGTTGCGGCTGGGTCACCGAGGTCTGGTAGACCTCGGAGAAGTCGTCCAGGCCGGCCAGCGCCGCTTGCGGGTCGCGGTCGGCGCGGATGGCGTAGGCGTCGAAACCGCAGCTCTGCATGAAGAACAACTGGTCACGCAGCACGTCGCCGATGGCGCGCACTTCTCCCTGGTAGCCGAAGCGCTCGCGCAGCAGGCGCGCGGTGCTGAAGCCGCGGCCGTCGGTGAAGGCGGGGAAGTTCACGGCGATGACCTTGAACTTGTCCAGGTCGCCCGCGATGGCTTCCGGCTCTTCATCCGCGTCCAGCCACACGCCCAGGCCGCCGTCACGGCCGCGCAGGGCAGGGCCGTGTTCCAGCCACAGGTTCAGCGGGATGATCACGTCGTCGCAGTTGGGCACTGTCTCGAGGGTCGCGTCCTTGGGCAGCAGGTGCCAGCGATCGTCGACGACCTCGCGGTTCTTAATGATTCGCTGCATATACGCGCTCCTTGAAGAGGTCGATGCCGATGCGACGGTAGGTATCGAGGAAACGTTCCTCTTCGGTGCGCTGTTCCACGTAGACCTTGATGATCTTCTCGATCACGTCGGCCATCTGCTCCTGGGCGAACGACGGGCCGAGGATCTGCGCGAGGCTCGCCTCACGGCTGGCACTGCCGCCGAGGGAGACCTGGTAGAACTCCTCGCCCTTCTTGTCCACGCCGAGGATGCCGATGTGGCCCACGTGGTGGTGGCCGCAGGCGTTCATGCAGCCGGAGATGTTCAGGTCGAGGTCGCCGATGTCGAACAGGTAGTCCAGATCGTCGAAGCGGCGCTGGATGGCTTCGGCCACCGGCAGCGACTTGGCGTTGGCCAGGGAGCAGAAGTCACCGCCCGGGCAGCAGATCAGGTCGGTCAGCAGGCCCACGTTCGGGGTCGCGAAACCGTTCTCGCGCAGTTCGCCCCAGAGGGTGAACAGCTGCGCCTGCTCGACGTCGGCGAGGATGATGTTCTGGTTATGGCTGTTGCGCACTTCGCCGAAGCTGTAGCGGTCGGCGAGGTCGGCGACCACGTCCAGCTGCTTGTCGGTGATATCGCCAGGCGCCACGCCGGTGGGCTTGAGCGACAGGGTCACGGCGACGTAGCCGGGCTTCTT
Organism: Pseudomonas sp. CAN1; assembly: GCF_030462585.1. Lineage (GTDB taxonomy): Bacteria > Pseudomonadota > Gammaproteobacteria > Pseudomonadales > Pseudomonadaceae > Pseudomonas. The sequence goes on along the minus strand of NZ_JASMRU010000011.1, from coordinate 24,780 downwards.
GTGGGCGAAGGTGTTGCGGGTGCGCCAGCGGGCGAAGCCGGGGTTCTCGGCGTCCAGCTGGGCGAGGGCGGCGTCCTGGTCTTCCAGGGCCTGGTAGGCCGGGTCGACGAAGTGGGCGGCCACGCGCTGCAGCTCGGCGTCGGTCAGGGTGCTCGGGCCGTCCTTCAGGTTCGCCCATTCGGCGTCGACCTTCTGGGCGAAGACTTCCGGAGTCAGCGCCTTGACCAGGATCTTGATGCGCGCCTTGTACTTGTTGTCCCGACGGCCATAGCGGTTGTACACGCGCAGGATGGCGTCCAGGTAGGACAGCAGGTGCTGCCAGGGCAGGAATTCATTGATGAAGCTGCCAACGATCGGGGTACGGCCCAGGCCGCCGCCGACGGAGACGCGGAAGCCCAGTTCGCCGGCTTCGTTCTTCACCGCTTCCAGGCCGATGTCGTGCACCTCGATGGCCGCACGGTCGCTCACGGCGCCGTTGACGGCGATCTTGAACTTGCGCGGCAGGTGGGCGAATTCGGGGTGGAAGGTCGACCACTGGCGGATGATCTCGCACCAGGGGCGCGGGTCCACGAGTTCGTCGCGGGCAACGCCGGCGAACTGGTCGGTGGTGGTGTTGCGGATGCAGTTGCCGCTGGTCTGGATCGCGTGCATCTGCACGGTGGCCAGCTCGGCGAGGATTTCCGGCACGTCTTCCAGTTCCGGCCAGTTGTACTGGACGTTCTGGCGGGTGCTGATGTGCGCGTAGCCCTTGTCGTAGTCGCGGGCGATCTGCGCCAGCTTGCGCACCTGCCGGGAAGACAGCAGGCCGTAAGGCACAGCCACTCGCAGCATGGGCGCGTAGCGCTGGATGTACAGGCCATTCTGCAGACGCAGCGGGCGGAATTCCTCGCCGGTCAGTTCACCCGCCAGGTAACGGTGGGTCTGATCGCGGAACTGCTTGACGCGATCTTCTACGATCCTCTGATCGTATTCGTCATATACGTACATGAATCTTCCTGCTGTCAGGCTATGGCGCTCAGGCTTACTGCGTATCCCAGCGCGCACGGCAACGCGCTCCACGCGGAGTGGGGCGCACGATACCAGTTCGGGAATATGCGCAAAAGTGATGTTTGAGTATATGGCGAGAACTTTCGGATCTAAGCCCCGCCAGGCCTGAAGCTCAGGCGAGACGGGGACTTGAAGCGGGACGTTCGTTCTTCCATTGCGCCGTTTCGCCTGGCTATTGTCCCAGGCGTAACCGGATTCGATCAGGCCTCGCGGCCGTGGGCGGCGTCGCGCAGTTGCGAGGTGTCGACACGGACGAAGATCGAGTCGCCAACGCAGGTCAGCACGTCGCCGGCATAGACCTCGCAGATGATCCGGCTCTTACGGCCGACTTCGCCTTCTACATACGCCTTGAGGGTCAGCGGCACACCCATGGGCGTCGGCTTGATGTACTTGATGCCCAGGTTGCCGGTGACGCAGTCGATGCGCGGCAGGCTGCCCGGCTCGCGGCCTTCGGCGCGGTAGTGGTAGGCCATGGCGGTCCAGTTCGAGTGGCAGTCCACCAGCATGGCGATCAGGCCGCCATAGACCAGCTCCGGCCAGCCGCAGTACTTGGCTTCGGGCAGGTGCTCGGCGATGACGTGGACACCGTCCTCGTGCCAGCGGCTCTTGATGTGCAGCCCGTGCGGGTTGCTGCCGCCACAGCCGTAGCAGACGCCTTCCGGCGCGACCCGGTCTTGCAGCGAATCGAGAGATTGCAGTGAATCGACTTGCATGGCCCTTCCTTGTTCTTGTCGTCTGTTCGTGTCGAAGCCGCAGCCTAACGGCATTCGCCAGCGCGGGAAAAGGCCAGGCTCGCTTGAACAGCGGCTTGAGGGGAGGGCGGGGCTGGTCTTAACTGCTTCCTGTGGTCCTTCAGCCAATAACGAGAAGATGGGGGAAACATGAGCGAAGAATCGTCCAGCAAGACCAGCGACAGTGTCGTCGATGCCCGCGCCGCATTCATCCTGATCCTGCTGGTGGTTGCGACCGCCGTGTTCTGGGTCAGCCATCAGTGACAGCGGTACCGGGCGGGCCGTCCTGCGGCCCGCCCGGTACCTTATCCCTCAGTCAGCCTTATCTACAGTCCGGCAAAATGCAGCACCAACTGCACCAGCCCGTAGAGCAGCAGCACGAAGACCAGCGTGAAGAGAATGCCCATGGCGATGAAATGACTGGGCTTGCCATGGGTGAAGTCGCGCGCGCGGTTGCGCCCGCTCTGCACGCCGAAGGCCGCGGCCAGCACGCTGTGCAGCATCTGCCAGAAGGTCGGCGGCTTGTTCTGTTGCTCGTCCATCATTCGTCCTCCTTTTGCCTGCAAGCCTAGCTCCTCAGGGCGCGAGCGCTAGAGTTCGATCTGCGTCCACTGGCGCTTCTGCCACATCACCGCGAAGATCGCCGAGGCCAGCCCACGCTGGAGTATCTGCATGCTCCAGATCGCCAGCAGCCCGCCGCCCAGCACCGGGCCGACCAGGTAGGCCAGCGGCAGGAAGAACAGCCACTGGTTGCCCAGGCTGACCGCCATCACCGTACGCACGGCTCCTGCGCCCAGCAGTGCCTGGGTCAGCACCAGCGCCGTGGCGTCGATCACCATGCCCATGCCGGTGAGCATCAGCGGCACCCGGCCCAGTTCGATCAGCGCAGGGTCGCTGACGAACAGCCGCAGGATGGCTTCGGGGAATATCCAGAATGGCGCGCCCAGCAGCGCCAGGCCGCAGGCCGCTACCTTCACCACATCCCAGCCCCAGCGGTGCGCGCTGTCGAAGTCGCGCTCGCCCATGCTCTGGCTGACCAGGGTGGTGGCCGCCATGCCCAGGCCGACGCCGGGGAGGATCAGGAACAGCGCGAGGTTGATCAGCACGTGGGCCACCGCCAACTCGCGGGTGCCGACCTGGGCAATGATCCAGAACAGCAGGGTGATGCCGGCGGCGAAGAAGAACTGCTGCAGCGAGTTGGGCAGCGACAGGCGCAGCAGGGTACGGATGTCCCGCTCGCTCGGCAGGCGCGGGTGGAAGCCCTGGGTACGGGCGTCGCGCCAGGTGATCCAGGCGTAGATCATCGAGCCGAGGTACAGCGCCAGCGTGGTGCCCAGGCCGCTGCCCACGGCGCCCATCTGCGGCAAGCCGAACAGACCGTGGATCAGGCTGTAGCTGATCGCCGCGTTGGCCAGGTGCATCACCACCAGGGTGCGCATGTACATGCCCGAGCGGCGGGTGCCGTTCCAGTAGCCGCGGAAGGAGAAATTCAGGCCGACGGCAAGCACCGACAGCGCGCGCCATTCGAAGTAGGGAATACCGACCGCCAGCACCTCGGGGTCATTGGACAGGGCGCGGACGATGGGTTCGGCAAACAGCAGGCAGATCAGCGTGATCGGCAGCGACAGGCCCAGCGCTACCAGCAGTCCGCAGTTCAACGGTGCGGGCAGCTCGTCGCTGCGGCCTTCGCCACGCCGGCGCGCCACCAGTGCCTGCACGCCAGCGCCCAGGCCCATCACCAGGGAGATGGCGACGAAGTTGGCGTAGCTGCCGATGCCGACCCCGGCCAGGGACTTTTCCCCGAGGTGGCCGACCATGGCCGCGTCCACCAGGTTGAGCAGGCTCTGGCTGAGCATCCCGCCGATGATCGGCAGGCCCAGGCTGAGTATGTTCTGGAACCGCTGGCGCTCTAGCATGGCGTCTCTGGGCAGTGAGCTCCGGCCTGTTGTGGACATCCGGCGGGCCCATGCCGGTGTGGCGCCGCTGAGGGAAATCCTAGCCGAAGAGGCAGCTTCCCGCTCCGGTTGGGAACGGAATATGCCTAGGAATATTGCGAAGTTGTTCCGGGGATATTTCCGATATTTGTGTGAGGCCTGTCACGCTTTTTCGCCTTGGCGTTTGGGACCGACGTACTACGCTCAGAAGCAATTGACCAGGGCAAACCTGTGCGAAAGCCAGGGACGCAAAGCCACCGATCTACAGTCCGGAAGGGCCATGACCGCGGGGTTGCCAAGCCGGCCGGACGTTCGTCCGCGCCTTCAGCGAGCCTCGCGCTCGGCAACTTCCAGGTCCCGGTGAGCCTCCTGATCAACCCGTGCAGGTTGATGGTGTTTATTGGCCAAAGGGAGCGCGCCGATGAATCAGCCGTATCAGGTCAAGTGCACCTACGGGTTCGCCCGGATGGCACTGCGGGATCAAGTGGTCTTCAAATCCATCGTCGGCCTGCTCAGCGGCCGCACCCTGGCGAACTGGGCCTATGTCGAAGGCCCGGCCGACCTGCTGGTGGAGGGCGAGGAGGGCGAGCCGCGCGTGCAGCTGCGCACCGCCGAAGGCGAGCCGCTCTGGGTACATTGGCCGCTGCGTGCCAGCGAAGTCTTCGATTGCCTGGAGCGTGCAGCTCGCGCCATTAGCCACCGACCGGCGCAGCCCGGCGGCGAGGCGTTACGCCTGAAGCACTGGCCGGCGGCCTCGCTGCTGCAGGGTGACGCCCGCTACGTTCGCCTGGCCACGCTGCTCTGTGCCCGGGCCATGAGCCTGGATGAACTCTGCGAACGCTCCGGCGTGGCGCGGCCGGTGGCCGAAGCCTTCGTCAGCGCGATGGCCGGGCAGGACCTGCTGCTGCGCAGCGAGTCGGCTCCCGTTGCTGCCAGGCCGCAGTCCGCGGCACCGGTCGGGCTGCTGGCACGGATTCGTCGCCACTTCGGCCTGGGCGGCAGCGAGGGGGCTGGCCGATGAGGGAGTACAAGATCCTCTTCACCGGCACTATGGGTGCGGGCAAGACCACCGCCATCGCGGCGATCAGCGACATCGCGCCAGTCAGCACCGATGTGCAGAACAATGATCCGAACCTGGACAAGGCACGTACCACGGTCGGCCTGGATTACGGCGAGGTGGTACTCGGCCCGGACGAGCGCCTGCGCCTCTACGGCACCCCCGGCCAGGCGCGCTTCGCCTTCATGTGGGGAATCCTCTCCCGGGGTGCGCTGGGCCTGGTGATCCTGATCGACAACTCGCGGCCCGACCCGCTGGGCGACCTGCGCGTCTACCTCGACGGCTTCGCCGAATGCATCGCCACCGCACCCTGCGTGATCGGGATCGGTCGCCTTCCTGGTAACCCCAGTCCCGGACTGGACGACTATGCCACCGCCCTGGCTCGGGCCGGGCACACCTTCCCGGTGGTGGAAGTGGACGTGCGCGAAGCCGAGCAGGTGCGCATGTTGCTCGACCTTCTGCTGCTGCAACTGGAATGCACGGTGGCCTGAGGCCTGACGTTCACACGGATTGGAGTCGATGATGGAACACGCCTTGATGAGCCTGCCGGATCGGCTGCGCCAGGATGCCGAGCGCGCGCTGGATGAACTCGGCGCCAGCCTGGGTCGGCTGAGCGCGGCGGTGATCGCCACCACCGATGGTTTCGAAGTGGCTTCGCGCGCCGGTAAAGGGCTGGAAGTTTCCAAGCTGGCGGCCATGGCCTGCTCGATCTCGGCGCTGGGCGCCATGGTCGGCCAGGAAAGCGAAGTCGGACCGCACCAGAACGTGATAGTCGAGGCCAGCGAAGGCTACATCGTCATCGTCGACATTCCGCACCCGAGCTACCCGATGATTCTCAACCTGGTCGCCGATCGCGAGGAGATGCTGGGGCAGGTGCTTTACCAGGCCAAGCGCACGGCGACACGGCTGGCGGACTTGTCGCTGGTCGGCTGAGACAAACGGCTTCGCGGCGCGCGCGGCTGCGGGGCCCCTAAAACAGAACGCGCACTGAGGAGTAATCGCTATGGCTGCACTGCAACAATCGCTGGACGAACTGCTGAACCTGGATGGAGCTCTGGCGTCGGCCGTGGTGGATGCCAAGAGCGGCATGCTGCTTGGGCAAGCGGGCGGCGGCGTGGACCTGGAACTGGCCGCAGCGGGCAACACCGAGGTGGTGCGGGCCAAGCTCAAGACCATGAAGTCCCTGGCGCTCAACGACGTGATCGAGGACATCCTCATCACCCTCGGCCGCCAGTACCACATCATCCGACCGATGGCGAAGCACGACGGCGTGTTCATGTACTACGTGCTGGACAAGGTCAAGGCCAACCTCGCCCTGGCTCGCCGCAAGCTCCAGGAAGTGGAGGGGCAGATGGCTATCTGAGGAGGGATCGGAATGCTAATGCGGGCGAGCTGGGGAGGCTCGCCCGCGTTTGCTGTGGTGCAGGCTTTACTCGAACAGGCCGTGCCAGCAGTCGCTGAGGTCGCCCAGTTCGAAGGACTTGGCCCAGGACTGTTTTTCCAGCCACAGGCGGGTGGTTTCGCGGTCAGCCTCGGTCAGGCTGCCAACGGCGTTCAGGCACAGGTAGCCGGTGAACTCGCCGTCTTCGGTGGCGCCGCCGACGAAGACCCAGCCCTCGGACTCGACGAAGGCGATCCACTGGTCGAGCACGTCATCCAGGTCGCCGGTGTAGTTCACTTCCAGGCTGAAGCCGAACTCCTGGAATTCGGCCAGGCGCAGCTTCTTCAGCAGGCGGCGTTTGCGCGGTTTGGCCATCTGTTCGGGGGTGAGGTATTTCATTCGCATTGCTCTCGTCAGCGGAAGCCCGGCGGGTGGCCGGCTTCGATCCGTTGTGGCCCGGGGGTACCCAGGATGGCGGGATTATCCCGCATCTGCGGCGCAAGTGCAGCGAAGGTTTTCCGCGGGCCGCGGAAAGCCCTGACGAGCCTGTCGCGCCGGGCGGGCCCGGTCGCGCCCAGTCGCGATATGGGGGCTGCTTAGTAGTCGTACCCCAGGTTCGGCGACAGCCAGCGCTCGCTGGTGCCAACTTCCTGGTCCTTCCGCGCGCTGTAGCGTTCGATCTGGTCCTTGTCGACCTTGCCCACCGCGAAGTACTGCGCCTGCGGGTGGGCGAAGTACCAGCCGCTGACGGCAGCGGCGGGGAACATGGCGTAGTGCTCGGTCAGGGTCACGCCGGAATCGCCCTTCGGGTCGAGCAACTGGAACAGCGTGCCTTTCTCGGTGTGGTCGGGGCAGGCCGGGTAGCCGGGGGCCGGGCGGATGCCGACGTACTGCTCCTTGATCAGCGCCTCGTTGTCCAGGTGCTCCTCGGGCTGGTAGCCCCAGTAGTCCTTGCGCACGCGCTCGTGCAGCCATTCGGCGCAGGCTTCGGCGAGGCGGTCGGCGAGGGCCTTGACCATGATCGCGTTGTAGTCGTCGCCCTTGGCCTCATAGGCCTTGGCCACTTCCTCGGCGCCGATGCCGGCGGTGGTGATGAAGCCGCCGACGTAGTCCTTCACGCCGCTGTCCTTCGGTGCGACGAAGTCGGCCAGGCTGAAGTTCGGCTTGCCGTCGGGCTTGATGGTCTGCTGGCGCAGGTGGTGCAGGGTGGCCAGCTTGTGGCCGTCGTCGCCGTAGACTTCCAGGTCATCGTGGTGCACCTGGTTGGCGGGCCAGAAGCCGAAGACCGCCTTGGCGCGAATGAGCTTCTCGTCGATCAGCTTCTTCAGCATTGCCTGGGCGTCGTTGAACAGGCTGGTCGCCGCTTCGCCGACCACTTCGTCGGTGAGGATGCGCGGGTACTTGCCGGCCAGGTCCCAGGAGATGAAGAAGGGTGTCCAGTCGATGTACTCGGCCAGCACGTTGAGGTCGATGTCTTCCAGCACCTTGACGCCGGTGAAGCTCGGCACCGGCGGCTGGTAGCCGGCCCAGTCGAACTTCGGCTTGGCAGCGATGGCCTGCTCGTAGCTCAGGCGTTCGGTGCGCGCGCTGCGGTTGGCGGTGCGCTCGCGGACTTCCGCGTACTCCTCGCGCAGCTTGCGGGCGTACTCGGGCTTCATTTCCTTCGACAGCAGGGTGGTCGCCACGCCCACCGCACGGGAGGCGTCGGTGACGTAGACCACCGCGTCGTTGCTGTACTGCGGGTCGATCTTCACCGCGGTGTGCGCCTTGGAGGTGGTGGCGCCGCCGATCATCAGCGGCAGGCTGAAGTTCTGCCGCTGCATTTCCTTGGCGACGTGGACCATCTCGTCCAGCGACGGGGTAATTAGACCGGACAGGCCGATGATGTCGCATTTCTCGGCGATGGCGGTCTGCAGGATCTTCTCCGCCGGGACCATCACGCCCAGGTCGACGATGTCGTAGCCGTTGCAGCCCAGCACCACGCCGACGATGTTCTTGCCGATGTCGTGCACGTCGCCCTTCACCGTGGCCATGAGGATCTTGCCCTTGGCCTCGGGCTTGTCGCCTTTTTCCTCTTCGATGAAGGGGATCAGGTGGGCCACCGCCTGCTTCATCACGCGGGCGGACTTCACCACCTGCGGGAGGAACATCTTGCCGGCGCCGAACAGGTCGCCGACCACGTTCATGCCATTCATCAGCGGGCCTTCGATGACCTCGATGGGGCGCGCGCATTTCTGCCGGCACTCCTCGGTGTCCTCGACGATGAAGGTGGTGATGCCCTTGACCAGCGCGTGTTCCAGGCGCTTCTCGACGCTGTGGCTGCGCCACTCTTCGTCTTCCACTTCCTTGACCGCGCCGCCGCCTTTGTAGTTATCGGCGATGGCCAGCAGCGCTTCGGTGGCGTCCGGGCTGCGGTTGAGCACCACGTCCTCGACCTTGTCGCGCAGCTCCTTGGGGATCTCGTCGTAGATCTCCAGCTGGCCGGCGTTGACGATGCCCATGGTCAGGCCGTTCTGGATGGCGTAGAAAAGGAACACCGAGTGGATCGCTTCGCGCACCGGGTTGTTGCCGCGGAACGAGAACGACACGTTCGACACCCCGCCCGAAGTCAGGGCGTAGGGGAGGTTGTCGCGGATGTAGGCGCAGGCCTCGATGAAGTCGACCGCGTAGTTGTTGTGTTCCTCGATGCCGGTGGCGACGGCGAAGATGTTCGGGTCGAAGATGATGTCTTCCGGCGGGAAGCCCACTTCATTGACCAGGATGTCGTAGGAGCGCTGGCAGATTTCTTCCTTGCGCGCCTGGGTGTCGGCCTGGCCGGCTTCGTCGAAGGCCATCACCACCACCGCAGCGCCATAGCGCTTGCACAGGCGGGCGTGGTGCTTGAACTGCTCGACGCCTTCCTTCATGGAGATGGAGTTGACGATGCCCTTGCCCTGGATGCACTTCAGGCCTGCCTCGATCACTTCCCACTTGGAGGAGTCGATCATGATCGGCACGCGGGAGATGTCCGGCTCGGAGGCGATCAGGTTGAGGAAGCGGACCATGGCGGCCTTCGAGTCCAGCATGCCCTCGTCCATGTTGATGTCGATCACCTGGGCGCCGGCTTCCACCTGCTGCTGCGCCACTTCCAGCGCTTCGGCGTAGTTCTCCTCGCGGATCAGCCGGGCGAACTTGGCCGAGCCGGTGATGTTGGTGCGCTCGCCGACGTTCACGAACAGCGAGTTGCGGTCGATGGTGAACGGCTCAAGGCCCGACAGGCGGCAGGCGCGGGGGATTTCCGGAATCGCCCGCGGGGCGTATTTCGCCACGGCCTTGGCGATGGCCTCGATGTGCCCCGGCGTGGTGCCGCAGCAACCGCCGATGATGTTGAGGAAGCCCGAGGCGGCGAACTCTTCCACCACCACGGCCATTTCCGCCGGGGTCTCGTCGTACTCGCCGAAGGCGTTCGGCAGGCCGGCGTTGGGGTGCGCGGAGACGTGGGTACCGGCCTTGTTCGACAGCTCTTCCAGGTACGGGCGCAGCTCTTTCGCGCCGAGGGCGCAGTTCAGCCCGACGGAGATCGGCTTGGCGTGGCTCACCGAGTTCCAGAAGGCTTCGGTGGTCTGCCCCGACAGGGTGCGGCCGGAGGCGTCGGTGATGGTGCCGGAAATCATGATCGGCAGCTCGACGCCCAGCTCTTCATAGACGCCCTGCACGGCGAAGATCGCCGCCTTGGCGTTGAGGGTGTCGAAGATGGTCTCGATCAGGATCAGGTCCGCGCCGCCTTCGATCAGGCCGCGGGTCGATTCGCTGTAGTTCTCCACCAGCTCGTCGAAGGTGACGTTGCGGAAGCCGGGATCGTTGACGTCCGGGGAGATCGAGCAGGTGCGGCTGGTCGGGCCGAGGACGCCGGCGACGAAGCGCGGGCGGTCCGGGGTCTCGGCGGTCTTGGCGTCGGCCACTTCACGGGCCAGGCGCGCGCCCTCGACGTTGATCTCGTAGGCCAGCTCCTGCATGTCGTAGTCGGCCTGGGACACGCGGGTGGCGTTGAAGGTGTTGGTCTCGAGGATGTCGGCGCCGGCGTCGAGATAAGCCTTCTCGATGGCCTGGATGACATCCGGACGGCTGAGCAGCAGCAGGTCGTTGTTGCCCTTCACGTCGCTCGGCCAGTCGGCGAAGCGCTCGCCACGGTAGTCCTCTTCCTGCAGCTTGTAGCTCTGGATCATGGTGCCCATGCCGCCATCGAGGATCAGGATGCGCTCCTTGAGGGCTTGCTGGAGGGCTTGCAGGCGTGCGGCACGGTCGATCATTGGAAGTCCTGGAAAAGGGCGTGACGAAAGGTCGCTGATGATAGCAAAGCTGCACGGCTTTCCGGTGGTTCGCGGTTTTCCATGAATTTCGCTCATGTTGGCGCCGGGGACGACTTGACGGCGCGTCAACCGCACCCCAGCCGCACCTGACAAGTCCGGAACTGCCTGGCGGCGGGCTTGCTGGAAGAATCCACGGCATACGGCAGCACGGATGAAGAAGATTCTCGTCCGGCGGCCCGGCCCAGGAATTCATCCCGCAAGGAGACGCCCCCATGTCGCAGAACGCCAATACCCTGATGCTGTTCTTCAAGGAGCAGGGCCCGCACGAGCTGTGCGTGCTGTCGCTGGTCAACCTGATGCGCGACGACCCGGAGAAATCCCTCGGCTACCAGCAGCGCCTGGGCGTCGACTTCTCGGCAATCTGGCAGGACGAGTGGTTCAACCAGCAATTCAGCGCACAGCCTGAATACATCCGCCTGGACTTCGACACCTCGGTACGCGCCAACCTGCCGCTGGAGTTGCTGGAGGGCCTGTTCGAGCACGGCCTGCGGGCAGCGGTGATCGAGGTATTCCACGACCAGGTCGGCGAGACCCAGCGCCACCACTTCCTTGACGGCAAGCTGGTGAATCGCTCCGACCTGTACCACCGCGAGCCCTTCATCGAGCCTATCGTCAGCGCCCAACTGGACGCCCGCCGCGAGGACGGCGAGGAGGACACCAGCGTCTGCGTGCCGCGCCCGGTGCCGCTGCGCAAGCTCATCGAGGAGGAGCGCGAGCACGAGGAGAAGGCCAAGGCGCTGGTGGAGGGCATCACCGAACTGGCCAAGGTAGCGCGCCAGACCGGCGTCGGGCCGGGCGGGGTGATCAAGACCGGGCTGGTGCTCTGGCAGATGGCCAAAGGCTTGCTGCACGCGGTGATCTTCACCGTGCTGGCGCTGGTGTTCTTCAAGGGCTTCTGGATGTGGCTGGGCCTGGGTGTGTTGCTCGCCATCGTGCTGCCGCTGCTTTATGGCTGGGTCGAGTACAGCGACCTCAGCGAGAAGAGCGAGGAGCCCGAGGCCGCCGAGGGGACGGACTGAGCGGCCGGCCCGTCGGTCGCTGGCCGCGAAATGCGAAATCCGTCGCAGCCGAAGGTGAAACGCTGTCGCACCCATCTAGGCGCGAACCCCCGCCGTGCGTATGCTGGCGCGCGGCGAGAGGTAGTGGCTATCTGCCTTCTCGTCGCTGGCGCAGCGTCATGAACCTGCGCTGGGTCATGAAGCCGGCAGCACTGCAAGACCGGCGCGGATGGAGTGTCTGGCGCGGCTGGTCGCCGGACGGGAGCTATGGATTGGCGACCTTGGACACGGATGCTTTCTCGCAACTGCTGACGCTCTACATGCGCCGGATTCGCGCCAGCGCCTCGGGCGTGGCGACGGAAATCGGCCTGAGCCGCGAGGCGGTCAACAACTGGCGCAACGGCCTGTCGCTGCCCAATCCGAAATCCCGCGACAAGCTCATCGCCTGCGCGCGCTACCTGCGCCTGACCGAGCTGGAAACCAACCGCCTGTTCAGCGCCGCCGGCTTCGAGCAGGAATTCCCGCTGCAGGCCGAAACCGCTGGCAGCGTGCCTTTCGCGCCCTACATCGAATCGCTGTTCGACCAGCTGCGTCGGCTCACGCCGTATCCCATTGTCCTGCTGCTGTCCCAGGCGCACTGGGGCCAGCCGCCGTTCCGCCAGGAGCTGCTGGGCCGCGCCCGCGCGCTGTATGGCGAGCAGTCGGTGCTGCACATCCAGCCGCCCTACAGCGCCAGCACCGTCAGTGCCGACTACTTCGCCGCCATCGGCCGCCAGTGCGGCTTTGCCGACGTCACCTCGGACTACGAATTCGAAGCCGCGCTGGAGCGTCGCCTGCTGGCGGGGGAGCGGCTGTTCTGCCTGGTCAGTCGTTTCGAGCAGGGCACCCCGGAGTTGCGCGAGATGCTCGCCGGCATCCTGCGCAGCCTCAGCGAGATGCACAGTGGCCGCCTGCACCTGCTGCTGTGCGGCGGGGAAGGGCTGGCCGACCTGAAATACCGCAGCGGCGACCTGTCGCTGCTGAACATCGCCCAGGTCAGCCACTGGTCCGAGCTGACCCTGGCCGACCTCGCGCTGCTCGCCCAGCGCCGCTGGCCGGAGCGGCGCTTCGACCAGGCGATGCTCGGCGAGCTTCTGGAAAGCTGTGGCGGCCATCCGGCGCTGGCCGAAGAAGGGCTGGAGTGGCTGGTGCAGCACGAGGCGCTGACGACCGAGTCGCGGCGTGCCCTGCACGAACTGCTGTCGCGCAGCGCGCGGCTGTGGCAGGCCTTCCTGCCGCTGGCGGAAACCGAGAGTTCACGCGAACGTCTGCGCCAGCGCCTGGACGCTGTCGACCTGGGCCGCGCCAGTCCCTACCTGGCCGACGGTGAATTGCGCCGGCTGTTCTGGAACAACCTGATCACCGTGCGTGGCCAGGGCGATTCCGCGCGCCTGGCGTGGCGCTGCGAAATCATCCGGCAGACCGGCCGGCAGGTGCTGGACGCATGGGTCGAAGCCTGAACCGGCAGCGCGGCGCGGTGCGGGTCAAGCGCCTGCTGTTCATTGCCACCGCCACCTTCCTGCTGTTCAGTGCGGTGCTGGCGCCGCAGCTCAACCCTTTCACCCGCGATTCGGCGCTGGGCAACGAGGCTTTCGAGCAGTTCTTCGGCGAGATGACCGGCTGGCGCACGGCGATGATGCAGGCGCAGCAGATCGAAGGGCACTGGCCCGCGGATATCCAGGCCCACGCGCCGCCGTTACGCGACCCGATCCTGAAAGTCGTGTCGCCACAGCCGCAGCGCCTGGTGATGACCATCGAGGACCGCGCCGAGCTGGGCGTGCTCGCCGGCAAGCAGGTGATAGTCGACATGCCGCCAGGCAGCAGCGAGTGGAGCTGCCGACCGGGCAATCCGCCGATCCCCGAGCGCTACCTGATGAGCAGCTGCCTGGTCCGGGACGACGCTGCCCCGGCGGAAAACCCTTTGGTGGAAAGCCTGCGCTGGCTGCTGGTCATCTGCGTGCTGCTGTTCGTCATCGCCGGCCTGCTCCTGCTGTTCCGCCACCCGCTGCTGGGGCCGGTGCAGCTGCGCCCGCAGCGGCTGCTGGATACCGACACCGCCGACCTGCGCCAGCTGGATCGGCTGCTTGGCCTGCTCGGCCGCCGCCAGGCAACCCTGCGTGCTGCCGGGGTCGATGCGGCCAGCTGGCAGCAGGCGCTGGACTACGCCGGCGCCGAAGCCGAGCAGCGCGCGCAGGCCCTCGCTCTGGCGCTGGGGGCCAGTTGCCAGGTCAGCTGGGGTTGGTCTCTGCCCGGGCGTGTCTTCGAGTGGAAGCTGGCCGACGGCGTGCCGGTATCGCTGGACCGCTGCCTGGTCTATGTGCCGGCGCCGGACGAGCACGACGGGCAGATCATGCAGCACCTGCGCAGCGTCAATGCCGGGATCGACGTGATGCTGGTGCTGGCAAAGACGGGGCAGCCGCAGCTGCTCAAGTACTGCGCAGACACCGCCAACCTCTGTGTCGCCATCGACTCCCGCGAACAGACGCGTTGGCTGCTCGGCGGCAATGCCGGCGAGCTGCTGCTACGCCTGCTCGCCGCACAGCTGCGGCTGACCCGCATCTCGCCGTACCAGACCCGTGGCGGCGTGGTGCGCGCCAGCTCGTTCTTCGGCCGTGACCAGCTGCTGGCGCGGGTGCTGGGCCGTGAGCCGGCCAACTACCTGGTGGTCGGCGGCCGCCAGTTGGGCAAGAGCAGCCTGCTCAAGGCCGTGCAGCGGCGCCTGGAGGACCATCCGCAGATGGTCTGTCATTACGTCTCGCTACGGGATCACCGCCTCACGCCACGGCTGGCGCTGCAGTTCGGCCTGCCGGCGGACAGCCCGCTGGACCGCATCGTCGAGCACATCGCCACGCAGCACGCCGGCAAACGCCTGTTCCTGCTGATCGACGAGGCCGACCTGTTCTTCCGCGACGAGGCCGCCAACGGCTATCCGCAGCTATCGACCCTGCGCGCGCTGAGCGAGGAGGGCCGCTGCTGGTTCATGCTCGCCGGTTTCTGGGACCTCTACGCCACCGCCGTGCTGGACTACCAGTCGCCGCTGCGCAACTTCGGCGAAGTGCTGACCATCGGCGCGCTGGAGCGCCAGGCCTGCCGGGAACTGGCCAGCGTGCCGCTGGCCAGCCTGCGCCTGGGCTTCGCCAGCGACACCCTGCTCGAAGACCTGGTGGACGCCAGCGGCCAGCGCGCCAACCTGGTGGCGATCCTCTGCCAGGAATGCCTGGAAGCGCTGCCGCCGGGCGCGCGGGTGATCGAGCGCCTGCAACTCAAGGGCGCGCTGGCGTCCCAGGCGTTGCAGGATGCGCTGGCCGGCTGGGGCCGCCTGAGCCAGGACGAAGCCGCCTGTCGCCTGGACCGCATCCTTGTCTACCACACCGCGCAGCACGGCAGCACCAGCCTCGCCGGGCTGATCGAGCTGTTCGGCGAGCACACCGATGCGGTGGCGCTCAAGCAATCCCTCGCGCGCCTGCAACTGGCCTTCGTGCTCAAGCGCAGTGGCGAAGGCTACGAGTTCGCCGTGCCGCTGTTCGCCGGCCAGTTCGAGGCCGCCGAGCTGCCGTTGCTCATTCGCCATGAGCTGTCGGCAATGACCCAGGGCAACCACTAGGCAAAAGGCGCGCAGCCGGCGAGCCCGCGAATTGGTAGACTTCCGCGGTTACTGGTCAAGGAACGCTCCCATGCTCCCCCGGATTCTTGTGCTACTGGCCCTGCTCATGGCCAGCGTGGGCCTGCGTGCCGAATCGATGTCCTACACCCGCGATATCCAGCCGATCTTCACCGAGAAGTGCGTGGCCTGCCACGCCTGCTACGACTCGCCGTGTCAGCTCAACCTGACCGCCGCCGAAGGCGCGCAGCGCGGGGCGAACAAGCTGCCGGTGTATGACGGTGCGCGCACCAGGGCGCAGGACCCGACCCGGCTGTTCCTCGACGCCCAGGGCGCCGACGCCTGGCGGCGCAAGGACTTCTGGTCGGTGCTCGATGGCCGTGGCAGCCAGGCCGCGCTGATGGCGCGGATGATCGACCTGGGCCATGAGCATCCGCTGGTGCCCAACGCGAAAATCCCTGACGGCCTGGACCTGTCGATCAACCGCACCAACCAGTGCCCGACGCCCGACAGCATCGACGACTTCATCGCCAAGAACCCGCGCAGCGGCATGCCCTTCGCGGTCACCGGCCTGAGCGACAAGCAGCTCATGACCATCAAGACCTGGCTGGCCCAGGGCGCACCGGTGGACGAAAAGGCCTGGCAGCCGGGCGCCGGCGAGGCCGCGCAGATCGCCGACTGGGAGGCCTTCCTCAACCAGCCCGGCGCGCGCCAGAGCCTGGTGCAGCGCTGGATCTACGAGCACCTGTTCCTCGCCCACCTGTACTTCACCGAGCGTGGCGAGCCGGGGCACTTCTTCCAGCTGGTGCGTTCGCGCACGCCCAGTGGCCAGCCCATCGACCCGATTGCGACACGCCGGCCGAACGACGATCCGGGCAATACCTTCTATTACCGCCTGTGGCCTATCCAGGGTGTGATCGTGCACAAGACGCACATCACCTATCCGCTCAACGAGGCCCGCCTCAAGCGCAACCAGGAGCTGTTCTACGGCAGCGACTGGAACACCGACAAGGTGCCCGGCTATGGCCTGCAGCACCGCGCCAACCCCTTCGTGACCTTCGAGGCGATCCCGGCGCGGGCGCGCTACCAGTTCATGCTGGATAACGCCGAGTACTTCGTCCGCACCTTCATCCGCGGGCCGGTGTGCCGTGGGCAGATCGCCACCGACGTGATCCGCGACAACTTCTGGGCGGTGTTCCAGGACCCGGATCACGACCTCTACGTCACCGACCCGAAGTTCCAGGCCCAGGCCTCGCCGCTGCTGGCGCTGCCGGGGCAGATCGACGACGTGGGCACCATGCTCTCGCAGTGGCGCTCCTACCGCGACAAGCGCAACAAGTACGAGGAGCTGCGCCAGGACGTCTACGACGACGCGCCGGCGCCGACCTGGGGCGATATCTGGGCCGGCAACGACAACGCCGTGCTGAGCATCTTCCGCCAGTACGACAGCGCTTCGGTGCGCAAGGGCCTGATCGGCGGCGTGCCGCAGACCATGTGGTGGATGGACTATCCGCTGCTGGAGCGCACCTACTACGGGCTGGTGGTGAACTTCGACGTGTTCGGCAACGTCGCCCACCAGGCGCAGACGCGGCTGTACTTCGACCTGATCCGCAACGGCGCCGAGCAGAACTTCCTGCGCCTGATGCCGGTCGGCGCGCGCAAGAAACTGCTGGATGACTGGTACCAGAGCAGCGGCAAGCTGAAGATGTGGGCCGACTATTACAACTCCGACAGTGACGCGCCCACCGGCATCTTCCTGCCGGAGAAGGGCGCCAAGCTGGCCTTTGCCAAGGAGCTGCTGAAGCACTACGTGGCGCTCAACGCGCGGCCCGACCCGATCAACCTGTGCGAGGACGGCGCCTGCTACCGCAACACTGTCGCCGCGCCGCTGCAGGACGCCGAGCAGGCCTTCAGCCGCCTGGTCAGCCGCCCGGCCGCCGGGCTGGCGGTGATCAACCAGTTCCCCGAGGCGACCATCCTGCGGGTGGAACTGGCGGACGGCCAGCGCGAGATCTACACCGTGCTGCGCAATCGCGCCCACAGCAACGTCGCCTTCATGACGGGCGAGTCGCTGCGCTACCTGCCGGGGCTCGACACCCTGACCATCTACCCCGGCGTGCTCTCCAGCTACCCGAACTTCATGTTCAACCTGAAGGCCGCCGAGGCGGGTGATTTCGTCTCGGCGCTGGAGCAGGTGAAGAGCGCCGCCGATTTCGAGAAGGTCGCCGACCGCTGGGGCATCCGCCGCAGCCACCCGCAGTTCTGGTTCTACTTCCACGACCTGGATGCCTACCTGCGCGAAACCGAGCCGGTGGAGGCGGGCGTGCTGGACATGAACCGCTACGAGAACCTTTAAGCCGGACCTGTAGGAGCGAGCTTGCTCGCGAGCCAACCCCACGTTGCGGGGTGTTCGCGAGCAAGGACCAGGCGTCCCCCCGGTCCTGCGAAAAGCGCTTCGACCCAGCTGCGAATTATTCCTACTAAAACGGTAGGGCTTTATCCCGTCCCCCCGAATGGCGTAAACTGGCGCCACGTTTGCGAGGAGTTGCCATGAGCGCTATCACCATTACCGAAGCCGCACAGGATTACCTGGCCGAGCTGCTGTCCAAGCAGGACACTCCCGGCATCGGCATTCGCATCTTCATCACCCAGCCGGGCACCCAGTACGCCGAAACCTGCATCGCCTACTGCAAGCCGGGCGAGCAGAAGGCGGAAGACACCCCGGTCGGCCTGAAAGCCTTCACTGCCTACATCGACGCCATCAGCGAGCCGTTCCTGGACGACGCCGTGGTCGATTACGCCACCGACCGCATGGGCGGCCAGCTGACCATCAAGGCGCCCAACGCCAAGGTGCCGATGGTCAACGAAGACAGCCCGCTCACCGAGCGCATCAACTACTACCTGCAGACCGAGATCAACCCGGGTCTGGCCAGCCACGGCGGCCAGGTGAGCCTGGTGGACGTGGTCGAGGACAACATCGCCGTGCTGCGTTTCGGCGGCGGTTGCCAGGGCTGCGGCGCGGTCGAGATGACCCTGAAGGATGGCGTCGAGAAGACCCTGATCGAGCGCATCCCGGAGCTGAAGGGCGTGCGTGACGTCACCGACCACAGCAACCGCGAGAACGCCTACTACTGAGTCAGGCGATCGAGCAGCGAAAAGGCGACCTTCGGGTCGCCTTTTTTGTTTGGGTTGGGGCAGGGTTCGCGAGCAAGAACTAGGCGTCCCCCTCGCTCCTACAGATGGACTTCGGTGCTCTTCGTAGGAGCGAGCTTGCTCGCGAACCGCCTTAGCGCAGAAAGAACGTAGGGCGCACAACGCCCCAGGCGTTATCCGCCGTGGCGGCGGATAACCCGTTCCGGGTTATGCGCTCTACGAAGCGGCCGCCAATTCCCTGCGCCCGGACCAGAGCATCACCAGCGCCACCAGCAATACCGGCCACACCAGCAGGTTCACCGCGCTCCAGCCGACGCTGGTGATCAGCGCGCCGGAGCTGAAGGACATCAGCGCCGCCAGGCTGCCGTTCCCCAGCTCCATCAGACCCTGTGCATGGCCACGTTCCTGTGGCGTATGGCCGAAGGCGAGCAGCGTGGTGCCGGCCACCAACATCAGGTTCCAGCCCATGCCCAGCAGCAGCGAGCTGACCAGGAACTGCGCCACCGACTGCCCGCTCAGGGCCACCGCCGCGCTCACTGCCAGCAGTGCCATGCCAACCCAGGCCACGCGGCGGCCGCCGAGGCGATCCACTAACGGGCCGGCGACGAAGGCGGGCAGGAACATGCCCAGCACGTGCCACTGGATCACGCTCACCGAGCGCTCCAGCGGCAGGCCGCAGAAGCTCATGGCCAGCGGCGTGGCGTTCATGATCAGGATCATCAGCCCGTGGCCGGCGGCGGTGCAGGCCATGGCGGCGCGAATTGCCGGACGCGACAGCAATGCTCGCATCGCCTTCCAGCCACCGGTGGACGGCGCGGGCGCAGCGCCTTCCGGCAAGCGGCTGAGCACTGCGATGGCGACCAGCGCCAGCGCAGCAATCGCCAGGTAGGAACCCACGAAAGGTGCGGGCAGCGCATTGCGCGACCACAGCGCCAGGCTCGGCGCCAGTAGCGCGGCGAGCACGCCGCCGCCGATCACATAGGCTGTGGCGCGGCCCTTGTGGCTTTCATCCACCGACTCCAGCGCCGCAAAGCGGTAGTACATCGCCGACGCCTGATAGGCGCCGATGGGCAGCGCGCCGAGGCAGAACAGCAGGAAGTCCGCCAGCCACACGCCCAGCGCGCAGAGCAGCCCGCCCAGCACACCGCAGGCGGCGCCGAGCAACAGGCCGCGCCGCCGCCCGTGGCGCTGCATGAACAGCGATAGCGGCTGCACCGCCAGCAGGTTGCCCAGCACCAGGATCGCCAGTGGCAGCGTCGCCAGGCTGTTGAGGGGCGTGAGCTGGGCGCCCACCAGCGAGGTGAGGGTGATGCCGATCAGCGAGCAGGACCAGTACAGCGCCTGGCTGGTGAACAGCAGGCGGATCGCCGGGGTGCGCAGCAGCATGCTCCGCCCTCAGCCCTGACAGCCGTTGGGCTTGAGCACCCGCTGGGTCGAAGCCGGGCTGGTCGCCAGTTTCGCCAGCGGGCGGCGCGGGCGGGGCACCAGCTCGCCGCCGCAGTTCGGGCATTTACCGTGCAGCACCTGGTCGGCGCAGTCGCGGCAGAAGGTGCATTCGAAACTGCAGATCAGTGCGTCGGCGCTGTCGCCGGGCAGGTCGCGGTCGCAGCATTCGCAGCCGGGGCGGAGTTCGAGCATGGCAAGGTCCTTGGGTGGTGGTCGTTGTCAGTGCAACTGGCCGAAGCGCTCGGCGTATTCCTGCGGGCTGATCGCCAGGTGCTTGTGGAAGGTGCGGCGCAGGTTTTCCGGATGGCCGAAGCCGCACAGGCGCGACACCGTGCTGATCGACGCCTGGGCGTCCTGCAGCAGCGCGCGCGCCGCTTCCAGGCGCACCCGCTCGACGTAGCGGCCGGGCCCCATGCCCAGTTCGTTGATGAACACCCGCGAGAGCGTGCGCGGGCTCATGCAGGCCTGCTCGGCCAGGGCCTCCAGCGACAGGTCGTTGCCCAGGTGCGCCGGAATCCATTCCAGCAGCGCGGCCAGGCGCGGCGTGCGGGTCGGCTCCGGGGTCAGCCAGTGGCTGAACTGCGCCTGGCCGCCGGGGCGCTTGAGAAACATCACCAGACGCCGAGCGACGGCCAGGGCCAGTGCGCGGCCGAGATCGGCCTCCACCAGCGCCAGGGCGAGGTCGATGCCGGCGGTCACGCCTGCCGAGGTGAAGACGTGGTCGTCGCCGTCACGGCGCTGCGGGTCATAGGTGTGCAGGCGGTCGCCCTGGACCAGCACTTCGGGGAAGCCCGCGCAGAGCTCGTCCACGTCCGCCCAGTGGGTGGTGGCCGGGCGGCCGTTGAGTACGCCAGCGGCGGCGAGAATCAGCGCGCCGGAGCACACCGAGCCGAGCCGGCGCACCTGGGGTTCGGCGGCCGCCAGCCAGCGCAGCAGCTCGCTGTTTTCGCATTGCGTCGGCACGCCCAGGCCGCCGGGCACCAACAGGGTATCCAGGCTTGCGGGATCGACTTCCCGCCACGCCTGGTCGGCACAGATACGAATGCCCGCCGAGGTCGCCACCGGTCCGGCCTGTTCGCCCAGCACCAGCAGCTCGTAGAGCGGCGCCAGGCCCTGGCGCTGGCGCTCGACGTTGGCGGAGGCAAACACCTGCAGCGGCCCGGTGATGTCCAGGCTCATGACCTCGGGGTAGAGAAGGCAGGCGGTGCGGCGCGGCGATTCCATGGCAAGACTCGTTCATTGGATGCCACGAGTGTGGCGGTGACCGACGCTGGCGGCAACGTCAGTCACCCCACATATCTTGCCAAATCAGGCGATAGCCACCTTCGAGCCGCCGAGCCGGTAGGCGCTGGCATACAGCACCGGCAGCACGATCAGCGTCAGCAGCGTGGCGAAGCCCAGGCCGAACATGATGACCACCGACATGCTCTGGAAGAAGGCATCCAGCAGCAGCGGCGCCAGACCGAGGATGGTGGTCAGCGCGGTCAGGCAGATCGGCCGCAACCTCGCGCAGCTAGCGTTCACCAGCGCCTCGCGCGGCGGCTGGCCGCTTGCGACAAGGTTGTCGACTTCCTCCAGCAGCACGATGCCGTTGCGCACCAGCATGCCGGACAGGCTCAGCAGCCCGAGCAGCGCCATGAAGCCGAAGGGAATGCCGGTGAGCAGGAAGCCGAGGGTCACGCCGATCATCGCCAGCGGCACGGTCAGCCAGATCAGCAGCGCCTTGCGCGGCGAGGAGAACATCAGCACGGTGATGATGAACATCGCCAGGAAGGCCATCGGCAGGCTGCCGAGCACGCCGTTGCGGGCGTCGCTGGAGCTTTCCACGTCGCCGCCCCAGGCCAGTTGGTAGCCCGGCGGCAGCGGCAGCGCCTCGATCTGCGGGCGCACCCGGCCGAGCAGTTGTGAGGAGGTTTCGCCGCTCTGCGGGGCGACGTCGGCCATCACCGTCAGCGTGCGCTTGCGGTCCTCGCGCAGGATCAGCGGGTCCTCCCAGACACTGTCGAAACCGCTGACCACCTGCTCGATGGGCAGGTAACGCTGGCTCACCGGGCTCCATAGCATCAGGTCGTTGATCTGCCCGGCGTCGACATCGCGTTCGCGCACCACGATCGGCATCTGCTGGGTGCCGTCGCGGTAGATGCCCACGGTCAGCCCGCTGAAACTCATGCGCAGCAAGCCGTCCAGATCGCGCTTGTCGATGCCCAGCTCGCGGCCGCGGGCCTCGTTGAACTGCGGGCGTACCAGCAGCGCGCGGGCCTGCCAGTCGTGGCTGACGCCAGTGGCCACCGGGTCGGCGGCGAGGATGTCGCCCACCTGCGCGCCGAGGCGGCGCAGTTCCTGCGGGTCCGCCCCGGTCAGGCGCACTTCGATGGCGCTGCCATTGGAAGGGCCGAACATCAGGCGCTTGAGGCCGGTCTGCACCTGCGGGTAGTTCTCGTCGAGGTAATGCTGCAGGCCAGCAATCAGCTCCGGAATCTGCGCGCGGTTTTCGGTGCGCACCAGCACCTGGGCGTAGTTGGCGTGCTGGCGCTCGGCGCCATAAGTGAGGATGAAGCGCGGCGCGCCCTGGCCGATGCTGGTCACCGTGCGCTCCACGCCGGGGAGGGCGGTGATGTGCCGGTCGATCTCGGCGGCGAGGTCGCGGGTGTGCTCGATGGCGGTGCCCTGGGGCAGCCACAGGTCGACGAAGAACATCGGCGTGTTGGCCGGCGGGAAGAAGTTCTGCCGCACCTGGGAGAAGCCCAGCAGCGAGGCGGCCAGCGCCACGGCGAGCACGCCGAGGGTCAGCGCGCGCTGGCGCAGGCAGGCTTCCAGCAGGCCGCGATAGGCGCGGTACAGCCAGCCCTGGTGCGGCTCGGCGCTGTCGGTCTTCACCGGCATCTTCTCGAAGGCCCAGCGGGCGAACAGCGGCGCCAGGGTCATGGCGGTGATCCAGCTGAGCAGCAGCGACACCAGCAGCACGTCGAACAGCGAGCGGCAGTATTCGCCGGTGGAGTCCGAGGACAGGCCGATGGGCGCGAAGGCCAGCACTGCGATCACCGTGGCACCCAGCAGGGGCAGGGCGGTGAGACGAACGATGTGGCGGATCGCGGCGTCGATGCCCTGGCCGCGCAGGCGTCCGACCAGCACGCCCTCGACCACGACGATGGCGTTGTCCACCAGCATGCACAGGGAAATGATCAGCGCGCCGAGGCTGATGCGCTGCAGCTCGATGCCCAGCAGGTACATCAGCAGCAGGCTGCCCAGCACGTTGAGCGCCAGCACCCCGGCGATCACCAGCCCGCTGCGCAGGCCCATGAACACCAGCAGGGTGCCGACGACAATCGCCAGCGCGGTGACGAAGCTGAGCAGGAAGCCGTTGACCGCGCCGTGCACTTCCACGGCCTGGTCATAGAAGGGGGTGAGTTGCATGCCCGCCGGGCGCTCGCTTTCCAGCTGGTCGAGGCGCAGGTGCACGGCGTCGCCGACCTTCACCACGTTGACCTGCGGAGCGAAGGCGATGCCCAGCGCCAATGCGGGTTTGCCGTCGGCGCGCCAGAGGTGGCTGGGCGTGTCGGTGAAGCCGCGCTGCACCGTGGCAATGTCGCCCAGGCGGATCAGCTGGGCACTGCCCGGCGCGCTGACCAGCAGGCGCTCCAGCTCGCCGACGTCGGCGAACTCGCCGGTGGGGTGCAGGCGGATGCTCTCGCTGCCGACCCGCAGGCTGCCGGCGTCGGACACCACGTTCTGGCGGTTCAGCAAATCCACCAGGCGCTGCAGCGGCACGCCCATGGCGTTCATCTTCTCCCGCGAGACTTCCACCTGGACCTGCTCGGCCTGCAGCCCGGAGACCACCACCTTGCTCACGCCCGGTACCAGCACCAGTTCGCGACGCAGGTAGTCGGCGTAGTCGCGCAGTTCCTGGTAGCTATAGCCGTCGCCGGACAGCGACAGGAGGATGCCGTAAACGTCGCCGAAATCATCGTTCACCTGCGGCGGCGAAACCCCCGGCGGCAGGTGCGGGGCGAGGTCGTTGACCTTGCGCCGCAGCTCGTCCCAGATCTGCGGCAGCTCGCCGGCGCGGTACTGCGGCTTCACGTTGACGGTGATCTGCGAGAGGCCGGCGCTGGAAATCGAGGTCAGCTTGTCGACGTAGGCCAGTTGCTGGATGGCATTTTCCAGCGGGTAGGTGACCTCTTCCTCGACCTGTTGCGGCGAGGCGCCGGCGTAGCGGGTGGCGACCACGGCGGTCTTGACGGTGAAGGCCGGGTCTTCCAGGCGACCGATCTCGAGGATCGCGTAGAGGCCGCCGAGGGCCAGCAGGAGGATGACGATCCAGCTGCTCACCTTGTTGCGGAGAAAGTAGCCGCTGATGTCCATCACAGCCCCCGTTCGCGCTGCCACGGGCGCACGTGCTGGCCTTCGCGCAGCTCGGCGGTGCCGGCGGCGACTATCCGCTCGCCCGGTTCCAGCCCGGAGAGAATCTGGATGCCCGCGGCGCCCGGCTGGCCGAGCTGCACCGCGCGGCGCTCGACGTGCAGCGCGTCGCCTGCACCTTTCACCACCCACACCTGGCTCTGCCCCGGCGCGCCGTCATCGGCGCTGAACACCGCTTCGACCGGGATGCGCAGAATGGCCTGGGCATCGCGGCCGAGCTGGGCGAAGTCCACCTCGACGGTGGCGCTCATGCCCGGCAGCAGGGTGACGTCCGTTGGCCGCTGCAGAGTCAGGGTGACGGTGTAGCTCAGGGTCGCCGGATCGGGGCGGGTGCTGTGCTCCTTGTACTGCGCGGGGAAATCGCGGCCGGGGACGCGGGCCAGGCGCACGATGGGCTGGTAGTCCGTGCGCAGACTGGCGCCGTCGACCCGCTCCAGCAGGCTTTCCGGCAGCCACACCAGCAGCACAACTGCCAGCAGCAGCGGCAACACACCACCAAGCAGCAGCAGGCTATGCCAGCCGTAGGCCGGGATCAGCTTGGCGGAGACGAAACCGCCAGCACCAAGCAGCAGCAGGCTATGCCAGCCGTAGGCCGGGATCAGCTTGGCGGAGACGAAACCGCCAG
>NZ_JASMRU010000010.1 GCF_030462585.1 Pseudomonas sp. CAN1 | reverse complement strand
AGTGCCAGCAGAGCCGCATCGACTTCCGCCTGGCCAGCCGCTATGTCGACGAGCAGGCCAAGGATCTGGATGACGCCCTGGCGCGCATCGCCCAGTACACCGCCGAAGGCAAGGCCATCTCCATCGCCCTGCTGGGCAACGCCGCGGAAATCCTCCCGGAACTGCTCAAGCGCGGCGTGCGCCCGGACATGGTCACCGACCAGACCTCCGCCCACGACCCGCTCAACGGCTACCTGCCGGCCGGCTGGACCTGGGAGCAGTACCGCGACCGCGCGCAGACCGATCCGGCTGCCGTGGTGAAAGCCGCCAAGCAGTCCATGGCCGTGCACGTCAAAGCCATGCTGGAGTTCCAGAAGCAGGGCATCCCGACCTTCGACTACGGCAACAACATCCGCCAGATGGCCAAGGAAGAGGGCGTGGCCAACGCCTTCGACTTCCCCGGCTTCGTCCCGGCCTACATCCGCCCGCTGTTCTGCCGTGGCGTCGGTCCGTTCCGCTGGGCCGCGCTGTCGGGCGATGCCGAGGACATCTACAAGACCGACGCCAAGGTCAAGGAGCTGATCGCGGACGATGCCCACCTGCACCGCTGGCTGGACATGGCCCGCGAGCGCATCAGCTTCCAGGGCCTGCCGGCGCGCATCTGCTGGGTCGGCCTGGGCCAGCGCGCCAAGCTCGGCCTGGCGTTCAACGAAATGGTCCGTAGCGGTGAGCTGAAAGCGCCGATCGTGATCGGCCGCGACCACCTCGACTCCGGCTCGGTGTCCAGCCCGAACCGCGAGACCGAAGCCATGCAGGACGGCTCCGACGCCGTGTCCGACTGGCCGCTGCTCAACGCCCTGCTGAACACCGCCAGCGGCGCCACCTGGGTTTCGCTGCACCACGGCGGCGGCGTGGGCATGGGCTTCTCCCAGCACTCGGGGATGGTGATCGTCTGCGACGGCACCGACGAGGCCGCGGCGCGCATCGCCCGCGTGCTGACCAACGACCCGGGCACCGGCGTGATGCGCCATGCCGACGCCGGTTACCAGATCGCCATCGACTGCGCCAAGGAGCAGGGCCTGAACCTGCCGATGATCACTGCCTGAGGAGCCGAGCATGAACAACGTGACTGAACTGCCGACACCGCAGCCGCTGATGGGCGTGCGCGTGCTGGACCTCAGCCGGGTACTGGCCGGGCCGCACTGCACCGCCATGCTCGCCGACCTTGGTGCCGAGGTGATCAAGTTCGAAGTGCCGGAGCATGGCGACGACAGCCGCCACTTGGGCCCGTTCAAGGATGGCGAGAGCGTCTACTTCGGCCTGATCAACCGCGGCAAGCGCAGTGTCGAACTGGACTTCAAGGCGCCCGCGGACCTGCAGCGCTTCTACCAGCTGGTAGCCGATGCCGACGTGGTGGTGGAGAACTTCCGCCCCGGCGTCACCCAGCGCCTGGGCATCGACTTCGACAGCCTCCGCCAGCACAACCCGAAGCTGATCTACGCGAGCATCTCCGGCTTCGGCCAGAACGGCCCGCTGTCGCGCCGGCCGGCCTATGACATCGTCGCCCAGGCGATGTCCGGGCTGATGAGCGTCAGCGGCTTTCCCGAAACCGGGCCGACCCGTAGCGGCGAGGCGCTGGGCGACTTGTGCGCCGGCGTCTATGCGGCCTGGGCGATCAGCAGCGCGCTGTTCGCCCGCGAGCACCAGGGCAGCAGTGCGCAGTACATCGACGTCGCCATGTTCGACGTGCTGGTCAGCCTGCAGATGACCGGCCTGTCCAACCTGTTCGCCCATGGCCGCGCGCCGGGGCTGGTGGGCAATCGCCATCCGGTGTCCACGCCTTTCGATACCTATCGCGCGGCCGATGGCCTGGTGGTGATCGCGGTGGCCAGCGACAAGCTGTTCCGGCGCTTCTGCGAAAGCATCGGCCGCGCCGAGCTGGCAGTCGATCCGCGCTTCGCCGATGACCCTTCGCGCACCCGCAACGAGCAGGCATTGCGCGCCGAGATCGAGCGCTGGACCGGCGCACGCAGCGTCGAGCAGGCCTGCGATCTGCTGCTGGATGCCGGGGTTCCGGCGTCGCCGGTATGGAACCTCGCCGAGGCCACCGGCAGCGAACAGGCGCAGGTGCGCCAACTGCTGGTGCAACCGGCCGACGGCCAGCCGCCGCTGGTGCCGCAACCTGTCCACTTCAACGGGCGCAAGCCCCATGCCGCTACGCGCGCGCCTCGCCTGGGCGAAGCCAATGCCGTGTTCGGCCTCGATAACCGTGCTGGAGCTGTCCAATGAACTTTGCAATCGACGCCACCGAACTGGCCATCGTCGACTCGGCCGAGCGTGTCTGCCGCGACGTGCTGGCCGCCAACGCGCAACGCTACGACGAAGAGGAAAGCTTCTGCGCGGAAAGCCTGCAGGCCCTCGGCGAACTGGGCTTCATGGGCATCAACCTGCCGGAGACCTATGGCGGCTTCGGCATCGGCAGCCTGGCCATGAGCCGGGTGGTCGAGGCGGTTTCCGCTGCCTGCGCCTCCACCGCTTCGGCGCTCACTGCGCACTTCCTCGCCACCGACTCGATCCTCATCGGCGGCAGCGAGGCGCAGCGCCAGGAATGGTTGCCGCGCTGCGCCTCCGGCGAACTGCTGGGAGCCTTCGGCCTGACCGAGCCGGCTGCCGGCTCCAACCCGGCGGACATGCGTACCCGCGCCGTGCCTGAGGAGGGTGGCTGGCGTATCCGTGGCAGCAAGCACTACATCACCAACGCCCGCGAAGCCGACTTCATCGTCCTCTACGCCAAGACCGATCCGGAAGCCGGCGCCCGTGGCATCAGCGCCTTCATGATTCCCAGGGGCACCGCCGGCGTCACCTTCGCCAACCCGGAAAAGACCATGGGCCTGCGCGGCAGCACCATCTACGAGCTGGCGCTGGATTGCTGGCTGCCCGCCGACGCACTGCTGGGGGAGGAAAACCAGGGCTTCCGCACCGCCATGGAAGTCCTCGACCGTGGCCGCGTGGAAGTTGCTGCCATGTCCTTAGGGGTAGCTCGCGCGGCGATGGAGTACGCGCTGAAGTGGGTGGACGAACGGCAGATCGGCCCCAAGCCGCTGTCGGCCTACCAGGGCACCCAGTGGCGCATCGCCGACATGCACGCGCAGTTCCAGGCGGCGCGCCTGCTGACCCAGCAGGCGGCGGCGCGGCGCGACAGCGGCGAGCGCTTCAGCCTCGAATCGGCCACCGCCAAGCTGTTCGCCGCCGAGGCCTGCGGCTTCATCACCGATGCCGCGCTGCAACTGCACGGCGGCTACGGCTACATCCGCGACCTGCCGCTGGAGCGCTTCGTGCGTGACGCGCGGATCCTGCGGATCTTCGAGGGAACCTCCGAGGTGCAGAAGATCATCATCTCCCGCGCCGTGCTGGATGCCGCCCGCCATTGACGGCAGGTACGGGGCGGCCGTCCGGGCCGCCCCGGCGAATCAGGAAACGCTGTGCATAACAACAACCGCGCCGCCGGGTGTCCGGTCGTGTGCGAGGAGAAAGCCCCATGGCTGGTAAGTCCCTGATCGAAACCCGTTCCATCGATTACATACCCGAGGCCGAGCGGCACGGCCGGCTGTTCAGTCAGTTCACCCTGTGGTTCGGCTGCAACCTGCAGATCACCGCGATCGTCACCGGCGCGCTGGCCGTGGTGCTCGGCGGCGACGTGTTCTGGTCGCTGATCGGCCTGTTCATCGGCCAGGTCTTCGGTGGCGTGGTGATGGCCCTGCACGGCGCCCAGGGGCCCAAGCTGGGCCTGCCGCAGATGATCTCCAGCCGCGTGCAGTTCGGCGTGTTCGGTGCGGTCATCCCGCTGGTGCTGGTGTGCGTGATGTATGTCGGCTTCAACGCCACCGGCACCGTGCTCGCCGGCCAGGCCATCGGCCAACTGGCCCACGTCAGCGATACGGTCGGCATCCTGATCTTCGCGGCGGTCATCGTCGTGGTGACAGTCTGCGGCTACCGGGTGATCCACCTGCTGGGCAAGGCCGCCAGCGTGCTGGGCATCGTCGCCTTCGCCTACCTGTTCGTGCGCCTGCTGTCGGTCAACGACATCGGCGTGCTGCTGGAGAATCGCCACTTCGCCTGGAACACCTTCCTGCTCGCGGTCTCCCTGGCGGCTTCCTGGCAGATCGCCTTCGGCCCCTATGTCGCCGACTATTCGCGCTACCTGCCCAGCCGCACCTCGTCACGCAAGACTTTCCTGGCCGTGGGCCTGGGCTCGGTGATCGGTTCGCAGACCTCGATGGTGCTCGGCGTGTTCGCCGCGGCGCTGGCCGGCAAGGCCTTCTCCGGCCAGCCGGTGGCCTATGTGGTCGGGCTGGGCGCCAGTGGCATGCTGGCTGCCGCGCTGTTCTTCAGCGTCGCCTTCGGCAAGGTCACCATCGCCACGTTGAACGCCTATGGCAGCTTCATGTGCATCGCCACCATCATCAGCGGCTTCCGCGGCCATCTGGAAGTTTCGCGCCTGCAGCGCCTGCTGTTCGTGCTGATCATCGTCGGCCTGTCCACCGGCCTGGCACTGGCGGGGCAGCACTCCTTCCTCGCCGCGTTCAAGTCGTTCCTGCTGTTCCTGCTGGCGTTCTTCACCCCGTGGAGCGCGATCAACCTGGTCGACTACTACTGCATCACCCGCGAGCGCTACGACATCCCGGCACTGTCCGATCCCGATAGCCGCTACGGTCGCTGGAACTGGACCGGCATCGGCGTCTACTGCTTCGGCGTGCTGGTGCAGATGCCCTTCATCGACAGCGGTTTCTATACCGGGCCGCTGGTGGAAGCGCTCGGTGGCGTCGACATCTCCTGGCTGATCGGGCTGTTGCTGCCGGCGCTGGCGTACTACCTGCTGGCAAGAAACGACCCGCGGCACGTGCCGACAGCCATCGTCTTGCCGGGATCGTCCGCGACCTGAGGTGCGGCGGCCGGGAGACTGGCGTCCCCGGCCGCAGCCCGGAAGCTGGAACCTGGAGCTCAGACGCCTTTGATCTCGCTCGGATCGACCTCGACCATGTACCCCGGCCCGACGTCGAAGAGGATGTAGAAATCCCCGCTCGGGCGCTTGAAGGTCAGGCTGGAGTCGGCGCCGAGCTTGCCGGGGATCAGTACCTGGTTGTCGCTGCCCATCACGTCCAGGGTCACGCCGGGTGCGGCGCTGCCGTCGGTGAAGCCGCCGACGCAGCGGATGGTCTCGGCGTCCAGCGCCGTGCATTCGCAGAAGGGCGCGTGGGCCAGGGCGCCGGCGCTGGCGCTCAGGCCGAGTAGCAGGGTGCTGTACTTGAAGATTACTTTCATGGGTTGCTCCGGGTCTTTTCCAGCCAGGCCACCAGCGAGGGCGACGCCTTGTCGAGAGGGACCTGCGCCTGGTGCACGGCGCCGTCCCAGCCTTCCACGGTCAGCCACAGTTCATCGGCCGGGGTGACGCGGGCCGGGATGGTGACTTCGGCGAACAACTGGTGCGGCGTGCCGGCGAACAGCCCGCCAGCGGCGCGCAAGCTGCGTGGCTGGCCGATGCGCAGGTAGGCGGCCTTCACCTGTGGATAACAGCTCTCGCAGAAGGCCAGGGTGAAGGCCTTGACGAAGCCGGCGCGGCCTTCGTCTTCCGGCTCGCCCACTTCCCACTCGGCCATGCGCGCGGTCCATGGGCCGACCTGCAGCGAACCGATCTCGCGCTCGCCCAGGCCGCGCAGGCCACGGTCGAGCCTTGCCTCGTGGAAGTAGTGCGGCATGAAGCCCAGGGGAATCAGCACCAGCAGGGCGCTGAGGTGGAAACGCCAGCGCAGCCACAGGCGGCGCAGCTTGCTGTTGCCGCTCATTGGCTGGCCTCCGGGGTGGCTGTGATGGTGATCCGCTCGCGGGCCTTCTGCTTCTTCAGCTCCTTGGCGGTGGCGATCAGGGTGCGCTTGCTCCAGATCATCAGGCCGCTGAGCACCATCATGCTGAGGATCAGGCCGAACACGAACCAGATCAGCTTGACCCACACGCCGCCGAAATCGCCGGTGTGCAGCGGGCGCATGGACTCGGTGACGAACTCCAGGCCCGAGCGGTCGCCCAGCAGGCGGGTCGAGGCCACACTGCCGTCATAGGGGTTCACCTGGGCGCTTTCGAACATCAGCGGGTACCAGGCCTTGCCGAAGATGGTCACCGGGTCGTAGGCGCTGGAGGGCAGGCGGAAGAAGTTCGGCTCGAAGCCGGGAATGCGCTGCTTGGCGACCAGCACGGCGGCGTCCAGGCCGATGCGCGGCGGTGCCTTGCCGTCCTCGCCCATGGGGATGCTGTCGCGCTGGATGATGGTCGGCACGCCCTCGCTGGAAATGGAGATGCTGTTGTCGTAGAGCACCGCCTGGATCAGGAACCAGGTGCCGGTGATGGAGATCACCGCGATGAACCAGATCGACCAGATGCCCATCAGCCGGTGCATGTCGCCCCAGAAGATGCGCGCGCCCTGGCGCAGGCGCAGGGTCGGCTTGAGGAAGCCGCGCCAGAAGCGCTTGTAGACCACCAGGCCGGTGACCAGCGACGCCAGCATCGGCAGGCCGAGCAGCGACACCAGGTACCAGCCCCAGCTGAAGCCGTGGGTGAAGGGCACCAGCCACCAGCCATGCAGGGCACGGGTGAACTGGCGGAAGTCGAACAGCGGCATCTTGCCCTGGATGACCCCGGTGTAGGGGTTCACGTAGAGCATGGCGGTGGCGCTGTCCGGGTAGGTGACGCTGACCCGCAACGCGAAATGCGTTTCGCTGGGCGCGCTGATCATGCGCACGGCGGCCTGCGGTTGCTGCTGGGCCATGGCGGCGAGCACCTGGTCGTAGCCCAGGCGCTGGGCGTCCTCGCTTGGCGGGTTGGCACGCACGGTGGGGTCGGCGAGCCAGACGATCTCCTGGCTCACCGTGGCCAGGGTGCCGGTGATGCACACCAGGAACACGAAGAACCAGATCGGCAGCGCCAGCCAGCTGTGGACCAGGAACCAGAGCCTGGAACGGGATTTCTTGGACATGGGGAATCACGGCCACAAAAAGAAGGACAAAGAAAATGCCCCCGCCGGATCAGGCCGGCGAGGCGCGAAGACACCAAGGAGCAGCGGTGTTCTAGCAATAAGGACGGATGAGATCGAAAAACCGGCCATTTGCAGTTGCAAACAAATGTTTCTGGGCGGTTTTCCCGGCCTTTTCGATTTCTTTACACATTTTCGGTGCGTGTTTTTTGCGTCTCATCCGTCTTGTATGTGAAAGCGATCGATTCGCAACGGATGCGAGCGGCTTTTTTCATGAGCGCCCCCACACAGGAGAACCCCGCATGAACTTTTCCCTTCGCCAGCCCTTGCTGCTGGCCGTCGCGCTGCTGTGTGCGCCACTGGCCAACGCGGACTACCTGTGGCTGGAACGCGGCGCCGGGCAGAGCGCGACCAGTTATTTCAGCGAGCTGCAGCCCGGCGAGCACCTGCCGGTGGCCCAGCTGCAGAACCCGCGCATCGTGCTGGGCGAAGGCAAGAGCGAGCCGCTCAAGGCCACGGTCGAGTCCTTCCAGATCGCCAGCCCGCCACCGGGTGACCTGCGCGTGGCCGCACAGCGTGCCGAAGGCAGCACCCTGACCATCTATCAGGCACGCGAGGGGCGCACGGATACCCGGGCGCAGAATGATCTGGAGCTGGTGCCCACCACGCCCGGCGGCAACACCTTCGCCCTGCACTGGAAGGGCACCGTGGTGCCGGCCTCGCAGGTCAACGTGTACACCTCCGAGCAATGGACCCGCAGCCTGAAGCCGGCGGCGGATGGCACCGTGACCCTGACCACGCCATTCCCGGCGCGCTACGTGCTGGAGGTGTCCGCCCAGGTCAACGGTGGCGCCAATGTCGATGGCAAGCGCTACGACAGCGTGATCCACGTTTCCACCCTGTCTTTCGAGGTGCGCAAATGAGAGCCGCGATCAAGGTCAGCAGCACCCCGGTACGCCCACGCCTGCCGCGCCCGGCCCGCCAGCTGCTGGAGCACGCCGGCCTGCGCAGCAGCCTGCCGCGCCTGAACATCCTCGATGCGCTGGTCATCTGCCGCAAGGCGACCGCCGTGGAGCTGCACGCCTTCCTGGAGGAGCCGGGCCTGCCCATCTCCCTCAGCTGCGTCAGCCAGACCCTGCGCCGGCTGCACCTCTCCGGCCTGCTCGAACGTGACGAGAACAAGCGCTACAGCCTGGCACCCGGAGCGGTGGCGGCCATGGGCAAGTCGAGCGAGTTGCACTGAAAGCAAGGATGTAGTGGATGGGACGGGGGAAGAAGGGCCGCCTGCTGACGCTGGCGGCCCTGTTGGTCGTTGTCGGGGGAGGGGTGGTCTGGGCGTTCGGTGGTGCCGATGTGCGCTACCAGACCCAGCCGGTGGCGCGGGGCGATGTCGAAGCGACGGTGAGTGCCATCGGCACGTTGCGGCCGCGTACCCAGGTGGAAGTCGGTGTGCGCGTCTCCGGGCAGATCGACCGCCTGCTGGTGAAGGCCGGCGACGTGGTGCAGCAGGGTCAACTGCTGGCCGAGATCGACCCCCGCATTCCGCAGGCCACGGTGGACGCCGGCAAGGCGCAGCTGGCTGACCTGCAGGCGCAGCTCGCCGAGCAGCGCGCGCAGCTGCAACTGGCGCAGCAGAAGCACGGCAGGCAGAAGCAGATGTACGCCGAGGGCTCCACGCGCCTGGAAGACCTGCAGGTGGCCGAGGCCGAGCGCAAGGTGTCCGTCGCACGCATCGACCAGATGCAGGCGAAGATCCAGCAGACCCGCTCGACCCTGAGCGCCGACCAGACCCAGCTGGACTACACCCGTGTCTATGCGCCCATTGCCGGCGCGGTGATTTCGCTGAAGGCCGAGCAGGGCCAGACCCTCAACGCCACCTACCAAACGCCGGCGATCCTGCGCATCGCCGACCTGTCGTCGATGACCGTTTGGACGGATGTTTCCGAAGCCGACGTCGGCCGCGTGCGCGCCGGCATGCCGGTGCGCTTCACCACCCTCGGCGGCGAAGGCCGCAGCTGGACCGGCAGCGTGCGCCAGGTACTGCCGGCGCCGGAAGAACCGAAGACCGAGGAAGGCAGCAGCTCTGGCCAGGCCAGCAGCGGCACCAGCAAGGTGGTGCTCTACACCGTGCTGTTCGACGTGGACAACGCCGACGGCGCGCTGATGCCACAGATGACCGCCCAGGTCACCTTCGTCAACGCGGCCGCCAAGGGCGTGCTCGCGGTGCCGCTGACCGCGCTGGAGGCCCTGCCGCAACAGCGCGGCCTGTACCGCGCACGGGTGCTCGATGCGGCCGGCAAGGCGCAGACCCGCGAGGTCCGCGTTGGCGTGCGCAACCGCCTGCAGGGCGAAGTGCTCGACGGCCTGGCCGAAGGCGAGGAACTGGTGCTCGGCGAACTGACCGCCCAGGAAGGGCCGCGGAGATTCACCTGGTGACCGCCCTGATCGAGCTGGATGGCATCGTCAAACACTATGGCGGCGGCGCCAGCCCGAAGGTCACGGTGCTGCACGGGGTTTCCCTGTGCATCGAGCCGGGCGAGTTCGTTGCCATCGTCGGTGCGTCGGGTTCGGGCAAGTCCACCCTGATGCACATCCTCGGCTGCCTGGATCGCCCCAGCGCCGGCAGCTACCGCTTCGCCGGCAATGACGTTGCGCAGATGGACAGCGACGAGCTGGCCTGGCTGCGCCGCGAGGCCTTCGGCTTCGTGTTCCAGGGTTATCACCTGATTCCCACCTGCAGCGCGCGGGAGAACGTCGAGGTGCCCGCGCTCTACGCCGGGCGCCCGGTGCAGCAACGCCAGCAGCGCGCCAGCGACCTGTTGCAGCGCCTGGGCCTGGGCGAGCGTCTGGACAACCGCCCCAACCAGCTCTCCGGCGGCCAGCAGCAGCGCGTCTCCATTGCCCGCGCGCTGATGAACGGCGGGCGCATCATCCTCGCCGACGAACCCACCGGGGCGCTGGACAGCCGCAGCGGCGAAGAAGTTATGGCGCTGCTCGACGAGCTGTCCGCCCAGGGCCACACGCTGATCCTCATCACCCACGACCGCGAAGTGGCGGCGCGGGCGCGGCGGGTCATCGAGATCCGCGACGGCCACATCGTCGCCGACAGCGGCGGGCAGGCTGGCGCGGCGGCGTTGCCCTTGCCGGACCTGCGCGACGCACGCCTGGCCGGCGGCGCCAGTTTTGCCAGCGACCTGCTGGAAGCGCTGCGCTCGGCCTGGCGGGTAATGTGGCTGAACCGCTTCCGCACCGCGCTGACCCTGCTGGGGATCGTCATCGGCGTGGCTTCGGTGATCGTCATGCTCGCCATCGGCCTGGGCACCAAGCAGCGCGTGGTGCAGCAGATGGCGTCGCTGGGCGCCACCATCATGTACGTCAGCGGCGACCACCCGCCCGAAGGTGGTCCCATGGGTGCGGTGACCCTCGACGATCTCGCCGCGGTGGCCGAGCTGCCGCAGGTGCGCCACGTCATGCCGGTGATCGGCAATGCCCTGACAGTGCGCTACGGCAACCTGTCCAAGTCGCTCTACACCTTCGCCACCACCGAGCAGATGCCGCTGATCCACCGCTGGCCGGTGGCCCAGGGGCGTTTCTTCAGCGCCGCCGAGGATCGCGAGCTGGCGCCTTTGGTGGTGCTCGGACACAAGGCCTGGCAGTACTTCTTCCCCGCCGGCGAGAGCCCGCTGGGGCGCCAGCTGCTGGTCGGCAATGCGCTGTTCGAGGTGATCGGGGTGATGAAGGAGAAGGGCGCCGATTCGGGAGTCGAGGACTACGACGAGATGCTCTTCATCCCCTTCGATTCCGGCCGCGCGCGGGTCTACAAGGGCATGACCGACCCGGAGTACGCGGTGATCGACGCCATGTCCCCGGCGCTGGTGCACCAGGCCGACGCGGCCATGCAGGAACTGCTGCTGGAACGCCACGGGCGCAAGGACTTCGGCGTCGGCAACGCCGCAGCCAAGCTGCAGGCCCAGGCCGAGGCGCAGGACAGCATGACCCTGATGCTCAGCTTGATCGCCGCGGTCTCCCTGCTGGTGGGCGGCATCGGCGTGATGAACGTGATGCTGATGACCGTGCGAGAACGTACCCGTGAGATCGGCATCCGGGTGGCCACCGGCGCGTGCCAGCGCGACATCCTCCGCCAGTTCCTGTCCGAGTCGACCCTGCTCAGCCTGGTGGGCGGCCTGATCGGCGTGGCCATCGGCCTGTCGATCGGCGCCGGCCTGCTGCTGGCCGGGGTGCCGGTGGTGTTCTCGCTCACGGCGATCCTCGGCGCCTTCGGCTGCGCGCTGATCACCGGGCTGGTGTTCGGCTACGCCCCGGCGCGGCAGGCGGCCCGGCTCGACCCGGTCGTCGCCCTGGGAGGCGAGTAATGCGCGCACGTCTTTCGCTGGTTTGCCTGCTGCTTGCCGGCTGTTCGTTGCAGGAGCCGGCGCCGCCTTCCGAAATCGCCGCGCCGCAGGCCTGGACGCGCAGCGCCGCCCCGGCCGCCGTGGAACTGGATGCACAGTGGTGGCGGCAATTCGGCAACGCCGAGCTGGATCAGTTGGTGGAACGAGCCGCCCGCGACAGCTACGACTTGCAGGCCGCCGAAGCGCGCCTGCGCCAGGCCGGCGCCAGCTTGCAGATCGCCGGAGCACCGATGTTGCCGGAGCTGAACGGTACGCTGAACGCTTCGCGCCAGGGCCGCCTGGGCGGCGATGCCGAGGTCGCTGGCAATAGCTTCGGCCTCGGCCTGCAGACCCGCTACGAGCTGGACCTGTGGGGCCGCAACCAGGCCCTGCGCGATGCTGCCCGTGCGCAATGGCAGGCCAGCGAGTTCGACCTGCACAGCGTGCACCTGAGCCTGACCGCTGCCGTCGCCACGGCGTGGCTGGAATACGCCGGCCTGGGCGAACGCCTGCGCATTGCCGGGCTGAACCTGAAGAACGCTGAAGACGTACTGGCTACGCTGGAATCGCGCCAGCGTGCCGGCTCGGCGATGCCGCTGGAACTGGCCCAGCAGCGCGCGCTGCTGGCCGGCTTGCGGGTGGAGCAGGCCGATCTGCGCCAGCAGGTGGCGCAGAGCCAGGTGGCGCTGGCCGTGCTACTCGGTAGCCCGCGCCCGGCCCTGCAGCTGCAACCGGCCGCGCTTGCCGAGCTGAAGGACCCGGATATCGCGGCGGGCGTGCCATCGCAGCTGCTGACCCGGCGTCCCGACCTGGCCCGCGCAGAGGCGCAGCTGCAAGGCGCTGCCGCTGACCTCGGGGCCGCCCGTGCGGCGCTGTTCCCGCAGCTCACGCTGGGGCTGGACCTGGGCAGCGGTGGCTCGCGCCTCGGTGATCTCACCGACAACCCGCTGTACCAGGTCAGCGGTGGGCTGGTCGCGCCGGTCTTCAACAACGGCCGGCTGAGCGGCCAGCGCGATCTCGCCCAGGCGCGCCAGGAAGAACTGCTGGCAGACTACCGGGCGGCGATCATCACCGCGTTCGGCGAGGTGGAGTCCGGCCTGGACGCCATCGCCGGGCTGGACGCCCGCCAGCAGGCCCAGGCCGAGCAGGTGCGCCAGGCCGAGCGCGCCTTCGAACTGGCCAACTCGCGCTACCGCGCCGGCGCCGAGGACCTGCTGGTGCTGCTGGACGCCCAGCGCACCCTCTACGCCGCCCAGGACGCCCTGGCCAGCCTGCGCCAACTGCGCCTGCAGGCCAGCGTGGCCTTGTACAAGGCTCTCGGCGGCGGCTGGCAGGCTAACGCCGAAGGGTAGGAGCCCGCTCCTACCTGGATAATATTGTGCCGGCCCAACCCTCTCCCCAGCCCTCTCCCTGAAGGGAGAGGGAGCTATCCGTGCCGGCTGACACTGTGGTTTCAGCCGGCACCAAACCAGTCCCCTCTCCCTTCAGGGAGAGGGTTAGGGAGAGGGAAGCCCGCGGCAAGGATTTTCAGAAGACGACAGTTGCCCCAGCGACGTTGCATGGATCAGGGAAAGCTGCCACCGATCATCGGAACCTATCCTTAGGCGATCCCGGTCTACAGTTGAAGTGACAAGTTCTGAAGACCCAAGGGAGTGCCACCATGAGCCAGTTGTTCGAGCCCCTGACCCTGCGCCAGCTCACCCTGTCCAACCGCATCGCCGTCTCGCCCATGTGCCAGTACTCCGCCCAGGATGGCCTGGCCAACGACTGGCACCTGGTGCACCTGGGCAGCCGTGCGGTCGGCGGCGCCGGTCTGGTGATAGTCGAGGCCACGGCCGTCGCGCCGGACGGGCGGATCAGTGCCGAGGACCTGGGCATCTGGAATGACGAGCAGGTCGAACCGCTGCGACGCATCACCCGCTTCATCGAATCCCAGGGCGCGGTCGCCGGCGTGCAACTGGCCCATGCCGGGCGCAAGGCGAGCACCTGGGCGCCGTGGCTGGGCAAGCACGGTTCGGTGCCGATCAGCGAAGGCGGCTGGACCCCGGTGGCGCCCTCGGCCATCGCCTTCGACCCGCAGCACACCGCGCCCATCGCTTTGAGCGAAGAGCAGATGGCGACCATCAAGCAGCAGTTCGTGCGTGGCGCCGAGCGGGCCCTGGCCGCCGGCTTCAAGATCGCCGAGGTGCATGCCGCCCACGGTTACCTGCTGCACCAGTTCCTCTCGCCACTTTCCAACCAGCGCCGCGACCAGTACGGCACCTGCTTCGAGAATCGCATCCGCTTCCTCCTGGAGGTGACCGAGGCCGTGCGCGCGGTCTGGCCGCAGGAGCTGCCGCTGTTCGTCCGCCTGTCGGCCACCGACTGGGTGGAGGACGGCTGGAACCCCGATGAGACCGTGGAGCTGGCGCGCCGCCTGAAGAACCTGGGCGTCGACCTGATCGACGTGTCCTCCGGCGGTACCGCGGTGAACGCCGAGATTCCGGTGGGGCCGGGCTACCAGACGCAGTTCGCCGAGCGCGTGCGCAAGGAGGCCGGCGTGGCCAGCGGCACCGTGGGGATGATCACCGAACCGGTGCAGGCCGAGCACATCCTGCGCACCGGCCAGGCCGACCTGATCCTGCTGGCCCGCGAACTGCTGCGCGACCCTTACTGGCCGCTGCACGCCGCCGACGAGCTGGGCGGCATGCAAGTGCCGTGGCCGGCGCAGTACCTGCGCGCCGCGCAACGCGGAACGCCCAAGCGCAAGGCGTTCGGCCAGGCTTGACCCTGTTCCTGGTCACGCGGGGAAGTCCGTGTGACCAGGAAGTCAGGAAAAGAATTGAAATGTGATATCTGTCGCAGCCCAGCACTCTGGTGCTAGTCTTGCCACGCTCGCGCAAGGAATGCGCAACTACCGATCGAGACACCCCAGGAGCACGCATGGACGCACCCGCAACGCCTGCTGTCATCCCGCAATCCGAAATCGCCCTGCTGGCGAACATCCTCGCCCTCGCCACCCGCAACATGTCCAACCTGAGCACGCTGATCACCCAGCTCTCCGTTGAACTCAGTCATAGCCCCGATGCGCACCTGCAAGGTGTCGGCCAGCGCGCGCTGGCGGACGTCGATGTGCTGGCGAAATCGCTGGATACCCAGTGGGAACTGATCGGCGCGCTGGCGCGTTTCTGCCCGCTGCTGTCGCGCACGCCGCTGGTGAAGCCGGCGCTGGTGACCGAGATCCATATCACCGAGTTGCCGCGACGCGGCTGATCGCCCCACGGCCAGATACGGACTGTAGGAGCGAGCTTGCTCGCGAACCGCACGGCACCGGCGTCTCCGGCGAAAACGGTTCGCGAGCAAGCTCGCTCCTACGAAAAGAACCCTTGGGCGGATGKCGGATAACCCGTTCCGGGTTATGCGCCCTACCTTTCTGGAGGCCTGCGTAGGAGCGGATTTATCCGCGATGCTATCCAGCGGCGACGAGCCTATCGCGGACGGAGTCCGCTCCTACGAAGAGCCTTACCAGCCGAGCTGCTTGTGCAGACCGAGGGCGTCGTAGTAGTCGCCCTGGTAGACGATCTTGCCGCCCTTGACCTTTACGTAGCTCACGCCGTCGAACGAGATGGCCTTGTTGGTCGCCGGGGTCTGGGCGTCCCAGGCGCCGGTGTTGGTGCCGCTGAAGGTCCACTGGAAGGCGATGCCGTCCTTGTCGACGATCGGCTTGCCGTTCATCTTCCACTTGAGGTCCGGAACGGCCCCGACGAACACCTTGATCACATTGTCGCGCGCGGCTTCGCGGCCCTTCTGCGGGGTGCCGACGGTGACGTCGAAGTACTCCGCATCCTTGGCCAGGTAGCCGGCGGCCTTCTCGGCATCGTGGGCGTTCCACGCGGCCATGTAGGCATCGACTATCTGTTTGGGCGACTCTGCCGCCTGCGCGAGGCTGGCAAAGGTGAACAGCGACAGCAGGTAGAACGCTCTGACGAGGTGACGCATGCTTGCCTCCGTTGCGGGCGTGCCCGCGGGTTGTCGGCCGGACGGCCGTTTTTGGTGGCGCCACGCCGGGCGTGGCGCCTGATGGATCAGCCCAGTTCGCCCACCGCGCGCCAGGCTTCGTCGATGGCTGCGTGGGCATAGGCGTCCCAGGCGGCATCGGAGTTGGCGATGGT
Source organism: Pseudomonas sp. CAN1 (assembly GCF_030462585.1). Lineage (GTDB taxonomy): Bacteria > Pseudomonadota > Gammaproteobacteria > Pseudomonadales > Pseudomonadaceae > Pseudomonas. Next base: position 159,959 of record NZ_JASMRU010000010.1, on the reverse strand, counting down.
GACGTTGCCGACCTTGGTGCGGGCCAGGTTCATCAGTTTTTCGCTCTCTTGCTCATCATCGAAGAGGCTGTTGGAGAAGTACGAATAGCCGTGCGACCAGCGGTTGATGGTGATCGCCTGGATATCCTTCTGATGGTCGAAGCCGGCCGGGCCGAGCATGGCCTGCAGCTGGTCGCGGATCATGCCTTCCATGTACTCGAAGCTCATGCCGTAGAGCTTGCCGCGGCCGACGCGGGCCTGGGTGCGTGCGTCCATGCCGGCGTTGGGGCTGGTGGGCACGTAGACCATGTGCAGGCCGATGGGCTGATTCGGGTCGCGCGGGTGGCTGTAGCCGCCGATGTCCACCGGGTAGTCCAGCTTGACGCGGCTGTACGGTTGGCTCGGCGCGTAGATCTCGTGCACGCCCAGCTTCATGAAGCTCTGCCAGTTGCGGATCACCACCTTGGTGTACACCAGCGGGAACTTCACGTTCTGCGCCAGGGCGTGGCTCTGCTCGGCGGAGAGGTCGCGCAGGATGTAGGGGATGATCATGTTGTAGCAGGCCAGCACGCAGTGCTTGGCGCGCACGCGATGCAGGGCGCCGGCACGGCTGTAGCCGATGTCCACGCCGCCGTCGCGGTTCTTCACGCTGACGGCGGTGCTGTTCAGGCGCAGGTTCACGGCGTTCTTCGGCTGGTCCAGCTTCGAATAGTCGAAGGTGGCCAGGACGATGTCGTTCATGTCCTTGCCCGGCGCCACGCCCGGAATCAGGCCACGCACCAGCAGGCGCGCCAGCGAGGCGTTGCCGTCGGGGAAGTGGTAGATGTACGGCTCTTCCATCTCCGCCTTGGCTTCTTCGCTGATGGGCGAGAGGTCCATGGCGGCGAAACCGGGGAAGCCCACGGAGTAGGCCGAGTCGGCGGGGACGGCGTCGATGCTCAGCGCCGAGAAGTCGTTGGTGCGACAGAGGAAGTAGCGCGTGGCGGCTTCGCTCAGGCCGACGTCCTTGCGCAGGAAGTCCTGGTAGCTGGTCTTGGCCAGGTGCGCTTCCTTCTCTTCGCGGGTCTTGCCGGCGAGGTAGTCCCTGGGCGCCTCGTGCAGGTCGATCAGCGCCTGGCGATCGGCCTCGGGCAGCGGGAAGTCGGAGATGAACGCGCGCCAGCTGCGGGCGTTGAGTTTTTCCGGGGCGATGTCGTCGGCCACCATGGGCGTCGGGTCGCCGGACACCATCTTCGCTTCGCCGAAGCCGGCCTTGTCGAAGAACACGCCGCGGGACAGGCCCAGGTTCGGGTAGAAGTCACGGTCGAAGGCGGTCTCGAAACGGTCCACGTCGACGTTGAGCTGCTTGAGCAGCTTGTTCACCGTGTCGCTGTACAGGTGCTTGGGCGACTGGAAGGCTTCGCTGCCGCCGTAGCCGAGGATCATCCGGCCGCCGGCCTGGAATTCGTTGCGCTTGGCGTGGCCGCCGAAGTCGTCGTGGTTCTCGATGATCAGCACGCGAGCGTCGGGGTGCTGCTGCCGATAGAACCAGGCCGCGGACAGGCCGCTGATGCCGCCGCCGACCACCACCAGGTCGTACTGCTCCTCGATCTTCAGGCCGTCGGTGTCGAACACCTTCTTCTCCCAGCCCATCTGGTGCGCGACCTCGAACGCGCCGGGATGGCTGCCGCGCATGCCGGTGAGGGCGGGCGGGTAGTAGCGGCCGGAGGGTGCGGCCTGGAGAAGTTGCAGCGGGGTGAGGCCCGCGCCGATGGTGAGGGCGACGCCGTTGAGGAAGTCGCGACGGGTGATGGTCATGGGAAGTCCTTGCAAGGTGATGGCCCGGGGCAGGGGCTGTCATGGTTTTGCCCTTCCATCCGGAAGGGGTTGCGGCATGCGTGGCCGCGCGGCGGTCCCGGTCGAGCGGGGCGCCGTAAAGCATCGGGCCCTCGTGTGAGGGCCCGACTTGTTACTGCTTAATGTTTGATCATGACGTGACGGATCGCGGTGTAGTCTTCGAGACCGTACATCGACATGTCCTTGCCGTAGCCGGACAGCTTCATGCCGCCGTGGGGCATCTCGGTGGTCAGCATGAAGTGCGTGTTGACCCAGGTGCAGCCGTACTGCAGGCGGGCGGACAGGCGATGGGCGCGGCCGATGTCGCTGGTCCACACCGAGGAGGCCAGGCCGTAGTCGGAGTCGTTCGCCCAGGCCAGCGCCTGTGCTTCGTCGTCGAACTCGGTGACCGAGACCACCGGGCCGAAGATTTCGCGGCGAACCACTTCGTCGTCCTGGCGCGCGCCGGCGAGTACGGTCGGCTCGAAGAAGAAGCCCGCACGGTCGGCACGCTTGCCGCCGGTGACCACTTCGATGTGCGGCACCTGGCGGGCGCGCTCGACGAAGCCGATGACGCGCTCCAGGTGCTGCTCGGTGATGACCGGGCCGAGCTCGGTGTTCGGGTCGTCCTGCTCGCCGTACTGGATGCTGCCGACGGCTTCGCCGAGCTTCTGCACGAACTTGGCGTAGATGCCCTTCTGCGCATAGATGCGGCAGGCGGCGGTGCAATCCTGCCCTGCGTTGTAGAAGCCGAAGGTACGGATGCCTTCCACGGCGGCGTCGATGTCGGCGTCGTCGAAGATCAGCACCGGGGCCTTGCCGCCCAGTTCCATGTGCATGCGCTTCACGGTGTCGGCGGTGCCGGCGATGATGCGGCTGCCGGTGGCGACCGAGCCGGTCAGCGACACCATGCGCACTTTCGGGTGGGTGGTCAGCGGCTCGCCGACGGTTGGGCCGCGGCCGAACACCAGGTTGACCACGCCGGCAGGGAAGATGCCGGCCATCAGCTCGGCCAGGCGCAGGGCGGTCAGCGGGGTCTGCTCGGAAGGCTTGAGCACCACGGTGTTGCCGGCGGCCAGGGCCGGGCCGAGTTTCCACGCGACCATCATCAGCGGGTAGTTCCACGGCGCGATGGAGGCGACCACGCCCACCGGGTCGCGGCGGATCATCGAAGTATGGCCCGGCAGGTATTCACCAGCGGCGGAGCCCTGCATCACGCGGCAGGCGCCGGCGAAGAAGCGGAACACGTCGGCCACGGCCGGCAGCTCGTCGTTCAGTGCGGCGGAGAAGGGCTTGCCGCAGTTGTTGGATTCCAGACGGGCCAGTTCCTCGGCGTTGGCGTCGATGGCGTCGGCCAGTGCCAGCAGGAGCAGGGAGCGGTCCTTCGGCGCGGTCTGCGACCAGCTGTCGAAGGCGGCGTCGGCGGCCAGCACGGCGGCGTCGACCTGGGCCGGGGTGGCCTCGGCGATTTCCACCAGGGTGGTACCCAGCGACGGGTTCAGGACGGCGAGCTTCTCGCCTTCGCCAGCGACCAGTTGGCCGTTGATCAGCAGATTGGTTTGCATGGGTGAGTCCTCTAGTTCGGGAGCGTGGTGCGAGTTCGGTTCAGGTGGTTCTTTTTAGGGGCCTGCCGGTTGTCATGGTCGGCGGGCCTGAGGGGTTCTGTGGGTTGGGAGCGGGGGCTTTTCCCTCTCCCCCCGCCCTCTCCCTGAAGGGAGAGGGAGCCGTCCGTGCCGGCTGAAATCGTTGTTTCCTCCTGCGCCGATCCAGTCCCCTCTCCCTTCAGGGAGAGGGTTAGGGAGAGGGCGCACGGCACCCAACTTACTTGCCGCTCCCCGCCACGCCCTCGCCACCCTTGGTCAGGTAGTAGGCGCCGAGGATCGGCAGCATGGTCACGATCATCACCAGCATCGCCACCACGTTGGTCACCGGCACGTCGCGCGGGCGGCCCAGCTGGTTGAGCAGCCAGATCGGCAGGGTGCGTTCATGGCCGGCGGTGAAGGTGGTGACGATGATCTCGTCGAAGGACAGCGCGAACGCCAGCATGCCGCCCGCCAGCAGCGCCGAGCCGAGGTTGGGCAGGATCACGTAGCGGAAGGTCTGCCAGCCGTCGGCGCCCAGGTCCATCGAGGCTTCGATGAGGCTGTGCGAAGTACGGCGGAAGCGAGCGATGACGTTGTTGTAGACGATCACCACGCAGAAGGTGGCGTGGCCGATGACGATGGTCAGGAAGCCCGGCTCGATGCCGAGGGTCTTGAACGCCGACAGCAGCGCGATGCCGGTGATGATGCCGGGCAGGGCGATTGGCAGGATCAGCATCAGCGAGATGCCTTCCTTGCCGAAGAAGTCGCGGCGGTACAGCGCGGCCGCGGCCAGGGTGCCGAGGAACATGGCGATCAGCGTGGCGACGCTGGCGATCTTCACCGACAGCTCGATGGCTTCGAGCACGTCCTGGCGCGCGAAGGCGACGCTGAACCAGTGCAGGGTGAAGCCCTTGGGCGGGAAGCTGAAGGCGGCGTCCTCGGTGTTGAAGGCGTACAGGAAGATGATCAGGATCGGGAAGTGCAGGAACACCAGCCCGCCCCAGGCGGCCGCTTTCAGGCCCCACGAAGCTTTCTCAGAGTGCATCGAAGGCCCCCAGACGTTTGACGATGGACAGGTACACGGCGATCAGCACGATGGGCACCAGGGTGAACGCGGCGGCCATTGGCATGTTGCCGATCGCGCCCTGCTGGGCGTAGACCATGCTGCCGATGAAGTAGCCCGGCGGGCCCACCAGCTGCGGCACGATGAAGTCGCCCAGGGTCAGGCTGAAGGTGAAGATCGAGCCGGCGGCGATGCCGGGGATCGACAGCGGCAGGATGACCTGGAAGAAGGTCTGCCGCGGGTGCGCGCCGAGGTCGGCCGAGGCTTGCAGCAGCGACGGCGGCAGGCGCTCCAGGGAGGCCTGGATCGGCAGGATCATGAACGGCAGCCAGATGTACACGAACACCAGGAAGCGCCCGAAGCTGGAGGTGGACAGGGTGTTGCCACCGACGCCCGGAATGCCCAGCAGCAGGTTCAGCACCGGCTCCAGGCCCAGGTGCTGGACGAACCACATGGCGACGCCGCCCTTGGCCAGCAGCAGGGTCCAGGCGTAGGCCTTGACGATGTAGCTGGCCCACATCGGCATCATCACGGCGATGTAGAAGAACGCCTTGGTCTTGCCGGTGGTGTAGCGCGCCATGTAGTAGGCGATGGGGAAGGCCACCGCGCCACTGGCGATGGACACCGCGACGGCCATCAGCACGGTGCGCTGGATGATGTCGAAGTTGGAGCCACTGAGCAGCGAGCCGAAGTTGGCCCAGGTCAGGTCCGGCGTCACCGTCATGGTGAAGTCGTCGAAGGTGTAGAAACCCTGCCACAGCAGCGTCAGCAGCGAGCCGAGGTAGATCGCGCCGAACCACAGCAGCGGCGGGATCAGCAGCAGCGAGAGGTACAGCGTCGGCTTGCGGTAGAGCAGGTTGCACAGGCGGCGCAGCGGGCCATTGCTGGCCTGCGGCAGCGCTGCATTCATCGTCAGTTCCATGTCACGCGCCCTCGTTCAGCACCACCATCGCCTCGCGCGCCCAGCGGGCGGTCACGCGCTGGCCCGGCTGGTGGGCGAGGTCGATGTCGGCCCACTGGCTGTTGGCCTGGCTGAGGCAGAGGTTCTGGCCGTTGTCGAGACGGATCTCGTAGCGGGTCGCCGCGCCCTGGTACTGGATGTCGTGCAGCAGGCCGCTGATCTCGATGTCCGAGGCGCTGCGCTCGCCATTGGCGAAACGGATGTGCTCGGGACGGATGGAGAAGGGCTGGGCGTTGCCGGTCAGGCCCTGGGCGAGGTCGCCGCGCAGTACGTTGGAGGTGCCGACGAATTCCGCTACGAACGGGGTGGCCGGTTTCATGTAGAGGTTGCGCGGGGTGTCGACCTGTTCGATGCGGCCCTTGTTGAACACCGCGACGCGGTCGGACATGGACAGCGCTTCGCTCTGGTCGTGGGTGACGAAGATGAAGGTGATGCCCAGCTGGCGCTGCAGCTTCTTCAGCTCGCTCTGCATCTGCTCGCGCAGCTTGAGGTCCAGCGCGCCGAGGGGTTCGTCCAGCAGCAGCACGCGCGGGCGATTCACCAGGGCCCGGGCCAGGGCCACGCGCTGGCGCTGGCCGCCGGAGAGCTGCACCGGCTTGCGCACGCCATAGCCGCCCAGGGCGACCATGCCGAGGGCTTCTTCGGCGCGCTTGAGGCGTTCGGCCTTGCCGACGCCTTTCACCTTCAGGCCGTAGGCGACGTTCTCCAGCACGCTCATGTGCGGGAACAGCGCGTAGTCCTGGAACACGGTGTTGACGTCGCGCTGGTAGGGCGGCAGGCCGGCGGCCTCCTCGCCATGGATGCGGATGGAGCCTGCGCTGGGTTGCTCGAAGCCGGCGATCAGGCGCAGGCAGGTGGTCTTGCCCGAGCCCGACGGGCCGAGCATGGAAAAGAACTCGCCGTCCTTGATGTCGATGGACACCCGGTCAACGGCCTTGACGTCGCCGAACTGGCGGGAGACCTGGGTGAATTGAACAGCGGGAGTGGTCATGGTGCACGCTCCAAGGGGCAGGAATCCGGCGTAGGGGAGCCCTGCCCGTGAATCTGAGATACGGGTGAATCGGTACGGATGTGGTTCGCGGGTGGGCGTTGCGCCGAACAGCTCCCTCTCCCTTCAGGGAGAGGGTTGGGGAGAGGGCGGCCGGGCATCGGAGCCAGCGGCATCCCCCTCTCCCCCAGCCCCTCTCCCTGAAGGGAGAGGGGAGCCAGTCAGGCGTTCGGGAAAAATCCCTGCCTTAGCGGCCGCCCATGATCCCGATGTAATCCTGGGTCCAGCGGCTGTACGGGACGAACTTGCCGCCCTCGGCCACCGGGGTCTTCCAGAACGCGATCTTGTCGAACTGGTTGTAGCCGTTGGTGGCGCAGCCTTCGCCGCCCAGCAGGGTGCTGGCCTTGCAGCCTTCGGGCACGGCCGGCACGGAGCCGAACCAGGCGGCCACGTCGCCCTGGACCTTGGGTTCCAGCGACCAGTTCAGCCACTTGTAGGCGCAGCTCGGGTGCTGGGCTTCGGCGTGCAGCATGGTGGTGTCGGCCCAGCCGGTGACGCCCTCTTTCGGGAACACGGTGGCGATCGGCTGACCTTCGGCCTTCAGGGCGTTGGCCTGGTACGGCCAGGCGCTGGAAGCGGCGACGCCTTCGTTCTTGAAGTCGCTCATCTGCACGGTGGTGTCGTGCCAGTAGCGGTGGATCAGGTCATGCTGCTTGCGCAGCAGTTCGACCACGGCGGCGTACTGTTTTTCGTCGAGCTGGTAGGGGTCGGTGATGCCCAGCTCCGGCTGGGTCGCCTTCAGGTACAGCGCGGCGTCGGCGACGTAGATCGGGCCGTCGTAGGCCTGCACGCGGCCCTTGTTCGGCTTGCCGTCGGGCAGGTTCTGGGCGTCGAACACGACCTTCCAGCTGTCCGGCGCGGTGGGGAATATCTTGGTGTTGTACATCAGCAGGTTTGGGCCCCACTGGTACGGCGCGCCGTAGGTCTTGCCGTTGACCACGTACCAGGCGGCGTCCTTCAGGCGCGGGTCGATGTTCTTCCAGTTGGGGATCAGCGACGGATCGATCGGCTGCACGCGCTTGCCGTAGATCAGGCGCAGGGAGGCGTCGCCGGATGCGGTGACCAGGTCGTAACCGCCCTTGGCCATCAGGCTGACCATCTCGTCGGAGGTGGCGGCGGTCTTCACGTTGACCTGGCAGCCGGTGTCCTTCTCGAACTGGGTGACCCAGTCGTAGTTCTTGTCGGACTGGCCGCGCTCGATGTAGCCGGGCCAGGCGATGATGTCCAGGCGGCCTTCGCCCTTGCCGACTTCCTTCAGGGCCTCGGCGGCCTGGACGCCGGCGCTGGCCAGCAGGGCGGTGGTGATGGCACTGAGCAGTGCTGTCTTGCGCATCGGGTGTCTCCCTCTCGTTGTTGTCTCTATTGGTGGGGCAGTTCAATCGAGCAACAGCCCTCGGACGGCTTGGCGTCGGGGCGTTTCTTATGTGCCGACGGGCGACCCGCCGGGTGGTTCAATCCAGTTGCTGGCCGTGGCGCGCCATGATGTGGCGCACCACGCTGTAGTCCTGCAGCGAATCGCTGGACAAGTCCTTGCCGTAGCCCGAGCGCTTGAGCCCGCCGTGGGGCATCTCGCTGGCGAGCATGAAATGGGTGTTGATCCAGGTGCAGCCGTACTGCAGGCGGTTGGCGATCTGGAAGGCCTTGTCCAGGTTCTGCGTCCACACCGAGGAGGCCAGGCCGTATTCAGAGTCGTTGGCCCAGTCCACCGCCTGTTCCAGCTGGTCGAAGCGGGTCACGGTGACCACCGGGCCGAACACCTCGCGCTGGACGATTTCGTCCTGCTGCTTGCAGCCGGCCAGCAGGGTCGGCTGGTAGTAGAAACCGGGGCCCGAATGCACGGCAGCGCCGGTGACGCGCTCGATGTGCGGCTGGCCGAGGGCGCGTTCGACGAAGCTGGCGACGCGGTCGCGCTGGCGGGCGCTGATCAGCGGGCTGATCTCATTGTCGGCATCGCGCTTGCGGGCGAAGCGGATGCTGGCCACGGCGTCGCCCAGTTCGGCGACGAGGCGGTCATGGATGCCGGCCTGGGCATAGATGCGGCAGGCGGCGGTGCAGTCTTGCCCGGCGTTGTAGTAGCCGTGGGTGCGCACGCCCTGGACCACCGCTTCGAGGTCGGCGTCGTTGCAGACGATCACCGGCGCCTTGCCGCCCAGTTCCAGGTGGGTGCGTTTGAGGGTGCGCGCGGCGGCCTGGAGAATCTTCTGCCCGGTGACGATATCGCCGGTCAGCGAGACCATGCGCACCTTCGGGTGGCTGACCAGGTGGCTGCCGACGCCTTCGCCGCCGCCGCAGACGATGTTGATCACGCCGGCAGGGAGGATCTCGGCGAGCGCCGGGGCCAGCGCCAGGATGCTCAGCGGGGTGTGCTCGGACGGCTTGAACACCAGGGTGTTGCCGGCGGCCAGGGCGGGGGCGATCTTCCATGCGGCCATCATCAGCGGGTAGTTCCACGGCGCAATCGAGGCGACCACGCCGACCGGGTCGCGACGGACCATGCTGGTGTGGCCGGGCACGTATTCGCCGGCGAGCTGGCCCTGCTGGCAGCGCACGGCACCGGCGAAGAAGCGGAACACGTCGGCGGTGGCCGGGATGTCGTCCTGGCGCGCCAGGTGCAGCGGTTTGCCGCAGTTCAGCGATTCCAGCTGGGCGAGGTCGTTCGCGCGCTTGTCGATGGCATCGGCGATGGCGAGCAGGGCGGTGGCGCGCTGGGCGGGCGTGGTGCGGGCCCAGGCGGGGAAGGCGCGGTGCGCGGCAGCGATGGCGTGCTCGACCTGGTCCAGGGAGCCGTCGGCAATGCTGATGAGGGTTTCGCCCGTGGTCGGGTTGATGATCGGCTCGGCCATGCCTTCGCCGGCGACCAGTTGGCCGTCGATCAGCAAGGCGGTATGCAGGGGTGCACCGGTCATCTTGGAAACTCGTCTTTTATCTGTCTTGTTTTCGGTGGCCATGTGCGTGCTCCGAGTGGGGCGATACCCGGAGCTGGCCCTTTGTATGAAGGCAGAGACTAGAGTCCGGGCGTGGGGTCGACAAATTCTAATTACTGAAAGCGGCGTTCGATTAAATCGAATGGCTGACTTTGCTGCACTGAACCCGTGGGGCGGATAACGCCTCAGGCGTTATCCGCCATCAGCGTCGCTCCGAATCCTGGCGGCGGATAACCGCAAGCGGTTATGCGCCCTACGTTCAAATGGACAGCTTCTTCGCGTTGGGCTGCTCGCGGGCCACGGTGAGGAACGGGTCCACCAGCGGTGGCCGCGCGGTGCCGCGACGCCAAGCCAGCCCGACGTCCAGCGGTTCGGAAAGGTCCACCAGCGGACGCGCCTCGATGATGTCGCCTTCCAGCGACCAGGGACGGTAGGTCATGTCCGGCTGGATCGACAGCCCCAGGCCTGCGGCCACCAGGCTTCGCACCGCCTCCACCGACGCGGTGCGCAGCGTCACCTGCGGCACCAGCCCGGCGCGCGACCAGATGCGCTGGGTATGCAGGCCCATCTCGTCGGCGTTCAGCTGGATCAATGGCTCGCCGGCCACATCGGCCAGGCCGATGCTGTCGCGCTCCAGCAGCGGGTGCTGCGCCGGCAGCCAGAGGCGGTGCGGCGAGTGGGTCAGCACCTCGGTCTGCAGGGCGTGGCGGTCTTCCAGGTTGGAGAGGATCAGCACGCCGACGTCGATCTCGCCGCTCACCAGCAGGTGCTCGATATACGGGCGTTCGTCCTCCACCACGCGGGTCTGCACGTTGGGGTAGGCGCGCTGGAAACGGTTGATCAGGTCCGCCAGGTAATAGCCCGCCACCAGGCTGGTCACGCCGATGGTCAGGCTGCCGGCGACCTGGTCGGTGCTCTGCTGCAGGCTGCGCTTGGCGTTCTCCACGGTGGCCAGGATCAGGTGCGCCTGGCGCAGGAACTGGTGGCCCTGGTGGGTCAGCGTCATGCCCTTGGCGTGGCGATCGAACAGGCGCACGCCGATCTCTTCTTCCAGTTGCTGGATGGCGAGGGTCAGGGTGGACTGGGAAATGAACACCGCCTGGGCGGCGGCGGAGATCGAGCCGGTCTCGGCGACGGCGATGAAGTGGCGAATCTGACGGAGCGTCATCATGGGCGGTTGGCCGCTTGCGAAGTCGGTGGAGCGCTCGAAGCCGCGAGCCAGAGCATTGTCTAGCCGATCTCGGCGCTTTTCATTGTTGATTATCGAAAATCTATAGGAGCATTCTTTTTAATCGAATGAAAGCGGCCCATTTGCCCTGCGGACCCGCCGGCACTGGCCCGCAATATCCGGAAGCACACTGTCGCTGCGCCTCGCAGGCGCGCTGGACTAGAGTCGGAATCCACAATTTTCGATAGACACCATTTCCGATAGAACAGTGGAGATCGCCATGAACACTCGCGGCCTGCTCGACCAGCTCCTCAGATCCGGCCAGGACCTCCTGCAGAACAAGGGCGTCGCCCGGCAGGACGGCGCTCAGCAATCGGGCAAAAGCGGTGGCCTGGACCTCGGCAGCCTGCTCTCCGGCGCCGGTGGCGGCGCCCTGGCGGCGGGCGCGCTGGGCCTGCTGCTGGGCAGCAAGAAAGCGCGCAAGATCGGCGGCAATGTCGTCGCCTATGGCGGCCTCGCGGCGCTCGGCGTGCTCGCCTACAAGGCCTATGGCAACTGGCAGCAGAAGCAGGCCAGCGCCCCGCGCGGCGAGCCGCAGACCGTCGACCGCCTGCCGCCGGCCCAGGCCGAGCAGCACAGCCACGCCATCCTGCGGGCCATCGTCGCCGCCGCGAAGGCTGACGGACATATCGATGAGCGCGAACGCCAGCTGATCGACGGCGAGATCGCCAAGCTCACCGGCGACGTCGAGCTGCAGGGCTGGCTCGAACGCGAACTGGCCAAGCCGCTGGACCCGGCCGAAGTCGCCCGCGCCGCCACCAGCGAGGAAATGGCCGCCGAGATGTACCTGGCCAGCCTGCTGATGGTCGACGAGACCAGCTACATGGAACGCGCCTACCTCGACGAACTGGCCCGCCAGCTGAGCCTCGACGCCGGCCTCAAGGTCGAGCTGGAAGCCCAGGCGCAGAAGGCGCTGGACGCCGTCCCCGCGTGATCTTCCTCGCAATCGCCGGTTGAAGCCGGCGCCGGGCGGCAATCGCCTGGCTGACAACCTCTGCTGACGGCAGGCTGCGCCCCGGGTGTCCCGCCCTGACACCCGGCCCGGCGAACGGCGCTGGCGCATCGGTGTGGCGGGACTATCGTTGCCCAACGCATAGCGAGAGTTGTCATCTCATGAATGCTGGTTCTCTTTTCGATCAACTGCTCAAGGCAGGTCAGAGCTCATTGCTGCAACAGGTAGGCGACGCCGCCCGGCGCGCCACACGAGTCGGCGAGGGTCAATCCATGAACACGACGGATCTATTGGAACAACTGCTGCGTGGCGGGCAAGGCGCGTCGGCACAACAAGGCGGCGGCGCGGGAGGCCTCGGTGGCCTCGGCGGCTTGCTGGGTGGTTTGCTCGGTGGTGCTTCCGGCGGTGCCGGCGGCGGCATGGGCGGCCTGGGCAACATCCTGGGCGGCATGCTCGGTGGTGGCGCGAGTGGTGGCGGCATGCCCCAGGGCCGCACCGGCAGCAGTGGCGGTATCAACTACGCGATGCTCGCGTCGCTGGGCATGATGGCCTTCCAGGCCTATCAGAATTACCAGCGCCAGCACCCGGCCGCGGCCCCGCAGCAGCAGTCGCTGATGACCGTCGACCAACTTTCCGGCCCGGAAGCCGAAGCCCACAGCCACGCGATCCTGCGCGCCATGATCGCCGCCGCCAAGGCTGACGGCCGCATCGACGACAAGGAAAAGGCCGCCATCCAGGCGGAGATCGCCCGTCATAGCGATGAGCCCGAACTGCAGGACTGGCTCGACGCCGAAGTGCGCAAACCGCTGGACGCCGCCGAAGTAGCCGAGTCGGCCCAGGGTGACCCGGCCGTCGCTGCCGAGATGTACCTGGTCAGCGTGATGCTGGTGGACGACCAGCAGGGCGCGGAACGCACCTACCTGGATGAACTCGCCTACAACCTCAACCTCGCCCCGGAACTGCAGACGCACCTGGAGCAGCAGGCCAAGGCCGGTGGTGAAGTAGCTTGATACAACTCAGCACGGGGCTGTAGGAGCATTCGTACAATTTGACGGTCAGAGCGCTCGGACGAACGCACCCCCGCGGTGCGTTCGTTCTTCATTTCTGCAAGGAGGCTTCATGCCGTTCGTACGTTTCACCCTCCCCACCGCGCTGCTGCTCAGCGCTACCGCCACCTTCGCCAACGCCGCCAAGCTGGAAGACGTCGCGCCCTATCCCAAGGCCGAGGACGGCTTCGTGCGCCAGGTCATCCACCTGCCCAAGCAGGCGCAGGAAGAGAACTTCAAGGTCGAGATCCTCGCCGGCAAGACGCTCACCGTCGACTGCAACCGCCAGCGCCTGGGCGGCAGCCTGGAAGAAAAGACCCTGGAGGGCTGGGGCTACACCTACTACCGCCTGGACAAGGTCAGCGGCCCGGCCAGCACGATGATGGCCTGCCCGGATGGCAAGACCCGCCAGGACTTTGTCCCGGTGGTCGGCGACGGCTTCGTGCTGCGCTACAACAGCAAGCTGCCCATCGTCATCTACGCGCCCAAGGACGTCGAAGTCCGCTACCGCCTGTGGTCGGCCTCCGAGAAGGTCGAGAAAGCTCGCGCGGAATAACGCCCTTCAGGTAGCGCAGTGCCCCGCGGCAATGGGCTGCGGGGTGTCTGACCTCATCCAGTCCGGCCCGCTCGCAGGGAGCTCACTGGGTGAAGGTGGCCAGGTCCTTTCTCATCTGGTCGAGAATCGCCGAAGGTTTGCCATCGCCCCATCCCAACTGGACGCCCATCCTGTCGAGGCACTCGATGGCCGCCATGGCGGAGGCTTTCAGCGCAGGCTCAAGGCTGCCGGTAATCTTCACCTGCCCGAATGCCGTGGCCATGACGACCTGGCAGCTCTGGTATATGTCCGGCTCAAGGGCCTTATTTTCGGGTTTGAGCGCTTCCTCGACATCGATTGAAACGGGTTCGATGAAGGTCATTTCCCATTGGGACTCGATCAGCCAGCGGGGGAATTCCACGATGTTGAAGTTCTTCTGCGTGCGCATGCAGTCGGCCAGCATATTGAGGGCGTCGCTGCCCTCATCGCTGCCGAAGGGCGCCTCTTCATCACCGCAGTCGTAATAGAGGTCATCGGCGAAGCAAGCGACGAAGCGCGGGTGTGAAGTCAGGCGATGCAGCCCGACTTCTTCGTCGTCGAAATAACGGTGGCCGTCGTAGTCGAAGGGGAAGTCGACATAGCCCTTCTTCAGCTTGCCCTGGATGAGCTTGCGGGCCTGCGCCTCGCCTGCTTCAGGGGAGGCGAATTCCTTGATCTGGTTGCGCCCGCTGGTGCCGCTCTTGCCATAGTTGACCAGCAGTTCCGAGCCCAGCGTTTCAACCCGCCAGAACTTGTCCGCTTTTTCTTCCGTGAATTTCAGTGACGCCTTCATCCTGACCTCAGTGGGTTTGCAGATGCGGGATTATCTGGATTCCGTGCCGGATGGTCGAGCGTGTAAGGCGCATGACGCTCCAGGCGCTATCCGCCCTACACCGTGGACTACGTGTCCACTCCGAAGGGCTGTGCTCTTCGTAGGAGCGAGCTTGCTCGCGAACGGACTTGCCGGCGAGAACGTGGCTGGGCGGGTTCGTGAGCAAGCTCGCTCCTACAGGTCAGGCCAATGGTGTGGTTTGGCCTGCCACGAGAATCCCCTGTTCGCGCCCACAGACTTCCACGAGGAAGTCCCACACCAACCGCAGCCGTACCGAGCGGTGTAGCTCACGCCGGGTGCACATCCAGTATTCCCGTTCGATGAATTCCTCCGGCAACACCGGCACCAGCCGTGGGTCGTGCAGGCCCATGTACTGCGGGAGGATGGCGATGCCGATACCGGCCTGGGCGGCCTGTTGCTGGGCGACCACGCTGGTGCTGCGGAACACCACCTGGGGGTGGCGGCAGAAGCTGTGGTGGAACAGYAGTTCCTGGCTGAACAGCAGGTCGTCGACGTAGCCGATCCACGGGTGGCGGCTGAGGTCTTCGCGGTCGCGCAGGGGCGGGGCGTTTTCCAGGTAGGCGGGGCTGGCGAACAGGCTCAGGCGATAGCGGGTGAGCAGGCGGCTGATCACCAGGTCGGCGCTGGGGCGTTCCAGGGTGATGGCGATGTCCGCTTCACGGTTGGTAATGCTGACGAAGCGCGGCACCGACACCAGTTCCACCTCCAGGCCGGGATAGCGCTGCATCAGCTCGCCCAGGCGCGGGGCGAGGAACATGGTGCCCAGGCCTTCGGTGACGCCGATGCGGATCTGCCCTAGCGGCGAGATGGCCTGGCTCATTTCCTCCTGGGCGAGGAGGGCGGTGTTCTCCATGGCCTCGGCGTGCTTGAGCAGCGCCTGGCCGGCCGGGGTGAGCTGGTAGCCGCCGGTGTGCTGGGCGAACAGCTGGGTGCCGAGGTCGCGCTCGATGCTCTCGATATGCCGCGCCACGGTGGCGTGGGTGGTGCCCAGGCGCTTGGCTGTGGTCAGCAGGCGACCGCTGCGGTGCAGCTCCAGGAAGTAGCGCAGGTCATTCCAGTCGAACATCGCGGCAGTCCTTGTTGTTAGAAAACGCACAGCAGCTGACTCGAAACGACTGTTCTTTTATCACGAACGAACGACTAGGCTCGGTCTTCAGATAAAAAGAACAAGCACGACGAGGTACTTCTCCATGCCCCAGGCACTGGATGCTTATGACTACCTGATCGTCGGCGCGGGCCCTGCCGGCTGCCTGCTGGCCAATCGTCTGTCCGCCGACCCTGCCAACCGCGTGCTGCTGCTCGAAGCCGGCGGCCCGGACAACTATCCCTGGATCCACATTCCCGTCGGCTACCTCTATTGCATCGGCAACCCGCGCACCGACTGGTGTTTCGACACCGAGCAGGTGCCGGGCCTGAACGGCCGCGCGATCAAGTACCCGCGCGGACGCACCCTCGGCGGCTGCTCGTCGATCAACGGCATGATCTACATGCGTGGCCAGGCGCTGGACTATGACGGCTGGGCCGCCGAGGGCAACCCCGGCTGGGGCTGGAACGACCTGCTGCCGCTGTTCATGAAGATGGAGGACCACTTCGCCGGATCGAGCGAGCTGCATGGCGCGGGCGGTGAATGGCGGGTGGAGAAGCAGCGGCTGTCGTGGGCGATCCTCGATGCCTTCCGCGAGGCGGCGGCGCAGTCCGGCGTGCGCTCGGTGGAAGACTTCAATGGCGGTGACAACGAGGGCTGCGGCTACTTCCAGGTGAACCAGCGCTCCGGTGTGCGCTGGAACGCCTCGAAGGCTTTCCTGCGGCCCATCGCCAACCGGCCCAATCTCACCGTGCTGACCCATGTCGAAGCCCTGCGTGTGCTGCTGGAGAACGGCCGCGCCGCCGGGCTGGAAGTGAACTGGCAGGGCACGCGGCGCGAGCTGCGCGCCAAGCGCGAGGTGATTCTCTGCGCCGGGGCGATCAACACCCCGGTGCTGCTGCAACGCTCCGGCATCGGCCCGCGCGAACTGCTGGAGAAGCACGGCGTCGGTGTGCGCCACGAGCTTTCCGGGGTCGGCGGCAACCTGCAGGACCACCTGCAGCTGCGCCTGATCTACCGCATGAACGGCGCGCCGTCGCTGAACCAGATCGCCTCGACGCTTTGGGGCAAGATGGGCATGGGCCTGGAGTACCTGTTCAAGCGCAGCGGCCCGCTGTCCATGGCGCCGAGCCAACTGGGTGCGTTCGCCAAATCCGATCCCGGCCAGCGTTCGGCCAACCTCGAATACCACGTGCAGCCGCTGTCGCTGGAGCGCTTCGGCGAGCCGCTGCACAGCTTCCCGGCATTCACCGCGTCGGTGTGCGACCTGCGCCCGCTGAGCCGTGGCTCGGTGACGCTGCGCTCGCTGGACCCGCGCGACAAGCCGGTGATCCAGCCCAACTACCTGAGCCATCCGCAGGACCTGCGCGTGGCTGCCGACGCCATCCGCCTAACCCGCCGTATCGCCGCCGCGCCCGCGCTGGCGCGCTACCAGCCGGTGGAGTTCAAGCCCGGCCCGGACTACCAGACCGAGGAGGACCTGCACCGCGCCGCCGCCGAGATCGGCACCACCATCTTCCACCCGGCCGGCACCTGCCGCATGGGCCAGGGCGAAGGCGCGGTGGTCGACAGTCAGCTGCGCGTGCACGGCATTCCCGGCCTGCGCATCGCCGACGCTTCGATCATGCCCAGCCTGACCTCTGGCAACAGTTGTTCGCCGGTGCTGGTGATCGCGGAAAAGGCCGCGCAGATGATTTTGAGCGAACCCGCGCTCGGCGCGGAGGTCATCCCTTCCAGTGGGCGCACACAGGAGGAAGCTCCGGTGGCGTGACGGCGATCCTGTCTCCCCACAGTGTTTGGCGTGAAATGTCGCTCTCTGACGTCTGGGTGCCAGGCGGTTCGCGAGCAAGCTCGCTCCTACGAAGAGCAGCAAATGAACGGTATCGCGCGGTGTGAAAACCGTGGCAGTCGAGGCTGACAAAAACAAAAGCCCCCAGAAGGGGCAGGAGAGCCCGCAATGACCGATGTAGCACAGTCCCGCTCCTACGAGCGGCCCGCGACTTCGCGGCGCGACGAGCGCAAGGTGATCTTCGCCTCGTCGCTCGGCACGGTGTTCGAGTGGTACGACTTCTTCCTCTACGGATCGCTGGCGGCAATCATCGCCAAGCACTTCTTCGCCGGGGTCAACGACACCACCGCCTTCATTTTCGCCCTGCTGGCGTTCGCCGCCGGCTTCCTCGTTCGCCCGTTCGGCGCGCTGGTATTTGGCCGCCTGGGGGACATGATCGGGCGCAAGTACACCTTCCTCGCCACCATCCTGCTGATGGGCCTGTCGACCTTCGCGGTGGGCCTGCTGCCGGCCTATGCCACCATCGGCGTGGCCGCACCGGTCATCCTCATCGTGCTGCGCCTGCTGCAGGGCCTGGCGCTGGGCGGTGAATACGGTGGTGCGGCGATCTACGTGGCCGAGCACGCGCCGGACCACAAGCGCGGCGCCTACACCAGCTGGATCCAGTGCACCGCCACCGGCGGCCTGCTGCTGTCGCTGGTGGTGATCTGGGGTTGCCGCCAGCTCACCGGACCGGAGTTCGAGACCTGGGGCTGGCGCCTGCCGTTCCTGATCTCCATCGTGCTGCTGGGCATCTCCACCTGGATTCGCCTGTCCATGCAGGAGTCGCCGGCGTTCCTGAAGATGAAGGCCGAGGGCAAGGTGAGCAAGTCGCCGCTCAAGGAGTCGTTCACCAACTGGAGCAACCTGAAGATCGTGCTGATCGCCCTGTTCAGCATCAACGCCGGGCAGGCGGTGACCTTCTACGCGGCGCAGTTCTACGTGATGTTCTTCCTCACCCAGGTGCTCAAGGTCGACCCGGCGCTGTCCAACGGTCTGCTGATCATCTCCCTGGTGATCGGCGCGCCGCTGTTCGTGCTCATGGGCTGGCTGTCGGACAAGGTCGGGCGCAAGCCGGTGCTGATCACCGGCCTGCTGCTGGCCACGGTGCTGTACTTCCCGCTGTTCAAGGCGCTGACCCACTACGCGAACCCGCAGATCGATGCCGCCTCGCGCCAGGCGCCGGTCACCGTGATGGCGGACCCGGCCACCTGCACCTTCCAGTTCGATCCGGTGGGCAAGGCCAAATTCGATAGCGCCTGCGACAAGGCCAAGACCCTGCTGGTGAAAGGCGGAGTACCCTACAGCACGGCCGCCGCGCCGGCCGGCAGCGAGCTGGTGGTGACGGTGGGCGATAAGCGCATCGAGGGCTTCGACGCCGCCGCGCTGGGCGCTGCGGTGAAGGATGCCGGCTACCCGACCGTGGCCGATTCCTCGCTGGTGAACCGGCCGATGGTGGTGGCGATCATCGTCGCGCTGATCTTCATCGCCACCTGCTGCTACGGCCCGCTGGCGGCGCTGATGGTCGAGCTGTTCCCCACGCGCATCCGCTATACCTCGCTGTCGCTGCCGTACCACATCGGCAACGGCTGGTTCGGCGGGCTGCTGCCGACCATCTCGTTCGCCCTGGTGGTGTACACCGGCAACATCTTCTACGGCCTGTGGTACCCGGTGCTGATCACGGCGATGAGCCTGGTCTGCTCGCTGCTGTTCCTGAAGGAGACCAAGGACAACGATATCCACGCGGATTGATCCTCAGCTGAGGTGAAGGGGCCCGGCTGGATGCCGGGCTTTTTCATATGGGTTGCCAGCGCGGGAGCCATGCGAGGTTTCGGCTGCGGCTTCGACTTAGGATGACCGGCCCGGTACACCGCCGGAACCTTCATGGAGCGGAGTCGATCATGACGATCAGCAATGAAAAACTGAGCCAGTACAGCTTCCTCGACGAGATGCAGCGCGACAGCTACTTCCCGTCGCACCTGGTTGCCAAGGGCCAGCAACTGCTGGTGGCGCTGTGCGAGGCCATCGAAGCGCAGGCTCCGGCGGACCTGGATGCGCTGTACGCGCTGACCCATGCGACCACCCTGGCCTTCAATGCGCTGGGCGAGGAGTTCGAGGACCAGGGCAGCGAGATCGAAACGGCCGCCCGCGACAATATCGGCGGGGATGTCGCCTTCATCGCCGAGGCCTACGGCTTCGATGCCGATATCGAGGAACTGATCGCGCCGCGCGAGTGGTAAGCCCGCGTGAACGGAAAAGGCCCGGCATCATGCCGGGCCTTTTCGTTTGTCGCTGGAATTCCATGGTAGAAGCGGACCCGGCCCCGATTCGCGCAGAAGGCGCGCACCTTAAGCGACTCAGCGAATGAAATGCACCTTGCCGGTGTCGTCGTTGCCCATGTAGATGCCGTATACGCCCGCCTGGCGTTCCTCGATGTAGCGTTCGAGGATCTGCCGGATGGCCGGGTAGTAGATGCATTCCCAGGGGATATCTTCCGGGGCGAAGAATTTTACCTGCAGGGTCTCGGGACCGTGTTCGCCGGTCTCCTCGATCACGCTGGCGCGGAAGATGATGTAGACCTCGCTGATCTTCGGCACGCTGAAGATGGAGTAGGGCGAGACGATGTCGGCGCGTACGCCGGTCTCTTCCCAGACTTCGCGCAGGGCGGCCTGCTCGGTGGTTTCGCCGTTTTCCATGAAGCCGGCCGGCAGCGTCCAGGTGCCCGGACGCGGCGGGATGCCGCGCTGGCAGAGCAGGTACTTGCCGTCGCGCTCGATGATGCAGCCGGCAATGACCTTGGGGTTTTCGTAGTGGATGTAGCCGCAGCCCGCGCAGGTGAGGCGCTCGTGGGTATCCCCCGGCGGGCACTGGCGGCTCAGGCCACCACTGCCGCAGGCGGGACAGAAGCGCGGGGCGGGCATGGCGTCAGCGGCCTATGCGCGGCTCTTTGAGCGCGATGGGGGTGGCGATGTCGCGCACGTTGCCGGCGCCGTCCTGCTTGGAGCGCAGGTAGTCCAGGGCTACCTTGGCGGCGGCGCGCACGTGGTCGACCGAGGCCTGGTGAGCCGCGACCGGGTCGCCGCTCTTGATCGCCTCGACCATGCGTTCCATTTCCTGATTACTGGCAGCGCGGCGGTTTTCCTGGGACACCGAGGTTGCCCGCAGGTAGCTGATGCGCGCCTGCAGCTGGCGCAGCTGGGTGGCGGCGGTGCGGTTGCCCGAGCCTTCCAGCAGCACGTCGTAGAAGCCCTGCACCGATTCGATCACCTGCTGCAGCTCGCCGTCTTCCAGCGCCTGGCGGTTCTCTTCCAGCGCGCGCTCCAGGTTGCGGATGTCGCGGGCCTTGGCGTTGAGGGTGAAGAGCTGGACGATCAGGCCTTCGAGCACGCAGCGCAGCTCGTAGATGTCGACGGCGTCTTCCAGGGTGATGATGGCGACGCGCGGACCCTTGGCATCGGCGAACTCCACCAGACCCTCGGATTCCAGATGGCGCAGCGCCTCGCGCACCGAGGTGCGGCTGACGCCCAGGCGATCGCACAGGTCGCGCTCCACCAGGCGGTCGCCCGGCAGCAGCTGGAAGTTGAGGATGGCACCACGCAGCTTGTCGAGGACGATTTCGCGCAGGGTGACGGGGTTGCGATTGACCTTGAAGCTATCGTCGAGTGGCAGGCGTTTCATGGGGTCCGCTCTGTGTTCTGGCTGTCCATAGGAAAAACGATGGAGCACCTTCGGGTGCTCCATCGTCAAGTCGGGCCAGCAATCAACCACGTTCCTCGGCGTCGGCCTCGGCGAAGGCTTCGCGGGCGAGGCGGAAACTGTCCACCGCCGCGGGAACCCCGCAATAGATGCCGACCTGCAGGAGGATTTCGCGGATCTGCTCGCGGGATAAACCGTTACGCAGGGCGCCGCGCACATGCAGCTTGAGTTCGTGGGGGCGGTTGAGTGCCGAAATCATCGCCAAGTTTATCATGCTGCGTTCCTTGAGCGATAAGCCGTCCCGGCCCCAGACGTGGCCCCAGCAGTACTCGGTGACCATCTCCTGGAGCGGGCGGGTGAAGTCGTCGGCGTTCTGGATCGACTTGTTCACGTAGGCCTCGCCCAGCACCTGGGTGCGGATCGCCAGGCCTTTCTCGTATTTCTCGTTGCTCATCGCTGGTTCCTCTCTATCCCTGTAGGAGCGAGGGGGACGCCATCGTTATTGCTCGCGAACCGATTGCCCGGCGACGCCGGAGCTGGGTGGGTTCGCGAGCAAGGACTGGGCGTCCCCCTCGGTCCTACGAAAAGCATTCGCCCGCAGGCTGGAATAAAAAAGGCCGCTGCCGAGGGTGAAGGCGAGCGGCCTTGGAAAGCTTTAGCCGGCTATCTCCGGCAGCGCGCCGAGCTTGCCGCGGTGATAGACCATCGGGGTGACCTCCTGCTCCGGCAGGATCAGGTTCTTCACCGCGCCGACGATGATCGCGTGGTCACCGCCGTCGTATTCGCGCCACAGTTCGCACTCGATGATCGCCGTGGCCTTGGTCAGCAGCGGGTTGCCCAGCTCGCTCAAACGCCACTCGATGCCCTTGGCCTTCTCCTTGCCCTTCTTGGCAAACGCGTAGGCCTCGGCCTGCTGGTCGGAGCACAGCAGGTGGATGGCGAACTGCTTGCTGTCACGCAGGATCGGGTAGGTGTCCGAGCCGTAGTTGGGGCAGAACAGCACCAGCGCCGGGTCGATCGACAGCGCGCTGAACGCGCTGGCGGTGATGCCTACGATCTCGCCGTCGGCATCCAGGGTGGTGACCACGGTGACGCCGGACGGGAAGGAGCCCATCACTTCTTTGTAGATGCCAGGTTCGATCATCTCGTCGCTCCTCTTAGCGCATCACGAAGGGATCGGGCATAGGCGCCTGCGAGAGGTTGATCCACACCGTCTTCAGCTCGGTGTAGGCCAGCACCGAATCGATGCCGCTCTCGCGGCCGTAGCCGCTGTTGTGGAAACCGCCGATGGGCGCCATGGCGGACACCGCGCGGTAGGTGTTGACCCAGATGATCCCGCTGCGAACGCCACGGGCCATGCGGTGGGCGCGGCCCAGGTCGCGGGTCCAGATGCCGGCGGCGAGGCCGAACTGGGAGTCGTTGGCCAAGGCCAGTGCTTCGGCCTCATCCTTGAAACGGATGACCGAGGCGACCGGGCCGAAGACCTCTTCCTGCATGATCTTCATCGAGTGGTTGTCGCACTCGAACAGGGTCGGCTCGTAGAACCAGCCCTCGGAGTCGATCGACGGACGCTTGCCGCCCAGGCGCAGGCGCGCACCTTCGGCCAGGGCGTCGGCAACCAGTCCTTCGACCACGGCGAGCTGCTGCGCGGTGGCCATGGGGCCCATCTCGCTCTGCTCGTCCTGCGGGTTGCCGATGCGGATGCGCTGGGCGCGTTCCACCAGGCGGGCGACGAACTCGTCGTAGATCTCGTCCTGCACCAGCAGGCGCGAACCGGCAACGCAACTCTGCCCGGAGGCGGCGTAGATGCCGGCGACGGCGCCGTTGATGGCGCTGTCGAGGTCAGCGTCGGCGAAGATGATGTTGGGCGACTTGCCGCCCAGTTCCAGCGACAACTTGGCGAAGTTCTCCGCGCTGCTGCGCACCACGTGGCGCGCGGTGGCGGCGCCGCCGGTGAAGGCGATCTTGCGCACCAGCGGGTGGCGGGTCAGCGCAGCGCCCGTGCTCGGGCCGAAGCCGGTGACCACGTTGACCACGCCGGCCGGAATGCCGGCCTCGGTGGCCAGGCGGGCCAGTTCGAGGATGGTTGCCGAGGCGTGTTCCGAAGGCTTGAGCACGATGGTGTTGCCGGCGGCCAGGGCCGGGGCCAGCTTGATCGCGGTCAGGTACAGCGGGCTGTTCCACGGGATGATCCCGGCGATCACGCCCAGCGGCTCGTGCACGGTGTAGGCGAACAGGTCGGGCTTATCCAGCGGCAGGGTGCCGCCTTCGAGCTTGTCCGCCAGGCCTGCGGTGTAGTGGAAGAACTCCGGCAGGTAGCCGACCTGGCCGCGGGTCTCGCGGATCAGCTTGCCGTTGTCGCGGCTTTCCAGCTGCGCCAGGTGTTCCTTGTTCTCGGCGATCAGGTCGCCCAGGCGGCGCAGCAGCTTGCCGCGGGCGGTGGCGGTGAGGCCACGCCAGGCCGGGTCGTTGAAGGCGCGCTGGGCGGCCTGCACGGCGCGCTCGACGTCGGCTTCATCGGCATCCGGCAGTTCCGCCCAGGCTTGTGCGCGGGCGGGGTCGAGGCTCTCGAAGGTCTTGCCGGAAACGGCGTCGACCCACTGGCCATCGATGAACATCTGGAAGCGTGCGAGGGTCATGCGACATTCCCCTGAACGTGATTCTTGGAAACCTGTGCCTGTTGCAGGAAGTCGAGCAGCATCTGGTTGACCAGCCGCGGCGACTCCACCGGCATCATGTGGCGCTGTTCTTCGAGCACTGTTGCCTTGGCGCCCGGAATGCGTTCGGCCAGCTCGGTGGCCATCTTCGGCGTCGAGCCCGGGTCCAGCTCACCGGTGGCGACCAGGGTCGGCACCTTGATGCTGCCCAGGTCGTCCACGCGGTACATGTCCTGCGTGGCGAACAGCGTGTAAGTAGTCAGATAGCCCTGCGGATCGTTGCTGGCAAGGGTCTGGCGAATCGCGGCGATCTGCGCCGGGTTGGCGGCCTGGTATTCGCGGCTGAACCAGCGCGACAGGGCGGCCTCGGCATTGGCGTCGGGGCCGTGCTCGGCGGCCTGGCGGGTCCGCTCGATCACGCCGGCGCGCTGTTCGGCGCTGCGGTTGAACACGCTGTTCAAGACGACAAGACCGTCCAGGCGCTCGGGATGGTGCAGGGCGAAGGCCCGCGCCACCAGACCACCCATGGAGAAACCGACGACCATGGCACTGGTCACCCCCAGGTGGTCGAGCAGCTCGCGCAGCTGGTCGGCGTAACCGACCAGCCCACAGTCCGGCTGCGGCAGCTGACTCGCGCCATGGCCAAGCATGTCATAGGCGATGACCTGGAAGTGCGGGGCCAGACCGACGATCTGGCCGCCCCACATTTCCTTGTTCAGGCCGACGCCGTGGATCAGTACCACGGGGTGGCCCTGGCCGGTCGCCAGGTAACTGGTGCCGGCCGGTGTGCGTTCAGCGGTGAGCCGAATCATGGAGCGCTCCTGCACGGTGTGGATCACTGAGCCTGTTCGGCGGCCAGTTCTTCCAGGTCGATGTAACGGTTGCCGATGCGCGGGTGCAGACGGCCGCCGTCGGCGGCGCCCAGGACCACGACGATCTCGTCGGCGCGCGGCGAATCTTCGATCTGCATTTCCAGGGTGATGTAGTGTGAACGCAGGCCTTCGTCGTCCTTGTGCATCATCGGGATCTGGATCGAGGTGCCCGGGCCGCCGCGCTTGTTGGTGAAGCTCAGGTAGCTCTTGGCGTCCACGGCCTGGCGGTAGTGGTTACCGAAACGCAGGGTGTGGATGACGGCGGAGGCGTGCTCGATCTCGCCATCGGCGCCGACCACGGCAGCCTTGCCGTAGGCCTGGATCTTGTCAGCGCCACCGATGGCAGCGGTCAGGCGCTCGACCATCAGCGCGCCCAGCTCGGAGCAGTTGGCCTTGATCTCCGGCTTCAGGTCTTCGACGAAGCCACGACCGGCCCACGGGTTCTTGATCACCACGGCCAGGCCGACCATGGTCACCGGGGTGTCGGTGGCCTTGCCGGCTTCGATGAAGGTCTGCTCGCTGTAGGTGACGATCTTGCGAATCTCGAAACTCATGGGTCGCTCCAGTTGTGACTTCGGCTGGGTTGGGGAAGGGATTCGGTATCATGGTATACCATAATACAGTTTGCGCAAGACCTGATTTCCCCTGGGGAAAAGGCCCTGCGCCAGGGGTGGCGTGGGGTTGGCCGTAGTGGCTGGAGTAAAGGCGACAGGCGGTAGAGGGCTGAAAGCGGCGCTTCGGTGCTGCGTCGCGGCGCGGTATCCTTGGCCGCACTAGCCGGCGCGCATGGCGCCGGAGCCTTGTTGGAGAGTCATCGAGCATGAAACAGGAAATCGCCACCGTGACCGTCAGCGCCGAGCACTGGGGTCGCGAGGCCGAAGCGGTGGATAACGCCCGCGTGATGGTGACCCTCAGCGCGCCGGAAGAAGGGGTGATCGAGGTGAGCTTCAAGGGCCAGTTGGATGCGCCGGAAGAACCGACCCATGTCTGCGTGACGCTGGAGAATGGGCTGTCTTATTACGGGGAGATTCAGGGCGGTGAGGCGAATGCGGAGGGTGGGTCGATTCGCTTCGAAGGCGAGCTGATCGATCTGGAAGGGTTCTGAGCCCGCCGTTTGGTTATTCGTAGGAGCGGACCTTGTCCGCGAAATCCTTCGCGGCGGACTCCGCGTTCATCTGGAAACACTGCAATTCAGCGCTCCCTTGATGCCCTTATCGGGGAAGGCGATGCTTCTGGTTGAGTGTTTCAGCGCCGCTTCGGCGTGCGCGGATGTATTGGGTTTCGCCCCCTCGGGCGACCTACTTTGCCAAACGACGCAAAGTAGGCAAAGGTCTTGCCCCGGACATCCGGTTTTTCGCTTAGGCGAAAAATTCCCTCGTTGAAACGAAGTTTCAGGGGCACGCCGCGAAGGGCCATCCCTGGCCCATCGCGGCTCTCGCGACATCCATGTCGCTCAACCCCTGAAACTCCGCTTCAACGAGGCCTCCTGAACGGGGCGTTCGGAGTGCTTTGACGTTTCTCTGGAAGCCTTGCAAAGCCAGAGCCAGAGCCAGAGCCAGAGCCAGAGCCAGAGCCAGAGCCAGAGCCAGAGCCAGAGCCAGAGCCAGAGCGCAGGGCACAGCGTATCCAGCAATCCTGCGCCCGTGTCCCATGGCAGCTCCGCCGCGAGGGGCGGCTCATCGAGGCCAGCCGACGGGCAAAGAAAAGCCCCTTCTCACTCCCGCAAGAAGGGGCCTGCGCCGGACGGCGAAAGATCAGGCGGTCAGGCGAGAGCCTGCAGCGCGCCCATCTTTCCGCGGCAGTAAATCATCGGGGTGATCTGCTGGTCCGGCACGATCAGGTTCTTCACCGCGCCGACCAGGATGGCGTGGTCACCGCCTTCGTATTCGCGCCACAGCTCGCATTCGATGATGGCAGTGGCGTTCTCCAGCAGCGGGTTGCCGCGCTCGCTCAGGGTCCACTCGATGCCCTGCGCCTTGTCCTTGCCCTTGCTGGCGAAGGCATAGGCCTCGCCCTTCTGGTCGGCGGAGAGCAGGTGGATGGCGAACTGCTTGCGGCGGATCAGCACCGGGTAGGAGTCCGAGCTGTAGTTGGGGCAGAACAGCACCAGCGCCGGGTCCATCGACAGGGAGCTGAAGGCGCTCGCGGTGAGGCCGACCACCTGGCCATCGTCGTCCATCGTGGTGATGACGGTGACGCCGGACGGGAAGGAGCCCATGACTTGTTTGTAGGCAGCGTGGTCGATCATTGCGAGTACCTGTCTTGTGAGCCGGCCATCGGGAGTGGTCGTTTCGTCTGATGGTATACCGTAATACTTCGAAAGCAAGTGCTTTCTCTTCCCGATGGATGGACGGTGATAGGCCGGCCGTCGGCTACAGGCTGCGGAATACGGGGCTTTCGCCGATAAAGGGGAGTGCCGAAGAACGGCCTGCAGACAGCCAGACGACCAACGGCTACGCAGAAACCCCTTGCTTGGTATTTGGAATACCATAATATTGCCTCCGTCACCGCAGCGCCGTTTCTGCCCGATCCAGGGCGCCGGATGACCTGACCTTACAAAGACAATAAGCAAGGCAAAAAACGATGTCCGATACTCCGCTGATCGAGAACCATACCGTCGATTACGTGCCGCCGGCCGAGCGCCATGGGCGTTCCCGCGACCTGTTCACGCTATGGTTCAGCACCAACATCGCACCGCTGCCGGTGGTCACCGGCGCAATGGCGATCCAGGTGTTCCATCTCGACCTGCTCTGGGGGCTGATCGCCATTGTCCTGGGCCACATGTTCGGCGGCGTGTTCCTCGCCCTGGCATCGGCACAGGGCCCGCAGATGGGCATCCCGCAGATGGTCCAGAGCCGGGGCCAGTTCGGCCGTTACGGCGCCTTGCTGATCGTGTTCTTCACCGCGCTGATCTACGTCGGCTTCTTCATTTCCAACATCGTCCTGGCGGGCAAGTCGATCCAGGGCCTGGTGCCGGCGACCCCGACTCCCGTGGCGATCATCCTCGGCGCGCTGAGCGCCACCGCCATCGGCGTGATCGGCTACCGCTTCATCCACACCCTCAACCGCATCGGTACCTGGGTAATGGGCGGCGCGCTGCTGGTGGGCTTCGCCATCATGTTCGGCGGCGACCTGCCGGCGAACTTCCTCTCCCGCGGCGCCTTCAACCTRTCCGGCTTCCTGGCCACCCTGTGCCTGGGCATCATCTGGCAGATCAGCTTCGCGCCCTACACCTCGGACTACTCGCGCTATCTGCCGACCAGCGTCGGCATCGGCAAGCCGTTCCTGGCGACCTTCGCCGGCGCGGTGGCGGGCACCAGCCTGTCGTTCAGCTTCGGCGCCGTCGCCGTGCTGGCGACGCCGGAGGGCACCGACGCGATGGTGGCGGTCAAGCAGGCCACCGGCATGTTCGGCCCGGTGCTGATGCTG
This sequence comes from Pseudomonas sp. CAN1, assembly GCF_030462585.1. Taxonomy (GTDB): domain Bacteria; phylum Pseudomonadota; class Gammaproteobacteria; order Pseudomonadales; family Pseudomonadaceae; genus Pseudomonas. The sequence goes on along the minus strand of NZ_JASMRU010000010.1, from coordinate 132,367 downwards.
CTGTTCCTGCTCAACATCATCAGCCACAACGCGCTGAACCTTTACGGCGCGGTGCTCTCCATCGTCACTTCGATCCAGACCTTCGCTGGCAGCTGGACGCCCAGCGTGCGCGTGCGCGTGGTGCTGTCCTCGGTGGTGCTGGCAGGCAGTTGCCTGATGGCGCTGGGCGCCTCGGCCAATTTCATCTCGCAGTTCATCGGCCTGATCCTGACGATGCTGATCGTGCTGGTGCCCTGGGCCTCGATCAACCTGATCGACTTCTACCTGATCAAGCGCGGCCGCTACGACATCAACTCGATCTTCCGTCGCGACGGCGGCGTGTACGGGCTGTTCAACCCGCACGCGATCATCGCCTACTTCATCGGCATCATCGTCCAGCTGCCGTTTGCCAACACCTCGCTGTTCGTCGGCCCCTACGCCAACTACATCGACGGCGTGGACCTGTCCTGGCTGGTCGGCCTGCTGGTCACCATCCCGCTTTATTACTGCCTGGCCACCCGCGGCCAGACGCGCGAAGCCGGCCAGCCGGTGGCGCTGGGTATCGCCGAGTAAGGGTTTCGACCTGGGTTTTACACTCTCTGCCCCGCCGGGTTTCGGTGGGGCTTTTTTTTGCCTGGGATTTGAGTGGGAGGCGGGTTCGCGAGCAACAACGATGGCGTCCCCCTCGCTCCTACAAGGAAGCGCCAGGCTCACCGGCCAATGTAGGAGCGAGCTTGCTCGCGAACCGCTTTACGCTGTGGCCCGGGGAGTCAACCTAGCCGTTCTTCTGCGACGGCTTCGGCGCGCCGATGAGACGGCCCATGGCGCCGGCAATGCCCATCTCGCGCAGGATCTGCAGCTCGCCCTCGGTCTCGACCATCTCCGCGATCAGCGGCAGGTCGATGCTGTTGGAGGCGCGGTACATGGCTTCGATGAACAGGCGCTTGTCATTGTCCTGGTCGATGGCGCGGATGTAGCTGCCGTCGATCTTCAGGTAGGCAAGGCCGAGGCGGGTGAGGTTGCCGATCAGGCTGAAGCGCCCGCCGAAGTGCTGCAGGCCGAGCTTGGCACCGACTTCCTGCACGGACTGGGCGAGCTTCTCCAGTTCGGCTGGCGGCGGCAGGTAACGTTCGTCCACTTCCAGGGTCATCAACCGTGCTTCCTGCGGGTGAGCGCGGAGGATCTCGAACAGCTGACGCAGGGGCTCGGCGCTGCGCACGGTTTCCGCTGACAGCGACAGGGCCAGTGGCGCCGGTTGCTGGGCGAGGTGGGCGAGGGCGTGTTCGAGCATCGCCAGGTCGAAGCGTGCGGACCAGCCGAAGCGCTCGATCCAGGGCAGGAACTGCCCGGCGGCAACGGCTTCGCCCTTGGGATCAAGCAGCCGCGCGAGGACCTTCTGGTGCAGCAGCTCGCCATTCTCGGCGCAGCCGCGCACCGGCTGGAACCACAGCTGCAGCTTGCCCTTGAGCAGCGCATCGTCGAGCCATTCGCGCCAGGCGCGGGAGTCCTGCGCGGGCTGGTTGCTGGAGCTGTCCAGGCGCTGCCAGGGATGGTCCGGGGTGGCCTGGGACTGCGCCAGCGCCTGGTCTGCACGGGACATCACGCTGGCCGACGATTCACCGGGACGGAAGGCCGTCAGGCCCAGGTGCGCCACCGGCGTGCAGTCGCTGGCGCCGGTGCCGCGCAGGTTCTCCAGGGCGGCGCTGAGTTCGTCCGCCAGGTGCTCGGCGCTGGCGCTGTCCGGGCCGGGGGCGAGCAGGGTGAACTCGCCGCCACGGCTGCGCGCGGCCAGCCAGTCCGGGGTGCCGTGCTGTTCGCGCTCGCGCTCCAGCAGCTCGGCTACATCGCGGATCAGCGCATCGGTGCGCTGGCCGCCGAGGCGCTGGTTGAGCCCGGCCAGGTCGTTCAGGCGCAGCAGCAACAGATAGCCGGCGGCGTTCTGTTCGCTGGGGGACAGTTGCGCATCCAGCCGCGCATCGAACAGGCGACGGTTGGCCAGGCCGGAGAGGCTGTCCTGATAGGCCTCTTCGCGCAGCTTCTCGCTGCGGGTGGCTTCCTCGGCGAACAGCGCCTTGAGCTTGTCGACCATCTGGTTCATCGCCTGCACCACGCGCCGGAGTTCCGGGGTGCGCGGTTCCCTGGGCAGGGTGAGGAATTCGCGGCGGGTGATGGCGTGGGCCTGCTGGACCATCTGGTCCAGCGGTTTCAGCTGGGTACGCAGCAGCCAGCCGCCGAGCACGGCGCTGACCAGCCCGCAGGCCAGCAGCCAGACGAGGCTGCCCAGCGCGCCGTCCCACAGCTTGGCCAGGGCGAACTGCGGATGGCTGACCACCTCGACCCGCGCAGCCTGCTCCCAGCCACGCATGATCAGCGCGTCGCCACCCTGGGCCTTGAGGTTGACCAGCTTGGCGAACCAGGCCGGCACCTGCTGGTTCTGCGTGTCGCTGTCGCGTTCGACGATGACCTTGCCCTCGGGGATGCTCACTACGCGGATGGTGGCGAAGTAGCCGGAGTCGAAGATCGAGCTGACCATCAGCTCGATCATCGCCGGGTCGTCCACGTGCGGGGTGAGCGACAGGCCCAGCGCGGTGGCGGCGTCCTGGGCATGGGAGCGCAACTGGCCGATCAGCTGCTCGCGGGAGCTTTCCAGGCTGGCGGCGAAGCTGCCGGCGAAGGCCACCACGAGGAACAGGCAGATCGCCAGGAACAGTTGCTTGAGCAATGACATGCCGGGGTTCTCCTATCGCGTCTCGTCGAGGTCCAGGCCCTCGGCGCGCATCTTGGTCAACAGGTCCTGCCAGCGCGACAGCTTCTTGCTGTCGCCGGTGCGCTTGCCGCCATTGGCGCCGGGCAGCCACAGGCCGTCGGCGTTGAAGGCGTAGACGGGCAGGAGGTCCTTGCGCTGGGAGGCGGGCTTGATCTGCGGGATCAGGTTGTCCAGCACCAGCGGCTCGGCAGTGGGGGTGGCGTAGTAGGTGAGCACCATGTGCGCCTGGTTCTGCTGCAGCGCCTTGACGTAGGTGATGCGCAGCTTGTCGCTGGCAACGCCGAGGCGGCGCAGGGTGACGAACTTGGCGATGGAATAGTCCTCGCAGTCGCCAGCGCCCTTGTAGAGGGATTCCACCGGCGTCGCCCAGTAGTCCTCCTGGTGCCAGACGGTGCGGTCGTCGGTGAATACCAGGGCGCCATTGAAGAAGGCATTGACCGCCTTGAGCTTGGCGGGCTCGTCGAGGTTCTCGCTGTCTTCGATCAGTCGGGCCCAGGATTCGATGCGGGTCTTGGCGGTGCCGAGGTTGCCGTATTTCTGCTCGGCGTTCTTCAGGATGGTGTCGAAGTTCCAGGCGGCGCCAGCGGTCAGTGCGAGGAGCGCGAGCAGCAGCACGCCGGCCCGCAGACGCAGCGGGCTGGCGAACAGCCGTGGGGCTCCTCGGGGTGGCTGCATCGCCAGCGCTCCATGTGGGATGTGTGGAGTCTAGGCGCTCTTCGAGAACTTGCGCTGGCGCATCGCCATGGAGCGCAAAGCCGCGTCATACGGGGCTTTTCGGCGAATCTGACAGGATTGTCATTTAAGGGTCAGGCTGCGGTCCCGGGTGCTGGCTTATAACCCCAGGATGCGGCCGCTGTGGCCGAACCAGACGCAGGAGAGCGGGATGCAGGGGCAACGGCGGGTTTGGCTGGCAGCAGGGCTGCTGGGGGTGACGGCGCTGGGAGCGGGCATCTGGGGTTTTGCCGGCCGCCACGAGGCGCCACAGGCCGCGGCCCAGCCAGCCGGTGTGCCGGTGACCCTGGCGCGGGTGGCCCGCGAGGACCTGACGCAGAACATCGATGGCGTCGGCACCGTCACCTCGCTGCACAGCGTGCTGGTGCGCCCGCAGGTGGAAGGCCAGCTCACCGCGCTGCTGGTGGAGGAGGGGCAGATGGTCAAACAGGGCGAGCTGCTGGCGACCATCGATGACCGCGCCATCAACGCCGCGCTGGAACAGGCCGAGGCGACCCGGCAGAGCAACCAGGCGCAGCTGCGCATCGTCGAGCAGGACCTGGCGCGCTACCAGACCCTGAGCCAGCGCGGCTCGATCTCCCGGCAGATTCTCGAACAGACCGTCGCCGAGGCCGCCCGTCTGCGCGCCACCCTGCGCGGCAACCAGGCCACCATCGACGCCGAGCGCGTGCGCCTGTCCTACACCCGCATCACCTCGCCGGTCGCCGGCCGCGTCGGCATCCGTAACGTCGACGTCGGCAACCTGCTGCGCACCAATGACAGCAGTGGCCTGTTCACGGTGACGCAGATGTCGCCGATCTCGGTGGTCTTCGCCCTGCCGCAGGAAAGCCTGCCGCAGCTGCAGCCGCTGATGAAGGGCGATTCCCCGGTGGTCGCGCGCAGCCGCGATGGCGGCCAGTTGCTCGGTGAAGGCCACCTGCGCAGCATCGACAACCAGGTTGCCAGCAGCACCGGGACCATCCGCGTGCGCGCGGTGTTCGACAATCAGGACGGCCAACTCTGGCCGGGGCAGTTCGTGGCCATCGACCTGCAATCCGGCGTGCTGCGCAACGGCCTGGTGCTGGACAGCCGCGCCGTGCGCCGTGGCCTGGATGGCGCCTTCGTGTTCCGCATCGAGGACGGCAAGGCGAAGAAGGTGCCGGTGCGCATCGTCCAGGAAGTGGATGGCCGCACCCTGGTCGAAGGTCTGGCGGCGGACGATGAAGTGGTGCTCGACGGCCATTCGCGCCTGACCCCCGGCGCTCGCGTGGACGTACAGGGTGACGTACAGACCCTGGCCCGCCGGAGCGCGCCATGAGCGTGCGCGCCGGCATGTCCGGCTGGTGCGTGCGGCACCCCATCGCCACCTGCCTGCTGACCATCGCCTCGCTCTTCCTCGGCCTGCTGGCGTTCTTCCGCCTCGGTGTGGCGCCGCTGCCGCAGGTGGATTTCCCGACCATCCAGGTGCAGGCGCTGCTGCCCGGTGGCAGCCCGGAGACCATGGCGTCGTCGGTGGCAACCCCGCTGGAGGTGCAGTTCAGCGCCATCCCCGGCATCACCCAGATGCTCTCCACCAGCGCCCTGGGCTCGACCACCCTGACGCTGCAGTTCGACCTGGAAAAGAACATCGACGTCGCCGCCCAGGAGGTCACCGCCGCGATCAACGCCGCTGCCGGACGCCTGCCGGCGGACATGCCGAACCTGCCGACCTGGCGCAAGATCAACCCGGCGGACAGCCCGATCATGATCCTGCGAGTGAACTCCGAGCTGATGCCGCTGATCGAGCTGAGCGACCTCGCCGAAGTGCTGCTGGCGCGCCAGCTCAGCCAGATCGGCGGGGTCGGGCAGATCTTCGTGGTCGGCCAGCAGCGCCCGGCGATCCGTATCCAGGCGCAGCCGGAAAAGCTCGCCGCCTACCGCCTGACCCTGGCCGACCTGCGCCAGTCGCTGCAGTCGGCGAGCATCAACCAGGCCAAGGGCGCGCTGTTTGGCGACGGCCGCGTGTCCACCTTGGCGGCCAACGACCAGCTGTTCAGCGCCAACGAGTACGGCGATCTGGTGGTGGCCTACCGCGCTGGCGCTCCGGTGTTCCTGCGCGACCTGGCGCAGGTGGTGAAGGCGCCGGAAGACGACTACGTGCAGGCCTGGCCGGACGGCCGCCCCGGCGTGGCGCTGGTGATCCTGCGGCAGCCCGGCGCGAACATCGTCGACACCTCCGATGCCATCCAGGCCGAGCTGCCGCGCCTGCGCGAGATGCTGCCGGCGGGCGTCGAGGTGGAAGTGCTCAACGACCGCACCCGGACCATCCGTGCTTCGCTGCATGAAGTGGAGCTGACCCTGCTGCTGACCATGGCCCTGGTGGTGCTGGTGATGGGGCTGTTCCTGCGCCAGCTGTCGGCGACCCTGATCGTCGCCACGGTGCTGGCGGTGTCGCTCAGCGCCAGCTTTGCGGCCATGTACCTGCTGGGCTTCACCCTGAACAACCTGACGCTGGTGGCGCTGATCATCGCCGTGGGCTTCATCGTCGACGACGCCATCGTGGTGGTGGAGAACATCCACCGTCACCTGGAGCAGGGCAAGGACCGGGTGCAGGCGGCGCTGGCCGGCGCCTCGGAAATCAGCTTCACGGTAGTGTCGATCAGCTTCTCGCTGATTGCCGCGTTCATCCCGCTGCTGTTCATGGGCGGCATCGTCGGACGGCTGTTCCGCGAGTTCGCGGTCAGCGTCACTGCGGCCATCCTGATTTCGGTGGTCGCCTCGCTGACCATTGCGCCGATGCTGGCCTCGCGTTTCATGGGCGCGCCGAAGCATGGACATGATGACGCAGGCATCGCCGGATGGCTGCTGGCGCGCTACGCCAGGGGGCTGGACTGGTCGCTGCATCACCAGCGCACGGTGCTGGTCGGTTTCGTGGTCTGCGTGGCCATCGCGGTGGGCGGCTACGTCGGCATCCCCAAGGGCTTCTTCCCGTCCCAGGACACCGCCTTCGTCTTCGGCACCACCCAGGCCGCCGAGGACATCTCCTATGCCGACATGGCGGCCAAGCACAAGCAGCTCGCCGACATCGTCGCCGCCGACCCGGCGGTGCAGAGCTACAACCACGCCATCGGCATCACTGGCGGTAGCCAGAGCCTGGCCAACGGGCGCTTCTGGATCGTGCTCAAGGACCGTGGCGACCGCGATGTCTCGGTGGACGAGTTCATCAACCGCATCCGCCCCCAGCTGGCCAAGGTGCCGGGCATCGTCCTCTACCTGCGTTCGGCGCAGGACATCAACCTCGCCACCGGGCCGGTGCGCACCCAGTACCAGTACGCCCTGCGCAGCAACGACAGCGCGGCGCTGGCGCAGTGGGCGGACCGCCTGACCCAGCGGCTGAAGGAGGAGGGCGGCCTGCAGGATGTGTCCAACGACCTGCAGATGGGCGCCAGCGTCACTTCGCTGGAAATCGACCGGGTGGCGGCGGCGCGCTTCGGGCTGTCCGCCGAGGACGTCAGCCAGACCCTCTACGACGCGTTCGGCCAGCGCCAGGTCGGCGAATTCCAGACCGAGGTCAACCAGTACAAGGTCATCCTCGAACTGGATTCGCGCCAGCGCGGCCGCGCCGAAAGCCTGGCGTGGTTCCACCTACGCTCGCCACTGACCGGTGAGATGGTGCCGCTGGCGGCCGTGGCGCGGGTCGCCCCGGCGAAATCCGGGCCGCTGCAGATCAACCACAACGGCATGTTCCCGGCGGTGACGCTGTCCTTCAACCTGTCGCCGGGCGTGGCCCTGGGCGATGCGGTGGGGCTGGTGCAGCGCGCGCAGGAGGAGATCGGCATGCCGTCGAGCATCCGCGGCGAATTCCAGGGTGCCGCGGCGGCCTTCCAGAGTTCGCTGGCGAGCCAGCCGCTGCTGATCCTCGCGGCGCTGTTCGCGGTCTACGTGATCCTCGGCGTGCTCTACGAGAGCTTCGTGCACCCGCTGACTATCCTTTCCACGCTGCCCTCGGCGGGCATCGGCGCGGTGTTCCTGCTCTGGGGCTGGGGCCTGGAGTTCTCGGTGATGGCGCTGATCGGTTTGGTGCTGCTGATCGGCATCGTCAAGAAGAACGGCATCCTGATGGTCGACTTCGCCCTGGCCGCGCAACGCCAGCGCGGGTTGTCGCCCTATGACGCGATCCGCGAGGCGTGCCTGGCGCGCTTCCGGCCGATCATGATGACCACGCTGGCTGCTTTGCTCGGGGCGATCCCGCTGATGATCGGCTTCGGCACCGGCTCGGAGCTGCGCCAGCCGCTGGGCGTGGCGGTGGTCGGCGGGCTGGTGTTCAGCCAGGCACTGACGCTGTTCAGCACACCGGTGGTGTACCTGGCGCTGGACCGGCTGTTCCATCGCCAGCAACTGGCTCCGGCCGCCGTGGGAGGTGCGGTATGAGAAGCGGCTGGGTAGCATGCCGGACTGCGAGCGTCGCGAATGGAGGGCTGGCATGCGCGTACTGATTGTCGAAGACGAGAGCAAGACCGCCGACTACCTGCAGCGCGGTCTGAGCGAGCAGGGCTTCACCGTGGACGTGGCGAGCAACGGCATCGACGGCCGGCACCTGGCGCTCAACGGCGAATACGACGTCATCGTCCTTGACGTGATGCTCCCCGGCATCGACGGCTACGGGGTGCTGCGCGCCCTGCGCGAACAGCGGCAGACGCCGGTGATCATGCTCACCGCCCGCGAGCGTGTGGAAGACCGCGTGCGCGGGCTGCGCGAAGGCGCCGACGACTACCTGATCAAGCCGTTCTCCTTCCTCGAACTGGTGGCGCGCCTGCAGGCCCTGACCCGCCGTGGCGCGCACCTGGAAAGCGCGACGCAGATGCGCATCGCCGACCTCGCCATCGACCTGGTAAGCCGCCGCGTGCAGCGCGGCGGCACGCGCCTGGAACTGACTGCCAAGGAATACTCGCTGCTCTGCGTGCTGGCCCAGCGCAGTGGCGAAATCCTTTCCAAGACGGCCATCGCCGAGCTGGTCTGGGACATCAATTTCGACACCGACACCAACGTCGTCGAGGTCGCCATCAAGCGCCTGCGCGCCAAGCTCGACGGGCCTTTCGACACCAAGCTGCTGCATACCATCCGCGGCATGGGCTACGTGCTGGAAAGCCGCGCCGCCCAGGAGCGCGAGGCGTGAGGGGGCTGTCGCTGTCCACGCGCCTGGCGGGCATGTTCGCCGCCGCCGCGCTGGGTATCTTCCTGCTCATCGGTTCGGCCATCTACTGCGTGCTCGACGGGCAGATCGAACGCCTGCAGCGCTCGGAGCTGGACACCCGCTTCAACATGGTCGCGCGCATGCTCGACAAGTCCGACCTGGCCGAGCGCTGGCCGCACATGCAGCTCAAGCTCAACACCCTGAGCCAGGAGTACGAACTGATCCGCTTCTGGATCGACAGCGACGACACGCGCTTCCGCTACGGCCAGCCCAGCGAGGCGGTGCAGCGCATGCTGCGCAGCGGCAATGGCTATGCGGAGCTGGAGCTGCCGGGGCACGATTCCCCGCTCAGCGCCCGCGTCGGCGTGTTGCCGGCCAGCGGCGGACGCCCGGCGCTGGTGCTGCTGGCGGCAATCGACAGCGTGGCCTTCCAGCATGCCCGCCACGCCACGCTGATCACGTTGTTCGTGCTCTCCGCGCTGGGCATCGCCCTGGCGACTCTATGCGGGCACTGGATCGCCCGGGTCGGCTTGCGGCCGCTGCATGCGCTGTCCGCCGAGGCGCGGCAGATCAGCCCGAAACAGCTGTCACAGCGCCTGCGTCTGGAGGGCCTGCCGGCGGAATTGTCGGCGCTCGCCGGCGCCTTCAATGAAGCGCTGGGCCGGCTGGAGCAGGCCTACCTGCGCCTGGAGTCGTTCAACGCCGACGTCGCCCACGAGTTGCGCACGCCGCTGGCCAACCTGATTGGGCAGAGCCAGGTGGCGTTGTCCCGCGAGCGCAGCGCGCAGGATTACGAAGAAGTCCTGCAATCCAACCTGGAAGAACTGGAGCGCCTGCGCGCCATCGTCAACGACATGCTGTTCCTCGCCCGCGTCGACCAGGGCGGGCTGGCCGCCGAGCGGGTGGAAACCTCGCTGGCGGCGGAGGTGACCAAGACCCTGGACTTCCTCGACGTGATCTTCGACGAGCAGGACGTGCAGGTGAACCTGCGCGGCGATGCCCGCGCCTGCGTCGAGCGCGCGCTGTTCCAGCGCGCGGTGACCAACCTGCTGTACAACGCCGCCCAGCACACCGCGCCGGGCGGCCGCATCGAGGTGCGCCTGAGCGGCGAACGCGGCGCCGCGCTGGTGGAGGTCAGCAACCCCGGCGAGCCGATCACCGCCGAGCAGCGCGCACGCCTGTTCGAGCGCTTCTACCGCGCCGACCTCGCCCGCGCCAACAGCCAGAGCAGCCACGGGCTGGGGCTGTCCATCGTCAAGGCGGTGGCGAGCATGCATGGTGGGTCGGTGTTTGTGCGCAGCGAGGGGGGCGTCAACACCTTTGGCTTTACCGTCGATGCCGTAGGGGAGATGGGAAATCGTTCTGAGGGAGATGGGATAGCGGGGGCTATTGTGCCTGCCTGAAGTTCAACAGCCTGCGTTCAGAAGCTTGAGGACGTCATCATGATTCAGCAGCCTTGCCAGGTCGGAAGGCAGTAGTCCGTTGGCATCCGGCAAAGCCTTCGCGCCCAGTGCGAGTAGTAGGGCTACCGCTTGGGGGTGATCCTGTTCAACCGCGCAATGCAGAGGAGTGAAGCCTGTTTCGCCGGGCTTGTTGATATCCGCACCAGCCTCGACCAGCATTTTTATGGCCTCACAATCACCCCAGCAACTGACAATATGCAGCGGTGTATCACCCCAGCCGTTCTGGTAGTCGACTGAGCTTATCTGGTGACCGAAGTAGTCCGGAACAGACTCGATCTCGGTAAAAATTTCCTTGAGCGTGCGCATAGCCGTCAGCACCTCCACCAATCCTTGGGATGTCTGGAAAGAATCGTGCCAGGCCGCCTAACTGAATAGCCTAATCCAACCGCCGAGTCTTCGTCCGAATCAGATAGATAGTCACCAGCGTCGCACTGGTCAGCATGAACGCCCAGGCCCACGGGCGCTGCACGATGAAGCCGGAAATCAGGATGCTGCACCACATCAAACCGATGGCGTAGACCTTGCCCTTGAGCGGGATGCCTTCGCCGTCGAGGTAGTCGCGAATCCACGGGCCGAGTTTCGGGTGGTTCACCAGCCAGTCATAGAAGCGCTGGGAGCTGCGCATGAAGCAGGCGGCGGCGAGCAGGAGGAAGGGCGTGGTGGGCAGGACCGGCAGGAAGATGCCGATCACACCCAGGGCCACGCTGAGCCAGCCGACGCCGAGCAGCAGGTAGCGAACCCAGGCGTGGCGGCTCTGGCGGATTTCTCGTGGCATCGACTGGCGCGAAGCGAGTCCGGAGCCGCGTGGCGCAGCTCCGGTGGCGGATCAGTGAGTGCGCGGCTTCAGCAGCGCCGGCTTCTCTTCCGGGGCCTGGCACAGCAGGAACAGGTTGGTCAGCAGCTCGGGGATCTGCGCGACCATGTCGTCCACCAGGCCGCGGTCGCTGGCGATCTCGTCGAACTCGGGCTGTTCGTCGAACAGGCCGGAACCGACCATGATCGGCAGCAGCAGCTCGCTGACTTCTTCCTCGGCCTGTTCGAACCAGATGGCCTCGCGCAGGAACACGCCTTCCATGAAGCCGATGCACCAGCCGCGGATATCGGAGTCGTCCGGCTCGTCGCCCAGGTAGGGTTCGCAGGGCAGTTCCAGCTCCTCGTCACCGGCCATCTGGCGGATGATGTGCGCCTTGAGCTGGACCAGGGTGGCCTCGATCTCGCTGCGCTCTTCCTCGCTGCGGTAGTGCGGCGGCTCGGCGAACAGGGCGTCGATCCACTCGCGCTCGGGCACTTCCTCCGGGCAGATCGCCAGGGCGGTCAGGTAGCCGTGTGCCGCCACGTAGTCCAAGGCTTCCTCGTGCAGGTCATCGGCATCGAGAAAGGCTTGCAGGCGGGACAATTGGTCGGCGAAGGACATCGGGTACTACCTCGGAGGTGATCGGTCCCGAATTGTAGTCTTTCCGCAGGCCTGCGGCAAAAGCGAAATGCCCGTGCAGCCCGCGCCGACGCAGGGCTCTGACGCAGAGCTCGGATGCATGTGACGGATTTTTCCGCAGTTTCCCGGACAAGGTGCCGGTCGCAGCGGGATCGCTTGCGTATAATGCGCGGCTTCATTCGGAGTACCCCATGCTCGATCAGGCCCTGCGCATCCTCAAAGACGTTTTCGGTTACGACGCCTTCCGCGGCAATCAGGCGCGGATCATCGAGCGCGTGGCCGGCGGCGGCGATGCGCTGGTGCTGATGCCCACCGGCGGCGGCAAGTCGCTGTGCTTCCAGGTCCCGGCGCTGCTGCGCGACGGCCTGACGGTGGTGGTCTCGCCGCTGATCGCGCTGATGGAAGACCAGGTCGCCACGCTGGACGAGCTGGGCGTGCCGGTGGCAGCGCTGAACTCGTCGATGAGCCCCGAGGCCCAGCGCGATATCGCCGATCGCCTGCAGCGCGGCGAGATCAAGCTGCTCTACCTCGCCCCGGAACGCCTGGTGCAGCCGCGCATGCTGGCCTTCCTGCAGCGCCTGCAGATCGGCCTGTTCGCCATCGACGAGGCGCACTGCGTATCGCAGTGGGGCCATGACTTCCGTCCCGAATACCTGCAACTGGGCCAGCTCGCCGAGCTGTTCCCGGACGTGCCGCGCATCGCCCTGACCGCCACCGCGGACATGCGCACCCGCGAGGAGATGATCCAGCGCCTGCACCTGCAGGGCGCCGAGCAGTTCCTCTCCAGTTTCGACCGGCCGAACATCTTCTACCGCATCGTGCCCAAGGAGCAGCCGCGCAAGCAGCTGCTGGGCTTCCTCGCCGAACGTCGCGGCGATGCGGGCATCGTCTACTGCCTGTCGCGCAAGAAGGTCGAGGAGGTTGCCGAGTTCCTCTCCAATCAAGGCTTCCCGGCGCTGCCGTACCACGCCGGGCTGGCCAACGACCTGCGCGCCTATCACCAGAAGCGCTTCCTCAACGAGGAAGGGCTGATCATGGTCGCCACCGTCGCCTTCGGCATGGGCATCGACAAACCCAACGTGCGCTTCGTCGCCCACCTGGACCTGCCCAAGAGCCTGGAGGCGTACTACCAGGAAACCGGCCGCGCCGGCCGTGACGGCTTGCCCGCCGACGCCTGGATGGCCTACGGCCTGCAGGACGTGTTGCTGCTGCGGCAGATGATGCAGAACTCCGAGGGTGACGAGCGCCACAAGCGTGTCGAGCGCCACAAGCTCGAAGCCATGCTGGCACTGTGCGAAGAGACTCGCTGCCGCCGCCAGGCGCTGCTGGCCTACTTCGACGAGGTGATGCCCAACCCCTGCGGCCACTGCGACATCTGTGTCGACGGCGTGGAGACCTGGGATGCCACTGAGCCTGCGCGCCAGGCACTGTCGGCCATCTACCGCAGCGGTCAGCGCTACGGCGTCGGTCACCTGGTGGACGTACTGCTGGGCAAGGACACCGAAAAAGTGCGTAGCGTCGGGCACCAGCACCTGGCGGTGTTCGGCATCGGCAAGTCCCGCGCCGAGGAGGAGTGGCGCACGCTGTTCCGCCAGTTGGTCGCCCGTGGCTTCGCCGACGTGGACGTCGACGGTTTCAACGGCCTGCGCCTGACCGAGGCCTGCCGCCCGCTGCTGCGCGGCGAGGAAACGCTGGCCCTGCGCCGCGATCCCAAGCCGCAGCGCAGCAAGTCTGGCTCCTCTGGCGGCGCCAGTTCGGCCAGCCAGCTGGTGCGCCAGGAAGAGCGCGATATGTGGGAAGCCCTGCGCACCCTGCGGCGCAAGCTGGCGCAGGAACATTCCGTGCCGCCCTACGTCATCTTCCCCGATGCGACCCTGCTGGAAATGCTGCGCAGCCAGCCGCGCTCGCTGTCGGACATGGCCCAGGTCAGCGGCGTCGGCGCGCGCAAGCTGGAGCGCTACGGCCAGGCCTTCCTCGACGTGCTGGTCGAATCCGAGGCGGCACCCGCCACCCCGGCGCCGGTGGCCGATCTCAGCCACGAACTGGTGACCCTGGCCCGCGCCGGCATGACCCCGGCACAGATCGCCCGCCAACTCGATTGCAGCGAGAAGAACGTCTACAGCCTGCTGGCCGAGGCTATCGGCAAGCAGCAGCTGGGTCTGGAGCAGGCGCTGGACCTGCCCGAGGAACTGCTGGGCGAGATCCAGGACGCCTTCCTCGACGAAGACGGCGAGCTGCCACCGGTGACCGCCATCGCCGAGCTGTTCGAAGGCCGCGTGCCGCTAGGTGTGCTGCATTGCGTGCGTGCTGCGCTGCAGGCCGAGCTCGAGGTCTGACCGGCGGGCAACTTATGTCGCAGGGCATGACGGATAACCCGTTCCGGGTTATGCGCCCTGCGACAGTGGCTGACACCTGCGTAGGAGCGGACTTCGTCCGCGATTGATTTGCCGTGCGTTCCAGACAGCCCATGAGCCGGGCCCACCCATCGCGGACAGAGTCCGCTCCTACGCCAAGGCGAGAATCGGCGTATGGCAGGTCCTGCTCCAATGCGTCGAAATACGGCGTTACAGATGAAATATCATTGTGCCAGCAACGGCGCCTTTTTCCGCCAGTCCTATCAGTCAGTACGGATCACTTGCGGAGTGACAGATGGCGAGCTGGGTGCGGGTAGTGGCAGGGCTGCTGGTCGTGGGACAACTCAGCGGATGCGCCAGTGGTGGCGGGCTCACCGAGGGCGGCAAGAACGCCTTGATCGGTGTTGCCGCCGTCGCGCTGGTGGCGGGCCTGGTGATCATGTCCAAGGACGATGATGACGACGACCGCGACTGCCGCAAGCATCACGGGCACAGCGACCGTCGCTATTGCGGCGACTCGAACTACGGCCACGACCGCTATCGCAATTCACGGGACGGTCGCTGGTGATCGCGCAACCCCGTCATTTTCGTGACGGGGCAAAACGACAAACTTGTGACGCACGTCCCGAAAGGCTATGGTGGCACTTAGACCTCCACGAGAAGAGGTGAGCGTGCCACAACAACAAAGCTGGCTGGACGACGTCCGTTCCAATGCCTATGCCGAACAGCTCTCCCGGGGCTTTCGCCGCCTGCGTTTCGAGCCTGACCTCGAGACCCAGTACCGCCATTACCTGCTGGAAGACAGCTTCGATCTCAAGCGCACCGCGCTGACCATCGGCGTGCTGATCTGGCTGGCGCTGGCGGCCATCGACTTCCTCCTCATCCGAACTGCGGAACACTGGGATATGCTCGCCGTGCGCATCGGCGTGCTGGTGCTGCTGGGCGTCTGCGGCGGGCTGATCCTGCAGCGCCGTCACACCCACCTGCTGGTGCCGCTGAGCCTGGCCTGCATCCTCAGCGTCGGCATCGGGGCGGCGGTGGCGGCGGGCATCGCCCACACCGTGGACCAGAGCTACCCCTACGAGGGCCTGTTGCTGGTCAGCATGGCCGCGTATTTCCTGATCGGCCTGCGCTTCGCCGAGGCGGTGGGCAGCGCCTCGGTGATCCTGCTGGCCTATGTCGGCTTCGAGCTGTATGCCGGGCTGCCATTGCCCAAGCTGATCAGCAACGTGGTGTTCCTGCTATTCGGGAACCTGGTCGGCGCGGTGGGCTGCTACCTGCTGGACTACAAGTCGCGCCAGCACTTCCTCATCAGCCGCCTGCTGAAGGTCATGGCCGAGCACGACGCCCTGACCGGCCTGCACAACCGCCGCAGCTTCAACCGTCAGCTGGAGCGCCTGTGGCGCCAGGCCCAGCGCGAGAGCGTGGGGCTGGCGCTGCTGCTCTGCGACGTCGACCACTTCAAGGCGTACAACGATCGCTACGGGCACCAGGCCGGCGACGGCGTGCTGCAGCGCATCGGCGAGGTATTGGCGGCCAGCGCCAGGCGCCCGCTGGACATGGCCGTGCGTCTCGGCGGCGAGGAGTTCGCCGTGCTGCTCTACGGCGCCAGCGAGCGCGAGGCCAAGGAGCGTGCCGAGGTCGTGCGCGAGTCGGTGCAGGCGCTGGGCATCGCCCATGAGGGCTCGCTGACAGCGGAGGAGGTGACGCTGTCCATCGGCGTTTCCTGCCTGTGGCCGGAGACCGGTCACCCGCTGCGCAGCATCTACGAGCATGCTGACCGTGCGCTTTATGAAGCCAAGGCGTTCGG
This sequence comes from Pseudomonas sp. CAN1, assembly GCF_030462585.1. Taxonomy (GTDB): domain Bacteria; phylum Pseudomonadota; class Gammaproteobacteria; order Pseudomonadales; family Pseudomonadaceae; genus Pseudomonas. The sequence continues at coordinate 116,678 of NZ_JASMRU010000010.1, read as the reverse complement.
GCGCAACCAGGTCGTTGCCTGATGGCCCATTCCGTCCCCCGAGCTGGCGCCGTGCGTGACTGCGGCGTGCGCCGACCCGGTGCTAGCATGCGCCGCATCCTGCCACCGAGCCCGCGCCCATGCAGCAGCTGATCCAGCCCAACGGCCAACCGCACTACGGCATCTTTCCCGGCACCCCGGCGACCATCAACTACCGCGACTTCGACTTCCGCTCGCCCATGGGCCGCCGCCTCGGCGCGCTGAGCAAGTGGCGTAGCTTCCATCAATTCCAGTATTTCGGCCTGATCAGCCCGACGCTGATCGGCGGCTGCGCGCTGGCGAACGTCAGCCTGCTCACCATTGGCTTCGTCTACCTCTACCACCCCGAGAGCGGGCGGATGATCGAGCGCCAGTTCAAGTGCCCGCTGGGCATGGGCACGAACTTCTCGCAGACGCCCAACGACGGCGTCTGCGAACTGCGCCAGGGGCGCAACCTGCTGCGTCTGGAGAACGGTTCCTCGCCGCTGGAGAAGCGCCTGCTGGTGGAGCTGGACGACGGCACGCGGATCGACGCGCGCTTCAGCGAGGAGCAGCCGGCCTTCGAACCCATGAGCCTGTGTACCCCGACGGCGGTGAACGGCTGGGTCTATGCGCGCAAGGTGGCCGGTGTGCACTGTCATGGCGAGGTGCGCAGCGCATTGGGCAACTACGACCTGCGCGAGCTGGATGCCTACGCCCACCACGACTGGTCCGCCGGCTACATGCGCCGCGAGACCTTCTGGAACTGGGCCTGCCTGTCCGGCGAGGCGCAGGGCCGGCGGCTCGGGCTGAACCTGTCGTGCGGGGTCAACGAAACCAGCTTCACCGAGAACTGCTACTGGCTCGATGGCCGGCTGGTGAAGGTCGATACCGTGCGCTTCGAATTCGACCGCGACAATCCCCTGCAGCCCTGGACCATCCGCTCCTACGACGGCCAGGTCGAACTGCGCTTCGAAGCCCACGGCCTGCACCAGGAGCGCCTCAACCTGGGCGTGCTGGCGAGCAACTTCAAGCAGATATTCGGGCGTTTCAGCGGCGTGCTGAGACCGGCCGGGGAGGCCGAGGTGCGCATCGACAATCTGTGGGGATTCGTCGAAGACCAATATGCGAAATGGTGAGGTTCGACGTCACACCCTGCGACAATCTGTCATTGTACGGGCTTGATTAGCTGGCTAATAATTAGTCAAATCAATTAGCCGACTAACTTCCTACCGTAACGCAGCACAATGTCAGATAACGATAAGCACTATTTCGGTACCCAACTGGCCCAGGCTTCGCGTGCTTGGCGAGCCGAACTCGACCGCCGTCTCAGCCACCTCGGCCTGTCCCAGGCCCGCTGGCTGGTGCTGCTGCACCTCGCGCGGCATTCAGCCGCCCCCACCCAGCGCGAGCTGGCGCAATCGGTCGGCGTCGAAGGCCCGACCCTGGCCCGCCTGCTCGATGGCCTCGAAGCCCAGGGCCTGGTCCGTCGCCAGGCCGTCGCCGAAGACCGCCGCGCCAAGCGCATTGCCCTGACGCCCAAGGCTGACGTGCTGATCTCCGATATCGAGAACATCGCCGCGGCGGTGCGCAACGAAGTGCTGGCCGGTATCAGCGAAGAGGAAATCGCTCTGTGCCAGAAAACCCTCAGCCGGATTCTCGGCAACCTTGAGCGAAACTGAGCAACTCGTCACGTTATTCGGGTAAAGTAGCCATTTTTCTGGCGGTTCCCGGTGGGGCCGCTGGCCATTCGCTATCCAACCCCGAACCATTCGCCGGTTTTTCGACGATTTATCTTGACCAAACTGCCCGTACCACCTAATCCGTGATATCAGACGGCCTGTACCCTGCAAGGTACAGTGGGTAGTGCGTGACGGTCTGCAGTCCGGCATGGCTTCAGTGTGTGGACAGGCTCAGCCTGCTGCTTTCGAGTAGTCAGGGAATGGCGTGCAGACCCAGGACAACGGGATGGGGTTATGGCTCGAATAAATAGAATTCCTCTGACGCTAGCCGCGCTTTCGGTTTTCATTTCCGCTCATGCGAACGCCCTCGGCCTGGGCGACATCACCCTGCATTCGGGACTGAACCAGCCCCTGGATGCGGAAATCGCCTTGCTGCAGACCGGCGACATGACTTCGGACGAGCTGATCGCCAAGCTGGCGAGCCCGGCTGATTTCGAGAATGCCGGCGTCGACCGCTTCGTGTTCCTGCAGAGCCTGCGTTTCACTCCGGTGATCCGCAACGGCCGCGGCTACATCAAGGTGGTCTCGACCCAGCCGGTGCATGAGCCCTACCTGAATTTCCTGCTTGCGGTGGAGCGCCCCAACGGCCGCCTGCTGCGCGAGTACACCGTGCTGCTCGATCCGCCGGAGTACAGCGCCAACCGCAGCATGGCCGCCAGCGTGGGAATGGCCGAGGGCGCACCCGCGCGCTCCTCCTCCTACCGTGCGGCGCCGGTTCGCAGCGCGCCTGCACAGCCGCCACTGCCGGCAGGCGATGGCCGCTACACCACCGTACGCAACGACACCCTGTGGAAGATCACTTCCAACCTCAGCGGCAGCGGCGCCTCGCGCAGCCAACTGATGGACAGCATCGTCGCGCTCAATCCGCAGGCCTTCGTCAACGGTGACCCGCACCGCATGAAGGTCGGCCAGACATTGGTATTGCCCCAGGGCCAGCAGTACGCCGGTGCCGGCAATGCTGCGCCTGCGTCGCAGCCAGCCGTCAGCGCTCCGCCCCCCGAAATGCCGCAATCGACGGGTGGCTCCCAGGCTGCGGGCACTGCTCCCAGCGCTCCGGCCCCGGCCGGCAACGCCGCTGGTGCGCCGTCCACGGCCACCGCTGGTGCTGCCGCGGGCAATGGCGACCTGGCCAAGGTCGAAGCCGATCTGCTGCTGGCCAACGCCCAGCGCGATCAGTTGAACCAGCGCATGGACGCCATGCAGAAGCAGCTCGAATCCCTGCAGCAGGCACTGGAAAGCCGCGACCAGCAAGTGCAATCGCTGCAGGCCGAGCTGGGCCAGCGCGGTGGCGCCGATGCCACAGCAGGTACCTCGACCGGCAATGCCGCTCCGGCGGGCAGTGCTCCGGCGGGTGCTGCGCAAACGGGCGGCGCCCCGACGGCGAATGCTCCGACGGCGAATGCCCCTACCAATGCCGTGCCGCCTGCTCCCAATGCCGTCGCGCCGACTGCGCCGGCTCCGGCCAGCCAGCCGGCCCCTGTCGCCGCCCAGCCGGCGACCCCCGCCAGCGACGCGCAATCCGACTTCAACTACTGGCCGTGGCTCGGCGTCGGCGCGCTCGGTGCGCTGCTGGTCGGCCTGCTGTTCGCTCGCCGCAAGCGCGACGAGAAGCCGGTAGAGAAACCGCCGGTACAGGCCGCCGTCGTGCCGGAACCGATGAGACCGATGCCGGTGGCCAAGCCGCTGGCGGCTGCCGTTGTCGCCCCGGTGCCGGTGCCGCACCCGGTGGTCGTCGCTACGCCGGAAGCTGGCGTCGCCCGTCTGCCGGCCGCCAGTGCGGACAGCCTCGAAGGCGCCGATATCTACATCGCCTACGGCCGCTTCAACCAGGCCCGCGATATGCTGCGCAAGGCGGTGAATGCCGAGCCGAACCGTCGCGAGCTGCGCATGAAGCTGCTGCTGGTGCTGGCCGAGCTGGGCGACGTGACCGGCTTCCAGGAGCAGGAGCGTGGCTTGCTGGCCATCGGTGGCGAGCAGAAGCAGATCGATCAGCTCAAGTCGCGTTACCCGGCCATGCAGGTCCGTACCGATGACCTTCCGCAGGCTCCCACTGGCGAGACCCTCACCGACTGGGATGACCTGGAACTGGGCGAGGTGGCCGAACCGGCGCCGGCCGCGCAGCCCCAGGCAGCCGACGAACAGCCGGACTTCGCCATGAACCTCAGCGACCTGTCGCTGGACCTGGACTGGGACAAGCTCGACAACCCCTTCGAGTCGCCCAAGCAGGGCAAGGCCGCGGCGAAAGCCGAACAAAGCGTACCGGCTGACTTCCGCAGCAATCTGCACGAGCTGCCGGAAATCACCGAGCTGGACCTCGGAGAGCACGGTGACATGTTCGGCCAGGGCAGCAACGCCCAGGGCCTGGATACCGACCTGAGCTTCGACCTGCCCGAGGACGGCGACCACGAGCACGACGAGCTGCWGGCCAGCCTCGACCGCGCCCGCGAGTGCATCGACAAGGGCAACCTGGAGGAGGCCTACGGCATCCTCAAGCAGGTGATCGCCAGCGGCGATTCCAAGGCCAAGGCCGAGGCACGCGAGCTGTTGGCGCTGATTGCCTGAACGGCGGCGTGAATGAAAAAGCCCGGCACTTGCCGGGCTTTTTCTTGGGCGCAGGAAATGGCAGGGGCGGGCTTTGCCCGCCATTCGCGGAAAAGGTCCGCTCCTACAGGAGCACGCCGGAGTCTGTAGGTGCGTAGGAGCGGACTCCGTTCGCGATAGGCCCGGGTCGCGCCGGAGACCATCGCGGACAGAGTCCGCTCCTACGAAAGCGCACGGCAGCATGGCCTGGTTGTAGGAGCGAGCTTGCTCGCGAACCGCCCAGCTGCAGACCCGCCGGAAAACGCCGTTCGCGAGCAAGCTCGCTCCTACAGGTTTGGTCCGGCTTCTGCGCGAGGCGTCAGAAGTTGCGCCCCAGGTTGATGTACATCGCGTGCTCGTCCGCGTCGTTCAGGCCGTAGCTGAAGGACAGCGGCCCCAGCGGCGTCTCGAAGCCCATCAGGATGCTGCCGGCGTTGATGTAGCCGGTGTCGTAGCTGTTGTCGTTGTTCCACACCCGCCCGCGCTCCAGGCTGCCGCCCAGGTAGAAGGGGAAGTCCAGCGGCAGGAACGAACGCTCGGTCATGCGCCGGTAGTAGATGACCCGGCCCAAGCTGTAGTTCTGCCCGGCGATGGCGTCCTGGCGGAAGCCCGAGAGCTGCCGCGCGCCGCCGAGCAGGAAGCTCGACACCACCACCTCGGCGTCATCGATGGTGCGCCCGTAGCCGCCGCCCAGCACCCAGGTGTTCGGCCCGCTGCTGAGCGCCTTGTCCAGGCGGAAGTCCCACTGGCGGTAGCGGTCGTCGTCGCCCAGGGACGGGGTGTGCTCGCGGAACGAGGTCTGGATGTTCTCGCCTTCGCGGGGGAAGTCGACGTTGTCCATGGTGTCGAAGGAGTACTTCAGCTCGGCGTAGCCCTCGTTGAAGTGGAAGTCCGGCAGGTCCTGCTCGCCGACGCGCACGTCGGCCTTGCCGAAGGCCTGGGCGACGCCGAGGCGGATCTCGCCGTTGTTGGCGATCTGCCGGCCGAGGTTGAGGCCGTAGCCGTAGCGCTCCAGGCGGTACTCGGCGATCGGGTCGTCGTTGTCGGTGGCCTCGACGTTGCGCGCCTCGTTGAATACGAAGGGCGCGACGAAGTAGCGCGAGCCGACGTCCAGCGGTTGGTAGAACTCGCTGTAGATTTCCTGCTGGTCGCCGATCTGCGCGCGGGTCAGCCATTCCGCGCCGAGGCGGTTGATGCCGTTCATGCGGTAGCTGCCGCCGACGTTGAAGGTGCTGTCGCCGCGCAGGTCGTCGGAGAGGCTCAGGCCCAGGCGCAGGTAGTCGGTGCCGCCACGCTTGCCATAGGCATGGATGACCAGCACGTTGTCGGACTTGCCGTCCGCGCCGGCCTTGTTATGCACCACGCGGTACTGCACCTGGTCGAAGTAGTCCAGGCCGTAGAGGGTGCTCATGTCGCTCTGCAGGCGTTCCAGGTCCAGGTGCTGGCCGAGCGGCTGGCGGATGTAGTGGAGGATGACGTCGTCGCTGACCTTGGAGTTGTTTTCGATCTGGATGCGGTCGATCACCGGCTGGCGCTCGCCCGGCGCGCGCGCCTCGTTCAAGGCCACGGCCTGGGCGTCGGCCGGCTTGCGCAGGGCGGCCAGGCGCGGGGCGAGGATGCTGGCGGCGCGGTAGCCGGCGTCGATCAGCTGCGGCACGCGGCCGAAGTCGGTGGAGCTGTAGCCGCTGAGCGGCGGCTGCACGAGGATGTCGCTGGACTTCAGGGTGGCCAGCTGCGCCTCGGAATTCTTGCGGGTCATCAGGGTGACGGACTGGTTGAGCATGTCGACCACGGTGGTCAGTTGCTTGCGGTCGGCCAGCGGGTTGCCGATGTCGACCACGATGACCACGTCGACGCCCATCTTGCGGGCGACGTCCACCGGGATGTTGTCGACCATGCCGCCGTCCACCAGCAGCTTGCCGTCCACTTCCACCGGTGCGAACACCGCCGGGATCGACATGCTGGCGCGGATCGCCTGGGGCAGGTGGCCCTTGCTGAACACCACTTTCTCGCCGGTGGCGATGTCGGTGGCCACCGCGCGGAAGGGGATCGCCAGTTGGTCGAAGTTGCGTGTGTCGCTGGTGTGCACCAGCAGGCTTTCCAGCAGCATCGACAGGTTCTGCCCCTGGATCGCCCCCAGCGGCAGGCCGAGGGTGCCGTCGTCACGGAAGCTGAGCTTCTGCTTCACCAGAAAGTCGCGGTCGTCCTGCTTGCGGCGGAACGGCACGTCGACCCGTGGCGGCGAGTCGGACAGCGCCTGTTTCCAGTCCAGGCCCACAGCCAGTTCCTCCAGCTCCTTGGGCGTGTAGCCCGCGGCATAGAGGCCGCCGATCACCGCACCCATGCTGGTGCCGGCAATGGCGTCGACATGGATGCCCTGTTCGTCCAGCGCCTTGAGCACGCCGATGTGCGCCAGTCCGCGCGCCGCGCCGCCGGAGAGGACCAGGCCGATCTTCGGCGGGGTGTTCGCCGCGAGGGTGCCGAGGGGAAGGAGCAGGAGGAGGGCGAACAGCAGTCGACGCATGGAGAGAGGTGTCCGGTAGGGCGTTTCAGGGCGGTATTATAGGTGCGCGTCCTACAGCAGAGTCTGATTCATGTCCGAAGCCAAAGCCGAAATCGTCATCACCTATTGCACCCAGTGCCAGTGGCTGCTGCGCGCCGCCTGGCTGGCCCAGGAGCTGCTCAGCACCTTCGGCGACGATCTGGGCAAGGTCAGCCTGGTGCCGGGGACCGGCGGCATCTTCCAGATCACCTGCGATGGCGAGCAGATCTGGGAACGCAAGGCCGATGGCGGTTTCCCCGAGGCCAAGGTGCTCAAGCAGCGGGTCCGCGACCGCATCAACCCGCAGCGCGACCTGGGCCACAACGACCGCCCCTGAATCCGAGCTGTACCGCCCGGCAGGTTAATTCGATAGCTGGCTAACTTGTTTGCTTCATATCAACGGCAGACTTGCGTCTCGCTTTTAGTCTGGTGGCATCCATTCTCCGCAAAGGATGCCCGCCATGAGCATCATCGTCACAGGCGCTGCCGGCTTCATCGGCAGCAACCTCGTCAAGGCGCTGAACCAGCGCGGCGAGACCGACATCATCGCGGTCGACGATCTGACCGAGGGCGACAAGTTCGCCAACCTCGCCGACTGCGACATCAGCGACTACCTCGACAAGCGCGACTTCATCTCGCGCTACGCCCGCGGCGACTTCGGCGTGGTGCGCGCGCTGCTGCACCAGGGCGCCTGTTCCAGCACCATGGAGCGCGACGGGCGCTACATGATGGACAACAACTACCGCTACAGCTGCGAGCTGCTGGACGCCAGCCTTTCGCTGGGCGTGCCGTTCCTCTACGCCTCGTCGGCGGCGGTCTATGGCGGTGGCCAGGAGTTCCGCGAGATGCGCTCCTGCGAAAAGCCGCTGAACGTCTACGGCTATTCGAAATTCCTCTTCGACCAGCGCGTGCGCAAGGTACTGCCCACGGCGCGCACCCAGGTGGCCGGCTTCCGCTACTTCAACGTCTACGGCCCGCGTGAGCAGCACAAGGGGCGCATGGCCTCGGTGGCCTTCCACTGCTTCAACCAGTTCCGCGAGAGCGGCAAGGTGCGACTGTTCGGCGAGTACGGCGACTACCCGGCCGGCGGCCACCTGCGCGACTTCGTCTCGGTGGAGGACGTGGCGAAGGTCAACCTGCACTTCCTCGACAATCCCCAGCACAGCGGCATCTTCAACCTCGGCAGCGGCCGCGCACAGCCGTTCAACGATGTCGCGCTGGCGGTGATCAACAGCCTGCGCGCGCAGCAGGACCTGCAGCCGCTGACCCTGGACGCGGCGATCCGCGCGGGGTTGCTGGAGTACGCCGAGTTCCCCGAAGAACTGCGTGGCAAGTACCAGTGCTACACCTGCGCCGACATCGCCTTCCTTCGCGAGGCGGGTTACCGCGCGCCGATGATGGGCGTGGAGGAGGGCGTGGAGCGCTACTGCCGGTGGTTGCTGCAACAGGACTGATACCGCGTGTATCGGGCTTTTTACCCAGTCTTTACCCAGTGCTGACACTGCGCAGGGGGCGGCCGCGAGACAATCGCCACCAGGAACGGCGGGCGGTGGATCGCCCGTGACTGGAGGTGTAATGAAGTTGTCCTCGCGCATCGCGCGCCAATCCGTTGCCACGCTGCTGGCGCTGAGCCTGTCGGCTGCTGCCGTCGCGGGACCCCACGGCGGGCCCGGTGGCCCAGGCGGACCGGGGCCGGGCCCTGGCCCTGGCCCGTATCACGGCTGGGGGCCAGGCCATGGTTATGGCCTGCCGGATTACGCGCGGGAAGTGTGGATCGGCAGCATGCTCTACTTCGTCGCCGCCGGGACCTATTACCTGTGGAATGCCGACCGCAGCCAGTACGTCGCGGTGGCAGCGCCGCCGGCCGTGCAGGCTGCGCCGACCACCAGCTATGAAGTGATCGCCTATCCCGCCAGCGGCCAGTCGCCGGAGCAGCAGAGCCGCGACCGCTACGAGTGCCACACCTGGGCCGTCGGCCAGAGCGGCTTTGATCCGGCCGCCGCCACCCAGGCGCCACCGGCGGGCCAATCCGACACCTATCGCCGCGCGCTGGGCGCCTGCCTGAACGGGCGCGGCTACAGCATCAACTGATTTCCCGGCGCCTTGTCCACAGGCGCTCCACCGAACAGGCCGCCTCGCAGGCTGTCGTGCGATGAATCCTTGGCATTCCCTCCCCGGGGCAAGGTTCGAGTTTCGCGCGCTGCGGGGCGGCCTTCTTTTTGCCTGATGCACCGATCCCGCCTTTTGTAGGAGCGAGCTTGCTCGCGAACAGATCCTGCTCCGGCGCCAAGCGGTTCGCGAGCAAGCTCGCTCCTACAGAAAAGCCAGTGTGTGAGATCAGTGCGAGCCGCGGGCGCTGAGGAAGGTCGCAAAGATGATCAGCACGCCACCCGCCAGCATTCGCAGGCTCGGCTCCTCGCCGAACAGTACGCTGGCGAAGGCGATGCCGTAGACCGGCTCCAGGGCGAAGATCACCGCCGCCGTGCGTGCCTTGATCAGCCGCAGGCTGGCGACGAACAGGCTGTGGGCGACGCCGGTACAGAGCACGCCCAGGGCGACCAGCCAGAGCCAGTCCATGCTGCGCACCGAGGGCAGGTCGAGCAGCACCAGCGGCAGCAGGCAGGCGATGATCGTCAGGTTCTGGCACAGCGCCGCCTGGATCGGGTCGATGCCGCGCACGCTCACCCGGTTGGCCAGCGACAGCAGGGCGAACAGCAGGCCGGAGAGGGTGCCCCAGAGCAGGCCGGCGGTGGCGCCGTCGCGCAGGTCGAGGGTCGGCGTGACCATCACCAGGCCGATGCACACCAGCGCCACCACCAGGTACTCGCCCTTGCGGATGCGCTCGCGGAACAGCAGGCCCTCCAGCAGCACGGTGAAGGCCGGGAAGCTGGCAAATCCGAGGGTGGCCACCGCGACGTTGCCCACCTTCACCGCGAGGAAGAAAGTCAGCCAGTGCGTGCACAGCAGCACGCCGCCGCCCAGCAGCATGGCTGCCTGTTTCAGCGTGGGACGTTTCTGCTGCCGCAAGTGCCCGGCGAACACCGCCGCCAGCGACAGCGAGCCGAACAGCGCGCGGCCGAAGACGATGATCAGCGGGCCGGCGAGGATGAGTTTGCCGAAGATGCCGGACAGCCCGAACATCAAGGCGCCGATGTGCAGGCCGATCAGGGCGCCGCGGGGAGTGAGTTGGGTAACGTGCTTCATGTCTGTGCGCCCGCCGACTGCGCTGGCGGGGCCTTGTCTGGAGTAAAGGGGGGACGCCGGGCCAGCCGGCGTGTGGTGAGACGGAGGTCAGGCCAGCCGTGCGCCATTGGGCAGCGGCTTGTCGAAGCCGGCCAGCACCACTTTCTCGTCGCTGTCGTAGGCGCCGGTGACCAGCACTTCCGAGCGCACACCGGCGATGGACTTGGGCTCGAAGTTGCACACGCRGAGCACCTGGCGGCCGATCAGCTCATTGGCGTCGTAGTGCGCGGTGATCTGTGCGCTGGAGGTCTTGATCCCCAGCGGGCCGAGGTCGACCTGGAGGATGTAGGCGGGCTTGCGTGCTTTTACGTTGGGTTCGGCCTGGACGATGGTGCCCACGCGCAGTTCGACGCGTTCGAAATCCTGCCACTCGATGGTGTCTGCCGACATCGTTGCTCCCGGTTGGTCATGCGGTTCGATGGCGGCCAGTCTAGGTCCTGCGTGCGCGGCTGTCTGTCGCGCGGCTAGCGGGAATTGTCGCGCGCCTGCTGGCGCAGCTGGCGCGGAGTGGTGCCGAACTGGCGGACCAGGGCGGCGGTGAAGGCGCTCTGCGAGGCGTAGCCGACCTGCGCGGCGATCTCGCCGACCGGCTGGTGCGAGCCGCGCAGCAGGTCGCGGCCCAGTTGCAGGCGGCGCTGGCGCACGTAGTCCATGGGCGTCTGCCCGGTTTCGGCGAGGAAGCGGGCGTGGAAGCGCGCCGCGGACAAACCGGCAAGCCGCGCCAGGTCGGCCACCTGCAGCGGGTGTGCGGCGTGGCGGTCGATGTAGCTGTCGAGGCTGGCCAGCGGCAGTTGCGCCGGTTCCTCGATGCGCTGCTGGCCGGCGGCGAGGCTGGCGAGCAACAGGATGGCGCCCTGGCGCGCCAGCACCGGGTCCTGCAGCGGGCTGCCGGCGAGCCAGTGCACCAGCTGCGCCTGGTCATTGCTGAGCAGGCGCTGCCCGGGGGTTTCCAGCAGGCGGCGGCCGGCATCGCCATGCAGGCCGAGGCCGCCGAGCAGGTCGTCCTCATCTTCCAGGTCCACCACCAGGCAACGGCTGCCATCGGGGCTGGCGCAGGCGTGGTGCTCGTCGCGCGGCACCACGGCGAAGGTCTGCCGGGTCACCAGGCTGCCGCGGCCGCCCACCTCGAAATCCAGGCTGCCGGACAGCCCCAGCACCAGCTGCGCGTGGCTGTGGCTGTGGGCGAGGTGGTCATGGCTGTACTGGCGCAGGGAGAGGATCTGGCTCATGCAAGGCGGCTTTTCATGCGGGCGGGCAGGCTGACAGTCTAGCGCGCCGTGGCTTGTAACGGGACTGTCGCCAGTCGGTCACTTTCGCTTCACCCCCTGCGTCGAGAATCGGATAAACCCCTCTGGAGGTCGCCGACGATGAGCAGCGCGCAACGCATGACGCCGACGAAGAAACAACGGGTACGGACCCTGTGGATATCCGATGTCCACCTCGGCACCCGTGACTGCCAGGCCGAGCACTTGGCCGGCTTCCTCAAGCGCTACCACGCCGACCGCATCTACCTGGTGGGCGACATCATCGACGGCTGGAAGCTGCGTGGCGGCATCTACTGGCCGCAGGCGCACACCAACGTGATCCGCCGCCTGCTGACCATGAGCAAGCGCGGCACCGAGGTGATCTACGTCACCGGCAACCACGACGAGTTCCTGCGCGGCTATTCCTCCCTGCTGCTGGGCAATATCCGCCTGGTCGACGAGATCGTCCACACCACCGCCGACGGCCGCAAGCTGCTGGTGATCCACGGCGACCAGTTCGACGTGATCACCCGCTACCACAAGTGGCTGGCCTTCCTCGGCGACTCCGCCTACGAATTCACCCTGACCCTCAATCGCTGGCTCAACCACTGGCGCCGTCGCTATGGCTACGGCTACTGGTCGCTGTCGGCGTACCTCAAGCACAAGGTGAAGACGGCGGTGAACTTCATCAGCGACTTCGAGGAAGCCATTGCCCACGAGGTGCACAAGCGTGGCCTCAACGGCGTGGTCTGCGGGCACATCCACCACGCGGAGATCCGCCAGATCGGCGAGGTGGAATACCTCAACTGCGGCGACTGGGTGGAATCCTGCTCGGCGCTGATCGAGCACTGGGACGGCAGCATCCAGCTCTACCGGCTGGCTGAGGAGCAGGCGCGCGCCGAAGAACCCGTGGTGGTCGAGTCGGCGGCATGAGGCTGCTGATCATCACCGATGCCTGGTTGCCGCAGGTCAACGGCGTGGTCACCAGCCTCAAGGCGCTGGTGGCCGAACTGGAAGGGCTGGGCCATGTGGTCGGCCTGATCACCCCGCAGGACTTTCGGCACCGCCCGTGCCCGAGCTACCCGGAGATTCCGCTGGCGTGGGATTTGTGGAAGGTCGGCGAGAAGATCACCGGTTTCGCGCCCGACTGCGTCCACCTCGCCACCGAGGGTCCACTGGGCTGGGCCGCACGGCGCTGGCTGATGCGCCGTGGCCTGAAATTCAGCAGTGCTATCCACACGCGCTTCCCCGAGTACGTGAACACCCGCTGCCCCTGGCTGCCGCTGGGCTGGGGCTATGCCTTCCTGCGTCGCTTCCACGCCCCCAGTTCGGCCGTGCTGGTGAGCAGCGAGCGCATGCGCGGCACTTTCGCCGATCACGCCTTCGATAACCTCGCACTGTGGCGCAAGGGTGTGGATATCCAGCGCTTCCAGCCGGGTGAGGGCGCAGCGCCGGATGAGCCGGTGTTCCTCTATGTCGGCCGGCTGGCGCGGGAAAAGAACCTGGAAGCCTTCCTCGCCCTCGACCTGCCGGGGCGCAAGTGTGTGGTGGGCGATGGCCCGCAGCGGGCCGAGCTGGAAGTGGCTTATCCACAGGTGGAATTCCTCGGTTATCGCCATGGCGACGAACTGGCCGAGGCCTATCGCAGCGCCAGCGTGCTGGCTTTCCCATCGCTGACTGACACCCTCGGCCTGGTGATGTACGAAGCACTGGCATGCGGCACGCCGGTGGCGGCGTTCCCGGTGGCCGGGCCGCTGGATGTGCTGGAGGAGGGCGTAACCGGCGCGCTGGACGCAGACCTGCGCAGCGCCTGCCTGCGGGCACTGCAACTGGATCGCCAGGCCTGCGCGCAGTGGGCGCGCGGGCAGACCTGGCGGGTATCGGCGCAGGAATTCCTGGCGCTTCAGGTACGCCTGACGGAACTTCCCGTCAGCGATGAACCGGGCTACGCCAACGGCTGATCAGAACAGCTGGCGGTCGTGGTCCAGGTTCTGGTCCACCAGCCATTTGCCATGGGCGATGGACGCGTGCTGGGCCTTCTCCAGATCCGACATGAAGGCGTATTCCACCGGCAGCGTCTTGCGCTTGGTGGTCTGCCCGTCCGGGGCGGTGATGTGGCAGCCGGCGGCCCAGGGGGTGGGCAGGCCGGGATGTTCGACGACGTCGGCGGTGATGGTGTACTTGCGGTACTCGCATTGCATCAGGCTCATGGGGCGTCCTCCTGGCGGGTCGCCAACGCCCCGGAGCGGGCGACTGGCGAGCGGAACGATGCCGACGCCGCGCGCCGGCAAGCCTTGCTAACCCCCAACATAGACCACTTGGACAGGCCTTTCCGCCGGATACCGACGAACGTGGATGTCACCGTCGCCGGAGATTTCCCGGTCGAATCTTCCCAATACCGACGCACCGCGCCAGACTGTCGGCCATGCCTATCCAGACCCTTTCCCGCCTCGCCGAAGTCGACGCCCGCCAGTGGGATGCCCTGCTGCCGGACGACCAGCCGTTCCTGCGGCATGCCTTTCTCTCCGCGCTGGAGGAAAGCGGCAGCGTCGGTGGCCGAACTGGCTGGAAGCCCTCCCACCGCGTGCTGCTGGGCGACGATGGCCGCCTGCTCGCCGCCGCGCCGGCCTATCTGAAAAGCCATTCCTACGGCGAGTACGTGTTCGACTGGAGCTGGGCGGATGCCTGCCTGCGTGCTGGAATTCCCTACTACCCCAAGCTGCTGGTGGGCATTCCCTTCACGCCAGTAGGCGGCTCGCGCCTGCTGGGCGCGCCGGAAGCGGCGCTGAGCCTGGTCGGTGCATTGGCCGGTGAGGTGGACGAAGGGCATTGCTCCGGCGTGCACGTGAACTTCACCGATCCTGCTGCCGATGCGTTGCTGGGCGCTGCCGACGGCTGGCTGGAACGCCTGGGTTGCCAGTACCACTGGAGCAACCGCGGCTACTGCGACTTCCAGGACTTCCTCGACGCACTCAGCTCGCGCAAGCGCAAGCAACTGCGCAAGGAGCGCGAGCAGGTCGCCGGGCTGGGGCTGGATTTCGTCTGGATGGAAGGGCGCGAGCTATCCGAGGCCCATTGGGACTTCGTCTACGCCTGCTACAGCAGCACCTACGAGGTGCGTGGGCAGGCGCCTTACCTGAGCCGGATGTTCTTCAGCCTGATCGGCGAGCGCATGCCCGAGGCGATCCGCGTGGTCTTCGCCCACCAGAATGGCCGGCCCGTGGCCATGGCTTTCAGCCTGCTGGGCGGCGACACGCTGTACGGCCGCTACTGGGGCTGCCTCGCGGAGTTCGACCGGCTGCACTTCGAGACCTGTTTCTACCAGGGCCTGGACTTTGCCATCGGCCACGGCCTGAAGCGCTTCGACGCTGGCGCGCAGGGCGAGCACAAGCTGATCCGCGGCTTCGAACCGGTGATTACGCGCTCCTGGCATCGCCTGGGACATCCGGGGCTGCGTGAGGCGGTGGAGGAATTCCTGGTGGGGGAGAGGGCGGGCATTCTTGCCTACGCCGAGGAAGCTCGCGCGGCGCTGCCTTATCGGCAGGATTGCTCCTCGTAGGGTGCATAACGCGCCAGCGTTATCCGCCGCAGTGACGTGCCGTGTGGGATTTCGCGGACAAGGTCCGCTCCTACCATTCAGCCGAACTTCGACGCTGGGCGGTTCGCGAGCAAGCTCGCTCCTACCGTTCAGCCAAGCGCTGGTGTGCTCTTCGTAGGAGCGAGCTTGCTCGCGAACAGACCGTGGCGGCATCGGCGGATAACCCGTTCCGGGTTATGCGCCCTACGCAAACACCGGCTCTCGCTTTTGCTCTTGAGGTCTTCCAGCGAAATATCAGCACACTCCGGAGTGCCCCTTTCAGGAGGCCGAAGGTGATCGGAGTTTCAGGGGTTGAGCGACATGGATGTCGCGAGAGCGTTGTCGGGCCAGGGATGGCCCGTCAACGCGGGCCCCTGAAACTCCGAAGAGCCGAGGGTACTTTTCGCGAAGCGAAAAGCCGGATGTAGGGGCGAGACTTTTTGGTTCCTTTTGTGGCGTTTGACAAAAGGGACTCGCCCGAGGGGGCGAAACACAGCGTTCGCGCGTATGCCGAAGCGGCGCGTGAATACCGACCTTAAAGCACAGCCGAATGAATGAGGTGCACACCTACAGCAAGCGGGATAACGGCAAGCGGACGCGCCGAATCGAATCGGCTCAAACAGGAAACCCAGGATCGCCCCCCGACCGCCACCACAGGCTCGCGGGGTTTGGCCAAGACGGCCGGAGGACGATGTTCGCGAAAGGCTCAGCCCTGGCTGGTGCTGCCGCCCCATTCGAGGAAGCGGACCTTGTGGGTCTCGCCGTTGTGATCCTGATAGACCATGTACGCCGGCACGATGCCGACCTTGCCGGTGTTGTCGGTACGGTGCAGGACCTTGTCGACGTCCAGGGACATGCCGTAGTGGTATTCGGTGACCGGCAGATCGGCGCCGGGGGTCTTGATTGCGTCCTGGGCAAAAGCCATCGGGGCGAGGCTGGAGATGACAGCCGACACGACAGAGGCAAGCTTCATTCTTTATTTCCTCGGTAAAGGGCCCGTTCGGGTCCCTTGAGTGGGATTTGAAAACCCCACCGGGGAGCACTGGCATCGATGATGTCTGTCCTGGGGTCCAGACAGGACAGGGGACGATGCTGCAGGCGTCCATCAGGTGGCGGGGCACGGGATTGATATTCCTCCTCGTGGCGCCCGCCGGGAAATTGATGTGCTTGCTAATGAAAATTGATGGAGGTGATGCGGCGCTCTGTCGCAGGCCTGCGCTCAGGGCGGCACGCTAGGGCTGCCAGTCGCGCCAGTGCTCGCAGTCGCCCTGGCAGCGGCCGGGGCAGGCGCAGCCGGTGCGGCTGCGTCCCGTGGCCTTCTCCATGCGCCGGGCAGCGTCTTCGTCGTCGGCGAAAGGCAGCATGCTGGCCTCCTCGATGCCGCGCTCGCGGTGCGCGCGCAGGCACCAGCCGACGCCCAAGTACAGCGCCAGCAGCGCGCCCAACCCGAGCCAGAGTGTCATCTCAGGCCATCCGCTCGGCGACGCGCAGGGCTTCCGGGCGCGCCTGGCGCACGGTCATCCAGGTGTTCCAGGCCATCAGCAGCATGCCGCCGAGGAACAGCATGCCGCCGCTCATCCGCACCACGAAGCCGGGGTGGCTGGCCTGCAGCGCTTCGACGAAGGAGTAGGTGAGCGTGCCGTCGGCGTTCACCGCCCGCCACATCAGGCCCTGGGTGATGCCGTTGACCCACATCGAGGCGATGTAGAGGACCGTGCCGATGGTGGCCAGCCAGAAGTGTGCGTTGATCAGACCGATGCTGTGCATCTGTTCGCGACCGAAGACCTTGGGAATCAAGTGGTAGAGCGAGCCGATGGAAATCATCGCCACCCAGCCCAGTGCGCCGGCATGGACGTGGCCGATGGTCCAGTCAGTGTAGTGAGACAGGGCGTTGACGGTCTTGATCGCCATCATCGGACCTTCGAAGGTCGACATGCCGTAGAACGCCAGCGACACCACCAGGAAGCGCAGGATCGGGTCGGTGCGCAACTTATGCCAGGCACCGGACAGCGTCATCATGCCGTTGATCATGCCGCCCCAGCTGGGCGCCAGGAGGATCAGCGACATCACCATCCCCAGGCTCTGCGCCCAGTCGGGCAGGGCGGTGTAGTGCAGGTGGTGCGGGCCGGCCCAGATGTACAGGGTGATCAGCGCCCAGAAGTGGACGATGGACAGCCGGTAGGAGTACACCGGGCGCCCGGCCTGCTTGGGCACGAAGTAGTACATCATCCCGAGGAAGCCGGTGGTGAGGAAGAAGCCCACCGCGTTGTGCCCGTACCACCACTGCACCATGGCGTCGGTGGCGCCGGAGTACACCGGGTAGGACTTGAACCAGTCCACCGGAATGGCCAGGTGGTTGACGATGTGCAGCATCGCCGTGACCAGGATGAAGGCGGCGAAGAACCAGTTGCCCACATAGATGTGCGGGGTCTTGCGCTTCAACAGCGTGCCAAAGAACACCACCGCGTAGGCGACCCAGACGATGGCCATCCACACCGCGCCGGTGAATTCGATCTCGGCGTATTCCTTGGTGGTGGTGTAGCCCAGTGGCAGCGTGATCATCATGGTCACGATCAGCGCCTGCCAGCCCCAGAAGGTGAAGGCAGCGAGGCTGTCGGAAAACAGCCGCGCCTGGCAGGTGCGCTGCACCGTGTAGTAGCTGGTGGCGAACAGCGCACAGCCGCCGAAGGCGAAGATCACCAGGCTGGTGTGCAGCGGGCGCAGGCGCCCGAAACTGGTCCAGGGCAGGTCCAGGTTCAGTTGCGGCCAGACCAGCTGGGAGGCGATCAGAACCCCCATGGCCATGCCGACCACGCCCCAGACCACCGTCATGATGGCGAACTGGCGAACCACCTTGTAGTTGTATGCCTGCTCCGTGCTTCTCGTGTTCATGCTCGATTCCCGCTTGTGACAGAACGTCCGGACATGCACCGGATTGCAAATCCGGTGCATGTCGGTGAGCGGGCAATCTAGGTAAACAGCGCAAGGGGAAACAGATTCAGATAGGCCGCGCAAATACGGATCAGCGGCCGGCAGCGCGGAATCAGGCGATGTCCAGCCGCCCTGCGAGGAAATGCCGCAGGCGTTCCTGCAGGTAATCCACCGCCTCGTCATGGGCGAGGTATTCGCTGACCCGCATCAGGCGCCAGTACTGGCCTTCGTCGCCGAAGCGGATGGCCTCGAACTCGGCCTGCTCCAGGCGCGCCACCAGAAACCACGCCCAAGGCGCCGGGCCGTGGGTGGCGGGGTAGCGGCGCTGCCATTCGATGCGCTGCTCGTCCAGGCGCAGGGCGAACTCTTCCTCCAGCTCGCGCAGCGCGCATTGCGCCGGGGTTTCGCCATCTTCGCGGCCGCCGCCGGGGAAATCCCAGCAGCCGGGGTAGGGGATGCCGGCCTTGTCGTCGCGCTTGTAGACCACCAGTTGGCCGGCATGGAACAGCGCGAGTTTGGCGCCGGTGAAGTCGTCTTCTGGCTGCATGGCTTCATTCCCCCTGTAACTCGACTAGTCTTTCCCGACTGCGGACGGTGCTTTGCTGCCCGCGAGCGCGTATGATGCGCGACCTTTTTTATTCGTTGCATGCCACACCGGGAGGTGCCCAGATGACCGACACGCACGAAAACCTTGAAGAACTTACCCCAGCCCCGGCCGGCGAGAAACTGCAGAAAGTACTCGCCCGCATGGGCGTCGGCTCGCGCCGCGACGTCGAAGCCTGGATCGAAGAAGGCCGCGTCAAGGTCAATGGCGCCGTGGCGACCCTCGGCCAGCGCGTGGGTGACCGCGACGCCATCGCCGTCGATGACCGCCTGCTCAAGCGCGAGAAGATCGAAGAGCACGTCCGTCGCGTGCTGATCTACAACAAGCCCGAAGGCGAAGTCTGCACCCGCGACGACCCGGAAGGCCGTCCGACCGTGTTCGACCGCCTGCCGCGCCTGCGCAGCGGCCGCTGGATCAACGTCGGTCGCCTGGACATCAACACCACCGGCCTGCTGATGTTCACCACCGACGGTGAACTGGCCAACCGCCTGATGCACCCGTCCTACGAGATGGACCGCGAGTACGCCGTGCGCGTACGCGGCGAAGTCGACGAAGAGATGATCGAGCGCCTGAAAGCCGGCGTGATGCTCGAAGACGGCCCGGCGAAGTTCAGCGACATCCAGGAAGCTCCGGGTGGCGAAGGCTTCAACCACTGGTACCACGTGGTGGTGATGGAAGGCCGTAACCGCGAAGTCCGCCGCCTGTGGGAATCCCAGGGCGTGGTGGTCAGCCGCCTGAAGCGCGTGCGCTTCGGCCCGGTGTTCCTGACTGCCGAACTGACCATGGGTCGTTATCGCGAGATGGGCCAGCGCGAGCTGGACATCCTCAGCGAGGAAGTCGGCCTGACCCCGGTCGCCCTGCCGGCGGTTTCCACCAAGACCAAGGAAAAGGTCGAGCGCCAGGAGCGCAAGCTCGGCAAGAAACTGGCGCCCAGCGAGCGTCCGGGCCGTGGTTCGCGTTCCCGCACCGAGCGTGCCGAAGGCGAGCGTCCGCAACGTGCGCCGCGTCCGGCGGCTGGTGAGCGTCCGGCTCGCGGTCCGCGCGATTCCGACGAGCGTCCGGCCCGCGCCCCGCGTGGCGACTCCGCCGACAGCCGCGCTCCGCGCAAGCCGCGTGATGCGGGTGGCGATCGTCCTGCTCGCGCTCCGCGTGACGGCGCTGATCGTCCGGCCCGTGGCCCGCGCAGTGACGCTGGCGAAGGCCGCGCTCCGCGCAAACCGCGTGATGCGGGGGGTGATCGTCCTGCTCGCGCTCCGCGTGACAGCGCTGATCGTCCGGCCCGTGGCCCGCGCAGCGATGCCGGCGAAGGCCGCGCGCCGCGCAAGGCACCGAGCGACCGTCCGGCTCGCGAGAAAGGCGCCCCGCTGGCCGAGCGTCCCGGCAAGCCCGCCCGCAAGCCGATCGCCAAGCGTCGTCCGCAAGCTGCCGGTGACGGCATGCGTCCGGGCTTCAAGCGCTAAGCGACAGCTGTAATGGCAAAGGGCTCCTCGGAGCCCTTTTTTATTGCCTGCTATTTGCCCGAGTGAGGGCTTAGGTAGGAGCGAGCTTGCTCGCGAACCCGCTTGACGCCAGAGCTGCCGGGAAATCCGTTCGCGAGCAAGCTCGCTCCTACAGGGACCGTGCTTGCCGGCGGGAGGGGGAGCGTCAGCCGGCGATTCAGCTGGCGCAGGCCAACCGATTGCGGCCGTCGCGCTTGGCTTCGTAGAGGGCTGTGTCGGCGCGGCGCAGCAGGTCGTCCACCGACTCACCGGCGTTGAGGGTGGCGCAGCCCAGGCTGATCGACAGCGGCAAGGGTTTGCCGTCGGCGGCCAGGTTCAGCTCCTCCACGGCAGCGCGCAGCCGTTCACCGACCTGCGCGGCGGCAACGCCCGGGGTATTGGAGAGCAGCACGAGGAATTCTTCGCCGCCGAAGCGGAACACCACGTCGACGTTGCGCAGGCTGTTCTTCAGGGCCGTGGCCACGGCGCGCAGGGCGTCGTCGCCGACGCTGTGGCCGTGGGCATCGTTGATCTGCTTGAAGTGGTCGAGGTCGAGCATGAGGATCGACAGCGGCAGCAGGTGGCGCCGCGCCACTTCCACTTCGCGGCTCAGGGTCTGGTCCATGGCGATGCGGTTGCCGGTGCCGGTCAGCGCATCGCGCAGCGCCGACTGCACGGCGGCGCGGTAGAGCAGGGCGTTGCGCAGCGGGTAGAGCAGGCAGGCCATCAGCGATTCCAGCTGCGCCAGCTCGGCGTCGTTGAAGCGCTGGGCGCGGCGGAAGCCGATCTCGCCGAGGTATTCGCTGCCGTGGGTCAGGCGGTAGTCGGCACCATGCCGCGCCACTTCACCGAACTCCAGCCGATAGTCGGCGCCGGCGTGGGCGTAGGCCAGGTAATCCACCGGCAGCATCTGCTGGATCTCGCGGAAGAACACCGCAAGGATCCGTTCGGCCTCCAGGCTGGCCTGCAATTGCAGGTTCAGCTGCTGGCGCAGGCTGAGCAGGTCCAGCGGGCGCCGGCGGACCGGTTTGCGCGCTTGCTGGGTGGCCAGGCGCTGGAGCTTGGCAGCATCGAAATCGATGGTGTTGGACTGCTTGGGAGGAACCATGGCGGTGACCATTTTTACGGCGTTCACAGGGACAGAGCGATTTCCGTGCCAGGGCGCGGAAAGGCCTGAAAAGTCGCCGTATTGACCGACCGGTGGCGGTCAGGGTTCCCCGGTGAGGGAAGGTTTCGCCAGAAGTCTGGCGAAATAGTGGCACTTTGCCGGGGTGGGAGCGTGCAAGGAGCCGGAAATTTGGCGGGAAGCGGCGCCGTTGCTGGGCTGCAGGCCAGCGCCGCTGGTACGTCAGTACCGTTTCTGCAGGGCGGAAATCAGTCCTGGGCGTTGAAGGCCTGGCCGTTCACGCCCTTGCTGTCCGGGCCCATGAGGTACAGGTAGACCGGCATGATCTCTTCGGGTGCCGGGTTGTTGTAGGCGTTCTCGCCCGGATAGGCGTGGGCACGCATGGCGGTGCGGGTGGCGCCGGGGTTGACGCTGTTGGCGCGCACGCGGGTGATGTCCTCGCACTCGTCCGCCAGCACCTGCATCAGACCTTCGGTGGCGAACTTCGACACCGCGTAGGCGCCCCAGTAGGCGCGGCCCTTGCGACCGACACTGCTGGAGGTGAAGACCACCGAGGCGTCCTCGGAGAGCTTGAGCAGCGGCAGCAGGGTATGGGTGAGGCTGAACATGGCGTTGACGTTCACCTGCATGACGCGGGTGAAGTTGTCGGTGGAAATCTGCTCGATGGGCGAGCGCAAGCCGAGGATCGAGGCGTTGTGCAGCAGGCCGTCGAGCTTGCCGAATTCCTTCTCGATCATCGCCGCCAGTTCGTCGTACTGGTGCGGCAGGGTGGTTTCCAGGTTCAGCGGGATCACCACCGGTTCCGGATGGCCGGCGGCGACGATCAGGTCGTAGACCTCGTTGAGGAAGTCCTCGGTCTTGCCCAGCAGCAGCACGGTGGCGCCGTGGGCTGCATAGGTGAGCGCAGCGGCCCGGCCGATGCCACGACCGGCGCCGGTGACCAGGATCACGCGGCCCTTGAGGAGGTCGGGGCGGGTGGAATAGTCGAACATGGTTTCTCCTTGGCGGAGCCCGTCAGCGCGACGGGCTCCCGGGAATTCGGCTCAGCAGGAGCAGAGGGCGCGATCGAGGACGGCGAGCAGGTCGCGGGGAGCATCGACGATGACGTCGGCGCCCCAGTGCGCGGGATTGTCGTCCGGGTGGATATAGCCGTAGCGCACGGCTGCGGTCTTGGTCCCGGCGGCGCGGCCCGACTCGATGTCGCGCAGGTCGTCACCGATGAACAGCACTTCGGACGGATCGACCTTCAGCTGGCTGCAGGCCAGCAGGAGCATTTCCGGGTCCGGCTTGCTCTTGCTCACGTGGTCCGGGCAGACCAGCACGGCGGAGCGCTCGGCCAGGCCCAGCTGCTCCATGATCGGCGCGGCGAAGCGCACCGGCTTGTTGGTCACCACGCCCCAGATCAGCCGCGACTGCTCGATGCTCTCCAGCAGTTCGGCCATGCCGTCGTACGGGCGGGTGAAGACGGCGCAATGCTCCTGGTAGCGGTCGAGGAACTCCTGGCGCAGGGCCTCGAAGCCGGGGGCTTCCGGGTCCATGTCGAAGGTCGCGGCAACCATGGCGCGGGCGCCGCCGGAGACCACGTCCTGGATGCGCTGGTCGGCGATCGGCGCGCGGCCGTGGTCCTTGAGCATCGCCTGGCACACGGCGATGAAGTCCGGCGCGGTGTCCAGCAAGGTGCCGTCCATGTCGAAGAGAACCGCTCTGAGCATGCGACTCACTCCTCGCGCAGGGTCTGGATCATGTAGTTGACGTCAACATCGTTGGCCAGCTTGTAGTGCTTGGTCAGCGGGTTGTAGGTCAGGCCGATGATGTCCTTGACCGCCAGGCCTGCGTCACGCGACCAGGCGCCCAGCTCGGAGGGACGGATGAACTTCTTGAAGTCGTGGGTGCCGCGCGGCAGCAGGCGCATCACGTACTCCGCACCGACGATGGCGAACAGGTAGGCCTTCGGGTTGCGGTTGATGGTGGAGAAGAACACCTGGCCGCCGGGCTTGACCATCCTGTAGCAGGCACGGATGACCGAAGCCGGGTCCGGCACGTGTTCGAGCATCTCCAGGCAGGTCACCACGTCGAACTGCTCGGGCATCTCTTCGGCCAGGTCTTCGGCGGTGATGCGGCGGTATTCCACCGGCACGCCGGATTCCAGCTGGTGCAGCTGGGCGACCGCCAGGGGCGCTTCGCCCATGTCGATACCGGTGACGGTGGCGCCGCGCTGGGCCATGGCTTCGCTGAGTATGCCGCCGCCGCAGCCGACGTCGAGCACCTTCTTGCCGGCGAGGCCGACGCGCTCGTCGATCCAGTTGACCCGCAGCGGGTTGATGTCGTGCAGGGGCTTGAACTCGCTTTCGCGGTCCCACCAGCGGTGGGCGAGGGCCTCGAATTTGGCGATCTCGGCGTGGTCGACGTTGCTCATGGTGTCCCTATTGATCAAAAAGCTGGAAACGAAGGCTGACTATGATGCCAGCTTCGTTCACCGGATGGGGCGCGGCATGACAGATTGTCGCAGCACTGGGAGGGTGGGGCTCAGGCGCCGGCGATCTTGCGGCCCCATTCGCCAGCCACGGCAATCAGCCGCTCTTCGTCCAGGCGGGTGAGTCTGCCGTCTTCCAGCAACTGCTTGCCGCCGACCCACACGTGGCGCACGCAGTCGCGGCCGCTGGCATAGATGACCTGCGAAACGGGCTCGTACACCGGCTGCTGCGCCAGCCCGGAAAGGTCGAAGGCGGTAATGTCGGCAGACTTGCCCAGCTCCAGGCTGCCGGTCTCCTGCTCCATGCCCAGCGCGCGGGCGCCATTCAGGGTGGCCATGCGCAGGGCGCGGTGGGCGTCCAGCGCGGTGGCCTGGCCGGCCACGGCCTTGGCCAGCAGGGCGGCGGTGCGGGTTTCGCCGAGCAGGTCCAGGTCATTGTTGCTGGCGGCGCCGTCGGTGCCGATGGCGACGTTGACGCCGGCCTGCCACAGCCGTTCCACCGGGCAGAAGCCGCTGGCCAGCTTGAGGTTGGATTCGGGGCAGTGCACCACCGAGCTGTTGGTTTCCACCAGCATGGCCAGGTCCTCTTCGTTCACCTGGGTCATGTGCACGGCCTGGAAGCGCGGGCCGAGCAGGCCGAGGCGATGCAGGCGGGCCAGCGGCCGCTCGCAGTGCTTCTCCAGCGCCTGCTGGACCTCGAAGGCGGTCTCGTGGACGTGCATATGGATGCCGGCGTCCAGTTCCTCGGCGAGCATCAGGATGTTTTCCAGCTTGTCGTCGCTGACCGTGTAGGGCGCGTGCGGGCCGAAGGCCACCTTGATGCGCGGGTGGTGCTTGAGGTCGTCGCGCAGCGCCAGGCCCTGGCGGATAGCATCGTCGGCGTCGCGGGCGCCGGGCACCGGGAAGTCCAGCACCGGCACGCTGATCTGCGCGCGCACGCCGGCCTTGTGCACCACTTCGCAGGCGACCTGCGGGAAGAAGTACATGTCGGAGAAGCAGGTGATGCCGCCCTTGAGCTGCTCGGCGATGGCCAGTTCGGTGCCGTCGCGGACGAAGTCCTCGCCGACCCACTTCGCTTCCGCCGGCCAGATGTGCTCCTGCAGCCAGGTCATCAGCGCGAGGTCGTCCGCCAGGCCGCGGAACAGGCTCATCGCCGCATGGCCGTGGGCGTTGATCAGGCCGGGGGAGAGCAGCATGCCCGGCAGCTCGCGGGTTTCCGTCGCCGGGTGGCGCAGCGCTTCGGCGCGCGGGGCGAGGAGGGCGATGCGGCCGTCGCGGATGCCCATGCCGTGGCCCTGCAGGACCACGCCGGCGGGTTCCACGGGGACTATCCAGGTGGGGAAGAGCAGCAGGTCGAGCGGGGCTTTTGCGGTCGGCATGAAGCGCATCCTGGGCGCGTGGATAAAGGCGCCGAGTATAGCCGAGCGCCACCGCCGCAGGCTCGGTATACTCGGCGCTTTTACCCGCCTGCGCGGGAAGATTCCTGGGGGCCGGGAAGGGCCTGCGATTCCATTGAAATGAAGAGGTGTTCCATGCGTGAGCGACTGTTGGCGGCCGAACGGGTCACGGCCATTGATTGGCGCAAGGGCACTCTCCGTCTGCTGGACCAGCGCCTGCTGCCGCTGGAGGAAACCTGGCTGTCCTATGAGAGCGCCGAAGGCGTAGCCGACGCCATCCGCCAGATGGTCGTGCGCGGCGCGCCGGCCATCGGCATCGCTGCCGCCTACGGCCTGGTGCTGGGCCTGCGCGCCCGCGTGGCGGCTGGTGGCGACTGGCGCGCAGCGCTGGAGGAAGACTTCACCGTGCTGGCCGAATCGCGGCCGACCGCGGTCAACCTGTTCTGGGCGCTGAACCGCATGCGCGACCGCCTGGAGCGCCTGAAGCCGGGCGAAGACCCGCTGCCGCTGCTGGAAGCCGAGGCCGTGGCGATCCACGAGAGCGACCGCGAGGCGAACCTGACCATGGCCCAGTTGGGCGTGGACCTGATCCGCAAGCACCACGGCGGCCCGCAGAAGATTCTCACCCACTGCAACACCGGCGCCCTGGCCACCGGCGGCTTCGGCACCGCGCTGGGTGTGCTGCGCGCGGCGCACCTGGAAGGGCTGATCGAGCGGGTCTACGCCGACGAGACGCGGCCCTGGCTGCAGGGCGCCCGGCTGACCGCCTGGGAGCTGGCCAACGAAGGCGTGCCGGTCACATTGAATGTGGACGCGGCCGCTGCGCACCTGATGAAGACCGAAAGCATCACCTGGGTCATCGTCGGCGCCGACCGCATCACCGCCAACGGCGACGTCGCCAACAAGATCGGCACCTACCAGCTGGCGGTCACCGCCATGCACCACGGCGTGCGTTTCATGGTGGTGGCGCCCAGTTCGACCATCGACATGGGCCTGGAAAGCGGCGAGGACATCCCGATCGAGGAGCGCGACGGTCGCGAACTCCTGGAAATTGGCGGCAAACGTGTCGCTGCCGACGTGGAAGCCTTCAATCCGGTGTTCGACGTGACCCCGGCCGACCTGATCGACGCCATCGTGACCGAGCGCGGCGTCGTCGAGCGTCCGGACACCGAGCGGATGGCCCAGCTGATGAGCCGCAAGCGCCTGCATTGACGGGGCCTGCGGCAATTCATCGAGGGGCTTGGCCGAGGGTAGGGTTTGACCCGGGCTTGTGGTAAGCTCCGACGGTTCTTGATGGGGCTTTTTTGCGCCCCCCACAGCATCGCGGATCAACGGCCAAGTCGTTGATTTGTAGAGAGTCGGTGGCGCTTTGATGGCGCACCGCGCTCCGCCGGGCTCAGGACGGGCCGGGTGGAGTCACATTTGAAAAAGGAACCAGGCTTCTCATGGGCGAACTGGCCAAAGAAATCCTCCCGGTCAACATCGAAGACGAACTCCGACAGTCCTACCTCGATTACGCCATGAGCGTGATCGTCGGTCGTGCCCTGCCCGATGCGCGCGACGGCTTGAAGCCCGTGCACCGGCGCGTCCTGTACGCCATGAGCGAACTGGGCAACGACTGGAATAAGCCCTACAAGAAGTCTGCCCGTGTGGTCGGCGACGTGATCGGTAAGTACCACCCGCACGGCGACACCGCGGTGTACGACACCATCGTCCGCATGGCCCAGCCCTTCTCGCTGCGCTACATGCTGGTCGACGGCCAGGGCAACTTCGGTTCGGTGGACGGCGACAACGCCGCGGCCATGCGATACACCGAAGTGCGCATGTCCAAGCTCGCCCATGAGCTGCTGGCGGACCTGGACAAGGAAACCGTCGACTGGGTGCCCAACTACGACGGCACCGAGCAGATCCCGGCGGTCATGCCGACCAAGATCCCCAACCTGCTGGTCAACGGTTCCAGCGGTATTGCCGTGGGCATGGCGACCAACATCCCGCCGCACAACCTCACCGAGGTGATCAACGGCTGCCTGGCGTTGATGGACAACCCCGAGCTGTCCATCGATGACCTGATGCAGTACATCCCCGGTCCGGACTTCCCGACCGCGGGCATCATCAACGGCCGTGCGGGCATCATCGAGGCCTATCGCACCGGTCGTGGCCGCGTCTATATCCGTGCCCGCGCCACCATCGAGGACATGGAGAAGGGCGGCAACCGCCAGCAGATCATCATCACCGAGCTGCCCTACCAGCTGAACAAGGCCCGCCTGATCGAGAAGATCGCCGAGCTGGTGAAAGAGAAGAAGATCGAAGGCATCACCGAGCTGCGCGACGAGTCCGACAAGGACGGCATGCGCGTGGTCATCGAGCTGCGCCGCGGCGAAGTGGGCGAGGTCGTGCTCAACAACCTCTACGCCCAGACCCAGCTGCAGAGCGTCTTCGGCATCAACGTGGTGGCCCTGGTCGACGGTCAGCCGCGCACGATGAACCTCAAGGACATGCTCGAGGTGTTCGTCCGTCACCGCCGCGAAGTGGTGACCCGCCGCACCGTCTACGAGCTGCGCAAGGCTCGCGAGCGCGGCCACATCCTCGAAGGCCAGGCCGTCGCCCTGTCGAACATCGACCCGGTGATCGAGCTGATCAAGTCCTCGCCGACCCCGGCCGAAGCCAAGGAGCGCCTGATCGCCACCGCCTGGGAATCCAGCGCCGTGGAAGCCATGGTCGAGCGCGCCGGTGCCGACTCCTGCCGTCCGGAAGACCTGGACGAGCAATACGGCCTGCGCGAAGGCAAGTACTACCTGTCGCCGGAACAGGCCCAGGCCATCCTGGAACTGCGCCTGCACCGCCTGACCGGCCTGGAGCACGAGAAGCTCCTGTCCGAGTACCAGGAAATCCTCACTCTGATCGGCGAGCTGATCCGCATCCTGACCAACCCCGAGCGCCTGATGGAAGTCATCCGCGAGGAGCTGGAGAAGGTCAAGGCCGAGTTCGGCGATGCCCGCCGCACCGAGATCGTCGCGTCGCAGATGGACCTGACCATCGCCGACCTGATTACCGAAGAAGAGCGCGTGGTGACCATCTCCCACGGCGGCTACGCCAAGTCCCAGCCGCTGGCCGCCTACGAGGCCCAGCGCCGTGGTGGCAAGGGCAAGTCCGCCAGTGGCGTGAAGGACGAGGACTACATCGAACACCTGCTGGTCGCCAACAGCCACGCCACCCTGCTGCTGTTCTCCAGCAAGGGCAAGGTCTACTGGCTGCGCACCTTCGAAATCCCGGAAGCCTCGCGTACCGCCCGTGGCCGTCCGCTGGTGAACCTGTTGCCGCTGGACGAAGGCGAGCGCATCACCGCGATGCTGCAGATCGACCTGGAAGCCGTGCGCGCCCAGTTCGCCGGTGACGAGGGCGATGACGACGACGTGGTCGCCGAGCAGGTTGCCGAAGTGGTGGAAGCCGAAGAGGCCGAAGAGGGCGATGACGCCGACTTCAGCCAGGACGAGCCGACTGGCGCGTACATCTTCATGGCCACCATGAAGGGCACCGTGAAGAAGACCCCGCTGATCCAGTTCACCAAGCCGCGTTCCAACGGCCTGATCGCCCTGAAGCTGGAAGAGGGCGACTCGCTGATCGCCGCCGCCATCACCGACGGTTCGAAGGACGTGATGATGTTCTCCAACGCCGGCAAGGTGATCCGCTTCAAGGAAAGCAAGGTCCGCATCATGGGCCGTAACGCCCGTGGCGTGCGCGGCATGCGCCTGGTCGAAGGCCAGCGCATCATCTCCATGCTGATCCCCGAATGCCGCGAAGCGCAGATCCTCAGCGCCTCCGAGCGTGGCTACGGCAAGCGCACCCCGCTGGCCGACTACCCGCGTCGCGGTCGTGGTGGCCAGGGCGTGATCGCCATGGTGATCAACGAGCGTAACGGCAACCTGGTAGGCGCCGTGCAGGTGCTGGATGGCGAGGAAATCATGCTGATTTCCGACCAGGGCACCCTGGTGCGTACCCGTGTCGACGAAGTCCGCGGCGCTGGCCGTAACACCCAGGGCGTGATCCTCATCAAGCTGGCTGCCGACGAGACCGTCGTGGGCCTGGAGCGGGTGCAGGAGCCGACCGTGGTGGACGACGAAGACGACGTCATCGACGGCGAAGTCGTCGAAGGCGAAGTGTCGGACGAGAACCCAGAAGCAGGCGAAGCCGCGGCTGAAGAAGCCCCGCAGGCCAGCGAAGACTGATAGCGAGAGTGGATGTGAGCAAGCGAGCCTTTAACTTCTGCGCCGGTCCCGCGGCGCTTCCCACCGCGGTGCTGGAGCGCGCCCGCGCCGAACTGCTGGATTGGCAGGGCAAGGGCCTGTCGGTCATGGAGATGAGCCACCGTAGCGACGACTACGTGGCCATCGCCGAGAAGGCCGAGCAGGACCTGCGCGACCTGATGGGCGTGCCGTCGAACTACAAGGTGCTGTTCCTGCAGGGCGGCGCCAGCCAGCAGTTCGCCGAGATCCCGCTGAACCTGCTGCCCGAAGACGGCGTGGCGGACTACGTGGAAACCGGCATCTGGTCGAAGAAGGCCATCGAAGAGGCTCGCCGCTACGGCAACGTCAACGTGGTTGCCAGCGCATCCCAGTACGACTACTTCGCCATCCCCGGGCAGAACGAGTGGAACCTGACCAAGGACGCCGCCTACCTGCATTACGCGTCCAACGAGACCATCGGCGGTCTGGAGTTCGACTGGATTCCGCAAGTCGGTGACGTCCCGCTGGTGGTGGACATGTCCTCGGACATCCTCTCGCGCCCGACCGACGTGTCGAAGTTCGGCCTGATCTACGCCGGCGCGCAGAAGAACATCGGCCCGTCCGGTCTGGTCGTTGTCATCGTTCGCGAAGACCTGTTGGGCCGCGCCCGCAGCAGCTGCCCGACCATGCTCAACTACAAGGTCGCCGCCGATAACGGCTCCATGTACAACACCCCGGCAACCTACTCCTGGTACCTCTCCGGCCTGGTCTTCGAATGGCTGAAGGAGCAGGGCGGCGTCGACGCCATGGAGCAGCGCAACCGCGCCAAGAAGGACATGCTGTACGGCTTCATCGACAACAGCGACTTCTACACCAACCCGATCCAGCCCAGCGCCCGCTCCTGGATGAACGTGCCGTTCCGCCTGGCCGACGAGAAGCTCGACAAGGCCTTCCTCGAAGGTGCCGACGCGCGCGGCCTGCTCAACCTGAAGGGCCACCGTTCGGTGGGCGGCATGCGTGCCTCCATCTATAACGCCCTCGGCCTGGACGCCATCGAAGCCCTGGTCGGCTACATGGCCGAGTTCGAGAAGGAGCACGGCTGATGAGCGACGCTGACCAGCTCAAGGCTTTGCGCGTACGCATCGACAGCCTCGACGAGAAGATCCTCGAGCTGATCAGCGAACGCGCCCGCTGCGCCACCGACGTGGCGCGCGTGAAGATGGCCGCCCTGCCCGAAGGCGAGAAGCCGGTGTTCTACCGGCCCGAGCGCGAGGCCTGGGTGCTCAAGCACATCATGGAGCTGAACAAGGGCCCGCTGGACAACGAGGAAGTCGCTCGTCTGTTCCGCGAGATCATGTCCTCCTGCCTGGCCCTGGAGCAGCCGCTGAAAGTGGCCTACCTCGGCCCGGAAGGCACCTTCACCCAGGCCGCGGCGCTCAAGCACTTCGGCCACGCGGTGATCAGTACGCCGATGGCTGCCATCGACGAAGTGTTCCGCGAAGTCGCCGCCGGTGCGGTGAACTTCGGCGTGGTGCCGGTGGAAAACTCCACCGAGGGCGCGGTCAACCACACCCTCGACAGCTTCCTCGAACACGACATGGTGATCTGTGGCGAGGTGGAACTGCGTATCCACCACCACCTGCTGGTGGGCGAGAACACCAAGACCAGCAACATCACCCGCATCTACTCCCACGCCCAGTCCCTGGCCCAGTGCCGCAAGTGGCTGGACGCGCACTACCCGAACGTCGAGCGCGTGGCGGTCTCCAGCAACGCCGACGCCGCCAAGCGGGTCAAGAGCGAGTGGAACAGCGCGGCGATTGCCGGCGACATGGCCGCCAGCCTGTACGGCCTGGACAAGCTGCACGAGAAGATCGAGGACCGCCCGGACAACTCCACGCGCTTCCTCATGATCGGCAATCAGGAAGTGCCGCCCACCGGCGACGACAAGACTTCCATCATCGTCTCCATGCGCAACAAGCCGGGCGCCCTGCACGAGCTGCTGGTGCCGTTCCACAACAACGGCATCGACCTGACCCGCATCGAGACCCGCCCGTCGCGCAGCGGCAAGTGGACCTACGTGTTCTTCATCGACTTCGTCGGCCACCACAAGGACCCGCTGATCAAGGACGTGCTGGAGAAGATCAACAGCGAAGCCGTTGCCCTGAAGGTGCTGGGCTCGTACCCGAAGGCCGTGCTCTGATGGAGCGCAACCTCCGCTGGCAATCCCTGGCGGTGGATCGTGACGGGCGCGCGGCAATCAAGGCTCAGCGCCCCTGCATGATCTGGCTGACCGGCCTCAGCGGCTCGGGCAAGTCCACCCTGGCCGACGCCCTGGAGCGGCGGCTGTTCGCAGTGGGACGGCATACCTACCTGCTCGACGGCGACAACCTGCGCCACGGCCTGAACCGTGACCTCGGCTTCAGCGCCGACGACCGCTGCGAGAACATCCGCCGGGTCGGCGAAGTCGGAGCGCTGATGGTGGATGCGGGGCTGATCGCCATTGCTGCGTTCATCTCGCCCTTCCGTGCCGATCGCGACCTGGTCCGCGAGCTGTTGCCGGCGCGCTTCGTCGAGGTACACGTCTCCACGCCGCTGAGCGTTTGCGAAGAGCGTGATCCCAAGGGGCTCTACCGCAAGGCGCGGGCCGGCGAGCTGAAGCAGTTCACCGGCATCGATTCGCCCTTCGAGGCGCCCCTGGCTGCCGAACTGACCCTCGACACTTCCAAGCTATCGGTCGAGGAAGCCGTCGACCGCATCTGCAATTACATGGTGACCGCCGGCTATATCGAAGCCTTCTGAGCGGCCCCACTCGAGAGAGATGCCCCATGAGCTGTGATTTCCTTGCCCTGGCCCAACCGGGCGTGCAGAAACTTTCCCCCTACGTGCCCGGCAAGCCGGTCGATGAACTGGCTCGCGAGCTGAAACTCGACCCCGCCGGCATCGTCAAGCTGGCCAGCAACGAGAACCCGCTGGGCCCGAGCCCGAAGGTCCTCGAAGCGATCCGTGCCGAACTGGCCGAGCTGACCCGCTACCCCGACGGCAACGGCTTCGAACTGAAGAGCCGCCTGGCCGCCCGTTGCGGCGTCGACACCACGCAGGTCACCCTGGGCAACGGCTCCAACGACATCCTCGACCTGGTGGCCCGCGCCTACCTCGCGCCCGGCCTGAACGCCGTGTTCAGCCAGTACGCCTTCGCCGTCTACCCGATCTCCACCCAGGCCGTCGGCGCCCAGGGCAAGGTCGTGCCGGCGAAAGACTGGGGTCATGACCTGGAGGCCATGCTGGCCGCCATCGACGCCAACACCCGCGTGGTCTTCATCGCCAACCCGAACAACCCCACCGGCACCTGGTTCGGCCCGGACGCGCTGGAGCGCTTCCTCTCGAAGGTTCCGGAAAGCGTCCTGGTGGTGCTCGACGAGGCCTACATCGAATACGCCGAAGGCGAAGAGCTGCCGGACGGCCTGAAGTACCTGGCGCGCTACCCGAACCTGCTGGTCTCGCGGACCTTCTCCAAGGCCTACGGCCTGGCGTCGCTGCGGGTCGGCTACGCGATCTCCTCGGCGCAGGTCGCCGATGTGCTCAACCGCGTACGCCAGCCGTTCAACGTCAACAGCCTGGCCCTGGCCGCTGCCTGCGCCGCGCTGGATGACGCGCAGTACCTGGCCGAAGGCAAGCGCATCAACGACGAAGGCATGGCCCAGCTGGAAAACGGTCTGCGCGCCCTGGACCTGCAATGGATTCCCTCCAAGGGCAACTTCATCGCCGTGGACCTCAAACGCGATGCCGGCCCGGTCTACCAGGCCCTGCTCGCCGAGGGCGTGATCGTTCGTCCGGTGGGTGGCTACGGCATGCCGCAGCACCTGCGCATCTCCATCGGCCTGCCGGCCGAGAACGCCCGCTTCCTCGACGCGCTGGCCAAGGTGCTCGCCCGTGCCTGATGTCCAGCCGCACAAGCTGCGCCGCCTGGTGGTGGTGGGGCTCGGCCTGATCGGCGGCTCCTTCGCCAAGGGCATCCGCGAGAAAGGCCTGTTCGAGGAAGTGGTCGGTGTCGACCGTGACCCGCAGACCCGCCGCGCGGCGGTGGAACTGGGCGTGGTCGATCGCTGCGAGGAAAGCCTTGCTGCCGGTTGCCGCGACGCCGACGTGATCCAGCTCGCCGTGCCGATCCTGGCCATGGAGAAGGTCCTCGGCGAACTCGCCAGTCTCGACATCGGCAACGCCATTCTCACCGACGTTGGCAGCGCCAAGGGCAACGTGGTGCGCGCTGCGCAAGCAGTGTTCGGCGGCATGCCGGCACGCTTCGTTCCCGGCCACCCCATCGCCGGTTCCGAGCAGAGCGGAGTGGAGGCGGCCAACGCAAAATTGTTCCGCCGTCATAAAGTCATCCTCACGCCGCTGGATAATGCCGACGCGGATGCGATCCAATGTGTCGAGCGCCTCTGGCGCGAGCTGGGTGCGGATGTCGAGCAGATGGCCGTCGAACACCACGACGAAGTCCTCGCCGCCACCAGCCACCTGCCGCACCTGCTGGCCTTCACGCTGGTCGACTCGCTGGCCAAACGCAGCGAGAATCTGGAAATCTTCCGCTATGCCGCTGGCGGCTTCCGCGACTTCACGCGGATTGCCGGCAGCGACCCGGTGATGTGGCACGACATCTTCCTCGCCAACCGCGAGGCGGTGCTGCGCATCCTCGACGTATTCCGTGACGACCTCGACGACCTGCGCGAGGCCGTCGATAAAGGGGACGGGCAACAACTGATGGGCGTCTTCACCCGCGCCCGGGTTGCTCGCGAGCATTTCAGCAAAATCCTGGCCCGCCGGGCCTATGTGGACGCCATGCACAACAATGACCTGATTTTCCTGGCCCAGCCGGGTGGCCGCCTCTCCGGACGTGTTCGCGTACCGGGCGACAAGTCCATTTCCCACCGTTCGATCATGCTCGGCTCCCTCGCCGAAGGCACGACCGAGGTGCAAGGCTTCCTCGAAGGTGAAGACGCCCTCGCCACCATCCAGGCGTTCCGCGACATGGGCGTGGTCATCGAAGGCCCGCACCACGGCCGCGTGACCGTGCATGGTGTAGGCCTGCACGGCCTGAAGACCCCGCCCGGCCCGATCTACCTGGGCAACTCCGGCACCTCCATGCGCCTGCTCAGCGGCCTGCTCGCCGCCCAGCCGTTCGACACCACCCTGACCGGCGACGCCTCGCTGTCCAAGCGCCCGATGAACCGCGTCGCCAAGCCGCTGCGGGAAATGGGTGCAGTGATCGAGACCGGCCCCGAAGGCCGCCCGCCGCTGACCATCCGTGGCGGCCAGAAACTCACCGGCATGCACTACGACATGCCGATGGCCAGCGCCCAGGTGAAGTCCTGCCTGCTGCTAGCCGGCCTGTATGCCGCAGGTGAAACCTCCACCACCGAGCCGGCCCCGACCCGCGACCACACCGAGCGCATGCTGCGCGGCTTCGGCTACCCGGTCGATGTCGAAGGCGCCACCGCCCGCGTCGAGTCCGGCCACAAGCTCACCGCCACCGCCATCGAAGTGCCGGCCGACATCTCCTCGGCGGCCTTCTTCCTGGTCGCCGCGAGCATTGCCGAAGGTTCCGACCTGACCCTGGAGCACGTCGGCATCAACCCGACCCGTACCGGCATCATCGACATCCTCAAGCTGATGGGCGCCGACATCACCCTGGAAAACCAGCGTGAAGTGGGCGGCGAGCCGGTTGCCGACATCCGCGTGCGTTCGGCCCAGCTCAAGGGCATCGACATCCCCGAAGACCTGGTGCCGCTGGCCATCGACGAGTTCCCGGTACTCTTCGTCGCTGCCGCCAACGCCACTGGCCGTACCGTCCTGCGCGGCGCGGAAGAACTGCGGGTGAAGGAATCCGACCGCATCCAGGTCATGGCCGACGGCCTGCTGGCCCTGGGCGTGAAGTGCGAACCGACCCCGGACGGCATCATCATCGACGGCGGCAGTTACGGCGGCGGCGAAGTCTGGAGCCACGGCGACCACCGCATCGCCATGTCCTTCAGCGTGGCCTCCCTGCGTGCCGGCGCGCCGATCCGCATCCACGACTGCGCCAACGTTGCGACCTCCTTCCCGAACTTCCTCGGGTTGGCCTCCGGCGCGGGCATCCGCGTCGCCGAGGAGCAGAACTGATGAACGGCGAATGGCCGGTCCTCGCCATCGACGGCCCCAGCGGCTCGGGCAAGGGCACCGTCGCCGGTCTGCTGGCCAAGCGCCTGGGCTGGAACCTGCTGGACTCCGGCGCGCTGTATCGCCTGCTGGCGTTCGCCGCCGGTAATCACGGCATCGACCTGACCAATGAGGAAGCCCTCAAGGTCCTGGCCGCGCACCTGGACGTGCAGTTCACTCACGCCAAGGGCGGCCAGGGTCAGCACATCATCCTCGAAGGCGAAGACGTCACCGACGTCATCCGTACCGAGCAGGTGGGTGCCGGCGCCTCGCAAGTCGCCGCACTGCCGGCGGTGCGTGATGCGCTGCTGCAACGCCAGCGCGCCTTCCTTGAAGCGCCGGGCCTGGTAGCCGACGGCCGTGACATGGGCACCGTGGTCTTCCCCAGCGCCCCGCTGAAGATCTTCCTCACCGCTTCCGCCGAGGAACGCGCCCGTCGCCGCTACCTGCAGCTCAAGGGCAAGGGCATCGACAGCGACCAGGCCCAGTTGGCCGAAGAAATCAGCGCCCGCGACGAACGCGACAGCCAACGCGCCGTCGCCCCGCTCAAGCCCGCCGTCGGTGCCATCCTGGTGGACTCTACCTCGATGAGCATCGACGAGGTGGTCGACAGCATCCTCGCTGAAGTGGCGCGGCTGGGATTGGCCGACTGATCCACTGAATTTCGTCCGAGCCGCTAAGGCTCGGACGAATTCTGCTGTTCCTTAGGGCGTGCCTGCCTGCTCCGGCGGAGTGCTCCTGCATTCTATAAGCCGCATATTCCATGAATTCTCGAAGTTTCTTTCCGCTGGTATTGCTATCAGTGGCGAATGCCGAGAAGTGCGCCGGAGCTGTGCACGGGCGCGTGTAACTTTTGCCCGACGACTGATTCCACGATGTGGCGTCTGTGTAGGGCAAATAACGCGCAGCGTTATCCGCCCTCCTATAGCTCCTGGCGATTTGCCTGACATACGCGAATCCTTCGACCTGTCACCCTCGCCATCCTTTCCTGAGCATGCTTCCCAGGCGCGGATCACTCCGTCAGGCGCGGGGTGTTCATTCAGGAACTGCCTGACTCAGCGATGGCATTGCGGTCCTACAAGCCTGCTGCTTAGCGTTTTCTCCGCCACGGAACAGCCGTGGTCAGGTGTGGAAACCTGAATTTACCGAGAAACGCTGTAGCAGTAATCGACCGGCCCTTGGGGCCGGTCGTCTCTGGCTATCTATGGCGGGCCGTGCGAGGCGGACTCAGGTCCGGCCGGTTCTTGCGGTTGTTCTCGGTAGCCGGTTTTCCACCCTTGCACGGTCCGCCTCCCTTCTCGGATGTTCCGGGCGGCGGCTTCCTCTCGATGAGCAAGGAGCTACTGCATGATCACTTCGATGTCCTTCCCGGCCGACGATGGCCTGATTCCCCAGTATTTCGTGCGTTACCAGCGACGCCTGCGCGGCGTGCTGATCGATCAGCAGGCGTGGTTCGTCCTGCGAGACCTGGCCAAGTTGACGGCCAGCCATCTGGGCGCCCGCGTGACGGCCAAGCTGGACCCGGACCAGACGCGGCGGGAGCAGCTGGCGGGCGAGGAAGAGGAGCTTTGGCTGGTCAGCGAGAGCGGGGTGTATGCGCTGCTGTTGCTGTACTTCTATCACCCGGAGAACCGTAGCCTCCGGCAATGGCTGAGCAATGAGGTGGTGCCGGCACTGCGCACGGCGCAGCGGGATAATGGGCTGCTGCCGCGCCATCAGTTCCGTCATGTGCAGGGCCAACAGATTGCGCTGCTAGATTGGCAGGGACGCTTGTGGCTGCGCTTCGCCGACGCGGCGCGGTTGATGGAGCTGGAGGGGCGGGGCTGACGCTTCCTGGGGTGCGTCTGTCCGGCGATCCAGCGTTGCCGGACAGGCGGTGCCACCCATCACCCAACTCTGAGCGAAAATATCCAACCCAGGCTGGAGTTCGCATTCACGCGAAACGCTTTGGCGGCCCGGCCCGTGGATTGACGCGGGCGGCATCCATTGCTACCATTCCAGACCTTGTATCGGGAGGGTTTCGCCCACATTGAGCGAAACGTTCCCCCAAAATCTGAATGTGGAGCATCCGTATTTCGCGGATGCAACAGGGGGCCGGCGGGATACCAGTCTTGATCCTGCTGGCTTCTTTTTCATCACTTGACCGTGTCTGCTGGTGGCGCGGAATCGGGCTTACAAGCCTTTGACTACAGGTATAGACATGAGCGAAAGCTTCGCAGAACTCTTTGAAGAAAGTCTTAAATCCCTCGACATGCAGCCGGGTGCGATCATCACCGGCATCGTGGTCGACATCGATGGTGACTGGGTCACCGTCCATGCCGGTCTGAAATCCGAGGGCGTCATCCCGGTCGAGCAGTTCTACAACGAACAGGGCGAGCTGACCATCAATGTGGGTGACGAAGTCCACGTTGCGCTGGACGCGGTAGAAGATGGCTTTGGTGAAACCAAGCTGTCCCGCGAAAAAGCCAAGCGTGCCGAGAGCTGGATCGTTCTGGAAGCTGCTTTCTCTGCCGACGAAGTGGTCAAAGGCGTCATCAACGGCAAGGTCAAGGGTGGCTTCACCGTCGACGTCAACGGCATCCGCGCGTTCCTGCCGGGTTCGCTGGTCGACGTGCGTCCGGTGCGTGACACCACTCACCTGGAAGGCAAAGAGCTCGAGTTCAAGGTCATCAAGCTGGACCAGAAGCGCAACAACGTTGTCGTTTCCCGTCGCAGCGTCCTGGAAGCCGAAAACAGCGCCGAGCGCGAAGCTCTGCTGGAATCGCTGCAGGAAGGCCAGCAGGTCAAAGGTATCGTCAAGAACCTCACCGACTACGGTGCGTTCGTTGACCTGGGCGGCGTCGATGGTCTGCTGCACATCACCGACATGGCCTGGAAGCGTATCAAGCATCCGTCGGAAATCGTCAACGTTGGCGACGAGATCGATGTCAAGGTTCTGAAGTTCGACCGCGAGCGCAACCGCGTATCCCTGGGCCTGAAGCAACTGGGCGAAGACCCATGGGTTGCCATCAAAGCCCGTTACCCGGAAGGCACCCGCGTTACCGCGCGCGTCACCAACCTCACCGACTACGGCTGCTTCGCCGAGCTGGAAGAGGGCGTGGAAGGCCTGGTACACGTCTCCGAAATGGACTGGACCAACAAGAACATCCACCCGTCGAAAGTCGTTCAGGTTGGCGACGAAGTGGAAGTTCAGGTTCTGGACATCGACGAAGAGCGTCGTCGTATCTCCCTGGGCATCAAGCAGTGCAAGTCGAACCCGTGGGAAGACTTCTCTGGCCGCTTCAACAAGGGCGACAAGATCTCCGGCACCATCAAGTCGATCACCGATTTCGGTATCTTCATCGGCCTGGAAGGCGGCATCGACGGTCTGGTTCACCTGTCCGACATCTCCTGGAACGAAGTTGGCGAAGAAGCCGTTCGCCGCTTCAAGAAGGGCGACGAGCTGGAAACCGTCATCCTCTCCGTTGATCCGGAGCGTGAGCGCATCTCGCTGGGCATCAAGCAGCTGGAAGACGATCCGTTCTCCAACTACGCCTCGATCAACGAGAAAGGCACCATCGTTCGCGGTACCGTGAAGGAAGTTGACGCCAAAGGCGCTGTCATCAGCCTGGGCGGCGAAATCGAAGGCATCCTGAAAGCCTCCGAAATCAGCCGTGACCGCGTTGAAGACGCTCGCAACGTTCTGAAAGAAGGCGAAGAAGTCGAAGCCAAGATCATCAGCATCGACCGTAAGAGCCGCGTCATCTCCCTCTCCATCAAGTCGAAAGACGTTGATGACGAGAAAGATGCGATGAAAGAACTGCGCACCAAGCAAGACGTAGAAAACACTGGTCCGACCACCATCGGTGATCTGATCCGTGCTCAGATGGAGAACCAGGGCTAATCCCTGATTCACCATCCAAGGAAAAGGGCGACTTCGGTCGCCCTTTTTCGTTTCTGCCTTTCGCAGGGCGCGGGCGCGCAGTGCTTTCTCTACGCTGAGACTGACGCTATGTTGCCTGCCCCGTTCCGGTCGCCTTTTCCATGCCTTATCTGCTTTTTGTCACCGTCCTCTGGGCGTTCTCCTTCAGCCTGATCGGCGAATACCTCGCCGGGCAGGTCGACAGCTATTTCGCAGTGCTGACTCGTGTGGTGCTGGCCGGCCTGGTATTCCTGCCGCTGACCCGCTGGCGCGGCGTCGAACCACGCTTCATTGCCGGCGTGATGCTGGCTGGCGCGTTGCAGTTCGGCATTACCTACGTCTGCCTCTACCAGAGCTTCCGTGTGCTGACGGTGCCGGAAGTGCTGCTGTTCACCGTACTGACGCCGCTGCATGTGGCGCTGATCGATGACGCGCTGAACCGTCGCTTCAACGCCTGGGCGCTGCTGGCGGCTGCCGTAGCGGTGCTGGGCGCCGGGATCATCCGCTACGACGGCGTCAGCGGCGACTACATCCAGGGCTTCCTGCTGCTGCAAGTGGCCAACGCCACTTTCGCGGCGGGGCAGGTGTTCTACAAGCATCTGGTGCAGCGTTACCCGTCCGATATCCCGCAGTACCGCCGCTTCGGCTACTTCTTCGTAGGCGCGCTGCTGATCGCGCTGCCGGGCTGGCTGCTGTTCGGCAATCCGCAGAAGCTGCCGACCACCGAGCTGCAATGGGGCGTTCTGGTGTGGATGGGCCTGCTGGCCACCGCGCTGGGGCAGTTCTGGTGGAACAAGGGCGGCACGATGGTGGATGCCGGCACCCTGGCGGTGATGAACAATCTGCATGTGCCGGTCGGCCTGCTGATCAACCTGCTGATCTGGAACGAGGCCGCGGACCTGCCGCGCCTGGCGCTGGGTGGTGCGGTGATCGTCGCCTCGCTGGGCGTCAACCGTTTCGGCCTGCGCCGTCAGAAGGAGCGCTACGCATGAATATCTCTGGACGTGGCGTTGCGCTGTCCCTGGCTTCTTCCGCGCTGTTCGTGACCCTGCCGGGTTACATCCATTCGCTGGAGCCGCTGACCAGCATCCAGGTGATCGCCCACCGGGTGGTCTGGTCGATTCCCATGGTCCTGCTGCTGGTGCTGTTCACCCGCCAGGGTGGGGTGCTGCGCGATGCCGGCCGGCGCCTGCTGCGCGAGCCGTGGTTGCTGGCGTGCTTCCCGCTGACGGCAGCGATGATGCTGGTGCAGTGGGGCGTGTTCATCTGGGCGCCGATGGTCGGGCGCACGCTGGAGCTGTCGCTGGGCTATTTCCTGCTGCCGCTGACCATGGTGCTGTGCGGCCGGGTGTTCTATGGCGAGCGCCTGACCACGCTGCAGGGCATCGCCGTGGCCTTTGCGCTGGCTGGCGTGCTGCACGAGCTGTGGCTGACCCGCGCGTTCTCCTGGTTCACCCTGATCACCGCGCTGGGCTATCCGCCGTACTTCATGCTGCGGCGCAAGATGGCGGTGGATTCGCTGTCCGGCTTCGTCTTCGAGATGCTGGTGCTGCTGCCGTTCGCCCTGGCGGCGCTGTGGATAACCGACAGCGGCAAGGTGCTGGAGGAGGTGCCGCGCCTGTGGGCGCTGTTGCCGCTCCTGGGCCTGATCAGCGCGCTGGCCTTCGCGGCCATGATGGCGGCCAGCCGGCTGCTGCCCATGGGGCTGTTCGGGATTCTGAGCTACGTCGAGCCGGTGCTGCTGTTCGCTATCGCCGTACTGTTCCTGGGCGAGGCGTTCAACCCGGCACAGATCTGGACCTACGGGCCGATCTGGATCGCCGTGCTGTTGACCGGTTGGGATAGTGCGCGACTGCTGCGCCGACAGGCGCGTCGCGGCTTGTAGGGCCAGCTTTCAAAGACGGAAACAGGCGCTCTCCCGCAAGGGCAGAGCGCCGGCTAGATATCAGTCGAAGCGGCCACCGGTATCGGCCTTGGCCAGGGTTTCCGGCAGGATGCGGCGGGCGGCGGTGTAGTGCTTCTTCCAGTAGTCGCCACTGAGGTCGGAGACGCGGACCTTCTGGCCGCGACGCGGCGCGTGGACGAACTGGTTGTCGCCGACGTAGATGCCGACGTGGTCGACATTGCGGCGATTGTGGATGCGGAAGAACACCAGATCGCCGGGCTGCAGGTCGCCGCGGGCGACTTTCGAGTTGCCGCGCATGCTGAACATCTGCTGCGCGGTACGCGGCAGGTCGACTTCGTCGACGTTCTGGAACACGTAGTTCACCAGGCCGCTGCAATCGAAGCCGCGCTTGGGCGTGGTGCCACCCCAGCGATAGGGCGTGCCGATCATGCTGTAGGCACGCTGGGTAACCTGGTGCGCCTCGCTCTTGGTCGGTTTGACCGGCTTGGCGTTGAAAGTCAAAAGGGCGCTGCCCTGGACCGGGACACGGAGGTCAACGGGGGCGGGCTGGTAAGTGCGCGTGATCTTGGAAGAGGCGGTTGCCTCGGTGGCGGCCAAGAGGGTCGCCAAGCCTATGGAAAGGCATGTCAAAAGGGTACTTCGCATTCGGCATGTCTTCTTGCTGGTTGATGTCGCCCAGACTCCGCTGGATCGCCGTTTTTGTCGGCGTGGTTTCCTTTGGTCCGCTCAAAAATTCCACGCATTCTGAACGACTTT
Organism: Pseudomonas sp. CAN1; assembly: GCF_030462585.1. GTDB lineage: Bacteria > Pseudomonadota > Gammaproteobacteria > Pseudomonadales > Pseudomonadaceae > Pseudomonas. Next base: position 74,766 of record NZ_JASMRU010000010.1, on the reverse strand, counting down.
TCATGACAGTTCGTACCGTCTGTCGATTCTGACAACTGGCCTGTGACTTGTAGGGCGGAGCGTGACATGTGTTCAGACGCATCAGTCACGGCCTGACCTTATAGCCGGAATCCCTATAAAACGGGGCTTTCAGAGCCGCGACGGAAAGCCAGYGGGTTACTAGCCAAAAGCCAGTCGCTTAAGGCTTCTTAAGGAAAAACCCGACGAAATGCAGGTCATTGAGTCGAACGAATCAGCCCAGATGGGCAAGCAGAGCGGGAAGCACCTGCTCGCGCAGCAGTGGTGCGAGGTTTGCCGGGTAATCGGCGGAAGTGTCGAGCCAGGTCAGCTCCTCCAGCTCGGCGGCGGGCTGGACGGCATGGGGCAGGGCGGCGATGAAGACCTGCGCATCGACACGCATGTCCGGCTCGTTGGCGGCGTTGGCCTGGAACTGGCCGAGCAGGGTCAGGGCGGAGGTCGGCAGGTGCAGGTCGAGTTCCTCGCCCAGTTCGCGTAGCAGGGCCTCGACCGAAGTCTCGCCCGGCTCGTGCTTGCCGCCCGGCAGCATGAAGGCCTGGGTACCACGCTTGCGTACCAGCAGCAGGTGCCCGGCGTCATCCAGCAGGCAGGCGGCGGCGATACGAATGGTGGTTTGGTTCATGGCGCGGGCGTTTCCTTCAGGACCTGGTAGCGCATCTGCACGATGCCGCTAGGGAAACTGCGCTGCTCCAGCAGCTGCAGGCGTTGTTCGAGGCCGATGCTGAACAGCGGAATGCCGGCTCCGAGCAGGCGGGGAATGATGCTGACGATCACCTCGTCGAGCAAGCCTCCGGCGAGGAAATTGCCCGCCAGGCTGCCGCCGCCCACCAGCCAGATGCGCTCGCAGCCGCGCGCTTGCAGCGAGGCGAGGGCGTCCACTGGGGCGTAGTGCTCCAGCTCCACCTGGGGCGCGGCCTTGGGCAGGTGGTTGGAGCGGGTCATCACCAGCGCCGGTTTGTCCGGGTAGGGCCATTCGCCCTGGTCCAGGCAGTACAGGTAGGTGGCGCGGCCCATCAGCAGGCCATCGATGCTGGCATAGAAGGCGCTGTAGCCGTGATCGTCGGTGTCGCTGCCGTAGCCCTGCAGCCAATCCATGCTGCCGTCGGGGCGGGCGATGTAGCCATCGAGGCTGGCGGCCACGTAATAGATGAGAGTCGCTGGCACCGGTATTTCCCCCTTTTTGTCAGTGCCATCAGAGCATGGCATCGCCCGCTGGGGGCTGCCCGCGCGTTTGTCCGATTCTTGACGCTGGCGCACCCTGCGTCGGCGCGACCGGCAATATTTCCAGCGCGCCGGCTCGGCAAACATTAAGCTATGCAGCTATTTGGTCTTTACGTGATATCGAGGTCTGCCTTGTTCTCCCAATTCGCCCTCCACGAACGCCTGCTCAAGGCGCTCGATTCGTTGTCCTTCTCCGAGCCGACCCCGGTCCAGGCCGCGGCCATTCCGAAGGCCCTGGAGGGACGCGACCTGCGGGTGACGGCGCAGACCGGCAGTGGCAAGACTGCGGCCTTCCTGCTGCCGCTGCTGCATCGCCTGCTCACCGAGGAGAAGCCCAAGAGCGGCGCCCGCGCGCTGATCCTGCTGCCGACCCGCGAGCTGGCCCAGCAGACCCTCAAGGAAGTGGAGCGCTTTGCGCAGTTCACCTACATCAAAGCCTGCCTGATCACCGGCGGTGAAGACTTCAAGGTGCAGGGCGCGCGCCTGCGCAAGAACCCGGAAATCATCATCGGCACCCCGGGCCGCCTGAACGAGCAGTTCAACGCTGGCAACCTGCCGCTGGGCGACGTGGAAGTGCTGATCCTCGACGAAGCCGACCGCATGCTCGACATGGGCTTCTCCGAGGACGTGCTCAAGCTCGCTGCGCAGTGCCCGAGCGAACGCCAGACCCTGCTGTTCTCCGCCACCAGCGGCAGCGGCCTGCACGAGATGGTAGAGAAGGTCCTGCGCGAGCCCGAGGTCCTGCAGCTCAACCGCGTCAGCGAGCTGAACGAGGACGTCAGCCAGCAAGTGATCCTGACCGACCACGTTGGCCACAAGGAACAGCTGCTGCAGTGGCTGCTGACCAACGAGACCTATGAGAAGGCCATCGTCTTCACCAACACCCGCGTTGCCGCCGACCGCCTGACCGGCCGCCTGATCGCCGCCGGCCACAAGGTCTTCGTGCTGCACGGCGAGAAGGACCAGAAGGACCGCAAGCTGGCCATCGAGCGCCTGAAGCAGGGCGCGGTGAAGATTCTCGTCGCTACCGACGTGGCCGCCCGTGGTCTGGACGTCGACGGCCTGGACCTGGTGATCAACTTCGACATCCCGCGTCGCGGTGACGAGTACGTACACCGTATCGGCCGCACCGGTCGCGCTGGCGCCGCGGGCGCGGCGATTTCCCTGGTCGGCCACGGTGACTGGAACCTGATGTCGAGCATCGAGCGCTACCTCAAGCTGCGCTTCGAACTGCGAGTCATCAATGAGCTGAAGGCCACCTACAAGGGGCCGAAGAAGGTCAAGGCTTCCGGCAAGGCGGCCGGCACCAAGAAGAAAAAGGACGATGCGAAGAAGGCCGGTGGCAAGGCGGCGAAGAAGAAGCCTGCTGCCAGGCCGAAGTCCGGCCCTTCGAAGGTCGTGAGCCAGGACGGCCTGGCGCCGCTCAAGCGCAAGAAGCCGGCGGCAGAATAAGTCTTTCGCGTCACCGGAAACGCCTCCCCTGACCGGGAGGCGTTTTCGTTTCTGCGCCTTTTAGCCCAGCGTTTCCGGCGGTGCCTCGTAGCTGCCGGATTCGTAGCTCACCCCGTGGCGGATCACCGGCGGCGCGTCGCCCACGTGCAGGCTGGTGACGTTGTCGATGATGGTCTTGTCCTCCAGCGTGAGGCGGTCGAGCATGCGCAGGTGGCCGATCCAGTTGTCCACCAGGAACAGCTCCTGCCAGATTTCCGGGTTGCTCACGTCGCGGTACAGCGCCCAGCGTTCCGCGCCATTGCGCAGGCGCAGTCGACGCAGCGGCTTGGCCGCTCGGACGAAGTCGCGGGTGCGCTCGGCGGGAATCCGGTACTCGATGGAGACCAGAACCGAGCCGCGCTCGGGGTTGAACACGAAGGTCGGCTGGCCCGGTACACCGCCCGGCGCACGGGCGATGCTGGCGGAGTTCAGCTCCGGCAGGCGCGAGTTGTACAGCAGCGCCACCGAGACCAGCAGCAGGCAGCCGGCGGCGATCAGCGCGCCCTGCACGCCCATGGTTTCGGCGAAGTGGCCCCAGAGGAAGGAGCCTGCGGCGAGGCCACCGTAGATCGCGGTCTGGTACAGCGCCAGGGCACGGGCCTTGACCCAGTCGGGCACGAGTATCTGCACGGCGGAGTTGTAGGTGGCCACCGCGGCGATCCAGCAGGCGCCGCCCAGCACCAACGCGGGGAAGATCACCCAGAGATTGTCGACCCAGCCGAGGATAAGCATGACCACGGCGAGCGTGGCGGCGGCGAAGCTGATCAGCCGGCTGCTGCCCAGTAATTGCCGCGCCTTGCTCACCACGGTACTGGCGATGATGGCGCCCAGGCCGAGGGCGCCGAGCATGTAGCCGTAGACCGAGGCGCTGCCGTCCGGGTTGCGGTGCGCCAGCAGCGGCAGCAGCGCCCAGATGGCGCTGGCGGAGAGGCCGAACACCGCCGAGCGCAGCATCACCAGGCGGGTGACGCTGGAGTACTGGGTGAAACGCAGTGCGGCGATCACCCCTTCGAAGATGTGCTCCGGCGGCAGGGTGCGCTTGGGCACATCGCGGCGCCATTGCCAGATCGCCCAGATCAGCGCTGCGTAGCAGATGCAGTTGAACAGGAACACCCAGGACGCGCCGGTGGCCGACAGCAGCAGGCCGCCGATGGCCGGGCCGACGGCGCGGGCGACGTTGTAGTTGACGCTGTTGAGCAGCACCGCATCGCCGAGCATGCGCGGCGGCACCTGCTCGTTCACCGCGGCTTGCCAGGCGGGGATGGTGATCGAGCTGCCCAGCGACAGCCAGAGGATCGACACGATCAGCATCAGCGGGTCGAGGTAACCCATGAATGCCAGCACTGTCACCAGCGCGGCACCGGACAGCTCCACGGTCAGCCCCACCAGCATGATCTTGCGCCGGTCGTGGTTGTCGGCCAGCACGCCGGACATGATCGACAGCAGCACCAGCGGCAGCGCCGAGGCAACCTGGATCATTGCCACCATCAGCGGGCTGGCGTGGGCTTCGGTGACCACCCAGGCGGCGGCCACCGATTGCGCCCAGGTGCCCAGGTTGGCGAACAGGTTGCAGATCCAGATGATGCGGAACGCGGCGATGCTGAAGGGGGCGAGGACGCCGCTGCGGGATTCGGCTGGATCGGGCTTGAGCGGGAGGTCTTGCTTGGGTGAAACGGACTGCAGCATGGGGACGCCCTTATTTCGAGTGGTCGGCACGCGCGCGCAACCGGTGCCTTTCCATGCCGGGCAAGTGTAGTGGCTGGGGCGGTTCGCGCCATTGATGATGGTCAGCGATGGCGTTATCGGTGACACGCGCTGGCAGGCTTCGACAGTGTCGGGGCGGTTGTGGATTGCTAGGCTGCGTCGGAATTTTCCGATTTGCACTGCCGAACAAGAGCGAAGAGCCGATGAAGCGACTTTCCATCTGCCTGCCCACCTGCCTGCTGGCGGGCCTGCTGGCGCTGCCGCAGAGCCTCTGGGCCTGGTCCAATCACACCCTGGGCAGCTACGTGGCCCTGCAGCAGCTGCCGGCGCTCGTCCAGGCGCCGGAGGTCGAGGTGGAGCCTCTGGAAAGCTTCCTCACCCAGCAGCGTGCCGGCCTGGTGCAGTTGCTGGATGAGCAGGAGGCTTACGCCCGCGAGCACTTTCGCCAGTACCCGCCGCGCCCGGACGACCTGCGCCTGACCGAGGACGGCCGCGACGACCTGCGCAAGGCCTTCCTCATGGCGCTGCGGCTGAACCCGGAGATCAAGCTGGCCTCCGTGGTGCAGCCGCCGCCCGGAACCGAGCTGCCAAGTGATTTGTTGCAGAAGCATGCAGCCCTGCAGCCTTCGGACGTGCTGGTGTTCCGCAACCTGTCCGGCTGGAACCAGTGGCGCTTCGTGCAGTTGCAGGCCGGGGAGAAGATTCCCGCGCTGGATGTGCTGGCCAGCGCCGCCGACGAGCCGGACTTCGGCCACGACATCAACCTGTTCAGCGACAACCCCGGCGAAGTCGGCCAGCGCTACGGCTTCGGCCCGCAGCCGTTCGGTGACCCGCGCTACGAGTTCAGCTCCCAGGCGCCGTTCCACATGGGCTTCTACCACGAGGACGCGATCATCTACACCGGCGCGCCGTACCTGGAGCGCAACTGGCCGGAATGGCGTGCCTACCAGTTCTACGGCCTGGCGCGCTTTGCCTTCGCCAAGGGTCATCCGTACTGGGGCTACCGCTTCCTCGGCTGGGCGATGCACTACATCCAGGACCTGACCCAGCCCTACCACTCGACACCGCTGCCGGGCGAGACCACCACCAGCATGCTGTGGACGGCGGGCAAGTCCATGGCCGGCTACGACGCCGACAAGCAGGCGGCGATCCAGCGCGTGGCTGACCGGCATACGGGCGTGGAGCGTTATCAGCTGGACTGGATGCGCGAGACGCTGCGCCAGGGTGGGCCGTCGCCGTTGCTGGCGGCCTATGCCGATGTGAGTGCGGATGGCAGTTATCCACCGTATTCGACGGAGTACCTGCGCGAGGTGGTGGCGAGCGAATCCCATGCCCATGCGGCGGCGTTCGACGCGGCGATCGGCCATTGGCTGGAAAACGAGAAGGCGCCGGCGGGGGATTTCAGCGCGGGGAACTCACCGGAACCGTTCCGTCACGATGAGGCGCTGGATGAGCAGATTCTGCAATTGATCCGGCACTTCGGCGCGCACAGTCGCAATATCGCGAAGGCGGCTCTGCAGCCGTAAAGAAGAGGGTTGGCTTTCCCGCCGGGCTGCGTGGGCTCCGGCGGGAAGGCGCAAGTCGCTTAGCCGCCGGAGCAGCCGTTGCCCCACACCTGGTATTCGACGGTGTGGCGCTGACCGTTGGAGTCGTCGTAGGTCATGCGTGCCGGCACGATGCCGCATTCGTTGGAAACGTCGGTGGTCGAAACCACGTGGGCGACGTCCAGTTTCATGTCGTAGGTGTACTGCTCCACGGCCGCGCTCGGCGCCTGGTCGGCGGCGTTCACCTGCTCGGCGAGGGCGAGCGAAGAGAAGCCCAGCATGGCCAGGATGACTACAGCTTTCATGAATTTACCTGCCTTGTTCCCGGTGTCCGGACGTGACGGGTCCGTGACGTTCAGCGGATGGCTGCATCGGGAAGCGTTGGGGAATGATTGACGGGTCTTGGTTGGTGTTGCGGCGCGCGCTGTAACAGCACGGAAATAATAGGATTTAGCTGACCTGAGTCATATATCCAGACGCCAACAAGACTTCGTACTCAGAGGCAACAATCCAGGCGTGGCGCGGGTTTCAGGGGTGGTTTTGCGGCGGGCTGTCGCAGGTTGGCGGATTCGCGGAGGGGTTGCAGGATGCGTAGGAGCGGACTCCGTCCGCGATAGGTTCGCAGCGCGCCGGAGGTCATCGCGGACAGAGTCCGCTCCTACGAAATGTGGTGGCGCTGTGCCGTGCGGTTCGCGAGCAAGCTCGCTCCTACGAAGAGCGGTTCGGCACTCCTGCAGCGATCTTGCTCGTGAACCCGCCGGCCTCAATCGAGCAGCGGCGACTGCGGATCGAGCAGCGAAGTGCGGATGAAGTGCAGGTAGCTGCACACCCGGCGCAGGGGCGAGGAGTCGAAGTGCGGCGGGCGGCGATCATCCGTGGTGCGGGTGGCGTGGATAGCGTGCTCCACCGCCGCCAGGGCGCGCTGGCGGTTGCTCTCGCTGGGATGGATGAACAGGCGGATCAGCGCCCGGCCCAGCGCACGGATCGCCCGGCGCCAGGGCATGCGCTCGGCGTACCAGGGCTCCTTCGGCAGGGCCTCCTGCTCGCGGCGCAGCTCGATGATCGACAGGCCGATCTCCTGTACCTGGAAGGTCCAGCGCAGCAGCCGGCGCTGCACATCCGGGCGGCCTGTGGATAACCCATAGGCCTGGTTCAGCAGGTCGCGGGTGCCACTCTCGAAGTTCGACGACAGGCCCTTCAGCGGATCGCTGATCACCCGCACCACGCGCAGGCGCAGCTCGGCTTCCAGGCGCTCCCACAGCCACGGTCGGTTCGGCGGCAGGATGACGATGGCCGCGACCACGGCCATGCCCATCGACAGCAGCATCGCCAGGTATTCGTTGATGAAGGTGTACGCGTCGTAGCGCGCCACGTTGGCCGGCAGCGAGGCGATGCAGAACCACACCAGCAGGCCGACACCGTAGCCGCTCCACTGCGGCCGGGTGATCAGGAAGGCGCCGAAGGCGAACACCGGCGAGAGTACGAAGCACAGCAGCGGAAAACCGTCGATGTGCGGCAGCACGCGGAACGTCAGGATGAAACCGAGGGTGGCGCCGAGCAGCGTGCCCAGGGTCAGTTGCAACGACAGGCGCTTGGGATTCGGTGAGGCGGAGGAGAGCGCGGCGATCAGCACCGAGGTCAGCGCGAAGGTGGCGCCGCTGAGCCACGAGGTGGCGATCCAGAACACCCCGCCGACCAGCACCAGCAGCGCGCAACGGAAGCCCGCGACGGCCGCAGCAAGGGCGTTGGCCTTGGGCGTGAAACGCTCCTTCCACTGCTCGCGCTCGTGCTTGTGCGCGGCCAGCGAGGCGTGGGTCTGGGCGTAGTTGTGCATGTCGTCGACGAAGCGATAGAGCAGCTCGGCGGCGGTCTCGAAATCCAGCTGGTCGGCTTCCCGCGGGCAGGTGTGGCCGAGGCTGGCGCGGGCCTCGCGGATGCGCGGCATCAGGTGGTGCTTGCACAGCTCCAGCTGCACGCTCAGGCGCTCGGCGTCCGCTTCGCTCAGCGGCCGGCCGTGCCAGCTGGCGAGCAGTTCACTGACGTCGATCAGGCACGGCATCAGCACTTCCAGTACATTGCTGGCCTGGCGCTCGCGCAGGCGATCGAGCAGGCGCTGCAGGGCGTGGAAGCGCGTGGTCAACTGCATGAACTCACTGTTCAGGCGCGCCAGGCGGCCGCTTCGCAGGCGCATATGCGGGTCTTCGAAAGCGGTGACGTTGCGCAGGCTTTCCAGGCCGACCACTTCGGCGGCAAGGCGCGCGCTGGACTGCTCGAAGCGCTCGCGCTCCAGCGTGCCGTTGAGGCCGGCGCTGGCCAGACCGGCGAAGTCACCGAAGCGGGTATTCAGCGCGTTGCGCAGGGCAGCCGTGCTGGTTTGCGGCAGCACCACGGCGCTGACCACGCCGGTGCAGAGAATCCCCAGGGTGATCTCGATCACCCGCCACAGCGCCTGCATGAAGGCGCCCTCGGGGTGCAGCGTGGCCGGGATGCCGATCATCACCGCGGTGTAGCCGGCGAGCAGGCAGGCATAGGCGCGAAAATCCCGGTAGCGCGCAGCGCCGGCAGTGCACAGGCCGACCCAGATCGCCACGCAGAGCAGGAACAGCACGCGCTCCTGGGCGAACAGGGCGATGAAGGTGACCATCACCGTCAGCCCGGCCAGCGTGCCGAGGATGCGGTAGAAACTCTTCGCCAGCACCTGGCCGCTCTGCGGCTGCAGCACGATGAAGGCGCTGACCAGCACCGTGTTGGGCTGCGGCAGCTCCAGGCGATACGCCAGCCACAGGGCCGTGAAGGCGGTGATCAGCGTCTTGAGGATGAACATCCAGGTGACGCCGTCGGTGTGCGCCCAGTCGGACAGGGCGAAGCGCACCGCGGCGGCCTTGGGCAGGCGCACGGACAGACTGCTCATCGGGCTTATCTCGGCAGGCGGTAGTCGGGCTTTTCTTGGCAGGCGGCGGTCGGGTCTGGATAACCCTGTCGTTCTGGGGCCGAGCGAAGGGGTGGCAGCACGTTGCACGAAGGGCGGAGCACGGGTGCGAATCCTGGGGTGTCGCGGCGGGCCGCGTTGGGGAGGGCGATTCTAGAAGTGCGCCGGGGGTGAGGATAAGCTGACGGTTGGATGAATTATTGTTGCCTGAAAGGACAATAATCCCGTCGCGACAGGTATGCGACAATTCGCCGCCTGTCATGAATCTGTAACAAGGCATTGCCCGTCAGGGTGCCGTTGCAGAAGCCGCCCGCCGTGGCGTGGACAGGCTCTTCTGGAGAAATGATGGACCTGCTGCACAACATGCGTGCTTTCGTCTGTGTCGCCGAGACCGGCAGCTTCACCGCCGCCGCCCAGCGCATGGACCTCACTACCGCCTACGTCTCGCGGACGGTGGCCAAGCTCGAAGCGCACCTGCGTACCCGCCTGCTGCACCGCACCACCCGCCGTATCGCCCTCACCGAAGCCGGCCAGCGCTACCTGCAGCGCTGCCAGCAGATCCTCGGCTACATCGAGGAAGCCGAGGCCGAGGCCGGCGACGCCCACGCCCGGCCCCACGGCAAGGTGAAGGTGCATGCCATGACCGGCATCGGCCAGCACTACCTGATCCGCGCGATCTCGCAGTACTGCGAAATCTACCCGGAGGTCACCTTCGACCTGACCCTGGCCAACCGCATCACCGACATCCTCGACGAGGGTTACGACATTTCCGTGGTCATCGCCCAGGAGCTGCCGGATTCGGGCTTCGTCTCCAAGCGCATCGGCAAGACCTACAGCGTGCTCTGCGCCTCGCCCGAGTACGTGGCGCGGCACGGCATGCCCAGGCAGCTCGGCGAGCTGACCGAGCACCGTTGCCTGCGCCTGGTGAACTCGGTGATGTCGCTGGACAAGTGGCTGTTCGACGGCCCCGACGGCCAGGAAATGGTCGGCATCAACCAGACCCACTTCCAGGTCAACACCGCCGACGCCATGACCGAGGCGGTGCGCGCCGGCATGGGTATCGGCGCGCTGCCGGTGTACTCCGCCGTGCAGGGCCTGAAGGACGGCAGCCTGGTCCGCGTGCTGCCCGACTACAGCCTGTTCCACCTCAACGTCTATGCGCTGTACCCGTCGCGCCAGTACCTCGATGCGAAGATTCGCACCTGGGTCGAGTTCCTCCGCGACTGCGTGCCCGGCATGTTCGAAGAGCACGAGCGGATGATGCTGCAGCACCGCACGCAAGCGCCCGGTTGAGGCGCCATCCCGCAGCCTAGAGCCTTTGAATCACCCTGCGCCCGGCCTTTGCCGGGCGCGCCTTTTGCTCTCTGGCGTTCCGCTGTGGCGAACGCTGCTTTGGGAAAAGACGAATTCTCCGAACGCCAGCATTTGCGTCAGTCTCCCAGCGAGCCTGCCGCCAGGCTCACCTCGCAAGCACAAGAACAAATTGAGGGTGACGCGATGTTTGGAAAGATGGGGCGGGCGTTGCTCGCCGTCCTGGCGTTGGCCTGCGCTACTGCCATTCAGGCTGCCGATGAACCGCAGGCTGCCAGTCAGCCGCGGCCTGCCAATGAACCGATAGTGATCAAGTTCGCCCACGTGGTCGCGGAGAACACGCCCAAGGGGCAGGGCGCGCTGATGTTCAAGCGCCTGGCCGAACAGCGCCTGCCCGGCCGGGTGCGCGTGGAGGTCTACCCGAACTCCTCGCTGTTCGGCGACGGCAAGGAGATGGAAGCGCTGCTGCTGGGTGACGTGCAGATGCTCGCGCCGTCCCTGGCCAAGTTCGAGCAGTACACCCGCAAGGTGCAGATCTTCGACCTGCCGTTCCTCTTCGACGACATCGATGCCGTCGACAACTTCCAGCGCAGCCCGCAGGGCCAGAGCCTGCTGACCAGCATGCAGGGCAAGGGCATCCTCGGCCTCGCCTACTGGCACAACGGGATGAAGCAGCTGTCGGCCAACCGCCTGCTGCTGGAGCCGGGCGATGCGCGCGGGCTGAAATTCCGCGTGCAGGCTTCCGACGTGCTCAACGAGCAGTTCCGAACCCTGCGCGCGATCTCCCGCAAGATGTCCTTCGCCGAGGTCTACCAGGGCCTGCAGACCGGCGTGGTGAATGGCACCGAGAACACCTGGTCGAACTACGAGAGCCAGAAGGTCAACGAGGTGCAGAAGTACTTCACCGAGTCCAACCACGGCCTGGTGGACTACATGGTGATCACCAACGCCAAGTTCTGGAACGGCCTGCCGCCGGACCTGCGCGGCGAGCTGGAAAAGATCATGGCCGAGGTCACCGTGCAGGTGAACGCCGAAGCCGAGCGGCTGAACCGCGACGCCCGCCAGCGCATCCTCGACAGCGGCAGCAGCGAGATCCATCCGCTCACCGCGCAGCAGCGCGCCGACTGGCGCGAGGCGATGCAGCCGGTGTGGCAGAAATTCCGCGACAACGTCGGCGCCGATTTCCTCCAGGCCGCCGAAGCCTCCAACCGCCCCCATTGAGCCGCCGGCCTCGCCGGCTGGCGGGGCGTCGTTCTGGAGAACCCTTCGATGACTCGACTCATGCGCGTCTGGAACCATTTCGAGGAAGGCGCCATCGCCTTCCTGCTGGCAACCATGACGCTGGTGACCTTCGTCTACGTGGTGATGACCAACGTCTTCACCCTGTTCTATGACCTGGGCGATCGCCTGCCATCGCTGCAGGGCCCGTTCTATGCCATCGGCGACGCCATCCTCGGCGTCGCCCAGGACATGTCCTGGAGCAATGCGCTGACCAAGGCGCTGTTCGGCTGGCTGATCTTCTTCGGCATCGCCTATGGCGTCCGCACCGCCGGCCATCTGGGCGTGGACGCGCTGGTGAAGCTGGCGCCGCGGCCCACTCAGCGCGTTATCGGCGTGCTCGCCTGCCTCTGCTGCCTGGGCTACGCCGGGCTGTTCATGGTCGCCAGCTTCGACTGGGTGAAGACCCTGTTCATCGCCGGCATCGGCGCGGAAGACCTCGACCACTTCGGCATCCTCCAGGCCTACATCGCGGTGATCGTGCCCATCGGCTTCGGCCTGGTGCTCCTGCGTTACCTGGAAATCCTCGTCAACCTGTTGCGCGGCCGCCAGCTCGGCCTGGGCCTCGCCGACGAGGCCGCGGAAGCCTCGAAGCTGGCCGGTGAAGAAGCCGCGGAGAAGCGTCCATGACCGTGATGATCCTGTTCCTCCTGCTGTTCGTCTTCATGTTCATCGGCGTGCCCATCGCGATTTCCCTGGGGCTGTCCGGTGCGCTGACGATCCTGTTGTTCAGCCCGGACTCGGTGCGCTCGCTGGCGATCAAGCTGTTCGAGACTTCCGAGGCCTACACGCTGCTGGCGATCCCGTTCTTCCTGCTCTCCGGCGCCTTCATGACCACCGGCGGCGTGGCGCAGCGGCTGATCGACTTCGCCAACGCCAGCGTCGGCCACATCCGTGGCGGCCTGGCGATTGCCGCGGTGCTGGCGTGCATGCTGTTCGCCGCGCTGTCCGGCTCCTCGCCGGCAACCGTGGCGGCGGTGGGCTCGATTGCCGTGGCCGGCATGGTGCGTTCGGGCTACCCGCGCGAGTTCGGCGCCGGGATCATCTGCAACGCCGGCACCCTGGGCATCCTGATCCCGCCGTCGATCGTCATGGTGGTGTACTCGGCTGCCACCGAGACCTCGGTGGGCAAACTGTTCGTCGCTGGCGTGGTGCCGGGCCTGCTGCTGGGCGTGATCCTGATGGCGGTGATCTACATCGTCGCGCGGGTGAAGAAGCTGCCGGCGCAACCGCGTGCCAGCCTGCGTGAATGGCTGTCCGCCGCACGCCGGGCGATCTGGGGCCTGTTGCTGCTGGTGATCATCCTCGGTGGCATCTACTCCGGGCTGTTCACGCCTACCGAGGCAGCGGCGGTGGCGGCGGTCTACTCGGCCTTCGTCGCGCTGTTCGTCTACAAGGACATGCGCCTGCGCGACTGCCCCAAGGTGCTGGTGGAGTCCGGGCGGCTGAGCATCATGCTGATGTTCATCATCGCCAACGCGATGCTCTTCGCCCACGTGCTGACCACCGAGCAGATTCCCCAGCAGATCACCGAGTGGGTGATGCAGGAAGGGCTGACGCCGCTCGGCTTCCTGCTGATGGTCAACGTGGTACTGCTGGTGGCTGGCAGCTTCATGGAGCCCTCGGCCATCGTGCTGATCCTCGCGCCGATCTTCTTCCCCATCGCCATGCGCCTGGGTATCGACCCGATTCATCTGGGGATTGTCATGGTGGTGAACATGGAAATCGGCCTGGTGCACCCGCCGGTGGGGCTCAACCTGTTCGTCACCTCGGCGGTCACCGGCCTGCCGCTGGGCGCGACCATCCGCGCGGCGCTGCCGTGGCTGATGATCCTGCTGCTGTTCCTGATCCTGGTGACCTACGTGCCCTTCATCTCGCTGGCGCTGCCCCACGCCCTTGGTATGTGACAGGTTGTCGCGGCCCCATGAGCCCGTTGCCAAAACAACGGCTTATGGGGCTCATCACTACGACTAAGGATTGGTAAGACCATGGTCGTATGGTTCGGGGGAGGGTGTCGCCGTTACAACTTAAGGCAACAAAAACAACACTCTTCACCGAGGTAGAACGCCATGACAGCGGCATCCGTGTACCCCGTGCGTCCCGAAGTGGCCGCGACCACTCTGACCGACGAGGCCACCTACAAGAAGCTGTACCAGCAGTCGGTGGTCAACCCCGACGGCTTCTGGCGCGAACAGGCCCAGCGCATCGACTGGATCAAGCCGTTCACCAAGGTCAAGCAGACCTCCTTCGACGATCACCACGTGGACATCAAGTGGTTCGCCGACGGCACCCTGAACCTCTCCTACAACTGCCTCGACCGCCACCTGGCCGAGCGCGGCGACCAGCTCGCCATCATCTGGGAAGGCGACGATCCTTCCGAGCACCGCGAAATCACCTATCGCGAACTGCATGAGCAGGTCTGCAAGTTCGCCAACGCCCTGCGCGGCCAGGACGTGCACCGCGGCGACGTGGTGACCATCTACATGCCGATGATCCCGGAAGCCGTGGTCGCCATGCTGGCCTGCGCCCGCATCGGTGCGATCCACTCCGTGGTGTTCGGCGGCTTCTCTCCCGAAGCCCTGGCCGGCCGCATCATCGACTGTCGCTCCAAGGTGGTGATCACCGCCGACGAAGGTCTGCGCGGCGGCAAGAAGACCCCGCTCAAGGCCAACGTCGACGACGCGCTGACCAACCCGGAAACCAGCAGCGTGCAGAAGATCATCGTCTGCAAGCGCACCGGCTCGCCGATCAAGTGGAACCAGCACCGCGACGTGTGGTTCGAGGACCTGATGAAGGTCGCCGGCTCCACCTGCGCACCGAAGGAAATGGGCGCCGAGGACCCGCTGTTCATCCTCTACACCTCCGGCTCCACCGGTAAACCCAAGGGCGTGCTGCACACCACCGGCGGCTACCTGGTCTACGCCTCGCTGACCCACGAGCGGGTGTTCGACTACCGTCCGGGCGAAGTCTTCTGGTGCACCGCCGACATCGGCTGGGTCACCGGCCACACCTATGTCGTCTACGGCCCGCTGGCCAACGGCGCGACCACCGTGCTGTTCGAGGGCGTGCCGAACTATCCGGACATCTCCCGCGTCGCGAAGATCGTCGACAAGCACAAGGTCAACATCCTCTACACCGCACCGACCGCCATCCGCGCCATGATGGCCGAGGGCAAGGCCGCGGTCGAAGGCGCCGATGGCTCCAGCCTGCGCCTGCTGGGTTCGGTCGGCGAGCCGATCAACCCGGAAGCCTGGCAGTGGTACTACGAGACCGTCGGCCAGTCGCGCTGCCCGATCGTCGACACCTGGTGGCAGACCGAAACCGGCGCCTGCCTGATGACCCCGCTGCCGGGCGCCCACGGCCTGAAGCCGGGCTCCGCCGCCAAGCCGTTCTTCGGTGTGGTGCCGGCGCTGGTGGACAACCTGGGCAACATCCTGGAAGGGGCCACCGAGGGCAACCTGGTGATCCTGGACTCCTGGCCGGGCCAGGCGCGCACCCTGTACGGCGACCACGACCGCTACGTGGACACCTACTTCAAGACCTTCAAGGGCATGTACTTCACCGGCGACGGCGCCCGTCGCGACGAGGACGGCTACTACTGGATCACCGGCCGCGTCGATGACGTGCTCAACGTCTCCGGCCACCGCATGGGTACAGCCGAGATCGAAAGCGCCCTGGTCGCCCACCCGAAAGTGGCCGAAGCTGCGGTGGTTGGCGTACCGCACGACATCAAGGGGCAGGGCATCTATGTCTACGTCACCCTGAATGCCGGTGAGGAATCCAACGAGCAACTGCGTCAGGAACTGCGTGCCTGGGTACGCAAGGAAATCGGCCCGATCGCCACCCCGGACGTGATCCAGTGGGCGCCCGGCCTGCCGAAGACCCGCTCGGGCAAGATCATGCGCCGCATCCTGCGCAAGATCGCCACGGCCGAGTACGACACCCTGGGCGACATCTCCACCCTGGCCGATCCGGGCGTCGTGCAACACCTGATTGAAACCCACCAGGCCATGCGCGCGGCCTGATCCGCCGCCCGATGAAAAACGCCCCGCATGCCGGGGCGTTTTTCATTTCTGCGTTTTTAAGTCGTCCCGCTCGCGCCGAAGCTTTCCTGGAGCATCAACGTAGGATGGCGTGGAGCGCAGCGATACCCATCGATCCTGGCACCAGCAGGACGCGGTTCGCGAGCAAGCTCGCTCCTACAGCACGTCCGAACACCGAAGCGCTCTTCGTAGGAGCGAGCTTGCTCGCGAATAGATCGTAGGGTGCATAACGCGCCAGCGTTGTCCGCCGTTGTGGCATCGGCGGATAACCCGTTCCGGGTTATGCACCCTACGTGTTGCGTTGCAGCGTCGCGAGAGTCGAGGGCGCCAGAGTCCGCCGCGGGGGATTTCGCGGACAAGGTCCGCTCCTACGAAAAGCCGTGCCGCACCGCTCTGTCCTTAGCTTTGGCTCTTGAGGTCTTCCAGCGAAATATCCGCACACGCCGAGTGCCCCTTTCAGGAGGCCGAAGGTGATCGGAGTTTCAGGGGTTGAGCGACATGGATGTCGCGAGAGCGTTGTCGGGCCAGGGATGGCCCGTCAACGCGGGCCCCTGGAACTCCGAAGAACCGAGGGTACTTTTCGCGAAGCGAAAAGCCGGATGTAGGGGCGAGACCTTTTGGTTCCTTTTGGGAGGGCGGCTATCCGACGTTTGACAAAAGGGACTCGCCCGAGGGGGCGAAACAAAAAGTTCGAGCGCAAGCCGAAGCGGCGCTGAAGCTCCCAAGCCCAAGCCCAAGCTCAAGCCCAAGCCCAAGCCCAAACCCACGCAAGAGCATCGCGGAGAAGCTCCGCTCCTACAAAAGCAAAAGCCCAAAAACCGGAGCAAGCCTGGAGGAGTGCCCCATGGGCGCGGATCGCGGACAAGGTCCGCTCCTACAGTGTGTTTCCCGCCCACCGGTAACATTTCCCTGCGACAAAATGAGGCGCCAGGAAACATTTCGCACAGCTTCGGTGCATCTTTTCTGTCCGCACAGAATGAGTCAATATCGCGCACCCCGCGCCGATCCTGGGGTTCGATAGTTCTGGCCCGATTACTGCTAGTAATTAGGGTTTTACTACCCGCTTTCGGATCACGTAAAATCCGCGCCGTCAAGCCGCCGGAGCCCCGTCTCCAGCGCTTCTATAATTACTTGTCGCATTGAAGAAATAACCGCTCCGGGGCTGTCGCTAGAATGCCGCTCACCCCGGTAGGCGCGCTTTTCACAAGAATCGCGCCGGCAATGCGCAGACGAACAATAACCTTCACTTCTGCACGGGCAGCCTGGGCCAACCCCTTTCTCCTGCCAATCGAAGACCTACCCTCGAAGGAGTTACTGATGAAGAAGTTTGCACTTCTCGGTGCGCTGGCCCTGTCCGCGCTTTCCCTGGTTGCCCACGCTGACGACAAGCCGGTCCGCATCGGCATCGAAGCCGGCTATCCGCCTTTCTCCTTCAAGACCCCCGACGGCAAGCTCGCCGGTTTCGACGTGGATATCGGCAACGCCCTGTGCGAAGAGATGAAGGTCAAGTGCACCTGGGTCGAGCAGGAATTCGACGGCCTGATCCCGGCACTGAAAGTTCGCAAGATCGACGCCATCCTCTCGTCCATGACCATCACCGACGAGCGCAAGAAGTCCGTCGACTTCACCAACAAGTACTACCACACCCCCGCGCGCTTCGTGATGAAGGAAGGCGTGACCCTGAACGATCCGCTGGCGGACCTGAAGGGCAAGAAGGTCGGTGTGCTGCGCGCTTCCACCCATGACCGCTACGCCACCGACGTCCTGGCCCCGGCCGGCATCGAAGTCGTGCGCTACAACTCGCAGAACGAAGCCAACATGGACCTGGTCTCCGGCCGCATCGACGCGACCATGGCCGACTCGGTCAACCTCGACGATGGCTTCCTGAAAACCGACGCCGGCAAGGGCTATGCCTTCGTAGGTCCGGAATACAACGATCCGAAGTACTTCGGTGGTGGCGCCGGCATCGCCGTGCGCAAGGGCGATACCGCCCTGGTCGAGAAATTCAACGCGGCCATCGCCGGCATCCGTGCCAACGGCAAGTACAAGGAAGTACAGGACAAGTACTTCAAGTTCGACGTCTACGGCGAGAACTGATCCACGTCCGGAAGTGGCACAGACCCAGGCCCGGTCCTGAAGTTTGTGCCACTTTTTTATTGGGGGTGAGCCTGCGCCTGCACTCGCCCTGAGCGTCCGTGTGGTTGCGGGCGACGTCCGGTTTCACGAGGTACGAAATTATGCTCAATGGCTACGGAGCCACCATCGTCGATGGTGCCTGGCTGACGCTTCAGCTGTCCCTGCTGTCGATGGCCCTGGCAATCGCGCTGGGTCTGCTCGGTGCGGCCATCCGCCTGTCGCCGGTGAAGTGGCTGGCCTGGTGCGGCGACCTCTATGCCACCGTGATCCGCGGCGTTCCGGACCTCGTGCTGATCCTGCTGATCTTCTACGGCGGCCAGGCCGCGGTGAACTGGATCGCGCCGATGGTCGGCTATGACGACTACATCGACCTCAACCCCTTCGCTTCCGGCGTCGGCACCCTGGGCTTCATCTTCGGCGCCTACCTGTCCGAGACCTTCCGTGGCGCCTTCATGGCCATCCCGAAAGGGCAGGGCGAGGCCGGCTTCGCCTACGGCATGAGCTCGCTGCAGGTGTTCTTCCGCATCCAGGTGCCGCAGATGATCCGCCTGGCCATCCCCGGCTTCACCAACAACTGGCTGGTGCTGGTCAAGGCCACTGCGCTGATCTCCGTGGTCGGCCTGCAGGACATGATGTTCAAGGCCAAGCAGGCCTCGGACGCCACCCGCGAACCCTTCACTTATTTCCTTGCCGTGGCGGCGCTGTACCTGGTGGTCACCAGCGTCTCCCTGGTGCTGCTGCGCATGCTCGAACGCCGCTATTCGGTCGGCGTGAAAGTCGCCGAGCTTTGAGTCCGGGAGCCCTCGCATGATCTTTGATTACACCGTCATCTGGGACAGCCTGCCGCTCTACTTCAGCGGCCTGCTGGTGACCCTCAAGCTGCTGGCGATCTCGCTGTTCTTCGGCCTGCTGGCGGCCGTGCCGCTGGCGCTGATGCGCTGCTCGAAGAACCCGGCGGTGAACCTGCCGGCCTGGCTCTACACCTACGTGATCCGCGGCACCCCGATGCTGGTGCAGCTGTTCCTCATCTACTACGGCCTGGCGCAGTTCGAGTTCGTCCGTGAAAGCGCCATGTGGCCGCTGCTGTCCAACGCCACCTTCTGCGCCTGCGCCGCGTTCGCCATCAACACCAGCGCCTACACCGCCGAGATTCTCGCCGGCAGCATCCGCGCGACCCCGCACGGCGAGATCGAAGCCGCCAAGGCCATGGGCATGTCGCGGTTCAAGCTGTACCGCCGCATCCTGCTGCCCTCGGCCCTGCGCCGCGCGCTGCCGCAATACAGCAACGAAGTGATCATGATGCTGCAGACCACCAGCTTGGCGTCCATCGTCACCCTGGTGGACATCACCGGCGCCGCGCGCACCGTGTACTCGCAGTACTACCTGCCGTTCGAGGCGTTCATCACCGCCGGCATCTTCTACCTGATCATGACCTTCACCCTGGTGCGCCTGTTCAAGCTGGCCGAGCGTCGCTGGCTGGCCTATCTCGCGCCGCGCAAGCACTGAGGAATACACCGTGGAACGTATCGATCATCTGCTGCCGTGGAGCAGCCTGGGAAGCGAGCGCCGCCTGAGCGTATTCCGCTACGGCAAGGGCACGCGCAAGGTCTACATCCAATCCAGCCTGCACGCCGACGAGCTACCGGGCATGCGTACCGCCTGGGAGCTCAAGCAGCGCCTGGCTGACCTGGAGTCGCGCGGGCAGCTGAACTGCGTCGTCGAACTGGTACCGGTGGCCAACCCCATCGGCCTCGGCCAAACGCTGCAGGCCAGCCACCTGGGCCGTTTCGAGTTCAACAGCGGGAAGAACTTCAACCGCGATTTCGTCGAGCTCTCGGCGCTGGTTGCCGAGCGTGTCGGTGAGCAGCTGGGCGCCGATGAAGCCGCCAACGTCGAGCTGATCCGCCAGGCCATGCGCGACGGCCTCGATGCGCTGCCGCCGGCTTCCTCCGAGCTGCAGGGCATGCAGCGCATCCTGCTGCGCCACGCCTGTGATGCCGAAGTGGTGCTCGACCTGCACTGCGACTTCGACGCCGCCATCCACGTCTACGCGATCCCGCAGCACTGGCCGCGCTGGAAGTCCCTGGCCGCACGCCTGAAGGCGGGCGTCGCGCTGCTTGCCGAAGACTCCGGCGGCAGTTCCTTCGACGAATCCTGCTCGCTGCCCTGGCTGCGCCTGGCGCAGGCCTTCCCGCAGGCGGCGATTCCGCTCGCGTGCCTGGCGACCACCGTCGAGCTGGGCGGCGTGGGCGATACCCGCGTCGACCAGGGACAGGCCAACGCCGAAGCCATCCTCGGCTTCCTCGCCGAGCAGGGCCTGATCGCCGGCGACTGGCCGGCGGCCCCGGCCGAATGCTGCGAAGGCATGCCCTTCGAAGGCACCGAATACCTCTACGCACCCCACGTTGGCGTGGTGAGTTTCCTGCGCAAGGCGGGGGAGTGGGTGGAGAAGGGCGACCCGCTGTTCGAAGTGGTCGACCCGCTGAACGACCAGGTCAGCACCGTTCGCGCCGGCACTTCCGGCGTGCTGTTCGCCATCGAGCGTGGGCGCTATGCCCAGCCGGGGCTTTGGCTGGCCAAGGTGGCCGGGCGTGAGCCGTTCCGCAAGGGCCGGCTGATCAACGACTGAATTCGAGAACCGACACCATGTACAAACTGGAAATCCAGGACCTGCACAAGCGCTACGGCACCCACGAGGTGCTCAAGGGCGTCTCCCTGGCGGCGAAGGCAGGCGACGTGATCAGCATCATCGGCTCCTCAGGCTCCGGCAAGAGTACCTTCCTGCGTTGCATCAACCTGCTGGAGCAACCCCACGCCGGCAAGATCCTGCTCAACGGCGAAGAGCTCAAGCTCACCCCGAACAAGGACGGTGCGCTCAAGGCCGCCGACGCCAAGCAGCTGCAGCGCATGCGCTCGCGCCTGTCGATGGTGTTCCAGCACTTCAACCTGTGGTCGCACATGAGCGCCCTGGAAAACGTCATCGAGGCGCCGGTCCATGTGCTGGGCGTGTCGAAGAAGGAAGCGCTGGAAAAGGCCGAGCACTACCTGGCGAAAGTCGGCGTGGCGCACCGCAAGGATGCCTACCCCGCGCACATGTCCGGTGGTGAGCAGCAGCGCGTGGCCATCGCCCGTGCCCTGGCGGTAGAGCCGGAAGTGATGCTGTTCGACGAGCCAACCTCGGCACTCGACCCCGAGCTGGTCGGCGAAGTCCTGCGCGTCATGCAGGACCTGGCCCAGGAAGGCCGCACCATGGTGGTGGTGACCCACGAGATGGGCTTCGCCCGCGAGGTCTCCAACCAGTTGGTGTTCCTCCACAAGGGGCTGGTGGAAGAGGCCGGCTGCCCGCGGGAAGTCCTGGCCAATCCGCAATCCGAACGCCTCAAGCAGTTCCTTTCCGGCAGCTTGAAGTAAGCTGTCCGTTACAGTCGCCTGGTGACCTGATCGCATGACCGCACAACGCATCGGATTCCTCCTCTGGCCGCACACGCGGGCGCTGACCCTCGGTCTGGCCGAGGAGGCCCTGCGGGTCGCCCGCCGGCTGCACCCCGAAGCGCTCTACGAACCGGTGTTCATGAGCGCCGAACCGGTGACCGAGGCCGATGGCTGGCGCCTGCCGGGGCAGGCCTGGAACGGTGTGCTGGAGCAGTGCCAGCGCATCTTCCTGGTCGCCGACGAGATTCCGCAGACGGTCTCCGCGCCTTTGGCTGCCGCACTCAAGCAGCTGTCGCGCAATGGCGTGAGCGTTGGCGCGCTGTCCGCCGGCATCTATCCGCTGGCACAGTTGGGCCTGCTCGATGGGTACCGCGCCGCCGTGCATTGGCGCTGGCACGACGACTTCACCGAGCGTTACCCCAAGGTCATCGCCACCAACCACCTGTTCGAGTGGGACCGTGATCGCCTGAGCGCCTGTGGCGGTATGGCGGTGCTCGACCTGCTGCTGGCCGTGCTGTCCCGCGATCATGGCGCGGAGCTGGCCGGTGCGGTATCCGAAGAACTGGTGGTGGAGCGTATCCGCGAAGGCTCCGAACGCCAGCGCATCCCGCTGAAGAACCGCCTCGGTTCCAGCCACCCGAAGCTCACCCAGGCGGTGCTGCTGATGGAGGCGAACATCGAGGAGCCGCTGACCACCGACGAGATCGCCCAGCACGTGTGTGTCTCGCGCCGCCAGCTGGAGCGCATCTTCAAGCAATACCTGACCCGCGTGCCCAGCCAGTACTACCTGGAACTGCGCCTGAACCGCGCGCGGCAGATGCTCATGCAGACCAGCAAGTCGATCATCCAGATCGGCCTGTCCTGCGGCTTCTCCAGCGGCCCGCACTTCTCCAGCGCCTACCGCAACTTCTTCGGCGTGACCCCGCGCGAAGACCGTAACCAGCGCCGCGGCCAGAGCGCCGCCGAAGCCGCCCCGGCCGCTACCGAGCGCGGCTGACGCTGCGCTTTTCGTAGGGCGAATAACCTGGAACAGGTTATCCGCCACGGCGTATAACGCTGGCGCGGTATACGCCCTACGGACCCCGTAGGCGTATCCCCACCTCACGCAGGGCCGATCAGGATTTCGCGGACAAGGTCCGCTCCTACGGGGAGCGCCGGCGCAGCTCTTGTAGGAGCGGAGCTTCTCCGCGAAACCCCGGCACAGCCGGGGTAGACAGTCGGGCAGCTCAATCATCCGCCAACTGCCTCGTGGCGGATCACGCTGCTACGTTATGCAGCCCTACAGGCTGCTCTTCGTAGGAGCGAGCTTGCTCGCGAACGATCTTACCGATGTGCCTGCGTCAAGCGGTTCGCGAGCAAGGGCCAGGCGCCCCCCTCGTTCCTACATAAAAGCCCCTTCCTGCCTTATTCCATTTTCCCTCGTTCGCGCAGCGAACAAATTCCACGCCGCCTTGTACCCGCAGCAGGCCGCAGGCCGTACACTGCGCCTTCCCGACGCTTTCTGTCGCATTTCCATAAGCCTCGGCAATTCGCGGGTTGGCGCTATAAGAAGTTGTCGCATGGCGGCAATGACGGCCCGTCGTTCGTCCCTACAATCCATTCATCGATAGCCGCCTCAACCAGGCAGGAGAACACCGATGTCCGCTCCGCAAGCTCAGGTCCAACGCTCCGACTTCGACCAGGTCATGGTTCCCAACTATTCGCCGGCTGCCTTCATTCCGGTGCGTGGCGAGGGTTCCCGAGTCTGGGATCAGAGCGGCCGAGAGCTGGTGGACTTTGCCGGCGGCATCGCGGTCAGTTCCCTGGGTCATGGCCATCCGGCGCTGATGCAGGCGCTGACCGAGCAGGCCGGCAAGATCTGGCACGTCTCCAACGTCTTCACCAACGAGCCGGCCCTGCGCCTGGCGAAGAAGCTGATCGACGCCACCTTCGCCGAGCGCGTGTTCTTCGCCAACTCCGGAGCCGAGGCCAACGAGGCCGCGCTGAAGCTGGCGCGCCGCTACGCCCATGATGTCTACGGTCCGGAGAAGTTCGAGATCATCTCGATGGTCAACAGCTTCCACGGCCGCACCCTGTTCACCGTCAACGTCGGTGGCCAGGCCAAGTACTCCGATGGTTTCGGCCCGAAGGTCGAAGGCATCACGCACATTCCGTTCAATGATCTGGACGCCCTGAAGGCGGCCATCTCCGACAAGACCTGTGCCGTGATCATCGAGCCGGTGCAGGGCGAGAGCGGCGTGCTGCCGGCCGACCAGGCCTACCTGGAAGGCGTGCGCAAGCTGTGCGACGAGAACAACGCCCTGCTGATCTTCGATGAAGTGCAGAGCGGCTTCGGTCGTATCGGCTACCTCTACGCTCACCAGTACTACGGCGTGAACCCGGACATCCTCTCCAGCGCCAAGGGCCTGGGCGGCGGCTTCCCGATCGGCGCCATGCTGACCACCGCGAAGATCGCCGAGCACCTGGTCGTCGGTACCCACGGCACCACCTACGGCGGCAACCCGCTGGCGTGCGCCGTTGCCGGTGCCGCCTTCGACGTGATCAACACCCCGGAAGTGCTCGCTGGCGTCAAGGCCAAGCACGAGCGTTTCAAGGTCCGCCTGGAGAAGATCGCCGCCGAGTACGGCATCTTCACCCAGGTGCGCGGCATGGGCATGCTGATCGGTGCGGTGCTCAACGATGCCTTCAAGGGCAAGGCCAAGGACGTGCTCAACGCCGCCGAGAAGGAAGGCGTGATGGTCCTGCAGGCCGGCCCGGACGTGGTGCGCTTCGCTCCCAGCCTGGTGATCCCGGACGCCGACATCGACGAAGGCCTGGATCGCCTCGAGCGCGCCATCGCCAAGCTGACCCGCGGCTGATCCCCCGGCTACGCTGAACCGGCGCAGCTCGCGCTGCGCCGCCGACCGGCCGGATCGTCCCGGCCGGTTCTTCGAATGCCCTGATGAGCGCGGTGCAGGCTGTGTCGCGCCCATCGATCAAGAATCACAATTTTTGTCTGGTTAGAGGAGTGACGCCATGCTGGTGATGCGCCCCGCCCAAGTGGCCGACCTGCAGCAAGTGCAGCGTCTCGCCGCGGACAGCCCGGTCGGCGTCACGTCGCTGCCGGACGACGCGGAACGCCTGCGCGAGAAGATCCTCGCCTCGGAGGCCTCGTTCGCCGCCGAAGTGAGCTTCAACGGTGAAGAGAGCTATTTCTTCGTGCTCGAGGACAGCGAGACCGGTCGCCTGGTGGGCTGCTCGGCGATCGTCGCCTCGGCCGGTTTCTCCGAGCCGTTCTACAGCTTCCGCAACGAGACCTTCGTGCACGCTTCCCGCGAGCTGAAGATCCACAACAAGATTCACGTCCTCTCGCTGTGCCACGACCTCACCGGCAACAGCCTGCTGACCAGCTTCTACGTCGAGCGCGAGCTGG
This sequence comes from Pseudomonas sp. CAN1, assembly GCF_030462585.1. Lineage (GTDB taxonomy): Bacteria > Pseudomonadota > Gammaproteobacteria > Pseudomonadales > Pseudomonadaceae > Pseudomonas. The sequence goes on along the minus strand of NZ_JASMRU010000010.1, from coordinate 50,247 downwards.
TGAACACGCCGATCGCCGAGCTCAACTCCCGCGGCCGCCTGCTGTTCATGGCCAGCCATCCGGAGCGCTTCGCCGACGCGGTGGTGGTGGAGATCGTCGGCTACAGCGACGAACAGGGCCAGTCGCCGTTCTGGAACGCCATCGGGCGCAACTTCTTCGACCTCGACTACACCGAGGCTGAGAAGCKCTCGGGGCTGAAGAGCCGTACCTTCCTCGCCGAGCTGATGCCGCACTACCCGATCTACGTGCCGCTGCTGCCGGATGAGGCGCAGGAAGCGATGGGCCAGGTGCATCCGCGTGCGCAGATCACCTTCGACATCCTCATGCGCGACGGCTTCGAGTCGGAGAACTACGTGGACATCTTCGACGGTGGCCCGGCACTGCATGCGCGCACCTCGAACATCCGCTCCATCGCCCAGAGCCGCCAGGTGCCGGTGCGCATCGGCGCGTCGGGGCATGGCAGCCGCAGCTACCTGGTCACCAACGGCCAGCTGCAGGATTTCCGCGCCATCGTCGCCGAACTCGACTGGGTGCCGGGCAAGCCCGTCACCCTGAACCAGGAAACCGCCGATGCCCTGGGCATCGGCGAGGGCGCCAGCGTGCGCCTGGTCGCGATCTGAGGGGAGAGAGCATGATCGTCCGTCCCGTAACCAGCGCCGACCTGCCGGCTCTCTTTGACCTGGCGCGCAGCACCGGCACCGGCCTGACCACGCTGCCGGCCAACGAGCAGCGCCTGCAGCACCGCGTGAGCTGGGCCGAGAAGGCCTTCCGTGGCGAGGCCGAGCGCGCCGACGCCGACTACCTGTTCGTGCTGGAGAACGACGAAGGCAAGGTCGTCGGCATCTCCGCCGTGGCCGGCGCCGTTGGCCTGCGCGAGCCCTGGTACAACTACCGCGTCGGCCTCACCGTCAGCGCCTCCCAGGAACTGGGCATCCACCGCGAGATTCCCACGCTGTTCCTGGCCAACGACCTCACCGGGCAGTCCGAGCTGTGCTCGCTGTTCCTGCATGCCGACCACCGCGCCGGCCTCAACGGTCGCCTGCTGTCGAAGGCGCGCTTCCTGTTCATCGCCGAGTTCCGCGAGCTGTTCGGCGACAAGGTGATCGCCGAGATGCGTGGCATGTCCGATGCTGCCGGGCGCTCGCCGTTCTGGGAAAGCCTGGGCCGGCACTTCTTCAAGATGGAATTCAGCCAGGCCGACTACCTGACCGGAGTGGGCAACAAGGCCTTCATCGCCGAGCTGATGCCCAAGTTCCCGCTCTACAGCTGCTTCCTCTCCGAGGACGCGCGTGAGGTGATCGGTCGCGTCCACGCCGACACCGAGCCGGCGCTGGCGATGCTCAAGGCCGAGGGCTTCAGCTACCAGGGCTACGTCGACATCTTCGACGCCGGCCCGGCTATCGAGGCGCCGACCGAGAAGATTCGCGCCATCGCCGACAGCCAGAGCCTGGTGCTGGCCATCGGCACGCCGGGCGACGATGCCGAGCCGTTCCTGATCCACAACCGCAAGCGCGAGGAGTGCCGCATCACCGCTGCGCCCGCGCGCCTGGCCGCCGGCTCGCTGGTGGTCGATGCGCAGACCGCCAAGCGCCTGCGCCTGTCCGCCGGGGCTTCGGTCCGCGCGGTGCCCCTCTCCGGAAAACGCAACTGACGCCGCCCGGCGTCAGGGGAGCCTGATGATGAATACCCACTACATTGCCGGCCAGTGGCTGGCGGGCGAAGGCGAGCCGCTGCAATCGCTCTGCCCGGTGAGCCAGAACGTGGTCTGGTCCGGCCAGGCTGCTTCGCCACAGCAGGTCGCTGCTGCCATCGCCGCCGCGCGCAACGCGTTCCCGGCATGGGCCCGTCGCCCGGTGGAGGAGCGCATCGCCGTGCTGGAACGCTTCGCCGCTGCCCTCAAGGGCCGCTCCGAGGAAATGGCCCGCGCCATCGGCGAGGAGACCGGCAAGCCGCTGTGGGAAGCTGCCACCGAAGTGACCAGCATGGTCAACAAGGTCGCCATCTCGGTCCAGGCCTTCCGTGAACGCACCGGCGAGAAGAGCGGTCCGCTGGCCGACGCCACCGCGGTGCTGCGCCACAAGCCCCACGGCGTGGTCGCCGTGTTCGGCCCGTACAACTTCCCCGGCCACCTGCCCAACGGCCACATCGTGCCGGCCCTGCTGGCGGGCAATGCCGTGGTGTTCAAACCCAGCGAACTGACCCCGAAGGTCGCCGAGCTGACCCTGCAGGCCTGGATCGAGTCAGGGATTCCCGCCGGCGTGATCAACCTCGTGCAGGGGGCTCGCGATACCGGTGTGGCCCTGGCTGGCAATGACGACATCGACGGCCTGTTCTTCACCGGCTCCAGCCGCACCGGCAACCTGCTGCACAGCCAGTTCGGCGGTCGCCCGCAGAAAATCCTCGCGCTGGAAATGGGCGGCAACAACCCGCTGATCGTTGATGAAGTGAAGGATGTAGACGCCGCCGTCTACACCATCATCCAGTCCGCATTCATTTCCGCCGGCCAGCGCTGCACCTGCGCCCGCCGCCTGCTGGTGCCGCAGGGCGCCTGGGGTGACGCGCTGATCGAGCGCCTGGTGGCCGTGGCCGCGACCATCAAGGTCGGCGCCTTCGATGAGCAACCGGCGCCCTTCATGGGCTCTGTGATCTCGCTGGCCGCTGCCGAACACCTGATCAAGGCCCAGGAACAACTACTGGCCAAAGGCGCCAAGCCATTGCTGGCGATGACCCAGCCGCTGGCCACTGCTGCGCTGCTGACTCCCGGCATTCTCGACGTGACTGCCGTCAGCGAGCGCCCGGATGAAGAGTTCTTCGGCCCGCTGCTGCAGGTGATCCGCTACGCCGACTTCGACGCCGCTGTGCGCGAAGCCAACGCCACCCAGTACGGCCTCGCTGCCGGCCTGCTGTCGGATTCCCGCGAGCGCTACGAGGACTTCCTCATCGAGAGCCGCGCCGGCATCGTCAACTGGAACAAGCAACTGACCGGCGCCGCCAGCAGCGCGCCGTTCGGTGGCATCGGCGCCTCCGGCAACCATCGCCCGAGCGCCTACTACGCGGCCGACTACTGCGCATACCCGGTCGCCTCGCTGGAAAGCGATAGCCTGAGCCTGCCTGCAACCCTGACTCCGGGAGTGAGCCTGTGATGGCCGCGTATGAGATGAACTTTGACGGCCTGGTCGGGCCGACGCACAACTACGGTGGCCTGTCCTACGGCAACGTCGCCTCGCAGAGCAACAGCCAGGCGGCGTCCAACCCGCGTGAAGCGGCGAAACAGGGCCTGTCGAAGATGAAGGCGCTGATGGAGATGGGCTTCAAGCAGGGCGTGTTCGCCCCGCAGGAACGCCCCGCCGTGGCCTCGCTGCGCGCTCTGGGCTTCTCCGGTACTGACGCCGAGGTGATTGCCAAGGCGGCGAAAGACGCCATGCCGCTGCTCGCCGCCGTCAGCTCGGCGTCCTGCATGTGGACCGCCAACGCCGCCACCGTCAGCCCCGGCGCCGACACTGCCGATGGCCGCGTGCACTTCACCGCCGCCAATCTGAACTGCAAGTTCCACCGCTCCATCGAACACCCGCAGACCAGCCGCATCCTCGCGGCCATGTTCAACGACGAGCAACACTTCGCCCACCACGCCGCTCTGCCGGCAGTCGCCCAGTTCGGCGACGAGGGCGCGGCCAACCACACGCGCTTCTGCAAGTCCTATGGCGAAGCCGGCGTCGAGTTCTTCGTGTTCGGCCGCAGCGCCTTCGACAGCCGTTTCCCGGCGCCGCAGCGTTACCCGGCGCGGCAGACCCTGGAAGCCTGCCAGGCAGTCGCCCGCCTGCACGGCCTGAGCGATGACGGTGTGGTCTACGCCCAGCAGAACCCGGCGGTGATCGACCAGGGCGTGTTCCACAACGACGTGATCGCGGTCGGCAACGGCGAAGTGCTGTTCCACCACGAAGACGCCTTCCTCGACACCGAGCGCGTGCTCGCCGAGTTGCACGACAAGCTTGGCCGCCGTGGCGGTCGCTTCCGCGCCGTGTGCGTGCCGCGCGACCAGGTCACCGTCGAGGACGCGGTGAAGTCCTACCTGTTCAACAGCCAGCTGCTCACCCGCGCGGACGGCAACATGCTGCTGATCGTTCCGGAGGAGTGCCGCAAGAACGAGCGTGTGTGGAATTACCTGTCGCGCTTGACCGCCGAGGACGGCCCGATCCGCGAGGTGAAGGTGTTCGACCTCAAGCAGAGCATGCAGAACGGCGGCGGCCCCGCGTGCCTGCGCCTGCGCGTGGCGCTCAGCGACGCCGAGCTGGCGGCGGTCAATCCGGGCGTGATCATGACCCCGACCCTGCACGACACCCTGGTCACCTGGGTCGACAAGCACTACCGCGATCGCCTGGCCGAAACCGACCTGGCCGACCCGCAACTGCTCGTCGAGTGCCGGACGGCGTTGGATGAATTGAGCCAGATCCTTAAACTGGGCTCGGTTTATCCCTTCCAGCAGATTTGAGTAACTGACATGACCGAAAGCCTCCCGCTGATTCTCGAAGACAACAAGGGCGAGCGCCGCGAGACCCACACCGCGCGCCTGGCCATCCGCCTGGAAGGGCGCGAGCTGTGGCTGGAGGCCGACGGCAAGGGCGGCCTGGTGATCTATGCCGACTCCCACGAGGACGACACCGAGATCCCGCTGCTGGTGGTGCGCCCGCAGGCAGTGAACCAGCTGGGCCTGAGCCTGGAACTGGAAGCCGCCGAAGTCCACGAACATGGTCCAGACTGTGGGTGTGACCATCACCACTGATCGCGGAGTCCACGGCCCGTTCGGGCCGTGGAACTGATGGAGGCGTCCGCATGCTAGCTTTGGGCAAACTGCTCGAACTGACCCTCGCCGGCCGAGAGCCGACGGAAAAGATCCAGCTCACCGCCGACGGCACCCGTCTGCACTGGCTGGCCGAAGGCGCCCTTGAAATCACTCCGCCGGTGGCCCGCGACAACGGCCGCGACCTGCTGCTCTCGGCAGGTATCCACGGCAACGAGACCGCCCCCATCGAACTGCTCGACCGCCTGGTTCACGGCATCGCCCGCGGCGAGCTGAAGCCGGCGACGCGAGTGCTGTTCCTGCTCGGTAATCCCGAGGCCATGCGCCGCGGCGAGCGTTATCTGGAGCACGATATCAACCGCCTGTTCTGCGGCCGCCACGAGGAGGGCAGCGGCAACGAGGCCCTGCGCGCGTCGGAGCTGGAGCGCCTGGCCGCCGCGTTCTTCGCCCGTGAAGGCCGGCCGCGCCTGCACTACGACCTGCACACCGCCATCCGTGGCTCGAAGATCGAGCAGTTCGCGCTCTATCCCTGGGCCAGCGGCCGCGAGCATTCCCGCGAGGAACTGGCGCGCCTGCGCAGCGCCGGCATCGACGCGGTGCTGCTGCAGAGCAAGCCGGGCATCACCTTCAGCGCCTACACCTACAGCCACCTCGGCGCCGAGGCCTTCACCCTGGAGCTGGGCAAGGCCCGGCCGTTCGGGCAGAACCAGGCGGTGAACCTGGATCGCCTGGAAGCCATGCTGCAGGGCGTGATCAGCGGCCAGGAGGCGGGCGACGCGCAGCTCGACGGCCTGCAGCTGTTCGCCGTCTCCCGCGAGGTGATCAAGCACAGCGACCACTTCCGCCTGCACCTGGACGACGCGGTGGACAACTTCACCGAGCTGGACCACGGCTTCCTGCTCGCCGAAGACATTGGCGGCACCCGCTGGATCGTGGAAGAGCAGGGCGCGCGAATCATCTTCCCCAACCCGCGGGTGAAGAACGGCCTGCGCGCCGGCATTCTGGTCGTTCCCACCGAGCTCTGACCGGCTTTTCGTAGGAGCGAGCTTGCTCGCGAACCCCGCACGCGGAACGTTCGCGAGCAAGGGCTGGGCGCCCCCCTCGATCCTACAGTTGCTCCTACCCTTGTTCCGCCCCTGGCGAGCGCTTAGCATCGGCCCTTTCCGCCTGATGCCCGAGGAGCCTTGCCATGTCCATCATCGACCTTCGCAGCGACACCGTGACCTTGCCCACCGCCGGCATGCGCGAGGCGATGGCGCGGGCCGAGCTGGGCGATGACGTCTACGGCGAAGACCCGACGGTGAACCGCCTGGAGGCGACCCTGGCCGAGCGCCTGGGCTTTGCCGCCGCGCTGTTCGTGCCCACCGGCACCATGAGCAACCTGCTCGGCCTGATGGCCCATTGCGGCCGCGGCGACGAGTACATAGTCGGGCAGCAGGCGCACACCTATAAATATGAAGGCGGCGGCGCCGCGGTGCTCGGCTCGATCCAGCCGCAGCCCATCGAGGGCGAGGCCGACGGCTCGCTGGACCTGGCCAAGGTCGAGGCGGCGATCAAGCAGGACGATTTCCACTTCGCCCGCACCCGCCTGCTGGCGCTGGAAAACACCATGCAGGGCAAGGTCCTGCCGCTGGCCTACCTCGCTGCCGCGCGGGAGATGACCCGCCGCCGTGGCCTGGCGCTGCACCTGGATGGCGCGCGCCTGTACAACGCCGCGGTAAAGCTGGGCGTGGATGCCCGCGAGATCACCTGCCACTTCGACTCCGTCTCGGTGTGCCTGTCCAAGGGGCTCGGTGCGCCGGTGGGTTCGGTGCTCTGCGGCGATGCTGAACTGATCGGCCGCGCACGCCGGCTGCGCAAGATGGTCGGCGGCGGCATGCGTCAGGCCGGCGGCCTCGCTGCCGCCGCGCTGTATGCACTGGACCATCAGGTCGAGCGCCTCGACGAGGACCACGCCAATGCCGAAGCGTTGGGTCGTGGCCTGGCCGAACTGGGCTACGCCATCGAGCCGGTGCAGACCAACATGGTCTACGTCGATATCGGCGAGCAGGCCGGCGCCCTGGGTGAGCATCTGGCCGAGCGCGGCATCCGCGTCAGCCCGGCGGCGCGCCTGCGCCTGGTCACCCACCTCGATGTGAAAAGCGCTGATATTCCGCGTATCGTCGAAGCTTTTGCCGCCTTTCGTCGTTCCTGACAGCAATTATTGCGCGATAGGGGTTAACTATCGCGCAAAGACACTACAACCTTGATGCGGGGCCGATATAATGCGGCCCTTTGCCGGCGATTCGTGGCCGCATTTTTCCGTGGAAGAACCTATGAAAAGCGCTGAAATCCGTGAAGCCTTCCTCCGCTTCTTCGAAGAGAAGGGGCACACCCGCGTAGCGTCCAGTTCGCTGATCCCCGCGAACGACCCGACCCTGCTGTTCACCAACGCAGGCATGAACCAGTTCAAGGACTGCTTCCTGGGCCTGGAGAAGCGCGCCTACACCCGCGCCACCACCAGCCAGAAATGCGTGCGTGCCGGCGGCAAGCACAACGACCTGGAAAACGTCGGCTACACCGCGCGCCACCACACCTTCTTCGAAATGCTGGGCAACTTCAGCTTCGGCGACTATTTCAAGCGCGACGCCATCTCCTACGCCTGGGAATTCCTGACCTCGGACAAGTGGCTGAACCTGCCCAAGGAAAAGCTCTGGGTCACCGTCTACGCGAGCGATGACGAGGCCTACGACATCTGGACCAAGGAAGTCGGCATTCCCGCCGAGCGCATGGTCCGCATCGGCGACAACAAGGGCGCTCCTTACGCTTCGGACAACTTCTGGGCGATGGGCGACACCGGTCCGTGCGGCCCGTGCACCGAGATCTTCTTCGACCATGGCGCCGACATCTGGGGCGGCCCGCCCGGCTCGCCGGAAGAAGACGGCGACCGCTACATCGAGATCTGGAACAACGTCTTCATGCAGTTCAACCGCACCGCGGACGGCGTCATGCACCCGCTGCCGGCGCCGAGCGTGGACACCGGCATGGGCCTTGAGCGCATCAGCGCCGTGCTGCAGCACGTTCACTCGAACTACGAGATCGACCTGTTCCAGAGCCTGCTTAAGGCTTCGGCCGAGGCCATCGGCTGCGCCAACGACGACGCACCGTCGCTGAAAGTAGTGGCCGACCACATCCGTTCCTGTGGCTTCCTGATCGCCGACGGTGTGCTGCCGTCCAACGAGGGCCGCGGCTACGTGCTGCGCCGCATCATCCGTCGCGCCTGCCGCCACGGTAACAAGCTGGGCGCCAAGGGCACCTTCTTCCACAAGATTGTAGCCGCGCTGGTTGGCGAGATGGGTGAAGCCTTCGTCGAGCTCAAGCAGCAGCAGGCGCACATCGAGCGCGTGCTGAAGACCGAGGAAGAGCAGTTCGCCAAGACCCTCGAACAGGGCCTGAAGATCCTCGAGCAGGACCTGTCCGAGCTCAAGGGCAGCGTCATTCCCGGCAACGTGGTGTTCAAGCTGTACGACACCTACGGCTTCCCGGTGGACCTGACCAACGACATCGCTCGCGAGCGCAGCCTGACCCTCGACGAGGAAGGCTTCGAGCGCGAGATGGAGGCCCAGCGTGAGCGCGCCCGCTCCGCCAGCGCCTTCGGCATGGACTACAACAGCCTGGTGAAAGTGGATGGCGACACCCGCTTCCTCGGCTACCAGGGCGTTTCCGGCGCCGGCCAGATCATCGCACTGTTCAAGGACGGCAAGGCCGTCGAGCAACTGGGCGAAGGCGAGGAGGGCGTGGTCGTCCTCGACCAGACTCCGTTCTACGCCGAATCCGGCGGCCAGGTCGGTGACAGCGGTTACCTGCAGGGTGCCGGCGTGCGCTTCGACGTGCGCGACACCACCAAGGCTGGCGGCGCGCACCTGCACCATGGCGTGGTTGCCCAGGGCAGCCTGGCTGTTGGCGCTGCCGTGAAGGCCGAAGTCGATGCCTCCGTGCGCCAGGCTACTGCGCTGAACCACTCCGCTACCCACCTGCTGCACGCTGCGCTGCGCCAGGTACTGGGCGATCACGTCCAGCAGAAGGGCTCGCTGGWCGATAGCCAGCGCCTGCGCTTCGACTTCAGCCACTTCGAGGCGATCAAGCCCGAGCAGCTGAAGCAGCTGGAAGACATCGTCAACAGCGAGATCCGCAAGAACTCCGAGGTCGAGACCGAAGAGACCGACATCGAGTCCGCCAAGAACAAGGGCGCCATGGCGCTGTTCGGCGAGAAGTACGGTGACCAGGTGCGCGTACTGAGCATGGGCGGCAAGTTCTCCGTCGAGCTTTGCGGCGGCACCCACGTGTCCCGCACCGGCGACATCGGCCTGTTCAAGATCACCAGCGAAGGCGGTGTGGCTTCCGGCGTGCGCCGTATCGAAGCAGTCACCGGCGGCGCTGCGCTGGCCTACCTCAACGGTGCGGAAGAGCAGCTCAAGGAAGCGGCCGGCCTGGTCAAGGGCAGCCGTGACAACCTGCTGGACAAGCTCTCCGGCCTGATCGAGCGCAACCGTCAGCTGGAAAAGGAGCTGGAGCAGCTCAAGGCCAAGGCCGCCAGCGCAGCCGGCGACGACCTGGCGGGGTCCGCCGTGGAAATCGGTGGCGTGAAGGTGCTGTCCTCGCGTCTCGACGGTCTGGATGGCAAGGCGCTGCTGGCGCTGGTCGACCAGTTGAAGAACAAGCTGGGCAGCGGCGTGATCCTGCTGGGCGGCGTGTTCGAGGAGAAGGTCGTGCTGGTCGCCGGCGTGACCCAGGACCTGACTGCCAAGCTGAAAGCGGGCGATCTGATGAAGCAGGCCGCTGCGGCCGTGGGCGGGAAGGGCGGTGGTCGCCCGGACATGGCCCAGGGCGGTGGCGTCGATGCCGGCAAGCTGGACGAAGCTCTGGCACTGGCAGTCAAGTTTGTCGAACAGGGCCTCTAAAGGCCTTGAAATACGGGGCCCGCAGCGCGTCCGGCGGGCCTTGGTAGCATGCGGTGATGCATGTTTAATGGGCGCCCTTCAGGAATCAGGCGGCTTTTGAAATGGCTTTGATCGTACAGAAATTTGGAGGGACCTCCGTCGGCACCGTCGAGAGAATCGAGCAGGTAGCCGAGAAGGTGAAGAAATTCCGTGAGGCGGGCGACGACATCGTCGTGGTGGTTTCCGCCATGAGCGGCGAGACCAACCGCCTGATTGGTCTGGCGAAACAGATCATGGACCAGCCGATTCCGCGTGAGCTGGACGTGATGGTCTCCACCGGCGAGCAGGTGACCATTGCCCTGCTGAGCATGGCGCTGATGAAGCGCGGCGTGCCGGCGGTGTCCTACACCGGTAATCAGGTTCGCATCCTGACCGACAGTTCCCACACCAAGGCGCGTATCCTGAGCATCGATGATGCGAACATTCGCGCAGATCTGAAGGCCGGCCGTGTTGTAGTGGTCGCTGGCTTCCAGGGTGTGGACGAGCAGGGCAACATCACCACCCTCGGTCGTGGCGGTTCCGACACCACCGGCGTAGCCCTGGCAGCGGCCCTGAAGGCCGACGAGTGCCAGATCTACACCGACGTCGATGGCGTCTACACCACCGATCCGCGCGTTGTGCCGCAAGCACGTCGCCTGGACAAGATCACCTTCGAAGAGATGCTGGAAATGGCCAGCCTCGGCTCCAAGGTGCTGCAGATCCGTTCGGTGGAATTCGCCGGCAAGTACAACGTCCCGCTGCGCGTGCTGCACAGCTTCCAGGAGGGTCCGGGCACCCTCATTACCCTTGATGAAGAGGAATCCATGGAACAGCCGATCATCTCCGGCATCGCCTTCAACCGCGACGAAGCCAAGCTGACCATCCGTGGCGTACCGGATACCCCCGGCGTTGCTTTCAAGATTCTCGGCCCGATCAGTGCCGCCAATGTAGAAGTCGACATGATCGTGCAGAACGTCGCGCACGATAACACCACCGACTTCACCTTCACCGTGCACCGCAACGACTACCAGGCCGCCCTGGAAATCCTCAAGCAGACCGCTGTCACCATCGGTGCGCGTGAAGCTACCGGCGACACCAACATCGCCAAGGTTTCCATCGTCGGTGTCGGCATGCGCTCCCACGCCGGCGTCGCCAGCCGCATGTTCGAAGCCCTGGCCAAGGAGACCATCAACATCCAGATGATCTCCACCTCGGAAATCAAGGTTTCCGTGGTCATCGAAGAGAAGTATCTCGAGCTGGCGGTCCGTGCCCTGCACACCGCATTTGAGCTCGACGCCCCGGCCCGACAGGGCGAGTAAGGGGAGGACAACCGAAAGGCGCGGCTAACCCGCGCCTTTTGTCGTTTTTGACCGGCTGTCAGGAACTTTCATTCCGTCAGGACTGGTCAATACTTGGGTGAAGGATTCGCGCACTTGATCTATACGAATCTGCCACCATTTCTTTTTTTGCAGACTGCTTATCCCGTAACACGTAAGGAGAAAGGAATGCTGATTCTGACTCGCCGGGTCGGAGAGACCCTGATGGTCGGTGACGATGTCACCGTGACTGTGTTGGGCGTTAAAGGAAATCAGGTGCGAATCGGTGTGAATGCACCGAAGGAAGTTGCTGTGCACCGTGAAGAGATCTACCAGCGCATCCAGAAAGAGAAAGACCAAGAACCAAACCATTAATTTTTCTAAAATTTTTCTTTGCAAACGGGGAAAACATGGATATCATGCGCCCCGTGTTGCGGAGAGGTGGCCGAGTGGCCGAAGGCGCTCCCCTGCTAAGGGAGTACATCTCAAAAGGGTGTCGGGGGTTCGAATCCCCCCCTCTCCGCCATTGCACACTCTAGTGCGATGAGCTGTCCGGTTACGTAAGTGACTGAAATGATTGAAAAATCTTGTTGACAGGTCAGAAAAATCGCCCTAGAATTTGCGCCCTCATCAGCGCACTCATAGCTCAGCTGGATAGAGTACTCGGCTACGAACCGAGCGGTCGGAGGTTCGAATCCTCCTGAGTGCGCCATATACGAGGCAACGCGAAAGCGGGGCTTCAGTGGCGAAAGGGCTGAAAGGCCATTAGCTGCAACCAGTTGGTGAATCTGGTTAAACTTTGCCAACGACGCACTCATAGCTCAGCTGGATAGAGTACTCGGCTACGAACCGAGCGGTCGGAGGTTCGAATCCTCCTGAGTGCGCCATATACCGAAAGGGCCTGCAGAAATGCAGGCCCTTTTTCTTTGCGCTCGAAAAAATATCTTCGGCGTATTCAGCGCTTCGCCTTGCCCATCACGCAGCCGTCCTCGTCGAAGGTCACGGTGCGTGCTCCATGCTTCTTGTCCGCCTCGTAGTGATAGCGCAGCGTGTCGTTGTGCTGGCTGGTCCTGTCGGGCCTGCCCAGGGCGCTCTCTACATCGCTGCGGGTCATGCCGGTGCGGATGCGGCCCTCAATGATTGCCTTGCGCCGTGCGCTGCCTGTGACGCGGTTACCGCAGCCGTTCTGTTGCTCGCCCACCACCACGACAGCCTCCTGCTCGATTTCCTTGCCCTTGCTGCGCGCTGAAGCCGCCTTCGCTGCTGCCGGTGCCCTGGGCGTTGCCATGGGGACCGACTCGCTGCCGCCCGGAGTGGGATTGTCTGCCTGCTGGATTTCCTGCCGTCGTTCCACCGGGCAGCCATACTGACTGAACAGCACGCCGCCATCGGCTGCGGTGCAGCGGAACACCGTGGCCGCTTCGCTGGTCGGTACTAGTGCGATCAGGAGTGAACAGAGCAGGGCGGGCAGGCGCATGGTGTCCTCCAGGTGACGAGCCTGCCTGCAGCCTAGAAGTGTGATTTGTCAGTCGGAGCCGGGTGTCCTGTGGGAGCTTTCGGGCGTCGAACCGGGCAGTGATTCAGCACTGAACTTTCGCCTGCAAGCGATTGTTCTTGCCGCCATTTTGTAACGCCTAATACACCCCGGAGTGTTATCATTTCCCGCATCTGCCCTCGATGGGCGCATGGGACACCACCATGGACTTACCCAGTAGTTACTCAGAACCCCGATTGCGTATACACGACCTGATGTATTGATCCCCTCTGGCCCGTTCTGCCACTGGGGGTGGAGCGTGCTATGACCGAAGTAGAAGCCAAGAAGCCGCAGGAAAGCCTGCAGGACCGCCTCAACCAGGTGGTCGACCTGCTGCACAAGCACAAGCTGATGGAAGACCTGACGCACCGTCAGGAAGGTCAGCATCAAGACCTCGTCGAAAACCTCGTGCATCGCCAGAACCTGGCGGAACTCCAGCGCAAGCTGGAAGAGCTGCACCCGGCCGACATCGCCCACATCCTCGAATCCCTTCCGCTGGATGACCGCCTGACGGTCTGGCAGCTGGTCAAGGCCGAGCGCGACGGCGACATCCTCCTTGAAGTGTCCGACTCCGTGCGGGAAACCCTGATCGCCGACATGGACGATCACGAGATCCTCGCCGCAGCCAGGGACATGGACGCCGACGAACTCGCGGACCTCGCGCCGGAGCTGCCGCGCGACGTCGTCCACGAGCTGATGGAAACCCTCGATCAGCAGCAGCGCGAGCGTGTGCGCTCGGCGCTGTCCTACGAGGAAGACCAGGTCGGCGCGCTGATGGACTTCGAGATGGTCACCATCCGCGACGACGTCAGCCTGGAAGTGGTGCTGCGCTACCTGCGCCGTCTGAAGGAGCTGCCCGGCCATACCGACAAGCTCTTCGTGGTCGACTACGACGGCGTGCTCAAGGGCGTGCTGCCGATCAAGCGCCTGCTGGTGAACGATCCGGACAAGGACGTGGCCGAAGTCATGGCTACCGACCCGGTTACCTTCAGCCCCGACGAGGACGGCTACGACGCCGCCCAGGCGTTCGAGCGCTATGACCTGATTTCCGCACCGGTGGTGGACAAGAACGGCAAGCTGATCGGCCGTCTGACCATCGACGAGATGGTCGACCTGATCCGTGAGGAAAGCGAAAGCGAAGTCCTCAACATGGCCGGTCTGCGCGAAGAGGAAGATATCTTCGCCTCGGTCTGGAAATCCGTCGGCAACCGCTGGGCCTGGCTGGCCACCAACCTGGTCACCGCCTTCATCGCCTCGCGGGTGATCGGCCTGTTCGAAGGTTCCATCGAGAAGCTGGTGGCGCTGGCCGCACTGATGCCTATCGTCGCCGGCATCGGCGGCAACTCCGGCAACCAGACCATCACCATGATCGTCCGCGCCATGGCTCTGGACCAGATCCAGACCAGCAGCGCCAACCGCCTGCTGCGCAAGGAGCTGGGTGTGGCGCTGGTCAACGGTCTGGTGTGGGGTGGGGTGATCGGCCTGGTCGCCTTCTACCTGTACGGCAACTGGGAGCTGGGCGCGGTCATGACCGGCGCCATGACGCTGAACCTGCTGCTGGCAGCCATGATGGGCGTGTTGATCCCGATGACGCTGCTGCGCCTGGGTCGCGACCCGGCCATGGGTTCCAGCGTGATGATCACCGCCATGACCGACAGCGGCGGTTTCTTCATCTTCCTCGGGCTGGCCACGCTGTTCCTCATGTAACGCTGGATGTAGCGCCAGCTCCGCCGAAAAGGCCGCCCGCGAGGCGGCTTTTTTGTGCCCGGATTTTTCCGCTGCCTGCTTTTCGCCTTGGCAGCCCGGATCGCGGGCATGAAAAAGCCGGCTCGAAGGCCGGCTGTTTTCGGGTCTTGCTAACGACTCAGGCGTCGTTCTGAGCCATCTCGGCGTCATGCGCGATCAGGGCGATCAGGGCGTTCTGCTGGCGATGGGTCAGTTGGCGGAAGCGTTGCAGCAGCTCGCGCTCGTGCAGGCTGAGTTCCGGGCTATCCAGGCGGATGCCGAGGTTGTCCTGCAGGGCGCCTTCCTGCAGCAGGCTCTGTTCGAGACGGGCGATGATCTCGGAGTTCATGCTGCGATGGTGGCTGCGAGCGACATCGGCGATACGTTCACGCATACCCTCGGGCAGGCGTACGACGAATTTGTCAGCAGTGCGGCTGGAGTAGGTTGGGGTTGCCTGTTTCAATGGGCGCATACATTAAACCTGTAAGTCAGGGAGGCCGATGCCATGGGTCAGCGTTGGTTCAGGCCCTTTGACAGCGATTTCCAATGGCCGTTCAGCGCGTCGTCAAAGCTTTTGAAGTTTTATTCAATAAGTTGACGTCAAACCTAAGGCATATTGTGTCTGGTGTGGAGGCTAAATGCCAGCACCAATCGTCCGAAATGAGACCGTCTAGGCAGACCTTCCTTTGGATTGGAGTTCTCGCGATTAGAAGCTGGCCATGTGCCTGATGCTCTGAGCGTAGCCCATTTGCGAATGCTACCTGACTGCCGTTGGGCGGCTCGCCGGGAGGCTCTGGCTCCGTGGGCAGGCATGATGGCACAGGGTCTGAAGGGCGGGCATTCGGCGCCTGAACAATCGTCCTGATCCGATGTTTTTTTCACGGAATTCGTACAGGGCAGGGGTATTATCCCCGCTGCGGATCCGTATCGATGTATCGCCGTACCGCCGGCTCCTACGAGCGCTTTATGACTCCGGGCAGACTGATTTACCTGATGGGCCCCTCGGGCTCGGGCAAGGACAGCGTGTTGCAGGCCGCGAGCGCCCCGCTGGCGGCGCGCAATTGCCGGATCGTCCGGCGCGTCATCACCCGTTCCGCCGAGGCACGCGGGGAAGAGGCGCATTCGGTGAGCGTCGAGGAGTTTTCCCGCCTTGAAGCCTCGGGCGCCTTCGCCATGAGCTGGCGGGCAAACGGGCTGCATTACGGCATTCCCCGTGAGATCGACGCCTGGCTGGCCGCGGGTCACGACGTGCTGGTGAACGGCTCGCGCAAGTACCTGGGCGAGGCCCGGCGGCGTTATCCGCAGCTGATCGCCGTGCTGCTGAAGGTGTCGCCGGACGTACTGCGTCAGCGCCTGATCAAGCGTGGACGGGAGAGCCTGGTGGAGATCGAGGAACGCCTGGCGCGCAATGCGCATTTCGCCGACGGCCTGCCCGGGCCTCTGGTGGAACTGGACAACTCGGTGTCGCTGGATATCACGGTCGACCACCTGCTGCAGCTGATCGACCCGCCGGGCGCCCAGGCCAGCTGAGCTTCAGTCCAGCCGCAGGGCGAGGCTCACGCCGTGGGGTGCGAAGCCCATCGCCGCGTAGAAGCGGTGTGCCATTTCCCGGTCCTGGTGGCTGGAGAGCGCCAGCTTGTAGCACTTCCAGCCCCGCGCCCATTCCACCGCCCTGCCGATCAGCGCCTGGCCGATGCCCTGGCCGCGGGCGCGGCTGTCCACCACCATGTCTTCGAGGATCGCCGAGCGGGCGAAGCCATGGGCGATGTGTTCGATCAGGTGTAGGGTGCAGGTGCCCAGCAGGTCGCCGTCGCGCTCGGCCACCAGGGTCACCCGTGACGGTTGCTGGTTTTCCAGGGCCAGGGCGAGCAGGGCGGTATCCGGCAACGGATCGCCGGTGCCCAGTTGCCGCAGCAGCGGAGCGAGGGCGCTGGCGTCGTCCGCGGTAGCGACCCGCACGTCGAAGGTGGCGAAGGGCGAATCGGGCAGGGCGCCGCTGTCTGTCGTCATGATCTTCCTCCCACTGGCGAGCAGATTATGGACGCCGGCAGTGGCAGCGGCATGACAAATCGCCCGTCGGTGGTTAACATGCCGTCCCGATCGTGTCCCGGTAGCTCAATTGGATAGAGCGTCCCCCTCCTAAGGGGAAGGTTGGAGGTTCGACCCCTCTCCGGGACACCAGCATGACAAGGCCCGCATTCGCGGGCCTTTTTCGTTTCCGGGTTCTGCAAAAGCCTCAGGGTGAATAGGTCACCTGGTTGCGGCCATTGTGCTTGGAGCTGTAGAGCGCCTGGTCGGCCTTGATCAGCGCCTGACTCAGCGAGCCGTCGGCGGCCAGGTGGGCCAGGCCCAGGCTGATGGTGACGCTGGGTTTGCCGGGCAGCTGCGAGGTGGCCACGCGCAGCTGCTCTACCCGCGACTGGGCATCCTCGACGCTGATGCCCCACAGGTACAGGCCGAACTCCTCGCCGCCCAGCCGGGCGAATTCGAAGTCCTTCATCTCGCTCTTGATGGTGCGCGCCACACGGGTCAGCACTTCATCGCCGACGTCGTGGCCGTAGGTATCGTTGACCCGTTTGAAGTGGTCGATGTCGATCATCACCAGGTAGCGCTGCTCGCCGTCGTCCGGCAGGCGCTGGCCGACGCGGGTCATGAAGGAACGGCGGTTGGGGATGCCGGTGAGCACGTCGAGGTAGGCCTGGTCCAGCAGCAGTCGGGCCATGGCGTAGTTGTACAGCTTGGCCTTGCTCAGGTGGTTGAAGATGTAGATGGACAGTGCACTGATGAACAGCGGGTAGCAGATCAGCATGCTGCGGCGTTCATCGAAATCCGGCACATCGCCCAGCAGCGGGTTGAGGAAGGTCCAGGTCACCACCAGCACTGCATAGAAGGTGAGGTTGTTCAGCGGCATGGCGGTGGCGCTGTAGAGCACGGTGGAGGCGGCGATCACCAGCCAGGCCTGGCGCACGGCTTCGGGAACGCCGTCGATCACCAGGCGCGCGCCGAGGCTGAAGGTGATGACGAAGGCCAGGTTGAGCCAGTAGAAGTGCAGCGCCTTGCGCACGAACACGGCAGCCGTCGAGATGACGAAGAATACGCCGAGGAAGATCACCGAGATGTAGGTGAAGCCCTGGCCGGCCTGGAAGCTGACGATCAGGTCGAACAGCAGCCACATGGCGATGCTGATGCCGAAGACCAGCAGGCTGAAGCCGTGCAGTCGCTCGAAATCGTGCTGGAGGAATTCGGCCTTGATCTCGGCCGAAACGCTGCGCTTGAGTACCTCGGATTCGATGGTCTTGAACATGTACCGCCCTGTGCGAGTGTGGGTTCGCTCGCGCGAGAATAGCCGAACTGCCGGCGCCTCGCGCAAGCGCGCGAGGGCAGGTATTTCAGGGCGTTGCGGCGGCGCCCGGATGGGCCCGCTGGTTGTCCAGCAGGGCCTTGCCCCAGGGCCGGTAACGGACTTCGAACACCGCACTGGCGTGGCAGCCGGTGGAGGTGGTCGTGGGGGCGGCGGGCTCGGCCTTGAACGGCTGGCCGGCGGCGCTGGTCTGGCGGAAGGCTTCGCGGACTATTCCGACCGGGCAGGGCAGGGCGTTGGCATAGGCTTCGCGCACCCGTACGGGCAGTGCGCCGGTGCCGGCGCCATCCTGCCACCAGACCTGCACGCCGAGCCCGGCGATTTCGCCCAGCCAGTCGCCGTACACCTGCGGCGCCAGCTTGCCGCCGGCGAAGGCGCTCAGTTGCAGCGGCTCGCCGAGCTGGCCGGCGAAGTCCTTGAGCTGGCGCTGCAGGGCCAGGCGGCGTTCGCCGGCCTGGAAGTGCCAGTCGTCCAGTTCCATCGGCAGGTACCAGGCGCTGACCGGCAGCTTCCATTGCTCGCGCAGCAGGCGCTGTTGCGCCAGCGAACGGCCCAGCTGGTGCTGCCAGTAGCTTTCCAGACCGGGGGTATCCAGCTCGCTCTGGCGCTGGTAATAGGCCGGGTCCATGTACAGGCCGAGCACCAGTTGCAGACCGCTGTCATGGGCGCTCTGCAGCGAGCGCTGTAACCAGCCGCCGGGGCCGCCGAAGCTGGAGTCGCCATAGGCGGTCCATTGCACGATGAGGGTCTTCGCGCCCTGGGCCACGCTGGCGCGCCAGATCTGCTGCCACTGTGCTTGGCTGAGCGCGGCGTCGACGTTCAGTGGTTGGTAGAACAGGCGCTCGTCGGCCTGGGCGGTGAGGCTGGAGAGGAGCAGCGCGAGGGTGATCAGCAGGCGGCGCATCAGAAGTTCACCTCCAGTCCCAGCAGCCAGCCATTGGCCTGTTCATAGAGGTTGCCGGCCATGCCGAGCTGGTACTCGGTGCGCACGGTGACGTGGGCGCGGTAGGCGTTGTAGCGGTCCTCGCCGTACCAGTACTGCCAGCGCAGGCCGACGCCGCTGCGCAGGTCCTGGCGCCAGTCGTTGCTCGGGTCCTGTGCGGAGAACTCGGCAAAACCGTAGGGCATGATGGTCTGCGGCGAGTCCACCGGCAGCTTCCAGGTGTGGCCCTGCTGGTAGCGCGAGACCCACTGGTGGTCGCCGGCGTGGGTCCACCAGGCGAAGTCGGTATAGAGGAAGCGCTCGTCCCAGTTGCTTTCGTCGACGCGCCAGTCGTTGCGGTACTCGCCCTGGTCGAGGAAGGAGGCGGTGGCGCGCAGCAGGAAGTCGGTGGAGGTCTGGCCGTACTTGTCGCGCTGGCGCACGTAGCGCTCGAACTTCTCCGGGGTGCCGATCTCGTGCAGGCGGATGCCGTCGAAGGCGTAGTCGGAGTCGCCGTCGTCCTTCACCGTGTTCTGCTTGTACAGCTCGCTGTAGAGATTGAGGTTGTAGTCGCCGAAGGGCTTGTAGCGCAGGCCGAAACCGGCGGCGAGGGTCTGGGTGTATTGCTTGCGGCCTTCGTTGCCGGCAATCGCCCGGCCGTAGACCGACAGGCTGCTGCCATTGCGGGTCGGTTCCTCGCCCAGGGCGTGGTCCCAGATGAAGGTCTGCAGGTTCTGCGACTGGGCGCGGCGGCGGTTGCCGGTCTGGTTGTCGCCGTTGAGGATCGGCACCGAGGTGACGCCGGCCGGCGACCAGGTGCTGGCGATGGTCAGGTTGTCACGCTGGGACAGCGTCTGGTGCGCGCGGCGCTGGCGGTAGCGGCGCGCTTCGAGGCTGCCGTATTCGTCGTCGGCGGCGACCGGCTGCTGTTCCAGGTCGATCACCCGGCGCAGCTCGCGGCGGGTGGCGAAGCTGTCGCCGGTCTCGTCGTAGCGCCAGGCCAGGGTCTCGCCGAGGCGGAAGTCCTCCGGGTAGTCGCGGGTGGCGCGCTCCAGGTAGGGGATCGAGGTACGGCGCTCTTCCGGGGTGTCGGTGCCGGCCAGGCGCATGCCGTAGTCGGCGCGGAAACGCGGATTGTTCGGTTCGCGGCGCACCGCTTCGGCCAGCCACAGCTTGCTCTGCTGCTTATCGCCGGCCTTCTGTGCGCTGGCGGCGGCGTTGTAGTAGTGCTGGCCGTTGGGCTGGTGCTGCAGCGCTTCGCGGTGCCGCGCAAGGGCTTCGGAATAATCGCCACGGGCATCGGCGATGTTGGCGCCCAAAGCCCAGTCATCTGCACTGCCTTTCTTCGCCTGCTGCCAGTAGCGCTCGGCGGCGGCGTTGTCGTTGCTGACCAGGGCGGCGCGGCTGGCGGTCAGGCGGGCGTTGTCGTTGAGCTCGCTGGCCGGCAGGGCGTTGAAGATGTGCAAGGCACCGGCGGAGTCCCCGGCGGCCTCCATGGCATAGGCCAGCGGCAGCTGGCTGTCCTTGTCGCCGTGGGCGATGGCGGCCTGGTAATAGACCACCGCCTCGCCGGGGCGCGCGGGCATGGCGCAGCGGCCGAGGGCGCGCAGCTCGCCGGGGGTGTTGGAGTCCGGGCTGAGGTAGCGTTGCAGGGCGTCGCAACGGCCAGCTTCGGCCAGCCGGCCGAGCAGGTAGCCGCGCGAGACTGGATCAGCCTTGGGCAGCAGGGCTTCGATGCGCGCCACGTCCAGCGGGGTGTCGTTGCGCGCGTGGATGCCGGCGAGGCGGCGCAGCAGCGTCGGCGGCAGGTTGCCGCCACGGCGGTCGTAGGCGTTCTCCAGCAGTTGCCGGGCGTGCTCGCTGTGCCCGGAGGAGAGGGCCAGGAAGCTAGCCTGGTCGAGCGCCTTGAGGTCGCCGGTCTGGCGGTAGCGCTGTTCCCAGAGCCTGGCGGCTTCACCGGTGTTGCCGCGCGCCTGCAGCAGCTCGGCGCGCTGGCGCAGGGTGTCGGCGTTCTGCGGCTGGCGCGCCAGCCAGGCCAGCGCCAGGTCGGTGCGGCCCTGGCGGCGCCAGGCGTCCACCAGTTGATCGCGGCGGGCGCTGTCCCAGGGCTCGGCCAGCCGGGTGTTTTCCAGCAGGTCGGTGGCATTCAGGCGCTGGGCGAGGACCAGCCAGGCCTTCGGGTCTTCCTCGGGTTTGCACTGGCGCAGCTTCTGCAACGCCGTTGGCTGGTCGTGGTGCGACAGCCACTCGGTGGTTTCCAGGCAGGGGCGGTTCTGCGCATCGCTGAGCTTTTCCACCAGGGCGGTATCGTTGCCAGCGCGGGCGACTTCCAGCAGTTGCGCCTGGCGCTTGGGGGCCTGGCGGTCCTGCTCGGGCAGGCTGAGCAACCAGCGCTTGGCCACCTCGGTCTGCTGCACGGCGATGGCGCGGTCGATGATCGCCAGCCGCGCCTGCCGCTCGACATTGGCGTCGGGAGCCTGCTGCAGCAACTGCTCCAGCGGCTTTTCCTCCAGGCGCTGGGCGTAGGCGTTGGCCAGTCGCCGCCAGTCCTCGGCGGCCAACTGGTGGGCGGCGGCCAGCGGCGCCAGCTGGGCGATGGTGGTGTCCCAGTCACGCAACTGCTCGGCCCAGTTGGCGCGGGCTTCGCGCAGGACGCGGCCGTCGCCAGCGGGCGGCACGGTGCTCAGCCACTCCAGGGCCTTGGCGGCGCCCTGGGTCTGGCCGAGCCGCAGGCTGTAGGCTTGCCACAGGCGTACGCGCTCGTTGGCGTCGGCATGGGCCAGCCACTGGTTGACCTGGGCTGCGGGCGGTGGGCCGTTCTCGATCAGGTCCAGGCGCAGCTCGGTCAACGCGCGGGCACCGGCCTCGGTGCCGGCCAGGGCCTGGGCTTCCTTCTCGGCGTCGTCGTAGCGTTGCTGCTTGGCCAGCGCCTGCACCAGCAGACCGCGGGCCTCGGTGTTGTTCGGCACGCGGTCGAGTAGGTGGCGCATCAGGCGCTCGACCTCCGCCCAGTTGTTCTTCTTGGCTTCCTTGTAGCCCTTGTCGAGGAAGGGGAAGCTGCGGAAGCGCTGGAACTCGCTGAGCTGGTCGTCGGCGGCATGCGCCAGTGGAGTGGCGATGCTCGCCAGGATCAGGCCGTAGAGCAGGGGTTGTTGCAGTTTCACGCGGCCTCCCGGGCGATGCGATAGGCCTCATGCTGTTCGCTGGCCTGTTCCTTCAGGGCTTCGTCGAGGACCTGCTGGGTGATCATGCCGCGTTTGATCAGGTGTTCGCCGAGCGAGTCCTGCTCGGGGTCGAAGTCGATCAGCGCCTGGTTGAACAGGCTCGGCGGCACCATGCCGCGCACCTGCAGCAGGGTGCCGAACAGCACCAGGTGGCTGCACACGGCTTCCATCAGCGCCTCGTCGCCCTGGTGCTGCTTGAGCACGTCGAGGATGGTGCGGGTTTCCTCGCTCTGGTGGCGGCCGCCATACCAGTAGCGCAGGCCGAGGGTGACTCGACCCTGCGGCGCCAGCTGGCTGCGCACCGGGCGTTTGAGGTGGCGGCTGATGGCGCCGAGGGAAACCTGGCTGAACTGCTGTTCGCCGGCCAGTACCAGGGTGTCGCCTTCAATGGCTACCGGCAGCACGGCGTAGCGCAGGGCGAGCTTGCGTGGCAGCGCCTCGATGAGTTTCGGGTCGAGAGTGAAGGGGTTGAGCGGTGCCCATTTTTCCCCCAGTTCCTCGGCGAGGGTGGAGACCAGCTGGGTGCTGTTGATCAGCCCGCGCAGCAGCAGCTCGCGGCCCAGGCGCCGGCGCACCGGGCTGGTCAGCGCCGATTGCAGCTGCTCCTCGTTGATCAGCCCCTGCTCGATCAGGCGCTGGCCCAGCGGCGCGCGCTGCGGGCCGGCGAGGGCGGGGAATTCGTGGGTGGTCTTGTCCCAGGCCACGCGGCGCGAGTCGCCCATCTCCATCACCTGCTTGAGCGCGCGCAGGTTGGCGAAGAAGTTGACGAAGTTGCTCCACATCATCCGCGGCGCCGACAGCAGGCCCTCGAAGACGCCGTAGAAGCGGGTGACGAACCAGAAGCGCTGGAACAGCCGGTTGAGCAGCATCAGGCCGTTGAGGAACAGCAGCACCACCAGCAGCTGGCTGCCTTCGAGGATCGACGGGAAGCGCCAGGCGTTGGGTGACAGGGTGGTGATCAGCCACATGGTGATCAGCACCAGGAACAGCAGGTTGACCAGGAAGCTCAGCAGGTAGGCGATCAGCCCCCGGCGGTCACGCCAGAGGAAGTAGTTGAGCATTGTCTTGCTGCTCCAGCCCAGGTTGCGCGTGCCCTGGAAGACGATTCCGGTGATCCACCGGGACTTCTGCCGGATGGCGTGCTGCCAGGTGCGCGGGAAGTGTTCGCGCACGCAGATGACCTGGGAGAAGCGCCGGTCCATGCCCAGCACCCACTCGCTCTTCAGCGCCAGCTGCGGGTCGGTGATGGAATAGCGGGCGAAGATGCACTTCATGCCCTTCTGCTTGAGGCGGAAACCGATGTCGTAGTCCTCGGTGAGGCTCTGCACGTCGAAGGCGATGCCGTCGCCGTCTTCCAGCAGTGCGGCGATGGCGCGGCGGCTGAAGCAGGTGCCGACGCCGGCGCTGGGCACCTGGCCGGTCAGCGCTTCGCGCACCGGTACGTCCTTGCCGTGGTTCTCGGCAAATTCGTCGACGTAGTGGCCGGCGGTGAAGCCGGTCCATTCCGGGGCGTAGGGGTAGACCGGAATCTGGATCAGGTCCTTGGCCGGCAGCAGGTAGTTGAACAGGCGCAGCTCCAGCGGCGAGATCACGTCCTCGGCGTCGTGCAGGATGAAGCCGGCGAACTCGACCCGGGCGTCAGCCTCGAAGCGCAGGATGGCGTCGATGATGTTGTTCAGGCAGTCGGCCTTGCTGGTGGGGCCGGGGCGCGCGCAGACCACCTTGTGCACGTTGGGGTAGTGCAGGCACACGGCGTCCACGTCGGCTTGGGTCTGCGGATCGTTGGGGTAGGTGCCGACGAAGATCTGGTAGTTCTCGTAGTCCAGGGTGGACGCCGCCAGGCGCGCCATCTCGCCGACCACGCCGACCTCGTTCCAGGCCGGGACCATGATCGCCAGCGGCTTCTCGGCGGCGGCGAAGAGGCGTTCCTCGTCGGCGCGGTCGAAGCGGTTGTAGATGCGGAAGCGCCGGACCAGCACGCGGCCCCAGTACACCAGGTCGATGAACAGGTCATCCAGGCCGAGCAGGAACATCAGCGCGGCGAGGATGATCGCCAGGTACTTCAGGGCATAGAGGACGTAGGTGACGATATCGATCAGTTCGAGGCTCATTCGAACTCGCTTGGTGTGCGTGATTCACCGAACCAGGACAGCAGCCGGGCGACGATCTTCTCGCTGGCGTGGCCGTCGCCGTAGGGGCTGAATACCCGGCTCATCTGTTCGTAGACTTCCTCGTCGCGCAGCAGGTGGCTGGCTTCGCTGACGATGCGCCCGGTGTTGGTGCCCACCAGCACCACGGTGCCGCCTTCCAGCACGGCGGGGCGCTCGGTGACGCGGCGCAGCACCAGCAGCGGTTTGCCCAGCGCCGGGGCTTCCTCCTGGATGCCGCCCGAATCGGTGAGGATGAGGTAGGCGCGGTCCATCAGCCAGACGAAGTGCTGGTAGTCCTGCGGGGCGATCAGGTGGATGTTCGGCTTGTCCGAGAGCAGACCGTAGACGGCGTTCTGCACCTGCGGGTTGAGGTGCACCGGGTAGACGAAGTCCACCTCCGGGAAGCGCTGGGCCAGCTCGGCCAGGGCCTGGCAGATGCGCTCGAAGCCCTTGCCGAAGTTCTCCCGGCGGTGGCCGGTGATCAGCACCAGGCGGCGCTCGCCGGTGAATGTCGCCAGCGGCGAGTCGGCGGCGGGTTTCCAGCCGGTCTCGTGCAGGTGCTCGCGCATCCACAGCAGGGCGTCGATCACCGTGTTGCCGGTGACCTCGATCTGGTCGATGTTCACCCCTTCGCGCAGCAGGTTGTCGCGCGAGGCCTTGGTCGGCGGGAAGTGCAGGTCGGCGATCACCGCGGTCAGGCGGCGGTTGGCTTCCTCCGGCCAGGGTTGGTGGATGTTGCCGGTGCGCAGCCCGGCCTCGACATGGCCCACCGGAATCTGCCGGTTGAAGGCGGTGAGGGCGGCGATGAAGCTGGTGGTGGTGTCGCCATGGACCAGCACGATGTCCGGGCGGTGGCGATCGTAGCTGTCGTCCAGCTTGCCCATCATCTGCAGGGACAGGCTGTTCAGCGTCTGGCCCTGGGTCATGACGTCGAGGTCTTCGTCGACCTCCAGTTCGAAGGAGTTCAGCACTTGCTGTAGCATCTCGCGATGCTGGCCGGTGGAGCAGATGCGCAGCTCGATTTCCGGCGTGCGGCGCAGGACCCGAGCCAGGGGTGCCATCTTGATGGCCTCCGGGCGGGTTCCGAAGACCATGGTCACCTTGTATTTCATCAATAGCTCCTTGGGCGTGCCCTTGTCAGACCGCCTTCGGTTTTTGGTGTGCGATTTTTCTAGGGCAATGAAAGTCGCTCAAGATCGGGCTGTCCAGCGCGAACCGGTGATGCCAGTGATACAGGTCAGATACATTGACCTTTTTTCGGGTTTCGTCGCTTCGCTGCAGGCCCCGTCGTCAGCGGGCTGGCGCCGAATTTCCGGCAGCGTACAGAAAAAGTATTGGCAGATTTTTCGAGAGGCCGGTCACGCAAATGCTCAGTGCAGAACTGAAAGCGTTTTATCGAGTTGCAAAACTCGGCAGCATCACTCAGGCGGCGAAGAAGCTCGGCCTCAGCCAGCCGACCGTCACCACCCAGATACGCAACCTGGAAAGCCAGTACGCGGTGGAGCTGTTCTATCGCGGCGGCCGCCGCCTGACCCTGAGCGACGAGGGCACGCGCCTGCTGCCGATGGTCGAGGCGCTGCTGCAGCAGGAAGCCGACATCGAGTTCTACCTGCGCAACTGCGGGCAGATGCAGGGCGCGCTGCGTATTGGTGCCACCTCTCCTTATTACGTGCTCGGGCTGATCAAGACCTTCCGCGAGCGCTTCCCGCAGATCGAGGTGTCGGTGGAGATCGGCAACTCCCAGCAGGTGCTCGAGTCGCTGATCGAATGCCGGGTCGACCTGGCCGCGTCCTCGCAGCAGGTGGACGACGCGCGCCTGACCCGCGTGGTGCTGGGCAGCGATCCGCTGGTGCTGGCGGTACACCGCAGCCACCCGCTGGCGGCGCTGCATTCGGTCAACCTCGCTGATCTGCGCCAGCACTGCCTGCTGATGCGCGAGGCGGGCTCCACCACCCGCCAGCTGACCGAGACGATGCTGCAGCAGGCCGGCGTGGTGCCGGCCTCGATGCTGGAGATCGGCAGCCGTGAGTCGATCCGCGAGGCGGTGATCCGCAACCTCGGGGTGAGCATCATTGCCCGCCAGGAGGTGCCGGATAATCCGCAGTTGTGCGTGCTGGAGATCAAGGGCGCGAGCCTGATCGACGAGTACCTGTATTGCCTGAAGGATCGGCGGCAGGCGCGGTTGCCGAGTGCGTTTCTGGCGTTGGCGCAGGCGTAGAGATCGCTCTCTGTAGGAGCGAGCTTGCTCGCGAACCGCCCAACACCGAACTTCCCCTGTAGGAGCGGGCCCTGCCCGCGATCCGTCGGCAGGGCCGACGCTTGCCTTGGCTTCTGTGTTGATTCTGTATTGCTGCTTTGACTTGTGTGTTTCCGCGTCGCTTCGGCGTGTGCGCGGACTTTGTGTTTCGCCCCCTCGGGCGAGTCCCTTTTGTCAAACGCCACAAAAGGAACCAAAAAGTCTTGCCCCGGACATCCGGTTTTTCGCTTAGGCGAAAAATACCCTCGTTGAAGCGAAGTTTCAGGGGCACGCCGCGAAGGGCCATCCCTGGCCCATCGCGGCTCTCGCGGCATTCATGCCGCTCAACCCCTGAAACTCCGCTTCAACGAGGCCTCCTGAACGGGGCGGTCGGAGTGTGCGGATCGTTCTCTGGAAGCCTTGCGGAGCCAGAGCCAGAGCCAGAGCCAGAGCCAGAGCCAGAGCCAGAGCCAGAGCGGCGCGGAGTGGCTCTTCGTAGGAGCGAGCTTGCTCGCGATCGGAGTCCCCATCCCCACCGAAATCACGGCGAAGCACGACCGTAGGATGGCGTGGAGCGAAGCGATACCCATCAATTCCCGGGCGCCGTCAGCATGGGTATCGCTGCGCTCCACGCCATCCTACAAAGTGTTCACCGGCAAGGACGGCAGGGTGCCGGGCAAGGTGGCAGCTCGTAGGGCGCATAACGCGCCAGCGTTATCCGCCGTCGAGGCCGCGGCGGATAACCCGTTCCGGGTTATGCGCCCTACGTCTGACCGCTCTACACCGCCACTTCCAAAATTTTTTCGCCCCCATACCAAAATCTGCCTATGGATCTATCGGCGCACTTGGCCCTTTAGCAATAGTGCCGTCGCAATCCGTCCCTAGCATGGACCTCGTTCCTTCACGCCACGGCTCACGCGGCGTGGACCACAAGAAAACGAGGTACCGCCATGCATCCCACCGTCGCCGGCACGCCGCTCAGCGTGCGCCACATCCGCAAGCGCTTCGGCCAGTTCGTCGCCCTCGACGGCGTGTCGCTGGACGTCAAGGCCGGTGAGCTGGTCTGCCTGCTCGGCCCCTCCGGTTGTGGCAAGACCACCCTGCTGCGCTGCATCGCCGGGCTGGAGCAGCAGGACGAAGGCACCTTGCACCTGGGCCAGCGCGATGTGTCGAACCTGCCACCGCAGGCGCGGGACTACGGCATCCTGTTCCAGTCCTACGCGCTGTTCCCCAACCTCACGGTCGAGCAGAACATCTCCTACGGCCTGAGCCGCACCACAAAGAATGCATCCAAGGACGACGCGCGTCGCCGCGTCGCCGAGATGCTCGAACTGGTCGGCCTCACCGGCAGCGAGAAGAAGTACCCCGGCCAGCTTTCCGGCGGCCAGCAGCAGCGCGTCGCCATGGCCCGCGCGCTGGCGCCGAGCCCGTCGCTGCTGCTGCTCGACGAGCCGATGTCGGCGCTCGACGCTCGCGTTCGCGAACACCTGTGCGGCGAGCTGCGCCAGCTGCAGAAGAGCCTGGGCATCACCACCGTGATGGTCACCCACAACCAGGACGAGGCCATGCTGATGGCCGACCGCATCGCGGTGATGAACCACGGGCGCATCGAGCAGTACGGCACCGCCCAGGAGATCTACAGCAGCCCGAGCACGCCCTTCGTCGCCGAGTTCGTCGGCCAGGGCAACTGGCTGCCGTTCGAGCGCGGCAGCGATGGCCATGCCCGCGTCGGCAGCCTCAACCTGCGCCTGCACAGCCAGGCGCCGAGCGCCTCGGGCCGGTTGTTCTGCCGCCCGGAGGCGATCAGCGTGAACCCCGCCGTGCACCAGGAGAACCTGTTCCGCGCGCAGATCCGCGAGATCACCTTCCTCGGCAACCGCTGCCGCATGAGCTTCGAGCTGGAGCAACTGCCGGGTCACGCGCTGCTCGCCGAGCTGGCGCCCGAAGACATGCCACGCCTGGGCACCCCGGACATCTGGGTGTCGCTGCCGCCCCGCAGCCTGCAGGTGTTCGCCTGAGATGGAAGCCGTGGTGAAGCACAGCCCGGCATTCACTGCCGGCAAGATTCGCGGCGATCTGGGTGATCGCCTGTTCGTCCGCGGCGGCAAGTACCTGCTGCTGCTCCTGCTCACCCTCGCGGTGCTGATGCCGCTGCTGGCCATCTTCTGGCGTGGCTTCAGCGGCGAAGCAGGGCAGGGCGGTGGCCTGGCGGCCATGGGCGAGCTGCTGCGCAGCGACAACTTCCACTGGCTGCTGGGCAACAGCCTGAAGGTCTCGGTCAGCGTGGCGTGCATCGTCGTGCCGGCGGCCTACCTGTTCGCCTACGCGCTGCAACGCACGCTGATCCCGGCCAAGGGCCTGTGGCGCGGGATTTCCCTGCTGCCGCTGCTGGCGCCGTCGATGCTGCCGGGCATCGCGCTGATCTACCTGTTCGGCAACCAGGGCCTGCTGCGCCACCTGCTGCCGGACAACATCTATGGCTTCTGGGGCATTGTCCTCGGCGAGGCTATCTACACCTTCCCCCACGCGCTGATGATCCTGCTGTCGGCGCTGTCGCTGGCCGATGCGCGCCTGTTCGATGCCGCCTCCAGCATGGGCGCCGGGCCCTGGAAGGCCTTCCGCAGCATCACCTGGCCGGCCTCGCGGCAGGGCGTGTTTGCCGCCTTCTGCCTGGTGTTCACCCTGACCATCACCGACTTCGGCGTGCCGGTCGTGGTGGGCGGCGACTATCAGGTGCTGGCGCTGGAAGCCTACAAGGCGGTGGTCGGCCAGCAGCAATTCGGACGGGGCGCGCAGATCGGCATGATCCTGCTGCTGCCGGCGCTGCTCAGCTTCGCCGTCGACACCTGGCTGCGCCGCCGCCAGGGCGACGCCATGAGCGGCCGCGCGCAGGTCTACCATCCCAAGCCGTCGCGTCGCCGCGACGCTGCCTTCCTCACCATCGTCGTACTGATCAGCGCGGTGTTGCTGGGCGTGCTGGGCATGGCCGTGTACTCCTCGCTGGTGAAGTTCTGGCCGTACAACCTGTCGCTGTCGCTGAACCACTACGACTTCAACACCACCGCCGGCGGCGGCTGGCTGGCCTACCGCAACAGCCTGACCATGGCTGCGTGCACCGCGATCATCGGCAGCGCGCTGATCTTCACCGGCGCCTACCTGATCGAGAAGACCCGCGAGCAGCGCTGGCTGAGCCAACTGCTGCGCATGCTGTGCTTCGTGCCGATGGCCGTGCCGGGCCTCGTGCTGGGTCTGGGCTACGTGTTCTTCTTCAACCTGCCGGGTAACCCGCTGCATGTGTTCTACGGCAGCATGGCGCTGCTGGTGGTGTGCACCATCGCCCACTACCTGACCACCGCGCAGATGACCGCCACCGCCGCGCTGCGCCAACTCGACGGCGAGTTCGAGGCCGCCGCGCTGTCGCTGAAGATGCCGCTGTGGCGCCACTACCTGCGCGTCACCGTACCGATCTGCCTGCCGGCGCTGCTGGACATCACCCGCTACCTGTTCGTCTCGGCGATGACCACGGTGTCGGCGGCGATCTTCCTCTACAACCCGGACACCATCCTCGCCGCTGTCGCCGTGCTGAACATGGACGACTCCGGCAACGTCGGCGGCGCTGCTGCCATGTCGACCCTGATCCTGCTCACTTCCGCGGCCGTGTCGCTGCTGCTGGCCGGCGCCTCGCGCGGCCTGCTGCGCCGCTCGCAGGCCTGGAGGACGGGCGCGAACCCGTAACACCGCTGGACGCTGTCGCCCGGCACTCCTGCGCCGGGCTCTACCCCTGACAAACCCGCCCCGAGCGGGAGACCAACACTGCCAAGGAGCTCCACATGTTCAAACGTCTTGCCCTCGCCGCCGCCGTGGTTGCCGGTTTCGCTGCACAGGTCCACGCCGCCGACACCGAGCTGACCGTCTACACCGCTCTGGAACCGGAACAGCTGACCGCCTACAAGCAGGCCTTCGAAGCCGAGAACCCGGACATCAAGATCAAGTGGGTGCGCGACTCCACCGGCATCGTCACCGCCAAGCTGCTGGCCGAGAAGGATCGCCCGCAGGCCGACGCCGTCTGGGGCCTGGCGGCTTCCAGCCTGGCCATCCTCGACCAGCAGGGCATGCTGGAGAAGTACGCGCCCAAGCACCTGGACGCCATCGGCAAGAACTACCGCGACCCGGCCAACCCGCCGGCGTGGGTTGGCATGGACGTCTGGGCCGCCACCATCTGCTTCAACACCGTCGAGGCCGAGAAGCTGGGCCTGGAGAAGCCGGTGAGCTGGCAGGACCTGACCAAGCCGGAATACAAGGGCAAGATCGTCATGCCGAACCCGGCTTCCTCGGGCACCGGCTTCCTCGACGTCTCCGCCTGGCTGCAGACCTTCGGCGAGAAGCAGGGCTGGGCCTACATGGATGCGCTGCACGAGAACATCGGCCAGTACGTCCACTCCGGTTCCAAGCCGTGCAAGCTGGCCGCCGCCGGCGAGTTCCCGATCGGCATCTCCTTCGAGTACCCGGCCGTGCAGCTCAAGCGCCAGGGCGCGCCGCTGGACATCGTCCTGCCGAAGGAAGGCCTGGGCTGGGAAATCGAAGCCACCGGCATCGTCAAGGGCACCCAGCATGAAGCCGCGGCGAA
Source organism: Pseudomonas sp. CAN1 (assembly GCF_030462585.1). Taxonomy (GTDB): domain Bacteria; phylum Pseudomonadota; class Gammaproteobacteria; order Pseudomonadales; family Pseudomonadaceae; genus Pseudomonas. The sequence continues at coordinate 19,396 of NZ_JASMRU010000010.1, read as the reverse complement.
GAAACTCGCCGACTTCTCCGCCAGCCCGAAAGCCATGGAGCTGTACAAGGAAAACTTCGCCGTGCTGGCCCAGCCGGGCATCGCCAAGCCGCAGACCGAACTGCCGGCCGACTACGAACAGCGCCTGATCAAGAACGACTTCGCCTGGGCCTCGAAGAACCGCGACGAGATCCTCGCCGAGTGGCGCAAGCGCTACGACGGCAAATCGGAAAAGGTCGCGCAGAAGTAAGGTTCGACTGAGGTTCGGCACTGGCGGCTCCCTCTCCCCAACCCTCTCCCTGAAGGGAGAGGGGGCTGTCCGGTGTGTTGGTTCAAGGTGGGTGCAGTCCTGAAGCCCAGGAGGGCAGTATGGTGCAGGGGCTGAAGGCGTACCCGCTCCACTGGAGGCTGCCTCGGACTGACATTGGCATCCACGCGATGCACTGAAGTAGCAGGATTAACACTGAATTCTTCTCGGCAGAGGAGGGTTCCCTCTCCCTTCAGGGAGAGGGCTAGGGAGAGGGGCTCTTCTGCGTGCAAGGAACCAGACCCATGACCCAGACCCACTGCGACGTCGCCATCGTCGGCGCCGGCATCCTCGGCCTTTCCCACGCCTACGCCGCCGCCCGCCGCGGCCTGTCCGTGCGCGTCTTCGAGCGTACCGCCACGCCCCTGGGCGCCTCGGTGCGCAACTTCGGCCAAGCGCTGGTCACCGGCCAGCCGCCGGGCGTGATGTCGGACCTGGCCCGTGCCAGCCGGCCGATCTGGGCGCAATGGGCGGAACGCGCCGGGTTCTCGTTGCGGCGCAATGGCTCGCTGCTGTTCGCCCGCACCGAAGCCGAAGAGCACCTGCTGGAGGCCTTCTGCGCCGGCCGCGCCAAAGAGCTGGACTACCGCGTCGGCCTGCTGCGCGGTAGCGAACTGATCGATCTCTACCAGGGCCACTTCCGCCACCACCGCGCGGCACTGCTGGGCTTCGACGACCAGCAACTGTATTCCCGCGAGGCGCTGTCAAGCCTGATCGACTACCTGCGCCGCGAGCACGACGTGCAGTTCCACTTCTCCACCCTGGTGCGTGACGTCGACACCGGCGTGCTGCGCACCACGGCAGGCACCTTCACCGCCGGGCAGGTGATCGTCTGCTCCGGCCACGACTACCAGACGCTGCTGGCCGAGGTCATCGCACCGCTTGAGCCGCAGGTTTGCCGCCTGCAGATGCTGCGTGCCCGTCCGCAGGTCGACTTCGGCCTCGCCCATTCGATCCTCACCGGTCTGAGCTGCGTGCATTACGGCGCCTTCTCCGACCTGCCCGAGGCCGAGGCGGTGCGCGAGCAGATCCGCCGCGAGACGCCGGAGCTGGAAGAGCAGGGCATCCACCTGCTGGTCAGCCCGACGCCCCATGGCGAGCTGATCATCGGTGACTCCCACCATTACGGCAGCGACGCCGCGCCGTTCAACGCCGAGTTCGTCGACCGGCTGATGCTGCAGCTGGCCGAGGACACCCTGGGCATGCGCGTGGAAGTGGTCGAGCGCTGGCAGGGCGTCTACGGCTCGCGCGGGCCGGGTCCGTTCTCGGTGTTGCAGGCCGCCGACGGCATCACCGCCGTGCTGATGCACACCGGTGTGGGCATGAGCATCGGCCCGGCGCTGGGCGAGCGCACTGTCGCGGCCCTGTTCGGTTGAAACGTGGCTGTCATCTGACTTTCATGGGTGTCTGGTAACACCAAGGGGCGGGCGCAATCTGCTCTTCGTAGGAGCGAGCTTGCTCGCGAACAGTCCGTGCCGTGCGGGTTCGCCAGCAAGCTCGCTCCTACACGCACATCCCACCTGCGTGCACGGAGTCCCATGAACCACAGCATCGTCCAGAACCATCAGGATTCCGACCTGTTCGGCCTGCTTTATGGCTTCAGCTTTCGCCCCGGCCAACCCGGCCTGGAAATCGATTCACCGACCGCCCTGCAGCGCCTGCAGGAGCCGCGCGCGAAGGACGAATTCCTCTGGCTGCACCTGAACCTGGCGCACGCGGCCTGCGAGCGCTGGATGAAGTCGCACCTGGAACTGCCCGACTACTTCTTCGAGACCCTGCGCGAAGGCTCGCGCTCCACCCGCATCGAGCATGTGGATGGTGCGCTGCTCGCGGTGGTCAACGACGTGGTGTTCGACTTCAGCAGCCGCATGTCCTCGGACGTCGCCACCCTCTGGGTCTGCGCCCGCGGCCGTCTGCTGATCACCGCCCGCGCGCAGCCACTGCGTTCGGTGGACACGCTGCGCTCCTCGGTGAAGCACGGCGAGCGCTTCAACTCACCGCTGGAGCTGCTGATCCACCTGCTGCGCGATCAGGGCGAAATCCTCACCCATATCGTCCGCGAGACCAGCATCAGCGTCGACCGCATCGAGGACCAGCTGCTGTCCTCGCGCCTCTCCGCCAGCCGCGCCGACCTCGGCGGCATGCGCCGTGTGCTGGTACGCCTGCAACGCCTGCTGGCGTTGGAACCGGGTTCGCTGATGCGCCTGCTCAACCGCCCGCCGGTGTGGCTGACCGAGGACGACGTGCGCGTGCTGCGCGAGGCCACCGAGGAATTCTCCCTGGTGATCAACGACCTCACCGCGCTGGGTGAGCGCATCAAGCTGCTGCAGGAAGAGATCGCGGCGAAGATCAATGAACAGAGCAACCGCACGCTGTTCGCCCTCACCGTGGTCACGGTGCTGGCGCTGCCGATCAACATCATCGCCGGCTTCTTCGGCATGAACGTCGGTGGGATTCCGTTCTCCAACGATCCGGAGGGGTTCTGGATTCTGGTGGTGCTGGTGGCGAGCTTTACCGGGCTGGTGGGGCGTTGGGCGTTTCGTAAGCGGGATGATTATTGAGCGGGGCTTGTCCGTCGGGCTTTCGCGATGCCCTTGCTTCTGATTGGGTGATTCTGCGCCGCACCGGCGTGCGCGCGGACTTCTTGTTTCGCCCCCTCGGGCGACCTACTTTGCCAAACGACGCAAAGTAGGCAAAGGTCTTGCCCCTCCATCCGGTTTTTCGCCTAGGCGAAAAATACCCTCGTTGAATCGAAGTTTCAGGGGCACGCCGCGAAGGGCCATCCCTGGCCCATCGCGGCTCTCGCGACATCCATGTCGCTCAACCCCTGAAACTCCGATTCAACGAGGCCTCCTGAAAGGGGCCATTCGGAGTGCTCGGGCGTTTCTCTGGAAATCGTTCATAGCCAGAGCCAGTGGTGTGCAGCGCACTTGCTCTTCGTAGGAGCGAGCTTGCTCGCGAACCACACTCTGCCGCTGTCGCAGGAATCCCTCTTCGTAGGATGGGTGGAGCTTGCGATACCCATGCTGCCGGTGCGCCGGACCCGACGGGTATCGCTGCGCTCCACGCCATCCTACTGCGTGCTTCGTTGTTGCCAGGTGCTACGACGCGATGCGGAAGCAGCAGATCGCAATGCTCCGGGAAATCTCCTGTGGCAATCACTGTCACCAGCCTGACACCGTCCCGCCCTAGTCTGGCGGCAAAGTCCCTGCGTGAAGGCCGTTGCCATGCCCCTGACCAATGAATCCGTGATCCGCCGCATCCACCGCGAACTGCTCGACCACAGCGACGAAGAGCTGGAGCTTGAGCTGCTGGAGGATGTGCGCAACCTCGACGAGCTGTTCGACGAGCACGCCGATGTCGACGAGGAGAAGCTCGCCCGTCGTCGCTACTTCAGCGAGTTGTTCCGCCTGCAGGGCGAGTTGGTGAAATTGCAGAGCTGGGTGGTGAAGACCGGCCACAAGGTGGTGATCCTCTTCGAGGGTCGTGACGCCGCGGGCAAGGGCGGGGTGATCAAGCGCATCACCCAGCGCCTGAATCCGCGCGTCTGCCGGGTCGCCGCGCTGCCCGCGCCGAACGACCGCGAGCAGACCCAGTGGTACTTCCAGCGTTACGTCTCGCACCTGCCGGCGGCGGGGGAGATCGTCCTGTTCGACCGCAGCTGGTACAACCGCGCCGGCGTCGAGCGGGTGATGGGTTTCTGCTCGGATGACCAGTACGAGGAGTTCTTCCGCAGCGTCCCGGAGTTCGAACGCATGCTGGCGCGCTCGGGCATCCAGCTGATCAAGTACTGGTTCTCCATCTCCGACGACGAGCAGCACCTGCGCTTCTTGAGCCGCATCCATGACCCGCTCAAGCAGTGGAAGCTCAGCCCGATGGACCTGGAGTCACGCCGCCGCTGGGAGGCGTACACCAAGGCCAAGGAAATCATGCTCGACCGCACCCATATCCCCGAGGCGCCCTGGTGGGTGGTGCAGGCCGACGACAAGAAGCGCGCGCGGCTCAACTGCATCAGCCACCTGCTCAACCTCATTCCCTACGAGGACGTGGAGCACCCGGCGGTGGTCCTGCCGCAGCGCCAGCGACACGAGGACTATTCGCGCACGCCGACGCCGCAGCAGATCGTGGTGCCTGAGGTTTACTGAGGTTTTGCATACCGCGTAGGAGTGGACTCCGTCCGCGATGGCCTCAGGCGCGAAGCGGACCCGATCGCGGACGGAGTCCGCTCCTACGCACAGCCAGCCTTCGTGCAACGCTGAAACTCGTGGAGACACAACTTGTAACACTCCCCGCCGATCATGACCGGGACACCCCACCCAGCGGACTCCCAGCATGACCACCGATACCCTGGCCGCCGGCGACCTTTCCGTCGCCGATGAACGGCCCCATCTGGAACACAAGCCCGGCCGCATTACCGCCTTTATCTTCTTCGCCGTGCTCGCCATCGGCCTGCTGTTCTCGGCCTGGAGCCTGATGCATGACGTTGGCGAAGTGGCCACCGCCGTTACCACCTGGACGCCGTTCCTGTTGCTGGGGGTCGCGCTGTTCATCGCCCTGGGCTTCGAGTTCGTCAATGGCTTCCACGACACCGCCAACGCGGTGGCCACCGTCATCTACACGCACTCGCTGCCGCCGCACTTCGCGGTGGTCTGGTCGGGCTGCTTCAACTTCCTCGGCGTGCTGCTCTCCAGCGGCGCGGTGGCGTTCGGCATCATCGCCCTGCTGCCGGTGGAGCTGATCCTGCAGGTCGGCTCCTCGTCCGGCTTCGCCATGGTCTTCGCCCTGCTGATCGCCGCCATCCTGTGGAACCTCGGCACCTGGTGGCTGGGCCTGCCGGCGTCGTCCTCGCATACCCTGATCGGCTCGATCATCGGCGTCGGCGTGGCCAACGCGCTGATGCACGGCCGCGACGGCACCAGCGGCGTGGACTGGGGCCAGGCCACAAAGATCGGCTACTCGCTGCTGCTCTCGCCGCTGATCGGCTTCGTCTGTGCCGCGCTCCTGCTGTTGGCACTGCGCCTGCTGGTGAAGAACCGCGCGCTGTACAAGGCGCCCAAGAGCAAGGCACCGCCGCCCTGGTGGATTCGCGGTCTGCTGATCCTCACCTGCACCGGCGTGTCCTTCGCCCATGGCTCCAACGACGGGCAGAAGGGCATGGGCCTGATCATGCTGATTCTCGTTGGCACGCTGCCGATGGCCTATGCGCTCAACCGCACCATGCCGGCGGACCAGACCACCCAGTTCGTCGCCGTTGCCGAAGTCACCCAGCAGGCGCTGGTCCGCGCTGCACCGCAGCCGGCTCCGGCGGACCCGCGCGCGGTGCTCACCGAATACGTGCGCACCCAGGTCGCCAAGCCGGAACTGATTCCCTCGGTCGCCGCCCTGACCGGCGCCATCGGTGACGAAGTGAAGGGCTACGGCAGCCTGGCCCGCGTACCGGCCGAGGCCATGGCCAACGTGCGTAACGACATGTACCTGACCAGCGAGGCGATCCGCCTGATGGACAAGGGCAAGGTCGGCAATTTCGACGCCGACACCACCGCCAAGCTGACCGCCTTCAAGGGCAAGATCGACGAAGCCACGCGCTTCATCCCGCTGTGGGTGAAGATCGCCGTGGCCATCGCCCTCGGCCTGGGCACCATGGTCGGCTGGAAGCGCATCGTCGTCACCGTCGGCGAGAAGATCGGCAAGACCCACCTGACCTACGCCCAGGGCGCCTCGGCGGAGCTGGTGGCGATGATGACCATCGGCGCGGCGGACATGTACGGGCTACCGGTGTCGACGACTCACGTGCTGTCCTCCGGCGTCGCGGGCACCATGGCCGCCAACGGCTCGGGCCTGCAGATGCGCACCATCCGCAACCTGCTGATGGCCTGGGTGCTGACCCTGCCGGCGGCCATCGTGCTCTCGGCATCGCTGTACTGGCTGTTCACCCACCTGTTCTGACCTTGGGTGCGCCAATGAAAACGCCGCTCTTTCGAGCGGCGTTTTCGTGTCCGGAGGAGTGCATTTGTAGGATGGGTGGAGCGCAGCGATACCCATGCTGTCCGCGCACGGAGTTGATGGGTATCGCTGCGCTCCACGCCATCCTACTTCGAATTCATCCTGTGGATATCTGCGCTTGGCTTGAGCCGGAACTGCTTTTCGTAGGAGCGAGCTTGCTCGCGAACATATTTCCGGAGGCGCTGGCGCTGGGTGGTTCGCGAGCAAGCTCGCTCCTACAAGGCTATGGACGACCGCAGCGGTTTCGATTCGGGCGCAGGAGATTGCAAGTCTTCTGCGCCGAGCTCATGCCGATGCACAAGCTGCGCGATAACGCTCCACCAGCAGCGGAATTGCCCGTTCGCGCCAGAAGGCGCTGCTGACCATCCCGCTGGACATACCGCCGTGAGCGTGGCGTGGCAGGTGCACGGGTTGGGGATTGTCCAGGGAGATGCCGGCCAGTTGTTCGAACAGCTGCCTGAGCAGCTGGGTCAGCGCGGCTTCGCTGGTGGGCCAGGGGGTGTGGGCGAGGTGCTCGGCCATTTCCTGCCAGAGGTAGGGATCGCCGCGCAGGCCCCACTGAATGGGTTCTTCGTGGAACAGCTCAGGGAGGGAAGGGAGCATCGAGCCGAGTCTCAGACTTTCGTGCGCAGGCGCTTGAGCTGGGTGAGCAGCGCCGACAGGCCCACCGCGCAGCCCATCAGCAGCAGGATCCAGCCCATGAACTGGACCTCTCGCGGCACCGTGTGCTGGGCGTACCAGCCGCCGACGATGAGGATGAGCGCCAGCAACGGTTGCACCAGGCGCGCGGAGGAGATCATGCCGTTGCTGCGGATGGTCGCGACCTGCACCTGGTGCAGGGCTTCGCTGAAGGTGCGGCAGTCTTCCGAGCAGACCAGCCCGCGGCTGACCGGGAGTGCGCAGCTGCGGCAGATGCCCTTGCCGCAACCCCGGCACAGGGCAACGGCGCTGGCGCCGGGATGGGTGAAGCATTCCATGTCGTGGTGACTCCTTGTGCGGTGTGAGCGGGCAGTGTCACCTGTTCCGGGCGGGGCTGGGAAGCTCGCTCGCCGCAGCAGTTTCTGCCGGATGGCCGCGTTCGTTGCGCGGCTGCGGTTATACTGCGCCGCTCATTCCCCTTCGCGAGGTGTTCGTCCGATGCGCAATTGATGCCGCCGTGGTTTCACGGCCCGTTTCCTTCCCTGGTCTGTTCCGGGGGATTTCCGGCATCAATCTGGTAGTGCGCATGACGAGCCCGTTCACCCTGGCGCTGCAAGGCGTCTCGTTCCATTTGCCCAGCGGCGAACCGCTGCTGAGCGACCTCAACGAAACCTTCGATGACCGCCGCACCGCGCTGGTCGGGCGTAATGGCGCGGGAAAATCTGTGCTGGCGCGGATCATTGCCGGCGAGTTGCAACTTGGCGCTGGGCGTGTGCAGAGCTCGGGGCGGGTGCATTACCTGCCGCAGCGCATCGAGCCGCAGGCATTTCGCAGCGTGGCCGAGCTGGCCGGCGTGCAGCCATTGCTGGATGCGCTGGCGCGAGTCGAGGCGGGTGGTGTCGATCCCGCAGACTTCGAACTGCTCGATGGGCGCTGGGACCTGCGTGCGCGCCTGGAGGCCGAACTGAGCGCCAGCGGTCTTGGCCATCTGACGCCGGATACGCCTGCTGCGCGGCTGAGCGGCGGTGAATGCACGCGGGTGGCGCTGCTCGGCGCCTGGCTCAGCGAGGCGAACTGGCTGGTTCTCGACGAACCCAGCAACCACCTCGACCGCACCGGCCGCGAAGCCCTGCGCGAGCAATTGCAGCGCTGGCGCGGCGGGCTGATCCTGATCAGCCACGATCGCCTGCTGCTGGACGACATGCAGCGTGTTGTCGAGTTGTCTTCCGCCGGCCTGCGCAGTTATGCCGGCGGCTACGCCTTCTACCGCGAGATGCGCCAGCAGGAGCAGGACAACGCCCAGCGCGAATTGCAGCGACGCAAGCTGGAGCGTGACCGCCAGCAGCACGCCATGCAGGAACAGCGCGAACGCCAGGAGCACCGACAGGCGAAGGGGCGCAAGGAGGCGAAGACGGCCAACCAGGCGAAGATTCTGGTCGACCGGCAGAAGGAGCGCAGCCAGACCAGCCTCGCGCGCCTGGCCACGCAGCATGGCGAACGTCGTGAGCAGCTGTCACGCGGAGTGCAGGAGGCATTTGCGCAGCTACGCGACGATCCGCCGATCCACCTGAATGCGCTCGCTTGTGCCTTGCCCGAGCAGCGCGCCGTGTTGTTGCTGGAAGCATTGCGCCTGCCGTTCGGCAACGCTGCGCCACTCGATCTGCATCTGAGTGGGCCGCGCCGCGTGGCGATCAGCGGGCGCAATGGCAGCGGCAAGTCGACGCTGCTCAAGGTGATTGCGGGGGAGCTGAGCCCGGCGGCTGGAGCGTGCGAGGTGCAGGTGCGCAGCGCTTATCTGGACCAGCACCTGGCGGGGTTGCTACCGGAGCTTTCGGTGCTGGAATTGCTGCAGGAGCGCAACCCTGTGGAGGAGCAATCGGTGCTGCGCACGCGCCTGGCGCAGCTGGGTTTGCCGGCGGCTCGGGTCGAACTGCCCAGCGCGCTGCTCAGCGGCGGCGAGCGGCTGAAGGCGGCGCTGGCCTGCGAACTCTACGCCGCGCAGCCGGCGCAGTTGCTACTGCTGGACGAGCCGGACAACCACCTCGACCTGCCTTCCCGCGAGGCGCTGGAGGAGCTGCTGCGGCAGTACCGTGGCGCGCTGCTGGTGGTGTCCCACGACGATGCATTTCTTGCCCGGCTGCAGCTGGAGGCGCGGCTGGAGTGCGCGGAGGACGGCTGGCACTGGTTGGTCGGCTAGGGCTTTACCGGCCGGGAAGGGCTGGGTAGGATCAACCTCCCTCTCTTTCCGGCTGCCTCTGCCGTGTTCCGCCCAGGCGTTGATTCGCGAAGCGGGCATTCATGCTGCCGACGCTCCAACGGCCGTCACCCTGCGTGGCGCGCTATCCCTTTGTGATCTGCTGAATCAGGATGCATTCATGCTCATTCGCCAACGCATCGCTGCGGACAATCCGCGGCTGCTCGATATCTGGCTGGGCGCCGTGCGCGCGACCCACCACTTCCTCCAGGCGTCGGACATCGACGCGCTGCTGCCCCAGGTCCGCGACCTCTACCTGCCTGCCGTCGAGGTCTGGGTGGCGGTGGACGACGAGGATCGCCCGCTGGGCTTCATTGGGCTCAACGACGCCCATGTGGAGATGCTCTTCATCGATCCGCAATGCCGTGGCCGAGGCCTTGGCCGCGCGCTGCTGGATTTCGCGCGGAAGCTGCGCGGTACGCTGAGTGTCGACGTCAATGAACAGAATCCTCAGGCGGTGGGGTTCTATCTGCACTATGGCTTCGTGCAGACCGGGCGTTCGCCCCTTGATGGCGAAGGCCGGCCCTTCCCGTTGCTGCATATGAGCCTGCCGGCGGGTTGATTACGCTGCTCCGCTATAGGAGCGCCCCATGGGCGCGATAGCGGGCATGGCCCACTCCTGCTTGATGTTTCAGCGCTTGGCCAAGCCCTCACCCTAACCCTCTCCCCGAGGGAGAGGGGACCGTTCGGTGCAGGATGAAGCGATAGCGTCAGCCGGCACACTTTGCCCCCTCTCCCTTGGGGAGAGGGTTGGGTGAGGGGAAGCGCAAAAAAGGAATTACGCAGGGAAAGGCAGTTGCTACTGCAGGTGCCAAGACGGCGTACAACCGCGAACGGTTGTACGCCCTACACACTGCGTTCCGTCTCGCCGCTGCCGAAGCGGATGCTGCGTGCGCCGAGCCTGAGCAGGCTGTCGGCGAACAGGTCGCTGGCGGTGCTGCGGCAGTCCCAGGCGGCTTCCCAGTCTTCCTTGCGTCGCCAGTGCAGGCGGCCGACCAGGCGTTGTGGCTCGCCATCGGCGTGCAGCTCGCTGGCGAGGTAGCCGGGGCGCCGGTAGAACAGTTCCTGCAGGTGCGTCAGGTAATCGCCGAGGCGCGCGGCGATGTGCGGGCGCTGCTGCGGCGTCACGTCGATTTCGATCTGCAGCACGAAGTGCGGATTGTCCACGCAGGCCTGGGCGGTGATCGGGGCGGGTTGAGTCATTTGGCGGGGCTCCCTGTCTTGAACCGAATGCCTGGCGAGGGTAAAACCTCAACTTAAGTTGAGGTCAAGAGCCCGTCATGAAGAATTCCTCCTCCTGTTCCATGCACCGCGAGCTGAGCGTTGGCGAACTGGCCAAGCGTTCTGGCGTGGCGGTTTCCGCGCTGCATTTCTACGAAGCCAAGGGGCTGATCGCCAGTTCGCGCAATGCCGGCAACCAGCGCCGCTATTCCCGCGACACGCTGCGCCGGGTGGCGGTGATCAAGGTGGCGCAACGGGTTGGCATTCCCCTGGGGGAGATCGCCGAGGCGCTGGGCTCATTGCCCAGCGGGCACAACCCGACGGCGGCGGACTGGGCGCGATTGTCGGCGCGCTGGCGGGATGATCTGAACGAGCGGATCGAGAAGTTGCTGCTGCTGCGCGATCAGCTCGATGGCTGCATCGGCTGCGGTTGCCTGTCGATGGAGGCGTGCCCGCTGCGCAATCCGGGGGATCGGTTGGCGGAGGAGGGGCCGGGGGCGCATTGGCGAGGGGAGGTAGAGTGAGTGTGCCGGGGGCTCAAGAGCTGAAGAGCCCCTCTCCCTAACCCTTTCCCTGAAGGGAGAGGGGACTGTTCGGAGCGAGATCCGGGCATGGAGTTCGCCGGAGGTCTTTGTCCTCGGCGAGCACAGGACTTGAAGCTGGCTCGGACGGCTCCCTCTCCCTTCAGGGAGAGGGCTGGGGAGAGGGAAAGAGCCCGAGCGCCGGAGCTGGGCGAAGCACTCACCGCTCCCGCAGCGCCTCCCACCGAGCCTTCAACACCGGCTTGAGAATGTAATCCAGCACGCTCTTCTCGCCGGTGATGATATCCACCGTCGCCACCATGCCGGGGATGATCAGCAGGGGCTTGGCGTCGGTGCCCAGGTGGTTCTTGTCGGTGCGCACCTGGATCAGGTAGAAGCTGTTGCCTTTGTCGTCGGTGATGGTGTCGGCGCTGATCATTTCCAGTTTGGCCTTGAGCCCGCCGTAGATGGTGTAGTCGTAGGCGGTGAACTTCACGGTGGCGCTTTGCCCGGGGTGGAGGAAAGCGATGTCCTGCGGACGCACACGGGCTTCCACCAGCAGGTTGTCTTCCAGCGGGACGATTTCCACCATGTCGCTGCCCGGCTGCACGACGCCGCCGATGGTGTTGACCTTGAGTTGCTTGACGATGCCGCGCAACGGCGCGACCACCAGGGTGCGGTTGACCTTGTCGTCGATGGCACGGCTGGTGGCGGTGAGCTTGTTGAGGTCGGTGCGGACGTCGTTGAGCTCCTTCAGCGCGTCGCTACGAAAGCCCAGCTTGGATTCCTCGACCTTGCGCTGGATCTCGTTCACCGCCGCCTCGGCGCGGGGGATGGCGAGGTTGGTGGCGTTGAGGTCGCCGTTGATTTCCACCGCGCTGCGGCGCAGGCGCAGCAGTTCCACCGGGGATACCGCGCCGGCCTTCACCAGCGGCTCGGACATGTTGATCTCCTGCTGCACCAGCCCGAGGCTGGAGCGGTACTGCTGGACCTTGGCGCGGAATTCCTGCAGCTCCTGGCCTTTCTGCCGCAGCTGTTCCTGGAGGATGCTCAGCTCGCTGTTCTGCCGCTGCATGCGAGTCTGGTAGAGCGCCAGCTGGTCTTCGACCACCTGCGGCGCGGCTTTCTTCAGGTCGGCGGTGAACACCGGGTCGCGCCCTTCGGCCTCTGCGCTCAGGCGTTCGACGCGGGCTTCCAGGGAGTTGCGGTCGGCTTCGGTCTCGCCCTTGTTGGAGGTGAATCGGGTGTCGTCCAGGCGCAGCAGTGGCTGGTTCTTCTCCACCACCTGGCCTTCGCGGACGAAGATTTCCGAGACGATGCCGCCCTCCAGGTTCTGGATGGTCTGCACCTTGGAGGAGGGGATGGCCTTGCCTTCGCCCTTGGTGACTTCCTCGATGTCGGCGAAGTAGGCCCAGGTGACGGCGACCACGATCAGCGCCAGCGCCGCCCAGAGGGTGATGCGGGTGGTGTTGGGCGAGTCTTCCAGCAGGGTGCCCTGCACCTCGGGCATGAAGTCGGTGTCGCGGGCGCCGTTGCCGCCGATGTAGCCACGGATCGATTGGGAGAACTGCATGGCGATTACCCCGCTGCCGGGCCGACGTGGCCCTTGCGCAATGCTTCGATGACCGCGTCTTTCGGGCCGTCGGCGACGATGCGGCCGTTGTCGAGCACCAGCAGGCGGTCGACCAGGCTGAGCATCGAGGTGCGGTGGGTGACCAGCAGCAGGGTCTTGTCGCGGCAGGCCTCGTGCAGGCGCTTGCGGAGGATCTCCTCGCTGCTGTTGTCCATGGCGCTGGTGGGTTCGTCCAGCAGCAGGATCGGCGGGTCGAGCAGCAGCGCGCGGGCCATCAGCACGGCCTGGCGCTGGCCGCCGGAGAGCAGTTGGCCGCGCTCGCCCACCGGGCGGTCGAAGCCGGCCGGGTGCTGCCGGGCCAGTTCGCTGACGCCGGTCAGTTCGGCCACTTCGAGCATCCGCGCATCGCTGACGTAGCGCGCGCCGAGGGTCAGGTTGTCGCGCAGGCTGCCGGCCAGCAGCGGCAGGTCATGGGCGACGTAGCCGATCTGCTGGCGCAGGTCGGAAACGTCGATCTGCCGCAGGTCGAGGCCGTCCACCAGGATCTGCCCTTCCTCGGGGTGGTAGAAGCCCATCAGCAGGCGGCCGAAGGTGCTCTTGCCGGAGCCGCTCTTGCCGATCACGCCGATCTTCTCGCCGGGGTTCAGGCGCAGGCTGATGTGGTTGAGCGCCGGGGTGGTCTGCTCCGGGTAGCTGAAGCTCAGCTGGCGAACTTCCAGCGCGCCGTGCAGCTGGGTGCGCTCCAGCGGGCGCTGGCGGGCCTGGCGCTCCTGCGGCAGTTCCATCAGCGCGTCGGTGCTCTTCATGGTCAGGCGCGCCTGCTGGTAGCGGGTGATCAGCCCGGCGATCTGCCCGAGCGGGGCGAGCACGCGGCTGTTGAGCATGTAGCTGGCGACCAGGGCGCCGACGCTGAGGTTGCCGTCGAGGATGCTGTAGACCCCGGCGCAGATCATCGCAAGGCCGGCGAACTGCTGGAGGAACAGGGTGCCGTTGGTGGCCAGCGCGGAGAGGAAGCGCGCGTGGTTATCCAGCCGCGCGAGGGCGCCGTGGGTGGCTTCCCAGCGGTACTGGCGCTCGCTCTCGGCGCCGCAGGCCTTGAGGGTTTCCAGGCCGCCGAGGGTTTCGATCAGCAGGGCCTGGCGCTCGGCACCCAGGGTCAGGCTTTTCTGCACGGTGTCGCGCAGGCGGCTCTGGATGATCAGGGCGAACACGATGGTGATCGGGAAGGCCAGCAGCGGCACCGCCACCAGCCAGCCGCCGAGCAGGCCGATGACCAGGATCATGAGGATCGAGAAGGGCAGGTCGATCAGGCTGGTCAGGGTCAGGGCGGTGAGGAATTCGCGCAGGCCCTGGAAGTCATGGATGCTCTGGGCGAAGCCGCCGACGGTTTCCGGCTTGGCCTTGAGCGACATGCCGGTGATGCGTTCGAACAGGGTGGCGGAGAGCACCACGTCGGTCTTCTTGCCGGCCATGTCCAGCAGGTTGGAGCGCAGCACCCGCAGCAGCAGCTCGAACAGGGTTCCCAGCAGCAGGCCGGCGGACAGGACCCAGAGGGTCGACAGGGCCTGGTTGGGCACCACGCGGTCGTAGGTCTGCATGACGAACAGCGGCACCAGCATGCCCAGCAGGTTGATCAGCAGGCTGGCGACCAGGGCGTCGGTGTAGAGCCAGCGCGACAGCTTGAGGGTATCGCGGAACCACGCCTCGACCCTTGGCACCAGCGGTTTGCGCGCGGCCTCCAGTTCGTGGCGCGGGCGGGCGAACAGGGCCTGGCCGCTGTACTGGGCGGCCAGTTCGTCGGCGCTGACCGCCTGCTCACCGCCGTCGGTCTCGCAGGGCAGGATCAGCGCCTGGCCGTCGTCGCGCCACTGGCGCAGCACGGCGCTGCGGCCGTCGTTGAGCAGCAGCAGGACGGGCAGGTTGAGGCTGGAGATACTCTTCAGCTCGCGCCGCAGCAGCCGCCCCTGCAACCCGGCGCGGGCCGCGGCGCGCGGCAGCAGGCTGGCGGAGAGGCGCTGGTCGGGCAGCGGCAGACCGGCCGCCAGGCTGTTGCGGCTGACCGCGCAGCCGTGCAGGCGGCAGAGGATCAGCAGGCCGTCGAGCAGGGGATCGTCATGGCTCAGGCGCGGATCGCCCGGCGCGGGTGCGCCGCGCTCCTGGATGATCATGGTCACGCTACTTCCTCCCGGGCCGGGACGCTCCGCGCCAGTCGTCGCTGGCGAGCACCCGCAGGTGCTCGCCGGTCTGCGCCGGACGCTGGATTTTCCGTGCCCTGTCGTATCGCTTCACGGCCATCGCCCCGGCGCCGTGAGGCGCGGGGCAGGGTGGGGCCGCGAGCGACTTTCTTATTTCAGGTCAGGCAGGCGTGCCTCGTTCTTCACATCCGAGAGCGCCACCGATTCGTGCGGCGCGACTACGTGCTGGGTGCGCAGCAGCGAGCCCATGCTGCCGAGCACGCGGTACATCGAGTACTCCTCGGTGTAGCGGACTTCGGTGTAGCGGCGGTTGGCGGTGAACAGTTCGTTCTCGCTGTCCAGCAGGTCGAGCAGGGTGCGCTGGCCGAGGGTGAACTGCTGCTGGTAGGCCTCGCGAACCTTGCGGGTGTAGTCGGCGTACTCGCGGGCCGGCTGGGTCTGCTTGCGCGAGTTTTCCATCGCGTCCCAGGCCAGCGAGAGGTTCTCGTTGAGCAGGCGCAGTGCGTTGTTGCGCACGTCCTGGGCCTCGTTGATCTGGTGCGAGGTGGCGTTCAGGTGGGCCTTGTCGCGCATCCCGTTGAACAGGTTGTAGCGCATCACGACCTGGGCTTCCCAGCTGTTGTAGTGGCCTTCGTCACCGTCGACGTTGTTGTTGGCAGCCTTGGCCAGCTCGGCGTCGAAGCGCGGGTAGAAGGGCGCCTTGGCGGCCTCGTACTGCGACTCGGCGGCGTTGACGTCGGCCTGGGCCGATTTCAGCAGCGGGTTGTCGTTGAGCATGTCCTGGCGCGCGGCCAGCAGGTCGGCGGGTACTTCGGCCTTGACCGTGGAGGGCATCTCCAGCTGGTCGGGCATCTTGCCGGTGGCGCTGTAGAAGTTCGCCTCGGCGTCGGCCAGGTTCACTTCCTCGGTGTAGAGGTTGTTCTGCGCCAGGGCCAGACGAGCGATGGCCTGATCGTTGTCGGCAGTGCTGCCAACACCGCGCTCGCTGCGCAGGCGAATCTGGTCACCGATGCGTTCGTGGGCCTGCAGGTTGTTCTTCGCCAGGGTCACCATCTCGCGGCGTTTGAGCACTTCGAGGTAGACCTCGACGGTACGCAGGGCAGCGGTCTCCGAGGTGCCGAGGATACGGAAGGCCTTGGAGTTGACGTTGGCTTCGTTGCGCTTGACCTCGTTGGGCGTGCCGAAGCCGTCGAACAGCATCTGCCGCAGACGGATTTCCGCGTCGCCACGGGTCAGGGTTTCGTCGTTGTGGTTGCCTGACGCGCGGGTCGTCGGGCTGTCGGTGTTCTCCCGGCCGTAACCGGCCACGAGGTCGACGGTTGGCAGATATCCTCCCCTGGCAAACTTGAGTTCTTCATCCGCGGTCAGGCGGCTGTTCACGCTCTGACTGATTTCCGGGTGGTATTGCAGCGTGCTTTGTATAGCTTCGGTCAGCGTCATGGCTTGCCCATGAGTCCCCGACACCGCCAAAAATACACCGCTCCATAGTGCCGCGTTACGACTGCGCATGGCTTTGCTCCTGGTGTTCTGTACTTCGATGCTCTTTGGTCGCCAATTTATTGGCTTTTTTCTCTTATCAAGCGTTTCACGCCTGTAACATCAGAGCTAAGAACAACTTTTCGAAAACCTCAGAAGAATTTTTCACAAGGGTTATTCAGAAAAAATCTTATGAAGCCTGTGAAAAGCAGCACATTGTTTAAGCCGGCAAGCCCCGTATTTCCTGGGTATGGGCTGGGTAGGGCGCTTGCACACGAAGCCAGGTACGGTTTGTAGCAGTTAGGGCGGGGACCACCGCAGAAGGACAAGAAATAGCGTAGCCAGCATGACAGAAAATTGTCGCTGGCTTTTTGATACTCAAGCGCTACCAGTCCTTTTCTGCTCCCTTCGCAGCTTTCTTCGCAGCATCCGATACAAGCCTGCCATGGCCTTATTCGGTTACTTGCGCGCCGATGGATTCGGCCGCGGGGCAGTGGAGCGGAGGAAGGACTCATGGCTACTTTGATGGGTGTCGTCAGCAAGGTTATCGGCGAAGTGTTTGCAGTAGCCGCCGATGGATCGCGTCGTCCTTTGGAGCAGGGAGACAAGGTATTTGTCGGCGAGCAACTGGTCACCGGCGCCAACGGCGCGGTGGCAGTGAAGATCGCCGGTGGTGGCGAGATCACGCTGGGTCGTGACAGCTCGCTGCCGATGACCTCGCAGATGCTCGCCGCTGCGCACCAGGCGGACCAGGGCGACCAGTCGGTTGCCCAGCAACAGCCGCCGGCACCGCCGTCGCAGAAGGACGTCACCGACGTCAAGGCCTTGCAGGCCGCCATCGCCGCCGGCGCCGACCCGACCCAGCAAGCCGAAGCCACCGCAGCCGGCCCGCAGGCGGGCGCCCCTGGCAACAACAAGCCCGGTGGTGGGCACTCCTTCGTGCTGCTGACCGAGGTCGGCGGCCATATCGATCCGAACATCGGCTTCCCCACCGGCCCGATCGGCTCCGGGCCGCTGCCCCTGCGCGAGTTCGACGGCGTGCCGCAACCGCGCGCCGAAGCCGTGGTGCCGGAAGTGCCGCCGCCAGATGGCCAGCCGAGCGCCGGCCCCAACGGCCCCGGCATCGCCAGCGTATTCGAGGCCGGCCTGTCCGGCGGTATTCCTGATGGTCCGGGCGAGGGCGCGACCTTCTCCGGCAGCCTGGGCTATGACTTTGGCAGCGATGGTGTCGGCAGCTTCACCTGGGGCACCGCCGGCCTGCCCAGCCTGACCTCCGGTGGCGTCGCCATCACCTACAGCGTCAGCCCCGACGGCCATGTGCTTACCGGCAGCGCCAACGGCACGCCGGTCTTCACCGTGACCCTGACCAACATCAACACCGGCACCTTCGAGGTCACACTGCTGCAGCCGGTGGACCACCCGGTGAAAGGCTCGGAAGACACCCTGAGCTTCGATATCCCCTACACCATCACCGACGGCAACGGCACCCCGGCCAACGGCACCCTGACCGTGGGCATCGTCGACGATGCGCCGCAGGGCAGTCTGTCCGCCGACAACGGCGTGGACGTGTTGCTGCAGACCCATGACGCCAATACCGCAGGCGCCGCCTTCGACACCTCCACCGCCGACTACAGCGCGGCGTTCAAGGTGACCGCCAACTACGGCGGCGACGGCGCCGGCAGCACCGAGCTGAGCTACAACCTCAACCTGGTCGCCGGCAACGGTGCCAACTCGGGCCTGACCAGCGGCGGCGCGGCTATTTACCTGTACAGCGTGGGCGGCACCATCGTCGCTTCCACCTCCGCCAGTGCCGCCGGGGTTACCGGCGAGAACACCGTGTTCTCGCTGTCGGTCAACGGCAACACCGGGGTCGTCACCCTGACCCAGTACAGCGCCATCGATCACCCTCTGCCGGGCAGCGAGAGCGGTTTTGCCGGCCAGACCATCGCCCTCGACTCCGGCCTGGTGCAGCTGCAGGGCAACCTGACGGTCACCGACCGCGACGGCGACAGCGTCACCTCCAGCAGCTCCCTCGACCTGGGCGGCCGCGTGAGCTTCACCGACGACGGCCCGAGCATCGCCGTGGGCAATACCGAAGGCCTGCACCTGACGGTGGACGAATCCAACCTCGGCCAGGATGCCACCAGCAGCGTGGCGGCAGGTGATCTGTTCAACTCGCAGTACGGCGCCGATGGTGCCGGCTCGATCACTTACAAGATCAGCGCCACCGACAACACCGACAGCGGTGTGAAAGACAGCGCCACCGGCGACAAGATCTTCCTGTTCAACACTGCCAATGGTGTCGAAGGTCGTGTGGGCGGCGCTGACGGTGCCGTGGCCTTCCGCGTGACCCTGGGCGCCGACGGCAAGATCACCCTCGATCAGGTCCGTGCACTGGTTCACCCGGACTCCGCTGACTCCAACGACCCGCTGAGCCTGGGCGAAGGCAAGATCAGCCTGACCGCCACCGTGACTGACGCCGATGGCGACCACCAGAGCGCCAGCCTCGACCTGGGCAGCAAGCTGACCTTCCTCGACGACGGCCCGAGTATTTCCGTGGGCAACACCGAAGGCCTGCACCTGACCGTGGACGAGACCAATCTCGGCCAGGCGGCCACCAGCACTGTTGCCGCAGGCGATCTGTTCAATAGCCAGTACGGTGCCGACGGTGCCGGTTCGACCACCTACAAGGTATCCACCACCGACAACACCGACAGCGGCGTGAAGGACACCGCCACTGGCGACAAGATCTTCCTGTTCAACACCGCCAATGGCGTTGAAGGCCGTGTAGGCGGTGCGGATGGCGCAGTCGCCTTCCGCGTGACCCTGGGCGAGGACGGCAAGATCACCCTCGACCAACTGCGTGCGCTGGTGCACCCGGACGCTGCTGACTCCAACGACCCGTTGAGCCTGGGCGAAGGCAAGATCAGCCTGACCGCCACCGTGACCGACGCCGATGGCGACCACCAGAGTGCCAGCCTCGACCTGGGCAGCAAGCTGACCTTCCTCGACGACGGCCCGAGCATTTCCGTGGGCAACACCGAAGGCCTGCACCTGACCGTGGACGAGACCCAGTTGGGCGTTCCGGCCACCAGCGACTCGGTTGCCGATCTGTTCAATGGCCAGTACGGCGCCGATGGCGCGGGCTCGATCACCTACAAGCTCGAAGCCGCCAACAACTCCGACAGTGGCCTGAAGGACAACAACTCCGACAGTGGCCTGAAGGAC
>NZ_JASMRU010000001.1 GCF_030462585.1 Pseudomonas sp. CAN1 | reverse complement strand
ACACGAATTGCTTGATTCAACTTGTTAAAGAGCAGTTGGTTAAGGCTTTCGTCTCAACCGAGGCGCGCATTCTACGCTAACCTCTCTTTCCGTCAAGCTTTATTTTTCGAAAATTTCTTTTCTACTCAATCGCTTGTGCTTCAGCGAAGGAAACCTTCTCATCAGCGGGAGGCGCATTCTACAGCGATCAAACCCACTGTCAAGCACCTCGGCGATCTTCCTTTCAGCTCGCCGCCGAAGCAGCTACAGAAGGCGGCAAGTGAATCACCTGCCTGACCACCACTCTCATCTTTGAATCTCTGTAAGTACTTGATTTTCAAGTTCTTTCAGCGCTTCGTCGCTGGGAGTGGTGCGCATTATAGGGAGTTTAAATTGGCCGTCAACGACTAATTTAATCTTTCTGCAAAAAACTGTCCGCCTGATCAGTTTATCGCCATTTCCCGGCCTGCCAGCCGCCGTTCCTGGCGCAGCAGGTAGGCTCCCACCAGCAGGCCCACCACGCACAGGGCTACTACATAGTAAGCGGGGCCCAGCGGGTCTTCCTTCATAAGGAGGGCAACCACCATCGGGGTCAGGCCGCCGAAGATGGCGTAAGCCAGGTTGTAGGAGAAGGACAGGCCGGTGAAGCGCACCACCGCCGGGAAGGCGTTGACCATCACATAGGGCACCGCGCCGATGACGCCGACGCACAGACCGGTGACCGCATACAGCGGGAACAGCCAGTCCGGGTGCGCCTTCAGGCTGGTGTAGAAGGTCCAGGAGACGACGCCCAGCAGGATGCTTCCATATATAAAGGTGCGACCCGCACCGAAACGGTCGGCCAGGCGCCCGGACAGGATGCAGCCGACACTCAGGCAGACGATGGCCACGCTATTGGCCTTCAGCGAAGTCGCCGCGTCGAAGCCATAGACAGTCTGCAGCACTGACGGGGTCATCAGGATCACCACCACGATGCCGGCAGACAGCACCCAGGTCAGCAGCATGGACAGCACGATGGCCGGGCGGTGCTCGCGCACCACGACACCCAGCGGCACTTCCTCGGCCAGTTGCTTGCGCAACTGCAGTTCAGCGAACACCGGCGTCTCGTGCAGCCAGCGGCGCAGGTAGACGGAGAACAGACCGAAGATGCCGCCCAGCAGGAACGGGATACGCCAGGCGTAGCCCTGCACTTCCTCGGCGCTATAGACGCTGTTGATCAGGGTCGCCACCAGCGAACCGATGAGGATGCCCGCGGTCAGACCCGACGTGAGCGTGCCGCAGGCATAGCCCACGTGACGATGGGGGACGTGCTCGGCGACGAACACCCAGGCGCCCGGCACTTCGCCGCCGATGGCCGCGCCCTGGATGACGCGCAGCAGCAGGAGCGCCAGCGGTGCCCAGATGCCGATCTGCGCGTAGGTCGGCAGCAGGCCCATGATCAGCGTGGGCACGGCCATCAGGAAGATGCTCAGGGTGAACATCTTCTTGCGGCCCAACAGGTCGCCGAAGTGCGCCATGACCACACCACCCAGCGGACGGGCCAGGTAGCCGGCGGCGAACAGACCGAAAGTCTGCAACTGGCGCAGCCAGTCGGGCATGTCGGCGGGGAAGAACAGCTTGCCGACCACGGTGGCGAAGAACACGAAGATGATGAAGTCGTAGAACTCCAGGGCGCCGCCCAGGGCGGACAGCGAAAGAGTCTTGTAGTCGCTGCGGGTCAACGGACGTGACGCGGGCGCGGCAGGAGCGTTCACAGAAGGCATGGTGCTTGTTATCTCTGCAGGCAAGGAAGCTGCGGCCGGCAGCCGCAGGTGCCGCACCATAGCAAATTGCGCGGAAGCGACACAGCGGCCGCGCCCGCGGCAATTTCTCGAAATCCCGCGGTGTCGCGCTGGCCCTCCCTCTATATAATGCGGGCAGGCCGATCAAAAGCTGTCCCAAGGCCTTGCGCCGGCAGGTGTCTTGGGAGAGTTTTTCCATACCCTCACCATGAGTACGCCGGGGGCACGAGGCCCTTACCTATGATCGAGCTCGAACAAGAAGATCCCATCCCGCAAGGCGACCTTGCCTTGCAGATCACCGCCCTGCCGCGCGAGACCAACGGCTTTGGCGACATCTTCGGTGGCTGGCTGGTGGCGCAGATGGATCTCGCCGGAACCGCCATGTCCAGCCGCATTGCCGGAGGCCGCGTGGCCACGGTAGCCATCGACCGCATGGCCTTCCTGGTGCCGGTCGCTGTCGGCGCGCAGCTCTCCTTCTATACCCAGACCCTGGAGGTCGGCCGCAGCTCGATCCGCATGCTGGTCGAGGTATGGAGCGACGATCCGCTGTCCAGCGAATGGCGCAAGGTCACCGAGGCGGTGTTCGTCTTCGTCGCCATCGACGGCAGCGGCCGCACCCGCCCGGTTCCTCCGCGTCGTGGCTGAAAACTGAAAACGCCGGCGCTCTCGCCGGCGTTTTCGTCTTTGGCTTTCGGAATCAGCGCTGCGGCTTTCCGCGTACCGGTGCACCTTCGGCCTTGAAGTAGTCGGCGGTGCTGCGCGGCAGCGACGGGCGACCGCGCACCTTATCGGCGAGCTTCTCGGCCATCATGATAGTGGTGGCGTTGAGGTTGCCGGTGATGATCAGCGGCATGATCGACGCGTCGATCACCCGCAGCCCTTGCATGCCGTGCACACGGCCTTCGCCATCGACCACCGCCATGTCGTCGTCGCCCATCTTGCAGGAGCAGGACGGGTGGAAAGCCGTTTCCGCGTGCTCACGGACAAAGGCATCCAGGTCGGCGTCGCTCTGCTTGTCCAGGCCCGGACTGATCTCGCGGCCGCGATAGGGGTCGAGTGCCGGCTGGTTCATGATCTCGCGGGTGATCCGGATGGCGTCGCGGAATTCCTGCCAGTCCTGCTCGCAGGACATGTAGTTGAACAGGATGCTCGGGTGTTTGCGCGGATCGCGGGAGGTCAGGTTGATCCGCCCGCGGCTGGGAGAGCGCATGGAGCCGACGTGGGCCTGGAAGCCGTGCTCGCTCACCGCATTGCTGCCGTTGTAGTTAATTGCCACCGGCAGGAAGTGGTACTGGATGTTCGGCCACTCGAATTCCTCACGACTGCGGATGAAACCGCCCGCCTCGAACTGGTTGCTCGCGCCCAGCCCGGTACCGAGGAACATCCACTCCGCACCGATCTGCGGCTGGTTCCACCATTGCAGCGCCGGATACAGCGACACCGGCTGCTTGCAGGCGTACTGCAGGTACATCTCCAGGTGGTCCTGGAGGTTCTGACCGACGCCGGGCAGGTCATGCACGACCTCGATGCCCAGGTCACGCAGCAGCGCGGACGGGCCGACGCCGGAGCGCTGCAGCAGTTGCGGAGAAGCGATGGCACCCGAGCACACCAGCACTTCGCGGCGTGCGCGGACTTCCTTCAGCGCGTTGTCATCGCCATGCAGATAGGTCGCGCCGATGGCGCGCTTGCCGGTGAAGAGGATGCGGTCGGTCAGCGCATGGGTGACGATGGTCAGGTTGGGCCGCTCGCGGGCCTGGTCCAGGTAGCCACGGGCAGTACTGGCGCGACGACCCTGCGGGGTGACGGTGCGGTCCATCGGACCGAAGCCTTCCTGCTGGTAGCCATTGAGGTCTTCGGTACGCGGGTAACCGGCCTGCACGCCGGCCTCGACCATGGCGTGGAACAGCGGGTTGTTGCCGGCCTTGGGCGTGGTGACGCTCACCGGGCCGTTGCCGCCGTGGTAGTCGTTGGGGCCGATGTCGCGAGTCTCGGCCTTGCGGAAGTACGGCAGGCAGTCCAGGTAGGTCCAGTCTTCCAGGCCCTTCTCCTGCGCCCAGCCATCGAAGTCCATGGCGTTGCCGCGGATGTAGCACATGCCGTTGATCAGCGAGGAGCCGCCCAGGCCCTTGCCGCGCCCGCACTCCATGCGGCGGTTGTTCATGTACGGTTCGGGGTCGGTCAGGTACGCCCAGTTGTAGCGGCGCCCTTGCAGCGGATAGGCCAGCGCCGCCGGCATCTGCGTGCGGAAGTCGGCGCGGTAGTCCGGGCCGCCGGCTTCGAGCAGCAGGACGCTGACGTCGGCGTCCTCGGTCAGGCGGGTAGCCAGTACGTTACCGGCGGAACCGGCGCCGATGATGATGTAATCGTATTCCTGGGACATGCAGGCCTTCCTCTTTTTCAGGCACGACACCGCCCGCGACGCGTGCGCGCCGGTGTCTGCGTGTTGGGAATGGCCGGTGGTCAGGGAGTCATGCCTGCGACCGGCCTTTCATGGCTCGATCGCGGCGATCAGAACACCGAGGTGTAGTCGCCCAGCTCTACCTGTACGGATTTGATGCGAGTGTAGTGAGCCAGGGTGGTCAGGCCGTTCTCACGACCGACACCCGATTGCTTGTATCCGCCAACCGGCATCTCGGCCGACGACTCGCCCCAGGTGTTGATCCAGCAGATGCCTGCTTCCAGGCGGTGGATCGCCCGGTGCGCGCGGGCCAGGTCCTGGGTCACGACGCCGGCGGCGAGGCCGTACTCGGTGTCGTTGGCGCGGCGGATGGCTTCGTCTTCGGTGTCGTAGACGAGGATGCTCATGACCGGCCCGAAGATTTCCTCGCGGACGATGGTCATGTCGTCACGGCAGTCGGTGAACACGGTCGGCGCGACGTACGCGCCCTGGCCGAACTCGCCCTGGGTGACGCGCTCGCCACCGCACAGCAGGCGGGCCTTCTGTTCCTTGCCGGACTCTATATAGGAGAGAACGCTCTCCATGTGCGGGAAGCTCACCAGCGGGCCGAAGTTGGTGTTCTCGTCCTGCGGGTTGCCCAGGCGGATGCGCTTCACACGCTCCAGTACCTTGGCCTCGAAGCGTGCCTGCAGATTGCGCGGGATGAACACGCGGGTGCCGTTGGTGCAGACCTGGCCGGAGCTGAAGAAGTTGGCCATGACGGCGATGTCGGCGGCGCGGTCGAGGTTGGCGTCCTCGAAGATGATCAGCGGCGACTTGCCGCCCAGTTCCATGGTGACTTCCTTGAGCGAGGAGCTCGAAGCGCTGGCCATGACCTTCTTGCCGGTAGCGGTGCCGCCAGTGAAGGAGATCTTCTCGATCACCGGGTGCTCGGTCAGCCACTGGCCGACTTCGCGGCCACTACCGGTGAGCACGTTGAACACGCCATCGGGCAGGCCGGCTTCGGTGTAGACCTCGGCGAGTTTCAGCGCGGTCAGCGGGGTGACCTCGCTGGGCTTGAAGATCATCGCGTTGCCGGCGGCCAGGGCCGGGGCGGATTTCCACAGGGCGATCTGGATCGGGTAGTTCCAGGCGCCGATGCCGGCGACCACGCCCAGCGGCTCGCGGCGGGTATAGACGAAGCTGGTGTCGCGCAGCGGGATCTGTTCGCCCTCGATGGCGGGCACCAGGCCGGCGTAGTACTCGAGCACGTCGGCGCCGGTGACGATATCGACGAAGCGGGTCTCGGCCAGCGGCTTGCCGGTGTCGAGGGTTTCCAGCTCGGCGAGTTCGTCGTTGCGCTCGCGGAGGATGTCCACGGCGCGGCGCAGGATGCGCGAACGCTGCATGGCGGTCATTGCCGCCCAGACTTTCTGCCCTGCCACCGCCGCCTGCACGGCGCGCTCGACGTCTTCCTTCGAAGCGCGTTGTACCTGGGCGAGGACTTCACCGTTGGCCGGATTGATGGTCTCGAAGGTGGCGCCGCTGGTGGCTTCCACGTAGCGACCGCCAATGTAGAGCTTCTGTACTTCGAATCGAGCCATGGTGCGGTGGTCCTCTCTTGTCGGTGTCAGCGCAAGGCTGCGCCCGCTATCCGGGGCGCTTGGCCAGTTGTTGGTCGAGGTAGTCGTAGGCAATCGCCAACGCCTGCTCGGTGTCGAAGGCATCGCCCGAGAGCGCGCCCCGCAGCCAGAGACCGTCGATCAGCGCGGCCAGCCCGCGAGCGGCGCTGCGGGCCTGGGCCAGCGGCAGTTCGCGGCGGAACTCGCTGCACAGGTTCGAATACAGCCGGTGGTCGTTGATCCGCTGCAGGCGGCGCAGCTGCGGCTGGTGCATGCTGCTGGCCCAGAACGCCAGCCAGGTCTTCATGGCCGGGCCGTTGACCTGGGAGCTATCGAAGTTGCCGGCGATGATGGCCCGCAGGTGCGAGCGCGGTTCGTCGTTGCGCAAGGTAGCGCGGCGCTCGGCGACAGCCTTGCTCAAGGCCGACATCAAATGTCGCATCGTCGCGTCCAGCAGCCCGTTCTTGTCCTGGAAGTAGTGGCTGATGATGCCGTTGGAGACCCCCGCCAGGCGGGCGATCAGGGCGATGCTGGCGTCGCTCATGCCCACCTGGTCCACCGCCTCGAGGGTCGCGTGGATCAGCTGGGAGCGGCGAATCGGCTGCATACCGACCTTGGGCATTTTTCAATCTCCTCTTCGCCGGGCGTACCTGTGCCGTCCGGCGATAATGTGGGCCAGTCTATTCGTTTTTTATTGAACGCTCAATCAACTAAGAATATGCTGCGTTGCATCAACTCCTCCGAGGCGCCCGCATGGCGGGGCCCGTGCCGTTCATCGCTACGCCACATTCCAACCCGCAAGGATCGCAGAATCCGCGCCGGATGTGTCGCAGCCGCTCTCCCCGGTGACGTCGCCTGACGGCACCTGCCCGTTGCGACGGGCTTTTTACAGCCCGGCCCGTGCCGGGCTTTCTTTTGCCCCATGTCAGGGCCTGCACCGCGCGCCAGCGACTATGGTTTCAGCCATACCCCTCGCGAGGATTGCCGCCATGTCGCAACACCCGCTCTGGCAGGCCCTGGGCCGCCACTGGAAATGGATCGCCCTGCGCGGCGTCGCCGCCCTGCTGTTCGGCATCCTGGCCATGGTCTGGCCGGGCATTGTGCTGACGGTGATGGTGCTGTTCTTCGGCGCCTACGCCCTCGTCGACGGCGTGTTCACCCTGATCGCCGCCACGCAGATGCGCGAGTCCGGCCGACCCTTGTGGCCACTGGTGCTGGTGGGGCTGCTCGGGATCGCCGCCGGACTGGTCGCCTTCCTCTGGCCGCAGCTGACCGCGCTGGGCCTGCTGATGCTGATCGCCGGCTGGGCGCTGGTGATGGGCGTGCTGCAGATCATTGCCGCGATCCGTCTGCGCAAGGCGCTGCAGAACGAATGGTGGCTGGGGCTCTCCGGCGCGGTGTCGGTGCTGTTCGGCGTGCTGATGATCGGCAATCCGGGGGCCGGTGCAATTGCCGTGGCCTGGGTGATCGGCGCCTACTCGGTGTTCTTCGGCGTCCTGCTGATCCTGCTCGCGGCGCGCCTGCGCAAGACTTCCACCTTCAATGCCTGAGGAGCGCGACTGGTGCCTGCTGCGCCTGGACGACAACGGCAACCGCTTCGTCATGCGCCGCCAGCTGAGCCGCGCCGAGGCAGAAGCTCTGGCACGGGACTACCAGGCTCGCGGCCACCGGCAGACTTACTGGGCGGAGCGCGAGGCGCCCCGCCCGGCCTGACTCAGCAGCCGGTCAGGCGCTCTTCCACCCGCTCGGCGGGGAAGAAGATCGGGCGCAGACGCACACCCATCGCGTTACCGAAGAACGCCGCCACCAGCCACAGCCAGCCGTGCAGGCTGCCGGAGGCAATGCCGCTGAAGTACGCGCCGATGTTGCAGCCATAGGCCAGGCGCGCGCCGTAGCCCAGCAGCAGACCACCGATCACCGCCGCAACCAGCGAGCGCGCGGGAATCTTCAGGCTCGGTGCGAAGCGACCGGCAAGGCCGGCGGCCAGCAGCGCGCCAATCATGATGCCGAAGTCCATGACGCTGGTGACGTCCTGCCACACCGGAGCGGCCAGCGCCTTGGCGTTGGCTTCGACTTGCCAGAAGGCCCACTGGTCGACGGCGATGCCGAGGCTTTCAAATGCCTTCGCGCCCCACAGCGCAAAGGCCGAAGTGACACCCCACGGGCGTCCGGCCAGCGCCAGGGTGGCGAAGTTCAGCAGTGCCAGCGCCACCGCACCCCACACCAGCGGCCAGGGACCGCGGAAGAACCGGCCGATGCCTTTCTCGCCGTTGCTGGCGATCAGCTCCAGCACGCCATGGCGGCGGCGCTCCAGCACCACGCTGACGGCGGCGATGGCAGCGAACAGCGCCAGGCTCAGCGCCAGCGCCGGGAACAGGCCGAGCGACTGCACGATGGAAGTCGGCGGCAGCGACGGCAGGGAGAACCACCAGCCGATGTGGTGAGTGGCAACCACCGAGCCGACGATGAAGAACAGCAGTGTCACCAGCATCCGCGCGTTGCCACCACCGACGGTGAACAGCGTGCCGGAGGCGCAGCCGCCGCCCAGTTGCATACCGATGCCGAAGATGAAGGCGCCGACTATGACCGACGTGCCGGCCGGCGAGACCAGCCCCTTCACCGGTTCGCCGAATAGCGTGCCGGCAGCCAGCGCCGGGAAGAACAGCAGCACTGCCAGCGCCAGCATCACCATCTGCGCACGCAGGCCGGCGCCACGGCGCTCACGGATGAACACGCGCCAGGCGGACGTGAAGCCGAAGGCCGCGTGGTAGAGCGTCAGCCCCAGCGCACCGCCGACCAGGAACAGCAGCGCCTGCCGGCCGCTCACCACCTGGGCGAGGAACAGCGCGCCCGCCAGCAGCAGGAGGAATGCGACCCAGGGCGCCGTGGACTTGCGCTCGGGGACGGTGGACAGGGCTAGGCTCATGGCGGCTCCGGGGTATTTTCGAGAGGGGCGATATTCTAGGGAGCGTAGTGCCTCCCGCCAACTTCGTAAGGCAGCTAAGGAAATAGCCGGAAGTTACAAGCCTCCGGTAAAACCACAGTCGCCCGTAGGGCGGATAACGCCCCAAGCGTTATCCGCCGCCCCACTGCGCCGGAGCTCGGACGGCGGATAACCGTGAACGGTTATTCGCCCTACGCTCGTGCCCAGGCCTTGCGCAGGGCCTTGAGCGCTTCAGCGATCCGCGCCTCCGGCACCGCCGCGAAGCCCAGCACCAGTCCGGCGCGCTGGTCCGCCGGCTCGACGGACTCCGGCAGCCAGTAATCGCTCAGGGCATTCACCTCCACCCCAACCGCCGCTGCGCGCTGCACCAGTTCCAATTCGCGCTGACGGCTATCGACGCGCACGCACAGGTGCAATCCCGCTTCCACCGCCGGCATCGGCGCGCAGCCGGCAACCTCCGGCCAGCCGCGCAGCAGCGCATCGCGGCGACTACGCGCGGCCCGGCGCATCCGCCGTACATGGCGCTGGAAATGTCCTTCGCTGATGAAGTCCGCCATCACCCGCTGTGTACCGACCTCGGAATGCCGCACATCCAGCGCGCGGCGGCGGGCGAAGGCCTGCGCCAGTGCCGGCGGGACGACCAGGTAACCCAGGCGCAAAGCGGGAAAGGCGATCTTGCAGAAGGTGCCGACGTAGAGCACGCGGTCATGGCGATCCAGCGCCGCCAGCGGCATCAGCGGCGTCCCGCTGTAGCGGTACTCGCCGTCGTAGTCGTCCTCGACTATCCAGCCGCCGCTGCGCTCGGCCCATTCCAGCAACTCCAGGCGCCGCGCCAGCGACAGGGTCACGCCGGTGGGGTACTGGTGCGAAGGCGTGACATAGACCAGCCGGCAATCCGGCAACTGCTCCAGCTGCGCCGTACACAGGCCATCGGCATCCACCGGCACCCCATGCAGGCGCGCGCCTGCCGTGGCGAAGGCATGGCCGGCAGCGCGGTAGCCGGGGTTCTCGATGGCCGCGCCATCCCCCTCGGCGAGCAGCACCTGGGCGCACAGCGCGATGCCCTGCTGGGCGCCGCTGGTGATGATGATCTGCCCGGCGTCGCAATGCAGGCCACGGGTGGTGCGCAGGTAGGCGGCGACCAGTTCGCGCAGGCGCTGCTCGCCGGCCGGATCGCCGTAGCCCAGGCAGTCCAGCGGCGGATCGCGCCAGAAGCGCGCCTGTAGCCGCGCCCAGGTATCGAAGGGGAAGAGGTCGAAGGCCGGCACGCCGACCCGGAAAGCCCGTGGCGCGCCAGTGGGCGGCAGCGGCAGATGGTGCCGCGCAAGGCGCTCCAGGGAGGGTGCATCCGCGCTGCGGGTTTCGCTGCGCACGGCGTCGACCGAGGGCTGCACACGCTCCGCCACGTAAGTGCCATCCCCGGTGCGGCCTTCGATGTAGCCCTCGGCGTAGAGCTGCTCGTAGGCGCGCACCACGGTATTGCGGGAGACCCCCAGCGATGAAGCCAGGTCGCGGCTGGCCGGCAGCCGCGAGCGGGCCGCCAGGCGCCCGTCGAGAATGCGCTCGCGCAACGCCTGGAACAGCTGTACGCCCAATGGGCGAGCCGGATCGAGGCGGATACCGGAGGGGTTGAAGGGCAACGGGACGCTCATGGAGACGGCTTCCAGACGGCGGCAATGGTTCCCTTGATTTCACCATGAATGGCTCTTTAGCAGAACCAATTCCCGACCTAGTCTGGAAGCATTCCAACGCACAAAAGGTTGTCAGCATGTCTTCCTCCATCGAGATCCGCCCGGTCAGCGCCGCTGATCACGCCGCCTGGCTGCCGCTCTGGCAGGGCTACCAGCGCTTCTACAAGACCACCATCGACGAGGCCACCACGGCCGTCACCTGGCAACGCTTCCTCGATGCGGCCGAACCGATGCACGCGGCCCTCGCCTGGCGCGATGGCGTGGCCATCGGCATGGTGCACTTCATCTACCACCGTTCCTGCTGGACCCAGGGCGACTACGTCTACCTGCAGGACCTGTACGTTGCCGAAGGCCAGCGCGGCGGCGGCATCGGTGCGCAGCTGATCGAACACGTCTACGCCGACGCCCGCGCCAACGGCGCCTCGCGGGTGCACTGGCTGACCCACGAGAGCAACACCGACGCCATGTTCCTCTACGACCGGATCGCCGACTGCTCCGGGTTCGTCCAGTACCGCAAGATTCTCTGAGCCGGAGCGCCCATGAACGACCAACCCCTGCTGAACTGGCGCCCCGCCGCCAGCCCCGAACGCCGCACCCTGACCGGCCGCACCATCAACCTCGTAGCGCTGGACGTCGCCGTGCATGGCGACGACCTGTGGCAGGCACTGCAAGGCCCGGATTCCGACCCGGTGCTGTG
The DNA here is from genome assembly GCF_030462585.1 of Pseudomonas sp. CAN1. GTDB lineage: Bacteria > Pseudomonadota > Gammaproteobacteria > Pseudomonadales > Pseudomonadaceae > Pseudomonas. The sequence continues at coordinate 627,205 of NZ_JASMRU010000001.1, read as the reverse complement.
GGACTACCTGCCCTACGGCCCTTTCCCCGAGCGCGCGCCCTTCGACACCTGGCTCGCCGGCAACGCGGCTAGCAACGACCCACTGTTCTTCGCCGTGATCGACCGTGCGAGCGGCCGCGCAGTCGGCCTGCTCAGCTACCTGCGGATCTTCCCGAAGGACGGCAGCATCGAGATCGGCCACATCGCCTACGGCCGGGTGATGCAGCGCTCGCCGGCCTCCACCGAGGCGGTCTACCTGCTGGCGCGCTGGGCCTTCGAGATGGGCTACCGGCGCCTGGAATGGAAGTGCAACGCGCTCAACGCCCGCTCCATGCGTGCCGCCGCGCGCCTGGGCTTCACTTTCGAAGGCACCTTCCGCCAGGCCACGGTGGTCAAAGACCGCAACCGCGACACCGCGTGGTTCTCCATCATCGACAGCGAATGGCCGCGCTGCCAGCGGGCCTTCGAACGCTGGCTGGACGCGTCGAACCTTGATGCCGACGGTCAGCAGCGCGAACGCCTCGAAGACCTGCGCCAGGGCTGATCTTTTCATTCTCCGGGAACTGCCTGCTGCGCAAAGGATCGGTGATACTGACTCTTTCGCAGCGCAGTCCCGGAGACCACCATGAGCAGCGACATCCAGACTCCCCGCGTCGAACAGGTGCAGATCGACCAATTGCCCTGCTGGCGCATCCATACCGCCCATGGTGAAGCCCTGATCGCCCAGCAGGGTGCGCAGTTGCTGAGCTACCAGCCCCACGAACAGCCGCCGCTGGTGTGGCTGAGCGAAACCGCCGAATACCGCCACGGCCAATCCCTGCGCGGCGGCGTGCCGGTGTGCTGGCCGTGGTTCGGCAACCTGGAGCGCAACCCGGTGGAAATTCGCACCGCCTACCAGGGCGACAAGGCGCCGGCCCACGGCCTGGTGCGCGCGGTGGACTGGCAGCTGGACGACATCGCTGACGAACTGGGCCAGCTCTCCGCGCACTTCAGCTTCGATGCGCGCAACGGCCTGCCCGGCTGGCCGCACTCGGCGCGGCTGGAACTGGTGATGCGCTTCGGCGAGCGCCTGACCCTGGAAATGACCACCCACAACCTGGGTGACGCACCGCTGCCGGTCAGCCAGGCGCTGCACACCTATTTCGCCGTGGGTGATGTACGTCAGGCCAGCATCGACGGACTGCAAGGCTGCCGCTACGTGGAAACCCTGGAGAAGTGGGAGCTGCGCGACCAGCACGGCGTGGTGCGCATCGCCGGGGAAACCGACCGCATCTACCTGGACGTAGAGAAACCGCTGGTGATCCGAGATCCGGCCTGGGAGCGCGGCATCCACATCCAGGCCAGCGGCTCGCGCTCCGCGGTGGTGTGGAACCCGTGGATCGACAAGGCCGCGCGCCTTTCGCAGTTCGAGGACGACGCCTGGCAGGGCATGCTCTGCATCGAGACGGCGCGGGTATGGGACGACGTGATGAGCGTGGCGCCGGGGCGCAGCGAGACCATGAAGGTGGAAATCTGGGGCGAGCCGCTGGAGGTGTGATCTCCCCGTAGGGCGCATAACGCGCCAGCGTTATCCGCCGCAGGCGATCCGGCGGATAACCTGTTCCAGGTGATTCGCCCTACGCTCCTGCTGCCTGACGCCTTTTCTTCGTTGTAGGAGCGAGCTTGCTCGCGAACCCGCCCGACTCCGGAGCGGCCGGGAAATGCGTTCGCGAGAAAGCTCGCTCCTACAGTCTGAGCCTATCGCGGACAAAGTCCGCTCCTACGCTGGGTTCACGAGATGGCGTTACAGGTCGCTCTCTTCCACCGGGCGTACCTTGGCGTCGTCGATGGCGTAGGCCGCATCGGCCAGGTCATTGCTGACCTTCTCCACCTTCAGCGTGCCGCTGACCCAGATCGGGTTGTAGATATCGTCGATCTTGATGCCCTTGGGGTAGCGCACCAGCACGATCTGGTTCGGCGGCGGCGGCGGCACGTGGATGCAGGCGCCCGGATAGGGCACCAGGAAGAACTCGGTGACACGGCCCTTGGCGTCGTTCTCCAGCGGCACCGGATACCCGCCCAGGCGCAGCGCCTTGCCATTCAGCGCGGCCACGGTTTTCGTGGAATACATAACCTGCGGCAGCTTCTTGTCGTGCTGCTTGAGGCCGCCCTTGCTGTCGAAGGTGCCGTTGGCCTCGGGGCCGTTATGGGTGATTTCCGGCATATCTTCCAGCGCCTTGCGGTCGCTCGGCGGCATCAGGGACAGCCAGTCGGTTTCGGGGAGTTCGGCGGCGGACGCCAGGGAAGTCAGCAGTATCAGACAGCAGGCGAGCAATGGTCGGCGCATCGTGGACTCGAAGGGCCCGGTCGGGCACAGGCGGGAAATTCCTCCAGCACCCTCCCCCATGCGGGAGAGGGCCGGAAATCACCGTCAATTCTTCTTGATCAGGCCGTAAATGACCAGCAGCACGATGGCGCCGATCACCGCGCCGATGAAGCCTGCCGCCTGGCCGGCCGCGTAGATGCCGAGTGCCTGGCCGCCGTAGGTGGCAAGCAGCGAGCCGCCGATGCCGATCAGGATGGTCATGATCCAGCCCATGCTGTCGTCGCCTGGCTTCAGGAAGCGTGCGATGAGTCCGACGATCAGGCCGATGACGATGGTTCCGATGAAGCCCATGACAGTCCCTCCTTGTGGGATATGCGCGGTGGGTTCGCGCGTGTCATGGGACAGTGTAGGAAAGCCTCGCGTTCCGTGTATTCCCGCGCGCCAGAGCGACCTGGAGTGTTTCGCGAGCCTTACAGCAGTCTGCCGATCGCCCATGAAAAAAGCCGCGTCAGCGATTGACGCGGCTTTCTGCTGTCACCCGGATCGAATGGCCGTCAGGCCTTGGCGATCAGCGCTTCCACCTCGGCGATGCGCGCCTTCAGGGTCGGCAGGTCGGCGCTGCGCAGGGTGGCGTGGCCGACCTTGCGCCCGGCCTTGAAGGCCTTGCCGTAGTGATGCAGGTGGCAGTCGGCGATGTTCAGCACCTCGGCCACCGGCGGCACTTCGCCGATGAAGTTGAGCATGGCGCTCTCGCCCACTTTCGCGGTCGAGCCCAGCGGCAGGCCGGCGATGGCGCGCACGTGGTTCTCGAACTGGCTGCACTCGGAACCTTCGATGGTCCAGTGGCCGGAGTTGTGCACGCGCGGGGCGATCTCGTTGGCCTTCAGGCCGCCGTCGACTTCGAAGAACTCGAAGGCCATCACGCCAACGTACTGCAGCTTGTCCAGCACGCGGCCGACATAGTCTTCGGCCAGCGCCTGCAGCGGGTGGTCGGTGCTCGCCACGGAAAGGCGCAGGATGCCGTTCTCGTGGGTGTTGTGCACCAGCGGGTAGAAGCGGGTTTCGCCATCACGGGCGCGCACCGCCACCAGCGACACTTCGCCGGTGAAGGGCACGAAGCCTTCGAGGATGCACGGCACGCTGCCCAATTCGGCGAAGGCGCCGCTGACGTCCTCGGCCTTGCGCAGGACCTTCTGGCCCTTGCCGTCGTAGCCCAGGGTGCGGGTCTTCATCACCGCCGGCAGGCCGATGCTGGCCACCGCGGCGTCGAGGTCGGCCTGGGACTGCACGTCGGCGAAGGACGGCGTCGGGATGCCCAGGTCCTTGAACATGGACTTCTCGAACCAGCGGTCGCGGGCGATGCGCAGCGACTCGGCGTTCGGATAGACCGGCACGAACTGCGAGAGGAAGGCCACGGTCTCGGCCGGCACGCTCTCGAACTCGAAGGTCACCAGGTCGACTTCATCGGCCAGCTGGCGCAGGTGGTCCTGGTCGCTGTAGTCAGCACGGATGTGCTCGCCCAGGGCTTGCGCGCAGGCGTCCGGCGCCGGGTCGAGGAAGGCGAAGTTCATGCCCAGCGGGGTGCCCGCCAGGGACAGCATGCGGCCCAGCTGGCCGCCACCGATGACACCGATCTTCATGGTCGTACTCAGGCCTCGCGCGGATCGGGATTGTCCAGCACCGTCTCGGTCTGGTTGGCGCGGAACTGCTTCAGCGCCTCGTGGTATTGCGGGTACTTGGCGCCCAGGATGCTGGCGGAGAGCAGGGCTGCGTTGGTCGCGCCGGCCTTGCCGATGGCCAGGGTGGCCACCGGGACGCCCGCGGGCATCTGCACGATGGACAGCAACGAATCGACGCCCGAGAGCATGGAGGACTGCACCGGCACGCCGAGGACCGGCAGGTGGGTCTTGGCGGCGCACATGCCCGGTAGGTGAGCGGCACCGCCGGCACCGGCGATGATCACTTCGATGCCGCGGCCATCGGCCTCTTCGGCGTACTGGAACAGCAGGTCCGGAGTCCGGTGGGCGGAAACCACCTTCACTTCATACGGAATGCCGAGCTTGTCCAGCATGTCTGCGGTGTGGCTCAGGGTGCTCCAGTCGGATTTGGAACCCATGATCACGCCAACCAGTGCGCTCATCGTCGTGCCTCTCTCAAGTGCGCTCTTGGGCGCGTCAGAAACCAACAAGCCACGACTCCGTGAGGGCGTGGCTTGTACGTGGCCAAACCGGCGGGCAGTGCCGGCTTGAAGGCGGCGCAGTATACCGCAAAGGATGTGGCGCAGTGCACTGTGCGTGACCGTTGGTCCCGATTTCGTCACTGGCCGATTGAAACGCCCTGCAGCGACTTCGGAAAAGCTTGCCGCAGCTCAAGATGGCCTAGGCTCACAGGCTCAGACTCGTCTGACACGACCAGCCCGGATGGGGCTGATCCCTCACCCTTCAAGGAGCGAGCGCAATGTCCACGACCCTGCCCACGACCATGAAAGCCGCTGTCGTCCACGCCTTTGGCGAGCCACTGCGGATCGAGGAAGTCAAAGTCCCGCTGCCCGGCCCCGGGCAGATCCTGGTGAAGATCGAGGCGTCCGGCGTCTGCCACACCGACCTGCACGCAGCCGAAGGCGACTGGCCGGTGAAGCCGAGCCTGCCGTTCATTCCCGGCCATGAAGGCGTCGGTTTCGTCGCCGCGGTCGGCGCCGGCGTCACCCGTGTGAAGGAAGGCGACCGCGTCGGCGTGCCCTGGCTGTACACCGCCTGCGGCTGCTGCGAACACTGCCTGACCGGCTGGGAAACCCTTTGCGAGAGCCAGCAGAACACCGGCTACTCGGTGAACGGCGGCTACGCCGAATACGTGCTGGCGGACCCCAACTACGTCGGCATCCTGCCCAGGGACGTCAGCTTCATCGAGATCGCGCCGATCCTCTGCGCGGGCGTCACCGTCTATAAAGGCCTGAAGGAAACCGGCGCGCGTCCCGGCCAGTGGGTAGCGATCTCCGGCATCGGCGGCCTCGGCCACGTCGCCGTGCAGTACGCCAAGGCCATGGGCCTGCACGTGGTGGCAGTGGACGTGGATGACGCCAAGCTGGAACTGGCCCGCAGCCTGGGCGCCAGCCTGACGATCAACGCGAAGACGGAAGACCCGGTGCAAGTGGTGCAGCGCGATATCGGCGGCGCCCATGGCGTGCTGGTCACCGCTGTATCCAACAGCGCCTTCGGCCAGGGCATCGGCATGGCCCGTCGCGGCGGCACCGTGTCGCTGGTTGGTCTGCCGCCGGGTGATTTCCCCACGCCGATCTTCGACGTGGTGCTCAAGGGCCTGCACATCACCGGCTCCATCGTCGGCACCCGCGCTGACCTGCAGGAAGCCCTGGACTTCGCCGGCGAAGGCCTGGTGAAGGCCACCGTCGCCTCCGGCAAGCTGGACGACATCAACGCCATCCTCGACCGCATGCGCGCCGGACAGATCGAAGGGCGGATCGTGGTCGAGATGTAGGGCTCTGCGCGGGGTGAACGCTTACCCCGCGCCATTCAGAAACCTTTGTTCCAAACTGAAACCCTGCACGAGGGCCTGCCCTCTCCCTAACCCTCTCCCTGAAGGGAGAGGGGACCGTTCGGTGCGAGCTGATGACAAGGCGTCAGCCGGTACGACCTGCGCCCCCTCCCTTAAAGGAGAGGGAAATCCGGGCGCGGAATCCCAGAAGAAGACAGTCGCTTCTGACCGTCAGAACGCCACAGTGATCGAGCACTCGAACTGCCGCGGCTTGGGCCATGGCCACTTGAAGATCGTGCATCTCCGCCCCGCGGATCAGGGTGTCTCGTCGAGGCCCAGGCCGCCTTCCAGCTTGCGCCAGAGCAGGCGGATCTGCGCCTTGCGCACCAGGGCGCAGCGGTACAGGCGGATTTCCTGCGGGACGATCCAGTGCGGGCCGCCGCACAGCGCCAGTTCGCCACGGGCCAGTTCCGACTCCATGCTCAGGCGCGGCACCCAGGCCACGCCCATGCCCTGCAGCGCCATGCTCTTCAGGCTGTCGGCCATTGCCGTCTCATAGACGGTGGTGTAGCGCAGGTTGCGCTGGCGCAGCAGCAGGTTCACGCCGCGACCAAGGAAGGCGCCGGCGCTGTAGGCCAGCAGCGGCACGCTCTGGCCGCTGTCCAGGTCGTAGAGCGGCACCCCGGCGGAGTTCACCGCGCATACCGGCAGCATCTCGGTACGGCCCAGGTGCAGCGAGGGGAAGACCTCCGGGTCCATCTGCAGCGCAGCGTCCGGGTCGTAGAAGGCCATCATCAGGTCGCAGCCGCCTTCGCGCAGCAGGTGCACCGCCTCGCCGACGTTGGTGGCCACCAGGCGGCTGGCGATGTTCAGGCCTTCGGAGCGCAGACGTGAAATCCACGCTGGGAAGAAGCCCAGCGCCAGGGAGTGCGCGGCGGCGAACTGCAGCACCTCGCCCTGCCCGCCTTCCAGGTGGTGCAGGTGGCGCACCACCTGGCCGAGCTGCTCGACCACCGCGCGGGCGGTGACCAGGAACAGCTGGCCGGCCTCGGTCAGCTCGATGGGCGTGCGCTGGCGGTTCACCAGGGTCAGACCGAGGGCGTCCTCCAGGCTGCGGATACGCCGGCTGAACGCGGGCTGGGTGACAAAGCGCTTTTCCGCGGCCTGGGAAAAACTGCGGGTGGTGGCCAGGGTGCTGAAGTCTTCCAGCCATTTGGTTTCGAGGTTCACGTCAACTCCAACGCTGTCACACGCTGATCGATTGGTCAGGAGCCGGGCGCGCGTAGCACAGTCATACGCTCGCCGTCATCAATTCGTCACAGGGTACATTATGCCGTTCGTGCATGAGGCAGCCTTTAACAGCATTGGCCGACGAAAGGCGAAATCCCTAGTCTACCGGGCATCGCGGCACTGGCCGTGTTCCTTTGAGACAATCTCTGTCATGTCCCCTGTTGCATCGTTCCGCATCGAGAAAGACCTCCTCGGCACCCTCGAAGTACCTTCTGAAGCCTACTTCGGCATTCAGACCCTGCGCGCTGTGAACAACTTCCGTCTCTCGGGCGTGCCGCTGTCGCACTACCCGAAGCTGGTCGTCGCCCTGGCGATGGTCAAGCAGGCGGCAGCCGATGCCAACCACAAGCTCGGCCACCTGCCGGCAGACAAGCACGCCGCCATCAGCGAAGCCTGTGCCCGTCTGATCCGCGGTGACTTCCACGACCAGTTCGTGGTGGACATGATCCAGGGTGGCGCCGGCACCTCCACCAACATGAACGCGAACGAAGTGATCGCGAACATCGCGCTGGAAGCCATGGGCCACACCAAGGGTGAGTACAAGTACCTGCACCCGAACAACGACGTGAACATGGCGCAGTCGACCAACGACGCGTACCCGACCGCCATCCGCCTGGGCCTGCTGCTCGGCCACGACACCCTGCTGGCCAGCCTCGACAGCCTGATCCAGGCCTTCGCCGCGAAGGGCGTCGAGTTCGCCAGCGTACTGAAGATGGGCCGTACCCAGCTGCAGGACGCGGTGCCGATGACCCTCGGCCAGGAATTCCACGCCTTCGCCACTACCCTGGGCGAAGACCTCGACCGCCTGCGTCGCCTGGCGCCGGAACTGCTGACCGAAGTGAACCTCGGCGGCACCGCGATCGGCACCGGCATCAACGCCGACCCCGGCTACCAGAAGCTCGCCGTCGAGCGCCTGGCTGAAATCAGCGGTCATCCGGTCGTCCCGGCCGCCGACCTGATCGAAGCGACTTCCGACATGGGCGCCTTCGTGCTGTTCTCCGGCATGCTCAAGCGCACCGCGGTCAAGCTGTCGAAGATCTGCAACGACCTGCGCCTGCTGTCCAGCGGCCCGCGCACCGGCATCAACGAGATCAACCTGCCGCCGCGCCAGCCGGGCAGCTCGATCATGCCGGGCAAGGTCAACCCAGTGATCCCGGAGGCGGTGAACATGTGCGCCTTCGAAATCATGGGCAACGACCTGGCGCTGACCATCGCTGCCGAAGGCGGCCAGCTGCAGCTGAACGTGATGGAGCCGCTGATCGCCTACAAGATCTTCGACTCGATCCGCCTGCTCCAGCGCGCCATGGACATGCTGCGCGAGCATTGCATCACCGGCATCACCGCCAACGTCGAGCGCTGCCACCAGCTGGTGGAACACAGCATCGGCCTGGTCACCGCGCTGAACCCGTACATCGGCTACGAGAACTCCACCCGCATCGCCAAGATCGCGCTGGAAACCGGCCGCGGCGTACTGGAACTGGTTCGCGAGGAGAAGCTGCTGGACGAAGCCACGCTGGCCGACATCCTGCTGCCGGAAAACATGATCGCCCCGCGCCTGATTCCGCTGCGCGCCTGATCACCCGCCCGGTGCGAGCCGGGCACGTCTCACCGGTTGAGGGGGAGTACTCCTTCCTCACCTTTCAGGGATTGGTTACCCCCACTCCCTTCTTTTATGCCCGGCGCGGCGGACTTGTCCGAAGCGCCACGTCTCACCGGTTGAGGGGCCTTCTGGCCCACTCTCCTTTAGAAGGGACACCGCTTACCCCGGTGTCCCCTTTTTTTGCCTGCGATTTGGGTACGTCCAGAGATTGGACGCCCGCTCTCACTGGATATTTCTGAGCTCGGATCGGCCCTCACCCTAACCCTCTCCCAAAGGGAGAGGGGACTGTTCGGCGCAGGATGAGGCCATGGTGTCAGCCAGCACAATCTGCCCCCTCTCCCTCCGGGAGAGGGCTGGGGTGAGGGGAAGCCGCAGGCACGGAATCACCCGTGACAAGACGACATCGGCATAGGGCGCATGGGAGCGGACACTGTAGGAGCGAGCTTGCTCGCGAACACGATCTCACCTCGGTAGTGCCGGTGCAGAATTAGGTTCGCGAGCAAGCTCGCTCCTACAAAAAAGCAGAGACGCGCGGGATCAGTCCTGGCTTTGCAGGTGATCGCGAATCCGGCGGTTGAGGGCGGCGATACGCTCCACGGCGTCCGCCTCGTCGCACTCCTCGTCCTGCGCGCCGAGCTGGCGGGCACAGAGATTGAGCGCGGAGAGCACCATCAGCTCATTGCTGGTGACGTAGGGGAATTTTTTCTTGCTGGCGGTGATCTCCGCCTGCAACAGCGCGGCCGCGTCCTGCAGCCGGCGCTCTTCACCGGCCGGCGCCCGGACGCTGTACTCGCGCCCGAGGATGCGCAGGACGCGGACGCCGTCGCCACTCATGCGTGGGTGCGGCTGTCGCTGACGCGGCGGATCAGGGCCTGCAGGCGGGTAGCCGTGGCGTTGTGCTTCTCTTCCTGCTCCATCAGGGACAGCTGCAGACTGTCGTTTTCCTCACGGGCCTTGAGCAGCTCTTCACGCACCTGGGCGTTGTCCTGCACCAGCACTTCATTCTGCTGCAGCAGTTCGGCGACCAGCTGTTCAAGTTGTTCGAGGGTGGAATCGAGCATGGGAGCCTCCGCAAAGCCTTTCAAAGGGTGCGGAGGATAAAGAAAGGGGCGCCTGGGGGCCAGCAGAAACGCAGTTCTTCTGACAAGCCGTATGCTGTCAATTCAATAGCTTACGAGATGATTCTCGTGTTATTTCAACATCTTCCCTGCGCCATTACGCGTTTGGACCAGCCAATCGCGGACAAAGTCCGCTCCTACGGCAAACTCTGAGCGTAGGAGCGGACTCCGTCCGCGATCGGTATCAGGCCACTCCGTACTCAAACACGGATCACGCCCTCTTCGCGCAGCAACTTGAAGATCGCCTCGGCGCCCGCTTCGGGGGTGACGTCCTTGAGCACCTGCCCGGTGCCGCCGGAAGCCTTGGCGGTGGCGGCCTTCATGCGTTCGGCGCCGGTCTTGGCCTTGATCACCTTCAGCCGCTTGGGGCGCGGGCGCGCCGGTTGCAGATTGCCCTCGGCGAGCAGCGGGTCTTCCACCACTTCCACTTCGTGGGCTTCCAGATAACCGCGACGGGCCGGGCCGAATGCACTCTGCCGGGCCACCGGTGCGGCATTGTCGACGCTGGCGACGAAGGGCAGGCGCACCTTCAACCGCCGGCGCTGGCCACGGGGCAAGGCCTGCAGCACCTGGGCGCTGCCGCCTTCCACCTTCTCCACTTCTGCCAAGCCGATCACCAGCGGCCAGCCCAGGCGCTCGGCCAGCAGGAAGGGCAGCATGCCGGAGCCTTCGCCGGTTTCTGCCTGGGTACCCGTGAGCACAAGCTGTGCTTCGCTGTCGCCGAGGTAGGCTGCCAGCGCCGGCAGGGCGTCAGCGCCAGCGGGCTGCTCCAGCACCGCCAGCTCATCCAGGCCCATGCCGAGATAGCCGCGCAGTGCTTCCTCACCGGCATCGCCGGCATGCACCACACGCAGGCGCTTGCCGGCGAGGCTCATGCCCAGCTCCACCGCGCGCGCATCCTGCTCGGCGCGACGCGCACGGCCGGAGGCCGGGTGGGCGCCGACGGAAACCAGGGCGACGATGTTCAGGTCATTCATCAGACACCTCAGAATCGGTGTAGGAGCGAGCTTGCTCGCGAAGCTTCTGGCTTGGCAGGTTCGCGAGCAAGCTCGCTCCTACGAAGAGCATTCCGGGTTCAGGCCGCATCACGCGCCGCTCCATTGCGATGGGCCTCGGCCAGGGCCATCAGCGCCTTGAGGATCGCCGCGGAATCGCCGATCACCGAGAGGTCGGCGCGTTTGATCATGTCGCAGCCCGGGTCCATGTTGATCGCCACCACCTTGTCGCAGGAGCCGATGCCCTGCAGGTGCTGGATCGCCCCGGAGATGCCGACGGCGAGATAGACCCGTGCGGTGACCCAGGTACCAGTGGCACCGACCTGGCGACCGCGCGGCATGTGGCCGTCGTCCACCGCCACGCGCGAGGCGCCTTCAGTGGCGCCGAGGGCAATGGCGGCACGGTGGAACAGGTCCCAGTCCTTCACCCCGTTGCCGCCGGAAAGGATGAACTCCGCCTCGGCCATGGGAATCTGCGCCGGATCCACGGCCACCGGGCCGAGGTCCTCGATGCGCGGGAGATTGCGCGCGACGTTGCTTTCCAGCTCGACAGCACGGGCTTCGTGGCGGGTTTCGCTGACCGGCTCGGCGCACTCCGCAGCGGCCAGGATCAGACGCGGCAGCTCGCGGTGCAGGTCTTGCTGGCCGGCGCCGGCACGGCCGACGCAACGCTCGCCTTCGGCCTGCCAGACGCGGGTTGCCGGACGTTCGCCGAGGCTCGCGGCGAGGCGGCGACCCAGCTCGCCGCCACCGCTGCGGCTGTCTGGCAGCAGCCAGTGGCGCGGGGCGAACTGGCTGTTCGCCGAGCGTAGCGCCAGTACCCGTTGTTCCGGGGCGTAGCCGTCGTACTCGCTGCCATCGATCTGCAGCAGGCGGTCGACGCCGGCGGTATCGAAGGCGGATTCCTTGTGCCCACCGAACACCACGGCGAGCACCGCACCGTCGCTGCCAGCGAGCTTGCGAGCCAGGCCGAGCAGGTCGCGGTCGTGGCTGGAAAGGCGGCCGCCGACCATGTCCGGGACCACGGCGATGAGGAACGCCGGTTGTTCGAGAATCACCAGCGGCAGCTGTACCACTTCCGGAGTGCTACTGCGCTTGCCGCCGGTGCCCTGCTGGCCACCGGAGCGGTCGATGCGCTTGATGCCGTTCGGGCCAATGAAGCCGACCGCGTGGGGATTCTTGCGCACCACGCCGTTGGGGCCCATCCAGCGGCTTTCGCCGCCCTGGGCCGATTGCATGGCAGCGTGCAGTGGATGCAGGCGGTTGCGGGCGATCCACTCGGCGCGCGGGTCGCGGCGGATGATGTCGCTCATGCTCGATGCTCCAGGCTGATGTAGGGCGAATAACGCGCAGCGTTATCCGCCGATGAAGTCGGGGCGGCGGATAAAGCCGTTGGCTTTATGCGCCCTACGAGGGCGTCCGGCGCGTTCATCAGTGCACCTCCGCCGATTCTTCACGGCGCGCCAGCGAGGGCTTTTTTGCCGGCACCTCGGTGGCCTCGATGAGGACCTCGGCGACCAGTTCGGCGATGTCCTTGATCTCCGGGCGCGGTGCGACCACGCCTTCGAGCATCGCGGTGCACTGCGGGCAGCCCACGGCTACCAGCTCGGCGCCGGTTTCCTTGATGTCGACCATGCGCATATCGGGAATCCGCTGCTTGCCGGGGATATCGGTGATCGGCGCGCCGCCGCCACCGCCGCAACAGCGCGAGCGGAAGCCGGAGCGCTGCATTTCCTTCACCTCGATGCCGATGGCCTTGAGCACAGCGCGCGGGGCTTCGTACTCGCCGTTGTAGCGGCCGAGGTAGCACGGGTCGTGGTAGGTCACGCTGGCGGCCTTGCTCTGGCCGAGGTTCAGCGCGCCCTTCTGTACCAGCTCGTCGATGAAGGTGGTGTGGTGCAGCACCTGGTAGTTGCCGCCCAGCGCGCCGTACTCGTTCTTCAGCACGTGGAAGCTGTGCGGGTCGCAGCTGACGATGCGCTTGAAGCGGTACTTGGCCAGGGTGGCGATGTTGCGCTTGGCCAGGGTCTGGAAGGTGGCTTCGTCACCCAGGCGGCGGGCCACGTCGCCGCTGTCGCGTTCTTCCAGGCCGAGTACGGCGAAGTCGACGTTGGCGGCCTTGAGGATCTTCACGAAGGACCGCAGGGTGCGCTGGTTGCGCATGTCGAAGGCACCGTCGCCGACCCAGAACAGCACGTCGGCCTGCTGCTTGTCGGCCAGCAGCGGCAGGTTCAGGTCCGCCGCCCAGTTCAGCCGGCCACCGGGGGCGAAGCCGCCGGGGTTGTCGGTGGCGATGAGGTTTTCCAGCACCTCAGCGCCCTTGTTCGGGGTCGCGCCCTTCTCCAGGGTGAGGTGGCGGCGCATGTCGACGATGGCGTCGACGTGCTCGATCATCATCGGGCATTCCTCGACGCAGGCGCGGCAGGTGGTGCAGGACCAGAGGGTCTCGGCATCCACCAGGGCCTTGCCGCCCAGTGCAACGATCGGCTGGTGCGGGCCGCCGCTGTGTTCGCCGAGCGGTTTGCCAGGGTACGGGGAGCCGGCGAAGTTGGCGTCGCTGCCGCCGGCCAGGCCAATGACCATGTCCTGGATGAGCTTCTTCGGGTTCAGCGGCTGGCCGGCGGCGAAGGCCGGGCACATGGCCTCGCACTTGCCGCACTGCACGCAGGCGTCGAAGCCGAGCAGCTGGTTCCAGGTGAAGTCGGTGGGCTTCTCGACGCCCAGCGGCGCCATGGGGTCTGCCAGGTCCAGCGGCTTGAGGCCGGTGGAACGGCCGCCGCCGAAGCGTTCAGCGCGGCGGTGCCACGCCAGGTGCAGGGCGCCTGCAAAGGCGTGCTTCATCGGCCCGCCCCAGGTCATGCCGAAGAACAGTTCGGACACGCCCCAGGCCACGCCGACAGCGAGGATGGCCGCGAGGAACCAACCACCGAAGCCTTCCGGCAGGATGCCCGCCACCGGCAGGGTGGCGATGAAGAAGCTCGCCGAGAACATCAGCAGGCTTTTCGGCAGGCGCATCCACGGGCCTTTCGACAGCCGCGATGGCGGGTCGAGGCGGCGTTTGGCGACAAACAGTGCGCCGCAGAACATCAGCGCGGTGGCGGCCAGCAGGGCGAAACCAAGGATGCGGCTGTGCAGGCCGAAACCGTGCACCAGGATCGCCAGCAACGCGGCGGCGACGAAGCCGCCGGCGGTGGCCACGTGGGTCTTCGACATGTACTTGTCGCGCTCGACCACGTGGTGCAGGTCCACCAGGTAGCGGCGCGGCATCTTCAGCAGACCGCCGAGCCAGTCGACCTGGGCGGGCCGGCCGCGGCGCCACATGGCGAAGCGCTTCACGGCGCCGAATGCGGCCAGTGCCAAGCCTGTGAAAAGGAGGATGGGAAGCAGTGTGCTCAACATGGAAAACCACCTTGGCCGCAGCTACAGGCTACAAGCCGCAGGCTCCAGGCGAAGCACTCACCTGTCGCCTGTTGCCTGCAGCCTGTCGCCGCTCTTAGAAGTCCTTGCACAGACGCAGCGCGTCATAGATCGCGGCATGGGTGTTGCGCGGGGCCACGCAGTCGCCGATGCGGAACAGCAGATAGCCGTCGCCCGACTCGCTGAGGCACGGCTGCGGCTTGATCGCGAACAGCGCGTCGACATCGATCTGGCCCTTGTTGCGCGAGCCCTGCTTGAGCGCGTAGTACAGGCTCTCGTCCGGGCGCACGCCGTTCTCCACGACGACCTGGTCGACCACCCGCTCCTCTTTCGCGCCGGTGTATTCGTTCTCCAGCACCGCCACCAGCTTGTCGCCCTCGCGGTAGACCTTTTCCAGCATCAGGTCGCCGGTCATGATCACTTCCTTGGGGTACATGCTGCGGTAGTAGGTCGGGAAGGTGGTGCCGCCCATGGCTACGCCCGGCTTGATGTCGTCGGTGACGATCTCGACCTGGGAACCCTTGTCCGCCAGGAAGTCCGCCGCCGACATGCCGCCGAACTCACAGATGGTGTCGTAGACCAGCACGTTCTTGCCYGGCGCAACCTTGCCGTCGAGCACGTCCCAGCTGCTGACTACCAGCCCGTCGGCGGCGCCCCAGTGTTCGTTCTGCTCGACGAACGGATGGCCGCCGTTGGCCAGCACCACCACGTCGGGGCGCAGGTCGAGGATGGTGTCGGCGTCCGCGCCGGTGCCCAGGCGCAGGTCCACGTTCAGCCGCGCCAGCTCCAGCTGGTACCAGCGGGTGATGCCGGCGATCTGGTCGCGCTGCGGGGCTTTCGAGGCGATGGTGATCTGCCCGCCGAGCTGGTCCTTCTTCTCGAACAGGGTGACGTCGTGACCGCGCTCGGCGGCGACGCGTGCCGCTTCCATCCCGGCCGGGCCACCACCGACCACCACCACCTTGCGCTTCACGCCGGTGGTCTTCTCGATGATGTGCGGCAGGCCCATGTACTCACGGGTGGTCGCGGCGTTCTGGATGCACAGCACGTCCAGGCCCTGGTACTGGCGGTCGATGCAGTAGTTGGCGCCGACGCACTGCTTGATCTGGTCGACCTGGCCCATCTTGATCTTGGCGATCAGGTGCGGGTCGGCGATGTGCGCACGGGTCATACCGACCATGTCGACGTAGCCGCCTTCGAGGATGCGTGTGGCCTGATTCGGGTCCTTGATGTTCTGCGCGTGCAGCACCGGCACGTTGACCACTTCCTTGATGCCGGCGGCCAGGTGCAGGAAGGGTTCCGGCGGGAAGCTCATGTTGGGGATGACGTTGGCCAGGGTGTTGTGGGTGTCCGCGCCGGAGCCGACCACGCCGATGAAGTCGAGCATGCCGGTGTCGCTGTAGTACTTGGCGATCTGCTTCATGTCCTCGTGGGACAGGCCATCCGGATGGAACTCGTCACCGGAGATACGCAGACCGACGCAGAAGTCGTCGCCGACCTCCTGGCGCACGGCCTTGAGCACTTCCAGGCCGAACTTCATCCGTCCCTCGAAAGTGCCGCCCCACTCGTCGGTGCGCTTGTTGACGCGCGGGCTCCAGAACTGGTCGATCATGTGCTGGTGCACGGCGGACAGCTCGACACCGTCCAGGCCGCCGGCCTTGGCGCGGCGGGCCGCCTGGGCGAAATCGCCGATCACCCGCCAGATTTCCTCGATCTCGATGGTCTTGCAGGTGGCCCGGTGCACCGGTTCGCGGACGCCGGAGGGCGACATCAGGGTCGGCCAGTTGAAGCCGTCCCAGCGCGAGCGGCGGCCCATGTGGGTAATCTGGATCATGATCTTGGCGCCATGCTTGTGCATGGCGTCGGCCAGGTTCTGGAAGTGCGGGATGATGCGGTCGGTGGAGAGGTTCACCGAACTCCACCACTCCTGCGGGCTGTCGCTGGAGACGACCGAGGAGCCGCCGCAGATCGCCAGGCCGATGCCGCCCTTGGCCTTCTCCTCGTAGTACTTCACGTAGCGCTCGGTGGTCATGCCGCCATCGGTGGCAATCACTTCGGCGTGGGCAGTGGAGAGCACGCGGTTGCGGATGGTCAGCTTGCCGATCTGGATCGGCTGGAACATTGCCTCGAAAGCCATTGCGGCATCCTCACGGGATCAGAGGTTTCTTGTTGTGGTGGCGACCCTCGGGCCGCCCGTGCCGAAAGTCGTGAATCAGAGAGGTTTGACGACGAACAGGCCGTCGTCGTGGCCTTCCTCGGCGCCGCTGTAGACCTGCTCGGCCACGGTGCGCAACTCGCTGCCGCGCGCCTGGAGGATCTGGTCCATGGCGCCGGCGAACCAGCCGGTGAACATGTAGTCGACCTTGCGGTTGACCTTGCCGTAGACGTAGACGAAGGCCGAGTGCTTCAGGCGCACCTGGGCGGTGCCCTTGTCGAGATCGATCTGCTCGATCTGGAACAGCCCCCAGCCGCGCTGGGACAGGCGCTTCATGTAATGCTCGAAGACTTCCACGCCGACCAGGCCGTGGCACTCGGCTTCCTTCTCGCACCAGTGCCAGGCGGACTTGTAGCCGGCCTTGTAGAGGATTTCGGCATAGCGCTCGGCGCCCAGCTCTTCCTCGATGCCCATGTGGTTGTTGACGAAGAAGTGCCGCGGTACGTAGAGCATCGGCAGGGCGTCGGAGGTCCAGACGCCGGTTTCGCTGTCGACTTCGATGGGCAGTTCGGGGGCGTGTTTGGCCATGGTGGCAAGACTCCAGAATTCGTGTGTGCGGTTGCCCTCTCCCCAGCCCTCTCCCTGAAGGGAGAGGGAGCTATCCGTGCATGCGGAGGGTCAGGTGCATGCCGGCGACTCTGCTCCCCTCTCCCGCTTGCGGGAGAGGGGCTGGGGGAGAGGGCGCTGTTGAGGTTGAATCACTCACCCCAGACTTCGCCAAGGATGCGTACCCAGTTCTCGCCCATGACCTTGCGCACCACGCGCTCGGGCATGCCGCGCTTGAGCAGGGTCTCGGTGAGGTTGGGGAATTCGCCGACGGTGCGGATGCCCAGCGGGTTGACGATCTTGCCGAAGTTGGTGAGGCGGCGGGCGTAACCCTTGTCGTGGGTCAGCCACTCGAAGAAGTCCTGGCCGTGGCCCTGGGTGAAGTCAGTGCCGATGCCGATGGCGTCCTCGCCGACGATGTTCATCACGTACTCGATGGCTTCGGCGTAGTCGTCGATGGTCGAGTCGATGCCCTTGGCGAGGAACGGCGCGAACATGGTCACGCCGACGAAGCCGCCGTGGTCGGCGATGAACTTCAGCTCGGCGTCGGACTTGTTGCGCGGGTGCTCCTTGAGGCCCGACGGCAGGCAGTGGGAATAGGTGACGGGCTTCTTCGATTCGAGGATGACTTCCTCGGAGGTCTTCGAGCCGACGTGGGACAGGTCGCACATGATGCCGACGCGATTCATCTCCGCGACGATCTCGCGGCCGAAGCCGGAGAGGCCGCCGTCGCGCTCGTAGCAACCGGTGCCGACCAGGTTCTGGGTGTTGTAGCACATCTGCACGATGCCCACGCCCAGCTGCTTGAACACCTCGACGTAGCCCAGCTGGTCCTCGAACGCGTGGGCGTTCTGGAAGCCGAAGAGGATGCCGGTCTTGCCCTGCTCCTTGGCCTTGCGGATGTCGTTGGTGGTGCGCACCTGCAGCACCAGGTCGCTGTTGTCGCGGATCAGCTTGCTGCTGGAGACGATGTTGTTCACCGTCGCCTGGAACCCTTCCCACACCGACACGGTGCAGTTGGCGGCAGTCAGGCCGCCCTTGCGCATGTCCTCGAACAGTTCGCGGTTCCACTTGGCGATGATCAGGCCATCGATGACGATGCTGTCGGCGTGAAGTTCGGCTGGGCTCATCTTGGCGTCTCTCTATATCAGGCAAGGCTTGTCAGGCTTGGCGCGCCGGGGCTTGTGCCGACGCTTTGCAGGCAGGATATCCCTGCACCCCGAGGCGACCCGGTTCGAAAACGACCAGGGTCGTGCCGAAAGCGTCAAGCCGGCGACATGGGCGACAGCGTTTGCGTCGTGCAGGGGAATGTGAGGGCGGGAGGCGAGGATTGGCGCGGACTTGTAGGAGCGAGCTTGCTCGCGAACGCTCTTCGTTGCGGGGTGCGCAGCCAGGGCTGGGGAGAGGTTGTTACGGCGGCGGCACGGAGCCCGCCGGGAAGACGTTCGCGAGCAAGGACTAGGCGTCCCCCTCGGTCCTACGAAAAGCGCAGCGGCGAGCGCGTCAGCGCTTGCGCCAGCAGGCAATGAGGTTCCACGCCACCAGGCCGGTGACGAAGGCGGAGCTGCTGTAGAAGAGCATGGCGTCCACGTGGATTCCTCAGTAATGACAGCGCGTAACGACAACGCCCCCGAGGACGGGGGGCGCTGGATGGCGGGGGCTTACTTCTCGGCGACCAGTCGGGCGTGGGCGGACTCCTCGCCCAGGTTGTTCAGCAGGCGCTCGCTGTACCAGTCGAGGAAGTTGATCACGCCGAACTCGTAGGTCTTGGAGTACGGCCCCGGCTGGTAGGCGGTGGAGTTGATGCCGCGCTGGTTCTCTTCGGCGAGGCGACGATCCTGGTCGTTGGTGGCGTCCCAGACTTCGCGCAGGCGCGCCACGTCGTAATCGACGCCTTCCACCGCATCCTTGTGCACCAGCCACTTGGTGGTGACCATGGTCTGCTGCGCGCTGATCGGCCACACGGTGAAGACGATCAGGTGGTCGCCCATGCAGTGGTTCCAGGAGTGCGGCAGGTGCAGGATGCGCATCGAGCCCAGGTCCGGGTTCTGGATGCGGCCCATGAGCTTCTTGCTACCCTGCTTGCCGTCCATGGTCATGGACACGGTGCCCTGCAGCAGCGGCATGCGCACGATGCGATTGCGCAGGCCGAAGCTTTCGTGGGCATAGGGAATCTTCTCGGCTTCCCAGGCGGTGGTGCAGGCGGCGACCTGGTCCTTGAACGCCTGGCTGGCGCGCGGGTCGGTGACGTCGTCCCACTCCAGCAGGGTGTTCAGCAGCTCCGGGTGCGAACCGTTGCAGTGGTAGCACTCGCGGTTGTTCTCCAGCACCAGCTTCCAGTTGGCCTTTTCCATCAGCGTGGTCTGCACCGCGACCTTGGTGTTCTCCATGTCGTACGGCTCCATGTAGTGCTCGAGCGTACGCAGGAAGTCATCGATGGCCGGCGGGTTCTCCGACAGCGAGATGAAGATGTAGCCGCCGGCGGTCTTCACGTTCACCGGTTTCAGGCTGTAGTCCTTCATGTCGAAGTCGGCGCCCATCTCGGTGCCGGCGAACAGCAGGCGGCCGTCCAGCTCGTAGGTCCACTGGTGGTAGGGGCAGACCAGCTTGGCGACCTTGCCCTTGTCGCTGACGCACAGGCGCGAACCACGGTGCCGGCAGACGTTATGGAAGGCGTGGATCTTGCCCTCGGCGCCGCGCAGGACGATCACCGGATTGTCGCCGATCTGCAGGGTGAGGAAGTTGCCCTTGGCGGGGATCTCGCAGGTCATGCCGGCGATCAGCCACTCCTTGTGGAAGATCTCCTGCATGTCGATCTGGAACAGGCGCTCGTCGTTGTAGAAGGGCTGCGGCAGCGAGAAGCTGTGGTCGCGGCTGCGCAGCATCTCGGCGGTGGCCTTGCGGGCCGGTTCCAGCGGGTCGCCCAGACTCAGGGTAGTTGTGACGTCCATTGCTCGGTCCTCATGCCGCAGCCCGGTCGGGCTGCCGGCGGAAATAAGTGGCTGATACGGTTTGCCACGCAGGGCATTTGCGGCAGGTGCCAGGCGCGCCGAGTGCGCCGTTCCCCGCCGTCTCGCTCAACCTTGGGGGTTGCTCGGCATGCAGCTGAGTGTGGGGCCGCGCCCCGTAGGAACCCTTATCCATGGGCGACACGGCCACGTCATTTCCCGACGCGCAACGGCGCGCCCCAGGCGCCAGGTCGCGATAAGCATGCAAATGTCGCTGGCAGGTAAATGCGCGGGCGGGCGTCGTGCACACAATCCGCCCCATCAGGCATGCCGACAGGCCCCGTGCCTCCTGCGCCCAGGCGGCGCAGGCAGACGGGCCCCGGCGCTGCCCCATCAGGCCCAGCACGGCCCGCGTGCGCGGAGAGACAGCATGTCGACGAACAACTTCCTCAATCCGGTGAACACCCAGACCTGGGCCAACGGGCGCCACCTGGTGCGCTGCGTCAAGGCCATCCAGGAAACCTGGGATGTGCGCACCTTCTGCTTCATGGCCGACGCGCCGATCATGTTCTTCTTCAAGCCGGGGCAGTTCGTCACCCTGGAACTGGAGATCGACGGCCAGCCGATCATGCGTTCCTACACCATCTCCAGCTCGCCCTCGGTGCCCTACAGCTTCTCCATCACCATCAAGCGCGTGCCCGGCGGCAAGGTGTCGAACTGGCTGCACGACAACCTCAAGGAAGGCGACCAGGTCCCGGTACACGGGCCGGTGGGCAACTTCAACGCCATTGATTTTCCCGCCGAGAAGGTGCTGTTCCTCTCCGGCGGCGTCGGCATCACCCCGGTGATGTCAATGTCGCGCTGGTTCTTCGACACCAACGCCAACGTCGACATGGTCTTCGTGCACAGCGCACGCACGCCCAAGGACATCATCTACCACCGCGAGCTGGAGCACATGAACTCGCGGATCAACAACTTCAAGCTGTACCTGGTCTGCGAGAAGTACGAGATGGGCGAGTCCTGGGCCGGCTACCGGGGCTTCCTGAACAAGGCGATGCTGCAGCTGATGGCGCCGGATTATCTCGAACGCGAGGTCTTCTGCTGCGGCCCGACGCCCTACATGCACGCGGTCAAGCGCCTGCTCGAAGCCGAGGGCTACGACATGTCGCGCTACCACGAGGAGGCCTTCGGCCCGACCCCGCCGGAAGTGCGCGCCGACGTGAAGGAACTGGCCGCCGAAGCCGCCGAGGCGCCGGCCGTACCGCTGGCCGAGCAGAACCTGGTGGAGTTCTGCGAGACCGGCAAGAGCATCCGCGTGGCGCCGGGCGAGACCGTCCACGCCGCCGCCGCCCAGCTCGGCCTGCACATTCCCAAGGCCTGCGGCATGGGCATCTGCGGCACCTGCAAGGTGATGAAGCGCTCCGGCGAGGTGGAGATGGAGCACAACGGCGGGATCACCGACGAAGACGTCGCCGAAGGCTACATCCTGTCCTGCTGCAGCGTGCCCAAGGGCGACGTGGTGATCGAGTACTGATCACAGCCTGCCCCCACCTGCCCCACACGTTACCCACTGAGTTATCCACAGGCTACAGGTGTCCCGAGGCAAGCTCGGAGACACCTCTGGCCGAACCGCCTGGCCGCCTCGATCCCGTCTGCAACCCGCATGCCACGTGGCTTTCTCCTTTCCCGCGCACACGCCGAACAGGTGCGCGTGAAGGCCCAGCCACGGGCCTTTGCGGACACCGGCCGCGACGAATATCCACATTCGCTCAGTCCTCTTCCGGGGCCGCCTTGTAGCCGCTGGACAGGCGCTGCTGCACGTCCTGCGGCACGGCGCTGTAGTGGCTGGAAGAAAGACTGTAGAGGCCCTGGCCGGCAGTGATGGATTTCAGCCGGTTGGCGTAGCCGTCCAGCTCCGCCAGCGGCACCTGTCCACGCACCAGCGCGACGCTGGCCGACAGCGACTCGGTGCCCAGCACCTGGCCGCGGCGGCCGGTGAGATCGGCGGTGATATCGCCCAGGTGGCTATCCGGCGTCGTCACCTCGATCTGCATCACCGGCTCCAGCACGATGCCACCAGCATTGCGCAGCGCATCGAGCATGGCCTTGCGCCCGGCAGCCTGGAAGGCGATGTCCTTGGAGTCCACCGAGTGGCTCTTGCCGTCGAACACAGTGACCTTCACATCCTGTACCGGGAAGCCAGCCAGTGGCCCGGCCGCCAGTGCCGAGCGCACGCCCTTCTCCACCGAGGGAATGAAGTTGCCGGGGATCACCCCGCCCTTGATCGCATCGACGAAAGCGAAGCCCTCGCCGCGCGGCAGCGGCTCGATGCGCAGGAACACCTCGCCGAACTGCCCGGCCCCGCCGGTTTGCTTCTTGTGCCGGCTGTGGCCCTCGGCGCTGCGGGTCGCCGTCTCGCGGTACGGCACGCTGGGCGCGCGGGTCTGCACTTCCAGCTTGTACTGCCCGGCCATGCGCTCCAGCAGGTAGCGCAGGTGCAGTTCGCCCATGCCACGCAGCACGGTTTCCTGGGTGGAGGCGTTGTAGTCCAGGCGCACGCAGGGGTCTTCGGCTTGCAGGCGCTGGAGGATTTCCGCCAGGCGCTGCTCGTCGCCACGGCGGCTCGCCTCAATGGCCAGGCCCTGCATGGGCGTGGGGAAATCCAGCGGCTTGAGGTGGATGTGGTCCTCGTCGTGGGAGTCGTGCAGCACCACGCCGTAATCCAGTTCGTCGACCTTGCTCAGCGCACCGAAGTCACCGGGGATCAGCCACGGCGCCTCCTCATGCTTCTTTCCCTGCAGGCGCAGCAGATGGCCGACCTTGAACGGCTTGCGCCCGTCGCCGGCGAACAGCTGCATCTCCCGGCGGATGGTGCCCTGGTGCACGCGGAACACCGCGAGACGGCCGACGAAAGGGTCGATCGCCACCTTGAACACGTGGGCCAGCACGTGGGCGGCCGGGTCGGGGCTGCAGGTCACCGGGTGCTCGGCGCCCTTGTCGTCGGTGCGCAGGAACAGCGGCGGGTTGCCCTCGGTGGGATTGGGCGCCAGGCGCGCGAGGATATTCGCCAGTTCCGGCACGCCGGCGCCGGTGCGGGCGGAGACGAAGCACAGCGGAATCAGGTGGCCTTCGCGCAACGCGCGCTCGAAGGGTGCGTGCAGCGCCTCAGGCGCCACCTCGCCCTCCTCCAGGTAATGCGCCATCAGCGCTTCGTCCACTTCCACCACCTGATCCACCAGCGCCTGGTGCGCCTCGGCCACCGAGGAGAAATCCGCCGCGCCATCGGGATTGAAGAAACAATCCACAACCCGCGTGCCGCCCTCGGCCGGCAGATTGATCGGCAGTACTTCCTTGCCGAACGATTCGCGCAAAGCCGCCAGCAGACCCGGCAGGTCGATGCGTTCGGCGTCGATCTTGTTCACCACCAGCATCCGGCACAGCCCGCGCTCGCCGGCCCAGTCCATCATGCGGCGGGTGCTCAGCTCGATGCCGTTCTGCGCGTTCACCACCACCAGCGCGGTTTCCACAGCCGCCAGCGCCGGCAGCGCGTGGCCGATGAAGTCGGGATAACCGGGGGTGTCGAGCAGACGGACCTGCGCGCCTTCGTGCTCGAAGTGCACCAGGGCGGCGGCCAGGGAGTGGTGGTATTCGCGCTCCATGGGGTCGGAGTCGCACAGGGTGTCGCCGCGTTCCAGCGAGCCCATGCTGGGGATGGCACCGCAGTGCTGCAGCAGCGCTTCGGCAAGCAGGGTCTTGCCGCTGTCACCGTGGCCGACCAGGGCCACGGTGCGGATCTGTTCCACCGAGTAACTGGACATGCTGAATCTCCCGCCCCCAGGGTGATTGAAGTATAGGCAGCGGCCCTCCCGTCCCTGGACAAATATTGATCAACCCGGCGCGGGCTAGCACCAGCGCGGCTCGTAGCGATCCATCCACAACTCGCCCACACCTTGCTGGCAGAACGCTGCACAGCCGATGTGGAAAACCTTAGGCATATTTCGCTGCAGGCCAGCAACGGCGCGACTTTCGCTGTTTGATCAAAAAACGTACTGACACGAGAGAGGCGCGCGTGACGTGGCCTGCAGCGATCTGGGTACAGGTTGTCCACACCTTCTGCGAGGTTCGCCCCACAGGCATTGTGGAAAGTTTCCCGTAACCCGCGCCGCTGGGGAAAAGTGGCTGTGGATCAGTGTCTTGCCGGGATTGCTGATCAATCCTTGAGCAAGCCTCTGGAAGCTGCGCCAGCCGTGGTGCCGGTGCTGTTTTCCACAGGTGGCGCACAGGTGGGTCAACACAAACCGGGGATAGCGGTGGAAAGTTCGTGCACAGAAAATCTGCCGCAATCGATACACAGGCTCGCAAGCGATTGAAAAGACGTAATTGATCAGAAAACGACCAGCTTCAGGGAAGCCCCGCCCCATCAGCCTCGCAGGCACCTCCCAACAGTTTTTCCACAGGTTGGGCAGGCATGCCTCCACAGCGGCTGTGGAGATCTCCACAACACCTCATGAGTCGGCTGAAGGCCACGAATTACGCGGCCCCTGTGAAATTGAGCGGCAATTCCGCGCTATTCATGAAAGTGCCACGGCGCTGTCATTTTCCACCAGGTTGTCCACAGCTTTATCACAAGGTTGCCCCCGGATTTCCGGCAAATGCTGAAACACAGCTGGCGGGGCCTTCGATGGGGTGCGGGGCTATGCTGGATTTCCCCAGCAGAGGAGGCAGTCCGATGATCCTGACCACCACGCCCACCATCGAGAGCAAGACCATCCAGGAATACCGCGGCATCGTGGTTGGCGAGGCGATTCTCGGCGCCAACGTGTTCCGCGACCTGTTCGCCGGCCTGCGCGACATCATCGGCGGCCGCTCTGGTGCGTATGAGAAAGAGTTGGGACGGGCGCGGGAGATCGCCTTCGAGGAGCTGCAGGAGCGCGCCCAGGAGCTGGGTGCCAATGCAGTGGTCGGCATCGACCTGGATTACGAGGTGGTGGGGCAGAACGGCAGCATGCTGATGGTCAGCGTGAGCGGCACCGCGGTGCGTATATAGCGGATCAAGACCTGTAGGAGCGAGGGGAACGCCTAGTTCTTGCTCGCGAACAACCGCAGGTTCGCTTCATGCCGTGGAATCGGGCGGAATGCGGTTCGCGAGCAAGCTCGCTCCTACGAAGAGCCGTCTTGATCAAAATTTGAGCAGATGACTGCAGGCCACGTCATACGCGGCCCGCAGGCATTCATCCACAGGTTGGGGACAGGTTGCGCGAGCAACCGTCCCCAGCGCCTGGGGACAACTCAGGCGCCCATCACTTTGCGCCCATTACCCTACGAATGTCCGCCGCCAGCTGCTCGACGCGGGCGATCTCGGTATCCCACGAGCACATGAAGCGCGCGCCGCCGGCGCCGATGAAGGTGTAGAAGCGCCAGCCCAGCTGGCGCAGGGCCTCCAGGGCGGGTTCGGACATCTGCAGGAACACCCCGTTGGCTTCCACCGGGAACATCAGCTGCACGCCCGGCACGTCGGCGACGCGCTCGGCCAGCAGTTGTGCACAGCGGTTGGCATGGCTGGCGTAATGCATCCAGGCGTCGTCCTGCAGCACGCCGACCCAGGGCGCGGCGAGGAAGCGCATCTTCGAGGCCAGCTGGCCGGCCTGCTTGCAGCGGTAGTCGAAGCCTTCGGCCAGATCGCGGTTGAAGAACAGGATGGCTTCGCCCACCGCCATGCCGTTCTTGGTGCCGCCGAAGCAGAGCACCTCGACGCCGGCCTTCCAGGTCAGCTCGGCCGGGGTGGCGCCGAGGAACGCGCAGGCGTTGGAGAAGCGTGCGCCATCCATGTGCAGGTGCAGGCCCAGCTCGCGACAGGTGGCGCTGAGCGCCTGCAGCTCGTCCGGGCGGTAGGCGGTGCCGACCTCGGTGGCCTGGGTGATGGTGACCACCCGCGCCTTGGGATAGTGGATGTCCTGGCGCTTCAGGGCGATCTCGCGAATCGCATCCGGGGTCAGCTTGCCTTGGGCGTCGGTGCGCGCCAGCAGCAGCTTGGAACCGTTGGAGAAGAATTCCGGCGCGCCGCATTCGTCCGTCTCGACGTGGGCGGTCTCGGCGCAGATCACGCTGTGGTAGCTCTGGCACAACGCGGCCAGGGCCAGGGAGTTGGCCGCGGTGCCGTTGAAGGCGAAGAACACTTCGCAGTCGGTCTCGAACAGCTCGCGGAAGTAGTCGGAGGCGCGGGCGGTCCACTGGTCGTCGCCGTAGGCGCGCTCGTGGCCCTGGTTGGCCTGGGCCATGGCCGCCCAGGCTTCGGGGCAGATGCCGGAATAGTTGTCGCTGGCGAACTGTTGGGTGTTGTCGGTCATGGTGCGGCCTCGGAAAACGTTGTACGTCAGGCAGCAGCGTAGCAACGGATAGTCGCTCACCGCCGGAGGGCGCAGGCCTCCCGCTGGAGGGAGGCCGCGGGATGGATCAGGGCAGCTTGGTCAGCGCCATCTGCTCGGAGATCGGCACGAACAGCTCGCGCAGGGACTGGGCGGTGCCGCCGTTGGGCTTGTCCGGCGAGGTCATGTTGAGCACGTAGCGCCCCTTGATCAGGCCGGTCAGGCTGGATTCGCCGGCCTTCTCGTCCGGGCCCGGCACGCTGATCGCCAGCGGGTCGCCCATGCGGGTGCTGTCGATCACCGGCAGGAACTGCTCGCCGCCGAATTGCGCGGCGGTGCCGTTCTGCAGCGCGGCCTGGCGCGCCTGGTTGAGCAGCGAGACGTTCTTCGCGGTGGTGTCGCGCAGCTTGGCCTGGGCGGCCAGGTACTGCTTGGCGGCCTCGCCCTGCTGGTCGGCGCCGGGCGCCGGCAGGCCGGTGTCGGTCAGGGTCACGACCAGCTGCTGGCTGCCGTCCGCCTTGCCGTAGACGACGGTGGCGCTGTCGTAGCCGCACTCGCGGGACAGGTAGGCATAGCCGTAGATGGCCTTGGCCGGCGGCAGCGCGCGCTCCAGCTCGTGGCCGCTGCAGCTGTCGCCGGCCGGTGCGGCGGCGGTGCTGGCGGCCTGGGGAGCTTCGGCCTTGGCGGATTTACTGTCGTCACCACAGCCCTGCAGCGTCGCGGTGAGCAGCAGGGCGGAAAGCAGAGTCAGGGAACGGTTCATGGCGTCCTCGCATTTCGAAGACGCGCAGTTTAGTCCCTTGGCCGCAGGGTTCCTATCGGCAGCTTCATTGCGCGGTTTTGCAAACCCAGCGGCCAGCCTTCTCGTCGTAGCCGGCATCCAGCACCGCCACGCCGTCGCCGCGCGCCTCCAGGCAGAAGGTCTTCATGAAGGTCGCGCGCTGGCCATCCCCGCTGCTGTCGCGCCCGCCGAGGGTGACGTTGTACAGGCCGGGTTCCAGGGAGCGCGCCGGGGTTTTCTCGCGGAAGCCGGGGATCGCCCGGCCATAGGCGAAGCAGGTGTCGCTGCGCAGCGGCACGCCCTGCATCGGCTCGGCGCTGGCCGCCGACCAGAACGGCTCGTAAGGCTCGCGGGCGACTTCGATGGAGTACACCGCCACCTGCCGTTCATCTACCTGCAGCGTGCGGTTGAAGAACAGACCCGGCGACTTGAACGCCGCACCGCCGAAGCACAGCGTTCGCCCCTCCACCCAGACCCGCGCGTCGCCGTCGAACAGGCGTGACATGCCCGAGGCCGACAAAGCCGGCAGCAGCAGGGTCAGCGCCAGCGAACCCAATAGACAGAAGCTCTTCATCGGCAAAGCTCCGCGGGCCGCGCCGTCCTGGCGCGGGCATGTCGCATTCTGACCAGCCGCCGCGCGCAATTCCACGCACCCGGTCGCTTTTGCGCCGTTCACGGCATGTCGCAAACGCACCTACCCGCGACGTGCGCAGGCATCTGGGCTGGCAGGGCCAGTCATACCATCGCTGCCAAGGGGGCCATTTGCGTCCCGTACCGGCCAGGGCGCTGCGGCGCCACAGGGAGACCAGCGATGTTCAGCAAGCAAGACCAGATCCAGGGCTATGACGACGAACTGCTCGCGGCGATGGATGCCGAGGAAGCGCGCCAGGAGGACCACCTCGAGCTAATCGCTTCGGAGAACTACACCAGCAAGCGCGTCATGCAGGCTCAGGGCAGCGGGCTGACCAACAAGTACGCCGAAGGCTATCCGGGCAAGCGCTACTACGGCGGCTGCGAGCATGTGGATAAAGTCGAGCAGCTGGCCATAGACCGCGCCAAGCAACTGTTCGGCGCCGACTACGCCAACGTCCAGCCGCACTCGGGCTCCTCGGCCAACTCCGCCGTGTACCTGGCACTGATCAATGCCGGCGACACCATCCTGGGCATGAGCCTGGCCCACGGCGGCCACCTGACCCACGGCGCCAAGGTGTCGTCCTCGGGCAAGCTGTACAACGCCGTGCAGTACGGCCTGAACACCGATACCGGGCTGATCGACTACGACGAGGTCGAGCGCCTGGCCGTGGAGCACAAGCCGAAGATGATCGTCGCCGGCTTCTCCGCCTACTCCAAGACCCTCGACTTCCCGCGCTTCCGCGCCATCGCCGACAAGGTCGGGGCGCTGCTGTTCGTCGACATGGCCCATGTTGCCGGCCTGGTCGCCGCTGGCCTGTACCCGAACCCGCTGCCCTATGCCGACGTGGTCACCACCACCACCCACAAGACCCTGCGCGGCCCGCGCGGCGGCCTGATCCTGGCGAAATCCAACGAAGAGATCGAGAAGAAGCTCAACTCCGCCGTCTTCCCCGGCGCCCAGGGCGGCCCGCTGATGCACGTGATCGCCGCCAAGGCGGTGTGCTTCAAGGAAGCGCTGGAGCCCGGCTTCAAGGACTACCAGGCCCAGGTGATCAGGAACGCCCAGGCCATGGCCCAGGTGTTCATCGAGCGCGGCTACGACGTGGTTTCCGGCGGCACCGACAACCACCTGATGCTGATCAGCCTGGTGAAGCAGGGCCTGACCGGTAAGGAAGCGGACGCCGCCCTCGGCCGCGTCGGCATCACGGTGAACAAGAACGCCGTGCCGAACGACCCGCAGAGCCCGTTCGTCACCTCCGGCATTCGCATCGGCACCCCGGCCGTCACCACCCGTGGCCTGAAGGAAGAACAGTGCCGCGAGCTGGCCGGCTGGATCAGCGACGTGCTCGACCACCTGGGCGACGCCGACGTGGAGGCCAAGGTGGCCACCCAGGTCGCCGGCCTGTGTGCGGACTTCCCGGTCTACCGTTGAGTTTCCCGAGGCGCGTGTAGGAGCGAGCTTGCTCGCGAACCCGACAACCCATTCGCAAGCAAGCTGAGCCCTACCAAGAGCAGCCACGGCGACAAGAACAATCAGGAGCACCCCATGCAACGCTACTCCGGCTTCGGCCTGTTCAAGCATTCCCTGAGCCACCACGAGAACTGGCAGCGCATGTGGCGCACGCCCACGCCCAAGCCGGTGTATGACGTGGTCATCGTCGGCGGCGGCGGGCACGGCCTGGCCACGGCCTACTACCTGGCCAAGGAACACGGCATCACCAATGTCGCGGTGGTCGAGAAGGGCTGGCTGGGCGGCGGCAACACCGCGCGCAACACCACCATCGTGCGTTCCAACTACCTGTGGGACGAGTCGGCGCTGCTCTACGAACACGCCATGAAGCTGTGGGAAGGCCTGTCCCAGGATCTCAACTACAACGTCATGTTCTCCCAGCGCGGGGTCTACAACCTCTGCCACACCCTGCAGGACATGCGCGACGGCGAACGCCGCGTCAGCGCCAACCGCCTCAACGGCGTGGACGGCGAGCTGCTCAACGCCCAGCAGGTGGCCGAAGAGATTCCCTACCTGAACTGCACTAAAAGCGCCCGCTACCCGGTCATGGGTTCCACCGTGCAACGCCGCGGCGGCGTGGCCCGTCACGATGCCGTGGCCTGGGGCTTCGCCCGCGCTGCCGACGCCCTGGGCGTCGACCTGATCCAGCAGACCGAAGTGATCGGCTTCCGCAAGCAGGACGGCGCCGTCATCGGCGTCGAGACCAACCGCGGCTTCATCGGCGCCAAGCGCGTCGGCGTGGTCACCGCCGGCAACTCCGGGCACATGGCGATGCTCGCCGGCTTCCGCCTGCCGATCGAATCGCACCCGCTGCAGGCGCTGGTTTCCGAGCCGCTGAAACCCATCATCGACAGCGTGATCATGTCCAACGCCGTGCATGGCTACATCAGCCAGTCGGACAAGGGCGACCTGGTCATTGGCGCCGGCATCGACGGCTACAACGGCTACGGCCAGCGCGGCTCCTACCCGGTGATCGAGCACACCCTGCAGGCCATCGTCGAGATGTTCCCGGTGCTCTCCCGCGTACGGATGAACCGCCAGTGGGGCGGCATCGTCGACACCACCCCGGACGCCTGCCCGATCATCGGCAAGGCCCCGGTGAAGAACCTGTTCTTCAACTGCGGCTGGGGCACCGGCGGCTTCAAGGCCACTCCCGGCTCGGGCAACGTCTTCGCCGCCACCCTCGCCAAGGGCGAGCCGCATCCGCTGGCCGCACCCTTCTCCATCGAACGCTTCCACACCGGCGCGCTGATCGACGAACACGGCGCTGCCGCCGTCGCGCACTAAGAGGGCCCGACCATGCTGAATATCTTCTGCCCCCATTGCGGCGAGCTGCGTTCCGAAGAGGAATTCCACGCCAAGGGCCAGGCGCACATCCCGCGCCCGCTCGACCCGGCTGCCTGCACCGACGCCGAGTGGGGCGAGTACATGTTCTTCCGCGACAACCCGCGCGGCATCCACCACGAGCTGTGGGTCCACGCCGCCGGCTGCCGCCAGTACTTCAACGTCACCCGCCACACCGTGACCTACGAGATCCTGGAAACCTACAAGATCGGCGAAAAACCCAGCGTCACCGCCGCCGAGAAGAAGTCCGCCGTCCAGCCCGCCGTGGAGAAGGCCTAATGAGCCAGATCAATCGCCTGTCCCGTGGCGGTCGCATCGACCGCAGCAAGTCGCTCACCTTCAGCTTCAACGGCCAGAGCTACCAGGGCTTCGCCGGTGACACCCTGGCCGCCGCCCTGCTGGCCAACGGCGTCGACATCCTCGGCCGCAGCTTCAAGTACTCGCGCCCACGCGGCATCGTCGCCGCCGGCGCCGAAGAGCCCAACGCCATCCTGCAGATCGGCTCGCGCGAATCGACCCAGGTGCCGAACGTGCGCGCCACCCAGCAGGCCCTGTACAACGGCCTGGTGGCGACCGCCACCAACGGCTGGCCGAACGTGCAGAACGACCTCATGGGGATCTTCGGCAAGGTCGGCGGCAAGCTGATGCCGCCCGGCTTCTACTACAAGACCTTCATGTACCCGCAGTCCATGTGGCTAACCTACGAGAAGTACATCCGCAAGGCCGCGGGCCTGGGCCGCGCGCCCACCGAAGTGGACCCGGACAGCTACGACTGGATGAACCACCACGCCGACGTGCTGATCGTCGGCGCCGGCCCCGCCGGCCTCGCCGCCGCCCTGGCCGCCTCGCGCAGCGGTGCGCGGGTGATTCTCGCCGATGAACAGGAAGAGTTCGGCGGCAGCCTGCTCGACACCCGCGAGACTCTCGACGGCAAGCCGGCCGAAGAATGGGTAGCCAAGGCCATCGCCGAGCTGCAAGGCAATCCGGACGTGATCCTGCTGCCGCGCTCCACGGTCAACGGCTACCACGATCACAACTTCCTCACCGTCCACGAGCGCCGCACCGACCACCTGGGCGAGACCGCTCCGCTGGGCCAGGTGCGCATGCGCGTGCACCGGGTCCGTGCCAACCGCGTGGTGCTCGCCGCCGGCGCCCACGAGCGCCCGCTGGTCTACGGCAACAACGACGTGCCGGGCAACATGCTCGCCGGCGCCGTCTCCACCTACGTACGCCGCTACGGCGTGGCACCGGGCAAGAAACTGGTGCTGTCCACCAACAACGACTACGCCTACCGCGTCGCCCTGGACTGGCAGGAAGCCGGTCTGCAGGTGGTCGCCATCGCCGACGCCCGCCCCAATCCGCGCGGCGAGTGGGTCGAGGAAGCGCGCAAGCGCGGTATGCGCGTCATCACCGGCAGCGCAGTGATCGAGGCACGCGGCAGCAAACGCGTGACCGGTGCGAAGGTCGCCTCCATCGACACCTTCCGCCACAAGGTCAATGCGCCCGGTGAGTGGCTGGACTGCGACCTGGTCGCCAGCTCCGGCGGCTACAGCCCGGTGGTGCACCTGGCTTCGCACCTGGGCGGCAAGCCGGAATGGCGCGAGGACATCCTCGCCTTCGTTCCCGGCCTGGCCTTCCAGAAGCGCCTTTGTGCCGGTGCGGTGAACGGCGTGTTCCGCCTCGCCGATGCCCTGGCCGACGGCTACCAGGCCGGCAGCCAGGCGGCAGTCGACGGCGGTTTCAAGTCCGTTGCCGGCGAGCTGCCGGTGGTGGCCGAGCGTGCCGAGGACGCCACCCTGGCGCTGTTCCAGGTGCCCCACGAGAAAACCACGGCGCGGGCGCCCAAGCAGTTCGTCGACACCCAGAACGACGTCACCGCCGCCGCCATCGAACTGGCCTGCCGCGAGGGCTTCGAGTCCATCGAGCACGTCAAGCGCTACACCGCGCTGGGCTTCGGCACCGACCAGGGCAAGCTGGGCAACATCAACGGCCTGGCCATTGCCGCCCGCGCCCAGGGCAAGAGCATCGCCGACACCGGCACCACCATGTTCCGCCCGAACTACACCCCGGTGACCTTCGGCGCCGTCGCCGGCCGTCACTGCGGCCACCTGTTCGAGCCGGTGCGCTTTACCGCCCTGCACGCCTGGCACGTGAAGAACGGCGCCGAGTTCGAGGACGTCGGCCAGTGGAAGCGCCCGTGGTACTTCCCCAAGCGTGGCGAAGACATGCACGCCGCCGTGGCCCGCGAGTGCCGCGCCGTGCGTGAGTCGGTCGGCCTGCTGGACGCCTCGACCCTGGGCAAGATCGACATCCAGGGCCCGGACGCCCGCGAGTTCCTCAACCGCGTCTACACCAATGCCTGGACCAAGCTGGACGTGGGCAAGGCCCGCTACGGCCTGATGTGCAAGGAAGACGGCATGGTCTTCGACGATGGCGTCACCGCGTGCCTCGCCGACAACCACTTCGTCATGACCACCACCACCGGCGGCGCGGCGCGCGTCATGGAGTGGCTGGAGCTGTACCACCAGACCGAATGGCCGGAGCTGAAGGTGTACTTCACCTCGGTCACCGACCACTGGGCCACCCTCACCCTGTCCGGTCCCAACAGCCGCAAGCTGCTGGCCGAGGTCACCGACATCGACCTGGACAAGGACGCCTTCCCCTTCATGACCTGGAAGGAAGGCAAGGTCGCCGGCGTGCCGGCGCGGGTGTTCCGCATCTCCTTCACCGGCGAGCTGTCGTACGAGGTGAACATCCAGGCCAACTACGCCATGGGTGTGCTGGAGGCCATCGTCGCCGCCGGCGCCAAGTACAACCTGACGCCTTACGGCACAGAGACCATGCACGTCCTGCGCGCCGAGAAGGGCTTCATCATCGTCGGCCAGGACACCGATGCCTCGGTCACCCCGGACGACCTGAACATGGGTTGGGCGGTGGGTCGCACCAAGCCGTTCTCCTGGATCGGCTGGCGCGGCATGAACCGCGCCGACTGCCAGCGCGAGGACCGCAAGCAGCTGGTCGGCCTCAAGCCCACCAACCCGATGGACCTGCTGCCCGAGGGCGCGCAGCTGCTGTTCACCCCGCAGCACAGCATCCCCGCGACCATGGTCGGCCACGTCACCTCCAGCTACATGAGCAGCAGCCTGGGCTACAGCTTCGCCCTGGCGGTGGTGAAAGGCGGCATCAAGCGCCTGGGCGAGAAGGTCTATGCCCCGCTGCCGGACGGCCGCGTGATCGAGGCAGAAATCTGCAGCTCGGTGTTCTACGACCCGAAAGGTGAACGGCAGAACGTGGATTGATTCGGAGCCGCCGGCTGCCCTCACCCTAACCCTCTCCCAGGGGGAGAGGGGACAGTTCGGAGCCGCCGGCGAGCACGACACTCACAGCACACTCAGCTCGGCCCCCTCTCCCTAAGGGAGAGGGCTGGGGTGAGGGGAAACAGGCGATAAGCGCCCCCAAGGTGAACAGAACATGAGCAAAGCCAATCTCTACCAGCAACGCCCCGCAGACGGCATCCAGGCCGAGTCGCCGCTGCACCACGCCGAGCTGGGCAAGCTCGCCGCGCGCAAGCTGGCCAACGCCGGCGTAACCCTGCGCGAGAAGAAATTCCTCGGCCACCTGACCCTGCGTGGCGATGCCCACGACCCGGCCTTCGCCGGCGGCGTGCACAAGGCCCTGGGCCTGGAGCTGCCGGTGGCCCTGGGCCTGGTGGCCAAGGGCGAGACTTCGCTGCAGTGGCTCGGCCCGGACGAGTGGCTGCTGATCGTCCCCGGTGGCGAGGAATTCGCCGTCGAGCAGCGCCTGCGCGAGGCGCTGGGCGAAGAGCTGCACTACTCGGTGATCAACGTCAGCGGCGGCCAGACTCTGCTGGAGCTCGAAGGCGCCAAGGTGCGCGAAGTGCTGATGAAGTCCACCGGCTACGACGTCCACCCGAGCAACTTCCCGGTGGGCAAGGCGGTGGGCACCAACTTCGCCAAGTCCCAGCTGGTGATCCGCCATACCGGCGAGCACACCTGGGAACTGGTGGTGCGCCGCAGCTTCTCCGACTACTTCTGGCTGTGGCTGCAGGATGCCTGCGCCGAGTACGGCCTGCAGGTAGCAGCGTAAGAAATGCTCTTCCCCCTCTCCCTCCGGGAGAGGGCCGGGGTGAGGGAACCCCCACTCCAACCTCTCCAGCGAGAGGAAAACTTCGGAGCCCGACCATGAGCCGCACCCCCGATACCTGGATCCTCACCGCCGACAGCCCGAGCCTGCTGGGCACGGTGGACGTGGTCACGCGCTACCTGTTCGAGCAGAGCTGCTACGTCACCGAGCACCACTCCTTCGACGACCGCCTGGCGCAGCGTTTCTTCATCCGCATCGAGTTCCGCGCCGGCGACGGCTTCGACGAAGCGGCCTTCCGCGCCGGCCTCGCCGACCGCGTCTCGCCCTTCCAGATGAACGTCGAACTGACCCCGCCGGGCTACCGCAGCAAGGTGGTGATCATGGTCTCCAAGGCCGACCACTGCCTGAACGACCTGCTCTACCGCCAGCGCATCGGCCAGCTGCCGATGGACGTGGTGGCGGTGGTCTCCAACCACCCGGACCTGGAACCGCTGGCGCGCTGGCACGGCATCCCCTACCACCACTTCGCCCTCGACCCCAACGACAAGGGCGCGCAGGAGGCGAAGGTCTGGCAGGTGATCGAGGAAACCGGCGCCGAGCTGGTGATCCTCGCCCGCTACATGCAGGTGCTGTCCCCGGAGCTGTGCCGTCGCCTGGACGGCTGGGCGATCAACATCCACCACTCGCTGCTGCCCGGCTTCAAGGGCGCCAAGCCTTACCACCAGGCGTACCAGAAGGGCGTGAAGCTGGTCGGCGCCACCGCCCACTACATCAACAACGACCTCGACGAGGGCCCGATCATCGCCCAGGGCGTCGAGCCCGTGGACCACTCCCACTACCCCGAGGACCTGATCGCCAAGGGCCGCGACGTGGAGTGCCTGACCCTGGCGAAGGCCGTGGGCTACCACATCGAAAAACGCGTGTTCCTGAACGCCAACCGGACGGTGGTGCTGTAACGGCACCGATCCCGTAGGGCGGATAACGCCACAGGCGTTATCCGCCATGACAACCCGAACGGCGGATGGGTGGAGCTCATCCGCCCTACGCTTCCACCGGGACTGTGGTGCTCGCGGTAAAGCACCCTCTCCCCAACCCTGGCTACGCGCCCCGCTCCGAAGGGAGAGGGGGCAGTTCGGCGCCACCGGCTTGCACGGTGTCCGCCCCACACACGGATATCCCCTCTCCCGCTTGCGGGAGAGGGTTAGGGAGAGGGGCTCTTGAAGCCCAGCTCCCATGCACGAGCAACACCGACAGACCGCCGGCTGCCAATCCCCCGGCCCTGTCGCGCAACACACGACATCCCAGTGCAGAACCGCGAGCCGAAAAGGCCCGCCTTTGTACCCACAAACACAATGAGGAATGCGTATGTCTGGCAATCGTGGTGTGGTTTATCTCGGCCCGGGCAAGGTCGAAG
Organism: Pseudomonas sp. CAN1; assembly: GCF_030462585.1. GTDB lineage: Bacteria > Pseudomonadota > Gammaproteobacteria > Pseudomonadales > Pseudomonadaceae > Pseudomonas. The sequence goes on along the minus strand of NZ_JASMRU010000001.1, from coordinate 591,152 downwards.
TGCAGAACATCCCCTATCCGAAGATGCAGGACCCGCAGGGCAAGCAGATCGACCACGGGGTGATCCTTCGCGTCGTTTCCACCAACATCTGCGGCTCCGACCAGCACATGGTCCGTGGCCGTACCACCGCGCCGGAAGGCCTGGTGCTGGGCCACGAGATCACCGGCGAGGTGGTGGAGATCGGTCGTGGCGTGGAAACCATGAAGATCGGTGACCTGGTCTCGGTGCCGTTCAACGTCGCCTGCGGCCACTGCCGCACCTGCAAGGAGCAGCACACCGGCGTCTGCCTGACGGTCAACCCGTCCCGTGCTGGCGGCGCCTATGGCTACGTCGACATGGGCGGCTGGGTCGGTGGCCAGGCCGAGTACGTGATGGTCCCCTACGCCGACTTCAACCTGCTGCGCCTGCCCAACCGCGACGCGGCGATGGAGAAGATCCGCGACCTGACCTGCCTCTCCGACATCCTCCCCACCGGCTACCACGGTGCGGTGACGGCCGGCGTCGGTCCGGGCAGCACCGTCTACATCGCCGGTGCCGGCCCGGTCGGCCTCGCCGCCGCCGCTTCTGCACGCCTGCTGGGCGCCGCCGTGGTGATCGTCGGTGACGTCAACCCGACCCGCCTGGCCCACGCCAAGGCGCAGGGCTTCGAAATCGCCGACCTGTCCAAGGACACCCCGCTGCACGAGCAGATCGCCGATCTGCTGGGCGAGCCGGAAGTGGACTGCGCGGTCGACGCGGTAGGCTTCGAAGCCCGTGGCCACGGTCATTCGGGCTCGCAGCACGAGGCTCCGGCCACCGTACTGAACTCGCTGATGGGCGTGGTGCGGGTCGCCGGCAAGATCGGCATTCCCGGCCTCTACGTCACCGAGGATCCGGGCGCGGTGGACGCGGCCGCCAAGCAGGGCTCGCTGAGCATCCGCTTCGGCCTGGGCTGGGCCAAGTCGCACAGCTTCCACACCGGCCAGACCCCGGTGATGAAGTACAACCGCCAGCTGATGCAGGCGATCATGTGGGACCGCATCAAGATCGCCGACGTGGTCGGAGTGGAAGTCATCACCCTCGACCAGGCGCCCAAGGGCTATGGCGAGTTCGATGCCGGCGTGCCGAAGAAATTCGTCATCGACCCGCACAGCCTGTTCAGCGCCGCCTGACAGCAACGCGTTCCCGGCCGCGCTCCCCAGCGCGGTCGTCTCTCCAGGGAGCCGCAAGGCTCCCTTTTTTTGTTCCCCTGCCGGGACCTGTAGGAGCGGACCTTGTCCGCGAAATCCAGCGCGGCGGAATCTATCTGTGCCGGGAGCGCTCGTCTGTCGAGCATTCACCTGGCAACCAATGAGCGGCGGCAAAGCTTCGCGGACAAGGTCCGCTCCTACGCCGAGTTTCCCGGTGACACCATCCTGCAAATGCGCTCAGGGCTTGGGCGCCGGGCAGTTGAAGTCGCCTTCCTGGCAATCGGACAGCGCCTGCAGTTCCTTGATGCGGTTGTCGGTCATGGCCGTCAGGCAACTGTTGTAGGCCATCGGGTAGCCCGAGCCGCCCTTGGCGCCAGCCGTCTCGAACTGGCAGCTGAGATCGCGGTAGTTCAGCCAGGCCTTCTGCGCAGCGGTCAGGGCCTTCTTCTGCCCGGCATCCAGGCGCTGGCGATACTGCCCGTAGAGGTCGTTGAGGCGCTTATCGCTGGCCTTGTAGGCGGCGCCGGTGCAGGCGTTGATCTCGCCCTGGGTCTGGGCGTTGGCGCAGTCGTCGGCGGCCTGGGCGGCAGCGGCGAAGGCCAGCAGGCTGGCGGGCAGGAGCAGGGCAAGGGACAGGAACTTCATGGGGCGCGATCCGTTGTTTTGGATGGAACCACCACTCTAGCTGCTTCGGCAATAACTCGGCCAAGCGGCGGATAACGCCTGGGGCGTTATCCGCCCTACACCAGCGATCAGGCCCGGCAGGAATGTAGCGCGAATAACCGCTTGCGGTTATCCGCCGTTACATCGCCAATCCCTATCCTCGCATCATCAGCCGAGCAGCTTCGCCGCCATCCGCTCCAGCGCCTGGCGCTGGAAGGCGCGGAAGTCCGCGTCAGGCTGCTGGCCTTCGAGCATCGGCAGGAAGGGGTCGACCACTGCGGTGCGCACGCCGGCCATTTCCTCGATCACCGCATGACCGCAGAACGGCACGTAGGCTTCCGCGTAACCGCCTTCATGGACCACCACCAGGCGCCCGTTGCACAGGCGCTCGGCAGCGTCGCGCACGGCGGCGGTCATGAAGCGGAAGGTCTCGCTGTGGGCGAGCATGCGCGCCAGCGGGTCCACTCCGTTGGCGTCGAAGCCGCTGGCGACCACGATCAGCTCGGGCTGGAAGCGCTCCAGCGCCGGCACGATGATGGTTTCCATGGCTACGCGGTAAGCGTCGTCACCGCTGCCCGGATAAAGCGGCACGTTGAGGTTGTAGCCCTTGCCCGCGCCCTCGCCGATATCGCCCACCGCACCGCTGCCGGTGGGATAGCAGTCGGCCTGGTGGATCGACAGGGTCAGCACGTCGTCGCGGCCGTAGAAGATCGCCTCGGTGCCGTTGCCGTGGTGCACGTCCCAGTCGAGCACCGCTACGCGCTGGATGCCATGGCGGGCCTTGGCCGTCTCCACCGCCACGGCGATGTTCGCCAGGTAGCAGAAGCCCATGCCACGATCCGGCAGGCAGTGGTGGCCCGGCGGACGGGACAGCGCATAGGCGTTGTCCAGCTCACCACGCAATACCGCATCAACGGCGGCGATGGTCAGGCCGGCGGACTGCCGGGCGATGTCGTAGGTGCCGTGGCTGACCATGGTCTCCTCGCCCATGTCGCCGTGGCCGACTTCGCTGTAAGCCTTGAAACGCTCCAGGTAGCTGGCCGGGTGTACCCGCAGCAGGTCTTCCTCGCTGGCCAGCGGCGCGCTGGACAGGTGCAGCTGGGCGCTCAGCCCGGAGACGTCCATCAGGCTTTTCAGCCGGCGCTTGCTCTCTGGCGACTCGGCGTGGCCGGCGCCCACCGGCGGCTGCAGCCAGCCACCGACGGGAAGGATCAGCGCATGCAGCCCAGTCGCGTGCCAGAAGCAGCGTTCGTCGAAGAAGAACCCGGTGCGGCGGCTCATGCGCGGGCCGCCTTCAGTGCACGCTGGCGCTTGCGGCTGAACAGCCAGTAGACCGGCGAGACCACGCCCAGGCCGACCACCCAGGAGATGTCCGCACCGTTCATGGCCTGCGCCGCGGCGCCGGTGTAGAGCGCGGTGGACATGAACGGAACCTGCACCAGGATGCCGAGGATGTAGCAGTTCACCGCGGTCCAGTTGAAGGTGCCGTAGATGCCGCCGTCACGCCGGAAGAACGACAGCACGTCGTACTCGCCATGGGCGATCAGGTAGTAGTCGACCAGGTTGATCGCGCTCCAGGGCACCAGCACGTAGAGCAGCAGCAGGATGAAGTTGGTGTAGTTGGCCATGAAGTTGTCCTGGCCGAGCAGGGCGATGGTCAGCGAACCGCCGAACAGCGCCAGGGCGATCACCGCGCGCCAGCCGGCCTTGGCCGACCAGGCGGGAATCAGCGTCTGGCCGACGGTGATGGCCGAGAGGGTGCCGCAGTACAGGTTCATCGAGTTGGTGGCGGCGATGCCGATGGAGAACACCGCGACCATGACGGCGCTGAAGCCACCGGTCATCTCGATCAGGCCGGCGATGACGTCGCCCTCGCCAACCGAAAGGCCAACCAGCACGCCCAGCAGCATCGGCAGGATCGAACCCAGACAGCAGCCCCAGTAGCTGGACCAGAATGCGGTGCGCGAACCGGTGCCCTGCGGCATGTAGCGCGAGTAGTCGGAAACGTAGGGCGCATACGCCAATTGCCACAGCGCGGCGATGGACAGCGCGCCGAGGAAGCCGGGGATGTTGTTCTCGTTGCGCTGCAGCAGGTCCGCCGGCAGGCCGTGGACGAACACCAGCCAGACGAAGCTGACCAGCAGCACCGCGCCGGACAGCCAGGACATCACACGGGTGTAGCCGTGGATCAGGCGGTAGCCGAACACCGTGGCGATCACGCTGATCGTGCCCACCAGCAGGATGCCGGTATTGGTGCCGATCACCTCGTAGCGCGCATGCAGCGCCTGGCCGCCGAGCACCAGGTTGGAGGCGAAGAAGCCCAGGTACATGATCACCACCAGGGCGACCACCAGGAGTGAGCCGAAGGAGCCGAACTGGCCGCGGGTCTGCACCATCTGCGGCACGCCCAGCTGCGGGCCCTGGGCCGAGTGCAGGGCCATGAACACGCCACCCACCAGGTTGCCGAGCACCAGCGCCAGCACGGCGGCGAAGAACGGCAGCTTGAACACGGTGACCGCCAGGGCGCCGGTGACCACGGTCAGCAGCATGATGTTGCTGCCGAACCAGATGGTGAAGAGGTCGCGGGCGCGGCCGTGTCGTTCGTGTGCGGCGATGGGCTGGATGGTGCTCAGCTCCAGGGTCGTCGCCTGGTTTTGCGTCGTTGTCATTGTGATTCTCACGCGTCGTTGGCAAGGCAGGCCCGGCGCGAGCGCCGGGCTTGGATCAGGAAAGGATCAGCGGGCGGCCCAGGCGTTGAAGCGCTGTTCAAGCTCTTCGCCGTGGTCGACCCAGAAGGCCGCGTCCACCGAACGGGCGCCTTCGAGGTTGGCCGGCGCGGTGGGCAGCGCATCGCGCACGTCCGCCGGCAACAGGTCCAGCGTGCCTTTGTGCACCGGGCCGTAGGGGATGTTCTCGGAGAAGGTCTTCTGGGTTTGCGGCTGGCTGGCGAAAGCGATGAACTTCTCGGCCAGCGCCTTGTTCGGCGTGCCCTTCACCACGGCCCAGTATTCCGGGTCATACAGGCTGCCCGGCCAGACGATGCCCAGCTTCACACCTTCCTTCTGCGCGGCGGCGATGCGGCCGTTATAGGCGGCGCTCATCACCACGTCACCGGCGGCCAGCCACTGCGGCGGTTGCGCGCCGGCTTCCCACCACTGGATGTTGCCCTTGAGCTGGTCGAGCTTGGCGAAGGCACGGTCGACGCCTTCCTTGGTGCCGAGCACCTTGTAGAGATCTTCCTGTTTCACGCCGTCGGCCAGCAGGGCGATCTCCAGGGTGTACTTGGCGCCCTTGCGCAGGCCGCGCTTGCCTGGATATTCAGTGGTGTTCCAGAAGTCGGCCCAGGACTGCGGAGCCTTGGCGACCTTGGCGCCGTTGTAGGCCATGACCATGGACCAGACGTAGGTGGCCACGCCGCACTCGCTGAGGGTGCCGGGGACGAAGTTCTTCGCGTCGCCGATGGCCGCCGGGTCGATGTGTTCGAACAGGCCTTCGTCGCAACCACGCAGCAGCTCGGGGCTTTCCACCTCGACCACGTCCCAGGTGACCTTGCCGACGTCGACCATGGCTTTCACCTTGGCCATCTCGCCGTTGTATTCCCCGGCGACGATCTTGCCGGCGCCGCTGGCCTCGAAGGGCTTGAAGTAGGCCTGCTCCTGGGCCGCCTTGGTGGCGCCGCCGAAGGAGATGACGGTGATGCTTTGGGACTGTGCTTGAACACTGCTGACAGCAGCGGCAAGGGCACAGGTGATGGAGATGCGCGTGAGCAAGGACACTTTCATGGAACGACTCCCACAGCCGGATTGGCGTTGTTGTGTTGCTGGGCAGTACCCCCGGCCAGAAGCCGGGCAAAAGGGTTCCATCGCGCGGGCGTCTTTGCGCTCGCGGCGTTGTTATCAGGTATTCGTGGAGCCGTAGGGCGCATAACCCGGAATGGGTTATCCGCCGGTCAATCCACGGCGGATAACGCTGGCGCGTTATGCGTCCTACAGTCGGCTCCGGCGCCTTACAGCACGCCGATTTCCTGGGCCGTGCGGTCAACCGCGCGGCGGGTCTTGTCGACCAGCTCGTCGATCTCGGCACGGCCGGCGACCAGCGCCGGGGCCATGATCATGCGGCCGAGGGTGGAACGGATGATCAGGCCCTCCTCGAAGCCGATGGTGCGGCAGCGCCAGGCGATGTCGTTCTCGTTGTCGAAGCGCTTGCGGGTGGCCTTGTCCTGGACGAACTGCAGCGCGGCAACGAAGCCGGTGCCCTGGATATCGCCCACCAGCGGGTGGTTGCCGAAGACTTCGCGCAGGCACTGCTGCAGGTAGGGGCCGGTGTCGTTCTTCACCGCATTCACCCAGCCCTCGTCACGCAGTGCGCGCAGGTTGGCGACCGCCACCGCTGCCGCCACCGGGTGGCCGGAGTAGGTCAGGCCGTGGGCGAACACGCCGCCCTCTTCCACCAGCGCCTGGGCGATGCGCTTGCTCAGCACCAGGCCGCCCATGGGGATGTAGCCGCTGGTCAGGCCCTTGGCGATGGACAGGGTGTCGGGCTGGAAGCCGAAGTGCTGGTGGGCGAACCACTCGCCGGTACGGCCGAAGCCGCCGATCACTTCGTCGGCGCACAGCAGCACGTCGTACTGACGGCAGATGCGCTGGATTTCCGGCCAGTAGCTTTCCGGCGGGAAGATCATGCCGCCAGCGCCCTGGAAGGGTTCGGCGATGAAGCCGGCGACGTTGTCGGCGCCCAGCTCGAGGATCTTTTCTTCCAGCTGCAGCGCGCAGCGACGGCCGAACTCGGCCGGGGTCAGGTCACCGCCGGCAGCGAAGAAGTAGGGTTCGTCGATGTGCGCGATATCCGGGATCAGGCCGCCCATCTCGTGCATGAACTTCATGCCGCCCAGCGCGGTGGCCGCCAGGGTGGAGCCGTGGTAGCCGTTCCAGCGGCCGATCATGATCTTCTTCTGCGGCTTGCCTTCGATCTGCCAGAAGCGGCGCACGGTACGGATCAGCACCTCGTTGGCCTCGGAGCCGGAGTTGGTGTAGATCGCGTGGCTGTAGTGGTCGGGCAGCAGGCTGAAGAGGGTTTCGGAAAGCTCGATCACCGCCGGGTGGGTGGTGTGGAAGAACATGTTGTAGTACGGCAGTTCGTCCAGCTGGGCGGTGGCGGCGGCGGTCAGGTCCTTGCGGCCGTAGCCCAGGTTGGTGCACCACAGGCCGGACATGCCGTCGATGTACTTGTTGCCATCGTTGTCCCAGAGGTGCAGGCCTTCGCCGCGCACCATCACGCGCGGGCCTTCGGCGTTCAGCGCCTTCTGGTCGAGGAAGGCATGGATGTGGTGGGCCGCGTCCGCTTTCTGGTATTCGCGGGTATCACGTGGCGCTCTCTTCTGGTCGGTCATCGACTTTCTCCTCTATCCCTCGGCGGTGCTCCGGCAGCCGGCCTGAGGGGTCTTCAGGGGATCGAGGGCGACGGACTTACCTAGGCAGTCTCACCGGCCGTCTCGAACGGTTCGGTTAGGAATTCGGGCGTTGCTCAGGCGCCGAGTTTTAGCCCGGCAGCCTGTCTTGTATCAGTCGCGCAGCTGGAACCAGGTGGTCTTGAGCTGCGTGTATTTATCGAAGGAATGCAGCGAGAGGTCGCGGCCGAAGCCGGACTGCTTGCCGCCACCGAACGGAATCGCCGGGTCCAGCGCGTCAACGGTGTTCACCGACACGGTGCCGGCGTTCAGCTTGCGCGCCACACGGTGGGCGCGGTGAAGGTCGTCGCTCCACAGGGAGGCGGCGAGGCCGTAGATGCTGTCGTTGGCCAGGCGCACGGCTTCTTCTTCGCTGTCGAAGGGGATGACTGCAAGCACCGGGCCGAACACTTCGTCGCGGGCCAGGGATTGATCCGGGCGCACGCCGGTGAAGATGGTCGGCTCGATGAAGTTGTCCGAGCCGTTGAAGCTCAGCTGGTGGCCACCGCAGGCGAGCTGCGCGCCGTCGCTCTGGGCGCGGTCGATGCAGGCCATGATGCCGGCGGTCTGCTTGTTGTCGACGATGGAGCCGGCGCGGCTGGCCGGGTCCAGCGGGTCGCCCGGCGCCCAGTCGCGGGCCTTGGCGATCAGGCGTTCGACGAACTCGTCGTGGATCGAACGCTCCACCAGCAGGCGCGAGTTGGCCGAGCAGACTTCGCCCTGGTTGAAGAAGATGCCGAAGGCGGCCTTCTCGGCGGCCAGGTCCAGATCACGGCAGTCGGCGAACACCAGGTTCGGGCTCTTGCCGCCACACTCCAGCCAGACCTGCTTGAGGTTGGACTGCGCGGAATACTGCATGAAGTACTTGCCGACCTGGGTCGAACCAGTGAACACCAGGGCGTCCACGTCCGGGTGCAGGCCCAGGGCCTTGCCGGCGGTTTCGCCCAGGCCCGGAACGACGTTCAGCACGCCCTCGGGGATGCCGGCTTCCAGCGCCAGCTCGGCCAGGCGCAGGGCGGAGAACGGCGACTGCTCGGCGGGCTTGAGCACCACGGAGTTGCCGGCAGCCAGCGCTGGCGCCAGCTTCCAGGCGGCCATGTCGAGGGGGAAGTTCCACGGCACCACGGCGCCGATCACGCCCAGCGGCGTGCGGGTGATGGTAGCCAGGGCGTTCTGCGCGGTCGGCGCGACCTGGTCGTAGAGCTTGTCGAGGCTTTCCGCGTACCAGGAGAACACGCCGGCAGCGCCGGGCACGTCAATGTTCCAGGCGTCCATCACCGGCTTGCCCATGTTCAGGGTGTCGAGCAGGGCCAGTTCGTCGCGGTTGGCCATCATCAGCTCGGCGAGCTTCTGCAGCACGGCCTTGCGCTCACGCGGCGCCATGCGCGCCCACGGGCCCGTTTCGAAGGCCTTGCGGGCGACGCGCACGGCGGCGTCGACTTCAGCTGCGCCACAGGCAGCGACATTGGCCAGCAGGCGATTGGTCGCCGGGTCGATGGCCGCGAAGGTCGCGCCATCCTGCGCCGCCACGCGGCGGCCGCCGATCAGCGCGCTGTCGATGAAGGTCTGCCGGGCAGCACGCTGCCGCCAATCGTTGAGCTCGTACACCAGGGCACTCCTGCTTCGCTCGCCCTCGAGGGACGTTGTTGTTCGAATGTGGATTGGATGGTCGCCCAAGGCCTTGCCAAGGAAAATTATTAAATTTGTCTTCGGGATATATGAAAAAGCTGGGCAGCCACGCACCGGCCCGGAGCGTTGTGCGCCATTGCGGTGCACCCCTGCGCACCGCTGCAGGGCCCGTAGTCAGCGGGTCAGCGCAGCGTACAGCTCGGGCCGGCGGCCTGGCAGATAGGGGAAAGTCGCGGCCTGGCGGGCGCGCTGCTGCGGGTCGAGATCGACAATCAGCAGACTCTCCGCGTGCCCGGCGGCAGCCAGCCGTTCGCCATCCGGCGCGACGATGCAGGAGCCGCCGAGGAAGGCCAGCCCGTCCTCCACGCCGCAGTGGTTGCAGTAGGCGACGAACAGCTGGTTCTCCACCGCCCGTGCCGGGACTATCACGCCCGGCACCGCGCCGTATTCGGGCGTCAGCGCGGTGGGAATGAGGATCAGCCCGGCGCCGTTCAGCGCGTGGGTGCGCACCGCCTCGGGGTACTCCACGTCGAAGCAGATCAGCAGGCCGATGCTCCAGCCGGCGAAGTCGAAAGGCGCTTCCAGCACATCGCCGGCGCTGAACACCTCGCGCTCCATGGCACCGAACAGGTGCGCCTTGCGGTAGTGGCCCAGGGCGTTGCCGGACGGGCCGATCACCTGCACCGAGTTGTACGGCTTGCCGCCCTGCGGATGGCGTTCGGCGTAGCCGTAGGCGATGGCCAGCCCGAAGCGCTGCGCCAGCTCGCCGATGCGCGCGGCCGACGGCCCGTCCGCCGCTTCGGCCAGCTCGTTCATCCGTTGCGGCACGTTGTAGCCGCCCAGCCACAGCTCGGGGCAGAGCAGCAGTTGCGCGCCGGCAGCGGCAGCGGCGCCCGCCTGGCGCTCCAGTTGCTCGAGGTTGCCGGCGACATCGCCGGGGAGGCCGCAGGTCTGCCAAAGGGCCATGCGCATGAGCTTTACTCCAGGCTGCGTGTACGGGATTTGCAGGGGGTTTTCACCCGCTGTGCTGGAGTATGCCCGCGCCCGGAGGGTCGCAGCAGGCGGCCAAGGCCATGAAAAATGTGGTCCCCGGCGAGGAAAATCTTCGCCATGGGCCGCCCCCGCCGGCCGGCCCAACGGGGTATCTTGTATAAAAAAGCATCAACGAGGCGTGCAGTGGCTTCCTATACCTTGCGGCAATTGAAGTATTTCGTGACCACCGTGGAATGCGGCAGCGTGGCCGAGGCGTCGCGCAAGCTGTACATCGCACAGCCGTCCATCTCCACGGCGATCAAGGGGCTGGAAGAGAGCTTCGGCGTGCAGCTGTTCATCCGCCACCACGCCCAGGGCGTGTCGCTCACCCCCAGTGGCGCGCGCTTCTACCGCAAGGCGCAGGAACTGCTGCGCATGGCCCACGAGTTCGAGCAGAACGCCCTCGCCGACAACGACGTGGTGGCTGGGCAGATCGACATCGGCTGCTTCGAAACGGTCGCCCCGCTCTACCTGCCGCGGCTGATCTCGGGCTTTCGCGAGCGCTACCCCGGCGTGGAAATCCGCATCAGCGACGGCGAGCAGCAGGAGCTGGTGCAGGGCCTGACCGCCGGCCGCTTCGACCTGGCGCTGCTCTATGAGCACGACCTCGACGCCACCATTTCCACAGACCCGCTGATGCCCGCCCAGCGCCCCTACGCGCTGCTGCCGGAGAACCACCGCTTCGCCAAGCAGGACAAGGTGTCCCTGCGCGACCTGGTGCTGGAGCCGATGATCCTGCTGGACGTGCAGCCCAGCCGTACCTACTTCGTGCGCATCTTCGAGGAGCTGGGGCTGAACCCTCACATCGCCTTCAGCTCGCCGTCGATCGAGATGGTGCGCGGCATGGTCGGCCAGGGCTTCGGCTTCTCCTTGCTGGTCACCCGCCCGCACTCCGAATGCACCTACGACGGCAAGAAGGTGGTGACGGTGGACGTTGCCGAGGAGGTCAGCACCTCCGGCCTGGTCGCCGCCTGGCTCAAGCGCGCCCAGCTGACCAAGCCGGCGCAGCTGTTCGTCGACTTCGCGCGGGAGGAGTTGAGCGGGAAACACTGAGGCGCGCTTTTCGTAGGACCGAGGGGGACGCCTAGTCCTTGCTCGCGAATCACCCAACCTCCTGCGCGATGGCCTGCCCTCACCCTAACCCTCTCCCAGAGGGAGAGGGGACAATTGGGTAGGCTCTGAAAGCTAGGCGCTCGCCGGCTGACTCCATAAACGACCCTCCACCGCGGACGGCCCCCTCTCCCCCTGGGAGAGGGCTGGGGTGAGGGAAAAGCCCAAACACCGCGCCCTCCCGTCACTCCCCGTGCCCCGCGCCGACATCCGGGGTTACAATCTCGCCCCCATTTCGCAATGCCTCCCCGCCCCATGCTCATCTGGAAAGAGCGCGTGCAGCGCCTGATCACCTTCGTCCTCGGCCTGCTGCAGCGCTACCCGCACATCGTCGCCCTGTTCGGCTTCTGCTCCGGCGTCTTCAGTTTCATCATGGTGGACCGCCACCGCGCCGGCTTCGCCCGCGCCATGGCCATCGTCATGCTGGTCAGCTGGATCTGGCTGATGCTGGAGAACCTGCTCACCGACCGCTTCAAGCGCCGCTTCGGCTGGGAAGTCCCGCCGGGCCTGCTGCGCTATGCGACCCAGCTGATCCACCAGGAAAGCCTGTTCTTCTGCCTGCCGTTCTTCTTCGTCACCACCACCTGGAACAGCGGCCAGGCCCTGTTCACCGGCGTGCTGACGCTGGCCGGGCTGGCCGCGATCACCGACCCGGTCTACTACAAGTGGCTGTCGGTGCGCCGCTGGACCTTCCTCGGCTACCACACCCTGACGCTGTTCGCGGTGCTGCTCACCGCGCTGCCGATCATCCTCCACCTGAGCACCCCGCAGAGCTACCAGGCGGCGCTGGGCATCGCCGTGCTGCTGTCCTTCCCGAGCCTGGCGGTGACGGTGAAGATCCACAAATGGTGGCGCTGGTTCGCCCTCATCGGCCTGACCCTGTCCATCGGCGCGGTGGGCTGGTTCGCCCGTGCCTGGGTGCCGCCGTCGACCCTGTGGATGACCGAGATGGCGGTGACCGAGAGCTTCGACAACGCCCAGCGCACCCCCGGCGACAGCCTGGAGACGGTCAGCGTCGCGCAGATCAAGAGCCAGGGCCTCTACGCCTACACCGCGATCAACGCCCCGCGCGGGCTGAACGAGCGCATCTACCACGCCTGGCGGCTGAACGGCCAGGAAGTCGACCGCATCGCCCTCGACATCAAGGGCGGCCGCGAGGCCGGCTACCGCGCCTGGACGCACAAGCAGAACTTCCCCAGCGACCCGAGCGGCAACTGGCAGGTGCAGGTGCTGACCGAAGCCGGGCAAGTCATCGGTACGCTGCGCTTCGAGGTCACGCCCTGACCACTCGGTATCCTTGACCCGACTCGGCGCTTTCCCCTACAAGACCCTCTCCCCAGAACAAAAAGCGCCGAGAGAGTCATGACCGATACCGCCCTGCACCCGTTCGACCGCGCCGTGGCCCTGCAACCCGTGGCCGGCCAGCCCAACCTCTACGAGGGCCGCACCAGCCAGGACTACTGGAACATGGTCGGCCCCTTCGGCGGCGTCACCGCCGCGGTCCTGCTGCAGGGCGCGCTGCGCCATCCGCAGCTGCTCGGCAGCCCGGTGTCGCTGACGGTGAACTACGCCGCGGCGGTCGTGGCCGGCGCCTTCCAGGTCGAAGCCGTGCCGGTGCGCACCAACCGCTCCACCCAGCACTGGCTGCTGCAACTGACCCAGGCCGATGAAGCCGGCGAGCAGCAGGTCACCACCACCGCCACCCTGGTCACCGCGCTGCGCCGCGAGACCTGGAGCCTCACCGACATCCCCGCGCCGGACCTCGCTCCGCCCAGCGACTTCGAGCCGATGAGCCCCAACGCCAAGGGCGTGGCCTGGCCCAAGCAGTACGAGATGCGCCCGGTCTCCGGCGCCTTCCCGACCCAGTGGGACGGCACCGGCGAGACCAGCCGCAGCCAGCTCTGGCTGCGCGACGCCCAGGACCGCCCGCTGGACTTCCTGTCCCTGGCGGCGATGAGCGACATCTTCTACCCGCGCATCTGGCTGCGCCGCGCCACCCCGGTGCCGGCCGGCACCGTGTCGATCACCACCTACTTCCACACCGACGCCGCACAGATGGCCGAAGTCGGCGCGGGCTACGTGCTGGGCGACGCCCGCGCCCAGGAATTCCGCAACGGCTTCTTCGACCAGAGCGCCCAGCTGTGGAGCCAGTCCGGCGCACTGCTGGCGACCAGCAACCAGGTGGTTTACTACAAGGAGTAATCGCCGAGATGGCATCAGGGATGATCACCGTGCCAAGACACCAGAGCCTGACTAGCAAGAGCCTGGTTGGCATGGCGCTACAGCAATGGGACAGCACGTCTTCCTGGGACGCTATCTTTGCTCTTCGCTTTCGTCCCGAAGCGGAAACTGTCCGACGCTGCCAGCACCTGTTCGCCTCGAAGAACTGGCGCAAGCGGGCCTTGGCAGTGAACGTGATCTGCCAGCTGCAATTTCCGGATCATCGGGAGTATGCGCAGGACATCGCCCGCGAGCTGATCCAGGCCGCTCTCGCTGATCCACACAGTGAGGTTGTCGCTGCCGCAGCATTCGCCGCAGGTCATCGCGAATGTCCGAAGTGCCTGAGCCGGCTGATCGAACTGGCATCCGATCCTGATTGTGAGCTGCGCTTCGCAGCGACATTCGGGCTGGGGAAAAACCAGGACGTCAAAGCCATACCAACCATGCTGGCACTGGCGATGGATGCAGACGACGACGTCCGCAATTGGGCGATGTTCGGCCTGGGCTCACTGTGGGATCTGGATACCCCTGAAGTTCGCGATGCGCTCTGGCGCGGCTACTCAGACCGAGTCGACGAAATACGTGGAGAAGCCCTCGCCGGTCTGGCAAAGCGCCGGGACAAACGTGTGCTGGAACTCTTGCCCTCGGCACTGGAGGCAAACCTGTACTGGAATGTCGAACTGGTGGAAATGCTGTCCGAGCCTGAGTACCAGCCCGAGTTGCAGAAGCTCACGGACAGATCGTCTGCGGCCAGCGCTGACTACCGAGAGTCCCTGCAGATGCTGCTCGAAGAGGTCGCTGATTGGGGGCGAAGGAAACAAGGATGAAAAAGCCCGGCTCATGGCCGGGCTTTTTGTTGGCAGGAAGAAGGCTCAGACCTTCTTCACGAACTCCGACTTCAGCTTCATCGCGCCGATGCCGTCGATCTTGCAGTCGATATCGTGGTCGCCGTCCACCAGGCGGATGTTCTTCACCTTGGTGCCGACCTTCACCACCAGGGACGAGCCCTTGACCTTGAGGTCCTTGATCACGCTGACGGTGTCGCCGTCCTGCAGCAGGTTGCCGACCGCGTCCTTGATCACGCGGGCATCGCCGTCGGTCTCGCCCGAGCCGTCGGCGGACCACTCATGGGCACACTCGGGGCAGACCAGCTGGGCGCCGTCCTCGTAGGTGTATTCGGAGTTGCATTTGGGGCAGGGCGGCAGCTGGCTCACGGCGGTTCTCACACTGGAAGCGGTAAAAAGACCGCAGAGTATATAAGGTTTCTCCCTTTCCTGCCCGGCGACCCAGTTGGCAAAGAGCGGCAAAGCGCCAGCACCGTTACAGAACATTCATAATCCATCGCTATAAAAGGCGGCCTCTTCGATAAGAAAAAGGACACCACGCCATGCTGCACAAGCCCTCCCCGCTCGCGCTGAGCATCGCCCTGGTGCTGGCGAGCCTCGCCGCTGAAACCGCCGCTGCCGTTCCGGTGTCGCCCATCATCAGCGACGCGCAGACTGGCGGCCGGACCCTGGCCAACCAGGACACCCTGACCGTTACCAGCACCGGCAGCCTGGTCACCAGCGGCAAGAGCGTGGACCTCAAGGGCGCAGCCACCGGCACCGGCGTGGTCATCGACAACAGCGGCCTGATGCAGTCCACCACCGGCCGTGTGTTCGACACTTCCGGCAGCGACAGCACCACGCGCTTCTACCAGATCATCAACCGCGAAGGCGGACGCATCCTCGGCTACGACGATGCCATCCGCATGAACAACCCGTTCAGCGCCGGCAACGTGCTGGTCGACAACGCCGGCAGAATCTATTCGGCCACCGGCCAGGCGCTGGACTTCGACAAGCTGCAGAGCGCCGCGACCGTCACCCTCATCAACCGCGCCAGCGGCGTGATCCACAGCGATGGCAACGACGGCATTCGTCCCGGCGGCAATGCGACGATCACCAACTACGGCGAGATCAGCAGCTCGGACATGATCACCGCCGATACCAAGAACGACGGCATCGACTTCCAGGGCGCTTCGGGCGGCTACGTGGAAAACCACGGCCTGATCAGCGGCGGCCGCCACGGCATCACCACCGATGTCGGCGCCACCCTGATCAACTACGCCGATGGCGTGATCATCGGCCGCAACGGCTCGGGCTTCGGCTCCGATGGCGACGGCACGGTGATCAACTACGGGCGCATCAGCGGCGCCTACAACGGCCTGGTGGAAAATGGCGACGGCGATGGCGTGGACATCGACTACACCGGCCACATCGAGAACCACGGCATCATCGAAGGCCTCGGCGCTGCCGGCGAGAAAGACGGCTCGCCGAACGGCAGCGAAGGCATCGCCATGGGCGGCGGCACCATCATCAACTACGCCGGCGCGGTGATCCGCAGCGTCGACCGCGGCATCCTGGTCGACGACGGCAACGGCAACAGCGGCTTCGGCAAGACCTACCTGGAAAACCACGGCAGCATCACTGGCGAGAAGCTTTCCGGCGTGACCCTGTCCGGCGACCTCGACGACACCGTGATCAACGACGGCCTGATCCACGGCGGCAACGGCGTGGCCCTGGAGATGGGCGGCGGCAACGACAGCCTGGTGCTGCTCTCCGGCAGCCGCTTCGAAGGGTTGGTGGACGGCGGCAGCGGCCGCGATACCGTGACCTTCGACGACGCCGCTGGCGGCAGCTTCGGCAACAGCGCCAACTTCGAATGGCTGGACGTGAAACAGGGCAGCTGGACGCTCTCCAGTACCGACGATTTCAGTGAAGGCGGCGAAGTCTTCAGCGGCGCCAGCCTGAACAATACCGGCAGCTTCCTCGGCACCCTGCAGATCGATCAGGGCGCCAGCTACTCGGGCAGCGGCAGTGTCGGCGGCCTGAACGTCGCCGGCACCCTCATCGCCTCGCCGGCTAGCGGCGCCGCCCACGTGACCGGCGACCTGAACCTGCAGAGCGGCTCGACCCTGGCCTTCGGCGTGGAGCCCAGCGGCGCCCATGCCACCGTGCAGGTGGACGGCAGCACCCGCATCGACGGCTCGCACCTCACCGTGCAGGCCGGCAGCGGCAACTGGCCGTGGCAGAGCAGCGTGCAGGTGATCAGCTCCAGCGGCGGCGTCAGCGGCCAGTTCGCCGACGTGCAGAGCAACTTCGCCTTCCTCACCCCGACCCTGAGCTACAGCGCCAACAGCGTCGACCTGCAGCTGACCCGCAACGACGTGCAGTTCGGCGACCTGGCCAGCAGCGGCAACGGCCGCAACGCTGCCTCCGCCCTGCAAAGCCAGAACGGCGGCGCGCTGTACAACGCGCTGATCACCAGCGACGCGAGCAACGCCACCCAGGCCCTGGAACAACTGGCCGGCGCCAGCAACGCCAGCCTGGCCGCCGCGACCCTCGCCGGCAGCCAGCAGGTCGGCGGCGCCATGCTCAACGCCGTGCGCCAACTGGGCAGCGGCAGCTTGCTGGCCGCCACCGAGCGCAGCGATACGCCGATGCTCGCCGCCACCGGTGTGCCCAGCGAAGCCCGCAACCTGAATGACCCGAACGCTGCCGGCCGCCTGTGGATCCAGGGCATCGGCAGCCACGGCAAGCTCGACGCCCACGACAACAGCGGCGACCTGCAGCAGAACACCGGCGGCACCCTGCTCGGCGCCGACTGGGCGCTGACCCCGGACTGGCGCCTGGGCGTGCTCGGCGGCTACTCGCACACCGACCTGGACGGTAGCGGCGGCGTCTCCGGCGACATCGACAGCTGGCACCTGGGCGCCTACGCGCTGCACCAGAGCGGCCCGCTGGAAGTGCGCCTGGGCGCGGCCTACAGCAGCCACGACGGCGAGAGCAAACGCCGGGTCGAGTTCGACGGCTTCAGCGATCGTCCCAAGGGCGACTACGACGCCGACAGCTGGCAAGCCTTCGCCGAGACCGGCTACGCCATGGGCAGCGGCCGCCTGAGCGCCGAGCCCTACGCGCGCCTGGACTACCAGCGCTACGAGCGCGACTCGTACGACGAGAAGGGCGGCGCCGCGGCGCTGCACGTCGATTCCCAGGACCAGGACAACCTGAGCAGCACCCTCGGCCTGCGCATCGCCCGCCTCGATACCCTGAGCAACGGCATGAGCTTCACCCCGCGCCTGGGCCTGGGCTGGCGCCACACCTTCGGCGACATCGACAGCGAAACCCGCCAGTCCTTCATCGCCGGCGGCGACGCCTTCAGCGTCCAGGGCACCGCGCTGGACCGCAACAGCCTGCTGCTGGATGTCGGTTTCGATGTCGGCGTGTCGGCGCGCAACACCATTGGCCTGGGCTACAGCGGGCAGATGGGCAGCAACGCGCAGAACCACGCGCTGATCGCCCAGTGGCAGATGGCGTTCTGATCAGGACCAAGCGCTGAAAAAGCCCGGCAACCGCCGGGCTTTTTCTTTGCGGCGGCCAGGGCGCAATGTTCGGAAATTTCGCACACCGTCTCGGAGATCGGCACATGGCCTGATCCGGCGCGGACGGCAAAGCTTGCCGCCCCCGGTCAACCGACCGGGCTCCGCCCAATCCTGATGAGTGAGCACTCGATGAAAAAGCTTTGCCTCCTGATCGCCGCCTGCGCCGTCCTCGCTGCCTGCGACAAGCAAGAAGAATCCGTCTCGAAGACCGCCGTCCCCGCAGCAGCGGTTCAGCAGGAAGCCAAGCCTGCCGCGCAGCCAGAAGCCAAGCCGGCAGAACAGGCCGCCGAGCAACCGGCAGCCGAAGCCGCCAAGCCGGCGGAAGAAAAGCAGCAGTAATCCTGTTGCCTGGCCCAGTTCGCTGCGCCAAGCCAGTGTTCCAGCCAGCCACCTGCGGGCGGCTGGTTGCTGTCAGGGCTGCAACTGGCTGACGTAGGCGGCCAGCGCGGTGATGTCGTCCTCGCTGAGCAACGCCGCCACCGCCAGCATCGGCGAGTCGGCGCGGCTCGGATCCTTGTCGCGGTAGCGCTGCAGGGCGTGGGTCAGGTATTCGCCGGGCTGCCCGGCAATGCGCGGGAAGCCGTCATGGCCCAGGCCCTTCTCGCCGTGGCAGGTGGTGCAGACCGTGGCGAAACGCTGGGCGCCCTGCTCCAGCAGCGCCTTGTCCGGGGCGACGGCGGCGGGCCGGGCCGCCACTTTCTGCTGGCTGAAGTAGTAGGCGATATTCAGGCGATCCTGCAGCGTCAGCAGCTTCGCCGCCTGGTTCATGACGAAGTCGGTGCGCTGGCCGTCGACGTATTTCTCGAAGGCATCGAAGAGGTACTGCGGCTTCTGTCCGGCCAGGTTGGGGATGTACTCGCGCTTGCTGTTGCCGTCCTTGCCGTGGCACTTGCTGCACAGCAGGATGCGCTCCTCGGCCGCCGCATAGGCCTGCTCACGCTTGGCCGGGTCCTGCTCCAGCGCAGCGAGACGCTCCATCATCTCCGATGACTGACCCCATGCCTGGGCACTCGCGCAAAGCAGCACCCACACCAGTACGACTCTCCCCATCGCCGAACCCCGTCAGTTTTCCCAGCGTCGACGCTAATGGGTTTCTGAAGGAAGTTTCCGACGCWGATCAAGCAAAGCGGCGAATCCTCCGGGCAAAAAAAAGGGGGAGCATCGTGCTCCCCCGTGGGACTGAACCTTAAAGACCCGTCTGTCCTTGGTCAGCCTTCAATTTCAACCAGGATCTCACCGGGATTGACCCGGTCGCCCTTGGCCACGTGAATGGCCTTCACGGTGCCGGCGATGCCCGCCTGCACCTCGGTTTCCATCTTCATCGCTTCAGTGATCAGCACGGCCTGGCCGGCCTTCACGCTGTCGCCTTCCTTCACCAGCACATCGACGATGTTGCCCGGCATGGTGGTGCTGACGTGTCCCGGCTCGCTGGCCTGCTTGCGCTTGTTGCCGCCGCCGCCGATGAACTCGTTGAGCGGCTCGAACACCACTTCTTCCGGCATGCCATCCACCGACAAGTAGAAGTGGCGCTTGCCGTCGGTCTTCACACCGACGCCAGTGATGTCCACGCGGTAGCTTTCGCCGTGCACGTCGACCACGAACTCGGTCGGTACGCCCTCACCACCGGCGGCGGCGACGCCCTTGCCGTTGGGGATCGGCAGCAGCTCTTCGGGCTTCAGGGTGCCGGCGGCACGCTCTTCGAGGAACTTGCGGCCGATGTCCGGGAACATGGCGAAGGTCAGCACGTCCTCTTCGGACTTGGCCAGGCTGCCGATCTCTTCGCGCAGCTTGTTCAGCTCCGGCTTGAGCAGGTCGGCCGGGCGTACGTCGATGACTTCCTCGTTGCCGATGGCCTGGCGGCGCAGCGCTTCGTTGATCTTGCCCGGCGCCTTGCCGTAGCGGCCCTGCAGGTAGAGCTTCACCTCGTTGGTGATGGTCTTGTAGCGCTCGCCGGCCAGCACGTTGAAGAACGCCTGGGTGCCGACGATCTGCGAGGTCGGGGTGACCAGGGGCGGGAAACCGAGGTCTTCGCGGACCTTGGGGATTTCCGCGAGCACTTCGGCCATGCGGTTCAGCGCGCCCTGCTCCTTGAGCTGGTTGGCCAGGTTGGAAATCATCCCGCCCGGTACCTGGTTGACCTGCACGCGGGTATCCACGCCGGTGAACTCGCTCTCGAACTGGTGGTACTTCTTGCGCACGGCGTGGAAGTACATGCCGATTTCCTGGATCAGCTCCAGGTCCAGGCCGGTGTCGAACGGGGTGTCGCGCAGGGCGGCAACCATGGATTCGGTGCCCGGGTGGCTGGTGCCCCAGGCCATGCTGGAGATGGCGGTATCGATGCGGTCGGCGCCGTTTTCCACAGCCTTGAGCTGGCACATGCTGGCGACGCCTGCGGTGTCGTGGGAATGCACGACCACGTCCAGCGGCAACGCATCCTTCAGCGCCTTGACCAGCTCGCCGGTGGCGTAGGGGGTCAGCAGGCCGGCCATGTCCTTGATGGCGATGGAGTCGACGCCCATGTCCGCCATGGCCTTGCCCTGGGCGACGAAGGCATCGATGGTGTGTACCGGGCTGGTGGTGTAGGCGATGGTGCCCTGGGCGTGCTTGCCGGCAGCCTTCACCGCCTCGATGGAGACGCGCAGGTTACGCACGTCGTTCATCGCGTCGAAGATGCGGAACACGTCGATGCCGTTGACCGCCGCCTTGGCGACGAAGGCCCGCACCACGTCATCGCTGTAGTGGCGGTAGCCGAGCAGGTTCTGCCCGCGCAGGAGCATCTGCAGGCGGGTGTTGGGCAGCGCGGCCTTGAGCTTGCGCAGTCGCTCCCACGGGTCTTCCTTGAGGAAGCGCACGCAGGCGTCGAAGGTGGCGCCGCCCCAGACTTCCAGCGACCAGTAGCCGACCTGGTCGAGCTTGTCGCAGATCGGCAGCATGTCTTCAGTACGCATCCGGGTCGCCAGCAGCGACTGGTGGGCATCACGCAGGATGGTATCGGTGACGGTGACTTTCTTGGAAACGGTCATGTACGAATTCCTCACAGGCCAGCGTGGGCGGCAATGGCGGTAGCGATGGCGATGGCCAGGTGCGACGGGGTGCGCTTGATCGAGTACTGGGTCAGTTCCGGGTGGCTTTCGACGAAGCTGGTGTTGAACTGGCCGTTACGGAATTCCGGGTTTTTGAGGATTTCCTGGTAGTAGGCGGCAGTGGTCTTCACGCCCTGCACGCGCATGTCGTCCAGCGCACGCAGGCCACGGTCCAGCGCCTCTTCCCAGGTCAGCGCCCAGACCACCAGCTTCAGGCACATCGAGTCGTAGTACGGCGGGATGGTGTAGCCGGTGTAGATCGCCGTGTCGGTACGCACGCCGGGGCCGCCGGGGGCGTAGTAGCGGGTGATCTTGCCGAAGGACGGCAGGAAGTTGTTCTTCGGGTCTTCGGCGTTGATCCGGAATTGCAGCGCGAAGCCACGGTGGATGATGTCTTCCTGCTTGACCGAGAGCGGCAGGCCGGAGGCCACGCGGATCTGCTCGCGGACGATGTCGATGCCGGTGATTTCCTCGGTGATGGTGTGTTCCACCTGCACGCGGGTGTTCATCTCCATGAAGTACACCTCGCCATCGGCGAGCAGGAACTCCACGGTGCCGGCGTTCTCGTAGCCCACGGCCTTGGCCGCGCGCACCGAGAGATCACCGATGTAGGCGCGCTGCTCGGGGGTGAGCTGCGGGCTGGGGGCGATCTCGATGAGCTTCTGGTTGCGACGCTGGATCGAGCAATCGCGCTCGAACAGGTGCACGGTGTTGCCGAAGGAGTCGGCGAGAATCTGCGCCTCGATGTGCTTCGGGTTGACGATGCACTTCTCGAGGAAGACTTCCGCGCTGCCGAAGGCTTTGGTGGCCTCGGAGATCACGCGGGGGAAGTTCTGCTCCAGCTCTTCGCGGCTGTTGCAGCGGCGGATACCGCGGCCGCCACCACCGGAGGTGGCCTTGAGCATCACCGGGTAGCCGATGCGCTCGGCTTCGGACAGCGCTTCGGCCAGGTCGGCGACGTTGCCTTCGGTACCGGGGGTGCAGGGGACGCCGGCGGCGATCATGCTGCGGCGCGCTTCGGTCTTGTCGCCCATGCGGCGGATGACTTCCGCCGACGGGCCGATGAACTTGATCCCGCGTTCGGCGCAGATATCGGCCAGCTCGGCGTTCTCGGAGAGGAAGCCGTAGCCCGGGTGCAGGGCGTCGCAGCCGGTTTCCACCGCCAAGTTGACCAGGGCGCGCGGGTTCAGGTAGCCGGCCAGCGGGTCGGCGCCCAGGCTGTGGGCTTCGTCGGCGCGCTTGACGTGCAGGGCGTGACGGTCGGCATCGGAATAGACGGCCACCGAACGGATGCCCATCTCGGCGCAGGCACGCACGATCCGGACAGCGATCTCCCCACGGTTGGCGATCAGGATTTTCTTGATCACTGCGGCTTTCCCTCGGCCCGGGCCTTTTGGACCCCGGCGTAAAAACCCATCGGCAGCGCCGCTGACGGCAGCTGGACTCTCTTGTGGCTATTGCTTGGCCGGAGCGGGTTCCGGCGTGTTTTTACCCTAGCGCGGGAGGGAGGATTAACCAAAATCAATAATTATTGGGGTAGCCATAAAGAATGATTTATAGTTGCTCGAAAATGTCGCGATCAGGCCGAGTTCTATGCGTAAGTCATTGATGCGTATGACCCTTCGCCAGCTGCAGGTTTTCCGCGCAGTCTGCGAAAGCCGTTCCTACAGCCGCGCCGCGGAGGAAATGGCCCTGACCCAGCCGGCGGTCAGCCTGCAGATTCGCCAGCTGGAAGAGCTGGTCGGCCAGCCGCTGTTCGAATACATCGGCAAGAAGCTCTACCAGACCGACGCCGCCGACGCCCTGCTGCGCGCGACCACCGACATCTTCCAGCGCCTGGAAGTGCTCGACATGAACCTCTCCGACCTCAAGGGCTCGCTGCAGGGCCAGCTGCGCCTGGCGGTGGAATCCAGCGCCAAGTACATCACCCCGCACCTGTTCGCCGCCTTCCACGCGCAGCACCCGGACGTCAGCCTGAACCTCACGGTGGTCAACCGCGCCCAGGTGATCAAGCGCCTGTCGGACAACCGCGACGACCTGGTGATCATGTCCCTGGTGCCGCAGGACATGGCGCTGGAATTCCTGCCCTTCCTGAACAACCCGATAGTCGCCGTGGCACCGCCGGACCACCCGCTGTGCAACGCCGCGAAGCTCTCGTTGAAGGACCTGGAACCCTACCCGCTGCTGATCCGCGAGCCCGGCTCGGGAACGCGCAAGGCCTGCGAGGAACACTTCCAGCAGAAACGCGCGCACTTCCCGCAGACGCTGGAATTCGCCTCGCTGGAAGGCTCAAGGGAAGGGGTGCTGGCGGGATTGGGGCTGGCGCTGTTGCCGCGCCACGCGGTGAGCCGCGAACTGCAGTCCGGGTTGCTCCACGAATTGCCGGTGGAGGAACTGCCGCTCTACCGCAGCTGGTGTCTGGTGCACGCCCGCGGCAAGCGCCTGAGCCCTGTTGCCCAGGCGTTCGTCGCCTTCATCCGTGAAGAGCGCGCGCTGATCAGCCAGCTGGCCGAACGCTTCGCCGGCCCGCCTTCGCCGAAGTGAGGTAGGCGGCGGCGATCAGGTCGGGAAAATCCGAGGTTTCGTGGGCCAGGCGCTGGGCCTCCACACGGTCCTCGATGGCGCGCCGGAACTGCATGCGGCGCTGGTCCTCGAGCTTGCGACGGGTCTTGCTGTCCACTTAGAGCTGGGTGTCGTCGATATGGCGGGGCATCTCGCATCTCCCAAGGCCGAAGGGCTGGAGACGCCAGAATGCTGGCCACGGATGACCGTTTGACGACGTGGTGGTGAAGCGCCGGTGACGCCGACGAGCGGTCGGCGGCACCGTCAGGGCAGGATCAGGACGCCTCTTCCGGGCGTTCCTCATGGTTCTTGATCACCTTCGGCGACAGACGCAGGCTGCGCAGGCTGCGCTTCACGCTCTTCAGGTGATTCACCAGGTCCGGGCCGCGGGCCATGGCCACGCCCATCGCCAGCACGTCGATCACCACCAGGTGGGCGATGCGCGAAGTCAGCGGGGTGTAGATGTCGGTGTCTTCGTGCACGTCCACCGCCAGGTTCACCGTGGCCAGGTCCGCCAGCGGAGTCTGGCTCGGGCATAGGGTGATCAGCGTGGCGCCAGCTTCGCGCACCAGGTTGGCGGTCACCAGTAGGTCCTTGGAGCGACCGGACTGGGAGATGCAGATCGCCACGTCCGAAGGCTTCAGGGTCACCGCCGACATGGCCTGCATGTGCGGGTCGGAATAGGCCGCCGCGGACAGCAGCAGACGGAAGAACTTGTGCTGGGCGTCCGCCGCCACCGCACCGGAAGCGCCGAAGCCGTAGAACTCGACGCGCTGGGCATGGGCGATGGCCGCGACAGCACGCTCCAGGGCGTGGGTGTCGAGGTTCTCGCGCACTTCCATCAGCGAGTGCAGGGTGGTGTCGAAGATCTTCAGGCTGAAGTCCGCCACCGAGTCGCTCTCGTTGATCGAGAACTGCCCGAAACTGGCGCCGGCGGCGAGGCTCTGCGCCAGTTTCAGCTTGAGGTCCTGGAAGCCGCTGCAGCCGATGGCGCGGCAGAAGCGCACGATGGTCGGCTCGCTGACGCCGACGCTGTGGGCGAGGTCGGCCATGGAGCTGTGCATGACCGATGCAGGGTCCTGCATCACGTGATCGGCAACCTTGAGCTCCGACTTGCGGAGCAGATGACGCGACTGGGCAATGTGCTGCAAAAGGTTCACAGGGTTAGGCTCGGTGATAGTTGTCTGAAATTTATGTAGTCTTGATGTAGTTATACTACAAAACCATCCGAAAAGCCCAGGGAATAAGTCTGTGAAAACGCCTGCGAGCCTCGGCCTGCCAAGCTCTTGCGACATTCTGGTATTCGGTGGCAGCGGCGATCTGGCGCTACATAAACTGCTGCCGGCGCTCTACCACCTGCACCGGGAAAACCGTCTGCCGGCCGATACGCGAATCTTCGCCCTCGCCCGCAGCCAGCGCGACAACGCCTCCTACCTCGCCCTCGCCGAGCGCAACTGCCGTGCCCAGGTAGCGCGCAGCGACTTCTCCGCGGAGGCCTGGCGCAGTTTCGCCCAGCGCCTGGAATACGTGGCGATGGACGCCTCCCAGAGCGCCGATTTCGCCCGCATCGCCAAGGCCCTGAAACGCAGCGAAGGCCGCGTGCTGGTGCATTACCTGGCCACCGCGCCGAGCCTGTTCGCGCCGATTGCGCAGAACCTGAAGATTGCCGGCCTGGCCGGGCCGCTGGCGCGCATCGTGCTGGAGAAACCGCTGGGGCATTCGCTGGAGTCGGCAGTGGCGATCAACCAGGCCATCGGCGAAGTGTTCGACGAGTCGCGGGTGTTCCGCATCGACCACTACCTGGGCAAGGAAACCGTGCAGAACCTGATGGCCCTGCGCTTCGCCAACACCCTGTTCGAGCCGGTGTGGCGCAACGGTCACATCGACCATGTGCAGATCACCGTCAGCGAAACCCTCGGCGTGGAGAACCGTGGCGCCTACTACGACCACGCCGGGGCGATGCGCGACATGGTGCAGAACCACCTGCTGCAGCTGCTCTGCCTGGTGACCATGGAAGCACCGGTGCGCTTCGACGCCGAGGCAGTGCGCAACGAGAAACTGAAGGTGCTGCAGGCGCTCAAGCCGATTTCCGGGCAGGACGTGCAGGACAAGACCGTGCGCGGCCAATACACCGCCGGGCACATCGGCGGGCAGGAGGTGCCGGCCTACTGGTTCGAGAAAAATGTCGACAACGACAGCGATACCGAGACCTTCGTCGCCGTTCAGGCGGAGATCGACAACTGGCGCTGGGCCGGCGTGCCGTTCTACCTGCGCACCGGCAAGCGCATGGCGAAGAAGTGCTCGGAGATCATCATCCAGTTCAAGCCGGCGCCCAACGGCCTGATCGGCAACGGCGCCGGCGCAGCCAACCGCCTGTGGATAAGACTGCAGCCCGAGGAGCGCATCAGCGTGCAGCTGATGGCCAAGGCGCCGGGCAAGGGCATGCAGCTGGAACCGGTGGAGCTGGACCTCAACCTCGCCCAGGCCTTCAGCAGCAACAAGCGCCGCTGGGACGCCTACGAACGCCTGCTGCTGGACGTGATCGAGGGCGACTCGACGCTGTTCATGCGCCGCGACGAGGTGGAAGCGGCCTGGAGCTGGGTCGACCCGATCATCAAGGGCTGGCACGAGCACTACCTGAGCCCGCGCCCCTACCCCGCCGGCAGCAACGGCCCGGAGCAGGCGCAGACGCTGCTGGAGTTGCAGGGCCGTAAATGGCTGGAATGATCCGGCTTACGTAGGAGCGGACTGCGTCCACGATCGATTCCCCGCGGCTCCGAGCTGGCCGATGGCACATCGCGGACAGAGTCCGTTCCTACGCCCGCCGACACCTACCTGTAGGAGCGAGCTTGCTCGCGAACAGAGCCCACCGGCAGCTCCGGCGGCGTTGGGCGCTTCGCGAGCAAGCTCGCTCCTACGAAAACAGCCCCTTCGTTGACCTCGCTCAGCACGCGCAGCCCGCGGATTTCCTAGAGTGGCGGCCTTTTTCCCACTACCCGCTGCGCCGCCATGTCCCCCACGCCGTATTCCCCCGAACTGCTCTGCCCCGCCGGCTCGCTGAAGAGCCTGCGCCACGCCTTTGCCTACGGCGCCGACGCCGTCTATGCCGGCCAGCCGCGCTACAGCCTGCGGGTGCGCAACAACGAGTTCGACCACGCCAACCTCGCCACCGGCATCAACGAGGCCCACGCCCTGGGCAAGCGCCTGTACGTGGTGGTCAACATCGCCCCGCACAACGCCAAGCTGAAGACCTTCCTGCAGGACGTCGAGTCGGTGATCGCCCTCGGGCCGGATGCGCTGATCATGTCCGATCCCGGCCTGATCATGCTGGTTCGCCAGCATTTCCCCGAGGTTGATATCCATCTCTCGGTACAGGCCAATGCGGTGAACTGGGCCAGCGTGGAGTTCTGGCGCCAGCAGGGACTCAAGCGGGTGATCCTGTCCCGCGAGCTGTCGCTGGAGGAAATCGGCGAGATTCGCCAGCGCGTACCGGGCATGGAGCTGGAAGTCTTCGTCCATGGCGCGCTGTGCATGGCTTACTCCGGGCGCTGCCTGCTGTCGGGCTACATCAACCGCCGCGACCCCAACCAGGGCACCTGCACCAATGCCTGCCGCTGGGAATACCAGACCCACGCCGCCCACGAGGACGAGTTGGGCCACGCAGTGCGCAATGTCGAACCGACCCTGGGCATCGGCGCGCCGAGCCAGGAAATCGTCCTGCTCGAAGAAGCCAACCGACCCGGCGAGCTGATGGAGGCCTTCGAGGATGAGCACGGCACCTACATCATGAATTCGAAGGACCTGCGCGCTATCCAGCACGTGCAGCGTTTGACGCAGATGGGCGTGCATTCGCTGAAGATCGAGGGTCGGACCAAGTCGCACTACTACGTCGCGCGCACCGCCCAGGCCTACCGCAAGGCCATCGACGACGCGGTCGCCGGGCGCGCCTTCGACCTCGGCCTGATGGACACCCTGGAGTCCCTCGCCCACCGGGGCTACACCGAGGGCTTCCTGCGTCGCCACGTGCATGACGAGTACCAGAACTACCAGTACGGCCACTCGCTCTCCGAGCGCCAGCGGTTCGTCGGCGAATTCACCGGCGAGAGGCGCAACGGCCTGGCCGAGGTGCGGGTGAAGAACCGCTTCGAGGTGGACGACAGCATCGAACTGATGACCCCGGCGGGCAACCGCACCTTCCGCCTGCAGAAGCTGGAGAACAACCGCGGCGAAGCCATCGCCGTCGCGCCCGGCGACGGGCACGTGGTCTACCTCCCGCTGCCCGAGGAGCTGGACCTGCAATACGCCCTGCTGATGCGCAACCTGAAGGGCGGCACCACCCGCGATACGCAGGAGGCAGCGGCAGCCGGTGGTTGCGGGAACGATTGCGGCAAGTGCGGGTGTGGCGGCGGTTGAGTCCTCTGCCGCCGGAAGCCTATCGCGGACGGAGTCCGCTCCTACCCTAGGTTCAACACCCCGCCGGAACATGCGCCGCTATACCCAAACCGCCGGCGTGCGTAGGAGCGGACTCCGTCCGCGATCGGCCCGCCGCCCGCACCCGCATCACCGACTCTCCAGACCGTAGGGCGCATAACCCGGAACGGGTTATCCGCCGCAATGGCGGATAACGCCTGAGGCGTTATCCGCCCTACCCGATTCTGATCCGCGCGGTCAGGGGTTCTGCAGGAACACCACATACCCCCTGAACCACCGGCTCTGCGCCAGGTAGTCCGGCGCCCGCCACTGGCCGTACTGCGCCAGGCCGATGCGGTAGGGCAGCTGCAGGCGCGCCACGCGCGGCAGGTAGGCCTGGTAGTTGGGGATGGTGTGGCGGCCCTGGTAGGTCTGCACCACTACTTCGTCCACCACGCCGGCCAAACGGTTGATGGTTTCCGGCGCGGCGTTGCTGCCCCAGTCCATCAGCCCGGTGATGCTCAGCTTGCAGCCGGCGGGCAGGCGCGTGCGCAGGTCCTGGAGGAAGTCGACGTACTCGTTGAGGTAGCGCGTGCGCGCATCGAAGTCGATCTGCACGCCCACCACCGGGTTGCCCGCCGCGCGCCAGCGGCGCAGCTGCGACAGCAGGGTGCGGTAGATGTCCTCGTTCCAGCGCAGGGTGTGGGCACGGTAGACCACCCAGACCTCGCCCTGCTTCAGCCGCGGGATGGCGATGCCCTGGGCGATCAGGTGAGCGCGGCCATCGCTGTGGCGCGGCGCGCTGACCTGCCCTTGCAATACGTAGAGAGTGCGCGCCTGGGCCAGCACCGGCTGCGGTTTGACGCCGCTCCAGAGCCAGAAGGCATCGTGCTCGGCGGCATCCACCCCGGCCGCCGAGGCGTTGCCCGCGAGCAGCGCCAGGGTCATGGCCAGGGCGCGGCGCATCGGGCTTACCAGTAGTACTTCAGGGATTTGGCCCAGGGCGTTGCCGAGTACTGGCCCTTGAGGGTGCGGAACCACTGCTTGCGCTGCGCCGGGGCGATGTCCTGGCTGCCGCAGCCGTTGAAGCCGCTGGGCGCGTAACAGTTGATGGCGCGGAACAGTGCGTAGGCGCGGTCGTCTTCCGGTGCCTGCTTGTCGGCGATGACCTTGAGGTAGCCGTCCATGCGCGAATACGCGCTGCCGGGGAACAGCGATTCGCCGCCGCCCAGTTCGCGTTCGCTGGGCTGGGTGTCCAGCGGGAAGCCGTCGAGGTTGTTGCGCAGGATGAACTCGCCCAGGCAGTTCAGCGCCCTGGGCGGCTGCGGGCTCTGCTGCAGGTCGCGGGCGATGTCGACGATCGCCGGGCACTCGTAGCCGCTGTCGTTCTTGCCGCCCGGCCACTGGAACAGCGACAGCGGCAGGCTGCCGTAGAGGTAGCCGATGCTGGCGCCCAGCGGCTTGCCGCTGCCATCGGTGGGCAGCAGCGCGAGGTCATCGATATAGGCCTGGTACTGGCCGTGCAGCAGGTCCTTGTAGAGCAGCGCAAACAGCGCGGTGTCGCGTTCCTCCACCGAGATGCCGGTGGATTTCGCCTGCTGGCGCAGCAGGTCGGGGCCGGCGACGTGGCGCAGGAGGATTTCGCGGATGATCGGCGTGTGCACCGGCGAGCCTTCGGCGAACACCTTCACCAGGCGGTCGCTGCGCTCGTAGTTGAAGGCCAGCGCCAGCTCCAGTTGCTCGCGCTGCAGCGGCTGCTCGGCGAGCGGCAGCAGGCGCAGCCAGAGCTTCTCGGCAGCGATCCAGTCGTTGCCGGCTTCCAGGGCGAAGCCACGCAGGGTCTGCTGGCTGAAGGCGAGGTAGTCGAGTTTCGCCGGCAGCTCCTCGGGGAGGGCCTTGAGCGCCTCGTCGGGCTTCTCCTCGACGTACAGCTGGTAGGCCGCCAGCAGATAGTCGTGCAGGCCGGGGTACTTGGCGAAGAGATCCTTCTGCGCCGCCAGGCCGGCGGCGTCCAGCGCGCGCGGCTCGCTGGAATCGCGATGGCGCATCTGCATCAGGTCGAGCACCGCCAGCAGGCGCGCGTCGCTGACGTCGGCCGGGTGGGCGGTGACCAGCAGCTTGTTGTCGACTTCCTGCACTAGTTGGGCGAGATCGTCGGCATCCTCGCGGGCAAACAGCTGCGAATACTCGCCGGCCAGCCGCGATTCGTCGCTCATCAGCCAGTAGACCCGGCGCACCAGGCCCTGCGCCGAGGCGCTGTACTGGCCCTGTGGATAAGCCTTCAGGTAGTCGCCCAGGGCGGTTTCAGCCTGGGCGAGGATTTTCTTGTCGACCTTGCGCAGGTCCGGGTAGCCCATTTCGTCGAAGGCGTTCAGCTGCGCCTGGTTGAGCAAGGCGCGGGCGACCATGTAGCGCGAGGTTTCCTTCAGCCACGGCTGGTCGCTGTCCAGCAGCGCGCGGAAGGATTTCAGCGCCTCGCCGAAGCGCCCGCTGTAGAAGTCCGCCGCAGCTTTCAGGTAGCTGCGGTAGGCCTTGGCCGGAGCGCTCTGCAGGTCGCCGGGCAGCAGCACGCTGAGCTGGGTTTCGTCCCACTGGCAGGCGCCGAGCAGGGTCAGGCGCGCACGGGCGAGGCCCTGGCGGTCGCTGGCGGACAGGCTGTCGGCCAGCAGCAACTGGCTGAGAAAGTCCTGGGCGGTGGCCGCGTTGTTGCTGCGGCAGCGGCTGCCTTCGCCACTGGCGAAGCTGTCGGAAGAGGCCGGCAGGCTGTCCGCCGGCAGGCCGATGCGCGCCACCAGGTCGGCCAGCGGCGCGGTGCCAGCGGCGCTGGAGCTGTCGCTTGCGTCTCCCGGCGCCGAGCCTTCCAGCCAGCGCGCCAGCGGGAACGGCACCAGGCCATAGCCCAGTTGCTGTTCGTCGTCGGATAGGGCGCGGTTGGGGACGCTTGCCTGGCCGGCATCGGCCAGCAGCAGCTGCAGATTGACCCGGCTGTCATTGCCCGGACTCAGGAACGGCAGGCTGTTGCAGACGTCCAGCGAGTCGCGCTTGAGGTTCCAGCTGGGGTAGCAGGAATCGTCGCTGCTCGCGCGCGCTTCCTGCACGCCGAGGCAGCCAGTGATCAGGGCCAGCAGGGTGAGTCCGTGCAGACGCATGAAGGATCCTTGTCCGTTGGGCCCGAAAGGCGGGCACGAGGAATCAGCTCAGAGGGAAGAATCTTACATCGCCACGCCGGCACTTGCCCGCTTCCATGGGCACAAGACTGTAAACGCGACTTACCGCACAGCAGGCCCTGCGACACGTTGTCCAGCGCATCCCTTGTTTGTTGCGGCTCAAAGAAAATTCCTACCCGGAGCGTATTTCTGTGCTCAACGACAGTTCGTCGATCACGGAGATACACCCATGCACGATCAGGAAGAGATGTCCCTTTCCCGCCGCACGCTGCTGGCTGGCGCGGTGGTGCTAGGAGTCACCGGCAGCGTGCTCGGCAGCGGCCGGGCACTGGCCGACGCGGAGGCGGCGCCGAAGAACATGGGACCGGCGCCGGACCTGTCGAAATTCCAGCGGACCAAGGTCGAGCTGCTCACCCCGCCGCTGGTCCACGCCCACGAGCTGCGCGCCACCGGCAAGCCGAAGGTGGTCGAGTTCACCATGGTCATCGAGGAGAAGACCCTGGTGCTGGACGACGACGGCACCCAGGTGCATGCCATGACCTTCAACGGATCGGTGCCCGGCCCGCTGATGGTGGTGCACCAGGACGACTACCTGGAGCTCACGCTGGTCAACCCGGCCACCAACACCATGGCCCACAACATCGACTTCCACGCCTCCACCGGCGCCCTGGGCGGCGGCGCGCTGACCATCGTCAGCCCCGGCGAGCAGGTCAAGCTGCGCTTCCGTGCGACCCGCCCCGGCGTGTTCGTCTACCACTGCGCACCGGGCGGCGCGATGATCCCCTGGCACGTGGTGTCGGGCATGAACGGAGCGATCATGGTGCTGCCGCGTGACGGCCTGAAGGACCGCAACGGCCGCGCCCTGAAGTACGACAAGGTGGTCTACATCGGCGAGCAGGACTTCTACGTCCCGCGCGACAAGGACGGCAAGTTCAAGCGCTACAACTCGCCGATGGAAAGCTTCAACGACATGCAGGAAGTCATGAAGGGGCTGATCCCCAGCCACATCGTGTTCAACGGCAAGATGGGCGCCCTGACCGGCAAGAACGCGCTGAAATCCAAGGTCGGCGAGACCGTGCTGATCGTCCATTCCCAGGCCAACCGCGATACCCGCCCGCACCTGATCGGCGGCCACGGCGACCATGTCTGGGCCACCGGCAAGTTCAACAACCCGCCCGAGGAAGACCTGGAAACCTGGTTCATCCCCGGCGGCGCGGCCGGCGCGGCGCTCTACACCTTCCGCCAGCCGGGCCTGTACGCCTACCTCAACCACAACCTGATCGAGGGTGTGCTGCTGGGCGCCACCGCGCACTTCCAGGTCGAGGGGCAGTGGAACTCCGACCTGATGAGCCAGATCGAGCCGCCGACGCCGATCAAGTAAGGCCCGTGGCCGGCCCGCGCGGGCCGGCCCTTCCCTCCGGTGAGCCAAGGATGCTGCAACCATGCACAAGGCGACCCTGATCGGCGTACCCGCCGCGCTCCTGCTCGGCGCCGCCGTCCTGCTGCTCGATCCGCAACACGACCCCGAGCTCGCGCCGGAAACGGTGCAGCTGACCCAGCGCGCTTTCGCCTTCCGCCCCGCCGGCGACTACTGGCAGGACAAGCGCGCGATCGATGCGCCATCGGCGGTGGAAAACCTGCAACCGCGCTTCGAAGTGATGAAGTACCAGGTCAGCCAGGCCGAATACGCCCGCTGCGTGGCCGAGGGCGACTGCCTGTCGCTCGGCGAGCCCGGCACGCCCGCTGCCGACCTACCGCAGACCGGCGCCAGCCTGCTGGACGCACAGCTCTACGCCGACTGGCTGTCACGCCGCACCGGGCAGACCTGGCGCCTGCCCAGCGACCGCGAATGGGCGTTTTTCGCCGGCTCGCGCTGGGCCGACGACGCCCTGCGCATCGACGGTGACGACGGCAGCAACCCGGCCCGGCGCTGGCTGGCCCGCTACAGCTTCGAGGCGCAAACCCGCACGGTCGGCCCGGCGCAGCCGCAGGCGCGCGGCAGTCATGGCCTCAACGAATTCGGCATTGCCGACCTGGGCGGCAACGTCTGGGAATGGACGCAGAGCTGCCACCAGCGGATCAACCTCGACGCCAGCGGCGAGCCGCTCAGCCGCGTCGAGGCCTGTTCGATCCGCATCGCCGAGGGCAAGCACCGCGCGGCGATCAACGACTTCGTCCGTGATGCCCGCGGCGGCGGCTGTGCGGCCGGGCAACCGCCGGACAACCTGGGCTTCCGCCTGGTCAGGGAGATCCCTTGATTCCCCTCAAGTTTCGCCACGACGGTTAATGGTTATGCTGCGGCGAACCACCGGGGATCATTGCCGTGACCGCCCAGCTCTCCCTCAACCAAGCCTGGCTCGGCAGCCTGCCGCCATTCGCCGGCAGCAACCGTGACGAGCAGGCCGACATCCTCCGCCAGGCCAGCATCCTGCGCGTGCGCGGCGGTGGCGCCGTGTTCGAACAGGGCGCTCCGGCCTCCTGCTTCTACCTGCTGGTGCATGGCCGCCTGAAGGCGACCCAGCTGACCAGCGATGGCCAGCGCGTGCTGGTACGCGTGGTCAACCCCGGTGACCTGTTCGGCTTCGTCCGCGCCCTCGGCCGGCGCGACTACCCCGCCACCGCCACGGCAACCCAGGAAAGCCTGGTGCTGTCCTGGCCCACCACGCAATGGGAGCCGCTGCTGGCGCGCCATCCCGGCTTCGCCCTGAACACCGTGCAAGCCATCGGTGAGCGCCTGCAGGAAGCTCACGTGCGCTTCTGCGAGCTGGCCACCGAAGAGGTCGAGCGGCGCGTCGCCCATACCGTGCTGCGCCTGGTGCAGCAGTCCGGGCGACCGGAAGCCGACGGTATCCGTATCGATTTTCCAGTCACGCGCCAGGACATCGCCGAGATGACCGGCACCACCCTGCACACCGTCTCGCGCATCCTCAGTGCCTGGGAAGACCGCGGGCTGGTGGTCGGCGGCCGGCAGAAGCTGCTGGTGTGCAACCCGCAGCAACTGATGCGGGTGGCCGGCGGCGACGAGCGGGACGCGGCGGTCGAGCCCGCTTGACTGCAATCAAGGAGCCGGGCGCCCCTCCCTCCCTAGACTGACCGCCTCCTTATCAGGACTGACGGCCACCCTGACTGCGGCCGCCTTGCCCACTCCACCCGAGGCCCGCCATGACCAACACCCTCACCGAACGTACCCTGAGCGACCTGGCATTCAGCCTGCCGGGCAGCTCCGCGCTGTTCCACGACTACAAGCTCGACTTCTGCTGCGCCGGCCAGCGCAGCCTGGGCGAAGCCGCCAGCGAACAGGGCCTGGACGCCCAGCACATCGCCGAGGAACTGCAAGCGCTGCCGCCAGCCAATGACCAGACCGACTGGCGTCTGACCAGCAACGACCAGCTGATCGACCACATCCTCGAGCGCTACCACAAGGTTCACCGCGAGCAGCTGCCGGCGCTGATCCCGCTGGCCGAGCGCGTCGAGAAGACCCACGGCGCCCACCCGCAATGCCCGATCGGCCTGACCGCGCACCTGAAGACCATGCAGGAAGAGCTGGAATGGCACATGTGCAAGGAGGAGAGCGTGCTGTTCCCCTGGCTGCGCCAGGGCGTGCCGCTGACTCACGTGCAGGGCCCCATAGGCGTGATGCGCCATGAGCACGACGAACATTCGCAGTCCCTCGCCGTGCTGGCCGCCCTGACCGAAGACCTCACCGTGCCGGCGGACGGCTGCAACAGCTGGCGGCGGCTCTACAGCGGGCTGGAAGAGCTGCGCCGCGACCTGATGCAGCACATCCACCTGGAGAACAACCTGCTGTTCCTCGGCGCCAACCACCCGGCCTGAGCGCAGGTCCCGAAGCCAGGAGGGCGACCAGTGACAGCTTGTCTCACCACGCTGCCGGGCAGCGTCGCGCATACTGGCGGGATAGTCCCCGCCCAGGAGCGCTCCGCCATGCTCGCGCATCGCGTCCACCACCAGATTCTGTGCGGCCACCATCTGTTCAACGTGCTCAACGAAGAACAGCTGGAGCAGCTGCTTGCCACCAGCACGCTGCTCAACCTGGAGAAAGGCGACAAGCTGTTCCTCCAGGGCGAGCCGGCCCACGCCTTCTATTTCGTGATTTCCGGCGCGGTGAAGATCTACCGCCTGACCCCGGAGGGGCAGGAGAAGGTGCTGGAAGTCGTCGGCAGCCGGCAGACCTTCGCCGAAGCCATGATGCTGATGGACACCTCCGACTACGTGGCCTCGGCCCAGGCGCTGGAGCCCACCCAGGTCTACCGCTTCGCCAACCGCACCTACATGGAGCTGCTGCACAGCAACCCGCAGCTGCCCTTCTCCCTGCTCGCCACTCTCTGCGTGCGCCTGCATCGGCGGATCAACGAGATCGAGACACTGTCGCTGAAGAACTCCACCCACCGCGTGGTGCGCTACCTGCTCACCCAGCTCAACCGCCATGGCAGCGAGGACCAGCGCTTCGAGCTGCCGATGGCCAAGCAGCTGGTCGCCGGGCACCTGTCGATCCAGCCGGAAACCTTCTCCCGCGTGCTGCGCCGGCTGATCGACGAGAACATCATCGACCTCGACGGCCGCAGCGTGCAGGTGCTCGACGTGGCGCGCCTGGAACAATTCGAGTAGCCCATGCGCCAGTGCCTGTACTGCCAGCACGAGAGCCCCGAGGATGCGGCGGACTGCCCGCAGTGCGGGATGCCTCTGCCGCTGGATCAGGAACTGGCGAAGCAGCGCCGACTGCGGCGCTTCGCCTGGTACTGCGTGTGCCTCGCGGTGTTCTGCGGGGTGATGATGGTCTGGTTGCCGCGCTGATTCCGCACATCCCACCGATATCCCGTAGGGCGCATAACGCCCCAGGCGATATCCGCCACGGCAGATGAAGCGTTCCGCTTCATTCGCCCTACGTTCCTCACTCCCACTCAAATCCGCTTTTTTGCTTTTCGTAGGAGCGAGCTTGCTCGCGAACAGGCCCCGCTGCGGGGTTCGGTTCGCGAGCAAGCTCGCTCCTACAAAAGAGCTGCTACCCCTGGCGGCGGGTGAGCTGGCGATAGAGCTGCGGCAACTGCACCGGCAACTGCGCCGGATCGTTGATCAGCAGGTAACCCTGGCTGCCGAACAGATGCGGCAGGTAGTCCGCCGCCTCGCGGTCGATGGTGATGCAGAACGGCAGCAGCCCGGCGCGACGGGCTTCGAGTACGGCCTGGCGGGTGTCCTCGACGCCGTAGCGTCCCTCGTAAAGGTCCAGGTCATTGGGCTTGCCGTCGGTGAGGATCAGCAGCACGCGCTGGCGCTCCTTGCGCTCCAGCAGCAGCTGCGTGGCCCGGCGGATCGCCGCGCCCATGCGCGTGTAGTAGCCCGGCCGCAGCGCGCGGATACGCCCGCGCACCACATCGTTGTGGCGCTCATCGAAGGTCTTCAGCTGGGTCAGGCGCACCTGCTGGCGACGCAGCGAGGAGAAGCCGTACAACGCGAACCGATCGCCCACCGCCTGCAGCGCCTCGCCGAACAGCAGCAGGCTGTCGCTGATCAGGTCGATCACCCGGTGCTCGTTGTCGATGTGCGCGTCGGTGGACATCGACAGGTCCGCCAGCAGCAGGCACGCGAGGTCACGGCGGGTCTGCCGGCGTTCGAGGAACAACCCCGGCTCGCTGCACGCGCCGAGGCGCCGTTCGACGCTGAAATCCAGCCAGGCTTCCAGGTCCAGCTCCGCGCCCTGGGGTTGCCGGCGCAGCCACTGCGGTTGCTGGCGCAGGCTCTCGAACTGCCGGCGCAGGCGCCGTGCAATCGGCGCCAGGGCGTCGGGCAATGGTGCCGGCACGGCATCGCGGGGCAGCATCGGCTGCAGGCAGACGTGGTCGTCGAGCAGCTGCTGGCGGCGGTAATCCCATTCCGGCAGGCGAATGCCCTCGCCCAGCGGCACGTCGTCGTAGTCGGAAGCCGGCAGGTCGAGGTCGAGCTTCAGCCCGCCGCCCTTCTTCTGCCGCTGCCGCGACATGCTCAGATGGTCGAGGTCGTCGGCGACCTTCGCCGCATCGAGGTCCTCGCTGTCGTCGCCGGCGCGATCCAGTTCGATGTGCTCGGACCAGCTGAACAGGTTCTCCAGGCGGAACAGCAGCAGGCCGCCGCGGCCGGGGTCCTGCTCGACCCGCTCGGCACGCTTGCGTGCCAGGCCCTTGGCTTCGCTGTGGGCGGAACGGCCGTGCTCGTCGCCGTCGATCAGGTCGGTGTGCTGCGGCGCGGCCAGTCTTTGCGGCGGATACAGCCAGAGCGGCAGCGGCCAAGGCGCTTTCTCGCTGCGCGGCAGGCGCTCGACGCAGCCGGGATCGCGCAGCGCCCGTTGCAGCGCCAGCTCCAGCTCTGCCTCGGCGGGCGGCAGATCGTCGACATCGGGCCGCAGGCTGAGCAGCGCTTCCACCAGCCGGTGGTAGCGCGGGCGCAGCAATGGGTAGCGTTCCAGGACTGCGCAGGTCCACGCCTGGTTGTCCCGCGCCCAGTGGCGCATCGGCTGGCTCTGGGCAGCGAGCAGCGCCAGCCAGCGGTAGAGCTCGCGGTTCAGTTCGGCGTCGGGGTACACCGCCAGCTGCGCGGGCAGGCGCAGGGAATCGGCGTCGAACCAGGCCACCGGCAATTGCTGGCAGGTGCCGGCCACCTGCTGCAGCAGGCTGCGGCGCACCAGCAGTTCACGAGCGCTGGCCGCCTCCACGCCGACCCCGGCCTCGCCGCCAGTGCCGCGAAACAGCAGCAGCAGGCTGCGCCGCACTTCATCCAGGCTGACGGCTGCCTCCTCGAACTCCGGGCTGGCGCGGCGGGTGATGAAGCGGTGCCAGACGCGGCCGAAGCTTTCTTCGATTTCGAGGTGGATGGTCATGGCGCCTCCAAGGGAGAGAAGGTACAGGGAGGCACGGCACCAAGCGCCACGCCGAACCAGTCCCCTCTCCCTTCAGGGAGAGGGTCAGGGAGAGGGTGCTACCGGCCACTCCGGCGCTGGGTGCGGCCCTCTCCCCCCGCCCTCTCCCTGAAGGGAGAGGGAGCTAAAAGCGCTGCCGGTCATCTCGCACGCGCCCGGCAGGCCCCGTAAACGTCAAAAGGCCCGCCGCAAAGCGGACGGGCCCGGGTGGACGGTATCGATCAGCTCACCTGAGCCGCGCCGGAAGCCACGGCCACGCGGCCGCGCTGGCGGAAGCTCAGCAGGTAGCAGATCAGCCCGATGAAGAAGCCGACACCGGCGTACAGGCGCAGCCAGAAGAAGATCTTCAGCTGCTCGACCGTGGCCATGAATGGCATGGCGGCGCCATCGGCGGGCATGCGTTGCAGCCAGACCTGGACGATGCCGGCGGCGGTGAGCATCAGGGTGATCAGCAGCATGGAGATGGTCATCAGCCAGAAGCCCCAGATCTCCAGGCTCTGCGCACGGGCGTCAGGCGCTTCGCCGATGCCCCGCAGGCGCGGCATGGCGTAGCTGATCATGGTCATGACGATCATCGCGTAGGCGCCGTAGAAGGCCAGGTGACCGTGGGCCGCGGTGAGCTGCGAGCCGTGGGTGTAGTAGTTCACCGGAGCCAGGGTGTGCAGGAAGCCCCACACGCCGGCGCCGAGGAAGGCGGTCACGGTGGTGCCCAGGGCCCACAGCGCGGCGGCCTTGTTCGGGTGTTCGCGGCGACGACGGTTCACCATGTTGAAGGCGAACAGGACCATGGCGAAGAACGGCAGCGGCTCCAGCGCGGAGAAGATCGAGCCCAGCCACAGCCAGACCTGCGGTGCGCCGATCCAGAAGAAGTGGTGGCCGGTACCGATGATGCCGGTGATCAGGGCCATGGCGATGATCACGTAGAGCCATTTCTCCACCACTTCGCGGTCGACGCCGGTGATCTTGATCAGCACGAAGGCCAGCATCGCGCCCATGATCAGCTCCCACACGCCTTCCACCCACAGGTGCACGACCCACCACCAGTAGTACTTGTCGCGGGCGAGGTTTTCCGGGTTGTAGAAGGAGAACAGGAAGAACACCGCCAGGCCCACCAGGCCGGTCATCATCACCACGCTGACGGCGGTCTTGCGGCCTTTCAGCATGGTCATGCCGATGTTGAAGAGGAAGCCCAGCGCCACCACCACGATGCCCATCTTGGTGATCGTCGGCTGTTCGAGGAACTCCCGGCCCATGGTCGGCAGCAGCTCGTTGTGGGTCAGCTTGGCCAGGCCCGCATAAGGCACCAGCAGGTAGCCCAGGATGGTCAGCACGCCGGCGATGGCGAACACCCAGAACAGCACGATGGCCAATTTCGGGCTGTACAGCTCGCGGTCGGCCTCTTCGGGGATCAGGTAGTAGGCCGCGCCCATGAAGGCGAACAGCAGCCAGACGATCAGCAGGTTGGTGTGCACCATCCGCGCGACGTTGAAGGGGATCGCCGGGAACAGGAAGTCACCGACCACGTACTGCATGCCCATGATCAGCCCGAAGACGATCTGCCCGACGAAGAGCATCAGGGCGAATACGAAGTACGGCTTGGCCACCGACTGCGAGGCGAATTTCAGATAGGGATTGCCCGGGTTCATGCTCAACCCTCCTTGTTCGGCGGCCATTTGTTGGTGTCGATCTTCGATGTCCACAGCAGGAACGCCGCGAGGTCGGTGACCTCCTGGTCGCTCAGGTGGAACTGCGGCATCTGCCGGCGACCGGGCACGCCCAGCGGCTGCATCTTCATCCAGGCGGCGAGGAAGCTGCCGAAGGCCGCATCACCGCCACGGCGGATGGCGACGTTGCCCAGCTCCGGCGCGAAGTAGGCGCCTTCGCCGAGGATCGAGTGGCACCCCACGCAGTTGTTCTGCTCCCACACCAGCTTGCCGCGCACCACCGATTCGGTGAGCTCACTCTGGTTGGTGCGCTTGGGGAAGGTGGTTTCGGTGTGATAGGTCAGCGCGAGGAACACCAGGAAGAAGAAAACGCCTCCTCCCAGGTAGATGTTCCTCGCCATCCCTTTGGTAAATGTCTCTGACATGGGGCCCTCCTAGGTCACGGTCGGGGCCATTGTAGGAAGCCTCCTAGGACGTCTCGCTTGATGGCAATCAAGAAAGACCAATGCTTCCAGTCAGGTATTTTTCAGAAGGAAAATCAATGAGTTGCGTGAATGGCCAGGATCACGCAGGTGACCACCAGCGGCCAGCCGAGCAACAGCGCCTGCCACAGGCGCGGGCCGTGGCTCAGCTCCATGAAGCGCAGCGCGATGAGCCAGGCCTTGCCCAGGCCCAGCAGCAGGATCGCCGCCACCGGCAGCAGCAGGTCGGGCGCATGGTGGCCGAGCCAGACGGAGGCGACGGACATGGGCAACATCAGCAGCCAGGCGAGCAGCAGCGTCTTCATGAGCCGGGCGCCAGCACGTAGACCAGCGGGAACAGCACCACCCAGACCAGGTCGACCATGTGCCAGTAGAGCGCGCCGGACTCCAGCCCGCCCAGCTCGTCGCTGCGGTAGGCGCCGCGCAGGCAGCGCAGGGTCATCCAGCCGAGGATCACCAGCCCCAGCAACACGTGCAGGAAGTGGAAGCCGGTGATCAGCCAGAACAGGGTGAAGAAGGTGCTGTATTCCAGGTCCAGCCCGCGCGCGGCGAGGTGATGGTATTCGCCGGACTTGAGCACCACATGGGCCAAACCCAGCAGCACGGCAAGAGCCAGTAATGCAGCCGCGCGGCGCTGGCGGCCGTGGCGCACCTGCTCCACCGCCAGCGCCGCACAGAAGCCGGCGGTGAGCAGGGTCAGGGTCAACGCCAGGGCGGTGGACAGGTCCAGTTGCGCGCGCCCGGCGCGGAAGCCTTCGACATCCAGGTGCTGGGTCACGGCGAAGACGATGATGAGGATGGCGAAGACCGTCAGCTCGGCGAGGATGAACAACCACATCGCCAGGTCGCCCGGCAGTCGCCGGGCACTGAACGTCGCCTCAGGCGAAGTGGACATCGACCAGGTCCATCAGCGCGGTAACCGTGGCCGCGTCGTCCGACAGCGGCTCGGCGAGCCCGGCGCGGCAGGCATCGCGCGGCGCGACACCGGCCTGCAGCAGGCGCGCGGTGAGCACCAGCAGGCGCGTCGAGCAGACCTCTTCCAGCTCCTGCCGGCCCAGACGGCGCAGGGCCACGCCCAGTTGCGCCAGGCGCTGAGCCAGTTCGGGGGACACCCCAGCCTCGCGAGAGATGATGCCGGCTTCCACTTCCGGCGTCGGATAGTCGAAATGCAGGGCGACGAAGCGCTGGCGCGTACTGGGCTTCATGCCCTTCAGCAAGTTCTGATAGCCGGGGTTGTAGGACACCACCAGCATGAAGCCCGGCGGCGCCACCAGGGCTTCGCCGGTGCGCTCGATGAACAGTTCACGGCGGTCGTCCGCCAGCGGGTGCAGCACCACGACGGTGTCCTGCCGCGCCTCCACCACTTCGTCCAGGTAGCAGATGCCGCCTTCGCGCACCGCGCGGGTCAGCGGGCCGTCCTGCCACCAGGTGCCGTCGCTGCCGATCAGGTGGCGGCCGACCAGGTCCGCCGCCGACAGGTCGTCATGGCAGGCCACGGTGTACAGCGGCAGGTTCAGACGCTGCGCCATGTGCTGGACGAAACGGGTCTTGCCGCAACCGGTCGGGCCCTTGATCAGCACCGGCATGCCCTGGGCGGAGGCGTGGGTGAACAGCGCCACCTCGTTGCCGGTCGCCTGGTAGAAGAGCGGCTCGATGGGCTGGGCGGGGGCATTCATGGCGAGGAATTCTCTGTAGGAAGTTTCGGTAGGCAAGCTAATCAGCCAAGCCACCCGCCTCAAGCACGACGCGAGGAGTTCTTGATTGCCATCAAGCCAAGGCCATCAGGGCCGCTCCTAGAATCGCCACAGAAGCCGGGCGGGAAGCCGGCGCATACGAACGGCGCCTCGAAGCGCCAAGCCTGTGAGGAGAGCGGTGATGAACAAAGCCCTGGTTGCCCTGCTGCTGGGTGGCATGCTGGTCCAGACGACGGCGCTGGCCAGCAGCGGCGAAGAGCTGTTCAAGGCGAAGGCCTGCGTGGCCTGCCATGCGGTGGACAAGAAGCTGGTGGGCCCGGCGTTCCATGAGGTCGCCGCCAAGTACGGCGCCGACGGCACGGCGCACATCAGCCACAGCATCCTCACCGGCAGCAAGGACGTCTGGGGGCCGATCCCGATGCCGGCCAACCGCACCGTCAGCGAGGAGGAAGCCAAGACCCTCGCCGAGTGGATCGTCACCCTCAAGTAACGTCGTTCCGTGCGGCCGGCGCGCTCAGTGCCGGTCGCTTCTCTCCAGCAGCGCCAGGCACTTCTCCGCCGGTAGCGGCTGGCTGATCAGGTAGCCCTGAATCTCGTCGCAACCGTGGGCGCGCAGGAAGCGCAGCTGTTCGGCCTGCTCGACGCCCTCCGCCACCACCTTCAGTTCCAGGCTGTGCGCCATGGCGATGATCGCACGGGTGATGGCCGCGTC
The DNA here is from genome assembly GCF_030462585.1 of Pseudomonas sp. CAN1. Lineage (GTDB taxonomy): Bacteria > Pseudomonadota > Gammaproteobacteria > Pseudomonadales > Pseudomonadaceae > Pseudomonas. The sequence continues at coordinate 548,782 of NZ_JASMRU010000001.1, read as the reverse complement.
TTCGCCGCGTTCGGACAGGTCGCGGATGAAGGTCTGGTCGATCTTCACGTAGTCCACCGGGAAGCGCTTCAGGTAGCTGAGCGAGGAATAGCCGGTGCCGAAGTCGTCGATGGCCAGCTTCACGCCCATCTCGCGCAACTGGCGGAAGGTCGTGGAGACACTCTCGACGTTGTCCAGCAGCTGGCTTTCGGTCAGTTCCAGTTCCAGCAGGTGCGGCGGCAGGCCGGTGTCTTCCAGCACGGTACGCACCAGGTCGACCAGATTGCCGGTGCGCAGCTGGTGCACCGAGAGGTTCACCGAGACCCGCAATTCGCGCCCCTGCTTCTGCCACGCGCGGGCCTGCTGGCAGGCGCGGCGCAGGACGAACTCGCCGATGGCGCCGATCAGCCCGGTCTCCTCGGCGAGGCCGATGAAATCGCTGGGCGGCACCATGCCCATCTCCGGGTGATGCCAGCGCACCAGCGCTTCGGCGCTATCCAGGCGTTCGTTGGCGAGGTTCAGCTTGGGCTGGTAGTGCACGTCCAGCTGGCCTTCGTCGATGGCCTTGCGCAGTCGCGTTTCCAGCTGCAGGCGCTCCAGGGTGCAGGCCTGCAGGTTGTCGGTGAAGAACTGGAAGGTGTTGCCGCCCAGGTGCTTGGCGTGCTGCATGGCCATGTTCGCCTGGCTCATCAGCGCGGAGATTTCCCAGGCGTTTTCCGGCAGCAGGCTGATGCCCACCGAGGCGCTGACCACCAGTTCGTGGCCGCCCACGGTCATCGGCGTGCGCAGCTTGGCCAGCAGCCGGCTGGACAGCCGCGCCAGCGCGGCGAGGCTGGCGTAGGAATCGATCAGCACGGCGAACTCGTCGCCGGACAGCCGGGCGATGGTGTCGGCTTCGGGCACGGTCTGGGTCATGCGCCGCGACATCTGCCGCAGCAGCTGGTCGGCGACTTCGTGGCCGAGGCTGTCGTTGAGCAGCTTGAAGCGATCCAGGTCGATCAGCAGCAGCGCCGCCGTGCGGCCTTCCTGGCGCGCGCGCTGGCTGGCCTCGTGCAGGCGTTCCTTGAACAGCGTGCGGTTGGCCAGGCCGGTGAGTTCGTCGTAGTGCGACAGGTAGCGCAGGCGCTCCTCGGCATCGCGGCGGGCGGTGAGGTCGGCGAAGAAGCCGACCACATGGGCGACCTGCCCACGGCTGTCACGCACCACGTTGAGCTGCAGCCACTGCGGGTACAGCTCGCCGTTCTTGCGCGTCTCGATCAGCTCGCCCTGCCAGGTGCCCTGGCGCTCCAGCTCGGCACGGATCGACTGGTAGCGCCGCAGGCTTTCCGCCGAGCCCATCAGGCGCGCCACGTTGTGCCCGAGCAGCTCGTCGCGGCGGTAGCCGGTCAGTGAAGTGAAGGCCTCGTTGATGGCGATCAGGCGGTAATCCGGGTCAAGGATGATGATGCCTTCGCTGGCGGCCTCGAACACCGTGGCGGCCAGGCGCTGTTCCTCTTCGCGCAGCTTGCGGGTGGAGATATCGGCGCGGGTACCGACCATCCGCGTGACCTGCCCCTCGCCATCGCGCTCCATGACCCGGCCGCGGTCCTCGACCCAGACCCAGTGGCCATCGGCGTGGCGCACGCGGTATTCGATGCGGTAGCCGTCGGTACGGCCCTTCAGGTGTTCGACCAGCGCGCGGCGCAGCAGCGGCAGATCGTCGGGATGCAGGCGCGGGCGCAGGTCGTTGCGCACACTCTTCACCGCGTCCTGGGTGATCCCGAAGATTTCTTCCAGGTGCGAGTGGTGCACCTCGTCGGTCAACAGGTTCCAGTCCCACAGGCCCAGTTCACTGGCTTCCAGCGCCAGGGCCAGGCGCGCTTCGGTGTGGCTGAGCTGCGCGCTGCCCGCCTCCACCCGCTCCTGCAGCGCATCGCGGGCTCGGCAGAGTTCGCGTTCGGCGCGGCGGCGCTGCTCGACTTCATGCTCCAGGTCCTGGTTCAGCGCCTCGGTCTGCGCCTTGGCGCGCTCCAGGTGCGCCACCAGCGCCTGGGCCTGGAAGCGTCGCAGCAGGCCGGAATGCACCAGCCGGTGAATCTGCCAGGCGACCACCAGCAGCGCAGCCAGCAGGATTACCCCGAGCACACCCCAGCCTTGCTGCAGCGGATTCTCGCTGATCAATAAATAGGCAATGGACGGGAACAGGCAGGGCAAGGAGAAGGTAAGAAACGCCGGCAGGCTGACCGCGTAGGCAACGCTGGCCGACAGGATGGCCGCGGCGATCAGGCCGAAGACCAGGGATTGCTGGAGAAAGGCGTCCGGTGGCACCAGGGCGATGGCGGCAAAGGCCAGGGTCAGCCCCGAAGCGCCGGCGCCGAACAGGAAGGTGCGCTGCCAGTGCGGGCTGGCCTGGCGCTCGGTGGAAGCCGCGTTGAAGGCGGATACCTGGATCAGCCGCAGCACGGCCAGCAGCACCAGCCATACCAGCCAGCCGGCCAGCAGCCCCGGCTGCACGTAATCCCACAGCAGCCCGGCGCAGGCCAGGCCGTTGAGCAGCATGAGCAGGGTCGGCACCCGCGAGCCCTGATAGAGGAGGCGGGTGCGTTCGACGGCAATTTCGTGAGCGTACTGCTGGCGGATCTCGGCATGGCTCACCGGGATCGCCGAAGGCTCTACATAAGCGGTCATAGGCGTTTTTCTTGTAGGTTTCAGGCCTAGGCGTCGGCGGAGCATACCCGAGGAGGTAGCCCCACCCAAGCAGGATGATGGCAATTGGCTGCGTGCCCGCCCAACTTTCGTCGGGAAGACGCCGGACAGCGGGCGGGTTTGCCGGGGAAAACCGCCCGTCGGTAGAATGCCGTCCCATGAACGATGACCTCTCCTACCTGCTCAACTCCCTCAATGACCCGCAGCGCCAGGCCGTAGCCGCGCCGCTGGGGCGCCAGCGCGTACTCGCCGGTGCCGGGTCCGGCAAGACTCGCGTGCTGGTGCACCGCATCGCCTGGCTGATCCAGGTCGAGCGCGCTTCGCCGCACAGCATCCTGGCCGTGACCTTCACCAACAAGGCCGCCGCCGAGATGCGCGCGCGGATCGAGCAGCTGCTGGGGATCAACCCGGCCGGCATGTGGGTCGGCACCTTCCATGGCCTGGCGCACCGCCTGCTGCGCGCGCACTGGCAGGAAGCCGGGCTGCCGGAGAACTTCCAGATCCTCGACAGCGACGACCAGCTGCGCCTGGTCAAGCGCGTGGTGCGCGAGCTGGGCCTCGACGAGCAGCGCTGGCCGCCGCGCCAGGCGCAATGGTTCATCAACGGCCAGAAGGACGAGGGCAACCGCCCGCAGAACATCCAGGCCGGCGGCGACCTGTATCTGGCGACCATGGTCAGCGTCTACCAGGCCTACGAAGAGGCCTGCGCCCGTGCCGGCGTGGTCGACTTCGCCGAGCTGCTGCTGCGCTCGCTGGACCTCTGGCGCGACCGCCCGAGCCTGCTGGAGCACTACCAGCGGCGCTTCCGCCACATCCTGGTGGACGAGTTCCAGGACACCAACGCCGTGCAGTACGCCTGGCTGCGCTTCCTCGGCAAGGGCGGCGAGAGCCTGATGGTGGTGGGCGACGACGACCAGTCGATCTACGGCTGGCGCGGCGCGAAGATCGAGAACATCCAGCAGTTCGGCGATGACTTCGCCGGCACCGAGGACATCCGCCTGGAGCAGAACTACCGCTCCACCGGCACCATCCTCAAGGCCGCCAACGCGCTGATCGCCAACAACAGCGGGCGCCTGGGCAAGGAACTGTGGACCGACGGCGTCGACGGCGACCCGATCACCCTGTACTCGGGCTTCAACGAGCACGACGAGGCGCGCTACATCGTCGAGACCATCGAGGACGCCCTGCGCAAGGACGGCCTCAAGCGCAGCGAAATCGCCATCCTCTACCGCTCCAACGCCCAGTCCCGGGTGCTGGAAGAGGCGCTGCTGCGCGAGAAGATTCCCTACCGCATCTACGGCGGCCAGCGCTTCTTCGAGCGCGCCGAGATCAAGAACGCCCTGGCCTACCTGCGCCTGATCCGCCTGCGCGACGACGACGCTGCGCTGGAGCGGGTGATCAACGTGCCGCCGCGCGGCATCGGCGAGAAGACCGTCGAGGCGATCCGCAACGCCGCCCGCCACAACGGCACCTCGATGTGGCGCGCGATCAACGACGTGATCGCCGCCAAGGCCGTGGCCGGCCGCGCCGCCAGCGCGCTGAACGGGTTCCTGGAAACCGTCGACCTGCTGGCGGTGAAGGTCGAGGGCATGCCGCTGCACCAGATGACCCAGATCGTCATCGAGCAGTCCGGCCTGATCACCTACCACAAGGAAGAGAAGGGCGAGAAAGGCCAGGCCCGGGTGGAAAACCTGGAAGAACTGGTCAGCGCCGCCCGCGCTTTCGAGACTTCGGACGACGAGGACACACCGCCGCTGGTGGCCTTCCTCGACCACACCGCGCTGGAGTCCGGCGACACCCAGGCCGACGCCTTCGAGGACAGCGTGCAGCTGATGACGCTGCACAGCGCCAAGGGCCTGGAATTCCCGCTGGTGTTCGTCGCCGGTGTGGAAGAAGGCCTGTTCCCGCACAAGATGAGCCTGGAAGATCCCGGCCGTCTGGAGGAAGAACGCCGCCTGGCCTACGTGGGCATCACCCGCGCCATGCACCGCCTGGTCATGACCTACGCGGAAACCCGCCGGCTGTACGGCAGCGAGACCTACAACAAGGTCTCGCGCTTCGTCCGCGAAATCCCGCCGAGCCTGATCCAGGAAGTGCGCCTGTCCAACTCGGTGAGCCGGCCGCTGTCGGGCAACCAGCGCAGCGGCAACCTGTTCAGCGGCGCCAGCGTACCGGACACCCCGTTCAGCCTCGGCCAGTCCGTGCGCCACCCGCTGTTCGGCGACGGCGTGATCCTCAACTTCGAAGGCTCCGGCGCCCAGGCACGGGTGCAGGTGAACTTCGACAGCGAGGGCAGCAAGTGGCTGATGATGGGGTACGCGAAGCTGGAGGCGATCTGACCGCCCGGCACCGCCGCACGGATATGCGCAGGAGCGGACTCCGTCCGCGATAGCTCACAGCGAGCTCGGAACATCGCGGACGAAGTCCGCTCCTACGCCCGGCTCAGCAACGGGCTCAGTGATGCCCGCCGCCGTTCTGCTCCAGCGTCTCGATCAGCGCCACCTGCATCCGCGAGTGCACGCGGATGAACCAGCGCCAGAACACCGCGATCACCAGCGCGGCGATCAGCGCCACCACCACCAGCAGCTCGCCCGGCGGCAGGATGCTCGAACTGAGCGCCGCCAGCAGCAGCATCATGCCGCCCAGCGACAGCAGCGGGATCATCTCGGAAATCACCCGGCGCACACGGGCGGTGTGGCGTCCGGCGCTTTCCGCCTTCACGCCCATCTCCGCCAGCAGCATCGCCAGCGCCTTGAGCTTGCGGTAGGCGGCGATCAGGAACGGCAACGACAGCAGCAATGCGGCGCCCCAGATCAGCGCCTTGTGTAGTGCGTCGTGCTCGACGAATTGCGCCAGCCACTGCGACAGACGGTCGGCGAAGAACGCCAGGCTGAAGAAGATGCCGATCACCAGGGTCAGGTTGACCCCGACCTGCAGCAGGATGCGGCGGATCATCCCGGCGAGGATCGCCTTGTCGCCGCGCGGCTTGATGCTGCGCAACCACTCACCGTAAAGGCTGAACACCCGCACCATGGGCGACGGCAGGCTACGGCCGAGGTACAGCGCCAACGGGTCGGCCGAGCGGATCAGATAGGGCGTCAGCAGTGTGGTGATGGCCGACACGCCGACCACCACCGGGTAGAGGAAGTCGCTGGTGACGCCGAGGCTCATGCCCAGCGCGGCGATGATGAAGGAGAACTCGCCAATCTGCGAAAGGCCCATGCCCACGCGCATCGAGGTGCGCCCGTCGTTGCCGGCGATGAAAGCGCCGGCGCCGCAGGAGATCAACTTGCCCGCCACCACCACCAGGGTGATCACCAGGATCGGCGCGGCGTAGTCCACCAGCACCTTGGGATCGATGGTCAGGCCGATGGCGACGAAGAAGATCGCGCTGAACATGTCGCGCACCGGCTCCATCAGGCGCTCGATCTGGATCAGCTGGCGCGACTCGGCCATGATCGCGCCGATCAGGAAGGCGCCCAGGATCATGCTGTATTCCAGCTTCACCACCAGCAGGCAGAAGCCGAAGCACAGCCCCAGCACCGTCACCAGCAGCATCTCGTTGCTTTCGAATTTCGCCACGTAGGCCAGCAGGCGCGGCACCAGCAGGATGCCGACGACCAGCGCGACGACCATGAACAGGCTGAGCTTACCGACCGTCGAGAACACCTGATCAGCCTCCACCGAGCCACTCACGGCGATGCCGGAGAACAGCGCGATGATGCCGATGCCAAGGATGTCCTCGATGATCAGCACGCCGAAGATCAGCTGGGCGAAGCGCTCGTTCTTCATCTTCAGGTCGCCCAGGACCTTGATGATGATGGTGGTGGAGGACATCGCCAGGATCGCGCCGAGGAACAGCGAATCCATGGTGCTCCAGTCGAACAGCCGGCCGATCTCGAAGCCGGCCCAGATCATCAGGGTGATTTCCAGGAAGGCGGCGATGAACGCCGTGGCGCCGACCTGGAACAGCTTGCGCAGGGAGAACTCCAGCCCCAGGCAGAACATCAGGAAGATCACCCCCAGCTCGGCGAGGGTCTTGATCGTTTCCTCGTCGTGCACCAGGGCGAAGGGCGGGGTGTGCGGACCGATGATCACCCCGGCGATGATGTAGCCCAGCACCACCGGCTGCTTGAACTGATGACAGAGGATGGTGACGAAGCCGGCGATCAGCATGATCACCGCGAGGTCCTGGATGAAGTCGATGGCATGCATGGTCGGCGGTCCTCGCGGCGAGCTGGTCAGGGGGATCGCGCGGCTGACGGCCTCGCTCAGCGAAGCCTACCATCCGAGTCCTCCGACAGGCGGTTCTGAAAGAATCAGTAACAGACTGATTTGGAAAGGGATTCATCTGCCCCCATATCAGACGCCCGGCCCGTGACAGGGCAACAGCACGAAACAAAATCCGACTGGCCCTCTAGGGCATCGGTCGGCAACATGACGTGCGTCGTATACCAACCAAGAGAATGACAACCATGAAGCGCTTTCTCAGCCTTGCCATGGCCTTCTGTGTCGCCGTGACGCTCAGCCTCGACGTCAACGCCGCCAAGCGTTTCGGTGGTGGCAAGAGCATGGGCTCGGCGCCAAGCCACCAGACCCGCCAGGCGACACCCAACGCCGCCCCGAATTCCCCGACTGCCGCCGGCCCGGCCGCAACCGGTGCCGCCGCAGGCGCTGCCGGCGCCGCTGCCAAGAGCGGTGCTTCGCGCTGGCTCGGCCCGCTGGCCGGCCTCGCCGCCGGTGGCCTGCTCGCCTCCATGTTCATGGGCGACGGCTTCCAGGGCATGCAGTTCCTCGACATCCTGATCATCGCGCTGATTGCATTCATCGCCTTCCGCTTCATCGCTTCCCGTCGCCGCCAGCAGCAGGGCAACCAGCCCGCCATGGCCGGTGGACATGCGCCGATGCAGCGTGAAATGCCGGCCGCCACGCCGTCGATCTTCGGTGGTGCTTCCCGTCCGGTGATGGACAGCCGCCCGGTGATCAACGCGCCGAGCTGGTTCGACGAGACCCGTTTCGTCGCCGCTGCCCGCGAGCACTTCATGTCCCTGCAGCAGCACTGGGACTCCAACGAGATGGACAAGATCGCCGAGTTCGTCACCCCGCAGATGCTGCAGTTCCTCAAGCAGGAGCGCGCTGACCTGGGCGACGGCTACCAGTCCACCTACATCGACAACCTCGATGTGCAGCTCGAAGGCGTGGACGACCAGGCCGAGAAGACCATCGCCACCCTGACCTTCAGCGGCGTGTCGAAATCCTCGCGTTTCGACCAGGGCGAGCCCTTCAGCGAAAGCTGGCGCATGGAGCGCCCGCAGGGCGAGAACCAGCCCTGGCTGGTGGCTGGCATCCGCCAGAACTGATCCTGCGCGTGTTGAAAAAGCCCGGCGATTGCCGGGCTTTTTCGTTTCCGTCGTCCCTACCGGCAAGGCAGCGCAGTGTTCCCCGCGGGCCCGCCGCTCGTCCGGACGGCGCTCGCGCAGTGGTCTTGCGCGGATGGCCGGCTACTACTGTATAAAGCGCGCCAACCGTCGAATGTAGAGAGGCCCCGCCTGTGGAAGATGTGATCGAGAAGTTGCGTGAAGCGAACGAGCCGGTGCCGGTACCGCTGGAACTGCCGGACGAAGAACTGCTGGTGGAAATCGAAGAAGCCCTGCTGATCGGCATTCCGTCGGAATTCCGCGAGTTCCTCCTGCTGGTCAGCGACGTGGTCTATGGCCGCCTGGAACCGGTGACGGCGACCGATCCGCAATCCCATACCTACCTGCCGGAAGTCGCCGCCGTGGCCTGGGCCAGTGGCCTGCCGCGCGAGCTGATCCCGCTCTGCGCCGATGGTGACGACTACTACGCGGTGGCCGAGGACGGCGAGGTGATCCTCTGGGCCGATGGTGAACTCACCGAGGAAACCTGGGACTCGGTGTGGACCTGGGCACGCGACGTATGGCTCGATACTTGAAGGGGGGTGTCGGAATTTCCTGAAACTTCCATGGTCACACAGGCAACCCAGCGTACCTCCAGCCCTTGCTGCCCGGGCGGGTACGATGCCCCGTGGAGAAACTATGAAGTTGAAAGCCTTGATCACCTGCCTGTTGCTGCTCGGCCTCGCCGGATGCGCCGACAAGGCCGTGGTGACGCTGCAGGATGGCAGCGAAGTCCTGGTGAAGGATCACTCCGACTACGACAAATACAATGACTACTACGAATTCGAGCAGCTCAACGGCGAGACGATCCTGATCAAGAAGGACAATGTCCGCTTCATCAAGACGCCGTGAAAGAGCGCCAGCCGTGCCGCGCCTGAACGCTAGTGCAAGGGGCCGATGCGCCCCGTGTCGTTCGCATACCAGACGTACGCAGCGCGGCCGATCAGGTTCGCCCGCGGCACGTAGCCGAAGTAGCGACTGTCGAGGGAGTTGTCGCGGTTGTCACCGAGCATGAAGTACTGCCCCTCGGGGACGACCTGTTCCTGAACCCGGAGTGAGTCCTCGCGCCGGTTCTGTCGTGCATCCAGGTAAGGCTGGGTGATCTCCCGGTCATTCACGAACAGCTTCCCAGCGGAAATCCTCAAGCGATCTCCGGGGCGTCCGGCTATGCGCTTGATATAGATCTGCGCCGGGTCGCTCGGCGGGCGGAACACCACGACCTCGCCGTCGGCTGGCTCGCTGAAGGCATAGCTGGCAGCGCTGACCAGGATGTAGTCGCCCGGCTGCAGGCCCGGTGTCATCGACGACGAGCGGATGGAAAAGGTCGAGCCGCCGAGCAGGCGCAGGCGTGGGTCCTGGCTCGGCACGCCGAGGGGGTTGAGGATGTACAGGCCGACCAGCAGGCAGGCCAGCACGGCCATGGTCCGCCAGAAAGGGGATTTCACGCAGGTGATCTCGAAGCTGGGAAATGGCCGGAGAATTTCGCTCTGCCATCTCCTATTTGCCAGCAGACGCATCCGATAGGCAGATACGCCATTTCCGAAGCCGCCGACCGACTCGTACCAGAGTCAACGCGCGCCCAGGCGTGCTCCGCTTTCCAGCTCCAGCAGGTTGAGCAGGTACTGCCCGCAGTAGCCCAGGTCTTGTTCGATGGCTTTGCGCGCGCCCGCGCCGTCGCCCCGTTCCAGCGCCTGCAGAGCGTCTTCGTGGAAGTCGTTGAGACGCAGCGACAGGTCGGCCTCGGTGAACAACCGGTTGAAGAACGGCCCGACCTGCAGCCACAGCGCCTCGATCATGCGCAGCAGCGTGGGGTTGCCGCAGGCGCGGTAGAGCGTCAGGTGGAACAGACTGTTGGCTTCCAGGTAGCCATGGACGTCACGACCGTTCAGCGCACTTTCCATGCGCTCGGTGCAATCGCGCAGCAGCGCCAGGTCGGCGGGCTTGAGGTGCCGGGCCGCATCCTCCACCGCCAGTCCCTCCAGGGATTGCCGCACCTGCAGGATCTGCAGGTAGCGCTCGCGGGTCATCACCGGCACCCGCAGCGAGCGCTGCGGCTCGCCTTCCAGCGCACCCTCGGCTACCAGCCGTTGCAGGGCGGCGCGGACCGGCATCGGGCTGGTACCCCATTCATCGGCCAGGTCGCGGATCTTGAGCCGCTCGCCGGGCTGGAAGCGCCCGCTCAGCAGGGCCTGGCGCAGGTTCTGGTACAGCTGTTCCTGAAGGTTGTCGGCCATCGCGATTACTCCCGGCCGGCCGGCGGCGCCGGCAGTTGGGCGAAGGTCAGGCTGCAGTCGTGTTTCATCTTGCTTATCCCTTGTTCTCGATCAGACAGTTGCCGCCATCCACCACCAGCACTTCGCCGGTGATGTAGCTGGCTTCGGGCGAGGCCAGGAAGGCGATGGCGGCCGCCACCTCCTCTGGTCGCCCGGAGCGGCCGAGCGGCGTGCGCCGTCCGGCGTGGAGTTCTTCTTCGCTGCTGGAGCCGGTGGCGATCCAGCCCGGCGCCACGCTGTTCACCGTCACCCCGCGACGCGCCACTTCCAGTGCCAGCCCCATGCTCATGCCGAGCATCCCGGCCTTGGCCGCGCTGTAAGCGGATTCGCCCGGATTGCTGGCGCGCACGCCGGTGGTGGAGCTGACATTGACGATGCGCCCGTAGCCGCGCTCCAGCATCCCCGGCAACAGCGCGCGGGTGAGCAGGAAGGCACTGGTCAGGTTGCGCGCCAGCGACAGGTTCCAGGTCGTCAGGTCCATCGCGGCCAGTTCGGCGAAAGGCTCGGCGCTGCCCTGCATGGCCATGCCGGCGTTGTTCACCAGCACGTCTACCCTTCCCCATTGCGCCTGCGCCCATTCGGCCAGGGCGCGGACGTCGTCCTCGCAGGTCAGGTCGGCGGTCAGCGCACGGGCTTCGAAGCCTTCGGCACGCAGCTCCTCGGCCCGCTGCAGGATGCGCTCGCTGCTGGCGGTGAGCAGCAGTTTCACGCCATTGCGCGCCAGCCGGCGGGCGCTGGCGAAGCCGATACCGGACTCGCTGCCGGCACCGCTGACGAGGGCGACCTGGCCGGCCCAGTCGGACTCACTGGTGACATCGCTCATGGGTATCTTCCCAATCTGTGATCACAGAATTCGTTACAGGGCAGATTATCAGGCAGTCGATCCGCTGTATTGACATTTTTGTGATCACAAATGGAAGATGTGCGAAATAACAAACGAGGTGTGCAACATGACCGCCAGCGGAATCGCCCAACAGGCCGTGGATCTCTTCACCGCCCGCGAGCGCCAGCGCTTCCTGGAACAGAATCCCAAGTCCGTCGCCCTTGCCGAGCGCGCGCACAAGTCGCTGTACGCCGGCGTGCCGATGCACTGGATGGCCGACTGGTCCACGCCCTGCCCGCTGTTCGTCGAACGCGCCCAGGGCGCCCGCTTCCACGACGTTGATGGCCATGACTACGTGGACTTCTGCCTGGGCGACACCGGCAGCATGTTCGGCCACTCGCCGGCGCCGATTGCCCGCGCCCTCGCCGAACAGGGCGCCCGCGGCCTGACCACCATGCTTCCCGGTGAAGACGCCGTAGTCTGCGGCGAACTGCTCGCCGCGCGCTTCGGCCTGCCCTACTGGCAGGTGACCGCCACCGCCACCGACTCCAACCGCTACGTGCTGCGCTGGGCCCGTGCGGTGACCAAACGCAAGACCCTGCTGGTGTTCGACGGCTGCTACCACGGCACCGTAGACGACGTGATGGTGCGCTACCGCGACGGCGAGACCGTGCACCGCTCCGGCCTGGTCGGCCAGGCCTATGACCTGACCCAGCACAGCCGCTCGATTCCGTTCAACGACGTCGAAGCACTGGAAGCCGCGCTGGCCCAGGGCGACGTCTGCGCCCTGCTGTGCGAGCCGGCGATGACCAACATCGGCATGGTCCTGCCCGATCCGGACTTCATGCAGAAGTGCCGCGAGCTGACGCGTAAGTACGGCTCGCTGCTGATCATCGACGAAACCCACACCATCTCCACCAATATCGGTGGCTGCACCAAGCTGTGGAATCTCGACCCGGACTTCTTCGTGGTCGGCAAGCCGATCGCCGGCGGCGTGCCCTGCGGCATCTTCGGTTGCAGCGCGGAGATGGCCGAACGCATGGCCGCCTCGCGGCAGAGCGCCCAGGAAGACAGCCATGGCCACGGCCACAGCGGCATGGGCACCACGCTCTCGGCCAACGCCCTGGCCATGCACTGCATGCGCGCCAACCTGGAGCAGGTGATGACCCAGGCGGCCTACGACCATATGCTGCCGCTGGCCAAGCGACTTGCCGATGGCTTCCGCCGCCTGATCGCCAAGCACGACCTGCAGTGGTCGGTGACCGAGCTGGGCGCGCGCAGCGAGTTCCAGTTCTGCCCGGTATCCCCGCGCACCGGCGCCGAGGCCGAGGCGGCGTTCCACGACGAGCTGCAGATGGCCCTGCACCTGTACCTGATCAACCGCGGCATCCTGATCACGCCGTTCCACAACATGACCCTGTGCTGCCCGGACACCACCGCCGAAGACGTGGATCGCCTGATCGAGACCCTCGATGCCGGCATCACCGAGCTGCTGGCGATTCCCGGCGCTCGCACGGCCTGATCTCCAGGAATACGTAGGAGCGGACTCCGTCCGCGATGCTTTTCGCCGCCTGACGGCGGATCGCGGACAAAGTCCGCTCCTACGCAAAGACAATTCCGGCGCACCGCGCCACCGAGGACCACCATGCAATTCGCCGATCGACAGGAAGCCGAAGCCTTCCTCGCCGCCCACCCGGACGTGCGCAGCATCGAACTGTTCATCATCGATTCCAACGGCATCCCGCGCGGCAAGCTGCTGCACCGCGACGAGCTGCTGGCGATCTACGACAACGGCCGCCCGCTGCCCAGCTCGATCCTCGCGCTGACCGTGCAGGGCGAGGACGTCGAAGGCACCGGGCTGGTCTGGGAAGTGGCCGACGCCGACTGCTGGACCTACCCCCTGCCCGGCAGCCTTACCCTGCAACCCTGGCGCACCAGCCCCACCGGCCAGCTGCAGGTGAGCATGCACCCGACCCAGGGCCTGCCCGCCACCCCGGCCGACCCACGCCAGGCGCTGTCGCGCGTGGTCGACCGGCTGAAGGCCGACGGCCTGCACCCGGTGATGGCGGTGGAGCTGGAGTTCTACCTGCTGGACAAGCAGCGCGACGCCCACGGTCGCCCGCAGCCGGCCATGCAGATGAACGGCATCCGCCCGGAAGCGCCACAGGTCTATGGCGTCTATGAGCTGGAGCAGTTGCAGCCGTTCCTCGACGACCTCTATGCCGCCTGCGAAGTCCAGGGCCTGCCGGTGCGCACGGCGATCTCCGAGTATGCGCCGGGCCAGGTCGAGCTGACCCTGGAGCACCGCTTCGACGTGATGCAGGCCATCGACGAAGGCGTGCGCTACAAGCGCCTAGTGAAAGGCGTGGCGAACAAGCACGGGCTGCAGGCCTGCTTCATGGCCAAGCCGTTCGGCGACCGAGCCGGCTCCGGCATGCACCTGCACGTCAGCCTCGCCGACGAGCAGGGCAACAACCTCTACGCCAGCGAAGACATCCATGGCACGCCGCTGCTGCGCCACTCCGTCGGCGGCATGATGGCGCGCCTGCTGGACTCCCTGGCGATCTTCTGCCCCAACGCCAACTCCTTCCGCCGCTTCCAGGCCAACAGCTATGCGCCGCTGGCCAAGAGCTGGGGCGTGAACAACCGCACCGTGTCGTTCCGTGTGCCCGGCGGCCCGGCCAAGAGCCGGCACATCGAGCACCGCATCTGCGGCGCCGACGCCAACCCATATCTCGCGGCGGCGGCGATCCTTGCGGCTATCCACGAAGGCATCCGCGAACAGATCGACCCCGGCGCGCCCATCGTCGGCAACGGCTACGAACAGGCCACCGAGTTCCTCCCCACCGACTGGCTCACCGCGCTGCGCGCGCTGGAAGCATCCACCTGGGCCCGCGAGGCGCTGGGCGAGGAATTCCTCAAGGTGTTCCTGGCGATCAAGTGGGAGGAGTTCCGCCAGTTCATGGGCGAGGTCGGCGAGCAGGATTGGCGCTGGTATCTGCACCACGCGTGATTGGTAGCTCGGTGCCAGGGCTTCCCCCTCACCCAAGCCCTCTCCCTCAGGGAGAGGGGGCCGTCCGTGCCGGCTGATTGCGCAGTTTCATCCCGCACCATTCAGTTCCCTCTCCTTCCGGGAGAGGGTTAGGGTGAGGGGCCTTTGCTCTTTCCGTAGGCTCGATCAGTTCAACTCACCCGCTGACACACGACAGCCTTACGAAAAATTTACCCTGTCAGACTGAAGAATCTGGTCTTTTCTTGGTCTGTAATTGCACGGGGCGCATACGCGCCCCGTGTTCAAAGCGGCGCCGCCGGTACTGCCTGCCGGCCGCCGTCCTCTCTCAGGCAGGGAGAACCCGTAGACAATGAGCACTCCTGTCGTACTGATCACCGGCGCCGCCGGTGGCCTCGGAAAAGCCATCGCCAAACGTTTCGCCCAAAGCCACTGGCGCATCGCCGCCACCGACGTGGACAAGGCCGGCCTGCACGCGCTCAACGCCCAGGTTCCGCTGGACGCCACCGCCGTCGGCGACCTGCGTCGCGCCGACAACTGCCACAGCCTGGTCTCCGATATCCTCGCCCGCACCGGCCGCCTCGACGCCCTGGTGAACGCCGCCGGCGTCTGGCGCGAAGGCCCGGTGGAAGACTTCAACGAAGACGACTTCGACCTGGTGATGGGGGTGAACCTCAAGGCCGCCTTCTACATGTGCCAGGCGGCGACGCCGTACCTGAAGGAGAACCGCGGCTGCATCGTCAACATCTCCAGCGACTCCGGCCGCCAGGCCTATCGCGGCTCCGCGGCCTACTGCGCGAGCAAGGCGGCGCTGACCATGATGACCCGCACCCTGGCGCTGGAACTGGCCGAGTCCGGCGTACGCGCCAACGCCATCTCCCCCGCCGATATCGCCACGCCGATGCTCGACTACCAGGCCGAGCGCTACGGCCAGGGCAATCCGGCGGCCTACAAACTCGGACTGCTGAAAGACTATCCTCAGGGCAAGGTGGCCCGCTTCATCCGTCCCGAGGAAGTCGCCGAGCTGGTCTGGTACCTGTGCAAGCCGGAATCCGAAGCCATCACCGGCGCGGACCTGGCCATCGACTTCGGCCTCTCCGCCGGGCGCTGAGCCGGCAACTACACGAACGGGCGGCCAGGGGTCGCCCGTTTTCGTTTCTGGCGTTGATCGAACGACGGAAAGGCCATTGGTAAATGGCCCACTGGTGCCGGGCGCCAATCGGCGGTATAGAAAAAACTGTGTCGCCCGCCGCGCTTTGGTTGTCCAGAGTTAGGCCCTTTCCTTTTCCCAAGATGATTCCGAAGAGAATTCCATGGAACCTGGCAACCACCAGCTCAGCATGACCGTCCTGATGACCCCCGACATGGCCAACTTCTCCGGCAATGTCCACGGTGGCACCCTGCTCAAGTACCTCGACGAAGTCGCCTACGCCTGCGCCAGCCGCTACGCCGGCTACTACGTGGTGACCCTGTCGGTGGACCAGGTGATCTTCCGCCAGCCGATCCACGTCGGCGAACTGGTCACCTTCCTCGCCTCGGTGAACTACACCGGCCGCACCTCCATGGAGATCGGCGTGAAAGTGGTCACCGAGAACATCCGCGAGAAATCCGTGCGCCACACCAACAGCTGCTTCTTCACCATGGTGGCGCTGGACGACGACCGCAAGACGATCGAGGTTCCGCAACTGGTGCCGCAGACCAAGGACGAGAAACGCCGCTTCGCCCAGGCGCAACAACGTCGGCAGATTCGCCAGGAGCTGGAACAGCGCTACAAAGAGCTTCGCGACGAATAAGCGACGTTCACGACATTTCCTGAAAAGAAATCCTGCGTGTCGTGGAAATTTCCTAATGCGTCAACAGGTTACCCTTGCGTGAAAGCAAGGTAGGAATTGATTACTACGCCTAAACTTTTCATACGCGGGTTTGCCCCCGTGACCCACCGTCGAGCGACCCGGTGCTGATGCGCAGTCCGGTCGCTCCCTGAGTGCCCGGAGCCCAGACCATGCATCACACCCCACTACTGACCACCCTAGCCGTAGGCTTCGTACTGGCCTTCGTCCTCGGCGCCCTGGCCAACCGCCTGCGTATCTCGCCGCTGGTGGGCTACCTGCTCGCTGGCGTGCTCGCCGGCCCCTTCACTCCCGGTTATGTCGCCGACCAGGCGCTGTCCACGGAGATCGCCGAGCTCGGCGTGATCCTGCTGATGTTCGGCGTCGGCCTGCACTTCTCGCTGAAAGACCTGCTGTCAGTCAAAGCCATCGCTATCCCCGGCGCGGTGGTGCAGATCGGCGTTGCCACCCTGCTCGGCCTGGGCCTGGCCTGGATGATGGGCTGGAACTTCGGCGGCGGGCTGGTCTTCGGCCTCGCCCTGTCGGTGGCCAGTACTGTGGTACTGCTGCGCGCGCTGGAGCAGCGCCAGCTGATCGACACCAAGCGCGGGCGCATCGCCATCGGCTGGCTGATCGTCGAGGACCTCGCCATGGTCCTCACCCTGGTTCTGCTGCCAGCGCTGGCCGGCTCGCTGGGCGGCACCTCCGACGGTGGCGACGGCGGCCTGCTGATGCCGATCCTGCTGACCCTGGGCAAGGTCGCCGCGTTCGTCGCGGTGATGATCCTCGGCGGCCGCCGCTTCGTGCCCTGGGTACTGGAGCGCGTGGCCAAGACCGGCTCGCGCGAACTGTTCACCCTGGCCGTGCTGGCCATCGCCCTGGGCATCGCCTACGGCTCGGCGGTGATCTTCGGCGTGTCCTTCGCCCTCGGCGCGTTCTTCGCCGGGATGATCCTCAACGAGTCCGAGCTCAGCCACGAGGCCGCCGAGAATTCGCTGCCGCTGCGCGACGCCTTCGCCGTGCTGTTCTTCGTCTCAGTCGGCATGCTGTTCAACCCGGCGATCCTGATCCACGAGCCGCTGCCGGTGCTGGCGACCTTCCTGGTCATCGTCTTCGGCAAGTCGGTGGCGGCCTACGTCATCGTGCGCATGTTCGGCCACCCCAACAGCACCGCGCTGACCATCGCCGCGAGCCTGGCGCAGATCGGCGAGTTCTCCTTCATCCTGGTCGGCCTGGGCGTGACCCTGAACCTGCTGCCCGAAGCCGGCCGCGACCTGGTGCTGGCCGGCGCGATCCTGTCGATCCTGGTCAACCCGCTGCTGTTCATCGCCATCGACCGCCTGCAGGCGCGCCAGGAGCAGAAGGCCGAGAGCGACCCTGGCGTGGTCCAGGTGGAAGCCCAGGACCTGCCGCCGCCGGTGCTGGAGGAGAACCACGCGATCCTCATCGGCCACGGCCGCGTCGGCGCGCTGGTCAGCGAGCGCCTGCGCCAGGACAAGGTCCCGGTGGTGGTGATCGAGGACAAGCGCGAGAAAGCCGCCGAACTGCGTGAGCACGGTCTCTGCGTGGTGGTCGGCAACGCCGCCAACCCCGAGGTTCTGGCCCAGGCCAACATCACCTCGGCGCGCTGGCTGCTGATCGCCATCCCCAACGGCTTCGAGGCCGGCACTATTGCCAGCCACGCGCGGGCGATCAACCCGAGCCTGGACATCATCGCCCGCGCCCACTTCGACGCCGAGGTGGACTACCTGGAGCAGAACGGCGCCAGCCTGGTGATCATGGGCGAGCGCGAGATCGCCCGCGGCATGGTCGAGCGGGTCGAACGCGAGGGCGCCGCCCCGGCGGCCAGCGACGACCACCTGCCACAGTCGGCCTGACGCCATGCTGCGCCGGCTGTATGACTGGACCATGCGCCTGGCGGGCCATCCGCGGGCAGAGCTGGCGCTGGGCGGGGTGACCTTCGCCGAGAGTTCGTTCTTCCCCATCCCGCCGGACGCATTGCTGGTGCCCATGGTCCTGGCCAACCGCGCCAAGGCCTGGCGCTACGCGGCGATCTGCATCATCAGTTCGGTACTCGGCGGCATCGCCGGCTACTTCATCGGCCTGCTGCTGTTCGAGACGGTGGGGCAGGCGATCCTCGGCTTCTACGGCCTGCAGGAAAACTTCGCCGAAGTCGCCGAGCGCTACAACGAGCTCGGCTGGCTGATGGTACTGCTGGGCGGCGGCTTCACCCCGCTGCCGTACAAGCTGATCACCCTCACCAGCGGGGTGACCCAGCTGGACCTCTGGCTGTTCATCGGCCTGAGCATCGTGGCGCGCACCCTGCGCTTCGCCGCCACCTGCGCCCTGCTGTTCTGGGCCGGCCCGGCTCTGCGCGAAGCCATCGAGAAACGCCTCGGGCTGGCGTTCGGCGTGCTCACCGCGATGGTGGTGGGCGGGTTGCTGCTAGGCAAGTACATGCTTTAGGCGGCAGGCGGCAGGCGGCAGGCGGCAGGCGGCAGGCGGCAGGCGGCAGGCGGCAGGCGGCAGGCGGCAGGCGGCAGGCGGGATTGTGTGTAGGAGCGAGGGGGACGCCATCGTTATTGCTCGCGAACCGCCCAGCGCCAGAGCTGCCGGTTAATCTGTTCGCGAGCAAGCTCGCTCCTACAGGTCGGGCCTCGGCGCAAGCGCTTGCCCTCTCCCCAGCCCTCTCCCTGAAGGGAGAGGGAGCCGTCCGGCGTCCAGCAGCGCCACAGAGTCAACCGGCGAGCTTCTGGCTGTCCTGCAGCTCAGGACAGTCCCCTCTCCCTTCAGGGAGAGGGTTAGGGAGAGGGAGATCCCCGGTACCAGGTAACAGACAAAGACCGTCGTTCCGGCAAGGGAGGTCGGTGAATCACCCCAGTTTCACCGCCTCGAACTTCACCCGCGGATGGGCGATGCGGTCCTGGGCGCGCACCAGCTCCAGCTCGTAGCTGCCGCAGGCCTGGGTTTCCAGCAGCACTTCGTGGACGGCGGCGGCGCAGAATTCGAAGGCACTGCGCAGGTCATCGCCCAGCAACAGGCGGGCGAGGAACAGCCCGGAGGTGAGGTCGCCCACGCCCACCGGCTGACGCGGGAAGGCCAGCAGCGGGCGGCGCAGGTGCCAGGTTTCGTCGAGGGTCACCAGCAGCATCTCGAAGGCGTCCGCCGGCTTGCCCGGGTAGTTCAGGTGCTTCACCAGGATCGCCTTCGGGCCACGCACCAGCAGGCCACGGGCCATCGCCGCGCAGTCTTCCAGGGAGGTCGGCTGGCGGTCGCAGAAGCTGTCCAGTTCCAGCTGGTTCGGGCACAGGTAGTCGGCCACGGCGGCGGCTTCGTGGAGGAGGAACTCGCTGACTTCCGGAGCGACGATGCAGCCCTTCTCCGGGTGGCCCATCACCGGGTCGCACAGGTACACGGCGCGCGGGTTGACCTCGCGGATGCGGCGCACCACTTCGAGGATCGAGCGGCCCTGCGCCGCACTGCCCAGGTAGCCCGAGAGCACCGCGTCGCAGTTGCCCAGCTCGCCGATGGCGGCGATGCCGTCCACCAGCGCGGGAATCTGCTCCGGCGGCAGCACCTGGCCCGTCCAGTGGCCATACTGGGTATGGTTGGAGAACTGCACGGTGTTCAGCGGCCAGACGTTCACCCCGACGCGTCGCATGGGGAACTCGGCAGCGCTGTTGCCGGCGTGGCCGAAGACGACGTGGGACTGGATGGCGAGAACGTGGGGAGTGCGCGGCATAACGGTGTCCTGTTGCAGAATGGGCCAGTATGGGGCGCAATTCACACGCTGTGAACATCCGCCACTCGCCGCCCGGCAGTGGAGTGAGTAAGCTGGTGCGCCGATTCCGAGGAAGCCGAAGTGGACCTGGGCAATCTATTCATTTTCATGCTGGTCATTGCCGGCGCCGCCTGGTGGTGGCGTGCCCATGGCATCCGCGAACGCGCGCTGGCCCTGGCCAAGCAGCACTGCGCGCGAGAGGGCGTGGAGCTGCTGGATGACGCCATGGCCCTGCAGCGTTTCCGCTTCCAGCGCGACGGCCGCGGCAACCTGCGCCTGGCCCGCGAGTACGCCTTCGAGTTCACCGCCACCGGGCAGGAACGCTACGCCGGCAGCATCGCAATGTTCGGCCAGCACCTGGGCCGCGTCGAGCTGGCGCCGTTCCGCATGGAGCCCGAGCAGCGCGCACCGGTTTCCCCGGTCGCCACCTTCCATCCCGCCGCCGCCCCGGTGGACGAGGAAATCATCGACGCAGTGTTCGACGACACTCCGCCGCCACCACGCCCCCGTGGCGAAGTGGTGCGCCTGGACGAATGGCGCCGCGCGCACCAGGGCAAGAAGGTCGGCGACTGAGCGGCTTCAGCTCGTTTCGTCTTCAGTCAGCTCACGCAATTCGACGACTCGCACCAGCACCTGCTGGAGCGGCTCGTTCATCAGCGCACCCACCGTCCTGCTCAACAGTCGGCAACGCCAGCGATAGAGGAAGGATGCGCGGCGCTGCTGATTGCGCCGGCATTTCTCGAACAGCCAGTCGGGATCGAAGCCGGTCCACTCACCCGCGGTCGCCAGGGCGTTGGGGTAGACCACCGGGACCACTTCCAGGCGATAGATGGCTTCCAGCTCGTCCAGGGGAAAATCGCTGACCGCCAGGGTGCGAGCGATGTAGTTGATGTCCGTCTCGCTCGGCTCGGTATCCAGCCACAGCTCGGACAACGCCAGCCAGACGGACTCGCGGGCCGGGTCGTTCATTCGTGGCCCAGCAGGAAGCGCGACACGCGCTCGGCGCTGTCTTCGGGGAATTCCTGCATGAAGCAATGGCCACCGTCGACGCACTGGCCGCTTACCACCGTGTTCGCGGCACACCAGCGCGCCACCGACTTGGGCACGAAGGGGTAGGTGCGTTCGCCGAACAGCACCTGGGTCGGCGTCACCACCTTGTTCAGCGACGGCCACAGGCGCTTGGGGAAGGAGCTGAAGATCTCCGCCTCGCGGCTGGGCCGGCATTTCAGCTCGACGCCCACCTCGGTGCGTCTCATCGCGTTCTCCACGTAGGCCCAGAGCGCCGCGTCGGTCCAGCCCTTGAAGATGCCGCGGCCGTGCAGGCCGGCGTAGGCCGCCTCGCGGTCCGGCCACTGGCTGCGCCGCGCGCGCGCCTTCTGCACCATGGTGCGGCGCTTGTGCAGACCGAGCACTTCGGAGAGCGCCATCACGCCGATCATCGCGGGGGTGAACAGCACCGGGTCGAGCAGCACGGCGCGGCAGAACAGCTCGGGATGGCGACCGAGAATCAGGCTGGTGAGCACGCCACCGAAGCTGTGCCCGGCAGCATAGTGCGCCACGTCGCCGAACTGCTGACTGCCGGCCTGGAAGGCTTCCACCGCCATCTCGGCATTGCGGTTCCAGCCGTGGAAGCGCCCGCCATGATCACTGTCGCCGTGACCCTGCACGTCGCACAGCCAGAGGTCGAAATCCTGGGCCAGGACTTTCAGCATCGGCTCGTACGCGCGGCCGCAGAAACCGTTGCCATGCAGGAAGTGCAGCAACGGTTTGCCGCTGGGCTCGCTGCGCCAGCCGCGCAGGGTGAAACCGGCGGACCCTTCGTGGGTCCAGGACGACAACTGCATCGAAGCTCTCCATCGGGATGCCGGCAGTGTAGCGAGGCGGCAGGCCGCCGGACCAGCGCGCGGTCGTGCTATTGTCGCCGACCGTTGGTCGAACCCCGTCGAACATGTCGCCTACCCGCCCCCTTCGCCTGCTGCTGATCTGCCTGCTCCTGCTGGCCGGGCTGGTGCTGTCGGTGTTCTGGGCCGGCGAGAAGGCGCGACAGCGGGCACTGCTCGCCGAGGCCGAAGCCGCCCACGAGCAGCTGGGCCTCTACGCCAGTTCCCTGCACACCCTGATCGAGCGCTTCCGCAGCATTCCCGCCGTCCTCGCGCTGGACCCGGAACTGCGCGCCGCCATGCGCGGCCCGGTGACCGGCGAGCTGCAGCACCGGCTCAACCTCAAGCTGCAGCAGATCAACGGCGCGGCGCGCTCCTCGACCCTGGAGCTGCTGGACCACAGCGGCCTCGCCGTGGCCGCCAGCAACTGGAACCTGCCGGTCAGCTACGTCGGCCACAACTACGGCTTCCGCCCCTATTTCCGCCAGACCATCGCCCAGGGCGCCGGGCGCTTCTACGCGGTCGGCGTGACCAGCGGGATTCCCGGCTACTTCCTGTCCAACGCCCTGCGCGACGACGATGGCACCTTCCTCGGCGCCATCGTGGTCAAGCTGGAGTTCCCCGACCTGGAACGGCAGTGGAGCCAGACCCCGGACGTGGTGCTGGTGAGCGACAGCAAGGGCGTGGTGTTCCTCGCCAACCACCCACGCTGGCGCTACCGCGAGCTGATGCCGCTGGATGCCGTGGCCCGCGCCGAAATGGCCGACACCCGCCAGTACCACCGGCAGCCGCTCAGCGCGCTGCCGCACCGGACGCTGGAAACCCTCGGCGAGCATGCGCGCATGGTCCGCGTCGACGGCCAGGACATCAGCGGCGACTACCTCTGGCAATCGGTCGGCCTGCCGGAAGACGAGTGGACCCTGCACCTGCTGCGCAATCCCCACGGCGTGCAGTCCGACGTCACCAGCGCACGCCTCGCTGCTGCCGGCGTCTGGCTGGCACTGGTCTTCCTCGTGCTCTGGCTGCAGCAGCGCCGACGTCTGGCTCTGCTGCGCCAGCGCAACCAGGAGGAGCTGGAGCGCCTGGTCGAGCAGCGCACCGCCGCCCTGCGCACCGCCCAGGACGGCCTGGTGCAGGCCGCCAAGCTGGCCGCGCTGGGGCAGATGTCTGCCGCGCTGGCCCATGAGATCAACCAGCCGCTCACCGCCCAGCGCATGCAGCTGGCCAGCGTGCGCCTGCTGCTCGACGCCGGCCGCCAGGACGACGCCCGCGCCGCGCTGGTGCGCGTGGATGAACTGCTCGAACGCATGGCCGCGCTCACCGGCCACCTGAAGACCTTCGCCCGCAAGACCCCCGGCGGCCTGCGCGAACGCATCGAACTGGGCCACGTGATCGAACAGGCGCTGCAACTGCTGGCCGTGCGCACCCGCGCCGAAGGCGTCGCGATCCGCCAGGACCTCGACCTGCCGGCCTGGGTGCTGGGCGATGCGATCCGCCTGGAACAGGTGCTGGTCAACCTGGTCCGCAACGCCCTCGACGCCGTGGCGAGCAGCGACCAGCCGCAGATCAGCCTGACCCTGCGCCTCGACGGCGAGCACTGGTGCCTGGAAGTCGCCGACAACGGCGCCGGCATCGACGAAGCCCACCTGGCCAGCGTCTTCGACCCCTTCTTCACCACCAAGCCGGTGGGCGAAGGACTGGGCCTGGGGCTGGCGGTATCCTATGGCATCGTCCACGAACTCGGCGGGCGCCTCGGCGCTGCCAACCAGCCCGGCGGCGGTGCGCTGTTCCGCCTGAGCCTGCCGGCCGCCCGCGAAGAAGGAAGACCATGAGCGAGACCATCCTCTTCGTCGACGACGAAGCCGCCATCCGCGACGCCGTGCAGCAGTGGCTGCAACTCTCCGGCTTCGAGGTGCGCCTGTGCAGCAGCGCCGACGAGTGCCTGAAGAGTGTGTCCCGCGAGCTGCCCGGCGTGGTCATCAGCGATGTGCGCATGCCCGGCACCGATGGCCTGGCCCTGCTCGAACGCCTGCAGCAGATCGACCGCGACCTGCCGGTGATCATGGTCACCGGCCACGGCGACGTGCCCATGGCGGTGCAGGCGATGCGCCAGGGCGCTTACGACTTCATCGAGAAACCCTTCACTCCCGAACGCCTGCTCGACAGCCTGCGCCGCGCCCTGGAAAAGCGCCGGCTGGTGCAGGAGAACCGCCAGCTGCGCGAACAGGCGGCGCTCAAGGACCAGATCGAATCGCGCCTGCTCGGCGTCTCGCGCCCGATGGAAACCCTGCGTCGGCAGATCATGGCGCTGGCTGGCACCCCGGTGAACGTGCTGATCCGTGGCGACACCGGCAGCGGCAAGGAGCTGGTCGCACGCTGCCTGCACGACTTCGGCCCGCGCGCCGGCAAGCCCTTCGTCGCGCTGAACTGCGCGGCAATTCCCGAGCAGCTGTTCGAGACCGAACTGTTCGGCCACGAAAGCGGCGCCTTCACCGGCGCCCAGGGCAAGCGCATCGGCAAGCTGGAGCATTCCAACGGCGGCAGCCTGTTCCTCGACGAGATCGAGAGCATGCCGCTGGCCCAGCAGGTGAAGCTGCTGCGGGTGCTGCAGGAACAGCAGCTGGAACGCCTGGGCTCGAACCAGAGCATCAAGGTGGACCTGCGGGTGATTGCCGCGACCAAGCCCGACCTGCTGGAAGAAGCCCGCGCCGGGCGTTTCCGCGAGGACCTGGTGTACCGCCTGAACGTCGCCGAGCTGCGCCTGCCGCCGCTGCGCGAACGCCGCGAGGACATCCCGCTGCTGTTCGAGCACTACGCGCTGCTGGCCAGCGAAAAATTCGGTCGCGAGGCCGCGCCGCTCTCCGCCAGTGAGCTGGCGCGCCTGCTCGCCCACGACTGGCCGGGCAACGTGCGCGAGCTGGCCAACGCTGCCGAGCGCCACGTGCTTGGCCTCGACCGTGCCGAGTTACCGGAAGAGCCGGCCGGCAACGGCCTGTTCGAACGCATGGAAGCCTACGAGGCGCAGTGCATCCGCCAGGCGCTGGGCCAGTGCAAGGGCGACATCAAGGCAGTCATGGAACTGCTCGGCCTGCCGCGCCGCACCCTCAACGAGAAGATGCAGCGCCACGGACTGAGCCGCGGGGATTACCTGGGCGAGGACTGAGCCCGGCGCTTGCGCCCCGGCAGCCAGCGCGCGCCAGTGAACGTCCAGCTGGCCAGCAGAAGCAACGCCACAAGGATCGCCAGCAGGGGCAACACAGGCAGGCCGCTGGCCGCCTGCAGACGCCCGAGCGGCTCCTGCAGCAGCACGTAGCCCACCAGCTCCACCAACACCACGCTGAAGCTCCAACCCAGGCTGATGGTCAATGCGGCCAGCACGACACGCCCGGCGGCATAGCGTGGAACCTGTGGTGGCAACTGCCGCAGCACACCGACCAGCACCAGCGCGAAGGGCACCGCCCAGGCCGCAATCTCCAGGGCCAGGCCCCAGGCACCGACCTTGCTGGCAAGAAACAGCCGCGCCAGCCCCGAGAGCAGCTTGCCGGTGATCGCGGCAAAGCCCAGCGCCACGCCAAAGGCGACGTGCAGGCGAGCAATCGGCAGCAACGCTTTTGACGGCTGCCGCACACAGCGTGAGCGAGTCAGCAGCAACACCAGCCACAGCGGAAGCAGGCATATCCCAGCCTGCACCGCGGCGCTGGTGAGGAACGCCAGGGGCGAAACCAGCCCCATCAGATTGGCGACATCCGCCAGCCACAACGCGAATTCCCGCCCCGAGTCCCGCAGCAAGCCGGCCAGCCATTCGACGGCAGCACCCGACAACAGCAGGAACACCACGACGATCAGCGCGAAGGGGCGGAATTCCCGTATGGCATGACGTTCGCGCTGGGCCTGCATGAACAGCACCGCCACTGCGCTACTGATCAACAGCGAAGTCAGCCAGGGGCCAAGCAGGCCCGGCACGGCCCGCAGTACTTGCCCCACAGGAACACCGGCAAAACCCTGCAGCAGGGAACTCGCCAGCAGCGCGCTGATGCCCGCCACGAACAGGGCCAGCGCCAGCAGATAGGGCTGGCGCAGCGCCGGCGTGTCACTGCCGGAGTCTTCTGCCAACCCGGCGCGCGGGACGATGTAGGGGTTCTGCTGCAAGGTCGGTCAGCTCGTCAGGCGCGGCTCAACTGCTCGGTGAAGAACCAGCCGGTGACCCAGCGCGCCAGCGGCCAGAGCAGCGCCAGCAGCAGGACCGCCGGCGGCAGCAGGTACAGCGGCAGGCTGTCCGAGTAGCGCGAGCTGTAGGCGGCGAAGGCCACCAGCACCGACACCAGCACGATCGCCACCGCCCACACCAGGATCAGCGCCAGGGCCGCGCCCAGCACCCGCCCCGCGCCGAAGCGCGAGACCTGCGCCGGCAGGCGCGTCTGCACGGCGGCCATGACGACGGCAAATGGCACCACGCAGCCGGTCAGCAGGAACACCGATTGCCAGCCATCGCCGCCGCTGTACAGGTAGAGCGCGCTGTAGCTCAGCGCGGCCAGCACCTTGTAGACCAGCGCGGTGAAGCACAGCGCCACGCCCAGCGCCACCTGCCAGGACGGCAGCGCCACGGGCTGCCCCGGCGCCAGCAGCTCCGAGCGCGAGCGCGCCAGGTGCAGTACCAGCCAGAGCGGCAGCAGGCAGCCCAGGCCGAGGTTGATCAGCGAAGTCAGCTGGCCGTAGAGGACCATCCACAAGGTCCGGCCTTCCTGGGTGAATATCCATTGATAGAGTGACACGCTGAAATAGGACACCAGCGTGCTGACCACCACCGTGGCGATCACGTAGAAGATGCCGAAGCCCACCAGCAGCAGGGTCTGCGGCTGGAAGCGGGCGATAGCGTGGCGTTCACGCTGGTAGTGCGCCAGCAACAGGACCGCAGCGGCATAGAACATCAGCCCGCCCACCCAGTTGACCAGCATGGTCGGCAGGTACTGCACCAGGCGATTGCGGTAGCCGCCCAGGTCGGCGATCCACTGCACGGCGTTGCTGCCGAAGAACACCAGCGCCGCCGCCACCAGCATGGCGATGACGAACAGAAAGGGCTGGTTGCCGGCCGGCGTCACGTTCGCCGTGGGGGCAGTCAGCGGGGCATGGGGGGTGGCAAAGGGATTGTCGGTGGTCATCGGTGGCGTCCTTGTCGAATCCGCGCGGGGCGCGGAGCGCTCCCAGACTATCAGCCCGCACGCCCGCGGCCACGCCGTCAGTCCGCAGATTTTCACCGGCATAAAAAAAGGCCGCTGATAGCAGCGGCCTTGAGACGGACGTCGATCTGGAGCAATCAAGAATCGGCGTCGGGAAGCTTGCCGGCGGTGAGGCCGGTAACGGCGAGGCTGGAGAGCCGCGCTGTTGGGTCAAGTATATTGACCGAATAGACAGGAATACAGATCACTGGCAGCGAAAGACTGTTACAGCATCTGTAACAGTCACCTGGCCGGTGCGGAAACGCGGGCAAAAAAACGCCGCATGTCTTATGCGGCGCAAGGTGTTGAGAAGCCCGGCTCACGCACCGGGCTTCCCGGGGGAAGCGGCCGATCAGGAATCGGCGTTGCTGCCAGCGGCGGCCTTGGCGGTCTGCTCGGCGGACTGGGCCTGCTGCTGGGCAATCACGGCTTCGTTGGCCTTGACCATCTTGTCGGTCATCAGGCGCGATTCTTCGGCGAAGCTCAGCTGGGTGAAGGACAGCGAGCAAACGGACAGCAGGGCAGCAACATAAAGCGAACGGGGCATGATGGTGATCCTTTCTGAACTCCCGATTGGTCGGGTCTGGAGAAAGGTTACGGCGCAACAGTGGGTAGAAAAATAGCTAGCTAACCAACAAAGCATTGCCTAAAAAGCAACAATCCGCGCCGATCGTCCGGGAACGCCGATATAGAGCGGCTGCGGCATTGCGCCACGCTAGCTCTTTGCCTTATGCCCAGTTGACGGGATCGTTGAGCGCTGCTTCGTCTTCTTCGAATACCCGTGGCAGCTCCGCCTTGAGGAATTCCACCCAGGTGCGGATCTTCGCGTCGAGAAAGCGCCGCGACGGGTACAGCGCATAGATCTGCCGCACGTGCAGGCTGTGCCGGGGCAGCACGCGCACCAGCGAACGCCGGCGCAGGGCGGGGGCCGCGACGTAGCTGGGCAACAGGCAGATACCCATGCCGGCAGCAGCGGCGCCGGTCAGCGCTTCGGCGACGTTGACCATGAAGGTGTCGCGCGGGCGGATCACGCTTTCCTCGTTGCCCTCCTCGAAGGCCCAGCCCTCGGGGAAGGTCGGGTCCTGCAGGCGCAGGCAAGTGTGCTGGTGCAGATCGGCGACGCTGGTCGGGGTGCCGCGCCGCTTGAGGTATTCGGGGCTGGCACAGAGCACGCTGTAGATGGTGCCCAGGGTCTGGGCGACGAACTCGGAATCCGGCAGTTCGCGGTCGCGGGTGATCACCACGTCCTGGCCTTCCTCGAGGATGTCCGGCTGGCGCTGGGCCAGGGTCAGCTCGATGTAGACCTCGGGGAAGGACTCGCAGTAGCGCGAGATCAGCGGGATCAGGTGCTGCTGGCCAAGGCCGGTGAGCGAGTGCACGCGCAGGCGGCCACGGGGATTGAGGTGCGCGCCGCTGGCTTCGGCCTGGGCTTCGTCGACATCGGCGAGGATTTCCCGGCAGCGCAGCAGGTAGCGCTCACCGGTTTCGGTCAGCGCCAGGCGTCTTGTAGTGCGGTGCAGCAGGCGCGCTTCGAGCTGCGATTCGAGGTCGGAGACCACCCGCGAGACCTGGGCTGTGGATAACCCCAGGGCATTGGCGGCGGCGGTGAAACTGCCGGCATCCACCACCCGGACGAATGCCCGCATCGCGTGAAGTACGTCCATCCTTCCCCCTGCCTGTTGATCTTGTCGTAGGCGCCTGTAGGAGACGACAACCATTGTTGTCCGCGCCGCAAAACTGAATCGCAGTATAGGGTCGTTTTTTAGCGATTGTTACCACGTATAGTGCCGGACAAGTCGCTGCAGCAACGTTGGGCATACCAGGCTCATCGTACGGTCGCCGATACACCAATCGACGGCCCTCTCCCCCGCGCATATCCGCTGCAGCGACTGACTCTTTCTCCAGGGGCGGTCATCTTCGGGTGACCGCCCTTTTTCGTTTCTGGCCGCAGCACCGGAGTCGAGCCGGATGGTGTAGGAGCGAGGGGGACGCCATCGTTATTGCTCGCGAACCCACTTCACTCCGGAGTCGCCGGGGAATTTGTTCGCGAGCAAGCTCGCTCCTACGAAGAGCAGCTCAGCGCGGCAGCGGGTAGAGGCGCTCGTCGAACTGCTCCAGGCGCACGAACTCCAGCGGCTGGTCGCCCTCCAGGTTCTGCAGGCGGTCCTGGTACTGGCGCAGGAAGTCCTGGCGCGCCTCGTTGCTGATGTAGGGCACGTGCCAGGCGACGAAGGGCGGCAGCACGCTCATGCCGGTGTAGGCCAGGGTGCCGCGCAGGATCGGCCGCAGCATGTCTTCCAGCGGGCCGTGGATGGCGTCGTCGCCGAACATGTGGTCGCGGCCGCCGAGGGTCACGGTCACCAGCGCCTTCTTGCCGGCCAGGCCGCCCTGGTCGTAGAAGCGCTTGCCGCCGTAGCAGACGCCCGAGACCAGCACGCGGTCGAACCAGCCCTTGAGGATGGCCGGCGCGGAGAACCAGTAGATCGGGAAGTTGAAGATCACCAGGTCCGCCCAGAGCAGCTTGTCCAGCTCGGCCTGGATGTCGGCAGCGATGGTCTTGGCCTTGGCACCTTCGCGCTGTTCCAGGGCGTAGACCAGGTATTCGGGGTTGGCGCGGGCGCCGAAGTCGGCGGCGCTGGCCACCGGGTTCCAGTTCATCGCGTAGAGGTCGGAGACCTGCACTTCGTGGCCCTGGCCGCGCAGGGTTTCCTCGGCGAGCTGGTACAGCGCGGTGCTGAAGGATTGTGGTTCGTTGTGGGCGTGGACGATCAGTACGTTCATGTGGATTCCTGGAAACTCAGTGAGAGGCTGCCCTCACCCCAACCCTCTCCCGGAGGGAGAGGGAGCTGAAAACATCAGAGCTGAATGGCCTTGAGTTCAACGAACTCGTGCAGACCCTGCTCGCCCCATTCGCGGCCGTTGCCGGATTGCTTGTAGCCACCGAACGGCGCCCGGTAGTTGAAGGCACCGCCGTTGACGAAGCATTGGCCGGCGCGCATCTGCCGGGCGAGGCGCAGGCCATCCTCGCGGTCGCCCGCCCACACGGCGCTGGACAGGCCGAATGGCGAATCGTTGGCGATGGCGATGGCCTCGGCCTCATCGGCGTAGGGAATCAGGCACAGCACCGGGCCGAAGATTTCCTCGCGGGCGATGCGCATCTGGTTGTTCACCCCGGCGAAGATCGTCGGCTGTACGTAGTGACCGCGCTCCAGATGAGCCGGACGCTCGGCGCCGCCGCAGACCAGCTGCGCGCCCTCTTCCTGGCCGACGCGCAGGTAGTCGAGCACGGTGCGGCGCTGGCCGCCCGAGCACATCGGGCCGAGGAAGCTGTCCGCGTCCAGCGGGTCGCCCATCTTCAGCGCGAGGGCCTCAGTGCGGGCGATCTCCACGGCTTCGGCGTAGCGATGGGCCGGTAGCAGCATGCGGGTCAGTGCGGTGCAGGTCTGCCCGGAGTTGATCATCACGTCCTGCACGCCGTGGCGCACGGCAGCGGCCAGGTCGGCATCGGCGGTGATCAGGAACGGCGACTTGCCGCCCAGCTCCAGGCACACACGCTTGACCGTCGGCGCGGCCGCTTCGGAGACCTTGACGCCCGCGCCGGTGGAGCCGGTGAAGGACACCATGTCCACGTCGGGATGCCGCGCCAGGGCTTCGCCGACCTTGGAGCCGGGGCCGCTGACCAGGTTGAACACGCCGGCCGGCAGGCCGATGGCGTGAACCATGTCGGCCAGCAGGAAAGCGTGCAGCGGGGTGTCCTGGCTCGGCTTGACCACCACGGTGCAGCCGGCGGCGAGCGCCGGAGCGAGCTTGCCGATCAACTGGTGCAGCGGGTAGTTCCAGGGGTTGATGAAGGCGCAGACACCTACCGCCTCTTTCACCACCAGCGAGTTGCCGACCTCGCGCACATCGTCCATGTGCGCGGCCATGGCGGCGTAGCTTTCCAGGCCCTCGATCGGCCCGTCCACCTGC
Source organism: Pseudomonas sp. CAN1 (assembly GCF_030462585.1). Classification (GTDB taxonomy): domain Bacteria; phylum Pseudomonadota; class Gammaproteobacteria; order Pseudomonadales; family Pseudomonadaceae; genus Pseudomonas. Next base: position 517,920 of record NZ_JASMRU010000001.1, on the reverse strand, counting down.
ACCATGCGGCACCACTGCACGGGCATGCCCAGCTCGGCGGTGATCAGCGCGGCCATCTCGTCGGCGCGGCTCTTCAGTTGTTCGGCGAGGGCGCGGATATAGCCGGCGCGCACGCGGGACGGGGCCTGCGACCACGCTGGGAAGGCCCGGCGCGCGGCGTCCACCGCGCGGTTCACGTCGCCTTCGCCACCCAGCGGCACACGGCCGACCGTTTCTTCGGTGGCCGGATTCTGCACCTCGGCCATGCCCTGCCCTTGCGGCGCCACCCAGGCGCCGTCGATGTAGAGCTGCGTACGGTCATGCATAGCGTTTTTCCTTGAGCAGTTCGGCGGCGCACAGGGCGATGCGGCGGCAGGCTTCGCGCAGCGGCTCAGCGCCCAGCACCAGGCCCAGGCGGATGTGCCCGGCGGCGCTGGGGCCGAAGGCTTCGCCGGCCAGCACGGAGACGCCGTGGCGGTCCAGCAGCAGGTCGGAGAAGTCCTGGGCGGAGAGCCCGGTGGCGCGGATATCGACCATCACGAACATGCCGCCGTCCGGCCGCAGGGCGCGCACGCCGGGGCAATCGGCGAGGCAGTCGAGCACCAGGTCGCGGCGCTGGCGGTAGGCCTCGCGCATGGCTTCCAGCTCCGGCAGCCTGGCTTCCAGTGCGGTGCAGGCGGCGTCCTGGATGAAGTCCGGCGAGCCGTAGAGCATGCACAAAGCGAGGTTTTCCAGGTGTGCGCAGAGTTCTTGCGGGCCGACCACCCAGCCCACGCGCCAGCCGGTCATGGCATGGGATTTCGACAGGCTGTTGAGGGTCGCGGTGCGCTCGGCCATGCCCGGCAGGCTGGCCGGGCTGATGTGCTCGCCGTCAAACAACAGCTCGCTGTAGACCTCGTCGGAAATCATCCACAGGTCGTGAGTTATGCACAGCTCGGCCAGCGCTTCCCAGGTGGCGCGCGGCAGGCTGGCACCAGACGGGTTGTGCGGGCTGTTGATCGCCAGTGCGCGGGTGCGCGGGGTGATCAGAGCGGCGACGTCCTCGGCCTGCACACGGAAGCCGTGCTCGGAGCGCACCGACACCGGAATGACCTTGGCGCCGCAGGCGCCGAACACCGCTTCGTAGGTGACGTACATCGGCTCGGCGACGATCACCTCGTCACCCGGATTGAGCACGCACTGCGCCACGGCATACAGCGCGCACTGGGCGCCGGCCAGCACGACCACGTCGTCGCTGGTGACGGCCTGGCCGCTGCGCTGGGTATGACGGCGGGCGATGGCTTCGCGCAGCGAGCGCTTGCCGCGCACGTCGGCGTAATGGGTGTTGCCGGCCAGCAAGCTGTCGATGGCCGACTGCACGATGGGCACCGGGGTATCGAAGTCCGGATCGCCCACCGACAGCAGCAGGATGTCGTCGCCCTGCTCCATGCGCGCCAGGGCGCGGTAGTGGATGTCCCAGGCGGCGGCGCCGTCGCCGGCGATGCGTTGGGTGAAGTTCGAGTAGCGCATGGTGATCTTCCTTCCAGGCGCCGGAGCCCGTGGGCTCCGGCGGGTGCAACGGGTCCTACTGGGCGCAGGCGTGTTTCAGCTCGATCAGGGTGACGCCCGGATGGGCGAAACCGGCGCGCAGGTCGCGCTCCAGTTCGTCCAGGCTCTGCGGCTGGCGCATCTCGCAGCCGTAGGCGCGGCCGAGCAGGGTGAAGTCCGGGTTGCGCGGCAGGACGCCGATGGGCTCGATGTCCAGGCCGATCATGTCGTCGCGGATCTGCCCCAGCGCGTCGTTGTTCCACAGCAGCACCACCAGCGGGCTGTCCAGCTCCTCGCTGGCGGTGGCCAGTTCCTGCGCGGTGTAGAGGAAGCCGCCGTCGCCGACCAGCACCAGGCCAGGGCGCTCCGGCGCGCCGAACTTGGCGCCGATGCCGGCAGGCACGCCGTAGCCGAGGGTGCCGTAGCCGGTGGGGTGCAGCCAGCCGCGCGGCGCCTTGCTCGGGTACAGGTAGTTGGCGGTGTAGGCCAGCTGGGTCATGTCGCTGGCGATGAAGGCGTTGTCCGGCAGGACCTTGGCGATGCGCTCCAGGATCGCCTTGTGGATAAGTTGCAGCGGCGCATGGCCGCCGTCGATCTGTGCACGCAGCTCGGCGATGCGCGACTGTGCTTTTGCGGCATCGCGGCTCCCGCTGGGCAGCGCGGCGAGCAGCGCCTCGGCGGTGGCCTTCGAGTCACCCAGCAGTGCGACGGCGCTCGGGTAGAAGTCGTTGAACTTGCGCGAGTCGACGTCGACGCGGATCACCTCGCCGCTGACCGGCAGGCGGTCGCGCCAGTAGTCGGTGTCGGCCATCTCGGTGCCGATGGCCAGGACCACGTCGGCCTCGGCGATCATGTCCCAACCGGCCTGGGTGCACAGGGTGGCGCCTGCGGCCAGCGGCGCTTCCGGCGCCAGCAGGCCCTTGCCGGCGACGCTGGTGAACAGCGGCGCGGCCAGGCGCTCGCTGAGCGCAGCCAGGGCATCGGCGGCATGCAGCGCGCCGCCGCCGGCGATGATCATCGGGCGCTTGGCGGCCTGGAGTTTATCCACAGCCTGCTTGAGCGCTTCGCTGCTGGGCTGGCCACGGCCGGCGCGGCGCACGACTTCGTGGGTCCAGTCGCGGGCGACCGGATTGGCCAGCACGTCCAGCGGCACGGAGATGTGCACCGGGCGCGGACGTTCGCTGTCGAACACGGCGTAGGCGCGGGCGATCAGCTCGGGCAGGTCTTCGGCGCTCAACGCGACAGCGGAGAACGCGGTGATCGGCGCGGTCATGGCGCGCTGGTCCTGGGTCTCGTGCAGGCAGCCCCAGCCCTTGCCCAGGCTGGCGGTGTGGTTGACGCTGGAGATCACCAGCATCGGGATCGAGTCGGCGTAGGCCTGGCCGATGGCGGTAGCGGCGTTGGTCACCCCCGGCCCGGTGATGATGAAGGCCACGCCGGGCTTGCCGCTGACGCGCGCATAGCCGTCGGCCATGAAGCCGGCGCCCTGTTCGTGGCGGGTCAGCACGTGGCGGATGCCGCTGCCGGGCAGGCCACGGTACAGCTCCAGGGTGTGCACACCGGGAATGCCGAACACGGTGTCGACGCCGTAGTTGGCCAGCAGGCGTACCAGGGCCTGGCCGCCGGTGAGTTTCTTGTCGTTCTGCATGTTCACTCCTCGAAGCGTTCTTCGTAGAAACGCGCTTGCCCGCGAACGGTCCTCGATGGATTCGTTCGCGGGCGGCCCGCGCCTACAGGCAGGTCATTCAGCGGTGCGGATCAGCGCATCCACTGCCACGGCGCCCTCGGCGTCCGCCAGCAGCGGGTTCACGTCCAGTTCCAGCAGGTTGTCCACGTGCTCGCAGGCGTAGTCGGCGACGGCGCGGATGGCTTCAACCAGTGCCTCCAGGTTCACCGCCGGGCGTCCGCGGAAGCCAGTGAGCAGCGGCGCGCTGCGCAGACTCAGCAGGGCGTCGCGGATCGCCGCGTCAGTGGTCGGCAGCAGCAGGCTGCGGCTGTCCTTGAGCAGCTCGACGAGAATGCCACCGGCGCCCAGCACCAGCGCCAGGCCGAAGCCGTTCTCGCGCTTGATGCCGACGATCAGCTCGGCCAGCGGCGGATTGGCCATGCGCTCCAGCAACACCTGGTCGAAGGGCACGCCGGGGGCGTGGCGGGCGATGTTCTCGCGCATGTCGAACAGCGCAGCTTCCAGCGCCGCCTCGTTGCGCAGGTTGAGCGCCACGCCGCCAGCTTCGGTCTTGTGCGGCAGCTGCGCGCTGACCACTTTCAGTGCCAGCGGGAAGCCGACATCGGTCGCCGCTTCGCGGGCCTGGGTCGGCGTGCTCAGGGCGGCGCGCGGCAGGGGCAGGCCGAAGGGTTTCAGCGCCTGCTTGGACTGCCACTCATCCAGCAGCCGGCCTTCACTGTCCAGCGCCTGCGGGCAGAGCGGCACCAGCGCGGCTTCGCCACGGGCCAGCAGTGCATCACGGCGCTGGCGGTAGTGGGCGATGCGACCCCAGGCGGCAAGGCCATCTTCCACGCCTTGCAGTGCGGCGACGCCATGGGAATGCAGCAGTTCGCGGGCATGCTTGGGCAGCAGTTCCGGCAAGGCGGAGGCGATGAAGCCGACCTTGTCGTGGCGCTTCAGCGCGGCGCAATAAAGCTCCAGCAGCAGGTCGCACTGCGGGCGCTCGCCGGTTTCTTCGCCGGGGTAGTCCAGCACCAGCAGCGCGGCATCGGCCGGGGTCTGCAAGGCGCTGTCGAGCATGCGGTCAAGCGCCGGGCCGTCGCCCCAGATGGCGGTAGTGAAGTCCAGCGGGTTGGCGATGTTGGCGTAGTCCGGCAGCACCTGGGCCAGTTCGGCGCGCTGCGCGTCGACCAGCTTGGGCAGGCTCAGGCCGTTGCGCTCGGCGTAGTCGGCGATCAGCCCGGCGTCGCCACCGGAGCAGGCCAGCGCGGCCAGGCTGGGGCCGGCCGGCAGGTTGCCGCAGGCGGCGGCCTTCAAGGTTTCGATGAAGCTCACCGGGCCGCTGACGCGAATCACCCCGAGGCGATCGAACAGCGCGTCGTACAGCGCGTCGGAGCCGGCCAGCGAGCTGGTGTGGCTGAGCGCGAGCTCGGCGCCGATCTCGGAAACGCCGGTCTTCAGGGCGATCACCGGGATGCCTTTCTGCAGCGCCTTGAAGGCGGCGCGGGCGAAGCCGGGGACGTTCTTCAGGCCTTCCAGGTGCAGGCCGATGGCGGTCACGCGCGGCTCGTCGAGCAGCACGTCCATCAGTTCGGCCACGCCCAGCTGCGCCTGGTTGCCCACCGAGGCCATGTAGGCGATGGGCAGCGAGCGGTCGCTCATGGACAGGTTGTAGGCGAAGTTGCCGCTCTGGGTCAGCACCGCCACGCCCTTCTCCACCAGGTGCCCGCCGTGGGCCACCGGCCACAGCGCGGAGCCGTGCAGGTAGTCGAGCAGGCCGTAGCAGTTGGGGCCGAGCAGGGCCATGTCGCCGGCACTGGCGAGCAGTCGGCGCTGCAGGGCTTCGCCCTCGGCGCCGGTCTCGGCGAAGCCGGAGGCGTAGCAGATGGCGCCGCCGGCATCCTTGGCGGCCAGCTCGGCCACGGCCTGCACGGTCAGGTCGCGGTTGGTGGCGACGAACACCGCATCCGGCCCTTCGGGCAGTTCGGCGATGCTGCGTACGCAGGGCACGCCTTCGAGTTCGTCGTATTGCGGGTTGACCAGCCACATCGGGCCGGCGAAGCCACCTTCGGCGCAACGCTTGAGCGCGCGCGCCATGCTGCGGCCGCCGATGAAGGCCAGGTGCCGGGGCGCCAGCAGGCGCTGGAGGTTTTCGCGTTTCATCGCACGGGCCTCAGCGCAGCAGCGGACGCAGCAGTTCGCGGGAAATGATGTGGCGCTGGATTTCCGAGGTGCCTTCCCAGATGCGCTCGATGCGCGCGTTGCGCCAGATGCGCTCCACCGGGCCTTCGTCCATCAGGCCCATGCCGCCGAAGATCTGCACGGTCTCGTCGGCGACCTTGCCCAGCACTTCGCTGGCGAACAGCTTGGCCATGCCGGCCTCGCCGTCGGTCATGCTGCCGCGGTCCATCTTCCAGGCGGTGTGCAGGGTCATCAGTTCGGCGGCGCGAATCTGCGTGGCCATGTCGGCGAGCTTGAAGGAGATGCCCTGGTAGCTGCCGATGGCGGCGCCGAACTGCTTGCGGTCGGCCGACCATTGCAGCGCCAGGTCCAGCGCGCGCTGGGCCTGGCCGACGCAGTTGGCGGCGACCATCACGCGGCCGGCGGTAAGCCAGGCATTGGCCACTTCCCAGCCCTTGTCGACTTCGCCGAGTACCTTGGAGGCCGGCACGCGGCAGTCATCGAAGAAGATTTCGTAGGTGTGGTAGCCCTTGTTGCTCACGCATTTCGGGCCACGGCGCACGGTCATGCCAGCAGTGCCCTTGTCCACCAGGAAGGCGGTCACGGCGTTGCGCTTCTTGCCGTTGCGCTCGAAGGTGTCGGTCACCGCGAAGACGATGGCGAAGTCGGCGTGGCCGGCGTGGCTGATGAAGTGCTTGGAGCCGTTGATCACGAAGTCCTCGCCATCACGCACGGCGCGGGTCTTGATCGAGTTGGCGTCGGAGCCGGCGCCCGGTTCGGTGAGGGCGAAGCAGTCGATCTTCTCGCCCTGCACCACCGGCAGCAGGTAGTCCTGGATCTGCTCGCCCTTGCAGGCCATGAGGATCTTCGAGGGCCGCGCGACGAACACGTGCAGCGCCCAGGAGACCTTGGACAGCTCGCGCTCGACCAGCGCCTGGGACAGGTAGTCGAGGCCACCGCCGCCGACTTCCTCGGGCATGTTGAAGGCATAGAAGCCGGCCGCCAGGGCCTTGCCGCGAATCTTCGCGGCCAGCTCGGGGGACACCGCGTCGGCACGGTCCACTTCTTCCTCGTAGGGCAGCAGCTCTTTCTCGACGAAAGCCTTGACCGCCTCGACGAGCATTTCCTGTTCCTGGGTCAGTTGGAAATCCATCACATCACCTGCAGCCGTCAGCGGCCTTTGAATTGGGGGGAGCGTTTTTCGGCCACGGCGCGCAGCGCCTCGGCGGCATCTTCACTGCGGCCGCAGAGCAGCCCGGCGGCCTGTTCGGCTTCCAGTTGCTGGGCCAGGGTGCGGGCGGCGCCATCGCGCATCAGGCGTTTGGTCTGGGCGAAGGCGAAGGTCGGGCCGGCGGCCAGACGTGCGGCGAATTCGCCGACCTGGGCTTGCAGCTGATCATCAGCGACGACTTCGCCAACCAGGCCGGCATTCAGCGCGCGCTCGGCATTCCACAACTCGTCGAGGAACAGCAGGCGCTTGGCCGCTTCGCTGCCGATCAGGCGCGGCAGGTGCCAGCTGGCGCCGGCGTCCGGGCAGTAGGCCATGCCGGTGTAGCCGGCCTTGAAGCGCGCGGAGGCGCCGGCGATGCGGAAGTCGCAGCACAGGGTCAGGTCCATCCCGGCGCCGACGGCGGTGCCGTTGACGGCGGCGATGGTCGGCTTGTCCAGGCCGTGCAGGCGGCGCATCAGGGCGTGGGCAGTTTCGGTCCAGCCGTAGGTTTCCAGTTCGCCGCGGGCTTCGGCCTCGGCCCATTCGGCGAGGTCGGCGCCAGCACAGAAGCTGCGGCCTTCGCCGCTGAGCACGATGACGCGCACGGCTTCGTCGACTTCGTAGGCGTCGAGCAGGGCCAGCAGGTTCTTGAGCGTGGGGACGTCGAGCGCGTTGCGCTGCTCGGGGCGGTTCAGGGTGATCCAGGCGATACCGTCCTGGACCCGGCTGAGCGGGGATGGCTGAGTCATGCTGCCCTCGTTCTTGTAGTCGATTGTGCTGAGGCGTTATGAAGCGTTGCGCCAATACTAAACAAGTGTTCAGTAAGACGGCAATCCACCCGAAAGGGGGGCTTGTAACGCCCTGCTGATCGACGGGAAGGCCGCGCGGCGCGGGGGCTGAGGGGTTTTGCGGGGAAGTCGCGGCGGGATTGTTACAACTTCGAACAATCCCGCAGGGCGGCGCGACGCGGGAGCGCCGCGCGCGAAGGTCAGTCCTGGCTGTGTACCACGACCAGCAACTCGGCCTGTTCGTCGCCGAGCGAGCGCAGGCGATGCGGCTTCTGCGCGTTGAAGTGGAGTGCGTCGCCGGTCTCCAGGGTCAGGCGCTCGGACATGAAGTCCACCTCGACCCGGCCGCGGTGGACGAAGATGAACTCCTCGCCCTGGTGTTCCTTGAAGGTCGAATGACCGAAGTCGGCCGGCGGATAGACGATGAACGGCAGCAGCGCGCGATCGCCGATCTGCCGCGCCAGCGAGGCGTAGGCGGGGCCTTCGTCGTCACGTGCCAGTGACTGCCGTTCGCCGCTGCGCACCAGGCTGTAGCCCTCGGCGGAAGCGCTCTCCTCGGCGAACAGCTCCTCGACCTGGACGTTCAGCGCCTTGGCCAGCTTGAGCGCAGTGGCAATCGACGGCGTGCTCAGGCCGCGCTCGACCTTGGACAGGTAGCTCTTGGTCAGGCCGGTCTTCTCGGCCAGCGTCTCCAGGGTGATCCCCAGTTTTTTTCTCAGCAATTTCAATCGCATGGACATGCAGAACGCCCCTTGGCGTCAAAGCAGGAAACTTTTCCCTTGCCAATGACACATTGTGTCATTTAGTTTGATTTGTGTCATTGCAACGCACCCGAAATGATCGCGAGCCCCACTCGCGTCCATCCCGAACCGAGGAAACATCCCATGGCGACCACCATGAATCTCCCCAAGGACCAGCTGATCCAGCAGGCCGAACGACAGATGCAGACCAGCCTGTCGGATAATACGTGGACTGCCCGGCAAAAACTGGCCCTGACCTGCCGCATTCTATTCGACGGCGGCCACGACTCCGGCCTGGCCGGACAGATCACCTGCCGCGCCGAACAGCCCGGCAGCTACTACACCCAGCGCCTGGGCCTGGGCTTCGACGAGATTTCCTCGAGCAACCTGCTGCTGGTCGACGAAGACCTCAAGGTGCTCCAGGGCCAGGGCATGGCCAACCCGGCGAACCGCTTCCACAGCTGGGTCTACCGCGCCCGCCCGGACGTCAACTGCATCATCCACACCCACCCGCTGCACGCCGCCGCGCTGTCGATGCTGGAAGTGCCGCTGGCGGTGTCGCACATGGACCTCTGCCCGCTGTTCGACGACTGCGCCTTCCTCAAGGACTGGCCTGGCGTGCCGGTTGGCAACGAGGAAGGCGAAATCATCTCCGCCGCCCTGGGCGACAAGCGCGCCATCCTGCTCTCCCACCATGGTTTGCTGGTGACCGGTTCGAGCATCGAGGAAGCCTGCGTGGTGGCCCTGCTCTTCGAGCGCGCCGCGAAGATGCAACTGCTGGCCATGGCCGCCGGCGAGATCAAGCCGATTCCGCCCGCACTGGGCCAGGAAGCGCACGACTGGATCTCCACGCCCAAGCGCCACGGCGCCGCCTTCAGCTACTACGCCCGCCGCAGCCTGCGCGAGCACGGCGAATGCCTGGGCTGACCGCCCCTCGCCACCCATAACGACAACATCAAAAACCCCAGTGCCCCAGGTGCAACCATGTCCTCATCCATCCTCAACGGCATCATCGGCTACACCATCACTCCCTTCGGCGCCGACGGCGAGCTCGACCTGCCCGCCCTCGGTCGCTCCATCGAACGCCTGCTCGACGGCGGCGTGCACGCCATCGCCCCGCTCGGCAGCACCGGCGAAGGCGCCTACCTGAACGACGCCGAGTGGGACGCCGTGGCGGAGTTCAGCCTGAACACCATCGCCGGCCGCGTGCCGACCATCGTCAGCGTCTCCGACCTGACCACCGCGCGCACCGTGCGCCGCGCCCGCCTGGCCGAACGCCTGGGCGCCAGCGCGGTGATGGTGCTGCCGGTGTCCTACTGGAAGCTCAACGAAGCAGAAATCCTCGCGCACTACCGCGCGGTGGGCGACGCCATCGGCGTGCCGATCATGCTCTACAACAACCCCGGCACCAGCGGCACCGACGTGCCGGTGGAGCAGATCCTGCGCATCGTCGATGCGGTGGAGAACGTCACCATGGTCAAGGAGAGCACCGGCGACATCCAGCGCATGCACCGCCTGCGCCTGCTCTCCGACGTGGCCTTCTACAACGGCTGCAACCCCCTGGCGCTGGAGGCCCTGACGGCCGGGGCGAGCGGCTGGTGCACGGCGGCGCCGAACCTCATTCCGCAACGCAACCGCGAGCTGTACGAAGCGGTGCAGGAAGGTCGTATGGAGGATGCGCGGGCGTCGTTCTATCGCCAGCTGCCGGTGCTCGACTACATCACCCGCCGGGGCCTGCCGACCACCATCAAGGCAGGCCTGCGCATGACCGGCCTGGAAGTGGGCGAGCCGCGCCTGCCGCTGCGCGAACTGGACGACGAAGGCCAGCGCTACCTGCACGGGCTGCTGTCGGCGCTGCAGTGAAACCGCAGTCCCCGCCCGCCTCAACGCGGGTGGGGACTTCGCGTATTCAGCTGACGCTCAGTGCAGCCTCGCTGACCACCTGCGGGCGCTTGCGCTTGAGCAGGTAGTACGCCAGGTAGCAGGCCGCCATGAAGCCGAAGCCCCAGTACAGCGACGGGCGCTGGGTCGGGTCCATGGCGAGGAACACGAACAGCGAGCAGCAGATCGCGATGCACGCCAGCGGGATCAGCGGGAACAGCGGCGCGGCGTATTTCAGGTCGGCCACGGTGCCGCCCTTGGCCATGTGCTCGCGGCGGAAGCGGTACTGGGCGTAGGCGATGACGATCCAGGTGACGGTGCCGGCCATCCCGCTCACCGCCATCAGCACCATGAACAGGGTGTCGGCGGCGACCACGCTGGTGAGCAGCGACAACAGCGCGAACGCCAGGCTGATCAGCAGCGCATAGAGCGGCACGCCGCGGGCGCTGAGCTTGGACAGCTTGCGCGGCGCCATGCCGGTCTTGGACATGGCCCAGAGGATGCGCGTGGAGGCGTACAGGCCGGAGTTGCCCACCGAGAGGATCGCGGTGAGGATCACGAAGTTCATGAGGTCGGCGGCGTAGGGGATGCCGACCATGTCGAACACCTGCACGAAGGGGCTTTCCATCAGCCCGGCCTGCTTCCACGGCACGATGCAAGAGAGCACGGCAATCGCCAGCACATAGAAGATCAGCACGCGGAACACCACGTTGCGCACGGCGCGCGGGATGCTCTTTTCCGGCTGGTCGGTCTCGCCGGCGGCGACACCCATGATCTCGCAGCCCTGGAAGGCGTAGACCACCGTCATCATCACCGCGAACACCGCGGACAGACCGTTGGGGAACAGGCCGTCGCCGACCAGGTTGGACAGCCCCGGTGCCGCGGCGCCGTCGTTCAGCGGGACGGCGCCGAAGATCACCAGCAGGCCGACCACGATGAAGCCGAGGATGGCCGCTACCTTGATCCCGGAGAACCAGTACTCGGCTTCGCCGAAGGCGCGGGTGGCCAGGGCGTTGAGGGAGAACAGCACGACCACGAAGAAGCCCGACCAGAGCCAGATCGGCACCTCGGGGAACCAGCGGGTCATCAGCATGCCGGCGGCGGTGAATTCCAGGCCGACGGTGGAGGCCCAGCTCATCCAGTAGACCCAGCCGATCATGAACCCGGTGGCCGGGCCGATGAAGCGCGTGGCGTGGGCCTGGAAGGAGCCGGAGACGGGCATCTGCACCGACAGCTCGCCCAGGCAGACCATCACCAGGTACATCAGCAGGCCCGCCACCAGGTAGGCGAGGATCGCGCCCATGGGGCCGCCGGAACTGATGGTGACGCCCGAGCCCATGAACAGGCCGGTGCCGATGACACCGCCGAGGGACAGCATGAAGATGTGGCGGCTCTTCAGCGCGCGGGTGAGCTGGATCTTCTCGCCGCTACTGGCGTGATGGGACTCAGACATGGCGCACCTCCGGGAAACGGCGGGCGCGACGGAGCGGAACTCTACGTTGGATCATTATTGTTATCTCCAATCAATCAGAGGCCGTGGCTCGGGGCACGGATGCCACCGGATTATTGGAAGGCGATGTAAGGCGGGGTTGTTTGCCAGGATCGAAGTTGTAGAAAGATGTAAGGATTTTGTGCAAGCGGCGTGGGGCGGGGATTTCAGGCAGTTGCTCTTCGTAGGAGCGAGCTTGCTCGCGAACAGATTTCCCGGCGACTCCAACGCTGGGCTGGTTCGCGAGCAAGCTCGCTCCTACAGCCCTGGTAAGTCCGGAGCTGGCGTGAGGGCAGTTCCGTAGGGCGCATAACGCGCCAGCGTTATCCGCCGCAGCAGATGGCGGATAACCTGTTCCAGGTTATGCGCCCTAAGGCTGGGCGCGCCTCAGGAGTTCAGAGGCGACTGCCCTTTCCTGCTCCAGCTTTTCCGCCCAATCAGTGAACGACGCCCCAGCCAGCGCCGCCGCTTCCAGCTCGCCCAGGCAATCTCCCAGACCACGCAAGCCCATGGAACGGCAACTGCCCGCCAGTCGGTGCGCGAGGCTGGCCGCTTCCACGGCATCGTCCTGGCGCAACGCATCCAGCAGCAGCGGCCATTGCTCGTCCAGCAGCTTCCACAGGCTGGCGAGCAGTTCGTTCAGCTTGTGCTCGCCGAGCAGGCGACGGTGGGTCTCCAGTACCTGCACATCCAGCGGGCCGCTCGGTGCAGCCGCCGGCAGCATCGCCCAGGCCACGCCGGATAGCGCGCGGCGCAGGTCATCCACGCGTAGCGGCTTGCCCAGCACGCCCTGCATGCCGGCCTCGAAATAGCGGCGCACCATGCCCGGTTGTACGCTGGCGGTGAAGGCGTGGATTGGCGTGGTCGCGTTGAGCCCGCCAGTCTGTGCGCGGATCGTCCGGCACAGGTCGAGGCCGGTCATCCCCGGCAGGTGCATGTCCAGCAGGATCAGGTCGAAGCGCCGCGCGGCGGTGAGCGCCAGCGCGGGCTCCGCGTCGTCTGCAAGCTGCACGCGGTGGCCGTCGCGCTCCAGCAAGGCCTGGGCGACCTCGCGGTTGAGAGCGACGTCTTCCACCACCAGCACGTCCAGCGCTGGCGCCTGTTCAACGGCGACGTTCGCACGCGGTACCACGCCCGGCGCCAGCACGATCTCGAACCAGAAAGTGCTGCCCTCGCCCTCCAGGCTCTCCACACCGATCTCGCCGCCCATGGCCTCGACCAGCCGCTTGCTGATCGCCAGCCCCAACCCGGTACCGCCGTAGCGTCGCGCCACCTCGTCGCTGGCCTGGGTGAAGCGCTGGAAGATCTTCTCCTGCTGCTCGGCGGAGATACCGATACCGTCGTCGGTGACGCTGAAGCGCAGGCGCTGCCCCGCTTCGCCGCCTTCAAGCACGGCCACCTCCAGCAGCACCTCGCCCTCTTCGGTGAACTTCACCGCGTTGGCCAGCAGGTTGCTCAATACCTGGCGCAGGAACTGCTCAGCGCCCCGGCAAGCGTCCTGTACCTGGGGTTCGACGCGCAGGCGCAGGCAGGTGCCGTTGTCCTCGGCGCGCGGCTCCAGCAGGGTCACCACGTCGTCGAGCAGGCGGCGCAGGGAGAAGTTCACCAGCTCCGGCTGGCTGACGCCGTCTTCCAGCTTGGCGAAATGCAGCACCTCGTTGAGGATCGCCAGCAGCCCTTCGCCGGCTGTGGATAACGCCTGTAGGCGACGGCGGTCCTGTTCGTCCAGCGGCGCGGCACGCAGCAGCTCGGCCATGCCGAGGATACCGTTGAGCGGCGTGCGGATTTCATGGCTCATGGTGGCGAGGAAGCGGCTCTTGGCACGGTTGGCGGCCTCGGCTTCCTCCTTGGCGCGGCGCAGGCTGGCGGTGCGCCGCTCGACCTGGCGTTGCAATTCGTCGCGCTTGCTCTGCAAAGCCTCGCGGTCGGCCTCGGCGCGCTTCAGCTCGGTGCGCATGGCCCGGCGCAGGCCGTCAAGGGCGTCGGCCACGGTGTCGATTTCGTCGTCTTCACCTGAGCGTTTCTTGGCCAGCGCCAGTTCGCTGCGCAGGTCGCCACCGGTCAGGCCACGGACGAAGTCGGCCATGCTGCGCAGGTGCCGCGTCACCAGGCTGTGGAACAGCCAGCTCAGCGCCACCGCCAGGCCGCAGAGGAACACGCCCATCCACAGCAGGCTGGTCAGCCCGCCATGCAGCAGGCGCAGGTAGACGGCGCCCAGGTCGATGCTGACATCCAGTTCGCCCAGGTCGCGGCGCTCGCCATCCGGCGGCTGGAAGGCCAGGGCGTAGCGCTCGATGCGGAACGGCCCGCGCTTTTCATCGGCGTCCTGTACCAGGTTGAAGTCGGCGCTGCGCAGGCGCACCTGGGCGATGTCGGGGAAGTCGGCCAGGCCGTGCAGCTGCACGTTGAGCTGCTCCTGGTTGAGGTCCCAGAGGCTGCGCTCGAAACTGGCGAGATAACCGACGCGGATCAGCTCCAGCCGCGTGTCGATGTCGCGCATCTCGCGGCGGTATTCGAAGTACAACTGCACTGCGCTGGCCAGCACGGTGAAGCACAGGCTGAACAGCAGCACCCGCAGCAGCAGGCGCCGGGCCAGACCGCCGGGCAGCCTCAACGCGGTACCCCGTCGCCGGCAAGCATGGCGCGGTAGTCGTGCTCGCTCTGCTGCAACCAGCGGTCGACGCTGCCGTCGTCCACGCGCTTCTTCAGCAGTGCGTCAATCTCATCCATCCGCGCGGCCAGCGGCGAATGGCGGGAGACGGCGATGCGCAGGTAATCGACGGTGAGCGGTCGGGGCAGCGCGGCGATGTCCTGGCCGCCAGCCAGTTGCTCGACGAACAGCGTACCGGTGCGCCGCTCGTGGGCGATGAAGTCGATGCGCTGGCGGATCAGCTTGCCGAAGTTCTGCCGGCTATCGGAGACCCATTCGACGTTGCCATGCTCGGCGACGAAGCGGTCGAACTGCGGACCGTAGCTCTCACCGAACAGCAGCCCGCCACGGTAATTGGCGAGGTCGTCGAGCTGGTCGAAGCGCACCGGCTTGCGGCGGTTGTAGAAGATCGCCACCTCCTCGCGCAGCACCGGCACGCGGGAGAACAGCAAACCGTCGTCGCGCTGCGGGGTCTGGTAGGCGAGCACCACGTCGACCCGGCCTTCGGCGGCGTCCAGCAGGCAGCGTTTCCAGTTGCCCAGCACCACGGTCTGCACTTCGTAGCCCAGCTCACCGAGCACGTTGCGCACGGTCTGCGGCGCCAGCCCGCGTACTTCGTGGCCGTCGCTCCAGGAGATGGGCGGGTAGACGGGGTAGTCGCAGTAGCGGATGGGTTGGGCGGCGCTGGCGTTGCCAAACGCCACCAGCAACGTCAGAGCCAGGCTCAGCAGGGACAGCCAGCGCATGACTCAGGCGTCGGCAGGCGTGGCGGTGAACAGGTAGCCGGCGCCGTGGATGGTGATGATCAGCTCGGGCTCGGCTGGGTCGTCGCGCAGCTTGCGGCGCAGGCGGCCGACCAGCACGTCGATGGAGCGGTCGTTGGGCAGCCACTCGCGGTTGCGGATCTGGTCCATCAGCTGGTCGCGGCTCAGGGTGTGGCCGGTGTTGCGCAGGAACACGCAGAGCAGCTGGAACTCGCCGTGGGTCAGCGGGGTTTCGCTGCCGTCGCGGTCCATCAGGCGGCGGCGGTCCGGGTCCAGGGTCCAGTGGGCGAAGCGCTTGTGGTTCTGCCGGCTGGCGGGCGCCGCAATGGCGGCGGGCTGGCGTGCGTGGCGCACGCGGCGGATCAGGTTCTTCGCGCGGGACACCAGCTCGCGGGGGTTGAGCGGCTTGATCACGTAGTCGTCGGCGCCGCATTCCAGGCCGACGATGCGGTCGATGTCGTCGTTGCGCCCGGTGATCAGGATGATGCCGACCTCCGAGCGCACGCGCAGCTCGCGGGTCAGAGTCAGGCCGTCCTTGCCGGGCAGGCGGATGTCGAGCATCACCAGGTCGATGGGCTGCTCGGCCTGTTCGGCTTCGGCCAGCGTTGTCTCGGCCTGTTCGGCGGTGCCGGCGCAAAGCACGTCATAGCCCTCCTCGCCGAGGTAGGCCTGGAGGAGCTCGCGAATCACCGGATCGTCGTCGACGATCAGTACACGGGAAGTCATCGCAATACCCTGCTGAAGCCGCCGCTCGTGACGGGGCCATTCTTGTTATGCGTGGAGGTAGAGCTGTAGGAACTGTCCTGCAGATGGCGGCAGGTTACCGATCGTTGAACAATCGATCAACAGGCTCCCGACGCCCGACAGAAGCGCTGCCGGCCGCCATGCTGGAGGCCGTCTACCCAGGCCTCGCAGATCTGCACGCCCTGTTCCGGGGTGAAGGTATTGGGATTCAGACCAGACTCCAGCCACAGGCCATCGAGCAGGGCGCTGAGGGCAATCGCCGCCAGTTCCGCATCGAAGTCAGCCCAGTCCTGCTCCTTCGCCAGCTCGTTCAGCGCCTGCGTCAGCAAGGAGCGGTACTCGCCGTAGGAATGGTCGTGGGCCTTGTTGATTTCCTCAGCCGTCTTCACCGCGCCCCAGAACGCCAGCCAGGCGTCCAGCAGCTGCGGGTCGAGCAACTCGGCGCAGAAGGATGCGCGGAAGAATGCCGACAGCCGCGCGCGGGCATCCGGCGCCGCCTCGGCGATGGCCTCGCGCAGCAGTTGCATGACCCGGCCGGTAACGGTCAGGTAAGCCTCGGCCACCAGTTCGTCCTTGCCCGAATAGTGGTGGTTGATCAGCCCCACCGAAACCCCGGCCTCGGCGCAGATCTTGCGTATGGAAGCTCCCTGGAAGCCATGGCGTTTCAGGCACGCGAGGGTGGCCTCGATCAGCAGCGCCTTGCGCTGCTCCGGCTCCAGTCGGGTAAAGCGGACTTCCTCGTTCATGCCTGGCTCCTAAGGTTTCAGGTGGCCAATCTGAACGATTGTTCGATTAGGCGCCAGTACCTACCCGTTCGGGGAATGGCCGGGGAACCGGCCCTGGTCGAGAGTGGCTTCATCCGCGAGATCTCCAATCCATAACAAAATCAAAGGTGGGACTGACATGCAGAAAACGCTCGCAGCAGTACTCAGCGCGGCGCTGGCGACCTTGCCGGCACTGGGTCACGGGGAGGAAGCCGAAGGCGCGAAGACGCTGCGGCTGTACAACTGGACCGACTACATCGGCGAACACACCATCGCCGATTTCGAGAAGGAAACCGGAATCAAGGTGGTCTACGACACCTTCGATTCCTACGAAACCGTGCAGGGCAAACTGCTGCCCGGCCGCTCGGGCTACGACCTGGTGGTGCTCAACGCCGCCCTGGTGCCGCCGCTGCTCAAGGCCGGCGTCTTCCAGCCGCTGGACAAGTCCAAGCTGCCCAGCTGGAACAACCTCGACGCGGACGTGCTCAAGCACCTGGACCACTACGATCCGGGCGTGAAGTACTCGGCGCCCTATACCTGGGGCAGCAACGGCATCACCTACAACATCGACAAGATCAAGCAGCGCATGCCCGACGCGCCCATCGGCTCGCTGGCGATGCTGTTCGATCCGAAGATCGTGTCGAAATTCGCCGATTGCGGGGTGACCATCATCGATTCCCCCACCGACGTGATCCCGCTGGCCCTGGCCTACCTCAAGCGCGATCCCAACAGCGCGCTGCCCGAGGACCTCAAGGCCGCCCAGGACCTGCTGCAATCGATCCGCCCGTACATCCGCAAGTTCGACTCCACCAGCTACCTGAACGGCCTGGCCAACGGCGACCAGTGCATGGCTATGACCTGGTCCGGCGACTACGCCACCGCCCAGGCCCGCGCCGACGAAGCCGGCGCCAAGGTCAAGCTGGGCTACTTCGTGCCCAAGGAAGGCTCGCTGATCTGGTTCGACGACTTCTACATCCCGGCCGACGCACCGCACGTGGCGAATGCCCACAAGTTCATCGAGTACATGCTGCAGCCGAAAGTGGCCGCCGGCGTCGCCGACTACATCCGCTACGCCTCCAGCAACGCCGCCGCCACCCCGCTGCTGGCCGCCGAAGTGCGCAACGACCCGGCAATCTACCCCGACGCCGAGACCCGCGCCCGGCTGTTCACCCAGAAAGTGCAGAACCCCAAGGCCACCCGCCTGATCACCCGTACCTGGAATGCGGTGAAGACCGGGACCTGATGACGCAAGACCCAGCTGCCCCCTCTCCCCAGCCCTCTCCCTGAAGGGAGAGGGGGCAGCCCGCAACAGGGTTCATGGAAGTCATCTTCCTGATGCTCCCCTGGCAGCGGGCCCGCAATGACCGTCGTAGTCGCCGAGTACTGCGAACGGTCCCCTCTCCCTTCAGGGAGAGGGTTAGGGAGAGGGCAAGGACTCGCAAGACGAACCGATATTTCGAGGTAAAGCAGATGACCACCCCAACCCCAGCCTTCTTCGCCCAGTTCAACGACGAGCAGCTGGTCGCCGCCGACAAAGCCCACTACATGCACGGCTACCACGTGTTCGACGATCACCGGGTCAACGGTGCGCTGAACATCGCCGCCGGCGAGGGCGCCTACATCTACGACACCAAGGGCAATCGCTACCTGGACGCCGTGGGCGGGATGTGGTGTACGAACATCGGTCTGGGCCGCGCGGAAATGGCCGATGCCATCGCCGAACAGGTACGCAAGCTGGCCTACTCCAACCCCTTCTGCGACATGGCCAACGTCACCGCCATCCAGCTCTGCGAAAAGCTCGCCGAACTGGCACCGGGCGACCTGGACCACGTGTTCCTCACCACCGGCGGCTCCACCGCCGTGGACACCGCCTACCGCCTGATCCAGTACTACCAGAACTGCCGCGGCAAGCATGAGAAGAAGCACATCATCAGCCGCGTCAACGCCTACCACGGCTCGACCTTCCTCACCATGTCGCTGGGCGGCAAGGTCGCCGACCATCCGGCCGAGTTCGATTTCCTCAAGGACGTCATCCACCACATCTCCTGCCCCAACCCCTACCGCGCGCCGGAAGGGATGACCGAGGGCGATTTCCTCGAATTCCTGGTCAAGGAGTTCGAAGACAAGATTCTCGAACTGGGCGAGGACAAGGTCGCCGCCTTCTTCGCCGAGCCGATCATGGGCTCGGGCGGCGTGATCATCCCGCCCAAGGGCTACCACCAGCGCATGTGGCAGGTCTGCCAGAAGTACGACGTGCTCTACGTCGCCGACGAGGTGGTGACCTCCTTCGGCCGCCTCGGCGCCTTCTTCGCCTCCGAGGACGTGTTCGGCATGCAGCCGGACATCATCACCACCGCCAAGGGCCTGACCTCCGGCTACCTGCCGCTGGGCGCATGCATCTTCTCCGACCGTATCTGGAAGGTGATCGGCGAAGCCGACAAGGGCCGCTGCTTCGCCCACGGCTTCACCTACAGCGGGCACCCGGTGAGCTGCGTCTCGGCGCTGAAGAACATCGAGATCATCGAGCGTGAGAACCTTCTTGAGCACGTGAAGGACGTCGGCGGCTACCTGGAGCAGCGCCTGCAGGAACTGGCCGAGCTGCCGCTGGTGGGCAGCGTGCGTTGCCAGAAGCTGATGGCCTGCGTCGAGTTCGTCGCCGACAAGCGCAGCAAGGTGCTCTTCCCCGAGGAACTGAACATCGGCGAGAAGATCCACCTGCGCGCCCAGGCCAAGGGCCTGCTAGTGCGGCCGATCGTGCACCTGAACGTGATGTCGCCGCCGCTGACCATCACCCGCGAGCAGGTCGACGAGATCGTCGACACCCTGCGCGAGTCGATCCTCGAGGCCGCCGAGGACCTCAAGCGCAGCGGTGATTACGCGGGGCACTGATGATCGATCCGAGGATTTTGCCTACACCCCGGCAGCCCTTTAGACTGCCGGACATGAGCGAATCCCAGGCGCTGAGCGAAACCTCCGACGCACCCGCCCTGCATGCCTGGCATGCGGGGCTGGCGCGCGCCCTGGCCAGCGTCGGCGAAGTCGTCTTCGTCGAACGCCTGGCCGACGCCCTCGGCTGCCTGGTGCCGGTGGAGTCGGTGATGCTCGGCCTGGAGCAGCGCGGCCAGCCGCCGCAACCGCTGTACCAGCGCGGCGTCCACCCGGAGCATCACGAGGCCCTGGTCGACCGCTACTACGCCCGCGGCTACCTGCTCGACCCCTTCTGCCTGGCCATGGAAGACGGCCTCACCGAAGGTTTCTACCCGCTGGCCGACATCGCCCCGGACGATTTCTTCGCCAGCGAGTACTACAAGACCTACTACCTCAAGTTCGGCTGCACCGAGGACTGCCACTTCATCATCGACCTGGGCGAGACGCGCAAGGTCTCGTTGTGCCTGTACCAGGGCGAGAGTGGCGCACGCTTCAGCGAAACTCAGCTGGACCTGCTGGCCACAGCCCTGCCGCTGGTGCGCGAGCTGTTTCGCCAGTTCGAGCGCAATGGCGGGCTGGACCTGCTGCTGGCCGGGCGTGGCGTGAAAGTCAGCGCACCGGACGCCCAGGCGCCGCTGAACCGGCACATCCGCGCGGCCTTCATGAACTTCGGCGCCGACCTGCTCACCGAGCGCGAACGGGAAATCGCCCACCTGCTGCTGCGCGGCCACTCGGTGAAATCCAGCGCGCGGGTGCTGGATATCTCGCCGGAAACCGTGCGCATGCACCGCAAGCACCTCTACACCAAGCTGGCGATCAACTCCCAGGCCGAGCTGTTCTCGCTGTTCATCGACTGGCTCACCGGCGGCGTTGCAGCTGCCTGACCTTGGCGGCAAGCGTATGCCAACCCTGTAGGAGCGAGCTTGCTCGCGAACCCGGCCGGCACGGTATGAAGCATTCGCGAGCAAGCTCGCTCCCACGAAAAGCTGCTGTCGCCTCACCGGTGATTGCGGCGCATGCGCAGAAAATCTGCCACCCTATGGCCTTTCCCGCTGTCTGACCCGTGCCCCACCACCAGGAGAGCTCCCCGATGCCCCGCCGCTGGCTACCCGCCTTGCTGTTGGCCGCCGCCCTGCCGCTGCACGCCGCCGAATCCAAGCCCACCTACGGTCCGGAACTGGAGCGTTTCAACTACGCCTTCCCGGTCGGCCACTACAGCTTCGCGTCCCAGGGCCACCACATGCACATGGCCTACCTCGACGTGAAGCCCAAGAAGCAGCCCAACGGCCGCACCGTGGTGCTGCTGCACGGCAAGAACTTCTGCGCCGGCACCTGGGAAACCACCATCACCGCGCTGACCGAAGCCGGTTACCGCGTGGTCGCACCGGACCAGATCGGCTTCTGCAAGTCGACCAAGCCCGAACGCTACCAGTACAGCTTCCAGCAGCTGGCGACCAACACCCACGCCCTGCTCGAACACCTGAAGATCGGCAAGATCACCCTGCTGGGTCACTCCACCGGCGGCATGCTCGCCACCCGCTACGCGCTGATGTACCCGCAGCAGGTCGAGCAGCTGGCCATGGTCAACCCCATCGGCCTGGAAGACTGGAAGGCCCTGGGCGTGCCCTACCGCACCCCGGACCAGTGGTACGAGCGCGAGCTGAAGACCAGCGCCGAGAGCATCCGCCAGTACGAGCAGGCGACCTACTACGCCGGCCAGTGGAAGCCCGAGTACGACAAGTGGGTGAACATGCTCGCCGGCCTGTTCAACGGCGCCGGCCACGAGCGCGTGGCGTGGAACTCGGCACTGCTCTACGACATGATCTTCACCCAGCCGGTGGTCTACGAATTCGGCCAGCTGAAGATGCCGACCCTGCTGCTGATCGGCACCAAGGACAACACCGCGATTGGCAAGGACCTCGCCCCGGATGCGCTCAAGCCCAAGCTGGGCAACTACGCCGAACTGGGCAAGGCCACCGCCAAGGCCATCCCCAACGCGACCCTGGTGGAGTTCGACGACATGGGCCACGCCCCGCAGATCCAGGACCCGAAGCGCTTCCACGAGGCGCTGCTCAAAGGTTTGGCGGAGCTCAAGCGCTGATCTGTGCCGGCGGTTGGCGATCGCGGACGGAGTCCGCTCCTACGTTTCCTTGCAGCATCGGCGCTGGGGCTTACCCTCACCCCAGCCCTCTCCCAGGGGGAGAGGGAGCCGTTCGGAGTGGCGGGTTGTGACGAACGCCCCGGCGAGCTCAAAGCTTTCCAAGCGCAGAGGACGGTCCCCTCTCCCTCTGGGAGAGGGCCAGCCGCGGCGCCGGGCCAATCCTGTAGGAGCGAGCTTGCTCGCGAACCGCCCAGCGCCTGAGCTGCCGGGAAATGGGCTCGCGAGCAAGGATTGGGCGTCCCCCTCGGTCCTACGAAGAGCAGCCTTGGCTTAGATCTGCAGGATCGGATCGCACCCATGGACCGCCAGCATGTGATCAGCGCCGCCAGCCCCAACAAAAACGCCGGCTCCCTTCCCAGGGAGCCGGCGTTTTTGTTCAGGCGGGCAATCAGCCCAGGTTCTTGCCCAGCAGCGCGTGGTACAGCTCGCTGTCGCCGAGCACGCCGACGACTCGGCTCTGCTCCTGCAGCACCAGCTTGTGGCCGGTCTGGTAGCGGATCTGCAGCGCGTCGCGCATGCGGATGTTGACGTCCACCAGGGTCGGCTCGTGCTTGAGCTTCTCCACCGGGTCGCCTGGGCGCCATTGTTGCAGGTCGATGATGTTGCTGCCCTGGCGCGCGGTCTTGATCTGGTTGGTCTCGGTCAGGCCGAGCCAGCAGTCGCGGCCCTGGTCGAAGCACACCTCGTCGGCCTGGCGGCGGCACTGGTCCAGGCCACGCATCAGGCTGGAGCCGCACAGCACGTTGAGCGGGTTGGTGTGGGCGACGAAGGTGCGCACGTAGTCGTCCGCCGGGCTGAGCACGATTTCCTCGGGCTTGCCGTGCTGGATGATGCGGCCGTCCTTCATGATCGCGATGCGGGTACCGATCTTCAGCGCCTCGTCGAGATCGTGGCTGACGAAGACGATGGTCTTGTGCAACTGGCGCTGCAGCACCAGCAGCTCATCCTGCAGCTGCTGGCGGATCAACGGGTCCAGTGCGGAGAAGGGTTCGTCCATCAGCAGGATGTCGCCATCCATTGCCAGCGCGCGGGCCAGGCCGACGCGCTGCTGCATGCCGCCGGAGAGCGAATCCGGGCGCTTGTCGCGCCATTGCGACAGGCCGACCAGTTCGAGCTTCTCGTCGATCACCTTCTTCCGCTCGTTGGCCGGGCGGCCCTGCATCTCCAGGCCGAAGCCGATGTTCTCGGCCACGGTCAGCCAGGGCATCAGCGCGAACTTCTGGAACACCATGGCGATACGCTTGGTGCGCATGGTCTTGAGCGCCGCCGGCGAGCAGTTGGCGATGTCCACCTGCTGGCCTTCGTGCTCGATCAGCAGCTTGCCGCGGCTGACCCGGTTGAGGCCATTGATGCAGCGCAGCAGGCTGGACTTGCCCGAACCCGACAGGCCCATCATCACGCAGATCTCGCCGCGCTCGACATCCAGGCAGGCATCCTCGACACCCAGCACCTGGCCGGTGCGCTTGAGGATTTCCTCGCGGCCCAGGCCCTGATCCAGCAGCTTGAGCGCTTCCTTGGTGTGGGTGCCGAAAATCACATCCACGTGTTCGAATCGAATCGCCGACATAGTGCTTACCTCCCCCGCAGCGAACGTTGCTTGCACACCCGGTCGAGCAGGATGGCGAGCAGGACGATGGCCAGACCGGCCTCGAAGCCGAGGGAAATGTCCGCGGTGTTGAGCGCGTTGACCACCGGCTTGCCGAGGCCATCAGCACCCACCAGCGCGGCGATAACCACCATCGACAGCGACAACATGATGCATTGGGTGATCCCCGCGCCGATGCTCGGCATGGCGTGCGGCAGCTCGATGCGCGTCAGCAGTTGCCAGCGCGAGCAGCCGAAGGCCTTGCCGGCGTCCATCAGTTCCGCCGGCACGTCCTGGATACCCAGGCAGGTCAGGCGGATGGGCGCGGCGATGGCGAAGATCACCGTGGAGATCAGACCCGGAACCACACCCAGGCCGAACAGGGTCAGGGTGGGGATCAGGTAGACGAAGGTGGGTACCGTCTGCATCAGGTCCAGCAGCGGCCTCAGCCCGGTGTAGAACCAGGGCTTGTGCGCCGCCAGGATGCCCAGCGGCACCCCGACGGCGATACACACCACCGTGGCGAAGATCACCTGCGCCAGGGTCTCCATGGTTTCCTGCCAGTACCCCAGGTTGAGGATCAGCAGCAGCGAGGCCAGGGCGAAAACGGCAAGGCCCCAGCTGCGCTGGATGTAGAACACCAGGAAGACCAGCAGCGCGATCAGCGCCAGCGGGTGGAACCAGAGCAGACTGTTGGTGACGCCGTGGATGAGGAACTCGAGGGTGTCGGAAATCTTGTCGAACACCGACGCGCCATGTTGCGTGAGCCAGTCGACGAAGGCGGCGATATGCTCGCCCAGCGGTAACTTGTGGTCAGTCAGAAACATAATGCGGGCCCATCAGAAGCTTGAGGAATCGGCCAACGGCAATACTTTCGGCACTTACTTAGCGAATGCCACCTTGGCTGCCGCCAAGGCCGGTTTGCCGTCACGGGTGGTCACGCCGGCAAGCCAGGCGTCGAGCAGTTCCGGATGGTCCTTCAACCAGGCTTTTGCCGCGTCCTCGGGCTTCTTGCCTCCGTTGAGCACGGCGTCCATGAGTTTGTTTTCCATGTCCAGGGTGAAGGTCAGGTTGGTCAGCAGCTTGCCGACGTTGGAGCATTCCTGGACGTAGCCCTTGCGCACGTTGGTGTAGATGGTCGCGCCGCCATAGTTGGGGCCGAACACGTCATCGCCGCCTTCGAGGTACTTCATCTTGAAGCGGGTGTTCATCGGATGCGGTTCCCAACCCAGGAACACGATCCACTGGTTGCGGCGGTCGGCGCGCCCGACCTGCGAGAGCATGCCGGCCTCGCTGGACTCCACCAGCTTGAACTTGCCCAGGTCGAACTGGTTCTTGTCGAGCATGCCCTGGACCAGGCGGTTGCCGTCGTTGCCCGGCTCGATGCCGTAGATCTTGCTGTCGAGCTTGTCGGCGTACTTGGCGATGTCGGCGAAGGACTTCAGGCCGCCGTCATAAGCGGCCTGGGTCACGGCCAGGGTGTACTTGGCGCCCTCGAGGTTGGCTTTCACCGTCTCTACCGAGCCGTTGTCGGCGTAGGGCTTGATGTCGTTGGCCATGCTCGGCATCCAGTTGCCGAGGAAGACGTCGAGGTCCTTGTTCGCCAGCGACTTGTAGGTCACCGGCACGGAGAGCATGGTCACCTTGGTCTTGTAGCCAAGGGATTCGAGCACCTGTCGGGTAGTAGCGGTGGTCACGGTGATGTCGGTCCAGCCGACGTCGGAAAAGCGCACCGTGCCGCACGAGTCAGGTTCAGCGGCCTGAACCGCCAGCGGTGCGCAAACGGACACAGCAGCCAGCAGCAAAGACTTGCAACCTTTCATGAGCGTACTCCTCTGCGGGGTGGGGCGCCGGCGCTACCCCGGGGGGGTGCGGCGGTCTGAATTATGGTTGGGGCCTTTCGGGACAGGCCCTTTTGTTGTCATTTCGTAAACGATCATGGAACAGGAAAATTTCGTCGCCTACCGGGTGGGTCGTATCCAGTGCAGGCGAAGTCGTATTCAGCACCAGGCATGTCGCATCCAGTCAGGAGGCCCTGTGGGAGCGACTTCCAGAGGCCAGGATCACTCCTTGGCGCTGGTTTTCTGTCCCGCTTGCGACGGCGCGGAAGCCAGCGGCATGACGCCCTGCAACCAGCCGTCCTGTACCTGCGGATTGGCCTTGAGCCAACTCTTGGCGGCCTGGCGCGGATTGCGTCGCTCGTTGAGCACCGCATCCATCAACTGGTTCTCCATCGCCAGGTCGAATTTCAGGTTGTTCAGCAGCCGCGCCACGTTGGGGCACTCCTGAAGATAGCCTGCTCTGACGTTGGTGAAGACCGTTGCGCCGCCATAATGCGGACCGAAGTAGGAATCCCCTCCGTCCAGATAGTTCATTTGGATTCGGGTGTTCATCGGGTGCGGTTCCCAGCCCAGGAACACGATGGGTTGCTTCAAGGCCCCGGCTCGCTTGACGTAGGCGAGCATGTCGGCCTCGCTGGATTCCACCAGTTTGAAGTCGCCCAGGCCGAAGGCTTTCTCCCTGATCATCTTCTGGATCAGCTGGTTGCCATCGTTGCCCGGCTCGATGCCGTAGATGCGCCCACCCAGCTGCTCCTTGAATTTTGCGATATCGGCAAAAGTCTTCAGGCCCGCCTCGTAGGCGTAGCGCGGCACCGCCAGGGTGTACTTGGCGCCTTCCAGGTTGGCGCCGACGGTTTCCACCGTGCCCTTGTCGGCGTAGGGCTTGATGTCGCCGGCCATGCTCGGCATCCAGTTGCCGAGGAACACGTCGATCTTCTTCTCCGACATCGCCTTGTAGGTGTCCGGCACCGACAGCCGCACTACCTGCGTGCGATAGCCCTGGTGGCTGAGCACCAGGCGGGTCACCGCGGTGGTCACGGTGATGTCGGTCCAGCCGACATCGGCGAAGCGCACCACGGCGCAGGATTCGGGTTCGGCGGCGCGCACAGCGCCCGGTAGTACCACGGATAACGCCAACAGCGACGACACAAGACTCTTCATGAGACCAGCCTCTGACTGCGGAGAATGGGGGTGGATACGGGCGAACGCGGCCGTTCGTCGGTGGCGGATCATGGAACAGCGCGACGCCGCGCGCCTATCGACCGGTCGTGGTTCGCGGCGCTCGCGTCGTAAAGAGGCAAGCTTTCGTCGGCCCCGGAACAGGCGGCTTCGCGCCCTGCCCCGGCGGGGTGCGCCAGCGGCGTTATTGGATACGGCCGCGTCGCCGATGGACGCAGTCGGCGCCGGACTTGGGTCGATGATGGCCGGGCATCGCGGGCACAGGGACGTGCCCATCCCCCTCTCTCATGGACGTGCAGCTCGCCCGGAGTCCGGCATGGCAATCAGTGTGTTCGACCTGTTCAAGATCGGTATCGGCCCTTCCAGTTCGCACACGGTCGGCCCCATGCGTGCCGCCGCGCTGTTCGTCGGCGCCCTGCGCGAACGGCAGATGCTCGAACGCACCAGCCGCGTGGAAGTACGCCTGTACGGCTCGCTGTCCGCCACCGGCGTCGGCCACGGTACTGACCGCGCGGTGATCATGGGCCTGATGGGCGAATGGCCGGACCGCATCGACCCGAGCCAGATCGAACCGCGCATGGCGCAGTTGCGCAGCTCCGGCGAACTGCTGCTGGCCGGCAGCCGGGCGATCGCCTTCGACTGGGTCCGCGACATGCGCCTGCTCGAAGAGAACCTGCCCTACCACCCCAACGCCATGCGCCTGACCGCCATCGAAGGCGACCACGTGCTGCACAGCGACACCTACTATTCCATCGGTGGCGGCTTCGTGGTCGACGAGGAACAGGCCGCCTCCGGCAGCCTCGACACCGACAACACCGTGCTGCCCTACGACTTCGCCAGCGCCGCCGAACTGCTCATGCTCTGCCGCCGCCACAACCTGCGCGTGTCCGAGCTGATGATGGCCAACGAACGCATGTGGCGCAGCGAAACCGACATCCGCGAAGGCCTCAAGAGCATCTGGCAGGCCATGCGCGACTGCGTGGAGAACGGCCTGCGCCACGAAGGCATCCTCCCTGGCGGCCTCAACGTGCAGCGCCGCGCCGCGCGCCTGCACCGCAACCTGCAGGAGATCGGCAAGCCCAACGTCATCGGCTCGACGCTGTCGGCGATGGAATGGGTCAACCTCTTCGCCCTCGCGGTGAACGAGGAAAACGCCGCCGGCGGGCGCATGGTCACCGCGCCCACCAACGGCGCAGCCGGGATCATCCCGGCGGTGCTGCACTACTACATGCGCTTCAACCCCGACGCCAGCGACGACGACGTCACCAACTACTTCCTGGCCGCTGCCGCCGTCGGCATCCTGTGCAAGAAGAACGCCTCCATCTCCGGCGCCGAAGTCGGCTGCCAGGGCGAAGTCGGCTCGGCCTGCGCCATGGCAGCGGCGGGGCTGGCCGAAGTGCTTGGCGCCTCCCCCGAGCAGGTGGAGAACGCCGCCGAGATCGGCCTGGAGCACAACCTGGGCCTCACCTGCGACCCGGTCGGTGGCCTCGTCCAGGTGCCCTGCATCGAGCGCAACGCCATCGCCGCGGTGAAGGCCATCAATGCCGCGCAGATGGCCCTGCGCGGCGACGGCCAGCACTTCATCAGCCTCGACCAGGTGATCCGCACCATGCGCAACACCGGTGCCGACATGCACGACAAGTACAAGGAAACCTCGCGCGGCGGGCTGGCCGTCAGCATCATCGAGTGCTGACCCGCAATCGACCACGTCAGGCCCTGTGCGCCCCCCGATGGCGCAGGCAGAACGGCCGTCCCGACGTGACCCGCGGCGTTACCGTTCCGGGCACCCCAGCACCGGTCGCGTGACCGGTGAGTGCTACCAAAAACCCCAGGCCACGAACCATGCGCATTTGCGACCTTTCGAGGGTCGCATTCCGGGCCTGCAAAAACGGCATCTCCATGCCGTTTTCTTTCTTGATTGAACGACCATTCAACCTAGGCACGGCTCTTGCCTTGCTCTTTGCCCAAGAAACACAGCGAGTACAGAGGAACAGCCCGGGGCCAGCCCCGAGGCGGATTTCCCGAACAGAACAACAAGCATAAGAAACGCCTCCCGTGAGGCGACTGTGACTAGCGTGAGGTGATCGAATGAATGCGTTCAACCCCGGAGCTGCGCCGCAAAACCGTGCTCCGCAGTCCATCGGCTTCCTGCTGCTGGACAACTTCACCCTGATCTCCCTGGCCTCGGCGGTGGAACCGCTGCGCATGGCCAACCAGCTCTCCGGACGCGAACTCTACCGCTGGCACACCCTGAGCCTCGACGGCCGCCAGGTCTGGGCCAGCGACGGCCTGCAGATCACCCCCGACGCGGCCTGCGACAGCGCCCCACAGATGGACACGCTGATCGTGGTCGGCGGCGTCGGCATCCAGCGCAGCGTCACCCGCGAACACACCACCTTCCTCCAGGCCCAGGCGCGCCTGGGCCGCAAGCTCGGCGCCGTGTGCACCGGCAGCTGGGCCCTGGCCCGCGCCGGTCTGCTCGACGGCTACGACTGCTCGGTGCACTGGGAATGCCTGGCCGCCATGCAGGAAGCCTTCCCCCGCGTCGCCATGAGCACCCGCCTGTTCTCCATCGACCGCAACCGCTTCACCTCCTCCGGCGGCACCGCGCCGATGGACATGATGCTGCACCTGATCGGCCGCGAGCACGGCCGCGAGCTGTCGGCGGCGATCTCCGAGATGTTCATCTACGAACGCATCCGCAACGAACAGGATCATCAGCGCGTGCCGCTCAAGCACATGCTCGGCACCAACCAGCCCAAGCTGCAGGAAATCGTCGCGCTGATGGAAGCCAACCTCGAGGAGCCCATCGACCTCGACGAACTGGCGGTCTACGTCAACGTCTCGCGCCGCCAGCTCGAGCGCCTGTTCCAGAAGTACTTGCACTGCTCGCCGTCGCGCTACTACCTGAAGCTGCGCCTGATCCGCGCGCGACAGCTGCTCAAGCAGACCTCGATGTCGATCATCGAAGTCGCCTCGGTGTGCGGCTTCGTCTCCACCCCGCACTTCTCCAAGTGCTACCGCGAATACTTCGGCATCCCGCCGCGCGACGAGCGCCAGGGCCAGCCCATCGGCCAGCCGGTCATGGTCATGCCGATCCCGCAGGACCTCGCCCTCATGCCCAATTCCTCGGCCATCTCCGCGCTCAGCCAGGCTCAGGGCGAATCCACCTTCGCCAGCGTGCGGGTGCTCTGAGGCTCAGCGCCCAGAAGTGGATATCCGCAGAATGAAAAGGGAGGCCTGTCGGCCTCCCTTTTCATTTCCGTGATACCTGCCCACCCGCATTCAGATACGTCTGAATCGCAAACGACCTTGAATCACGCAGTCTCCGATGTGTTCGCCAGCATCAGCACGCATCGGAGCTACGGGAGACATGGACACCGCCCTGCAATACGTGGCGCAAAGAACCCGCGAGCTCTACAGCGCAGCAGTAGAACTGCAGCATCTGCAGCTGAGCGGCATCCAGCGGCTGCGCCAGCTCGAACGCCTGCGGCCGCAGGTCTTCGATGTCAGCCACCAACTCGCCGAGCTGTTCGGGGAAGGGCCTGGCCAGCTTGAGCGAGCACGTGCCGCCAAGGCGCAAAGGCTAATCCTTGCCCTGCACCGGCGGCTGATCCTCGGCTACTGGCGCCTCCTGCGCGGTCATGACACCCGCGGCACGACCGCCGCCCTGCTGATGCAACGCCTGGTGCGCAGCGCCCAGCAGATCCATTTCAGTTGCCTGCTCAACCGCCACGAAGCCCCGGCCGGCCTGTGGAGCCTGCTGCACCGCACCCACCAGCACGCCTGCCGCCTGCAGGTGCAACATCTGGAGGTGGATGACGGTGAAGCCTACGAAGCGCGCAACCAGACCGTCGCCCATGGCTATCTGCATGCCTTGCTGCTGGCCGGCTCGCAACCGCTGGACATCCCACCGGACTGCCTGCCGGCGCTGATCGAATCGGCGCAGGTCTTCACCGCCCTGGTGCGCATCGGTCCGGCGCAGCCGGAAAGCCGCCGGCTGCTCGCCCTCGGCCAGGACCGGCCTTTCCGCGCGCCCCGCGCGGGCACCGGTGGCGGCTATACCCTGGAACTGGACGAGTTGCTGAATACCCTCGCCCGCTTCACCCGCAGCGGCAGCGACGCCAGCGGCTTCGACCTGAATGCCCACCTGCTGGCGTGCTGGAGCAACACCGCTCAGCAGACCTGGGAGGTGTGTTGCGGCCTGCCGGCGCTGCTTGCCCAGCTTGGCGCCAACGACGAGTCGGGGCTCGACGCCAGGCACTTCCAGCGCCAGCCGCAGCTGGACGTCTGGGCGCAACACAGCGCCGTGCGCGGCGGACTCGACGAGTTGGTCCCCCATCACAACGACATCGAATTCGCCTCGGTTATCGACTCGAGCGCAGAGCCCACGATCTATCCACTCAACCAGGTCATTCCCGGCAGTCGAAGCTTCAGCGGCATCTGGGCAGCCAGCCCGCCACCCGGCAGCGGCGACTGGCTCGGCGTGCGCAAGGCGCCAAACACCCATTGGAGCCTGGCGCGCACCATTGGCGTCGAAACCCTGGCAAGCGGAGCGGCACGACTGCACGGCACCTGCCTGTCGGCTCGGCCGCACCTGTGCCGCCTGACCCTGCGCGGCAAGACCCGGCAAAGCACCGCGCATCACGCCCTCCTGCTCGGCGACGGCAAGGAGCAATGCGTGCTCTGCCCGACGCTGCCCCTGGAAGCCGGGCGCAAGGTCAGCGTGGATCAGCCCGGCGGTACTTTTCTCGCCTTGCTCGGGGAACAGGTCGGGGGCGCCTTCCCGATCAGCCGGCTGGCGGTGGCGCCTGGAGTGCTGCTGACGCAATGAGCTGGCGGACTTCACTTGCACGTAAACCAGCCCGTGTGCCGCGTACATGTAAGACAAAATGTATCACCACGTAGGGCATTTCCCTCAGTAGCAGTACAATGGCGTACTGCCATTCCGCCTGACCAGCGCCCTCGCCGCTGACACCCCGGCCCGGATGGCTCTCATCCTCCGCAGTCGCCCCGTGGCGGGAGTTTCACAGCATGGCCATCCTCGATTTCTGGCGTCGGCGCGCCGCGCGCAAAAGCCTGCGCCGGCTGCCGAAGCTCCTGCGCAACTCCGCCCGCCTGCAGCGCAAGTATCCGCAGTACCAGTTCGGCGTCGGCACCTACGGCAACCTGAGCGTTTCCGACTGGGGTGAAGGCACCACACTGCGCGTCGGCTCCTACTGCTCGATTGCCGAGGGCGTTCAGGTTTTCCTAGGCGGGCACCACCGCATCGACTGGCTGAGTTGCTTCCCGTTTCCCGAGTTCATCGATGAGGTCGCCGATATCCACGACTTCGGCGGCAGCAATGGCGACGTCAGCATCGGCAGCGATGTCTGGTTGTGCAGCGGCGCGGTCATTCTCTCCGGCGTCAGCATCGGCCATGGCGCAGTGGTCGCCGCTGGCGCCGTGGTCACCAAGGACGTCGAGCCATATTCGGTCGTTGCCGGCAATCCGGCCCGGCACATCCGCTGGCGTTTCGATGAGTCCACCCGCGCGCTGCTGCTGGACTCGCAGTGGTGGACCTGGCCGGAGGCGGAGGTGCGCTCCGTGGCAAGGCTGCTGTGCTCCTCGGACGTCAGCGCCTTCGAGGCCCACCTGAAGGCCCGCAACGCGAGCGCCCGCGCCAAGGTCACCGGACCTGCGGCAGACTCAACTGCCACGACACCCCGAATCGATCGCTTACCCAGCCAAAGCGCTTGCTGAACCCATAGTCGTCCAGCGGCATGTAGATGCGTCCGCCTTCGGCCAGTACGTCAAAAATGCGCTCCAGCACATCCGCCGACTCGAACTCGACGAAGATCGAGCTGGACGGCGTGAAGTCGAAGTCATGCTTCACCGGGCTGTCCGAACAGAGGAACGCCTGCCCGCAGACCTCGAATCGCGCCACCTTGATCGTCCCCTCCGGCCCCGGCTCGCCGGCGCCATAGCGCTCCACGTGCAGCACACGGGAATTAGGGAAAGTAGCGAGATACAGGTCCAGCGCCGCCTGCGCGACACCGCCCTGGAACATGAGGAAGGGAGTGGCTGTGGTCATGGCGGATCTCCTGCGAGGGGAAGGAATCGGTCCAAGCCTACTGTAGGCCGCTTCAGAAACAGCAGGCGACCCAACTCGGACAGATGCATCAAGGTTACTTTCCCACTCTCATCGCGTCCGCCGCTCCACAAGTTTGGCCAAGGCCAGGTACGCAGCTTCACCAGCGCTCAGACAGGCAGGGCTTGTCCCGCCTGTATTTTATAGACTACAGTCGATATGAAGAAAATCGAGTCTTCCAAGTTTCACTCCTGGTTGCAGAACCTGAAGGACAATACGGGAAGAGCTCGCATCGTCGCTCGTATCAACCGCCTGATGGAGGGCCTGCCTGGCGACATCTCGCCGGGCGGCCAGGGTGTCAGCGAGCTACGTATACACTACGGACCAGGCTACCGCGTGTACTTCCATCAGCAGGGCGACACGCTGCTGATACTCCTCTGTGGAGGCGACAAGGGCAGCCAGAGTCGTGATATCGAAGCTGCCCAGAAAATGCTGGCGGCGTGGAGAGCGCAACATGACTGACACCTTCACCGAATTCGATCCTGCCCACTACCTCACCAACCCCGAGGCCATTGCCGAATTCATGAGCGACGCGCTGGAAACCGGCGATGCCGCGTACATCGCCAAAGCGATGGGCGTCGTAGCACGCGCCAAAGGCATGAGCGAACTGGCACGGGAAACTGGGCTGTCTCGCGAGCAGCTTTACCGTTCGTTCAGCGAGCACGGTAACCCGACGCTCAAGACACTACTGGCCGTCATGAATGCCCTTGGCATTGAAATGACAGTGCGCCCCCAGCCTACGCACTAGAGAGCAGAAAGAGGCCGCATAGCGGCCCCGTCAGACAATCGAATCAGTCAGACCTTCGGCACCAAGGCCGGCAGCAACTGCTTGGAGATCGCCTCGCGCACGGCGGGCAGCAGGGTCGCGTTGCCGGCGAGCATTTCCTCCACCAGACGACGCAGCGCCAGCGAGCGTTCCGGGGTCAGGCCGCGCACGGCGTATTCGCAGGCCTGCTCGGCGGTGACCGACGGCGGTACGGCGAAGCCCAGCGCCTGAAGGCGCTCGCGGAAATCGTCCTGGTCGATCAGGTCGGCGTGCATCATCGCGGTTCTCCTGCGAAAGCGGCATGGGTCTGCATCGATTCTGGTAAGCCCGACGGGGCGCGGCAAGCACCTCGCCGA
The DNA here is from genome assembly GCF_030462585.1 of Pseudomonas sp. CAN1. Lineage (GTDB taxonomy): Bacteria > Pseudomonadota > Gammaproteobacteria > Pseudomonadales > Pseudomonadaceae > Pseudomonas. The sequence goes on along the minus strand of NZ_JASMRU010000001.1, from coordinate 484,591 downwards.
CGGAATGTCCGCGGCTGACAAGCGCAGGTCGTTTTCGGCTAACCGAGGCGGCGGCGCGACGCGCAGACTGGCTTCCATACCCTGCGGTCGGCACCGGCGCCAGCCGCGGGGGCTCGCACACTGAGAGCCTGATCCGGCTCGATTTGTCCCCTGCCGCGCGTCGGGCGCCGCAGGGGATTTTTTTGCCCGTGAGAAAGGGCTCTTTGTAAGACGGAGGGGAGCGCCTAGCCCTTGCTCGCGAACATGCCATCAGGAGACTTCGGAGCTGGGTGGTTCGCGAGCAAGCTCGCTCCTACAGGGTCCTGCGGAGCGAGGCGATCAGCGCATTGCGCAGGTCCACCACTTCGGGGACGTCGCGGCCGCGCAAGCAGCCATGAACCAGGCCGGGACCGGGGAAGTAGTCCACCGGTACGCCCGCGCCACGCAGGCGGTCGCGGTACAAGCCGCCGTCATCGCACAGCGGATCGAACTCGGCGACGCCGATGAAGGCCGGCGGCAGCCCGTCGAAGTCCTCGGCGAGCAATGGCAGCGCCAGCGGGTCGCGCCGATCACCGGGGCTCGGAAGGTAGGCGGCTAGGTATTCGCCCACTGCCGCGCTGGTCATCAGCGGCGCATCGGCGCAGCGGGTGTGCGACGGCGAGTCGGTGTCGCCCAGCGCGGGATAGATCAGCGCCTGGGCCTTGGGCAGCGGTTCGCCGGAGGCCCGCAGCGCCAAGCACAATGCTGCCGCCAGGTTGCCACCGCCGCTGTCGCCAGCAACCGCGATGCGCTGTTTATCCACAGGCTCGCCGAGGCCGTCCTTTTGCAACCAACGCCAGACATTCAGGCAGTCGTTGAGGGCGGCGGGATAGGGATGTTCAGGCGCCAGCCGGTAGCTGAGCGCGACCACCAGCGCGCCCAGCTCGACGGCCAGGGGAATGCAGATCATGTCATGGGTGCGCGCGTTACCGAGCACCCAGCCGCCGCCGTGGATGTAGAACACGGTCGGCCAGCCCGCGGCAGGCGGCGCACCTTCGGGGTGGTACAGGCGCAGCTCGACCAGTCCTTCTGGATGCAGGTCGCGAACCAGCAGGCCCGGCGGAACGGGTGGTGCAAAGGCAGCCGCCATGCGCTCGTAGTTCTCCCGCTGGGCGTCGAGGGTCGGGCCTTCCAGCGGGTGGGCCTCCGTCTCGGCGACGAAGGCCTGCATGGCAGCGGACAACTGATAGCGGCGGATCATACCTGCTCAGCCCGGCAGGCCGATGACGCAGCCTACATAATCCGGGCGCGGCAACGGACGATGGGCTTCGGCCAGCGCCAGCACGCGCTCCAGCACCGCGCCTTCGAAGGACGCCGAGCGCGCACCGCCTTCTAGGTTCACGTGCAACAGCATCTGCTCGCTGGCGGCCAGGGCGAGGTCCTCGCCGGCGCGATGCAGGCTGTGGAAAACCTGCAGGCGCTTGCGGTCGTGGGCGATCAGCTGGGTGCGCACTTCAACCTTCTCGCCTTCCTTCACCTCGTGCAGGTAGTTGAGGTGCACTTCGAGGGTGAACAGCGAGTTGTTAGTGGCGGCGCGGTGTTCGGCGTCGAGGCCCAGATGGTCCATCAGCGCGTCGGTGGCGTAGCTGAACAGCAGCAGGTAGAAGGCATCGCGCAGGTGGCCGTTGTAGTCGGTCCACTCGGCGAGGATGGGGGTTTCCCAGGTTTTCAGGGCGTGCATGGCAGGACTTCCGTGAGGCCCTCACCCCAGCCCTCTCCCAGAGGGAGAGGGGGCGGTTCGGAGCGGGTGATGAACCGTGAGGTTAGTCGGCAAACGCGAAGCCGTGTTTCGACTTGGTGTCCCTGATGGCGCCGAGCACCGCCAGCAGGCAGTCGTCGCGGTAGCGCTCCAGCTCAGCGATGCTGCGGCTGCCCTGCTGCTCGGCGGTGCCTTCCACGACGCGGTCGATCAGGGTGTCGGTCAGTTCCGGGGCGGGCAGGTAGGTCCAGGGCAGCTGCAGCGCCGGGCCGAACTGGGCCATGAAGTGGCGCATCCCGGCATTGCCGCCGGCCAGGGTGTAGGTGAGGAAGGTGCCCATGAAGGACCAGCGCAGGCCGGCGCCGAAACGGATGGCATCGTCGATCTCGCCGGTGCTGGCAACGCCGTCGTTGACCAGGTGCAGCGCCTCGCGCCAGAGCGCTTCGAGCAGGCGGTCGGCGATGAAGCCGGGGACTTCCTTGCGCACGTGCAGGGGGCGCATGCCGAGAGACTCGTAGACCTGGATGGCGGCTTGCACGGCTTCCGGCGCGGTCTTTGCGCCGCCCACCACCTCCACCAGCGGCAGCAGGTAGACCGGGTTGAACGGGTGGCCGACCACGCAGCGCTCGGGGTGAGTGGCGTCGGCATAGAACTCGCTGGGCAGCAGGCCCGAAGTGCTGGAGCCGATCAGGGCGTTGGGCTTGGCGGCGGCGCTGATCTTGGCGTGCAGCTCGCATTTCAGGTCGAGGCGTTCGGGGGCGCTTTCCTGGATGAAGTCGGCATCGCGTACGCACTCTTCGATGGTGGCGACGAAGCGCAGGCGCTCCTGCGAGGCGCCTGGGGCGAGGCCGGCCTTTTCCAGCGCCGGCCAGGCGTTGGCGATGCGCGCGCGCAGCGCGGCTTCGGCGCCGGGAGCAGGGTCCCAGGCGACGACGTCGAGGCCGTGGGCCAGGGCGCGGGCGACCCAGCCGCTGCCGATGACGCCGCTGCCGAGGGCGGCGAAGGCCTTGATTTGGGTGATGAAGGACATGGCGACTCCAGCGGATAGGGGCGTTTGGTCAGGAGCGGGCCGGTGGGCAAAGTGCCCATTGGAAGCTTTCGCGGACAAGGTCCGCTCCTACGAAGATCGGTACGTAGGGCGCATAACGCGCAGCGTTATCCGCCGATGTTGTTCGGCGGCGGATAACCCGTTCCGGGTTATTCGCCCTACGGTTCGGGATCAGCGGGCCTTGAGGTTCATCTTCTTGCGCCCCTCGGCCGGGCTCAGGGCGCGGCCGCCGAGACGCTCGATGATCTCGATGGCGCGCTCGACCAGTTGGCCGTTGCTGGMGTGTACGCCGCGGTCCAGCCAGATGTTGTCTTCCAGGCCGACCCGCACATTGCCGCCCAGCAGCATGGCCTGGGCGACCATCGGCATCTGCGAGCGGCCGATGCCGAAGCCGGCCCAGGTCAGGCCGTCGGGAATGTTGTCGGCCATGGCCTTCATGGTGGTGGTGTCGGCCGGGGCGCCCCACGGGATGCCGAGGCAGATCTGGATCAGCGGGTCCTCCAGCAGGCCTTCCTTGAGCATCTGCTTGGCGAACCAGAGGTGGCCGGTGTCGAAGATTTCCAGCTCGGCCTTCACCCCCAGCTCGGTGATGCGCTTGGCGCCGGCGCGCAGCTGGGCCGGGGTGGAAACGTAGATGAAGTCGCCGTCGCCGAAGTTCAGGGTGCCGCAGTCCAGGGTGCAGATTTCCGGCAGCAGCTCCTCGACGTGCTTGAGGCGCTCCAGCGGGCCGACCAGGTCGGTGCCGGCACCGAACTCCAGCGGCTGTTCACCCTGGCCGATCTGCAGGTCGCCGCCCATGCCGGCGGTGAGGTTGATGATGACGTCGGTGTCGCTCTCGCGGATGCGCTCGACCACTTCGCGGTAGAGGTTCACGTCGCGGCTGGGCTTGCCGGTCTGCGGGTCGCGGACGTGGCAGTGGGCGACGGTGGCGCCGGCCTTGGCGGCCTCGATGGCGGCGGCGGCGATTTCCTTCGGGGTGACGGGAATGGCCGGGTGCTTGCCGACGGTGTCGCCGGCGCCGGTCACCGCGCAGGTGACAATGACTTCGTAATTCACGGTGGCTGTCCTTCCTGAGGTCGAACGATCCCGCTGCGCGCCGGGCGGCGCGCAGGGAGTCGCGTTGGATTGGCTTGTCTGAGAGCTACTTGAGCGAGGCCTGGACCGCGGCGAGGCCGTCCTTGCCGTCGAAGGTGGTCACGCCGTCGAGCCAGGCCTTGAGCGGCTCGGGGTTCTGTTTCAGCCAGGCCTTGGCGGCATCCACCGGCTGGCTGCGGTCGAGGATCGGCACCATCACCTGGCTGACTTGCTGGCTGCTGAACTTGAGGTTGTGCAGCAGCTTGGCAACGTTGCCGCACTGCGCCTGGTAGCCGGCGGCGGTCATGATCGAGACGGTGGCGGAACCTTCGTTCGGGCCGAACACGTCGTCGCTGCCGGTGAGGTATTTCATGTCGATCTGCAGGTTCATCGGGTGCGGCTTCCAGCCGAAGAACACTACCCACTGCTTGCGCTTGATGGCGCGCTTGACCGCGGTGAGCATGCCGGCCTCGCTGGATTCGACGATCTGGAAGCCCTTCAGACCGAATTTGTCGTCGGCGATCATCTTCGCGGTGATGCGGTTGGAACCGCTGCCGGGCTCGATCAGGTAGATCTTGTTGCTCAGCTTGTCCTTGAACTTGGCGATGTCGGCGAAGGTCTTCAGACCGCCGTCGTAGACGTAACTGGGCACGGCGTAGGTGGACTGTGCGTCGGGCAGGGTCGGCGGGGTGATCACGTCGATCTGCTGCTTGTCCAGGTAGGGCTTGGCCACCGGCTGCATGGTCGGTTGCCAGTAGCCGAGGAAGACGTCGAGCTGCTTGTCGGCCATGCCGGCAAGGATGATCTGCTGCGAGGCGCTGGTCTGCTTGACCTTGTAGCCCAGGCCGTCGAGCACGGCTTCGGCCACCGCGCTGCTGGCGACCACGTCGGTCCAGTTCACCGTGCCCATGCGCACGTTCTGGCACTGGGCGGGCTCGGCGGCCCAGCTGGTGCCGGCGGCGAGCATGAGCGCGGCACAGCCGAGCGCTTGGATCGATAGCTTCATGACTTCTCCCTCAAGGCCTTTGCGGCATTGGTTATCGTTTTTGTACGTCATGGCCCTCACGGGGGCTGAGGAACAAATTACCCAGGCGGCGGCCCAGCGAATCGCACTGCGGCGACCGGCTCTTGCACAGCAGCGACCTCCCCCATTGCCAGGCAGGACTAATTGCACTATGCCAACACAACGCCAGCGCACCGCTCGCCCCGATCGCACGGTAAACGCCATGTCCCAAGACTTCTGGTTCCTGCTGTTGCCCGGTTTCTCGGTGATGGGCTTCGTCTCGGCGGTGGAGCCGCTGCGGGTGGCCAACCGCTTTCGCGGCGAGCTGTATCGCTGGCACCTGATGAGTCTGGACGGCGGGCCGGTATTGGCCAGCAATGGCATGTCAATGAACGCCGACAGCGGCCTGGAGGCGCTGCGCGAAGGCGACACCCTGCTGGTGGTGGCAGGCTTCGAACCGCTGCGCGCCTGCACCCCGGCGCTGCTGCAGTGGCTCAAGCGCCTTGACCGCGAGGGCGTGACCCTGGGCGGCATCGATACCGGCAGCTTCGTGCTGGCCGAGGCCGGGCTGCTGCAGCGCCAGCGCTGCACGGTGCACTGGGAGGCGCTGGAGGCCTTCCGGGAAACTTATCCACAGGTGCAGGCGACCCAGGAGCTGTTCGAGATCGACGGCCCGCGCATCACCTCTGCCGGCGGTACCGCGTCCATCGACCTGATGCTCGACCTGATCGCCCAGGACCACGGGCCGGAACTGGCGGTGCAGGTGTCGGAGCAGTTCGTGGTCGGGCGCATCCGCCCGCGACAGGACCACCAGCGCCTGCAGGTCGCCAGCCGCTATGGGGTGAGCAACCGCAAACTGGTGCAGGTGATCGGCGAGATGGAGCGCCACACCGAACCACCGCTGACCACCCTGGAACTGGCCGAGCGCATCCAGGTGACCCGGCGCCAGTTGGAGCGCCTGTTCCGCCTGCACCTGAACGACACGCCGTCGAACTTCTACCTCGGCCTGCGCCTGGACAAGGCGCGCCAGCTGCTGCGCCAGACCGACATGAGCGTGCTGGAGATCGGCGTGGCCTGCGGCTTCGAGACGCCCTCGTACCTGTCGCGCAGCTACCGGGCGAAGTTCGGGGTGTGCCCGAGCCAGGATCGGGTGGGGCTGCGCAAGGTGGCGGCCAAGGCCTGAAACCCGTAGGGCGCAGAACGCCTACGGCGTCATCCGCCGCCATGGCGGATAACCCGTTCCGGATTATGCGCCCTACGTCTCTGCAGGGGGCTCCACTGGCCGGCCGATCTTGTAGGAGCGAGCTTGCTCGCGAACCGCCCAGCCTGGGAATTACCGGCGAGACCTGTTCGCGAGCAAGGGCTAGGCGCCCCCCTCGGTCCTACAGAAAGCAAAAGCGCCGCACTGCGATTGGCAATATCTGTGGGATCGCCGTCATTTACCCCATCCGGGGTCGGGCGGAGTATGGATACCAGGCACCCAACTCTCACTGCCTCTGGAGACCACCATGAGTGAAGCCCGTCCCCCTCTGCCGCCCTTCACCCGCGAAACCGCCATCGAGAAAGTCCGCCTCGCCGAGGATGGCTGGAACAGCCGCGATCCCCATCGCGTATCGCTGGCCTACACGTCGGACAGCCGCTGGCGCAACCGCGCGACCTTCGTCCAGGGCCGCGAACAGATCGTCCAGTTTCTCACCGCCAAGTGGGTGCGCGAGCAGCAGTACCGGCTGATCAAGGAACTCTGGGCCTTCACCGACAACCGCATCGCCGTGCGCTTCGCCTACGAGTGGCACGACGATTCGGGCAACTGGTTCCGCTCCTACGGCAACGAGAACTGGGCGTTCGACGAGAATGGCCTGATGTTCGAGCGCCACGCCAGCATCAACGACCTGCCGATCAGCGAGGACGAGAGGCTGTTCCGCTGGCCGCAGGGGCGCCGGCCGGATGATCATCCGTCGTTGAGCGAGCTGGGGCTGTAGGAGTTACCCACAGGCCCCGATTGGCTGTCGTAGGAGCGGACTCCGTCCGCGATAGATTACCGGCAGCTCGGAGCTGGCCTGTTGCCCTTCGCGGACAAAGTCCGCTCCTACGCACCGGGAGATCGCGGAGCCAGTCGTAGGGCGCATAACGCGCCAGCGTTATCCGCCCTACGATTTGCCGATCAGGCCGGGACTGCCTGGGCTGGAGTGGCCGACGTCGCGCGGCTCTCTTCCAGAATCATCGCCGCCGCACGCTCGCCAAGCATGATGCACGGCGCGTTGGTGTTGCCGCTGATGAGCGTCGGCATGATCGACGCGTCCACCACGCGCAGGCCCTTCAGGCCGTGCACACGCAGGCGCAGGTCGACCACCGCCAGCGGGTCTTCGCCCATCTTGCAGGTGCCCACCGGGTGGAACACGGTGGCGGCGTATTCGCGCAGGTGCTCCAGCAGTTGCTCATCGGTCTGCACTTGCGGGCCGGGGAGCATCTCGGCGCCACGGATGCTGTCGAATTCCGGCTGGGCGAGGATCTTGCGCGCCAGCTTCACGCCTTCCACCAGCACGCGGCCGTCTTCCTCGTTGGCGAGGAAGTTGTAGTCGATCTCGATGTCGCCACCGGGCTTCACCCGCAGCTCGCCGATGCTCTTGGGCCGCAACACGCAGGTATGCACGGCGTAGCCATGGCCCCATTCGAACAGGCGGCCGCGGTGGCTGCGGTAGCCAGGGACGAAGTGGAACTGCACGTCGGCCAGAGTCTGTTCGAGAGGCGTGCGGGCGAAGCCGCCGGCCTCGACATAGTTGGTGGTCAGCCAGCCCTTCTTCGCCAGCAGGTACTTGAACGGCGAGAGCAGGATCTGCGGCAGAGAGCCGAGGGAGAAGCCCAGGCTCAGCGGGCTCGGCGAGCGCACGGTGACCAGGCCGTCGAGGTGGTCCTGGAGGTTCTTGCCCACGCCTGGCAGGTCGTGTTGCACCGGGATGCCGGCGGCTTTCAGTTCGGCCGCCGGGCCGATGCCGGAGGCCAGGAGGATCTGTGGCGAACCGAGGGAGCCAGCCGAGAGGATCACCTCGCGACGCGCCAGCAGACGTTCGCCGCTGCGCAGTTCGATGCCGGTGACGCGCTCGCCTTCGAGCAGCAGGCGCCCCACCTGGCGGTCGGTCAGCACGCTGAGATTGGGGCGCTGCAGCGGTGCGACGAAGGCACGGTAGCTGCTCAGGCGCTTGGCGTCCTTCTGGGTCAGGTTGTAGATGCCGACGCCTTCGAACTCGCGGCCGTTGAAATCATCGTTGCGGCGCAGGCCGATGCGCTCGCCGGCCTTGATGAACAGGCTGGACAGCGGGTTGGGGTCGCGCGGTTTGTCCACCACCAGTTCGCCCAGGGTGCCGTGCAGCGCCGGGTCCTGGCCGAGCAGGTTGCGCTCGGATTTCTTGAAGAACGGCAGCACGTCCTTCCAGCCCCAGCCGGGGCAGCCTTCGGCTTCCCAGCGGTCGTAGTCGGAGGCGTGGCCGCGGATGTAGATCATGCTGTTCATCGAGCTGGAACCACCCAGCGCCTTGCCGCGCGGGCAGTGCAGCGAGCGGTTGTTCAGGCGCTTCTGCGGCGCGGAGAAGAAGTTCCAGCTGAACACCTTGCTCTTGTACAGGGTGATGGTGCCGGCCGGAGTCTGCACGCGCGGGCTGGCGTCGCTGCCGCCGGCTTCCAGCAGGCAGACGCGTACCGACGGGTCTGCGCTCAGGCGGTTGGCCAGCACGCAACCGGCCGAGCCGGCGCCGACGATGAGGTAGTCGTAGGTGGAATCTTGGGTGAAGGACATGGGGGCTCCGAGTGAGTCTTGCGTGAATCGCAGAACCCCTCACCCCAACCCTCTCCCGAGGGAAGAGGGGGCCGAACGGTGCTGCAGCGGATCACCGCAGCGGCCGGCGCCCTGCAGGAGGCACCAGCCGGCGGCAGGTCAGTGCGCTTCTTCCAGGTCGTCGTGCAGCAGCCCGAGGATCTCGCGCTTCATCTCGATGAACTGGCGATCCATGACCATGTCCAGCGAGCGCGGACGCTCGATGGGCACGTCGAGGATCTGCTTGATACGGCCGGGGCGGGCGCCCATGACGTAGACGCGGTCGCCCAGCAGGATGGCCTCGTCGATGTCGTGGGTGACGAACACCACGGTCTTCTTGCTGTGGTCCCACACGCGCAGCAGCAGTTGCTGCATCTGCATGCGGGTCTGGCTGTCGAGCGCGCCGAAGGGCTCGTCCATCAGCAGGATCTGCGGGTCGTTGGCCAGCGCGCGGGCGATCGCCACGCGCTGCATCATTCCGCCGGAGAGCTGCTTGGGGTAGTTGTTCTCGAAGCGGCGCAGGCCGACTTCGTCGAGGTAGTGGTCGACGATCTCGCGGCGCTCGGCCGCCGGCATGCCACGGCGCTTGAGGCCGAACTCGACGTTCTGGCGCACCGTCAGCCAGGGGAACAGGGTGTAGCTCTGGAACACCATGCCGCGGTCGGCGCCGGGGCCGTCGACCAGTTGGCCGCCGACGTAGATATCGCCCTCGGTGGGCTCGGCCAGGCCAGCGGTGAGATAGAGCAGGCTCGACTTGCCGCAGCCCGACGGCCCGACGATCACCGCGAACTGCTGGTCCGGCACCTCGAAGGACACGTTCTCCAGCGCGCTGAAGGTGCCGCCGTCCGGCGTGCGATAGCGCAGGCTGACGTTCTCCACCCGCAGGCGGGCCGGGTTGGCAGGTTGCTGGCCGGTCACGGCGGGTTCTTCCTGCTTGATCGCTACTGCGCCCATGACGCCACCTTCAGTCGAATGAATCGGAAGAGTTGGTCGGTGATCAGGCCCAGCAGGCCGATGATGGCGATGGCCAGGAAGATCACGTCGACCTGGAAGCCGCGCATGGCCTTGAGGCTGATGTAGCCCAGGCCGCTGGAGGCGGCGACCAGTTCGGCGACCACCAGGTAGGTCCAGGCCCAGCCCATGGTCACGCGCAGGGTGTCGAGCACGCCGGGCAGCGAGGCCGGGCCGAGCACATGGAGGACCACGTCGCGGCGGTTGCAGCCCAGGGTGTAGGAGGCGTTCACCAGGTCCTTGGCAACGCCGCGGGAGACGTCGGCGATCATCACCAGTTGCTGGAAGAACACGCCGAAGATGATCACGGTGACGCGCTGTTCCAGGCCGATGCCGATCCACAGGATGAACAGCGGCACGAAGGAGGTCACCGGCAGGTAGCGAATGAAGTTCACCAGCGGTTCGAGGAAGGCCTGGACGATGCGGAAGCTGCCCATCAGCAGCCCCAGCGGCACCGCCACCAGCGAGGAGATGATGAAGCCGATCATCACCACCTTGACGCTGGCCATCACGTGGGTGGCGAGGGTTCCATCATTGGCCAGGCGCACGCCGGCCGCGAGTACCGCGTCCGGGGTCGGTAGGAACATCGCCGGCACCACGCCGCCGTAGGAAAGCCCGGCCCACAGGCCGAACACGAGGAGCCAGCACAGGGTGCCGGCGGACCAGACCAGCTTCAACGGCAGGTCGACCTTGGGCGTCAGGCAGCGGCTGAGCCAGGATTGCGAACGACGAGGCATCGCGGATTCCTCCAGGCGAGCGGCGCCAGGCCGCCCGCGGGGACAAGAGAGACGGTTACTCGGAGACGAAGCGCGGGTCGACCAGGTCGTCGTAGCTGACTTCCAGGCGCTTGCCCTGCAGGCCGCTCCAGGTCTCGTTGGCGAGACGGATCAGACCCTTGATGTCGCCGGGCTTGCCGGGGGTGCCAATCAGTTGCTCGCTCATCGCCTTGTCGTAGAAGCGCACGCCCTTGGCGGCGTCGGCCAGGGCCTTGGGATCGGCAAGGTAGCCACCGACGCCCTTGGCCATGATGGCGTAGGCCTCGTCCGGGTGTTCCTGGGTGTATTGCACGGCCTTGTACAGGCCTTTCACCAGGGCCTTCACATCCTCGGGCTGCTTCTCGATGACGTCGCAGTTGAGGGCGACCACGTCGACGATCACGCCGGGGGTGGTGGAGCTGTCCACCAGTACCTTGCCCTGCTGCTTCTCGCGCACCAGCGACAGATGCGGCTCCCAGGTCACGGCGGCGGGCACACGGCCGGCGATGAAGGCGCTGGCGGCGTCATCGGCAGTCATGTTCTGCACCTTGATGTCGCTCATGTTCATGCCGGCGTGCTTGAGCAGGTAGGCCAGCCAGAACTGCGAGACGGAGCCTTCGTTGACCGCCACTTCCTGGCCCTTGAGCTGGGCCAGCGAGGTGACGTCCTTGCCCACCAGCACGCCGTCGCCACCATGGCTGTCGTCCAGCGCGGCCACGGCCTTGAAGCAGAACTTGGGTCGGTACTTGAGGATTTCGTCGATGGTGGAGGCGGAGCCGGACAGCTGGCCGGAAGCCTGGGCCGCCATGTACATCGAGGCTTCCTCGATGGTGGTCAGCTGCAGGTCCAGGCCCTGCTCCTTGAAGTAGCCCAGGTCGCGGGCGAGGTACAGGGTGCCGTAGCCGACCCAGGTGGTATGGCCGATGGACAGGGTACCGGCCTGCGCGCTGGAAACGGCGGCGAGAGCCAGGGTGGAACACGCGATGGAACGCACGAGCAAGGACTTGATCATGAAGCACTCCCACAGCCGTTTGGCTTTTTTGTTGGTTTACTGCGGCAGTGGCCAGGAGGCCGGTAACACCGGGACATGGGCGGCCCAGCTCGGCATCGGACTCGTGGGTCCTAGCATCTGAAGGCTTGGGTCTTGCGACATGTCTGACAGACCGATGTTGGCCGAAGCAGGAGGCTCGGAAAATTATTAAATATGTCGTTGCGCCATAAGAAAAAGCTGCCTTGCGCACGAAATTGCACCAGTCTGGCGCAGAGGGTGGGCTGAACGAGGGCACGGGCGGTTCCGTGCTGCACTATCGTTGATCGATGCTCTCCTCAAGGAAGTTTTCAGCATGGTCATACGCCCCGTCTTGTCGGTCCTGGCACTCGCCATCGGGCTGTCGCTACACCCCGCATTCGCCGCTACCCCCGCCAACAGTCAGGCCGCTCCGGCACCTGCCGCCACTGAGCTGAAATGGCCGCGGGACTTTGCCCTGGGCGAGCAGCACGTGCAGATATTCCAGCCGCAGATCGAGGGCTGGGACGGCACCCGCATGAGCGGCCGCGCGGCCATCGCGGTGGGCGCCGCCGATGCCGCGCCGACCTACGGCGTGGCGCTGTTCTCCGCCGCCGCCGCTATCGACAAGGCCGAAGGCCTGGTGCAGCTCACCGACCTGCGCATCGACAAGGTGGAAGTGCCCACCGACCCGGACAGCGCCAGCAAGGTCCAGGCGGCCCTGGTGGCGCGCCTGCCCAAGGACGGCATGACCGCCTCCCTGGACGAGCTGCAGGCCAGCTATGCGGTGAACCAGCAGCTGGACCAGCTGCGCCATGTCGAAGTGAAGAACGACGCGCCGCAGATCATCTTCGCCAGCACGCCGACCGTGCTGGTGATGATCGACGGCCAACCGAACTGGCAGGCGCTGCCCAGCAGCGACTTCCAGCGCGTGCTCAACAGCCGCGTGCTGATCCTGCGCGATGCCCAGGGCAACAACTATCTCAACGCCACCGGCAACTGGTACACGGCCCAGGCGCTGGACGGCAGCTGGCTGGTGCTGAGCCAGCCACCCAAGGCGCTGGTCAGCGCACAGCAGGTGGCGGAGAAGGCCGGTCCGGTTGACGCCCTGCTGCCCAGCAACGGCAAGCAGCCGGGCAAGGCCCCGGCCGTGCTGGTGGCGACCCAGCCCACCGAGCTGATCGTCAGCGATGGCACCGCGCAGATGGCACCGGTGGACGGTGTCAGCCTGCTGACCATGCAGAACGCCGACCATGCGGTGTTCGTCGACCCGACCCACAACACCTGGTACGTGCTGCTTTCCGGCCGCTGGTTCAGCGGTTCCGGCGAAAAGGGCCCGTGGAAGTACGTCGACGGCAGCGACCTGCCCGCCGACTTCGCGAAGATCTCGCCCAAGGACCCGAAGGCCAACGTACTGGTCTCGGTGCCCGGCACGCCGCAGGCGAAAGAAGCGGCGATTGCGGCGAGCATCCCGCAGACGGCTTCGGTCTCGCGCAGCAAGGCGACGCTGGCGGTGAAGTACGATGGCGCGCCGAACTTCCAGCCGATCACCGGCACCAGCCTGCAGTACGCGGTCAATACACCGACACCGGTCATCGAAGTGGCGCCCAACCAGTTCTACGCAGTGAGCAACGGCGTATGGTTCACCGCCCCCGCCCCAACCGGTGCCTGGCAGGTGGCAACCGAAGTGCCCACGGCCATCTACGGCATTCCACCGAGTTCGCCGGTGTACTACGTCACCTACGTGCACATCTATTCGGTGACCCCGGAGACAGTGGTGGTGGGGTACACCCCCGGTTACCTGGGCGTGGTAGTGAACAGCAGCGGTACGGTGGTCTACGGCACCGGCTACACCTATCCGGCCTACGTCAGCCAGACCGTCTACTACGGCTACCCGCCGACCTATGGCTACGGTGCCGGCTTCGCCGTCGGCGCACTGACCGGCTTCGCCTTCGGCTATGCCGCCGGCGCCTGGTGGGGCTCGCCGCAACCCTATTGGGGACCGTACTGGGGACCCTACCCGCGCGGCGGCTGGAGCTACAGCAACATCAACCAGGCCAACTTCTACGGGCGCTGGGGTCAGGGCACCGTCACCCATGCCTACGGCTACGACGCCTGGAGCGGCAACCGCTGGCAGGGCAGTTCGGCGGTCGGCTACAACCCGCGCACCGGCACGCGCTACCAGGGCGCGCAGGGCGCGGTGTTCAACCCCTATACCGGCGAGGGCGCGGCCGGCCGACGCGGCGCGTTTGCCAATGCGTCCACCGGCATATCCGGCGCTGGCCGCAGTGGCGTCGCCTATGACGCCGACAGCGGCGACTTCAAGGCAGGTCAACAAGGCATCAAGCACAACGCCCAGACCGGCCGCACCACCATCGCCGAACGCGGTGTCTCCGGCGATGTGGACGACGGTCGCGGCAGCTACAACAAGCAGAACCAGGGCATCAGCTACAACAAGCGCACCGGCAACGCCGTGGCCTGGAAGAACGGTGACGTCTACGCCGGGCACGACGGCAACGTCTACCAGCGCACCGACAACGGCTGGCAGCAGCACACCAGCAATGGCTGGCAACCGGTGCAGCAGAACCAGACCAACGTGCGCAGCCAGCTGGACCAGCAGTACCAGTCGCGGCAGATCGGCCAGCAGCGCTTCAACCAGACCCAGCGCCAGTGGGGCGGTGGCGGGCGCATGGGCGGTGGCCATTTCGGCGGCGGCGGATTCCGTCGCTGATCCGCTGAACTGCCCCTGTGGACAAGGTTTTCCACAACACCAACTGTTGTGGAAAACCTTTCCCCACAAGACGCCAGATTTATCCACACGCCTTGCTCTCCCCTGCCCTGCCTCGGCAAGATGCCCGCTCCCACCATCATCGCGGGGTTGCCGTGACCGCTCTGTTCCAGGCCCTTTGGCCGCTGTTCGCACTGATCGTCGGTGGCTTCGTGCTGCGCCGCAAAGGTTTCCCCGGCGACGCCTTCTGGCCGGCGGCGGAACGGCTCAACTACTTCATCCTGTTCCCCGCGCTGCTCGCCAGCAGCCTCGCCAGCGCGCCGCTGAACGACCCCGGCCTCGCCCGCCAGGCCTTGGCGGTGGTGCTAGGGCTGGGCATCGCCTGGATTGCCCTGCTGATCGCCAAGCGCCTACGCGGCTGGAACGCCGCGCGCTTCGGCGCCATCGCCCAGGGCGTGCTGCGCTTCAACACTTACCTGGGCCTCGCCGCCGTCGGCAGCCTCTACGGCAAGCCGGGGCTGACCCTCGCCGCGCTGATGCTGGCGCTGATGGTGCCGACAGTGAACGTGATGTCGGTGTGGGCGCTGACCGCCGAACGCGGGATCAGCCTGCGTTCGCTGCTCCTGCCCATCGTGAAGAACCCGCTGATCCTCGCCTGCGTGGCTGGCGCTCTGCTCAACGTGACGGGTATCGGCCTGCCTGGCGGCACGGATCGCCTGTTCAACCTGCTGGCGGTGGCCAGTCTGCCGCTGGGCCTGCTCTGCGTGGGCGCGGCGCTGCAACCGCAGGAACTGCGCGCGGAGGTTTCGGCGCTGGGCTGGAACTGCGCGATCCGTCTGCTGGTCATGCCGCTGCTGGCCTTCGCCATCACCCGCCTGCTCGCCCTGCCGTCCCTGGAGAGCGCGCTGCTGGTGCTGTTCTTCGCCTTGCCTACAGCGCCGACCGCCTATGTGCTGACTCGCCAACTGGGCGGCGAAAGCGGGTTGATGGCCGGGATCATCACGCTGCAGACGTTGCTGGCGGGGGCCAGCCTGCTGCTGGTGATGGGGCTGATCCAGTCACTCGGCTGATCCGCTGGCGCATCAGAACTCCACCTATCGCCAATACCGTGATCCACAATGGCTACAGGCGATCCTGGCGTGGTCGGGCAGCCGAGCTGATCCCGGCTTCTCTCTCGTGACGAGGCAACTCCGTGCGCAACTGGCTGACTCTGCTGGCTCTGGTCGCTCCGCTGTGCTGGGCGGCGGACGTGGCGAAGGACTTCACCTTCGCCGGCACCGACTATTTCCATCGCTGGTCGCGGGAGGATCAGCACGAGTTCACGCCGCAAGGCCAGACAGACCTGGCGAAATGGCAGGACATGCTCACCCTGCACCGCTACACGGCAGCGAAGGACGCCGAGCAGATGGCCGCCGTGGCCAACGCGGTGCTGGATAACTACAAGCAGCAGGGCGCAATGATCCTCAAGGTGGACGCCAGCCCCGCGCGGGGCAACCAGCCGGCGGTGTACTTCATCGCCGCCGTGTTCCCGCAGCCGAGCTTCATCGAAGCGGTGTTCACCCGCCTCAAGCTGGAGAACGGTGCCGGCACGGGGGTGATCTACTCCCACAGGCTCTACGGCAAGGGGGTCGGCGAAAGCATGAGCGCCTGGCTCAAGGCCAACGCCGTGGCGAGGGAGAACGAGCTGATGGATTGGCAGCCGCCGGCCAGGGCATTCCAGCGGCGCTGAGACTTGTGGATATCGCGCGTGTGTCTGCACTCGAAAAATCGATGGGTATCGCTGCGCTCCACGCCATCTTACGCAGGGCCTCTCCTGACAGTCCGCAGTAGGTTATCCACATGGCGCAACGGAGCCGCAGGACTTACTCACAAGTCACTGTCGGAGGTTCGCGAGCAAGCTCGCTCCTACAGAAAGCGTCCGTCGATCAATGGAAATTTCGCCGAAAGCCTGCTGAAAGCTTGACCCCCTAGCATCGCCGCCTCGGTCCTCCCGGCCGGACCTGCGTTCGCGCAGCGTACAAAAACAACAATCGGTGATCGCCCATGCCCCGCTTCCTGTCCCTATCCGCCCCGACTCCGTCCGCACTGCCAGCGCTTATCCACAGCTGCTGCTGAATCCCCGCGACGATACGGAGTTATCCCCATGCTGACTTTCCTCGCCTTCGCCATGGTGGCGACCTTCATGTTCCTGATCATGACCAAGCGGCTGTCGGCGCTGATCGCGCTGATCCTGGTGCCGATCGCCTTCGCCCTGCTCGGCGGCTTCGCCAAAGGCCTGGGGCCGATGATGCTGGACGGCATCCGCACCCTGGCGCCGACCGGGGTGATGCTGATGTTCGCCATCCTCTACTTCGCCATCATGATCGACTCCGGGCTGTTCGACCCGGCGGTGCGGCGCATCCTCCGGCTGGTCAAGGGCGACCCGCTGAAGGTGTCGATGGGCACTGCCGCGCTGGCGATGATCGTCTCGCTGGATGGCGACGGCTCGACCACCTACATGATCTGTGTGGCCGCCGTGCTGCCGCTGTACAGCCGGCTGGGCATGAGCCCGCTGCTGATGGCCTGCCTGATCATGCTTTCCAGCGGCGTGCTGAACATGACGCCCTGGGGCGGCCCCACCGCCCGCGCAGCCAGCGCGCTGCACGTCGACCCGGCGGACATCTTCGTGCCGATGATCCCGGCCATGCTCGCCGGCATCGCGGCGATCTTCGGCCTGGCCTGGGTTTACGGCAAACGCGAGCGGGCGCGCCTGGGCGAACTGCACCTGCCGACTGACCAGGAGTCGATGGCCGAGGTCAGCGTCTCGCAGTTCCCCGAAGCGCGCCGGCCGAAGCTGCTGTGGTTCAACGCGGTGCTCACGGTGGTCCTGATGGGCACCCTGATCGCCGGCCTGCTGCCGATGCCGGTACTCTTCATGATCGCCTTCGGTATCGCGATGATCGTGAACTATCCCTGCATCCTGGAGCAGAAGAAGCGCATTGGCGCCCATGCCGAGAATGTCCTCGCGGTGGTTTCGCTGATCTTCGCCGCCGGGGTCTTCACCGGGATTCTTTCCGGAACAGGGATGGTCGAAGCCATGTCCAAGAGCCTGCTGGCGGTGATTCCGCCAGCGCTGGGGCCGTACCTGGCGACCATTACGGCGCTGGTGAGCATGCCGTTCACCTTTTTCATGTCCAACGATGCTTTCTACTACGGCGTGCTCCCGGTACTCTCCCAGGCCGCCGCGCAGTACGGCATCACCCCGGTGGAAATGGCCCGTGCCTCCATCGTCGGCCAGCCGGTACACCTGCTCAGCCCGCTGGTGCCATCCACCTACCTGCTGGTGGGCCTGGCCAAGGTGGACTTTGGCGACCACCAGCGCTTCACCCTCAAGTGGGCCGTGCTGGTGTGCCTGGCGATCCTCGCCGCGGCCCTGCTGCTGGGCCTGTTTCCCCTCTTCAACGACTGACTTCGAGTACCGCTCAAATGGAATGGCTGACCAGCCCTGAAATCTGGATTGCGTTCTTCACCCTGACTGCCCTGGAGATCGTCCTGGGCATCGACAACATCATCATGATTTCCATCCTGGTCGGCCGCATGCCCAAGCACATGCAGCCGCGCACGCGCTTCTTCGGGCTGGCGCTGGCGATGGTCACGCGCATCCTCCTGCTGCTCTCGATCACCTGGGTGATGCGCCTCACCGCCGACCTGTTCCACGTGTTCGGCCAGGGCATTTCCGGGCGCGACCTGATCCTGTTCTTCGGCGGCCTGTTCCTCCTGTGGAAAAGCAGCAGCGAAATCTTCCACGGCCTGGAAGGCGAGGACGAAGCCGAGGGTGAACCGAAAAGCGTGATGGGCGGCTTCATCGGCACCATCATCCAGATCGCCATCATCGACATCGTGTTCTCGCTGGACTCGGTGATCACCGCCGTGGGCATGGTTTCCAACGTGCCGGTGATGGTCGCGGCGATCGTCGTCGCGGTGCTGGTGATGATGCTGGCGGCCGGCGCCATCAGCGACTTCATCGACAAGCACCCGTCGCTGAAGATGCTCGCGCTGTCGTTCCTCATCGTGGTCGGCACCGTGCTGATCGCCGAAGCCTTCGAAGTCCACGTGCCCAAGGGCTATGTCTACTTCGCCATGGCCTTCTCGCTGGCGGTGGAAGCGCTGAACATCCGCATGCGCACCGCGCGCGGCAGGAAGGAAGACCCGGTGAAGCTGCGCAAGGATATTCCGGGCCAATAGCCTATCCACAGGCGGGCAAAAGAAAACCGGGCTATCCACAGCCCGGTTTATCCACAGCAGCTCGGTATCAGGGGCGTGCGACCGGTTCCGGCCAGTTCAGCACGCCCTTGTCGTTGAAGCGCACCGTGCCGAACAGCCCGCCGGCCAGCTTGCCGTTGATTTCGTAGGGCATGCCCTTGCGCGGCGGCCCGCCGGACAGGCCCCAGGCCTGGCGCAGGGCGGAGAAGGCCGAGATGCTTACCGGTACGCTGATCACTTTTTCGCCAAAGCGCGACACCTGCCCACTGGCGTCGCTCACCCCGCTGGCCAGCGGCTGACCATTCACCGACAGGTCCAGGGCGATGCCGTTGTAGTCGATGGCCTCGTCGTTGGGGTTCTGCACCCGCAGCTTGACCATGAACCGCGCCTCCATGCCCTGGCCGGTGGCCGGCTCCAGGCCGACCAGATCGATACGCAACGGGTCGCGCGTGCCGAACAGGCTGCTGCAGGCACCCAGCGCCAGCAGCAGGGTCATCAGGGCGATACGCCGGGCAATGGCCATGCTTGCTCCTCTTCGCTTCACTTCACGGTGGCCGGACGCAGCCGCCACACGGTGTTACCCACATCGTCGGCCACCAGCACGGCGCCGAACTTATCCACAGCGACGCCGACCGGCCGGCCCTGCGCCTCGTCCTTGTCGTTGACGAAGCCATCCAGCACCGTCACTGGCGGGCCGTTGGGCTGGCCGCTGCCGAAGGGAATGAACAGTACCTGGTAGCCGCTGCGCGGCTTGCGGTTCCACGAACCGTGCTGGCCGATGAACACGCCGCCACGATAGCGCTCCGGCAGCAGGCTGCCGTGATAGAAGGCAAGACCCAGGGAAGCGGTATGCGCACCGAGGGCGTAATCCGGCACCAGGGCCTTGGCCACCATGTCCGGGCGCGGCGGCTCGACGCGTTTATCCACATGCTGGCCGTAGTAGCTCCAGGGCCAGCCGTAGAAGCCATCTTCCTTCACCGAAGTCATGTAGTCGGGCACCAGGTCGTTGCCCAGTTCGTCACGCTCGTTCACGGCTGTCCACAGGGCGCCGCTGTTCGGCTCCCAGTCCAGGCCATTGGGGTTGCGCAGACCGGAGGCGAACACGCGGACGTTGCGGTTGGACAGGTCGATCTGCAGGATCGCCGCGCGGTCCTTCTCGGCGTCCAGGCCGTTCTCGCCGACGTTGCTGTTGGAGCCCACGGTGGCGTAGAGGTAGCGCCCGTCGGGGCTGGCGAGGATGTTCTTGGTCCAGTGATGGTTGATCGGCCCGCCCGGCAGGTCGACGACCTTTTCCTCCTTGGCGCTGATCGTCGTATCACCGGTCTTGTAGGGGAAACGCACTACGGCGTCGGCGTTGGCGACGTACAGCCAGTTATCCACAAGCGCCATGCCGAAAGGCGAGAACAGGCCCTGCAGCAGCACGCTGCGCTGCTCCGGCACGCCATCGCCGTCGGCATCGCGCAGCAGGGTGATGCGGTTGGCGCTGGGCACCTGGGCGCCCGCCTTCTCCATCACCTTGCCGGCGACCCAGTCCTTCAGCCCGCCGGATTCCTCCTTGGGCGGGCCCGAGCTTTCCGCCACCAGCACATCGCCATTGGGCAGCACATACAGCCAGCGCGGGTGTTCCAGCTTGTCGGCGAAACGCTGCACCTCCAGCCCCTCGGCGGCGCGCGGCATCTGCCCGGCGGACCAGCCGGTGGCGGTCGCGATGTTGACGGTGGGCAGCAGGCTGCTCTGCGGCTCGGGCAATTGCGGCTGCGGGCCGGTGCCAGCGGTGAACGGCAGGGCGGACTTTTCGCCACAACCAACCAGGGCCAGCAGGGCCAGGACGGGGAACGACCAACGCATGCGACTTCTCCTCGGCGTGAGTCTGGTGAGCACTCAAAGGACGGATTCTAGACATCGATGCTGGCCGCGCCGTGCGAAAAAGTCGACGCAAAGCCTCTCGCGCGGGCTTTCGATCGGCTTTACTCACAGACAGGACTCCCGGCAAATCAGAGATTTGGCGAACCCTCAGGGAAGAACGAGGGTCTACCATGACAGTCTTGTGACAATCGCCTGAAAGCTGCCGTGTCCTTCTCGGCCCTCCGCGCTGTCTGTACGGAGCCGCGGGCGAGGTCGTTACAGGGTCCGTCGACGGACAAACCGCCCACGGGCCCGATTTGCGTGCAAGGGGGCCCGACATGCTGAAACTGCTCGATCTGCTCTCTGCCGTTGCCCTGTTGGTGTGGGGCACACATATCGTCCGCACCGGCATCCTCAGGGTCTACGGCAGCAACCTGCGAAAAATCCTCAGCCGCAGCGTACAGAAGCGCCCGCTGGCCTTCGCCGCCGGCATCGGCGTCACCGCGCTGGTGCAGAGCAGCAACGCCACGGCGCTGCTGGCAACCTCCTTCGTCGCCACCGGGTTGATGGCCCTGGCGCCGGCGCTGGCGATCATGCTCGGCGCCGACGTTGGCACGGCGCTGATGGCGCGGGTGCTGACCTTCGACCTGTCGTGGCTGTCGCCGCTGCTGATCTTCTTCGGCGTGATCTTCTTCCTAGGCCGGCAGAAGTCGCGCCTGGGCCAGCTGGGCCGGGTGTTCATCGGCCTTGGGCTGATCATCCTGGCGCTGCAATTGATCGTTGCGGCGGCGGAGCCGATGACCCAGGCCAAGGGCGTCAAGGTGCTGTTCTCCAGCCTCACCGGCGACGTGATGCTGGACGCCCTGACCGGCGCGCTGTTCGCCATGATTTCCTATTCCAGCCTGGCCGCCGTCCTGCTCACCGCGACCCTGGCGGCATCCAAGGTGATTTCGCTGAAGGTCGCGCTGTGCCTGGTGGTCGGTGCCAACCTGGGCAGCGGCATCCTGGCGATGATCAGCGCCTCCTCGCAGAACGCCGCCGGGCGCCGCGTGGCATTGGGCAGCCTGCTGTTCAAGGTCGCCGGCTGCGCCCTGGTGCTGCCGCTGGTAGGGCCGCTGGCGGAGTGGATCGACCACTGGCAGTTCAGTACCTCGGAACTGGTGATCGCCTTCCACGTGCTCTACAACGCCACCCGCTGCCTCGCCTGCCTGCCGCTGACCGGGCAGATGGCAGCCTTCTGCACGCGGATCATGCCCGACCGCCATTCCCCGGAAGACATCGTGCGCCCGCGCCACCTCGACCCGGGGGCACTGGATACGCCGAGCCTGGCGCTGGTCAACGCGGTGCGCGAGACCCTGCGTATGGGCGATATCGTCGAGCACATGCTGAACAACCTGATGCAGGTCATCCAGACCGGCGATCCCCTGCTGGGCAAGGAGATCCGCAAGCAGGACGACGACGTCGATGCGCTCTACACCGCGATCAAGCTGTACCTGGCACGCATGCCTCGCGAGGACCTGAGCGAGGCCGACAGCCGTCGCTGGGCAGAGATCATCGAGCTGGCGATCAACCTGGAACAGGCAGGCGACATCATCGAGCACATGCTCGGCGCCGTGCAGGACAAGAAGACCTCGCGCAGCCGCTCCTTCTCCGACAATGGCCTGGAAGAAATCACCGTGCTGCATGGCCAGTTGGTGGCCAACCTGCGCCTGTCGCTCTCGGTGTTCCTCAATGGCGACCAGGAAGGCGCCAAGCGCCTGCGCCGCGCCAAGCAGCGCTTCCGCCTGCAGGAGCGGCGCTTCGCCCATTCCCACGTCGACCGCCTGCACCAGCAGGTGGTGCAGAGCATCGAGACCAGTTCGCTGCACCTGGACTTGATCAGCGACATGAAGCGGCTCAACTCGCTGTTCTGCGCCATCGCCTATGCTGTGCTGGACAACCCGGACGCCAGCGCTACGGCAGCCGATGAGCCTGTGGAGGACGAAGACTTCGTCGAACGCGAAGTCGAGGCGGTGCAGCAGCATCGGCCGCCGCCCCCCGGTTCCAGCGCGACGGGTTGATGGTCGTGGAGGCCCTTGCGAGCACTTCGTCGGAGTGCTCGCAGGCCCCTACAAAGTCCTGATATCACCGCGCCCAGGGTTCGGGCAGAATCCGCCGCCATGGAAGCATGCACTCAATCCCAACGCCCTCCCTCGGTCAGCGCCAGCCTGACCCAGGCCATCCTGCTGGCGGCCGTTCGCCTGGGCCTGTCCCGCGATGAACTGCTCGCTGCCAGCGGCATTCTGGAAACCCAGCTCAGCGATCCCGATGCGCGCGTCGACTTCGGTTGCCAGGAGCTGATCTGGCAGACCATCCAGTCGACGCTGTCAGCCGACGAGCCCGGCATCGCCCTGGGGCGCGCCTTGTCACCGGCATCGTTCAGCGCCCTGGGCTACCTGCTGCAGACCAGCACCACGCTGGGCGACGCGCTGGAATCGGCGCTGCGCTACCAGCGCCTGGTCGGCGAAGGCGGCCAGGTCGCCATCGAGGCTCAGGCCGAGATCGTCTGGGTGACCTACTGCCCACTCAACCCGGAACGCCCGGCTACCCGCGCCCGCGCCCTGGCCCTGCTGGGGTTCTGGGCGCGCCAGCTGAAGGCGCTGCTCAGTGGCCTGCAACTGGCCGGCTGCCGCTTCATGCACAGCCAGCCGGAGAGACTCGCCGACTACGAGACCGCCTTCGGCTGCCCGTTGCAGTTCGATGCCGCCAATTACGCGCTGGGATTGCCCAGGGAGCTGATCGACGCGCCCCTGCCCCAGGCCAACCCGCCCTTGCGCGACCTGTTGCGCCAGCACGCCGAAGGCCTGCTGGCGCGTCTGCCCAGCGCCAGCATCAGCGGCCGGGTGGTGGCGCTGCTTGGCGAACAGCTGTCCCGCGGCGAACCGGGCCGAGCCGCCCTGGCCAGCGAGCTGGGCCTGAGCGAACGCACCCTGCAACGCCGGCTGGCGGAGGAAGGCAGCAGTTATCAACAGCTGCTGGCCGATACCCGTCGGCAACTGGCGGAACGTTATCTGGGCGACGGCAACCTGCCGGCCACGGACATCGCCGCCCTGCTCGGCTACTCCGAACCCAGCGTGTTCTTCCGCGCCTTCCGTCACTGGACCGGGCTGACGCCGGGAGAATTCCGCCAGCGCAAACGACAAGCGGAGCAGTGATCAGAGACTGCTGGAAAGTCGCTCAGCAAAGGCTTTTCAACAGACTTATCTACAACTTGCCCACAGCTTTTCCGCTCAGCTTTGCGGCCCCCGCGCCTCCAGGTACGCCAGGAATGCCTCGCGGCTGGAGTAGCGCGGCTGGTAGCCGAACTCTTCCTTCAGCCGACGGTTATCCAGCACCGGCCGATAGCGCAGGTAGTCCACTTGCTCCGGTCCGAAGCGCGACAGCCCGAGTGGCTTGAGCAGCCCCAACCCCGCGCGCATCAGGCTTGCCGGCATTGGCCGGTAGGGTTTACCGAGCAGGCCGGCGATTTCCCGCAGCGATAGCGCGCCATCGCCGGCCAGGTTGTAGATGCCTTCGCTGCCACGTTCCAGCCCCTGGCGGATCACATTCACCACGTCCTGATCCCAGATGAACACGAAGCGGCTGCGATGCCCGAGCACCCCCATGAGGCTGGGGCGGGCGAAGAGTTCTGCCAGCGGGTTATGCACACGCCGGCCGAGGATGGTGCCGGGGCGCAGGATCAGTTGCTTGAGCTGTGGATAACGTTGCCGGGTACTGGCCAGCAGCTGCTCGATCTCCTGCCGGTGGTGGGCATGCAGCAGATCGGGGTTGCTGCGCAGCGGCTGGTTCTCGTCGATCCACTCGGCATTGTCGCGGTGAAAGCCGTAAGCCGTGCCCGAGCTGGTGACTATCAGTTGCTGGACGCCGTTTTCCTGGGCCGCCTCGATCAGCGTGCGGGTGCCACCGACTTCGATGGCGTGGCGCTTGTCGGCGGACATGCCGGGTGGCGGATTGACGATGGCTGCCAGGTGCACGATGGCATCCGGGCGATAGTTCTCCACGCAGGAGCGCGTCTGCGCACTTATCCCCAGGTCCAGCAGCACCGGCTCGATGTTCGGTCGCAGGCCCTGCGGGTTGAGGCGCCGGGTGTCGGCGGCAATCAGCGTCCAGTCCAGGTGCTGGATGGCCAGTTCGTTGAGCAGGCTCTGCCCGAGAAATCCAGCGGCGCCGGTGATCAGGACACGCATGTAGCCTCCAGATCGTTCCGCACAGAACGAACGACGGGTCCGGTAATCGAGGTGGGTAATCTGAGCGTAGTGCCGTGTCCTGAACCCCGACAGTGACCGAGCAGGCCAGTGGCCATGACCAAAGATGCCACCCGACAAAGGTTGAACGCGGTAGGTTCGTGCCGGTCAATCCGCTATCCTCACGGCTTTGCGTTCAGGCACACCGCTCATGCGTTGGTTGTTCGTCCCCCTGCTATCTCTCCTGCTCAGTGCCTGGTCCCACGCCGACCAGCGCCAGACGGTCGAGGCCTATCAGTTGGAGAACGGCATGGGCGTGCTGTTCAAGCCCACCCGCGAGAAAGGCCACGTATCGATCCGCCTGATCGTCGGCGTCGGCTTCAGCGATTTCGCCTGCCGCGAGCGCCAGTTGCCGCACCTCATGGAACACCTGTTCTTCAGCGGCCTGGACGGTGGCGATGAGGCGGACCTGGAAGCGCGCATGCAGGCCCTGGGCGGCCAGTGGAACGCCTATACCAGCGAGGGCGACACCGCCTTCGTGGTCGAATCCCCCGCCAGTACCCAGCGCCAGGTGCTCGACCTGCTGCTGGAAATCATCACCCGCACCCAGCTCGACACTCGCAAGATCGAATCCACCAAGCAGGTGCTGGTGCGCGAGGACGGCGGCCATTACTCACACCTGCAGCGCTGGCTAGATCACCAGAACGTCAGCCGCGCCGGCCAGGAGCAGCTGGCCGTCGAACTGGGGCTGGCCTGCGCCGAGCGCCCGCCTGTGGATAACCTCACCCAGGCCCAGCTGGAACAGCTGCGCAAGGACTGGTACGTGCCGAGCAACATGACCCTGATCATCGTCGGCGACCTCGACCCGCGCCTGCCGGTGTACCTGGGGCGTACCTATGGCGCGCTGGTCGACCACGACACGCCGGAGCGCCGCGACCTGCCGCAGATGAAGGGCCCGGCCGAGCGCCAGCGCAACCTCACCAGCGGCCTGTTCGGCGAAAGTGCCGTGCTGCACTGGATATTCCCCGAGCCGGAAGACGCTGACGGCGCCGCCCTCGACCTGCTCCAGGCCTACCTGAACGACGCGCTGTATACCGAGCTGCGGGTGCGCCGCGAACTCTCCTACGGGCCCTGGAGCGAACGCACCGCGTGGGCCAACCAGGGCTTCATGAGCCTCAACGCGGACGTCGAGCGTGAGGACCTGGGGATTACCCGGAAAGCCATGGGCGAGCTGGTGGAGAAGATCCGCCACGACGGCCTCGACCCGCAGCGCTTCGCCCGCATCCAGCGGGTGGCGCGGGCACAGCTGGCCTGGAGCACGCCGGGCAACTCGACGCTGGCGGACTACTACTGGGGAGCGTTGGCGGACTTCGACGACGGCAAGTTCCCCGACGAGGACAAGCGCCTGGCCAAGGTCAGCCTGAAGCAGGCCAACGAGGTGGCGCAGCAGGTATTCAAGGATGAAGGCTACCTGCGCATCGAGAAGCCGCTGCTGGACGACGACATGGTCTATCCGCTGGCAGCGCTGGGCGCGCTGCTGCTGGCGGCGTTGCTCGGGCTGGCGCTATGGCGCCGGCGGGGCTGAAACCCCGCCGGAGCGGCTGAGCCTCAGAGGGCGAGGCGGCGGATGACCTGGCAGGAATCGTCCGGGTCGACCTGGGCGCGGAAGCCCAGTTCACGGGCCATGTCGCGCATGTCGCGGTCCATGGACGAGTCGATCGAGTACATCTGGTGGAAACCGTTGCGCTTGGCCACGTCGATCAGGTGGCGCATCAGCGCGACGTCCAGGCCCAGCTGCTTGAACTCGTCGGCGATGGTCACCGCGCATTCGCACTGCTGGTTATCCACAGCCGCGTAACGGCTGATGCCGACTTCGCGCAATTCGCCGTCCACGTGGGTCAGGGCAATGAAGGCCATGGTGCTCTGGTAGTCCACGTCCATCAGCCGATCGAGCAGACGGTCGTCGATCTTCACTTCGCCGTGGAAGCGGAACTTGCGGGTCATGGGGGACAGGCGTTCGAGGAACAGCCGCTCGCGCTCACGATCTTCCGTGCGCAACGGGCGGATCAGCACATGGCTGCCGTCGTCGAGGGTTTCTATCCAGTGATCGGCGCCAACAGCCCCGAGGGCTGCGAGCTCGGCTGTGGTGGGGGTAATCATGACGCGTTCTCCGCTGGCGAAGAGGGATTGGGATGACCCTATCCTTCTCCCGCCGATGCCGGGCAGGCCTGACCTGGGTCAATGCCGCCCGGAACCCTGCTGGGGCAGAACGTCGCAGCCTGTCGCTTCAGGCGCCGCTGGCGAGCAACGCACCTTCACGCACACGTGCGCCCTTGCGGAACAGCACCAGGGTGGCGAGCAGACCGAGTACTGCGGCGCCGCTGAGCCAGATACCGGGAGCTGCCTTGTTGTCGAGCACATGGATCAGCCAGGTGCAGACCGCCGGGGTGAAGCCGCCGAAGGTCGCGGTGGCGAGGCTGTAGGCCAGGGAGAAGCCGGTGGTGCGCACATCCGCCGGCATCACCTCGGTCAGCGCCACAACCATCGCGCCGTTGTAGCTGCCATAGAGGAAGGACAGCCACAGCTCCACTTCCAGCAGGCGCGTGAAGCTCGGCTCGGCGACCAGCCAGGACAGCATCGGATAGGCCGTCGCCAGCGCCAGCACGGTAGACGCCAGCAGCAGCGGTTTGCGGCCGATGCAGTCGGACAGCGCGCCCATCACCGGCAGCCAGATGAAGTTGGAAAGGCCTACACACATGGTCACCAGCAGGCTCTCGAAGTCCGACAGGTGCAGTTCGTTCCTGCCGAAGGTCGGGGTGTAGGCGGTGATCAGGTAGAAGGACACGGTGGTCATCACCACCATGGCGGTACCGGCCAGCACCAGGCCGAAGTTCTGGCCGATGGAGCGCAGCACCTGGCTCAGGTTCGGCCGATGCTTGCGCTGCTGGAATTCGGGGGTCTCTTCCAGCGAGCGGCGGATGATGAACAGCGCCGGGACGATCAGGCAGCCGACGAAGAACGGTACGCGCCAGCCCCACTCGCCCATGTCCTGCGGGCTCAGCCAGTGGTTGAGGATCACCCCGAGCAGGCCGGCGAAGACCACCGCGACCTGCTGGCTGGCGGACTGCCAGCTGACGAAGAAGCCGCGCTTGCCGGGGGTGGCGATCTCGGCCAGGTAGACCGACACACCGCCCAGCTCGACACCGGCAGAGAAGCCCTGTAGCAGGCGGCCCAGCAGCACCAGCAGGGGCGCCGCGACGCCCAGGGTGGCGTAGCCGGGCACGAAGGCGATCAGCAGGGTGCCCATGGCCATCAGGCCGAGGGTGATGATCAGACCCTGACGACGGCCATGACGGTCGATATAGGCGCCCAGGAAGATGGCCCCCAGCGGGCGCATCAGGAAGCCGGCGCCGAAGGTGGCCAGGGACAGCATCAGGGAGGCGAAGGGGTCGTCTCCGGGGAAGAAGGTCTTGGCAATGGCAGTGGCGTAGAAGCCATACACCATGAAGTCGTACATCTCGAGGAAGTTGCCACTCACCACGCGGAAGACGGCTTTGGCTTTGGAATTGTTCGAGGCCATAAGAACATCACTCAGGGCTGATACACGGGAGATTTCCGCCGGGGGAAATCGACGGTCGCTCTGCGTGGCAGGCAGGCCTCGGCCAGGCGACTTATTTGTAACCCTATGTGTAAAGACGGTCGCTCGACAATCGAAAAATGCCCGAAAGGCGCTATTCAGATGGGTTTGAAAGCTTGGCGAAAGCTTCGCTACCGCTCGTCAGAAATGGCAATAGCTCAAACCACTTCTCACTCTTCATCAAATAAACAATTAACTCACAATAATTATTGATTAACTTAAAACAAAAAATCCTACAGATATATATGTAGGAAACTTTCGCCTATTGAGATATTTCGCAAGGAATTATCTCAAGCAATAATCTTATTTTTATATAAGAAATCTCCTCAATTAATAGTTAGCTTTTCCCACACAAAAGGGAGAACTAACTATGCGAATCCAATGGGGAATGCTGTGCCTGCTTGCCCTGGCCGGCTGCAACGGCTGGGTATCTCCAGAAACCAATGCAAATCTGACAAACCGATACTTCAGTGTCTTCTCCGGGCCACCGCTGCCGGGAATGATCGTTGCTTCGGCGGTTCAGTGGAATGCCGACTACGCCGTGACGGCCGCCCATACACCGTTCCTGCTCAATCGCGCCTATCGCTGCAGTACCGGCTGCGACCTGCTGTTCATCGCCCACCCGGCGAAGGGGCCGCTGCCGCAGTGGCGGGAATTCCGCTCCGGCGAATCGGTGACCGCCCTGGGCAGCAGCACCCTGCTGATTCCGATGAGCGCCCAAGGCCGGGTGTGGCCAGTGCCCTTCGTCAACGCCGGCAGTGGTAGCAACGAACGCTACGCCGTGCATGACGCGGCCATCGCCAAGGGCATGTCCGGCGGCCCGCTGCTGGCCGGAGACGGCAGCGTGCTGGGGATCAATATCGGCTACCTGCCCGGCTGGAGCCCGCCGAACAACCGACCGGAACTGGCCGGAATGTCACGCCTGAGCGTGTTCGTGCCCTACAGCGTGATCCAGCGTGAATGGCTGCTGTTCCAGGCCCAGGCGGCGCACAAGGCTGCCCAGGCCCACGGCGGCAATCTTCAGGCGAAGAACCAGTAGCAGACGCCGATGGACGCCAGCACCCCGGAAAGGTCAGCCAGCAACGCGCAGCCCACGGCGTGGCGGGCGCGCTGGATGCCAACGGCGCCGAAGTACACCGCCAGCACATAGAAGGTGGTCTCGGTGCTGCCCTGCACGGTGGCGGCTACCAGCGCCGGGAAGCTGTCCACGCCGTGGGACTGCATGGTCTCCAGCAGCATCGCCCGCGCCGCGCTGCCGGAGAACGGCTTGACCAGCGCGGTGGGCAGCGCGTCGACGAACCGGGTGTCCCAGCCGGCGCCCTCGACCAGCCAGCGAATGCCGTCCAGTGCCATTTCCAGCGCACCGGAGGCGCGCAGTACGCCGACCGCGCAGAGCATCGCCACCAGATAAGGAAGCAGACTCTTGGCGACGTCGAAGCCTTCCTTCGCCCCTTCGACGAAGGTTTCGTAGACCGGCACCTTCTTCAGCCAGCCGACGACGAGGAACAGCATGATGATGCCGAACAGCGTCAGGTTGCCGAGCAGCGAGGACAGTTGCGCCAGCGCCGTGGCGGACAGCCCCGCCAGCAGCGCCATGAAGGCGCCCAGCGCCAGCGCGCCGGGAATCAGGTAGGCCAGCACCACCGGGTCCCACAGGCGCAGGCGCTGCATCACCGCGACACTGAGCAGGCCCACCAGCGTGGAAGCGCTGGTGGCCAGCAGGATCGGCAGGAACACCAGGGTCGGGTCCACCGCGCCCTGCTGGGCGCGGTACATGAAGATGGTCACCGGCAGCAGGGTCAGCGACGAGGCGTTGAGCACCAGGAAGAGAATCTGCGCGTTGCTTGCCGTGGTGCTGCTGGGATTGAGCTCCTGCAGCGCCTTCATGGCCTTCAGGCCGATGGGCGTGGCGGCATTGTCCAGGCCCAGGCCGTTGGCGGCGAAGTTCAGGGTGATCAGGCCGATGGCCGGGTGGCCGGCCGGCACTTCCGGCATCAGCCGGCGGAACAGCGGGCCGAGCAGCACCGCGAGTTTCTCCACCAGGCCGGCTTTCTCGGCGATGCGCAGGAAGCCCAGCCACAGGGTCAGGGTACCGAACAGCAGCACCATGACTTCCACCGACAGCTTGGCCATGGCGAACAGGCTCTCGACCATGGCGGCGAACACGGTGGCTTCGCCACCCAGCAGCCAGCGGGAAAGCGCGGTGACCGCCGCGACGATGAAAAAGCCCAGCCACAGGCCGTTGAGCATGAAGTGTCCCCCTTGGAATGGCCCGGATGATAGCGGCACGAGCCCCTCCGGCGCCAGAAACGACAAGGCCCCGGACAGTGCCGGGGCCTTGTGGATAACCCTTGCTGGTCAGCGGGCGGCGGCGCTTTCCTTGCCGTCCGCGTTTTTCCCTTCGAGGAACGCCTCGACGCTGCCGTTGCGCATGGCTTCCCAGTAGCGGGCGCCCTTCTGCGCGTCGTACACGCCTTCCCACTTGGAGATCACCAGCACTGCCAGGGCATTGCCGATCACGTTCAGCGCGGTGCGCGCCATGTCCATGATGCGGTCGACGCCGGCGATGAAGGCCAGGCCTTCCAGGGGAATGCCCACGCTACCCAGGGTCGCCAGCAGCACCACGAAGGAAACGCCCGGCACGCCGGCGATGCCCTTGGAGGTGACCATCAGGGTCATCACCAGCATCAGCTGCTGGCCGATGGACAGGTCGATGCCATAGAGCTGGGCGATGAAGATTGCCGCGATGCTCTGGTACAGGGTCGAGCCATCAAGGTTGAACGAGTAGCCGGTGGGCACCACGAAGCTGGCAACAGCCTTCGGCGCGCCGTAGGCCTCCATCTTCTCGATGATGCGCGGCAGCACGGTCTCGGAACTGGCAGTGGAATAGGCCAGCACCAGCTCATCCTTGAAGATGCGCATCAGCTTGAGGATGGAGAAGCCGAACAGGCGTGCGGCCAGGCCCAGCACCATGAAGGCGAAGAAGGCGATGGCGAAGTACACCAGCACGACCAGCTTGGCCAGCGGCAGCAGCGAGGCGAAGCCGAAGTTGGCGACCGTCACCGCGATCAGCGCGAACACGCCGATGGGGGCGTAGCGCATGATCATGTGGGTGACGCGGAACATGGCCTCAGCCACGCCCTGGAACATCTTCACCAGCGGCTCGCGGGTCTGCGCCGGCAGCGACGACAGCCCGAGGCCGAACATCACCGAGAAGAAGATGATCGGCAACATCTCGCCGCGGGCCATGGCCGCGAAGATGTTCGACGGGATCAGGTTGAGGATGGTCTCGATGAACGCGTGGTGGTGTTCGACTTCCTTGGCGGTCTGCGCGTACTGGGAGATATCCACAGTGCCCAGGGTGCTCATGTCGATGCCGGCGCCGGGCTGGAAGACATTTGCCAGCAGCAGGCCGACCACGATGGCGACGGTGGTGATGATTTCGAAATAGATGATGGTCTTCAGACCGATGCGGCCGAGCTTCTTCGCATCCCCCATGCCGGCGATGCCGACGATGAGCGAGGAGATGACGATCGGGACCACGATCATCTTGATCAGGCGGATGAAGATGTCACCCGCTGGCTGGAGGATGTTGCTGATCCACCAGGCCTTTTCCGCGCTGAAGTGATTGAGCGCGGCGCCCAGTGCAATTCCGAGTACCAGGCCGATGAGGATCTGCCAGGCGAGGCTGAGCTTGGCTTTGCCCATAGTGAGTCACCCTTGATTCTTGTGGAAGTCGGGGTTCCGCCCACCTTCGGGGTGCCGAGGGCGGGCGAAAAAAGGGGCGCATGATTGGGGCCCACCCTTTCTTCGTCTAATGCCGGAGACGCCTACCCTATGCACAATCGGCATAGCAAAAGGCATCTGAAACCTTGGTTCCAGGTCCGAAGACCCTTGATTTTCTGCATGACACAGGTTCCTCAACGCCTGTCACGCAGCGCTCTGCAAAGCCGTCTAGGCTTGCTGCAATTCGGCCATCAATGGCCCGGTTTGATCGGACAAGCTGGCGGCAACCTCTGGGTCGCGGCTTCTTGTTACCGGATGTACGGTCGCCCGCTGAGGGGGGATCGTTGGGGATGGCCGGGGGCGAGCGAAGAGCCCTTCGGCGGCAAGGCTGGCAGAGACGCTGGCGCTGTGGATAAACCGCCGGGTTCTGCTCTTCATTGTTGCGGTACTGCTGGGGATAAATCAGCCGACGACAATCGGCGGGCCATTGTAAGGCGTTTCCCCGACACTCCGAATTGACTGAAAGCAATGAACTTCGAGCGGCTTCGAGCGAGCGTGCGATTACCCTGCCGCCGCCGCTGCGACAGCCGGGTAAACGAGTTGTGCCCTGTGGTGAATGCTCAATGCGGTGACACTGACTGGAAAAGGACGCTCTATGACGCGACGCTACGTAGTACCCACCCTGATCTTTGCCGGCGCCCTGGCGCTGGCCGGCTGCTCCAGCCAGAAACCGGACGCCTCGCAGTACTCCGGCTTCCTCGGCGACTACTCGCAACTCAAGCCCGCCACATCGCCCAGCGGCCAGCCGGTGCTGCGCTGGGTCGACCCGAACCTGAAGCTGGCCAACTACAGCTCGGTACTGGTCGAGCGGCCGGTGTATTACCCGCCGCCCAAACCCAACGAGAACATCGACCAGAAGACCCTCAACGAGATCCCCGATTACCTCAAGCAGCAGGTCGAGCTGCAGCTGGGCAATCGCTACCGCATCGTCCAGCAGGCTGACCGCGACACCCTGGTGCTGCGCACCGCGATCACCGGGGTGAACATCTCCACCGAGGGTCTGAAGGCCTACGAGGTGATTCCGGTAGCGCTGGTGGTGGCGGCCACGACCACGGCAATCGGCACCCGCGATCAGGACACCGAGGTCTACGTGGAATTCGAGGCGCTGGATGGTGCGACCAGCAAACCGGTCGCCAAGGTGGTGCGCAAGGGCGCGGGCAAGACGCTGGAGAACACCAGCACCCACCTGACCCTCAACGACCTGAAGCCGGTGCTCGATGGCTGGGCGCGTGACGCGGCCAACTTCAAGCCCTGATCGCCAGCCTTGTTAGCGGCACCCGCCTGACGGCAGTGCGCTGACAGCGGCTGGAGAAGATGAGCGCTCCGGAGCCGGCGCGGAATCCCGCGCCGGTTCCGCAGGCTTTTGCCTGACCCGGCCCGCTGCTGCGGAGGTACCCCTTGTACCCCTGGGTCATTCAGGACATGCCGCATCCCGAACATCCCGGCCCCCTGGTCCTGCGTACGCCTTGGCGGCTACGCGAATCTCTGAATCTGAAACTGACTGGCTCAATACCAGTTCGGATCGCTCTTGAGCTGGTCATCGAGGATCCGCTTCACCGAATCGTCCGGATCGCCCAGCCAGCGGAAGCTGGCGTGCTTGCTGGGTGACTTGTCCGCCGGCAGGTTCTCGGGAACCTGCACGTACAGCGCGTAGGCCTTGTCCTTGTCCCAGGTAAAGGCCACGTACAGCCGATGGGCACTGCAGTTGTGCGGCTCGCACAACTCGCCTACCAGATACTTGTCGCCCTGCTCGTCGACCGCCTGCATCGGCGTCGCGGTGCCGCTGAGGTTCATGACCCAATCCGGCAGGCGGCTTTCATCCTTGACCACCGATTGCCAGGTATCGCGGTACTGCGCGTCGCTGGCGATCAGCTCGTTGAGGCGGTACTGCGCGTCCTTGTCCGCCTCGGCGGCCAGGGCCTGAGCCCCGGCGCCGATGAGCAGGAATGACAGCAGCAGGTTGCGGGTGAAACTCATCGTTGCGCTCCTTGTTCAACGTCAGCCTGTTCGATGGGCGTTCACCCTCGGCGACGTCCCATGAAGAACGACACGATGAACAGCACCAGGAAGATCACGAACAGGATCTTGGCAATACTGGTGGCCGCGCCGGCGATGCCGCCGAAGCCCAGTACGGCGGCAATGATGGCGATGATCAGGAATGTCAGTGCCCAGCTAAGCATGGGAAATCTCCTCTTCTCGTTGTCTGTACGGCGCCAGCTCCTGGCGCCTTTTCCGAGGGCTCGCAAGGCTACCTTCGGAAGGCTTGTCCGCCCGGGCGCTACCGGGCACTGCGGACCTATCGGGCGGGCCGGCGGCCCGCCGGCGATTCAGAACACCCAGCCGCCCTGAGTCCGCGCCATCGGCTGGACCTCTACCTGGGCCTGGGTCTGAGTCTGTGCCTGCGGAGCCGGCAGCACGCGGGCCTGGCTCTGGGCGGGCTGTGGATAACGCGAAGCTTCGCGGTACAGGCCCGGCGCGCTGGCGGCGCTCGGCACATAAGCCTGTACGGCAGTGGAAACCTGGGCAGCCTGGGAAACCTGCATCTGCAGCAGGACCTGGTTGATCAGCAACAGCAGCAGGGCGCCGGCGAAGAAGACCCGGCTCCATACATCGATACGCACGACTCGCACCTGGGTGTTCCCCTGGGTGTTGATACCGCTGTTCATTGCGCTGTCCATTTCTGCTCTCCTGCCCGTCGCCGGTGTCTCTGTCGAACCTTGGGTCCTGCTTCCATCGAGGACCTGGCCCGTGCCGTCGCGGGTGGTTTGTTGACTGGCTTTGCCTAAGAGATTGCAGGGCCCATGCCAGACTTTGTATTTCTATTTTCTCCTTATAAATCAATCAGTTGAATATAGTACCAAGGTCCCTGTTCGCCGCATCCTGCACGATGGGCCGGGAGAGGTCGTGCGTTTTGCAATCCCGGCGAAAGGCGCGTCCCTGCGCCCCTGTGAACCACGTCACTTCAGCGAATGCTTCAGCTCGCTCATCTGGTCATGACAGGCGCGCACCTTGGGCAGTTCTGCGCGCAGCAGTGCCTGGGTCTCGGGCGTGCCCTTTTCCATGGCGTCCTCGAAGGCATGGAGGATGCGGTCCTCGGTCTCCTCCAGCTGCGCCACATAGGTGGCGCCTTCGTCGTGGGCCATGCTGGCGCGGGTATCGGCATACACCTGGCGCAGCTTGCCGAGCAGCGTGCCGCCCGTGGCGGGGTCGTCATGGTTGGCGGCCACCTTGCCGGCCAGGGCGTTGATCACGTCGGTCTTGGCCTGGGCCATGGACTGGAACAGCTGCTGCAGACGTGGGTCCTTCACTTCATGAATGGCGTGCTGGTAGAAACGCTCGCCGTCGCGGGTGATCTCGATGAGTTCGTTGAGCTGGCTGGTCGTACGATTCATGACAGGATCTCCTGTTGCGAAGGGTGGAAGAGCTCGGCGGCCTGTCCGGCCACCTTCAACGCAGCGGCGTCCACCTCACGCACACCACGGGTCTTGCGCGCCGCGTCGATCAGTTGCTGGCGCTCATCCGCCGTCGGCACCTGACCACTGAGCGTGACCACTCCATCGCGGGTGGAAACGCCAATGGACAGGCCCTGCAGCGCGTGTTCGGCAAGAATGCCGGCCTTGATCTGGCTGGTGATCCAGGCATCGCTGACCGCGGCCTGGGCGTCGCCCACGGACTTCTCCAGCTTCTGCGTCGAAGCCGCATCAGGGTCGACTTTCAGGCGGTTATCCACAGAGGCGACGCCCTCGGTCTGCGCCGCCAGGTGCGCGGCGTCCTGGCTGATTTCCTCGCTGGCCGCAGTGCCTTCGAGGGTGACGGCGCCAGAACGGCTGGTGACCTTGATATCCAGGCCGGCACCGCGTTTTTCCAGCAGCAGCTTGGATTTCACCTTCGCCGCCAGGGTGGCGTCGTCCCACTGCTGCACCACGCCCTCACTCTGCGTCTTGGGTGCCTCGCCGTTCTGCGCGGATGCCAGGGATGCGTCCACCGCCAACTGGTTGTCCACGGCGTTGATGCCTTCGACGCTGCCGGCAATCTGCCCGGCCAGGGCCTTCTGCTCGTCGCTGGCGACAGCGCCGGTCAGCTGTGCGCGGCCGCTTTCCACGTCGACCTTGATCGCGTAGGGCTTGAGTTCGCGGTTGAGGTTGATGGCCGTCCAGATCGAACCTTCCTGGCGGGCTTCGGCCAGTTGCGCCGACAGGCCGGCGTCGGCAGCGTGGCTGGCCAGCGGCTGCAGGGCGAGCAGCGCGGAACCCAGCGCCAGGGCAAGGATCTTCGGGTTAGGCATGGCAGTCTCCGTTCAACGATGTTCCTTTCTTGGAACCGCAAGCGGCGTGCCAGTGCCCTTCAAGAAACAAATCCTTATATTTCAGGTAGTTGAACGGCCAGATGAGCCACGGACTGTGCACCCTGCCCGAAGCGTCAGAAAGATTCTTGCAACTTGCACGAATAATCCTGGACTAAGGAAAATCCTTACTTCACAACAACGATATTCAACAACGAGGAATCCCCTGAATGGACGCAACGCCTGAACAGCAGGGCCGCATCCTTCTGGTCGACGACGAGTCCGCCATCCTGCGCTCCTTCCGCTATTGCCTGGAGGACGAGGGCTACAGCGTGGCGACCGCCAACAGCGCGCAGCAGGCCGAGAACCTCTTGCAGCGCCAGGTATTCGACCTGTGCTTCCTCGACCTGCGCCTGGGCGAAGACAATGGCCTCGACGTGCTGGCGCAGATGCGCGTGCAGGCACCGTGGATGCGGGTGGTGATAGTCACCGCACACTCGGCCGTGGACACCGCCGTGGACGCCATGCAGGCCGGGGCGGCCGACTATCTGGTGAAGCCCTGCAGCCCCGACCAGCTGCGCCTGGCCGCTGCCAAGCAGCTGGAGGTGCGCCAGCTGACCGCGCGCATCGAGGCGCTGGAAGGCGAGATGCGCAAGCAGGGCGACGTGCTCGAATCCCACAGCCCGGCCATGGCCGCCGTGCTGGAAACCGCCCGCCAGGTGGCCGCCACCGACGCCAACATCCTCATCCTCGGCGAATCCGGCTCGGGCAAGGGCGAGCTGGCGCGGGCTATCCACAGTTGGAGCAAGCGGGCGAAGAAGTCCTGCGTGACCATCAACTGTCCTTCGCTGTCTGCCGAACTGATGGAAAGCGAGCTATTCGGCCATAGCCGCGGGGCCTTCACCGGCGCCACCGAAAATACCCTCGGGCGGATCAGCCAGGCTGACGGCGGCACGCTGTTCCTCGACGAGATCGGCGATTTTCCCCTCATATTGCAACCCAAGTTGCTGCGGTTCATCCAGGACAAGGAATACGAGCGCATCGGTGACCCGGTCACCCGCAACGCTGACGTGCGTATCCTCGCAGCCACCAACCGCGACCTCGCCGGCATGGTCGCCCAGGGCACCTTCCGCGAAGACCTGCTGTATCGCCTGAATGTCATCGTGCTCAATCTGCCGCCGCTGCGCGAACGCGCCGAGGACATCATCGGCCTGGCCGAGCGTTTCCTCGCCCGCTTCGTCAAGGACTACGGCCGCCCGGCCCGCGGCTTCACCGAAGAAGCCCGCGCGCTGCTGCGCCGCTACAACTGGCCGGGCAACGTCCGCGAACTGCGCAACGTAATCGAACGCGCAAGCATCATCTGCAATAACGACCTTATCTGTATCGAACAACTGGCCATCGGCGAGCAGACCACCAATACCGCACCGCGCATCGGCGAAGCCATGAGCCTGGAGGAGCTGGAGAAAGCCCACATCGCCGCCGTGATGGCCTCCAGCACCACGCTCGACCAGGCGGCCAAGACCCTGGGGATCGACGCTTCCACCCTCTATCGCAAGCGCAAGCAGTACAGCCTGTGAATCTGCCAATTCCGATGACGCTGCGCACGAGGCTGTTCCTCAGCATCTCGGCGCTGATCACGGTAGCCCTGCTGGGTCTGCTGCTCGGCCTGTTCAGCATGATGCTGAGTGGCCGCGAGCAGGCCCGGCTGATCCAGCACAATTTCCAGACCATCGAGGTCAGCCAGCGCCTGCGCCAGGCACTGGGCGACGAACTGGTCCAGGCCCTCAGCGCCCGGCCCAGCCCGGAGCTGCTGCAGCTGGCGCGCACACACTTCGCCCAGGCCCTGGACCGCGGCAACGAGCTGGCGCGCAACGTCGAAGAGCGCCAAGTCATGGTGGAGATCGCCAACGCCCACAAGCTCTTCGTCGACGCCATCGACAGCCCCGGCCCCGGCCGCCCGGAACTGCTGGCAGACAGCGACCTCAGCCGCAGCCTCGACGTGCTGCGCAACCGGTTGTTGGCGCTGCATCAGCAGGCGATGGAGAACATCGGCATCGAGGAGCAGAGCGCCCGCAGCCGCACATTGTTGGTCAGTGGCCTGCTCGGCCTGATCGGCATCGCCATCCTGGTGGTCGGTTTCATCACCGCGCACAGCATCGCGCGGCGCTTCGGCGCTCCCATCGAGACGCTGGCCAAGGCGGCGGACAAGATCGGCCAGGGCGATTTCGACGTCACCCTTCCGGTTTCCGGCGTCGCCGAGATGAGTTCCCTGAGCCGTCGCTTCGGCCTGATGGCAGAGGCGCTACGGCTGTACCGGGCAAGCAACACCGAAGCCCTCGGTTCCGGCCGTAAACGCCTGCTGGCGGTGCTCGACAGCATCGACGACGGCCTGGTGATCCTCGACCGCCACGGGCGCATCGAGCACGCCAATCCGGTCGCCACGCGCCAGCTGTTTTCCCAGAGCGATCCCCAGGGGCAGGAGCTGGGCACGCTGCTCCACAACCCCGCGCTGACCCAGGCGACGCAACGCGTCCTGAGCGGCAATCTGCTGGAAGAAACCCCGCAGGACCTGGTGGTCGAAGTGGGCGGCGAGAGCCGCCTGCTGACCTGGGGCATGTCGCCGGTCAGCCACGACGACGGGCGCAACATCGGCGCTGTGATGGTGGTGCGCGATGTCACCGAGCAGCGCGCCTTCGAGCGCGTGCGTAATGATTTCGTCCTGCGCGCGTCCCATGAGTTGCGCACGCCGATGACTGGCATGCACATGGCCTTTGGTCTGCTGGCAGAGCGCCTGAAGTTCGCCGAGGACTCCCGCGAGCGCGACCTGGTGCGCACCGTGGATGAGGAGATGCACCGCCTGGTGCGGCTGATAAACGACCTGCTGAACTTCTCCCGCTACCAGAGCGGCACGCAGAAGCTGGAACTGCAGCTGTGCGACATACCCGAACTGCTCGGCCAGGCCAGCCAGCGCTTCACCGGGCAGGCCCGGGAGAAAGGCGTGGAGCTGGACCTGGAGATCGCCGACGGCCTGCCGCACATCAACATCGACCGCCTGCAGATCGAGCGCGTGCTGGACAACCTGATCGGCAACGCGCTGCGCCACACGCCCGAGGGCGGGACCATCCGCTTGCAGGCGCGCTGCCAGGAAGAGCGGGTAGCCATCGCTGTGGAGGACAGCGGCGACGGCATTCCGCTCAGCCAGCAGGGGCGCATCTTCGAACCCTTCGTGCAGGTGGGGCGCAAGAAAGGCGGTGTCGGGCTCGGGCTGGCGCTGTGCCGGGAGATCGTCCAGCTGCACGGCGGGCGCATCGCCCTGCGTTCGCAGCAGGGCAAGGGCTCGCGCTTCTACCTGCTGCTGCCGGTTTAAGAGGTCGGGACCGCCAGCAGCAGCGCCGCGGTTTCCAGGTCCGGCTCGCCGTCGAAGCGGTCCGGGCGGAAACGCATCTGGAAGGCCGCGATCACATTGCGGGTTTCCTCATCCATCAACCCATTGAGCGGCACCGCATAGCCATGGCGCGCCAGCTGCTGCTGGAACCAGCCCGGCGCGGGCAGCTGGCCGTTCAGCTCGGCCAGGCGGCGCGCCAGCTCGCCCGGCTTGGGCCAGGGAATCAGGCCGGCATCGGCGAGCTTCTTCCAGGGGAACAGCGGGCCCGGATCGACCTTGCGCTGCGGGGCGATGTCGCTGTGGCCGAGGATGTGCTCCGGGGTGATGCCCTGGCGCTGGGTGATGTCCTTTAGCAAGGCGATCAGTGCATCGATCTGCGCGTCCGGATAGGGATACCAGATCTTGCCGCTGGGGGTATCGCGGTAGCCGGGGTTCACCAGTTCGATGCCGATCGACGTGGAGTTCAGCCAGGTGCGCCCCTGCCATTCGCTGGCGCCGGCGTGCCAGGCGCGGCGGTTCTCGTCCACCAGCTGGTAGATGGTCGCCGGGTTGTCGCCGATCAGGTAGTGCGCGCTCACCTCGCCGTGGGTCAGCAGCGCCAGCGAGCGCTGCAGGTTGGCGGAGGTGTAGTGGACGATCACATACTGGATGCGGCTGTCCTGGTTCTTCGACACGTGCTCGCGGTCGATCTGCAGGCCCTTGTCGGCGCAGCCGGCGAGCAGTGTGGTGAGGAGCGCGAAGGTCAGGACACGCAGGGTCATGGCGGTTCTCAAGAGAGCGTCAGGCAGCGATGTGCAGGAAGCTGCGCACGTTCTGCAGGAGCATGTTCACGCTGAGCATGATCAGCAGCATGCCGGCCAGGCGTTCCACCGCCATCAGCCCGCGCGGGCCGAGGAAGCGCTGGAGGAAGGCCGCCTGCAGCAGGATGAAGGCAGTCGCACCCCAGGCCAGGATCACCGCGAGGTACAACTCCCACAACGGACCAGTGTAGGTGCTGCGCAGGGTAATCAGCATCGCCAGTGCGGAAGGCCCCGCTACGGCAGGCGTGGCCAGCGGCACGAACAGCGGCTCATTGTCCGGCATGTCGCCCAGCACGCCCTGGGGTGTGGGGAAGATCAGGCGCATGGCGACCACGAAGAGGATGATGCCGCCGGCGATACCGGTTGCCTCCTTGGTCAGGCCCAACCCGGTGAGGATGTGCTCGCCGAGGGTGAGGAACAGCAGCAGCAGGCCGAGGGCGAACAGCAGTTCGCGCAGCGCCACTTTCAGACGGCGTTCGGCGGGGACCGACTTGAGGGCGGCGAGGAACACCGCGATGTTGCCGAACGGGTCGGTGATCAGAAAGATCAGGATGGCGACGCCAAGCATGACCGGGAAACTCCAGCGGTGGCCGGCCGCTGCGCGGCGCGCAACGACCTGTGAACATGGCCTGTGAATAAGCAGAAAGCAGATCGCCCTGTGGATAAACACTTACCCATAGGGCGATCCGTTATATATCAGGACTTCTTGATCTTTTCCGGGCGCTTCCAGCCTTCGATCACCCGTTGCTTGGCACGGCCGACGCCAAGGGTGCCCGCAGGCACCTCGGCGGTGATGGTGGAACCCGCGCCAGTCGTGGCGCCGGAACCGATATCCACAGGCGCGACCAGGGAGTTGTTGGAGCCGATGAAGACGTCCTCGCCGATGCTGGTGCGCCACTTGTTGGCACCATCGTAGTTGCAGGTGATGGTGCCAGCGCCGATGTTGCTGCGTGCACCGACTTCGCTGTCACCCAGGTAGGTCAGGTGGCCGACCTTCACGCCGTCCTGCAGGTGGGCGTTCTTCAGCTCGACGAAGTTACCCACATGCACCTTGCGCTCGAGCACGCTGCCCGGACGCAGGCGAGCGAATGGACCTACGTCACTGTCGGGGCCGACGTGGGCGCCTTCCAGGTGCGAGTTGGCCTTGATGATGGCGCCGCGGCGCAGGGTGCTGTCCTTGATGTAGCAGTTCGGGCCGATCTGCACGTCGTCCTCGATTTCCACCTGGCCTTCGAGGATCACGTTGATGTCGATGCTGACATCGCGGCCGACGCTGACTTCACCGCGCACGTCGAAGCGCGCCGGGTCGATCAGGGTCACGCCCTGGGCCATCAGGCGGCGGCCGACGCGGAGCTGGAAGAAGCGCTCCAGCTCGGAGAGCTGCTGGCGGTCGTTGGCGCCCTGGGTCTCCATCGCCACCTGCGGCTGAGCAGTGGCCACGCGCAGGCCGTCGGACACCGCCATGGCGATGACGTCGGTGAGGTAGTACTCGCCCTGGGCGTTGGAATTGGACAGGCGCGACAGCCAGCCGAGCAGGCGCTCGCGCGGCGCGGCGAGGATGCCGGTGTTGCCTTCGCGGATGGTGCGCTGCTCGGCAGAAGCATCCTTCTGCTCAACGATGGCCTGCACCTCACCGGCGGCGTCACGGATGATGCGGCCATAGCCGGTCGGGTCGTCCAGCTCGACGGTGAGCAGCGCCAGCTGCTGCGGCGTGGCCTGGGCCATCAGGCGCTCCAGGGTCGGCTGCTCGATCAGCGGTACGTCGCCGTAGAGGATCAGCACATTCTCGGCGCTGAGGAACGGAGCAGCCTGCGCCACCGCATGGCCGGTACCCAGTTGCTGTTCCTGGATCACGAAATTCAGGTCATCCGCCTGCAGGCGCTCGCGCACCAGGTCGGCACCGTGGCCAATCACCACGTGGATGCGCGACGGGCCGAGACCGCGGGCGGTGTCGATCACATGGGCGAGCATCGGTTTGCCGGCAACCGGATGCAGGACTTTCGGCAGGGCCGAGCGCATGCGGGTGCCCTGGCCAGCGGCGAGGATGACGATTTCGAGAGACATGGGTGAGGGACCGTCCTGGTGAGCGGGGAAACCCCGGATGTAGAAAAAGAAAAAGGGTAGCCAAGGCTACCCTTTTCCCATTTGTCGCTGAAGTCCCTGGGGACTCCGCGGCTTAGCCGCCGTACTTCTTGCGAACCTGCTGGACCGTGCGCAGTTGCGCTGCGGCTTCGGCCAGGCGGGCTGCGGCGGAGCTGTAGTCGAACTCTGCACCTTTACCTTGCAGAGCCTTCTCAGCTTCCTTCAGTGCGGTCTGGGCAGCCGCTTCGTCGAGGTCACCTGCGCGAATCACGGTGTCGGCGAGAACCTTGACCATGCTCGGCTGTACTTCGAGGAAGCCACCGGAGATGTAGTACACCTCCTGTTCGCCACCCTGCTTCACCAGGCGGATCGGACCCGGCTTGAGCTCGGTGATCAGCGGCGCGTGGCCCGGAGCGATACCCAGATCGCCCAGGGAGCCGTGCGCTACGACCAGCTCGACCAGACCGGAGAAGATCTCCGCTTCGGCGCTGACGATGTCGCAGTGGACAGTAATAGCCATACCCTTGCCTCACGTAAGCGCCCGTTGCCGGGCGCACGGATTACAGCTTCTTCGCTTTCTCGATGGCTTCTTCGATGCCGCCGACCATGTAGAACGCCTGCTCGGGCAGGTGGTCGTAGTCGCCGTTGAGGATGCCTTTGAAGCCAGCGATGGTGTCCTTCAGGGAGACGTATTTGCCCGGCGAGCCGGTGAATACTTCAGCCACGAAGAACGGCTGGGACAGGAAGCGCTGGATCTTACGAGCACGGGCCACCAGCAGCTTGTCGGACTCGGACAGTTCGTCCATGCCCAGAATCGCGATGATGTCCTTCAGCTCCTTGTAGCGCTGCAGAACGTACTGCACGCCACGAGCGGTGTCGTAGTGATCCTGGCCGATGACCAGCGGGTCCAGCTGACGGGAAGTCGAGTCCAGCGGATCAACTGCCGGGTAGATACCCAGCGAGGCGATGTCGCGGGACAGTACGACGGTGGCGTCCAGGTGGGCGAAGGTGGTCGCCGGGCTCGGGTCGGTCAGGTCGTCCGCGGGAACGTAGACGGCCTGGATCGAGGTGATCGAGCCTTTCTTGGTGGAGGTGATGCGCTCCTGCAGAACGCCCATCTCTTCGGCCAGGGTCGGCTGGTAACCTACTGCGGAAGGCATACGGCCCAGCAGTGCGGATACTTCGGTACCGGCGAGGGTGTAACGGTAGATGTTGTCGATGAACAGCAGTACGTCACGGCCTTCGTCACGGAACTTCTCGGCCATGGTCAGGCCGGTCAGTGCAACGCGCAGACGGTTGCCCGGCGGCTCGTTCATCTGGCCGTAAACCAGGGCTACCTTGTCCAGTACGCCGGAATCCTTCATCTCGTGGTAGAAGTCGTTACCCTCACGAGTACGCTCACCCACACCAGCGAACACAGAGTAACCGCTGTGCTCCATGGCGATGTTACGGATCAGTTCCATCATGTTTACGGTCTTGCCTACACCGGCACCACCGAACAGACCGACTTTACCGCCCTTGGCGAACGGGCAGACCAGGTCGATAACCTTGATGCCGGTTTCGAGCAGGTCGTTGCCGCCAGCCTGGTCAGCGTAGGACGGAGCGTCGCGGTGAATACCCCAGCGCTCTTCTTCGCCGATGGGACCGGCTTCGTCGATCGGGTTGCCCAGCACGTCCATGATACGGCCCAGGGTCTTGGTGCCGACCGGGACGGAGATGGCTGCGCCGGTGCTTTCCACGTTCAGGCCACGCTTGAGGCCTTCGGTGGAACCCATCGCAATGGAACGAACCACGCCGTCGCCCAGCTGCTGCTGAACTTCCAGGGTGGTTTCGACGCCCTGAACCTTCAGGGCCTCGTAGATGCTCGGCACGGCATCGCGCGGGAATTCCACGTCGATCACGGCGCCGATGATTTGAACAATACGTCCGCTACTCATGTCTGGTTCCTCTGAATTTTGAACCTGTTCTTACACCGCGGCAGCGCCGCCGACGATTTCCGAGATTTCCTGGGTGATCGCCGCCTGACGTGC
The DNA here is from genome assembly GCF_030462585.1 of Pseudomonas sp. CAN1. Taxonomy (GTDB): domain Bacteria; phylum Pseudomonadota; class Gammaproteobacteria; order Pseudomonadales; family Pseudomonadaceae; genus Pseudomonas. The sequence goes on along the minus strand of NZ_JASMRU010000001.1, from coordinate 440,129 downwards.
CTTGTTGTAGATCAGTTGCAGACCACTGATCAGATCACCGGCGTTGTCGGTAGCGTTCTTCATTGCAATCATCCGGGCCGCCTGTTCACAGGCGTTGTTCTCAACCACGGCCTGGTACACCTGGGATTCCACGTAGCGCACCAGCAGGCCATCGAGGAGGGCCTTGGCGTCGGGTTCGTAGAGGTAGTCCCAGTGGTGCTTCAGCTCGGCATTGTCCTCGGCCACCAGCGGAATCAGCTGTTCCACGGTCGGCTTCTGGGTCATGGTGTTGACGAACTTGTTGGAAACCACGTACAGGCGATCGATACGACCATCCAGGTAGGCATCCAGCATGACCTTGACGCTGCCGATCAGATCATTGATCGACGGCTCTTCGCCCAGGTGGCTGATAGCCGCAACCACGTTGCCGCCATAGCTCTTGAAGAAGGATGCACCCTTGGAGCCGATCACGCAGAGGTCGATTTCTGCGTTGCGATCGCGCTGCCCGCTCATGTCCTTGACCAGAGCCTTGAACAGGTTGATGTTCAGGCCGCCAGCCAGACCACGGTCGGAGCTCACCACGATGTAGCCGACGCGCTTGACTTCACGCTCGACCATGAACGGGTGACGGTATTCCGGATTGGCGTTGGCCAGATGGCCGATCACCTGGCGAATGCGCTCCGCGTAGGGACGGCCGGCCGCCATGCGCATTTGTGCCTTGCGCATCTTGCTCACCGCCACCTTTTCCATGGCATTGGTGATTTTTTGCGTGCTTTTGATGCTCGCAATCTTGCTGCGAATCTCTTTTGCGCCTGCCATTTCACACCTATCGGGTTAGCAGGCGGGGGCCGTCAACGACCCCCGCTGCGGCTTACCAGGTTTGGGTGGCCTTGAACTTCTCGATGCCGGCCTTGATGCCTGCGTCGATTTCGTCGTTGAAGTCACCCTTCTCGTTGATCTTCGCCAGCAGAGCGGCGTTCTCACGTTGGAAGTAGGCGATCAGCGCTTGTTCGAAGGCGCCCACCTTGGCGATCTCGACGTCCTGCAGGAAGCCACGCTCGGCGGCATACAGGGACAGCGACATCTCGGCGATGGACATCGGCGCGTATTGCTTCTGCTTCATCAGCTCGGTAACGCGCTGACCATGTTCCAGCTGCTTGCGGGTCGCGTCGTCCAGGTCCGAGGCGAACTGGGCGAAGGCCGCCAGTTCACGGTACTGGGCCAGCGCGGTACGGATACCGCCGGACAGCTTCTTGATGATCTTGGTCTGGGCCGCGCCACCAACACGGGATACCGAGATACCGGCGTTGACGGCCGGACGGATACCCGAGTTGAACATGGCCGATTCCAGGAAGATCTGACCGTCGGTGATCGAGATCACGTTGGTCGGAACGAAGGCGGAAACGTCGCCAGCCTGGGTTTCGATGATCGGCAGGGCGGTCAGGGAACCGGTCTTGCCTTTCACTTCGCCGTTGGTGAACTTCTCTACGTACTCTTCGGAAACGCGGGAAGCGCGCTCCAGCAGACGGCTGTGGAGATAGAACACGTCGCCCGGATAAGCTTCGCGGCCCGGCGGACGGCGCAGCAGCAGGGAGATCTGGCGATAGGCTACGGCCTGCTTGGACAGGTCGTCGTACACGATCAGGGCGTCTTCACCGCGGTCGCGGAAGTATTCGCCCATGGTGCAGCCGGAGTACGGAGCCAGGTATTGCAGAGCAGCGGATTCGGAAGCGCTGGCAACCACCACGATGGTGTTGGCCAGGGCGCCGTTTTCTTCCAGCTTGCGAACAACGTTGGCGATGGTCGATTGCTTCTGACCAATGGCGACGTAGACGCAACGGATGCCGCTGTTCTTCTGGTTGATGATGGCGTCGATGGCCAGAGCGGTTTTACCGATCTGACGGTCACCGATGACCAGCTCGCGCTGACCACGGCCAACCGGGATCATGGCGTCGACCGACTTGTAACCGGTCTGTACCGGCTGGTCTACCGACTTACGCCAGATCACGCCCGGTGCCACTTTCTCGACGGCGTCGGTCAGCTTGGCATCGATCGGGCCTTTGCCATCGATCGGGTTACCCAGGGCGTCGACAACGCGACCCAGCAGTTCCGGACCAACCGGTACTTCCAGGATGCGGCCGGTGCACTTGGCATTCATGCCTTCTTTGAGGTCCTGGTATTCACCCAGTACCACAGCACCAACGGAGTCTTGCTCCAGGTTCAGCGCCATACCGTAGACGCCGCCCGGGAATTCGATCATCTCGCCGTACATGACGTCGGCCAGACCGAAGATGCGCACGATGCCATCGGAAACACTGACGATGGTGCCTTCGTTGCGCGCTTGCGAGGCGACGTCGAGTTTCTCGATGCGCCCCTTGATGATTTCACTAATTTCGGAAGGATTGAGTTGCTGCATGCCGCTGCCCCTTCAAACTCAAGATTTCAACGCTTCGGCCAGTTTCGCGATTTTGCCGCGCACCGAGCCATCGATTACCAAGTCGCCGGCGCGAATGACCACGCCGCCGATCAAGCTCGCGTCTTCCGACGCATGAAGTCGCACTTCGCGACTGAGCCGGGCGCTGAGGGCCTTGGCGAGTTTGTCCTGCTGTTCCTGGTCCAGGGCGAAGGCACTGGTGACCTCGACCTCGACCAGTTTTTCCTGCTCGGCCTTGAGTTGCTCGAACATCACGAAGATGGTCGGCAGCAGGTCGAGCCGCTTGTTTTCAGCCACAGTCCGGACGAAGTTCTGGGCCGGAGCATTGAGCTTGTCGCCACACACGTCGATCAGCGCGTCAGCCTTGGCTGCCGCGGTCAGCTGGGGCTCCTTGAGCAGCTGGCGCACGGTGTCGTCCCGCGACACTGCAGCCAGCACACCCAGAGCAGCGGACCAGTCGGCCAGTTGCTGATGAGCCTGGGCGTACTCGAAAGCCGCCTTCGCGTATGGACGAGCCAATGTGGTCAGTTCTGCCATATCGCCCTCTGCTTAGATCTCGGCGGCCAGTTGATCAACCAGCTGCTTTTGCGCGTTGGCATCGATCGAAGCACCCAGGATCTTCTCGGCGCCGGAGACAGCCAGGGCACCCACTTGGGCACGCAGGGCGTCTTTGACGCTGTTGAGTTCCTGTTCGATCTGGGCCTTGGCCTGAGCGATCATGCGATCACCTTCGGCACGGGCCTGATCACGGGCTTCGTCAACGATCTGGTTAGCGCTCTTCTTCGCCTGCTCGATGATTTCGGCTGCCTGAGCCTTGGCTTCGCGCAGTTGCTGACCCGCTTTCTCGTGAGCCAGTTCCAGGTCACGAGCCGCGCGGTTGGCAGCGTCCAGGCCGTCGGCGATCTTCTTCTGACGCTCTTGCAGAGCCGCAATGACCGGAGGCCATACGAACTTCATGCAGAACAGGACGAAGATGGCGAACGCGATGGCCTGGCCGATCAGAGTTGCATTAATGTTCACGCCAATACCTCGCTCGTTCGTTGTTCAGTCACAGATTTCCGCTGTTCGGAAATTAGTGGGCAACCTGAGCAATGAACGGGTTAGCGAAGGTGAAGAACAGAGCGATACCAACGCCGATCATGGTTACGGCGTCGAGCAGACCGGCAACGATGAACATTTTGACCTGCAGCATCGGAACCATTTCCGGCTGACGCGCAGCGCCTTCCAGGAACTTGCCGCCCAGCAGGCCGAAGCCGATGGCGGTACCCAGAGCGCCCAGACCGATCAGCAGAGCAACGGCGATAGCAGTGAGTCCAACTACAGTTTCCATTTTTCCTCCCGACTTTTTTGTCGTGTTGGTTAAAGGTGAAGCAAGTTAAGGTGGTGAAGCTCTTCTTTCACCCCCTCCCGTGAGGGAAGGGGCGTACAGAATCTTTGGATCAGTGACTGTCTTCGTGCGCCATCGACAGGTAGACGATGGTCAGCATCATGAAGATGAAGGCCTGCAGGGTGATGATCAGGATGTGGAACACGGCCCACGCCCAGTTCAGCACAACGCCCATGCCGCCCAGCCAGAGGATGCCGGAACCGAACATCACGGCGATCAGGATGAAGATCAGCTCGCCGGCGTACATGTTGCCGAACAGACGCAGTGCCAGGGATACCGGCTTGGCGATCAGGGTCACGAACTCCAGCAGGAAGTTCACCGGAATCAGGATGATCTGAACCACGATGTTCTTGCTGTTGAACGGGTGCAGGGTCAGTTCGCCGAGGAAGCCGCCGATGCCCTTGACCTTGATGCTGTAGAAGATGATCAGCGCGAACACCGCGATCGACATGCCGAAGGTGGCGTTCGGATCGGTGGTGGCCACGGCGCGGAAGAACAGGTGCTCGTTGCCGGTGACTGCCTGAGCCGCCAGCGGCAGGAAGTCCACGGGCACCAGGTCGATCAGGTTCATCAGGAAGATCCAGACGAACACGGTCAGCGCCAGCGGTGCGATGAGCGGGTTACGGCCGTGGAAGGTGTCCTTCACGCTGCCGTCGACGAACTCCACGAGAACTTCAACGAAGTTCTGCAGGCCGCCGGGTTGACCGCTGGTGGCCTTCTTGGCTGCCATGCGGAAGATAAGGATGAACACCAGGCCGAGGAATACGGACCAGCCCAGGGTATCAACGTGGAATGCCCAGAAGCCCATTTCCTTGGCTTGTTCGGCGGAGTGGGCGAACCCCCAGGAACCATCCGGCAGACGACCCAGGGTCAGGTTCTGCAAGTGGTGCTGGATGTAACCCGAAGCGCTTTCTGCTGCCATGTTTGCCTCAATCGCTCTAAGGTCTTGTAAATGTGTTTCGCATCAGCAGGGGTGCAAACCAGCTGACCGCGAGGGTCAGCAGGTAGAGGCCGAACAGCGCCAGGGGCGCCAGCGGCTTCACACCTGCAAACGCCAGTGCGAAGAGCACTGCCGTCAATATCAGTTTTCCCGCCTCACCGGCATAAAAGGACCGGACTATCAGCTGGGCAGAACGCGCGCCGCTATAACGGAACGCCTTGCGAGCAAAGTACAGATTCGGCAACCACGCAATCAGGCCTCCGAGCAATCCGGAATAACCTGCGACCGATCCCCGGGCAAACCACAGGGTTGCTGCACCGATAAGCAGCACCACCAGCTGGACGAGCAACAGGCGAAACGCCGGTTGGTGATGGAAGGGCAAACGATCGGGCTTGCGGGGTTCCATCTTCAGCTCACAGTCCTCTGGCGTCGGCTTCACAAATCAACAACTTGGCATACTTTGTGCCGACAAAATTGCGCGCAGAGTATAGGGGGCTGCAGGGCCCCCGTTCAACCGTCAGGTAGTGATTTCCGACGACCCCCTACATAGCCTTTCGTATCAGCGTATGTGGGCCAGCACACCCTGGAGCTCATCGAGGGAGTTGTAGCGGATCACCAGTTGACCCTTGCCCTTCTGTCCGTGGCGAATCTGCACCGGAGCGCCCAGGCGCTCGGCCAGGCGCTGTTCCAGGCGGCTGATGTCCGGATCGGTCCTGACCGCTTTGACAGGTTCCTCCGGCGCGTTCAGCCACTGGCGTACCAGTGCTTCGGTCTGACGCACAGTGAAGCCGCGTGCGACAACATGTCGCGCACCTTCGACCTGCCGATTCTCCGGCAGTCCGAGCAGGGCGCGGGCATGGCCCATTTCCAGGTCACCGTGGGACAGCAGGGTCTTGATCTCTTCCGGCAGGGCGATCAGGCGCAGCAGGTTGGCCACGGTCACGCGGGATTTGCCCACGGCGTCGGCGACCTGTTGCTGGGTCAGCTGGAATTCCTGCTGCAGGCGCTGCAGCGCGGCGGCTTCCTCGATGGGGTTGAGGTCCTCGCGCTGGATGTTCTCGATCAGCGCCATGGCAATGGCGGCTTCGTCCGGCACTTCGCGGACCATGGCCGGGATCTTGTCCAGGCCGGCCTGCTGGCTGGCGCGCCAGCGGCGTTCACCGGCGATGATCTCGTAGCGGCCCTTGTCGATCGGGCGCACCACGATCGGCTGCATCACGCCCTGCACCTTGATCGACTGGGCGAGTTCTTCCAGGGCCTGCGGGTCCATGTCGCGACGAGGCTGGTACTTGCCGCGCTGGATCAGGTCCAGCGGCAGGTGTTGCAGCTCCTTGCTGTCCACCTGAACGGCTTCTTCCTGCAGCGTAGCGGCGCTGGAGCCACTGAGCAGGGCGTCCAGCCCGCGTCCGAGACCTCGTTTCTTGGCGGCCATGCGGGTTCCTTAATCTCTTAGGCGGGGGCGGTGGTGCGGGCGGCGCGCTGACGGCGCACCAGCTCGCCGGCCAGCGCCAGGTAGGCGAGGGCACCGCGGGATTGCTTGTCGTAGACCAGCGCCGGCATGCCGAAGCTGGGTGCCTCGGCCAGTCGCACGTTGCGCGGGATCACGGTGGTGTAGAGCTTGTCGGCGAAGTGTTCCTGCAGTTGCGCGCTGACGTCGTTGGTCAGGCTGATGCGCGGGTCGTACATGGTGCGTAGCAGGCCTTCGATCTTCAGCGCCGGGTTCAGCCGCTCGGCGATGCGCTGGATGCTGTTCATCAGGTCGGTCAGGCCTTCCAGCGCGTAGTACTCGCACTGCATCGGGATGATCACGCCGTCCGCGGCGGACAGGGCGTTGACCGTCAGCATCGACAGCGACGGCGGGCAGTCGATGAGAATGAAGTCGTAGTTCTCGCGGATCGGCGCCAGCGCATGGCGCAGGCGGTGTTCCTTCATGTCCATTTCCAGCAGCACCACTTCCGCCGCGGTGAGGTCGCGGTTGGCGGGCAGCAGCTGGTAGCCGCCGTGCTCGGAGAACTGCATGGCCTGGGCCAGATCGCATTCGCCGGTGAGCACGTCGTAGATGGAATGGTCCAGGGACAACTTATCCACACCGCTGCCGGTGGTGGCGTTGCCCTGTGGATCAAGGTCGATCAGCAGCACGCGGCGCTTGGTGGCAACCAGCGATGCCGCGAGGTTGATACAGGTCGTGGTCTTGCCGACGCCGCCCTTCTGGTTGGCGATCGCGAATACCTTAGCCATGGTTTTCCCCACTCCCCGTCATGCAGTGCGGCGCAGTATCAGCAGATGGCGCTGGCCTTGGCAACCCGGCACCGCCAGAGCGCGTTCGGCTTCGACCCGGAAATCTTCCGGGAGTGCCGCGAGCTCGTCGCTGGGGTGTACGCCTTTCATGGCCAGCCAGTTGGTCTGGGTGTCGCCGAGGTGGCGTGTCCAGTTGGTGAAGTCTTCGAGGCTGCTGAAAGCCCGCGAGACGATGCCGTTGAACGGCTGCTCGGGCTGGAAGGCTTCGACCCGGCTGTGGATAACCTGCAGGTTGTCCAGCTTGAGCTCCAGCTTCACCTGGGTCAGGAAGCGGGTCTTCTTGCCGTTGCTGTCCAGCAGGGTCAGCGACTTGCCGGGGTACAGGATAGCCAGCGGGATGCCGGGCATGCCGCCGCCGCTGCCGACGTCCATCCAGCGCTCGCCGCCGGCAGCTTCGAACTGCGGGACGATGCTCAGGCTGTCGAGCAGATGGCGGGAGACCATTTCATCCACATCGCGCACGGCGGTGAGGTTGTAGGCCTTGTTCCACTTGGCCAGCAGGGCCAGGTAGTCCAGCAGGCGCTGCTGGGCAGCAGCGTCGATATCCAGGCCGAGCGTCTGGATGCCACGCGCGAGTTCTTCGGCGTGGCGTGCAGTGACCAGGGACATCAGGCGCTCTGCTCCAGCTGACGACCGGAAGAGCGTTTTTTCAGATGGATCAGCAGCAGGGAGATGGCCGCCGGCGTCACGCCCGGGATGCGGCCGGCCTGACCGAGGGTCTCCGGTCGGGCGTTACCCAGCTTCAGCTGGATCTCCTTGGACAGCCCGGAGATGGACGGGTAGTCGATATCCACAGGCAGGCGGGTGTCCTCGCTGGCCCGCAGGCGAGCGATCTCTTCCTGCTGGCGATCGATGTAGCCGGCGTACTTGGTACGGATTTCCACCTGTTCGGCGACCTGCGGATCTTCCGCACCGGCACCGGTCACTTCGGCCAGGCTGACGTAGTCGATTTCCGGACGGGCCAGCAGGTTCAGCAGGTTGTACTCGTGAGCCAGCGGCGTGCCGAAGCGCTCGGCGATGGCATCGCCCTGCGGCGTGTTCGGGCGAACCCAGGTGCTCTTCAGGCGCTGCTCTTCACGCTCGATGCCTTCGCGCTTGGCTTCAAACACTGCCCAGCGCTCGTCGTCGATCAGACCCAGCTCGCGACCTTTCTCGGTCAGGCGCAGGTCGGCGTTGTCCTCGCGCAGGATCAGCCGGTATTCGGCGCGCGAAGTGAACATGCGGTACGGCTCCTGGGTGCCGAGGGTGATCAGGTCGTCGACCAGTACACCGATGTACGCCTCGTCGCGACGTGGGCACCAGCTTTCGCGGCCCTGCGAGCGCAGTGCGGCGTTGGCGCCGGCGAGCAGGCCCTGGGCGCCGGCTTCTTCGTAACCGGTGGTGCCGTTGATCTGGCCGGCGAAGAACAGGCCGCCGATGACCTTGGTCTCCAGGCTGTACTTCAGGTCGCGCGGATCGAAGTAGTCGTACTCGATGGCGTAGCCGGGGCGAACGATGTGTGCGTTCTCCATGCCGCGGATCGAGCGGACGATCTCCAGTTGCACGTCGAAAGGCAGCGAAGTGGAGATGCCGTTCGGGTACAGCTCATGGGTGGTCAGACCTTCGGGTTCGAGGAAGACCTGATGGCTGTCCTTGTCGGCGAAGCGATGGATCTTGTCTTCGATCGACGGGCAATAGCGCGGGCCGACCCCTTCGATCACGCCGGAGTACATCGGCGAGCGATCTAGGTTGGACGCGATGATCTCGTGGGTCCGCGCGTTGGTGTGGGTAATCCAGCAGCTGACCTGGCGCGGATGCATTTCCCTGGAGCCCAGGAAGGACATCACCGGAATCGGCGTGTCGCCCGGCTGCTCGGTCATCACGCTGAAATCGACACTGCGGCCATCGATGCGCGGTGGCGTGCCGGTCTTCAGGCGACCGACGCGCAGCGGCAGTTCGCGCAGGCGGCGCGCCAGGGCGATCGAGGGCGGATCACCGGCACGGCCACCGGAGTAGTTCTCCAGGCCGATGTGGATAAGTCCACCGAGGAAAGTACCGGCGGTAAGGACGACGTTGTCCGCATGGAATTTCAGACCCATCTGGGTCACCACACCGCGCACCTGATCCTGTTCGACGATCAGGTCATCACAGGCCTGCTGGAATATCCACAGGTTCGGCTGGTTCTCCAGGATTTCGCGCACGGCCGCCTTGTAGAGAACGCGGTCAGCCTGGGCGCGAGTGGCGCGCACTGCCGGGCCCTTGCGGCTGTTCAACACGCGGAACTGGATGCCGCCTTTATCGGTGGCCAGTGCCATGGCACCGCCCAGCGCATCGATTTCCTTGACCAGATGGCTTTTGCCGATCCCACCGATGGCGGGGTTGCAGCTCATCTGGCCAAGGGTTTCCACATTGTGGGTGAGCAGCAGCGTCTTCACGCCCATGCGTGCAGCCGCTAGTGCGGCCTCTGTGCCGGCATGGCCGCCGCCGATCACGATCACGTCAAAACGGGAAGGGAAATCCACCACGCACCTCGTGCCTGTTGATCAAGGAGAAAGAAGAGAGCCGGACAGTATAGGGGTTAAGGGCTTTCGATTGAAGGCACCTGAACAAAAAATAGCCAATGGGTACTGTCCGCCCTATAGAAAATGAAAAGAGAGGAATCTTCTTAAGTCTTTTTAGAGCTTGTGTTTATGTATGGTGAAGCCGTTTTCTGTGGATAAGCCTTCGTAGGCCAGATGGTGCAAGGTTTTCAGCGCCTAACAACCCTGTGTCGATGCTGTACGGTGACAGGGGATGTCCCGTTATCAGCCTGTGGATGAAGTTGCCTGTTATCAACAGGGGGATTTATCCACTGACTGGTGCAGGGTTTGTTCACCTAGCTGTACGCGACTTTTCCACAGGGTTCACGAAGGCCTATTAATTCCTCTATTCATGCCTTGTAAGCCAGTAAATACGCGGCCTGAGCTGAATTAGTGGCTGTGGATAGTTAATCAGGAGGAGAAATCGCGGGCGGCACGAGACGCGATGACGGGATGATCCCGTCACCGGTGGGGAAAAGCTCGGTTGTGGATCACTTGCCGATGCAGAAGCTGGAGAAGATGCGCCCCAGCAGATCGTCCGGCGTAAAGGCCCCGGTAATCTCGCCCAGGGCCTGCTGGGCCTGGCGCAGGTCTTCGGCCAGCAATTCGCCTGCGCCGCTCAGGGTGAGTTGTGCGCGGCCGTGCTCGAGGCTGTCGTCAGCCAGGCGCAAGGCCTCCAGGTGGCGCCGGCGGGCACTGAAGCTGCTCTCGGCGGTCTGTTCGAAGCCCATGCAGGCCTTCAGGTGCTCGCGCAGCAGTTCCAGGCCATTGCCCGAGCGGGCGGAGAGCGTAATGGTGACGTGGCCGTCAGCGCTTTCTTCCAGGCCGATATTCTCTGTGGATAAATCTGCCTTGTTGCGGATCAGGGTGACGTGCGCCGGGTCTGGACGGCTGTCGAGGAACTCCGGCCACAGCGCAAAGGGATCGCTGGCTTCCGGTGCTGTGGAGTCGACCACCAGCAACACGCGGTCCGCTTCGTTGATTGCCTTCAGCGCGCGTTCCACGCCGATCTTTTCCACATGATCATCGGTGCTGCGCAGGCCGGCGGTGTCGATGATGTGCAGCGGCATGCCGTCGATGTGGATATGTTCGCGCAGGACATCGCGGGTGGTTCCGGCGATGTCGGTGACGATGGCCGCCTCGCGCCCCGCCAGGGCGTTCAGCAGGCTCGATTTGCCGGCGTTGGGGCGTCCGGCTATCACCACCGTCATACCGTCGCGCAGCAGGGCGCCCTGGCCCGCTTCGCGCAGCACCGCGGCCAGTTCGGCGCGCACCGCGTCCAGCTGCGAGAGGACGTGGCCATCGGCAAGGAAGTCGATTTCCTCTTCCGGGAAGTCGATGGCGGCTTCGACATACATGCGCAGGCCGATCAGTTGGTCGGTGAGGTTATGCACACGCTTGGAAAACTCGCCCTGCAGCGAACGCACGGCATTGCGCGCGGCCTGTGCCGAGCTGGCCTCGATCAGGTCGGCAATGGCCTCGGCCTGGGCCAGGTCGAGCTTGTCGTTGAGAAAGGCGCGTTCGCTGAACTCACCCGGGCGGGCCTGGCGTGCACCCAGTTCCAGGCAGCGCTGCAGCAACATGTCCATCACTACCGGGCCGCCGTGGCCCTGCAGTTCCAGTACGTCTTCGCCGGTGAAGGAGTTCGGCCCGGGGAAGAACAGCAGCAGGCCTTCGTCGATGACGTCGCCATCATCGGCGTGGAACGGCCCGTAGTGCGCGTAGCGCGGCTGTGGCTCGCGGCCGCTGAGGGTGATGGCCATGGCGCGCGCACGCGGGCCGGAGACGCGGACGATGCCCACCCCACCACGGCCCTGGGCGGTGGCGACGGCGGCGATGGTTTCACGGGCTGCATTCATGGCGGCGGTCTCGCGGTTGTGTGGCGGGCTTGCGGAAAAGCAGAGTTATCCACATAGCAAAACGCCCCACGAGGGGGCGTCTTGTCAATCGGAGGTGCTGTCGCTATCAGGCAGAAGCCTTCTTCGACGCCGCTTCGATCCGGCGGGTAATGTACCACTGCTGTGCGATGGACAGGCAGTTGTTCACAACCCAGTACAGCACCAGGCCGGCCGGGAACCACAGGAAGAAGAAGGTGAAGATGATCGGCATCAGCTTCATCACCTTGGCCTGCATGGGGTCCGGCGGAGTCGGGTTGAGCATCTGCTGAACCAGCATGGTGGCGCCCATGATGATCGGCAGGATGAAGAACGGATCCTTCACCGACAGGTCGACGATCCAGCCCAGCCACGGGGCCTGGCGCATCTCGACGCTTTCCAGGAGTACCCAGTACAGGGAGAGGAAGACCGGCATCTGCACCAGGATCGGCAGGCAGCCGCCCAGCGGATTGATCTTCTCCTTCTTGTACAGCTCCATCATCGCCTGGGACATCTTCTGGCGATCATCGCCATGCTGTTCCTTCAGAGCAGCCAGTTTCGGCGACACGGCGCGCATGCGGGCCATGGAGCGGTAGCTGGCGGCGGACAGCGGGAAGAAGGCCAGTTTGATGACGATGGTCAGGAAGATGATCGACCAGCCCCAGTTACCCACCAGGTTGTGGATATGTTGCAGCAGCCAGAAGATCGGCTGGGCGATGAACCACAGCGGGCCGTAGTCGACGGTCAGCTCCAGGCCCTTGGACAGCTCGCCCAGGTACTTCTGCAGCTTGGGACCGGCATACAGGGTCATGCTGGTTTCGCCCTTGGCGCCCGGCGCGACGGTGATGTTCGGACCGGTGAAGCCGACGATGTAGTTGCCCTGGGCGTCCTTGCGGGTCAGCACGTTGTGGGTGTCGCCGCTGGCGGGAACCCAGGCAGTGACGAAGTAGTGCTGCAGCCAGGCTACCCAGCCGCCCTGGACGGTTTCCTTGAACTGCTCCTTGTCCATGTCCTTCATGGACACTTTCACGTAGGGCTTTTCAGGAGTCCAGACCGCGGCGCCGAGGTAGGTCGACACGCCGGTAGCGGTGGTGGAGGACGGGTCGACGCTGGCATCGCGCTTGAGCTGGGCGAACAGCGAGGCGGTCCAGGGTTTGTCGCTCTGGTTGTCGATCAGGTAGCTGACGCCGACCTGATAGGCATTGGGGTTGATGCACTCGAGCTTCTTCTGCGCGCGTTCCTTGTCGGTGCAGTCGCCTTTCAGGCCGCGGTGCAGGGTGAAGCGCTTGATGTAGTTGACGCCATCCTGTGCATAAGTCAGGTCGACGGTCATCTGGTCCTGGCCGTCAGCCAGCTCGTAGCTCGGCTTGGCGCTGGCGTACAGCGGGCGACCGCTGGCAGCGGCGTCCGGGCCGTTGGCGCCGGTCAGGCCGCTCTGGGCCAGGTAGGTACGCTGCTGGTCACGCTCGAACAGCGGGAACGGCACGTCCGGGCGATCCTGGCGCAGCGGGTACTGGGTCAGGCCCAGTTTCACCACGTCGCCGCCGCGCGGGTCGATGTACAGGTCGAGGACGTCGGTCTTCACGCGGATCAGCTGGTCGCTGACCGCCGCCGGCTTCTGCTCGGTGGGCAGGGTCGCCTGGGCATTCTGGGCGGTCGGTACGTCGCCGTTGTTCGCGCTGCCGGCAGGCACGGAAGTATCCGGCAGGCCTTCGTTCTGGTTGAAGGTCGCGGTCTGCGCTGGCAGTTCGGGCTGGCCATAGTCCTTGTTCCACTGGAGGACCAGTGCGTAGGACACGATTGCCAGGGCGACGAATAGGATTGAACGTTTGATGTCCATGGTTACTCGGCCGTCGAGGAAGGGGCGGGCTTGGAAGGATCTGGCGGGACCGGGTCGTAGCCACCGGGATGCCAGGGGTGGCAGCGGCCTAGGCGACGAGCGGCCAGCCAGCCACCACGCAGGAAGCCATGGGTTTCAATGGCCTCCTGCGCGTAGCAGGAACAGCTGGGGTAGAAACGACAGTGCCTGCCCATCATGGGACTGATGGCGTAGCGGTAAAACTGGATCAGTAACAGCGCCAGTCTACGCATGGGAACTGTCGGCCACTCCCGGAGATTCTGTCGAAGGTTCCGGGCTGGGCCGATTGCGCAACAAGCGCTTCCAGAGTTTGCCGAACTGCTGGTGCAGTTCTTCATTCTCCAGATCGCCGAGGCCCTTGCGCGCGATCACCACGATGTCCAGGCCGGCCAGCTTCTGCTGGTGGTGGCGGAAGGATTCACGGAGAAGGCGTTTGAGGCGGTTGCGTTCGACGGCGAGCTTGACGTTCTTCTTGCCGATCACCAGACCCAGACGGGGATGATCGAGACCGTTTTCGCGCGCCAGCAGCAGGATGTGCTTGCCGGGGACCTTGGAGGTGGGGGAGTCGAAGACTGCTGTGAATTGCCGGGCTGTCAGTAGACGTTTATCCCGGCTGAAATCTCGACTCACCACCTGCGTCAGACAAATCAGACGGTCAGACGCTTACGGCCCTTGGCGCGACGACGCGACAGAACCTGACGACCGTTCTTGGTGGCCATGCGAGCGCGGAAGCCGTGCACGCGAGCGCGCTTGAGGGTGCTGGGTTGGAAAGTACGTTTCATGATTCGGTACCTGGGTTTGACGACATGAGGTCGCAGTGACCCCGTTTAAAGAGACCGGCGATTCTAGTGAAATCGGCGGTGCAGGTCAATTTCCAACCAGAGGCGGATACAAAATGAATAGAAAGGGAGGAAATCTCTTTCTTAAAAGATTGAAGCTGTGATTGTGATTAGGCGCGGCCACCTCTGTGGATAACCTGCTGCAGGCGGCGCCATTGTTTCGTCTCACGTAATGATAACCCTGTCGGGAAAGCGTGGGTGGCCTGTGCGGTGCCGGTTGGAAAGCTGGGTATGAATCGCCGGATTTTCCACAGGCGTTATTTCCACAGGTTCATCCGCAGAGTAGTCCCCTGCCCCATCCAGCTGTTATCCACAAGGCTCACGGCGCTATTCGCCGACCACCGGTAAAATCATTAACACCTTGATTTTGCTTGTATCCCGGCGCGCTTAACTGTGGATAAGTTGGTCTGGCGGGGATACAATAGCCGTCTGTTTCGCTTTGCGACTTCTTTTGGGGGATATCCGTGTCCGTGGAACTTTGGCAGCAGTGCGTGGAGCTTCTGCGCGACGAGCTGCCGTCCCAGCAATTCAACACCTGGATTCGACCTCTGCAGGTCGAGGCCGAGGGTGAGGAGCTGCGCGTCTACGCACCCAACCGCTTCGTACTCGACTGGGTCAACGAGAAATACATGGGCCGCATGCTCGAGCTGCTCAGCGAGCGCGGCAACGGCCAGCTTCCGGCTATCTCGCTGCTGATTGGCAGCCGCCGCAGCCGCACGCCGCGCCCTGCCCTCGTGCCGACGCCCCAGGTCTATGTCCAGCCGGCTCCCGCCGCGGTTGCTGCGCCTGTCGCGGCTCCGGTCGTACAGCCTGTGCCCGAGCCGCAGCCGATCCAGGCCGCGCCCGTGCAGACTATTACCGACCTCGATGAATCCAGCCCGGGTATCGATCCGCTGGCCGCGGCCATGCCGGCAGCTGCCGTGCGCACCGAGCGCAACGTGCAGGTAGAAGGTGCGCTCAAGCACACCAGCTACCTCAACCGCACCTTCACCTTCGAGAACTTCGTCGAAGGCAAATCCAACCAGCTGGCCCGCGCGGCTGCCTGGCAGGTGGCGGACAACCTCAAGCACGGCTACAACCCGCTGTTCCTTTATGGTGGCGTCGGCCTGGGTAAAACCCACCTGATGCACGCTGTGGGTAACCATCTGTTGAAGAAGAACCCGAATGCCAAGGTCGTGTACCTGCACTCGGAGCGCTTCGTCGCGGACATGGTGAAAGCTCTGCAGCTGAACGCCATCAATGAATTCAAGCGCTTCTACCGCTCGGTGGACGCGCTGCTGATCGACGATATCCAGTTCTTCGCCCGCAAGGAGCGTTCCCAGGAAGAGTTCTTCCACACCTTCAACGCCCTTCTCGAAGGCGGCCAGCAGGTCATCCTGACCAGTGACCGCTATCCGAAGGAAATCGAAGGCCTGGAAGAACGCCTGAAATCGCGCTTCGGCTGGGGCCTGACGGTGGCCGTGGAGCCGCCGGAGCTGGAAACCCGCGTGGCGATCCTGATGAAGAAGGCCGAGCAGGCCAAGGTCGAGCTGCCGCACGACGCGGCGTTCTTCATCGCCCAGCGCATTCGCTCCAACGTGCGTGAGCTGGAAGGTGCGCTCAAGCGCGTAATCGCCCACTCCCACTTCATGGGCCGGCCGATCACCATCGAGCTGATCCGCGAGTCGCTGAAGGACCTGCTGGCCCTGCAGGACAAGCTGGTCAGCATCGACAACATCCAGCGCACCGTCGCCGAGTACTACAAGATCAAGATCGCCGACCTGCTGTCCAAGCGCCGCTCGCGCTCGGTGGCACGTCCGCGTCAGGTCGCCATGGCACTCTCCAAGGAGCTGACCAACCACAGCCTGCCGGAGATCGGTGTGGCCTTCGGCGGTCGGGATCACACCACGGTGCTGCACGCCTGTCGTAAGATCGCTCAACTCAAGGAATCCGACGCGGATATCCGCGAGGACTACAAGAACCTGCTGCGTACTCTGACCACCTGACGCAGCCTCACGAGGCAAGGGACTAGACCATGCATTTCACTATTCAACGCGAAGCTCTGTTGAAACCCCTGCAACTGGTCGCTGGCGTTGTCGAGCGCCGCCAGACGCTGCCGGTTCTTTCCAACGTCCTGCTTGTCGTCGAAGGCCAGCAGCTGTCGCTGACCGGTACCGACCTGGAAGTCGAGCTGGTTGGCCGTGTTGCCCTGGAAGATGCTGCCGAACCGGGCGAAATCACCGTGCCGGCGCGCAAGCTGATGGACATCTGCAAGAGCCTGCCCAGCGATGCCGTGATCGATATCCGCGTCGACGAGCAGAAGCTCCTGGTGAAGGCTGGCCGCAGCCGCTTCACCCTCTCCACCCTGCCGGCCAATGACTTCCCCACCGTGGAAGAAGGCCCGGGTTCGCTGACCTTCAGCCTGGTGCAGAGCAAGCTGCGTCGCCTGATCGACCGCACCAGCTTCGCCATGGCCCAGCAGGATGTGCGCTACTACCTGAATGGCATGCTGCTGGAAGTGGGCGGTGGCACCCTGCGCGCTGTCGCTACCGACGGCCACCGCCTGGCCATGTGCTCGCTGAGCAACGGCGTGCCGGAGGCCCAGGATCGCCACCAGGTGATCGTGCCGCGCAAGGGCATTCTCGAACTGGCTCGTCTGCTCACCGAGCAGGACGGCGAAGTATCCATCGTTCTCGGCCAGCACCACATACGTGCCACCACCGGCGAGTTCACCTTCACCTCCAAGCTGGTCGACGGCAAGTTCCCCGACTACGAGCGAGTGCTGCCCAAGGGCGGCGACAAGCTGGTCATCGGTGATCGCCAGGTGCTGCGCGAAGCCTTCAGCCGCACCGCGATCCTGTCGAACGAGAAGTACCGCGGTATCCGTCTGCAGCTCTCCAACGGCCTGCTGAAAATCCAAGCGAACAACCCGGAGCAGGAAGAAGCGGAAGAGGAAGTACAAGTCGACTACAACGGCGGCAACCTGGAAATCGGCTTCAACGTCAGCTACCTGCTGGACGTCCTGGGTGTCATGGGTACCGAGCAGGTGCGCATGATCCTCTCCGACTCCAACAGCAGTGCGCTGGTGCAGGAAGCGGACAACGACGATTCCGCCTACGTCGTCATGCCGATGCGCCTCTGACGCGTATCGATGTCCCTTACCCGCCTTTCGGTCACCGCGGTGCGTAACCTGCACCCGGTGACCTTCTCCCCCTCCCCCCGCATCAACATCCTCTACGGCGAAAACGGCAGCGGCAAGACCAGCGTGCTGGAAGCCATCTACTTGCTCGGTCTCGCCCGCTCCTTCCGCAGCATTCGTCTGCAACCTGTCATCCAGTACGAAGAACCGGCTTGCACGGTTTTTGGACAGGTTCGCCTGGGCAATGGCTTCGATAGCAGCCTGGGTGTTTCGCGGGATCGCCAGGGCGAGTTCCAGATTCGCATCGATGGGCAGAATGCGCGCAGCGCCGCGCAACTCGCCGAGACCCTGCCGCTGCAGCTGATCAACCCGGACAGTTTCCGCCTGCTGGAAGGCGCGCCGAAGATTCGCCGGCAGTTCCTCGACTGGGGAGTGTTCCACGTGGAACAACGCTTCATGGTCGCTTGGCAAAGACTGCAGAAGGCCCTGCAGCAGCGGAACTCGTGGCTCCGACATGGTAAACTGGACGGTGCTTCGCAAGCCGCGTGGGATCGCGAGTTATGCGTCGCGAGCGATGAAATCGACGCGTACCGGCGGTCCTACATCCAGGCTCTCAAGCCCCAGTTCGAGCGTACCCTGGCCGAGCTCATCCAGCTCGATGACCTGACGCTCAGCTACTACCGGGGTTGGGACAAGGAACGCGAGCTGAGCGAGGTGCTGTCTTCCAGCCTGCTGCGCGATCAGCAGATGGGGCACACCCAGGCAGGACCGCAAAGGGCGGATCTGAGAATTCGCCTGGGGGGACACAATGCCGCGGAGATACTGTCTCGCGGTCAACAGAAACTGGTGGTCTGCGCGTTGCGGATCGCCCAGGGGCACTTGATCAACCAGGCGAAGCGCGGGCAATGCGTCTACCTGGTGGATGACCTCCCCTCCGAACTGGATGAGAAGCATCGGTTGTCTTTGTGCCGGCTTCTCGAAGATCTGGGTTGCCAGGTATTCATCACCTGCGTCGATCCGCACTTATTGAAAGACGGCTGGCAGACGGAAACGCCGGTGTCGATGTTCCACGTGGAACATGGGCGCGTCTCTCAGGACACTACCATCGGGAGTGAAGAATGAGCGAGAACACCTACGACTCTTCCAGTATCAAGGTACTGAAGGGGCTGGATGCCGTACGTAAGCGTCCGGGCATGTACATCGGTGATACCGACGACGGCACTGGCCTGCACCACATGGTCTTCGAGGTCGTGGACAACTCGATCGACGAAGCGCTGGCGGGCTACTGCAGCGAGATCAGCATCACCATTCACACCGATGAATCCATCACCGTGCGCGACAACGGTCGCGGCATTCCGGTGGATATCCACAAGGAAGAAGGGGTCTCCGCGGCCGAGGTCATCATGACCGTCCTTCACGCCGGCGGTAAGTTCGACGACAACAGCTACAAGGTCTCCGGCGGTCTGCACGGCGTGGGTGTGTCGGTGGTGAACGCCCTCTCCCACGAGCTGCGCCTGACCATCCGCCGCGAAGGCAAGGTCTGGGAACAGGTCTATCACCACGGTGTCCCACAGTTCCCGCTGCGCCCGGTCGGCGATACCGATGGCTCGGGAACCGAGGTGCACTTCAAACCGTCCCCGGAAACCTTCCACAACATCCACTTCAGCTGGGACATCCTGGCCAAGCGGATTCGCGAGCTGTCCTTCCTGAACTCCGGCGTCGGCATCGTCCTGCGCGACGAGCGCGCCGGCAAGGAAGAGCTGTTCAAGTATGAGGGTGGCCTGCGCGCCTTCGTCGAGTACCTGAACACCAACAAGACCGCGGTGAACCAGGTCTTCCACTTCAACTGCCAGCGCGAAGAAGACGGCGTCGGCGTCGAAGTTGCCCTGCAGTGGAACGACAGCTTCAACGAGAACATCCTCTGCTTCACCAACAACATTCCCCAGCGTGACGGTGGTACCCACCTGGCGGGCTTCCGCTCCGCCCTCACCCGCCACCTGAACAACTATATCGAGCAGGAAGGCCTGGCGAAGAAGTTCAAGATCGCCACCACCGGCGACGACGCCCGTGAAGGTCTGACCGCGATCATTTCGGTGAAGGTGCCGGATCCGAAGTTCAGCTCGCAGACCAAGGACAAGCTGGTTTCCTCGGAGGTGAAGACCGCCGTGGAACAGGAGATGGGCAAGTACTTCGCCGACTTCCTGCTGGAGAACCCGAACGAAGCCAAGGCCGTGGTCGGCAAGATGATCGACGCCGCCCGCGCCCGTGAGGCTGCGCGCAAGGCCCGTGAAATGACCCGCCGCAAGGGCGCACTGGATATCGCCGGCCTGCCGGGCAAGCTCGCCGATTGCCAGGAGAAGGATCCCGCCCTCTCCGAACTGTACATCGTGGAAGGTGACTCCGCGGGCGGTTCTGCGAAGCAGGGCCGTAACCGCAAGACCCAGGCGATCCTGCCGCTCAAGGGCAAGATCCTCAACGTCGAGAAGGCTCGCTTCGACAAGATGCTGTCCTCCCAGGAGGTCGGCACGCTGATCACCGCGCTGGGCTGCGGTATCGGTCGCGAGGAGTACAACATCGACAAGCTGCGTTACCACAACATCATCATCATGACCGATGCTGACGTCGACGGTTCGCACATCCGCACCCTGCTGCTGACCTTCTTCTTCCGTCAGCTACCGGAGCTGGTTGAGCGCGGCTACATCTACATCGCCCAGCCGCCGCTGTACAAGGTGAAGCGCGGCAAGCAGGAGCAGTACATCAAGGACGACGTGGCCATGGATGAGTACATGACCCAGTCGGCCCTCGAAGAGGCCAGTGTGCACGTCAACGAAAGCGCCCCGGGCCTGTCCGGCGAAGCGCTGGAGAATCTGGTCAACGAGTACCGTGGCGTCATGCGCACCCTCAAGCGCCTGTCCCGTCTGTACCCGCAGGATCTGACCGAGCACTTCATCTACCTGCCGCGCATCGAGGTTGCCCAGCTGGGTGACCAGACCGCCATGCAAGGCTGGCTGGACCAGTACCAGGAGCGCCTGAAGGGTGCCGAGAAGTCCGGCCTGGTCTACAAGGTCAGCCTGCGTGAAGACCGCGAGCGTCACCTGTGGCTGCCGGAAGTCGAGATGGTTGCCCATGGTCTGTCGAGCTACATCACCTTCAACCGCGACTTCTTCGCCAGCAACGATTACCGCGCGGTGACCGAGCTGGGCAGCAAGCTGAACGGCCTGCTGGAAGATGGCGCCTTTGTGCAGAAGGGTGAGCGCAAGAAGCCGGTCAGCACCTTCAAGGAAGCCCTCGACTGGCTGCTGGTCGAAGGCACCAAGCGCCACAGCATCCAGCGATACAAAGGTCTGGGTGAGATGAACCCGGATCAGCTGTGGGAAACCACCATGGACCCGAACGTGCGCCGCATGCTGAAGGTAACCATCGAGGATGCCATCGCTGCCGACCAGCTGTTCAATACCCTGATGGGCGATGCCGTGGAGCCGCGCCGCGACTTCATCGAAAGCAACGCCCTGGCGGTGTCGAACCTGGACGTCTGATCCAGGAAAGCTACAGGCAAAAAGAAAGGGCCCTTCGGGGCCCTTTTCTTTTGTTCCTGAGATCGCCTCAGGAAGCTTCGGCGACCGCCTGCGGGGTTGCGTCCGCCGGCAGCTCACCCATGTCGCGCAGGGTCTGGATGACCCAGTTCTCGGCACGCTGGTTGAGCTCGGTGATGGCGCGTGCGCCCTCCCCTTCGGCGTACATCGCCGGACCGATCACCACCTGGATGGTACCGGGGTACTTTGCCCAGCCGTTCTTCGGCCAGCAGTGCCCGGCGTTGTGGGCGATCGGCAGTACCGGCAGGTTGGCGTTGACCGCCAGGGCGGCACCGCCGCGGGAGAACTTGCCGATCTGGCCGGTGGGAACGCGGGTGCCTTCCGGGAAGATCAGCACCCACGCGCCTTTCTTCAGGCACTCGTCGCCCTGCTTGGCGATCTGCTTGAGGGCCACCTTGGGCTGCTCGCGGTTGATGGCGATGGGTTTGAGCAGCGCCATGGCCCAGCCGAAGAAGGGCACGAACAGCAGCTCGCGCTTGAGTACCAGCGCCAGCGGCTCGAAGTAGCCGGTGAGGAAGAAGGTCTCCCAGGTGCTCTGGTGTTTGGCGAGGATCACGCAGGGCTGGTCGGGGATGTTCTCCACGCCCTTGAGCTCGTAGCGTACGCCGACCATCCAGGAAGCCAGCCAGACGGCGAACTTGCACCAGGCCTGGGCGATGAAACGGTAGCGCGCGCGGTACGGCAGGAAGGGCGCGATGAGCAGGCTGAGGGTGCCCCAGACGAAGGCGCTGGACGACAGCAGCAGGTAGAAGAGAACGGTTCTGATGGCCTGCACTATCGACATGGGGGATGGGTCCTCAGGAAAGAAGTTGGTCGGCTACTGCCGCCAGATCGTCGAATACCAGCGTGCCTTCGGGCAACGGCTTGGTCAGGGTTCGCTCGCCCTTGCCGGTCATTACCAACACGGGCTGACAATCGACGGCCAACGCGGCGTCCAGGTCACCCCGGCTGTCGCCAACGAACCAGGTACCGCGCAGATCCGCGCCGTAGTGCCGGGCTATCTGCAGCAGCATACCGGGTTTCGGCTTGCGGCAGTCGCAGCCCTCGTCGGGACCATGGGGACAGTACACGACCACCCCGAGTTCACCGCCCTGCTCCGCCACTAGCTCGCGCAGGCGCTGGTGCATGCTCTCCAGAGTGGCGAGGTCGTAGTAGCCGCGGGCGATGCCCGACTGGTTGGTGGCCACGGCCACGGTCCAGCCGGCTTTGCTCAGGCGGGCGATGGCGGTGATCGCGCTGGGGATCGGAATCCACTCGCCGAGGGATTTGATGTAGGCGTCGGAGTCCTGGTTGATGACACCGTCGCGGTCGAGGATCAGTAGCTTCATGGTTGATTCGACAAGTCAGACGCTTTGGAAAAGGCGGAAATGAAAAAGCCGGGAGTCCGTCACGGCGAACCGTTGCGAACTCCCGGCTTTCAGGCGCGCATCAACCCAGCAGGGAGATGTCGGCGACGCCGAGGAACAACCCGCGCAGCTTGGCCAGCAGCGCGTAGCGGTTGGCCTTCACGGCGTTGTCGTCCGCGTTGACCAGCACTTCCTCGAAGAAGGCATCGACCGGCGCGCGCAGGGCCGCCAGGCGGGCCAGGGCAGCGCGATAGTCGCGAGCCGCGGCCAACGGGGCCACTTCGCTCTCGGCAGCCGCCACGGCGCTGCCAAGGGCCTTCTCGGCGGCTTCGGTGAACAGACTGGCGTTGACGGTGGCAGGCACCTCGCCTTCGGCCTTGGCCAGGATGTTCGACACGCGCTTGTTGGCAGCGGCCAGGGCCTCGGCTTCGGGCAGTTGGCGGAAGGCCTGGACGGCCTGCACGCGCTGGTCGAAGTCCAGCGGCGCGGTCGGCTTGAGCGCGCGCACGGCCTGGTACACGGCGACGTTGACGCCTTCGTCCTCGTAACGGGCGCGCAGACGGTCGAAGACGAAGTCCTGCACCTGCTCGGACAGGCCTTCAGCCTTCACCTTGTCGCCGTACTGGGCCACGGCCACGCCGATGGTGTCGACCAGGTCGAGGTCCAGCTGCTTCTCGATGAGGATGCGCAGCACGCCGAGGGCGGCACGGCGCAGGGCATACGGGTCCTTGCTGCCGGTGGGCAGCATGCCGATGCCGAAGATGCCGACCAGGGTGTCGAGCTTGTCGGCCACGGCCACTGCGGCACCGGTCAGGGTGCTTGGCAGTTCAGCGCCAGCGCCACGCGGCATGTATTGCTCGTTCAGCGCCAGGGCGACGTCCTTGGCCTCGCCACCGGCAGTGGCGTAGTAGTAACCGGCGATGCCCTGCATCTCCGGGAACTCGCCGACCATCTCGGTGGCCAGGTCGCACTTGGAGAGGATGCCGGCGCGGGCCGCGTTGGTCGAATCACCGCCGATGCGTGCGGCGATGTAGGCGGCCAGCTTGGAAACGCGCTCGGCTTTCTCGTAAACGGTGCCGAGCTGGGCCTGGAATACCACGTTCTTCAGACGGGCGTTGAAGGCTTCCAGCGGCTGCTTCTGGTCCTGCTTGAAGAAGAACTCGGCGTCGGTCAGGCGCGGGCGCACGACCTTCTCGTTGCCGGAGACGATGTTCTCCGGCGCCTTGCTCTCGACGTTGGCCACGGTGATGAAGCGCGGCAGCAGCTTGCCGTTGGCGTCCAGCAGGCAGAAGTACTTCTGGTTGTCCTGCATGGTGGTGATCAGGGCTTCCTGCGGCACGGCGAGGAAGCGCTCCTCGAAGGAGCACACCAGCGGCACCGGCCACTCGACCAGCGCGGTCACTTCGTCCAGCAGGTCAGCCGGGACAATGGCGCTGCCCTTCTGCTCGGCGGCCAGTTCGGCAACGCGCTTGGAGATGATCTCGCGGCGCTCGGCGAAGTCGGCCAGCACGTAGGCGCTGCGCAGGTCTTCCAGGTAGTTGGCCGGAGCGGAGATGCGCACGTTGGCCGGGTGGTGGAAGCGGTGGCCACGGGATTCGCGACCGGCCTTCTTGGTCAGGATCTCGCAGTCTATGACGTCGTCGCCGAACAGCATCACCAGCCACTGGGTCGGGCGCACGAACTCTTCACGACGGGCCGCCCAGCGCATGCGCTTGGGAATCGGCAGGTCGTTCAGCGAGGCTTCGACGATGCCCGGCAGCAGGCCCGCGGCCGGCTGGCCGGCGATAGTCTGGCTGAACTTGAGCTTCGGGCCGCTCTTGTCGATCTGCTCCAGGTCCACGCCGCACTTCTTGGCGAAGCCCAGGGCGGCCTGGGTCGGGTTGCCGCTGGCGTCGAAGGCAGCCTGCAGCGGCGGGCCGTCGAGGTTCACGGTGCGGTCGGGCTGCTGCACGGCGAGCTGGTCGATCTGCACGGCCAGGCGGCGCGGCGCGGCGTAGCAGCGCGCGGCGGCGTAGGTCAGGCCGGCGGCCTTGAGGCCCTTCTCGATGCCGGCCAGGAAGGCTTCACCGAGGCTTTTCAGCGCCTTGGGTGGCAGCTCTTCGGTGCCCAGTTCGACGAGGAAATCCTTCGCGCTCATTATTCGGCCTCCTTCAGCTTGGCCAGTACTTCGTCACGCAGTTCGGGGGTGGCCATCGGGAAGCCGAGGCGGGCGCGGGCCTGCAGGTAGCTCTGCGCCACGGCGCGGGCCAGGGTACGCACGCGCAGGATGTAGCGCTGACGCTCGGTCACCGAGATGGCGCGGCGGGCGTCCAGCAGGTTGAAGGTGTGCGAGGCCTTGAGGACCATCTCGTAGGTCGGCAGCGGTAGCTGCAGCTCGATCAGGCGGTTGGCTTCGCTTTCGTAGAAGTCGAACAGCTCGAACAGCTTCTCGACGTTGGCGTGTTCGAAGTTGTAGGTCGACTGCTCCACCTCGTTCTGATGGAACACGTCGCCGTAGGTGACCTTGCCGAACGGGCCGTCGGCCCAGACCAGGTCGTACACCGAGTCGACGCCCTGGATGTACATGGCCAGGCGCTCCAGGCCGTAGGTGATCTCACCGGTGACCGGGTAGCACTCGATGCCGCCGACCTGCTGGAAGTAGGTGAACTGGGTGACTTCCATGCCGTTCAGCCAGATTTCCCAGCCCAGGCCCCAGGCGCCGAGGGTCGGCGATTCCCAGTTGTCCTCGACGAAGCGGATGTCGTGGACCAGCGGGTCGATGCCGATGGCCTGCAGCGAGCCCAGGTACAGTTCCTGGAAGTTTTCCGGGTTGGGCTTCAGGACCACCTGGAACTGGTAGTAGTGCTGCAGGCGGTTGGGGTTCTCGCCGTAGCGGCCGTCGGTGGGACGGCGGCTCGGTTGCACGTACGCCGCGTTCCAGGTTTCCGGGCCCACGGCGCGGAGGAAGGTGGCGGTGTGGAAGGTGCCTGCGCCTACTTCCATGTCGTAGGGCTGCAGCACCACACAGCCCTGATCGGCCCAGTATTTTTGCAGGGCGAGGATCAGGTCCTGGAAGGTGGGCACGGCGGGCGTAGTCTGGCTCACGAATTTCACCTGTGCTGGATATGCGACTAAAACCCGGCAGTATACCCCAAGACGCTTGCAGCTTGGGCTTCACAGCGCTTTTTGCGCGACCGTTCGTGCGCCCATCAAGGTGCAAAAAAGCGGCTCGATGACTGTATTTTTGTACAGCCTTTTGTCTATAGTCAGAACCTTCCCGTTTCCAAGGACGACTGCCATGCCCCGCTGCTTCTGGTGCAACGACGACCCGCTGTACATCGCCTACCACGATGCCGAGTGGGGCGTGCCCCAGCGCGACGCCCGCGCACTGTTCGAGATGATCATCCTCGAAGGCGCCCAGGCCGGCCTGTCGTGGATCACCGTGCTGAAGAAGCGTGAGCGCTATCGCGAGGTGCTGTTCGGCTTCGACCCCGAGCGCCTGGCACGCATGACCGACGAGGAAATCGAGGAGCGCATGCAGGACCCGGGCATCATCCGCAACTTCGCCAAGCTCAAGGCCGCGCGGCAGAACGCCCAGGCCTGGCTGAAGCTGGAGGACCCGGTGAGCTTCCTCTGGTCCTTCGTCGGCGGCCAGCCCAAGGTCAACCACTTCAGCGGCCGCGGCGACGTGCCGGCGGTGACGCCCGAAGCCGAAGCGATGAGCAAGGCCCTGCGCAAGGCCGGTTTCAACTTCGTCGGCCCGACCATCTGCTACGCCTTCATGCAGGCCACCGGCATGGTCATGGACCACACCGTCGACTGCGACCGCTACGCCCAGCTGACCCGCGCCTAAGGCAGCGGGCTGGCAATGGTGACCGCCCGCCAGGGTCCGGCGGAGCGGCCGGAGAGCGCCGACCAGTACCAGGCCGAGGTATCGGAGAAGGATTGGCCGGCAGCGTCCTCGATGTAGTCGCAGACCTGCATTCGAATACCCTCGCGGGTTACCACGAAGCAGCGTTGCAGGCCCTCCGCTCCGGTGCGCTGCCGCAACTGCGTCTGCTCGATGCGATAGCCCAGCGCACGGAAGCAATCCTCCGCTGGATGCAGCTTGCGTGTCGGCCGCAGCACCTGGCGCAGCACGATGCTGCGCTGGCCATCGGTGAAGCGGCCGAGCTGGCCGGGGAAGTCCTCGGCGAAGCGCTGCTCGACCGGCGAAAGCGCCAGTGGGCGCAACGTGCGACCTTCGAATTGCACCGGCCATTCATGGGCGACCCGCGTTGCTGTCGGCACCGCGGTAGCCGGCGCCAGCCAGGGCCAGAGCATCGCCAACAGCAGGGCGCCCAGCAGGCTGCCGGTGAAGCGCCTGGAAGCTTCAGGACGCGCTGCTTCGACCGCTGCCGAAAGCGCAAAGGTACGGCGCCCGATCACCCGGAAAATCATCCCGCAGACTGCCGCAAACACCAGTAGCCCGACCGCTTCATGGGCCCAGCCGGGAAACGCGCTCGCGCCACTTTCGCCCCACACCAGCAGCGTGTTGCGCAGGATATTGCCGCCCAACACCAATAGCCCAACCAGCGGCAGGCGGCGCAGCAGCAAACGATCCGGCAGCCGCTGCCAGGCCGCCAGCGCACAGGCGGTGAAGTAGCCGACCCAGGCCATCTGGATACCCGAGCAGGGCGCATCGACCATCACCCACTGGCCATCCACCAGCAGCGCACTGCCCTGCCGCTCCACCGTCCAACTGCCGAGGCGCAACAGCCAGGCGCTGACCTCGGCGGTGATCACGCGCAGCGGATAACCAACGAAGAACTGCAGCGAAGACAGTAGTGGCAGCGACAGCACGCCCAGCCCCAGCCAGGCCAGCCACGGCTGGCCAGGAGCGCGCAGGCTGAGGATCACCAGCAGCAGCGCCAGCACCGAGATCAGTCCGCGCAGCAGCGGCGGCAGGAGCGGCTGGGAAAGTGCCGTGACGACCAGCAGCAGCGCTGCGCTACCCAGCCAAGGCAAGCGCGGTTGCGCGCGCAGGCTGGAGCGGTCACGCCAGAGCAGCAGCCCTAGCGCCGCCAGCGCGATGATCCCCAGCGGATCATCCGAGCCATCGCCGAGGCGCCGCGCCGCCCACAGCCAGCTGGGCCAGGCTGCCAGGGCGGCGAACAGCAGCCAGCTCCAGCCGGGCAGGCGGCGGATCATGCGGCCTTCCTCCGCCACCAGCAGGCGCCCAGCGCGGCCAGCAGCAACATGGCCCAGACACCCGGCTCCGGCGTTCCCGGCACCGTGCTGCCGACGGCGCTGTTGCTCACGCCCTGGGGCAGCGGCAGCGGTTGATCCACCGTCTTGCTCGCCTGCGGGTCGGGGTTGCGCACCTGCTGGTCGACGGCGATGAACGAGGTATAGGGCGTGAGCAACTGGTACTTCAGGCCGAGGTCGAGAATCTGCGAGCTGAACTCGAAGCCGCCATCGAGGGCTTCCTGGTCCATCAGTTCGGCGAGGCGCTTGCGCGCCCACAGGTGAGCGAGTGCTTCGCCGTTGTCGGTCAGGTTGCCGGCGCTGATCGGCAGGCGCGCCTGGAACGGACCCTCAGCGGCATGGGCGTCGATGCGCAACTCGCCGCGCGGCTCGCCCTTCCACTTGCCGAACAGCACCAGCGGGCGATTGGCGAACAGGTCGGGCAGTTGAAGCGGTTCCACGTCGTACACGTCCAGGCCTTCGAAGCTTGCGTGGATGCCCTTGAGCAGCGGGCTGTCGATCATCTTGCGGAAACGTTCCGCCTGCTCGCCGGCGGACTGGGCGTCGGTGACCACGAACGGCTCGCCCTGCCCTGCCCGCGCCAGGCCTTCGATCAGGCTGCGATTCACCGAGGTGCCCATACCGAAGGCGAACAGGTTGGCGCGCCCCAGGTTCTCGCGTACCAGCTGATACGCGCTGCTTTCCACGGCCACGAAGCCATCGGTGATGACCACGAAGCTGCGCGAGCGCTCCGGGTCGCCGGGCATTGCCAGGGCTTCGCGCAGGGCCGGCATCAGCTCGGTACCGCCGGCGCCCTCTTCGCCGTTGAGCAGGGCGGTGGCGCGCCGGATGTTTTCCGGCGTAGCAGCGACGGAGGCTGCTGCCAGCTTGCGACTGTCGCCGGAGAACAGCAGCAGGTTGAAGGTATCGCTGGGGCGCAGTCGGCCGATCAGGTCGCGCAGCAGGGTCTTGGTGGTATCCAGCGGGAAGCCGTTCATGGAGCCGGAAACGTCGACCACGAAGACATAGTCGCGCGGCACGATCTGCTTGTTCCGCGGCGCGCGGGGCGGGGCGACCATGGCGAGGAAGAAGTTCTCCTGCTCGCCGCGCGACAGCAGCAGGCCGCTCTGCACGGTATCGCCGCCGAGCTGGTAGTCGAGGATGAAGTCGTGGTCGTTGGCACTGGATTCGTCCGCGGCAAGGCGGACCAGCGCGCGCTGGCCGTCACGCTCGACCTCAATGCGGTGGCTTGGCGAAGCCACCTCGGCGAGCGGCACCGGCGCCAACAGCTCTACCTGCATCGACAAGGTGGTCGGAGTGCGCTGCCCCTGCTGGAAGTACGGTGTGGATATCCACGGCTGCTTGCCGCCGCCACTCGGGCCGGGCCTGTTGTAGCGCGGCCCGACCACGGTCGGGAAGACGAACTGGAAGCGCCCGTCGGTGGGCACCAGCAGCTCGCTGTAGCGCAGCTCCACCTGCACCACGTCGCCGGGGAGGATGTTGGCGACGTTCATCTGGAACACGTTCTCGCGCTCCTGCTCCAGCAGCGCGGCGGTCTTGCCGTCCTGCTTGGCCTGCTGGTACTCGGCCTTGGCCTTCTGCTTCTCGCGGATCTGCGCCTGGATCACCCGCTCGCCCAGGTGCACGGTCATGCCGTGGACGGCGGCGCGGGTCGAGGCGGGGAACACGTAGCGCGCCTCCAGCGGCGTCTTGCCCTGGTTGCGGTACTCCTGGGTCACCGTCACCTCGGCGATGTTGCCCAGCACGCGGGCGTCGACGCGGGTCGCCTTGAGCGGCAGCGCGTCGACGGCCGGGTCGGCGTTGTCGACGAAGAAGTAAGGACTGGAGCTGCTGTCGTCAGCCGCCAGCGCCGCCAGACTGGCGCTCATCGTCAGCAACAGGCAGCACAGCCGTGCAAGGAAGGTTGGGGTACGCATCGCGGGCCTCCGGGCCAGTGGATCGAATGGCCGCAGGTTGCGCGCGCGCCGTGGGCGCAATGTGCTCGCTGGGTGGAGATTGTGTGGAGCCGCGATGGCGCCCGATTTGCCGGCGCGAGCGGCTACAATGGCCGCCATCTGCTTGAAGGAGTTTTCCGTGGAGAAATTCAAGGGCGCACTGGTGGTAGGCTTCCTGCGGTTGTTCGCCATGCTGCCGTGGCGCGCGGTGGGCGCATTGGGCGCCGGTATCGGCTGGCTGATGTGGAAGCTGCCCAACCGGTCCCGCGAGATCGTGCGGATCAACCTGTCGCACTGCTTCCCCGAGCTGTCCGAGGCCGAGCTGGAAAAACTCGTCGGCCAGAGCCTGATGGACATCGGCCGCACCCTGACCGAGAGCGCCTGCGCCTGGATGTGGTCGCCGCAGAAGTCGCTGCAGTACATCCGCGAAGTGGAAGGCATGGAAGTGCTGGAAGAGGCCCTGGCCTCCGGCGACGGCCTGGTCGGCATCACCAGCCACCTGGGCAATTGGGAAGTGCTCAACCACTTCTACTGCTCCTACGCCAAGCCGATCATTTTCTACCGCCCGCCGAAGCTCAAGGCGGTGGACGACCTGCTGAAGAAGCAGCGCGTGCAGCTGGGCAACCGCGTCGCGCCCTCCACTCCCGAAGGCATCAAGAGCGTGATCAGGGAAGTGAAGAACGGCGGCTGCGTCGGCATCCCCTGTGACCCGGAACCGGACCTCGGCTCGGGCCTGTTCGTGCCCTACCTGGGCACCACCGCGCTGACCAGCAAGTTCGTGCCGTCGCTGCTAGCGCGCGGCAAGGCCCGTGGGGTGTTCTTCCACGCCGTGCGCCTGCCCGATGGCAGCGGCTACAAGGTGATCCTCGAAGCCGCCCCGGCGGACATGTACGACAAGGACATGGAAGTGTCGGTGGCCGCGCTCAGCCGCGAGCTGGCCAAGTACGTGCGCGCCTATCCGAGCCAGTACATGTGGACCATGAAGCGCTTCAAGAAGCGCCCCGAAGGCGAGGCCAGGTGGTACTGAATCTTTCCCTGACGATGTAGCCGGTCTGAAGCGGTTCGCGAGCAAGCTCGCTCCTACGAAGAGCACGCCGGCATGGATCTGTAGGAGCGAGCTTGCTCGCGAACCGGCTCAGGCACCGCCGTTGCCAGGAGCTCGCGAAACAGGTTTCCTTTCACACGTCTGCCTTGCCCGCCCATAAGCCAGGAACAACCCATGCTCGGCCTGCCGACCACCGCCACCGCGCCGTTCTGTCCCTCGGAAGTCAAAGGCAGCATCCAGGTCGCGGCCGGCGCGCCGTTGTGGAAGCGCATCCTGCAGTTCGCCGGCCCCGGCCTGCTGGTCTCCATCGGCTACATGGACCCGGGCAACTGGGCCACCGCCATCGAGGCCGGCTCCGGCTTCGGCTACCAGCTGCTGTTCGTGGTGCTGCTCTCCAGCCTCGCCGGCATGGTCCTGCAGTGTTTGGCGATGCGCCTGGGCATCGTCACCGGCCAGGACCTGGCGCAGCTTTCGCGCAGCCGCTACAGCCTCGGCGCGGCGCGCCTGCAGTGGCTGCTGGCGGAGCTTTCCATCGTTGCCACGGACCTCGCCGAAGTGCTCGGCTGCGCTCTGGCCTTCCACCTGCTGCTGGGCGTCGACCTGGTCACCGGGGTGATCCTCACCGCTTTCGACACGCTCATCGTGCTCGGCCTCAAGGGCCAGCGCTTCCGCCACCTGGAAGCGATCATGCTCGGCCTGATCGTCACCATCAGCGGCTGCTACCTGGTCGAGCTGATCCTCATCAAGCCCTACTGGCCCGATGTCGCCGCCGGCTTCCTGCCGAGCTGGGACGCCGTCACCCAGCGCGAACCGCTGTACCTGGCGATCGGCATCCTCGGCGCCACGGTGATGCCGCACAACCTCTACCTGCACTCCTCCATCGTGCAGACGCGGCAGGTCAGCGGCACCAACGGCAAGGCCGCGGCGATCCGCCTGACGCGCATCGACACGGTGGTTTCGCTGAGCCTCGCGCTGATGGTCAACGCGGCGATCCTGATCCTCGCCGCCGCAGCCTTCCATGAGACGGGCCACACCGGCGTCACCGAAATCCAGGACGCCTACCGCCTGCTCGAACCGCTGGTGGGCACCGGTCTGGCGGCGATCCTCTTCGGCGTCGCCCTGCTCGCCTCCGGGCAGAGTTCCACCTTCACCGGCACCATCGCCGGGCAGGTGATCATGGATGGCTTCCTGCAGATGAAGATTCCCTGCTGGCAGCGCCGCCTGATCACCCGCGCCCTGGCCTTGATCCCGGCGCTGATCGGCGTGCTGATGCTGGGTGACAAGGCCGTGGGCAAGCTGCTGGTGTTCAGCCAGGTGGTGCTCAGCCTGCAGTTGCCGTTCGCGCTCTGGCCGCTGATCCGCTTCACCAGCGACCGCGCGCTGATGGGTGAATTCGCCAACTCGCTGCTCACCCGCGTGCTGGCCTGGGGCTTGTTCTGCGTCATCAGCGCAGCCAATCTCTGGCTGCTCGTGCAACTGCTGGCTTGACCTGACCCACAGGTTTCAGGCCCATTAGTGCGCTGACATTCAGGACGGATGCCATCCATGGCCAACCAAAGGCAGTACCCGCGTACCCCGATGAAGTGCCGGATCAAGATCAGCCATCCCAGCTTCGGTGATGTGTTCGGCCATACCCGTGATCTGTCCGATGGCGGCGTCTACGTCCGTCATGAAGTGCTCGCCGCGCTGCCGGCCGGCACGCGGGTGACCGGCCAGGTGCAGGACATGCCCTTCGATGCGCCGATCCTGGAGATGGAAGTGATGCGCACCGACGCCGAGGGCGCGGGCTTCCGTTTCGTCGGCAACGCCTGACCCCCGCTGCGAACTGCTTTCTGTAGGAGCGAGCTTGCTCGCGAACCCAAGCCCCGCAGCGGAGTTTGTTCGCGAGCAAGGGCTAGGCGCCCCCCTCGGTCCTACGAAGAGCAAAATCCGATCAATTCGCCTCGTTCACCGCACTCAGGAAGGCCCGCGTCCGCTCATGCTGCGGATGGCCGAAGAACTGCTGCGGGCTGCCCTGCTCGAGGATGCTGCCCTGGTGGAAGAAGCACACGCGGTCAGCGAATTCGCGGGCGAAGCCCATCTGGTGGGTGACCATGAGCATGGTCAGGTTGTGCTCGCTGCCCAGCTTGCGCACCACGTTGAGCACCTCGCCGCACAGCTCCGGGTCCAGCGCCGAAGTCACCTCGTCGAACAGCATCACCTTGGGCCGCATCGCCAGCGCGCGGGCAATCGCCACACGTTGCTGCTGGCCGCCGGAGAGCTGGGACGGATAGTGATCGAGCTTGTTGCCCAGGCCGACCATCTCCAGCAGCTCCACCGCCCGCTCGCGGGCTTCATCGCGGCGCATGCCGAGCACCTGCACCGGCGCCTCCATCACGTTGCGCAGCGCGCTCATGTGCGGGAACAGGTTGAAGCACTGGAAGACCATGCCGATCTTGCTGCGCACCTTGCGCACGTGGCTTTCCGGCGCGCGCACCAGGTTGTCGTTGCGCTTGAGGTGGGTCAGCGGTTCGCCGTCGACTTCGATCAGCCCGCTGTCGATGGTTTCCAGGGTCATCAGCGCGCGCAGCAGGGTGGATTTGCCCGAGCCGCTGGGGCCGATGATGGCGACCTTCTCGTGGGCCTTCACCTCCAGGTTGAGGTCCTTGAGAACGCTGAAGCTGCCGTAGCTCTTGCACACATTGCGGAAGCTGACCATTGGCTGGGCCGTCTCGGCGCGCGCGGCCGGGGCATCCTGGCTGGCCACGCGGGGTGCAGACTGTAGGGAGTGAACGGACATCGGAGTACCTCCAGAAGAGTCGGTCATGGCAGCGCCGTGCGTTTTTCCACCTGGCGCACGACGCTGGCCAGGCCGATGGAGATGAGCAGGAAGAACACCCCGACCAGGGTGATCGGCTCCAGGTAGCGGAAGCTGTCGGAGCCGATGTTCTTCGCCTGCTGCATGATTTCCACCACGGTGATCGCGGAGAGCACCGGGGTGTCCTTGAACATGGCGATCAGGTAGTTGCCCAGCGCCGGCAGCACCGGGCGGATCGCCTGGGGCAGGATCACCTCGCGGTAGGCCTTGAACGGCGAGAAGTTCAGCGCGGTGACCGCCTCCCACTGCCCGCGCGGTACCGCTTCGAGGCCGGCGCGGTACACCTCGGCGGTGTAGCAGGCGTAGTGCAGGGCGATGCCGATCGTGCCGGCCACCAGGGCGGTCATGCTCAGCCCGTAGGTCGGCAGTACGTAGAACAGGAAGTACACCTGGATCAGCAGCGGCGTGCTGCGGATGAACTCGATCAACCAGGCCGCCGGCCATGACAGCCAGATGTGCCGGCTGCGCCGGGCGATGGCGAACAGCAGGCCGAACACCACCGCCAGGGCGAAGCCCACCAGGGTGATGGCGATGGTCCGCAACGAGGCGTGCAGCAATTGCGGGAGGATCTGCCAGGCGAAGTCCCAGTCGAAGAATTTCATCACAGGCCTCCGCGGATTCGGCCGTGCCCCAGCCAGCTTTCGAGGCGGCGCATGAGGAAGACGATGACCTGGGCCATGACGAAGTACAGCACCAGGGTGAGCAGGAAGATCTTCATGGTCTCGAAGGTGGCCTGGTCCAGCTGGCGTGCGCGGAAGGTCAGGTCCGAGAGGGTGATCAGCGACACCAGCGAGGTGTTCTTCAGCAGCTCGATCAGCAGGTTGGTGCCCGGTGGGATCGCGCAGAGCAGCGCCTGCGGTAGGATGATCCGGCGAAAGCGCGTGAACGGTGACATGTTCAGCGCCAGCGAGGCTTCGTACTGCCCCTTGGGCACCGAGCCGATGGCGCCGCGCATCACTTCCGCGCCGTAGGCGCCGATGTGCAGGCCCAGGCCGATGATCGCC
This sequence comes from Pseudomonas sp. CAN1, assembly GCF_030462585.1. GTDB lineage: Bacteria > Pseudomonadota > Gammaproteobacteria > Pseudomonadales > Pseudomonadaceae > Pseudomonas. The sequence goes on along the minus strand of NZ_JASMRU010000001.1, from coordinate 405,839 downwards.
ACGCTGTAGGCGCTCATCTCCAGGTTGAACGGCGGCAGCGGCAGCACGAAGTACAGCCAGAACAGCTGCACCAGCAGCGAGGTGCCGCGAAACAGCTCGATGTAGGCGATGGACACCCAACGCACTGCCGGCCACGGCGACAGCCGGCCGAGGGCAGCGATGATGGCGGCGGCGACCGCCAGCAGGGAGCCGAAGACGGTCACCTGGACGGTGATCCAGGCGCCCTCCAGCAGCAGAGGAAGCAATTCACCCATGGTACGTATCCCGTTGCGACAGGTTCGACCAAACGGCCGGGCAGGCGCGCCCTATGCCAGCGACGCGCCCCGCCCGGTCACTGTTTGCAGAGCTCGGCGGCGGTCTTGTCGGTGACGTTGGACTTGTCGAAGCCGAACGGCTTGACCGTCGCCAAGTGCTCGGCGCCGCCCAGCCATTGCTTGAGCTGGGCGTTCACGGCATCGCGCAGGTCTTTGTCGTCCGGGCGGAAGGCCAGGGCGCCGTAGCCGATGTGCGACGGATCGTCCTTGAAGTCTGCGATGGCTTCCACCGAGTCGCCGCCTTTCGCCGCCAGGCCCTTCATGGTCAGCGCGGTGCCGACGCTGGCGTCGGCGCGGCCGGCGCGTACGGCCTGCAACTGTGCAGTGGTGTCGGGCACCTGGACGATCTGCTCTTCCGCCACACCCTCGGCGCGGGCGTAACCCAGCTCGGCGGTGCCGGACATGATCGCCAGCTTCACGTCCGGGTTGTTCTTCACGTCGGCGTAGCTGTGCAGGTTCTTCGGGTTGCCCTTCTTCACCAGCAGCGAATCGGGAATCTGGTAGTGCGGGTCGGTGAAGATCACCTGCTGGCAGCGTGGCGGGGTGATGTACATGCCGGCGGCGATGACGTCGAAGCGCCCGGCGCGCAGGCCGGGGATCAGCGCGCCCCATTCGGTCAGCACCGGCTCGATCTTCTTCACACCCATTTTCGTGAAGATCTGCGTGGCGATTTCCGGGGATTCACCGGTGACCTTGCCGGAGGTCTCGGTGTAGGCGAACGGCGCTTCGTTGGCGTAGCCGATGCGCACGGTGCCAGTGCTCTTGATGCGTTCCAGGGTGGTTTCGGCGTAGCTGCCGGCGCTGGCGACAGCGCAGGCCAGCAGGGTGCAGGCAAGACTCAGGCGGCGCAGGAAAACAGGGGCGGTACTCATCTTCGGATCTCCTGATCTTCTCTTGCCGAACGCGGTTGGCGTGCGGCGATGGATGGCAGGTAGCAATGTCGTACGACTGTTGTTCTTGTAGGTCGGGCCCCGGGTGGGGCCTTCCGAAGTTCTTGCGCCGCTGTCGAGGGCGACAAGCTCGACGCCAGACTAAGCCGCGGCGCCTTGCGGCTGTTCCTGATCGACAACCCCGCGGCGGGAAAAAGCCACCGTCGCGACGAACGCATCCGCAGGTTTTTTCTGCGCGGGCCGGACAATGCGGCTCGATGTGCTGCCCGGTGTCCTGCGCCCGAGCATACAAAAGGGGTCGAAGCGGCGACATTGCACTAGGACAATTGCCGCCGGTGTGCCGGTCCGTCACTCTGGACCCCTGACCAGACGGAGCGCTGAAGATGGAAGCCTGGCGTCGCGCCCTGGCCGACCTGCGGGTCGGCGAATCCAAGTACAAGACCCTGGTGCAGGCCATTGCCGGCGATATCGAGCAGGGCCGCCTGAGCGACGGCCAGCGCCTGCCGCCGCAGCGCCACGTCGCCGACGGCCTGGGCATCAGCGTGCAGACCGTGACCAACGCCTACAAGGAACTGGAGCGCCAGGGCCTGGTGCGTTGCGAGGTCGGCCGTGGCAGCTTCGTCACCCGGCGGATGACCGAGGGCATGGCCCACTACATGGTCGATCACCCCGAGCGCGCGCTGGTGGACTTCTCCATCGCCAGCATCGTCCACACCCGCGAGCATGACCGCCTGTGGCAGGACAGCTGCCGCGAGCTGGCGCAGGAAACCGACCAGCCGTGGATGCGCGCCTGCCGTCCGGTGGCCGGCTTCGACGCGCACCGCGACGCCGGGGTGAAATGGCTGGCGCAACTGGGCCTGCAGCGCGAACGCGACGACGTGCTGATCACCAATGGCGCGGCCCACGGCATCTTCCTCGCCCTCGCCTCCCTCGCCGGGCCGGACGACGTGGTGCTCTGCGAGCAGCTCACCGACCACGGCGTGATCGGCAACTCCCAGGTACTCGGCTTCACCCTCAAGGGCGTGGAGATCGACAAGCAAGGCATCGACCCGGAGCACTTCGAAGACCTCTGCGCCAACGAGCGCATCACCGCGCTGGTGTGCACGCCCAACCTGAACAACCCGACCTCCTGCCTGATGCCCGACACGCGCCGCCGCGAGATCGCCGCCATCGCCCAGCGCTATGGCGTCTACGTGATTGAGGACGACGTCTACGGCCCGCTGCTCGGCGAACGCGGCTTGCCGCCGCTCAGCCACTACCTGCCGGATTTGTCGTTCTACTGCACCAGCTTCACCAAGAGCGTGCTCACCGGCCTGCGCATCGGCTACCTGGCCATGCCGCGGCGGCTGGCGCTGCGCACCGAGAGCATCCTGCGGGTGAACAGCTGGATGGGCACACCGTTGCTGGCGGAAGTGGCGGCGCGCTGGATTCACAACGGTAACGCCCAGGCATTGATTGGCCTGCAGCGTCGCGTGCTGGAGAAGCGCCAGGGGCTGGTGCGCGAATACCTCGGCGACTACCTGCGCGGTTGCGATCCGCATTCGCTGAGCGCCTGGATCGGCATCCCCGAACACTGGGAACTGGATAGCCTGGTGCGCGAGCTGCGCCATCGGCACATCGCCGTGACGCCGCCCGATCCGTTCATGGTCCGCGGCACCCCGCGGCCGCGCGCGGTGCGCCTGTGCATGGGCGCCGAATGCAGCGACGAGCGCATGGCCAGCGCCCTGGAAGACATGCGCGAACTGTTCGGTCAGTACCCGAAGATCCACGACTTCTGAAGCCGAAATCTCCCTGTAGGAGCGAGGGGGACGCCATCGTTATTGCTCGCGAATGGATTTCCCGGCGACATCGGGATTGGGCGGGTTCGCGAGCAAGCTCGCTCCTACACATATCCGCCCTACGGTCTGTACTCAGCTTCACCGTAGGAGCGGACTCCGTCCGCGATAGGTCCGCATCGCGCCTGATGCCATCGCGGACGGAGTCCGCTCCTACGAGAGACCCTCCGAGAACGATATCGTCCTAGTACATTCATCGCGACAATTTCCCGCCCCTACACTCGGCCCCACTGCATTCCCCGGAGGCCGAGATGGAGCCGATTCCCCTCGTCGAGCTGTACCGTGCACGCCAGCGCATCCAGGGCCTGGTGCGGCAGACGCCGCTGGAACATTCGCCCAGCCTGTCGCGCCTGCTCGGTGCGCCGGTGTACCTCAAGCTCGAATCGCAGCAGATCACCGGCAGCTTCAAGCTGCGCGGCGCGAGCAACGCCATTGCCCAGCTCGACGACGAGCAGAAGACCAGGGGCGTGGTCGCCGCCTCCACCGGCAACCACGGCCGGGCGCTGGCCCACGCCGCGCGGATGCTCGGCGTGCACGCCACCATCTGCCTGTCGAATCTGGTGCCGGCGAACAAGGTCCAGGCGATTCGCGAGCTGGGCGCCGAGGTGCGCATTGTCGGCCACAGCCAGGACGACGCCCAGGCGGAAGCCGAACGGATTGCCCGCGAGCAGGGCGCGGCATTGCTGCCACCCTTCGACCATCCGCAGATCATCGCTGGCCAGGGCACCCTCGGCCTGGAAATCCTCGAACAGCTACCGGACGTGCGCCAGGTGCTGGTGCCGCTCTCCGGCGGAGGCCTGTTCGGCGGCGTGGCGCTGGCGCTCAAGCACGTCGACCCGACTATCCGCGTGCACGGCATCAGCATGCGCCGTGGCGCCGCCATGGCTGCCAGCCTCGCTGCCGGCCACCCGGTGGAAGTGGAAGAACTGCCGACCCTGGCCGATTCCCTCGGCGGCGGCATCGGCCTGGACAACCACTACACCTTCGCCCTGGCCCGCGACTACTGCGACCAGTTGCACCTGCTCGACGAACCCTCCATCGCCGCCGGCATCCGCCACGCCTACCGCGAGGAGCGGCAGGTGGTGGAAGGCGCCGCCGCAGTCGGCATCGCCGCCCTGCTGGACGGCCTGATCGCCCCGCTCGGCCCGGTGGTGGTGATCGTCAGCGGCCGCAACATCGCCATCGAACAACACCAGCAGATCCTCGAGGAAACCGCCCATGGCTGACGTCACCCTGCTCAGCGAAGCCGACCTGCGCGCCTGCGTGGCCATAGACCGGGAGAGCCTCGACGCCGTCGAACAGGCCTTCCGCCTGCTCGCCACCGCGTCGGTGGCGATGCCGCCGATCCTTCGCCTGGACGTGCCCGAGCACAACGGCGAAGTCGACGTGAAGACCGCCTACCTGCCCGGCCTGCCACGCTTCGCCATCAAGGTCAGCCCCGGCTTCTTCGACAACCCCAAGCTCGGCCTGCCCAGCCTCAACGGCATGATGATGCTGCTCTCCTCGCGCACCGGCCTGCTCGATGCGCTGCTGCTGGACAACGGCTACCTCACCGCCGTGCGCACCGCCTGCGCCGGTGCGGTGGCGGCCAAGTGGCTGGCCCGCGAGGATTCGCGCCAGGTCGCGCTGATCGGCGCCGGCGAACAGGCGCGTTTGCAGCTCAAGGCGCTGTGCCTAGTGCGGCCCATCGAAGCTGTCAGCGTCTGGGCGCGGGACCTCGACAAGGCGCGGCACTGCGCGCAGGAGCTCAGCACCAGCCTGGGCATTCCGGTCAGCGCCTGCGCCAGCATCGGCGAAGCGCTGGAAGGCGCCGACATCGCCATCACCAGCACGCCCAGCCGCGAGCCGCTGATCCAGAAGGAGCACCTGCGCCCCGGCCTGCACATCACCGCCATGGGCTCGGACGCCGAGCACAAGAACGAGATCGCCGCCGACGCCCTGGCGGCAGTGGACTGCTACGTCGCTGACCGCCTCAGCCAGACCCGGGTGCTGGGCGAACTGCACCACGCGGTGCAGGCCGGCAGCGTCAGCCCGGATGCCGACTTCGCCGAGCTGGGCCAGGTCATCGCCGGGCAGCGCGAAGGCCGCCGCCGCGCCGAAGACATCACCCTCTGCGACCTCACCGGCACCGGCGCGCAGGACACGGCCATCGCCGGCCTGGCCTTCCAGCGGGCGCAGCGGATGGGCAAGGGATTCCGTTTCAGTAGCTGAAAAATTTCGTCCCGCTTCGCGGGAAGAGCGCCCTCACCCTAACCCTCTCCCGCAAGCGGGAGAGGGGACCAATCGGTGCAGGCTGAAGCCGCAGCGTCAGCCGGCTCGGACTGCCCCCTCTCCCTCCGGGAGAGGGCTGGGGTGAGGGGATTGCACAGGCACGGGCTGTCCGGAAGAGGCCCGTAACAGGTTCCCCAAGAGGATTTCCGCATGTCCGAAATCGTCGTCAACCTCCCCTTTAGCCGGGAGGAATACGCCCAGCGGATCGCCAAGGTCCGCGCCAGCATGCAGCAGCGCGGTATCGAACTGCTGCTGGTCACCGACCCGTCGAACATGGCCTGGCTCACCGGCTACGACGGCTGGTCCTTCTACGTGCACCAGTGCGTGCTGCTGGCGCTGGACGGCGAGCCGGTCTGGTTCGGTCGTGGCCAGGACGCCAACGGCGCGCGGCGCACGGTGTTCATGCAGGCCGACAATATCGTCGGCTACCCCGACCACTACGTGCAGTCCACCGAGCGCCATCCGATGGACTACCTCTCCCGCGAGGTCATCGCCGCGCGCGGCTGGGCCGGCAAGAGCATCGGTGTGGAGATGGACAACTACTACTTCAGCGCCGCCGCCTTCCGCTCGCTGCAGGCCAACCTGCCGAGCGCGAAATTCGTCGACGCCACGGCCCTGGTGAACTGGCAGCGCGCGGTGAAATCGCCGCGGGAGATCGAGTACATGCGTGTCGCCGCGCGCATCGTCGAGAAGATGCACGCGCACATCGTCGAACGCATCGAACCGGGCATGCACAAGAACGAGCTGGTGGCCGAGATCTACAGCACCGGCATCCTCGGCGCCGATGGCCACGGCGGCGACTACCCGGCCATTGTCCCGCTGCTGCCCACCGGTGCCGACGCCAGCGCACCGCACCTGACCTGGGACGACACACCGTTCGAGCGCGGCGCCGGCACCTTCTTCGAGATCGCCGGGTGCTACAAGCGCTACCACTGCCCGCTGTCGCGCACGGTGTTCCTCGGCAAGCCACCCCAGCATTTCCTCGACGCGGAAAAGGCGGTGGTCGAAGGCATCGCTGCCGGCCTGGATGCGGCCAAGCCGGGCAATACCACGGGGGATATCGCCCGCGCCTTCTTCGGCGTGCTGGAGAAGTTCGGCATCCACAAGGACAGCCGCTGCGGCTACCCCATCGGTATCAGCTACCCGCCGGACTGGGGCGAGCGCACCATGAGCCTGCGCCCGAGCGACAACAGCGTGCTCGAACCGGGCATGACCTTCCACTTCATGCCCGGCCTGTGGATGGACGACTGGGGCCTGGAGATCACCGAAAGCATCCTCATCACCGAGCGCGGCGTGGAGACCTTCTGCGACTACCCGCGCCAGCTGTTCGTGAAGGAGTGAGGCGATGACCCATGCACTCGACAAGCCGCTGCGCGAGAACCCCATCGCCGCCAGCGTCGACTTCCAGCGCGACGGCGTGCAGCACGGCCACCTCAAGCTGCCCTACTCGCGGGACGATTCGGCCTGGGGCGCGGTGATGATCCCGATCTGCGTGGTGAAGAACGGCGAAGGCCCCACCGCGCTGCTTACCGGCGGCAACCATGGCGACGAATACGAAGGCCCGGTGGCGCTAAGCCGCCTGGCCCAGGAGCTGCGCGCCGAGGACGTGCGCGGCCGGGTGATCATCGTGCCGTTCATGAACACCCCGGCGTTCCTCGCCGGCAAGCGCACCTCGCCGATCGACGCCGGCAACCTCAACCGCAGCTTCCCCGGCCGTCCGGACGGCACGGTGACGCAGAAGATCGCCGACTACTTCCAGCGCACCCTGCTGCCGCTGGCGGACGTGGTGCTGGATATCCATTCCGGCGGCCGCACCCTCGACTTCCTGCCCTTCGCCGCCTGCCATGTGCTGCCGGACAAGGCCCAGCAGCAAGCCAGCGAGGCGCTGATGCGCGCCTTCGCCGCGCCCTTCGCCATGCGCATGCTGGAGCTGGACGCGGTGGGCATGTACGACACGGCGGCCGAGGAGCAGGGCAAGATTTTCGTCACCACCGAACTGGGTGGCGGTGGCAGCAGCAGCGCGCGCACCGTGGCCATCGCCCGGCGTGGCGTGCGCAATGTGCTGGTGCAGGCCGGCATCCTGCGCGGCGAAGTGGAGCCTGCGCCGTCGGTGATGCTCGACATGCCTGACGGTGACTGCTTCGTCGCCAGCGAACACGGTGGCTTGCTGGAGATGTGCCGTGACCTGGGCGACAAGGTCGAACGCGGCGAAGTGCTGGCGCGGGTGCACGATGTGTTGCGCACCGGCGCGGCGCCGGTGGAGTACCGCGCCAGGCGCAGCGGCATCCTCGCCGCGCGGCACTTCCCCGGCCTGGTGCAGAGTGGCGACACCCTCGCGGTGGTTGCCGAGGTGCTCGACTGAGCCGCGCGGGAGGCACGCATGATCAAGCTCGACCGTTATGACCTGAAGATCCTGCGCATCCTCGCCGGCGACGGGCGCATCACCAAGTCGAGCCTGGCCGAGGCGATCAACCTCTCGGTCAGCCCCGCCTGGGAGCGCGTTCGCAAGCTGGAGGAGGCCGGGCTGATCAAGGGCTACCGCGCGCAGATCGACTGGCCGGCATTGTTCAAACAGCAGCAGGTGCTGGTGGAAATCACCCTGGCGCGGCACACCGCGCAGGACATGAAGCGCTTCGAGCAACGCCTGCAACAGGCGCCGGAGGTGGGCTTCTGCTACGCCACCGGCGGCGGGGTGGACTACATAGCGATGATCCAGGCGCGCGACATCGACCATTACCAGCGTTTCATCGACCAGCTGCTGCTGGAGGACGTCGGCATCGAGCGCTACTTCACCTACATCGTCACCAAGGTGATCAAGACGCTGGATGCGGCAATCCCCGCCGAGGCGCTGGAGGTGGGCTCTTCGTAGGAGCGAGCTTGCTCGCGAACGGATTTTCCGTTGGCGTCGGCGCTGGGCGGTTCGCGAGCAAGCTCGCTCCTACAGTTACCTCGGGCCTCGCACCTGTGGTTGAACAAAATTTGCGCAACAAATCCTGACTTCCAGGTCCGGATCGTATACAATGCGCGCCGCTCGGCATGGTGCCGGGCATGGGTTCCCTCACCCCATCGACGAAAAAGGCCCAAAGCATGTCGGCATCCCTTCCGGCGGCAAGGCGCGGCGCACTCGCCGGCCTGGTCGCGTTCCACATCCTGATCATCATCGCCAGCAACTACCTGGTGCAGCTGCCAATGACCCTGTTTGGCTGGCACACCACCTGGGGCGCGTTCAGCTTCCCGTTCATCTTCCTGGCCACCGACCTCACCGTCCGCCTGCTCGGCAAGCGCCCGGCGCGGCTGGTCATCGCGCGGGTGATGATCCCGGCGCTGCTGGCTTCCTACCTGATCTCGGTGGTGTTCCAGGAAGGCGCCTTCCACGGCTTCGCCGCCCTGGGCGAATTCAACACCTTCGTCGCGCGGATTTCCCTGGCCAGCTTCCTCGCCTACGTGTTCGGCCAGATTCTCGACATCCAGGTCTTCGACCGCCTGCGCCGCATGCGCCAGTGGTGGATCGCCCCGGTGGTCTCGACCCTGTTCGGCAACCTGCTGGACACCTTCACCTTCTTCTCCATCGCCTTCTGGCACAGCGACAACGCCTTCATGGCCGAGCACTGGGTGGAGATTGCCTGGGTCGACTACGGCGTCAAGCTGGCGGTCATGCTGATGCTCTTCGTACCGCTCTACGGCATGTTGCTCAGCGCCATCACCCGCAATCTGCGTCGTGCCGCCACGGCCTGACGCCACCCGAAAAAGCCCAACAGCGGCGGCAGAACTGCGAAAAGATTTGCCGTCGCCATCCCCCGCTTAGGAAAAAACCGCGCGCCTCCGGCCCCTAGCATGGTCTCCATGCCAACCGTCCGGGAGCCGCCGCCATGTCCTTCGCCCATCCCCTGCTGTTCAAGTCGCTCTGCTATGTGAACGGCCACTGGCTGCACAGCGCCAGCGGCACCAGCATCGCCGTCGACAACCCCGCCACCCGCGAAGCCATCGGCCATGTGCCGCTGCTCGACCGCGAGCAGATAGTCGCCGCAGTGGATGCCGCTGCCGCCGCCTTCCCTGCCTGGCGTGCACGCACGTTGGACGAGCGCGGCGCGCTGCTGCGGCGCTGGGCCGAGCTGATTCGCCAGCACCGCGAAGACCTCGCGCAGATCCTCAGCCTGGAACAGGGCAAGCCGCTGGCCGAAGCCCTTGGCGAGATCGACTACGCCGCCAGCTTCATTCCCTGGTTCGCCGAGGAAGCGCGGCGGCTGAACGGGCGCAACATCCCCAGCCACATCCCCAACGCACACTTGGGCACGGTGGTCGAGCCGGTGGGCGTCGCCGCCCTGCTGACGCCGTGGAACTTCCCCGCGGCGATGATCACCCGCAAGGCCGCCGCCGCCCTGGCCGCTGGTTGCAGCGTGGTGGTCAAGCCGGCCCACGAGACGCCCTACTCCGCCTTCGCCCTGGCGCAACTGGCGGAAGAAGCCGGCTTCCCCGCCGGGGTGTTCAACGTGGTGCTCGGCGAGCCGCAGATGGCCATGGAAACCCTGGTCGGCGACAGCCGCGTGCGTGCGGTCAGCTTCACCGGCTCGACCCGGGTGGGGAAACTCGTGCTGCAGGCCGCCGCCCAGGACGTGAAGAAAGTCGCCCTGGAACTGGGCGGCAACGCGCCGTTCATCGTGCTGCCCGATGCCGATCTGGAGCAGGCGGTGCAGTTCGCCATCGATGCCAAGTTCCAGACCTCCGGGCAGGACTGTTGCGCGGCCAACCGCATCCTGGTCGCCCGCGAACTCTACGAACCCTTCCTGCAGCGCTTCGCCCGCGCCGTGCGCGAGCTGCACGTCGGCCCGGCCAGCGACCCGCGCAGCCAGATCGGCCCGCTGATGCACCAGGGCGCCTTCGACGTCACCTGCGAGCGCGTGCAGGACGCCATCGCCCAGGGCGCGCGCCTGCTCGCTGGCGGCGAACCCCATGCGCTGGGCGGCTGGTTCCATCAGCCCACCGTGCTGGCCGATGTCACGCCGCAGATGCGCATCTGGCGCGAGGAAAACTTCGCGCCCATCGCCGGCGTCAGCGCGTACGACGACCTGGACGAAGCCGTCCGGCAGGCCAACGACACCGAGTACGGCCTGGCCGCCTACCTTTGTGGGCAACGCCTGGATCACATCTGGCCGCTGATGCGGCGCCTGGAATTCGCCATGGTGGCGGTCAACGGCGCCAGGTTCACCGGCCATCCCATTCCCTTCGGCGGCATGAAGGCCTCGGGCCTGGGCCGCGAAGGCGGCAGCGAGGGCTTCGAGCCCTTCGTCGAAACCAAGTACTTCGCCCTGCACCACGGCGCCATCTGACCGGGAGACCCTCGCCATGACCGACTACGCCCAACTGTTCGAAGACGACCGCGCGCACTTCATGCACCCCTCGACCCACGCCCACGATCACGCCAGCGGCGCGCTGCCGGGACGGATCATCACCGGCGCCTCCGGCGTGCGCATCCGCGACCACCAGGGCCGCGAGCTGCTCGATGCCTTCGCCGGCCTGTACTGCGTGAACATCGGCTACGGCCGCACCGAAGTGGCCGACGCCATCCATGCCCAGGCCACGCAGCTGGCCTATTACCACACCTACGTGGGTCACTCTTCGGAGGCGATCATCGAGTTGTCCGCGCGGATCATCCGCGACTGGGCGCCGGCCGGCATGAAGAAGGTCTACTACGGCCTCTCCGGCTCCGACGCCAACGAAACCCAGGTCAAGCTGGTGCGCTACTACAACAACGTGCTGGGCCGGCCTCAGAAGAAAAAGATCCTCTCGCGCCAGCGCGGCTACCACGGCTCGGGCATCGTCACCGGCAGCCTCACCGGTCTGGCGAGCTTCCACCAGCACTTCGACCTGCCGGTGGAAGGGGTGAAGCACACGCTCTGCCCGCACTTCTACAAGGCCCCGGCCGGCATGGACGAAGCCAGCTTCGTGCGCCACTGCGCCCAGGAACTGGAAAACCTGATCCTCGCCGAAGGCCCGGACACCGTGGCGGCCTTCATCGGCGAGCCGGTGATGGGCACCGGTGGCATCATCGTCCCGCCCAAGGGCTACTGGGAGGCGATCCAGGCGGTGCTGGCGAAATACGACGTGCTGCTGATCGCCGACGAGGTGGTCTGCGCCTTCGGCCGCGTCGGCGACAAGATGGGCAGCCAGCGCTACGGCATGCGCCCGGACCTGATCACCACCGCCAAGGGCCTGACCAGCGCTTATGCACCGCTGTCGGCGGTAATAGTTGGCGAGAAGGTGTGGGACGTGATCGACAGCGCATCGACCCGCGAGGGCGCCATGGGCCACGGCTGGACCTACTCCGGTCACCCGATCTGCGCGGCAGCGGCGCTGGCCAACCTGGACATCCTCGAACGGGAAAACATTACCGCCAATGCGGCGGACGTCGGCGGCTACCTCAACCAGCAACTGCGCCAGACCTTCGAAGGCCACCCGTTGGTGGGCGAGGTGCGCGGCGACGGCATGCTGGCGGCGCTGGAATTCATGGCCGACCGCGAGGCGCGCACGCCTTTTGATGCGGCGCTGAAGGTCGGCCCGAAGGTTTCGGCGGCCTGCCTGGAACGCGGCATGATCGCCCGCGCCATGCCCCACGGCGACATCCTTGGCTTCGCCCCGCCGCTGGTGCTGACCCGCGCCGAGGCGGACGAGATCATTGGTATCGCCAAGGCGGCGGTGGATGCGGTGGCGGCTGAGGTCTTGTAAGGACTGTCGTAGGAGCGGATTCATCCGCGATGTGTCACCGGCCTGCTCGGAGCGGCCGGGAGTCGATCGCGGACGGAGTCCGCTCCTACGCACCTTGCCGCTTCGGTAGCGGCGATGAAAAAAGCGCGCTTACGTGCCCTTGGTCTGGTAGTGCTGTAGCGGCTCTTCGTAGGACCGAGGGGGGCGCCTAGCCCTTGCTCGCGAACCGCATAACACCGTGCCTGCCCGGTTCGCGAGCAAGCTCGCTCCTACAGGTAATGCTACCGGGCAGCTCGGAGCGGCCGGGAGTCGATCGCGGATGAATCCGCTCCTACACGCCCTTGGCTTTATCCAGCTTGCGCAGGAACACCGTCATTTCCTTCTCCGCCTGCTTGTCGCCATGGGCTTGTGCGGCGGTCAGGCCATCGGTCCAGGCCGCGCGCGCAGCATCGAGGTCGCCCTGGGCCTGCAGCGCCTTGCCCAGCAGCTTCCAGGCGGCGGAATACTTCGGGTCCTGCTCCACGCAGCGGCGCAGGTGCTCGGCGGCCTTCACGGCGTCGCCTGCATCCAGGTAACCCTTGCCGAGGCCGAAGCGCAGCAGCGAGTTGTCCACGCCCTTGGCGAGCATCTTTTCCAGCGATTCGATCATGGCGGTCTCCGTCAGCAGGCCGCCATTGTGCCCCATTAGCGCTGCCCCAGGCTCAAGTGCGCCAGAACGCGGGCGTCAGCAGGATCAGCAGGGAGAACACCTCCAGCCGCCCGAGCACCATCGCCAGGCTCAGCACCAGCTTGGCGCTGCCGGGCAGGTTGCCGTAGTGCGCCGCCGCATCGCCCAGCGCCGGGCCCAGGTTGTTCAGGCAGGAAGCGAGGGTGGAGAAGGCGGTGAGCTGGTCCACGCCCAGGGCCAGCAGCACCAGCATCAGGGTGACGAAGGTCACCAGGTAGATCGAGAAGAACGCCCACACCGACTCAACCACCCGGTCCGGCACCGTGCGCCGCCCCAGCTTCACCAGGAACACGCCGTTGGGATGCAGCAGGCGGAGGAACTCGCGCATGCCCTGGCGGTACACCAGCAGCATGCGCATCACCTTCATGCCGCCACCGGTGGAGCCGGCGCAGGCGCCGATGAAGGTGCTGTAGAGCAGCAGGTAGGGCAGCAGGGTCGGCCAGCCGCTGAAGTCGGCGAGGCCGAAGCCGGTGGTGGTGGCTACCGAGACGACCATGAACGCGGCATAGCGGATCGACTGCAGCGGCGTCTCGTAGTGATGGTGAGCGACCAGCGTCGCCGCGGTGATCAGGAACAGCGCCAGCAGGATGCCCAGGTAGGCCCGGCACTCCGGGTCCTTCAGGTAGTGACGGAGGTGGCGCTGGCGCCAGGCCATGAAGTGCAGGCTGAAGTTGATCCCGGAAATCACCAGGAAGGCGATGCAGATCAGCTCGATCAGCGGGCTGTCGAAGAAGCCGATGCTGGCGTCGTGGGTGGAGAAGCCGCCGATGGCGATGGTCGAGAAACTGTGGCCGACGGCATCGAACAGGTTCATCCCCGCGGCCCAGTAAGCCAGCGCGCAGGCCAGGGTCAGGCCGCAGTAGATCAGCCAGAGGGTCTTGGCGGTGTCGGCGATGCGCGGCGAAAGCTTCTGGTCCTTGAGCGGGCCGGGCATTTCCGCGCGGTACAGCTGCATGCCGCCGATGCCCAGCATGGGCATCACCGCCACCGCCAGCACGACGATGCCCATGCCGCCCAGCCACTGCAGCTGCTGGCGGTAATAGAGGATCGCGTGGGGTAGCGCGTCCAGCCCGGTGAGCACGGTGGAGCCGGTGGTGGAGAGGCCGGAGAAGGACTCGAACAGCGAGTCGATCACGCCCATGTGCGGCGCGCTCGACAGCGCGAACGGCAGCGCGCCGAAGGAACCCAGGACGATCCAGAACAGCGCGGTGACCAGGTAGCCGTCGCGGATGCGCAGGTCGCCCTTGTGCTGGCGGAACGGCCACCAGATCGCCGAGCCGGTCAGCAGGGTCACCAGGAACGACAGGGCGAACGGCCGCCAGGTGGACTCGTCGTAGCAGAGGTCGATCAGCAGCGGCGGCAGGTGGGTGGTGCTGAACAGCATCAGCAGCACGCCGAGGATGCGGGCAATGGAGGCGTAGCGCATGGCCGTGGTCAGACAGACAGGAACAGGCCGCGCAGGGTGCCAAGGCAGACTCTGAGGCGCAGTAGGATGTGTCTGAAAGGTACGGCGGAAAGTCCTGCCGGGGCCGCTTCAGCAGCGGCCCCGGAGGCTCAGAAGAAGGTCAGGCCGGCCTGGAACAGTCGCTCGACGTCGCGGATGCGCTTCTTGTCGACTACGAAGAGGATCACGTGGTCGCCGGACTCGATCTGCGTATCGCTGTGGGCGATCAGCACATCGTCGTTGCGGATCACTGCGCCGATGGTGGTGCCCGGCGGCAGCTGGACTTCGTTGATCTTGCGGCCGATCACCTTGCTCGACTTGGCGTCGCCGTGAGCGACCACCTCGATGGCCTCGGCGGCGCCGCGGCGCAGGGAGTGCACGCTCTCGATATCGCCGCGGCGCACGTGGGTCAGCAGGGTGCCGATGGTGGCCAGCTGCGGGCTGATGGCGATGTCGATCTCGCCGCCCTGCACCAGGTCGACGTAGGCCGGGTTGTTGATCAGCGTCATCACCTTGCGCGCGCCCAGGCGCTTGGCCAGCAGCGAGGACATGATGTTGGCCTCGTCGTCGTTGGTCAGCGCGAGGAACAGATCGGTCTCGCCGATGTTCTCTTCCAGCAGCAGGTCGCGGTCCGACGCGCTGCCCTGCAGCACGATACTGCTGTCGAGGGCGTCCGAGAGGTGCCGGCAGCGCGCCGGGTTCATCTCGATGATCTTCACCTGGTAGCGGTTCTCGATGGCCTCGGCCAGGCGCTCGCCGATGTTGCCGCCGCCGGCGATGATGATCCGCTTATAGCTGTCCTCCAGCCGGCGCATCTCGCCCATCACCGCGCGGATGTGGGCCTTGGCGGCGATGAAGAACACTTCGTCGTCGGCCTCGATCACCGTGTCGCCCTGGGGAATGATCGGCCGGTTGCGCCGGTAGATCGCCGCCACGCGGGTGTCCGCGTTGGGCATGTGCTCGCGCAGCTGCCGCAATTCCTGGCCCACCAGCGGGCCGCCGTAGTAGGCGCGGATGCCCACCAGCTGGGCCTTGCCCTCGGCGAAGTCGATCACCTGCAGGGAGCCGGGGTATTCCACCAGGCGCTTGATGTAGTTGGTCACCACCTGCTCGGGGCTGATCAGCACGTCCACCGGGATGGCTTCCGGGTCGAACAGGCCGGCGCGGGTCAGGTAGGCCGCCTCGCGCACGCGGGCGATCCGCGTGGGGGTGTTGAACAGGGTGTAGGCGACCTGGCAGGCCACCATGTTCACCTCGTCGCTGTTGGTCACCGCCACCAGCATGTCGGCGTCGTCGGCGCCGGCTTGGCGCAGCACCGTGGGGAACGAGGCCTTGCCGTGGACGGTACGGATGTCCAGGCGGTCGTTGAGGTCGCGCAGGCGTTCGCCGTCGGTGTCGACGACGGTGATGTCATTGGCTTCGCTGGCGAGGTGCTCGGCCAGAGTGCCGCCGACCTGGCCGGCACCGAGGATGATGATCTTCATGGAGCGTCGTGCTTTCCGTTTCGATCCGTTGGGAGTCGGCGCCTGTTACTTGGCCGAAATCTTGATCAGCTTGGCATAGTAGAAGCCGTCATGCCCGCCGTCCTGCGGCAGCAACTGGCGGCCGTGGGGCTGCTTGATGCCCCAGGGGCCGGGCAGGTCCAGCTCGCGGGCGCCTGGGGTGCGGGCAAGGAATGCAGCGATCTGCTCGCTGTTCTCCTGGGGCATTACCGAACAGGTCGCGTAGACCATCACGCCGCCGACTTCTAGGGTCGCCCACAGCGCGTCGAGCAGTTCGCCCTGCAGCTGCGCCAACGCCTCGATGTCCTCGGCGGTGCGGGTCAGCTTGATGTCTGGATGACGGCGGATCACCCCGGTGGCGGAGCACGGCGCGTCCAGCAGGATGCGCTGGAAAGCCTGGCCATCCCACCATTTGCCGGTGTCGCGGGCATCGGCGGCGAACAACTCGGCCGAGAGCTGCAGGCGGGCGAGGTTTTCGCGTACGCGCACCAGGCGGCTCTCTTCCAGGTCCACGGCAACCACGCCGGCCAGCGCCGGCTCGGCTTCCATCAGGTGGCAGGTCTTGCCGCCGGGAGCGCAGCAGGCGTCCAGCACGCGCTGGTTCGGCGCCAGCTCCAGCAGGTCGGCGGCCAACTGCGCGGCTTCGTCCTGCACGCTGACGCGGCCTTCGGCGAAGCCCGGCAGCTCACGCACGTCGCACGGCTGCACAAGATTGATGCCGTCGCGGCTGAACTCGCAGGCGCTCGCTTCGAAGCCGACGCGGTTCAGTTCTTCCAGGTAGGTATCGCGACTGCCGTGGCGGCGGTTTACCCGCAGGGTCATCGGCGGATGCGCGTTGTTGGCGGCGCAGATGGCTTCGTACTGCTCCGGCCAATAGTTCTTCAGCGCCTTCTGTAACCAGCGCGGATGCGCCAGGCGTGCGGCCGGGTCCTTGTCGACCTCGGCCAGCAGCGCTTCACTCTCGCGCTGGGCGCGGCGCAGCACGGCGTTGAGCAGGCCCTTGGCCCAGGGTTTCTTCAGCTTGTCCGCGCAGCCGACGGTCTCGCCGATGGCCGCATGCGGCGGAATGCGGGTGTAGAGCAGCTGGTACAGGCCGACCAGCAGCAGGGCCTCGACGTCACGGTCGCCGGCCTTGAACGGCTTCTGCAGCAGGCGCGCGGCGAGGGTGGACAGGCGCGGCTGCCAGCGGGCGCTGCCGAATGCCAGTTCCTGCACCAGCCCGCGGTCGCGCGGCTCGACGTTTTCCAGCTGGGTCGGCAGCGAGCTGCCCAGCGAGGCGCGGCCAGCGAGCACGGCGGCCAGCGCGCGGGCGGCCGCGAGACGAGGATTCGTGCTCATAGGCCCAGCCCTTGTTGTCCAAGCACCTGGCCGGCAGCGAACTGCTCGCGGCGGCTGTTGAACAGGTCGGCGAAGGCCAGCGGCTTGCCGCCGGGCAGTTGCAGGCGGGTCAGCAGCAGCGCGCCTTCACCGCAGGCGACCAGCAGGCCGTCGCGGTTGGCGTCAAGAATCTTGCCGGGCTCGCCCTTGCCTTGCGCCGGTTTGGCGCCGAGCACCTTCAGCGCAGCGTCGCCAAGGGTGGTGTGGCAGACCGGCCAGGGCGTGAAGGCGCGGATGCGGCGCTCCAGCTCGTCGGCCGGGCGCGACCAGTCGATGCGCGCCTCTTCCTTGTTCAGCTTGTGTGCGTAGGTGGCCAGCGCGTCGTCCTGCACTTCGCCTTTGAGCGTGCCGGCAGCGAGCCCGGCTATGGCCTCGACCACGGCCTGCGGGCCGAGCTCGGCCAGGCGGTCGTGCAGGCTGCCGCCGGTGTCGTCGGCGGAAATCGGCGTGGCGACCTTGAGTAGCATCGGCCCGGTGTCCAGGCCCGCTTCCATCTGCATCACGGTCACGCCGCTCTCGGCGTCGCCGGCTTCCACCGCGCGCTGGATCGGCGCCGCACCGCGCCAGCGCGGCAGCAGCGAGGCGTGGCTGTTGATGCAGCCCAGGCGCGGGATATCCAGCACCACCTGCGGCAGGATCAGCCCGTAGGCCACCACCACCATCAGGTCCGGCTTGAGCGCGGCCAGCTCGGCTTGGGCGTCGGGGTTGCGCAGGGTCGGCGGCTGCAGCACCGGCAGGCCGTGCTCCACGGCGAGCTGCTTGACCGGGCTGGACATCAGCTTCTGGCCACGGCCGGCCGGGCGGTCCGGCTGGGTGTAGACGGCGACGATCTCGTGGGGAGTATCGAGCAGGGCCTTGAGGTGTTCCGCGGCGAATTCCGGGGTGCCGGCGAAGACGATGCGCAGTGCTTGGCTCATATCAGGCTCGCAAAAAAAGAAAGGCTTGCCGGGGCAAGCCTTTGGGGATGGGGTCACGCCTGTTGCCGGTGCTGCTTTTCCAGCTTCTTGCGGATGCGGTCACGCTTGAGGTTGGACAGGTAGTCGACGAACAGCTTGCCGTTGAGGTGGTCGCACTCGTGCTGGATGCACACCGCGAGCAGGCCCTCGGCCACTTCCTCGAAGGGGTTGCCGTCGCGGTCCTGGGCCTTGATCCGCACCTTCTGCGGACGGTCTACGTTCTCGTAGAAGCCGGGCACCGACAGGCAGCCTTCCTGGTACTGGTCCATTTCCTCGGTGAGGTATTCGAACTCCGGGTTGATGTAGACCCGCGGCTCGGACTTGTCCTCGGACAGGTCCATCACCACCACGCGCTTGTGCACGTTGATCTGGGTGGCCGCCAGACCGATGCCCGGGGCCTCGTACATGGTCTCGAACATGTCGTCGATCAACGTGCGCAGGGCGTCATCGAAGACCGTGACCGGCTTGGCGATGGTCCGCAGGCGCGGATCGGGGAATTCGAGAATGTTCAGAATGGCCATATACGTTTGTGATGCACTTGTGGAATAAAGTCAAAATCGGCTGCTAATATGCTGAGCAGCATCGAAAAACGGCTGGAAAGCGCGGTAGGGGCGGCTTCCAGGCGGTTCATGTGTACACATAATAAAGGGATTCACCGCATGAGGAAAACACTACTCGCCCTGCTGCTGCTCGCCGCGGGCGGGATGGCGCAGGCTGCCGTGCAGCTCAAGGACGGCCATCCGGATCGCTATACCGTAGTGAAGGGCGACACCCTCTGGGACATCTCCGGCAAGTTCCTCAGCAAGCCGTGGAAGTGGCCGGAAATCTGGCAGGTGAATCCGCAGATCCAGAACCCGCACCTGATCTATCCGGGTGACGTGCTGAGTCTGGTGTACATCGACGGCCAGCCTCGCCTGATGCTCAACCGCGGCGAGTCGCGCGGGACCATCAAGCTGTCGCCGCGGGTGCGCAGCACCCCGATCGCCGAGGCGATCCCGACCATCCCGCTGGACAAGATCAACGCCTTCCTGCTGTCCAACCGCATCGTCGACAACGAGGCCGTCTTCACCGACGCGCCCTACGTGGTCGCCGGCGCCCAGGAGAGCGTGATCAGCGGCGCCGGCGATCGTGCCTACGCCCGCGGCAAGTCGCTGACCGAAGAGAACAGCTACGGCATCTTCCGCCAGGCCAAGGTGTACACCGACCCGGATACCGACGAGGTCCTGGGCATCGACGCCATGGATGTGGGCGGCGCCAACGTCACCGCCAAGGAAGACGACGTCGCCACCCTGATGCTGACCCGCACCACCCAGGAAGTCCGTCCGGGCGACCGCCTGTTCCCCACCGAGGAACGCGCGATCACCTCGACCTTCATGCCCAGCGAGCCGAAGTCCGAGATCAAGGGCACCATCATCGACGTGCCGCGCGGCGTGACGCAGATCGGCAAGTACGACGTGGTCACCCTGGACAAGGGCTCCCGTGACGGCCTCGCCGAAGGCAACGTGCTGGCGATCTACAAGCTTGGCGAAACCGTGCGCGACCGGGTGAACGGCGACATGGTGAAGATCCCCGACGAGCGCTCCGGCCTGGTGATGGTGTTCCGCACCTACAACCGCCTGAGCTACGGGCTGGTGTTGAATGCCACCCGCTCGCTGGAAGTGAACGACCGCGTGCAGAATCCCTGATTCCCGCCCGGTTGCGCAAAACCCCGCTTCGGCGGGGTTTTTTGTGGGCGCGATTCGGATCGGTCCGACAGCTTGCCTGATTGCGGCAGCGGCATAGTCCGGCAGACCTCCTGCCGCCACGGACCGCCGCCATGACCCCGGACCTCTCCCCCGCCGAATGCGAAGCCCGCCTGCGCCTGCATGCCCTGCCCGAGCTGGGGCCGCGCCGTTTCCGCCGCCTGCTGGAGGCTTTCGGTTCGGCTTCCGCCGCCCTCAGCGCGCCGGCTGCGACCTGGCGCTCGCTCGGCCTGCCAGCCGCCTGCGCCGAGCCGCGTCGCGATGCCGCCATCCGGGAACAGGCCGCCGAGGTGCTGCGCTGGCTGGAAGTGCCGAACCATCATCTGGTCATGTGGGACGCGCCCGACTACCCCGCACTGCTCGGTGAACTGGACGATGCCCCGCCGCTGCTCTTCGTCGCCGGCGAGCCGGCTCTGCTGGAGCGCCCGCAGCTGGCCATGGTCGGCTGCCGCAAGGCGAGCAAACCGGGGCTGGATACCGCGCGGGCCTTCGCCCGCAGCCTGGCCGGCGGTGGCTTCGTGATCACCAGCGGGCTGGCGCTGGGCATCGATGGCGCGGCGCACGAGGGTGCGCTGGAGGCGGGCGGAGGAACGGTCGCGGTGCTGGGCACCGGCCTGGAGCAGCTGTATCCGCGCCGGCACATCGGCCTGGCGCAGCGCATCGTCGAGCAGGGTGGCGCGGTGATATCCGAACTGCCGCTGAACTGCGCACCGCAGGCTTCAAACTTCCCCAGGCGTAACCGCATCATCAGTGGCCTGTCCCTGGGTACCCTGGTGGTCGAGGCCAGCCCGTCCAGCGGCTCGCTGATCACGGCGCGGCTGGCTGCCGAGCAGGGCCGCGAGGTCTATGCGATTCCCGGATCCATCCACCATCCCGGTGCGCGCGGCTGCCACGAGCTGATCCGTCAGGGCGCGACGCTGGTGGAGACGGTGGAGCACATCCTCGAAGGCCTGCGCGGTTGGACGCAAAGTGCGCCGGCCGTGCAGACCACGCCGACGCTACCGGCACATCCCCTGGTGGAGCTGCTGCGCGCAGCCCCGCAGAGCAGCGAACAACTGGCGTTGCGCAGCGGCCTGGAGCTGCCGCAGGTGCTGGTGGAACTCACCGAGCTGGAGCTGGATGGACGGGTAGCCTGCGAGGCCGGCGTCTGGGTGCATCGCGCCCCCTGAGCACGTAAACTGCCGCGCATCGCAGATCCGAGGAAAGTCCCGATGTTCAGCAACTGGCGTACCCAGCGCATGGCCCAGGTCGTGCGCGATGGCGGTGTGATCGCTTATCCGACCGAAGCCGTCTGGGGCCTGGGCTGCGATCCGTGGAGCGCCGATGCGGTGTATCGCCTGCTGGCAATCAAGGCGCGCCCGGTGGAAAAGGGCCTGATCGTCATCGCTGCGGACATCGGCCAGCTCGACTTCCTCCTCGAAGACCTGCCCGAAGCCTGGCGCGACAAGCTAGCCGCCAGCTGGCCGGGGCCGAACACCTGGCTGGTGCCGCACCAGGGTCGCCTGCCCGAGTGGGTGACCGGCGTGCATGACACCGTGGCCGTGCGCGTCACCGACCACCCACTGGTGCGCGAGCTGTGCCAGTTCACCGGCCCGCTGATCTCCACCTCCGCCAACCCCGCCGGCCGCCCGGCCGCGCGCACCCGCTTGCGCATCGAGCAATATTTCCATGGCGAGCTGGACGGCGTGCTCGGCGGCTCCCTGGGTGGGCGCCGCAATCCGAGCCTTATACGCGACCTGCGAACCGGCGAGACCGTTCGCCCGTCCTGACCCTGTAGGAGCGGACTCCGTCCGCGATGTCCAACCAGCCAGCTCGGAGTTGCCGGAAATCGATCGCGGACAGAGTCCGCTCCTACAATGGGGCACCGGTGCTCGCGAACGTTGTCCAGCCGATCAGGGCAACAGAATGGTCGACCCGGTGGTGCGCCGCGCCGCCAGTTCGGTCTGCGCCTTGGCCGCGTCGGCCAGGGCGAAGCGCTGGTTGATCTCCACCTTCACCTTGCCGCTGGTGATCATGCCGAACAGGTCGTCGGCCATGGCCTGCAGGCGTTCCGGCGTGCTGGCGTAGCCGAACAGCGTCGGCCGGGTGACGTAGAGCGAGCCCTTCTGCGACAGGATGCCCAGGTTCACCCCGTCCACCGGGCCGGAGGCGTTGCCGAAGCTGACCACCAGGCCGCGCTGGGCGGTGCAGTCCAGCGAGGTCAGCCAGGTGTCCTTGCCGACCGAGTCGTAGACCACCGGGCACTTCTTGCCATCGGTCAGCGCCAGCACGCGCTCGACCACGTTCTCGTGGCTGTAGTCGATGGTTTCCCAGGCGCCGTGGGCTTTCGCCAGCTCCGCCTTGGCCGCCGAACTCACGGTGCCGATCAGGTGCGCGCCGATGGCCTTCGCCCACTGGCAGGCGATCAGCCCGACACCGCCGGCCGCCGCGTGCCAGAGGATGGTCTGGCCCGGCTGCACGTTGTACGTCTGGCGCAGCAGGTACTGCACGGTGAGGCCCTTGAGCATGACCGCGGCGGCCTGCTCGAAGGTGATCGCATCCGGCAGCTTCACCACGCTGGCCGCCGGCAGCACGTGCTGCTCGCTGTAGGCGCCCAACGGGCCGGTGGCGTAGCCGACGCGGTCGCCAACCTTCACGTTGGTCACCGCACTGCCCACCGCCTCCACCTCGCCGGCGCCCTCGGTGCCGACGCCGGAAGGCAGGCTCGGCGCCGGGTACAGGCCGCTGCGGTAGTAGGTGTCGATGAAGTTCAGGCCGATGGCGCGGTTGCGTACCCGCACCTCGTTCGGGCCGGGCTCGGCCGGGGTGTAGTCGACGATTTCGAGGACTTCCGGGCCGCCGGTCTTGGCGAATTGAACACGCTTGGCCATGTCGCTCTCCTGATGGCGCGAGGCTCTGCCTCGCCGGGGAAAAGACTTTCATCCAAGCCGCCCGCATGACGGGCGTCAAGACCAGCTTTGCCGGCGGCGATGGTATGCTTGCCCCCGTTTTGCCACCCAAACTTCGCTCCGGCCCGCGCCACGCGTGGCTTTCCCGCTCCAAGGTGATTCTCGTGACCGACCGCATCGAGGCCGTGAAGGCCTACCTGCTCGACCTGCAAGACCGCATCTGCGCCGCACTCGAAGCCGAGGACGGCAGCGCCCGTTTCGTCGAGGATTCCTGGCAGCGGCCGGCGGGCGGTGGCGGTCGGACGCGGGTGATCGGCGATGGCGCGCTGATCGAGAAGGGTGGCGTGAACTTCTCCCACGTGTTCGGCGCCGGCCTGCCGCCGAGTGCCAGCGCGCACCGCCCGGAACTGGCCGGGCGCGGCTTCCAGGCGCTGGGCGTGTCGCTGGTGATCCACCCGACCAACCCGCACGTGCCGACCTCCCATGCCAACGTGCGCTTCTTCATCGCCGAGAAGGAAGGCGAGGAGGCGGTCTGGTGGTTCGGCGGCGGCTTCGACCTGACGCCCTACTACGCCCATGAAGAAGACTGCGTGCTCTGGCACCAGGTCGCCCGCGACGCCTGCGCGCCCTTCGGCGCGGACGTCTACCCGCGCTACAAGGAATGGTGCGACCGCTACTTCCACATCAAGCACCGCAACGAACCGCGCGGTGTCGGCGGCCTGTTCTTCGACGACCTGAACCAGTGGGACTTCGACACCAGCTTCGCCTTCCTGCGCGCCATCGGCGATGCCTACATCGACGCCTACCTGCCCATCGTGCGCAAGCGCAAGGACACCCCCTACACCGAGCAGCAGCGCGAGTTCCAGGCCTTCCGCCGCGGCCGCTACGTCGAATTCAACCTGGTCTACGACCGCGGCACCCTGTTCGGCCTGCAGTCGGGCGGGCGCACCGAGTCGATCCTCATGTCGCTGCCGCCGCAGGTGCGCTGGGGCTACGACTGGAAGCCGGAGCCGGGCAGCGCGGAAGCGCGCCTGACCGAGTACTTCCTCACCGATCGGGACTGGCTGGCGCAGGTCTGACCTTCCGCACCTCGGGCGGTTCGCGAGCAAGCTCGCTCCTACGAAAAGCACGCGAGCAGGACCGCTCTTCGTAGGAGCGAGCTTGCTCGCGAACACCGTGTGGCACCGCAGTGTAAAAAGCGGCACTCTCTCGACCTTTCGATTTCATGCCCCAGGACTTCTCCATGGACCGCTACTGCGTCTTCGGCAACCCCATCGGCCACAGCAAGTCGCCGCAGATTCACCGTCTGTTCGCCGAGCAGACCGGCCAGGCGCTGAGCTATGACGCACGCTTGGCGCCGCTGGACGACTTCGCCGGGAGCGCCCGCGAGTTCTTCGCGCAGGGCCTGGGCGGCAATGTCACCGTGCCGTTCAAGGAAGACGCCTACCGCCTGGCCACCGAGCTGAGCGAGCGCGCGCGCCGGGCGGGTGCGGTGAATACCCTGAAGAAGCTCGACGGCGGTGGACTGCTGGGCGACAACACCGACGGCGCCGGGCTGACCCGCGACCTCACGGTGAACCATGGCGTCGTCCTGCGCGGTGCGCGCATCCTGGTGCTGGGCGCTGGTGGCGCGGTGCGCGGCATCCTCGAACCCTTCCTCAGCCAGCAACCGGCGAGCATCGTCATCGCCAACCGCACGGCGTCGAAGGCCGAGCAGCTGGCGCAGGAGTTCAAGGATCTGGGCGCGGTGAGCGGCGGCGGTTTCGACCTGCGCGCCGCGCCGTTCGACCTGATCGTCAACGGCACTTCGGCCTCCCTGGCCGGCGAACTGCCGCCCATCGACCCGGCGCTGATCCAGCCGGGGCACACGGTCTGCTACGACATGATGTACGGCAAGGACGTCACTGCCTTCAATCGCTGGGCCGCCGAACACGGGGCGGCGCGCTGCATCGACGGGCTGGGCATGCTGGTCGAGCAGGCGGCGGAAGCCTTCCTGCTTTGGCGCGGCGTGCGCCCGGATTCGGCGCCGGTGCTGGAGGAGTTGCGCCGTCAGCTCAAGGGCTGATTTCGCGCAGGCTCTTGTAGGAGCGAGCTTGCTCGCGAACCGCTTGGCACCGAAGTGGCCGGGAAATCTGTTCGCGAGCAAGCTCGCTCCTACAGGGTAGAGGGCTCACCGTAGGAGCGGACCTTGTCCGCGAAACCCCGAACGGTGTGCGCTGAACGATCCGGTGAATACCTGATGCCTTTCGCGGACAAGGTCCGCTCCTACGATGGTATTTACCAGCGAGCCGATCACTCCTCGACCAACAACACCCCGCCCTTCCCCATCTGCTTCTCCAGCTCCGCGCGCACCCGTGGCCGGGCGTTGCGCAGCACCAGGCTGCGGCCTTCGCTGGCGAGGCGGCGGGCTTCCTGCTGGAGCATCTGCGCGCCAGCGAAATCGATGAAGTTCACGTGGTGGGCGTCCAGCACCAGGCGTTCGCCGCGGCTGTGCTGCATCAGCTTCTGCAGGTAGTCGCAGGCGCCGAAGAAGATCGAGCCTTCGATGCGCAGTACTTCCTCGTCCTCTTTTTCCCACTGCTGAACGCGCGGCTGCGAAGTGCGCTTGAGGTAGAAGAACAGCGAGGCCAGCACGCCGGCGTAGATCGCGTTCTGCAGCGGCAGCAGCAGGGTGGCGGCGAGGGTCAGCAGCATCACCAGGGATTCTGCGCGGCTGCCCTTCCACAGCGCACGCAGGGCCGGGCGGTCGACCAGGTTCCAGCAGATCAGCAGGATGCCGGCAGCCATGGCCGGCAGCGGGATATGGGTGATCAGCCCGGCACCGGCCACTGCCAGCAGCGCGACCCACATTGCCGAGAAAACCCCGGCCAGCGGCGTACGCGCGCCGGCATCCTGGTTCAGTCCGGAGCGGGTGAAGGAGCCGGCGGACAGTGTGCCCGACAGCCATGGCCCGATCAGGTTGGACAGCCCCTGGGCGCGCACTTCCTGGTTGGCGTCCAGCGCCTGGTGTGATCGAGCGGCCAGGGCGCGGGCAATCGACAGGCTGGTGACCAGCCCGAGCATGCCGCAGGCGACGGCGGCGGGGAGCAACTGGGCGATGGCGGTCAGGTCGAACGACAGCGCGCTGAACGGCGGCAACGCGCTGCGGAAGGCAGCCACCTTGGCGACCTCGGCGAAGGTCGTCGGCATCGCCCAGACCAGCGCGCTGGCGCCGAACAGGCCAACCAGCAACGCCGGCCCGCGCCGCCACAGGCGCTTCACGATCAGGCTCAGCACCAGGCTGAACAGGCCCACCAGCAATGACGGCCAGTGGAATTGCGGCAGCTTCCACCAGAGCGCGGCGGCGCTGGTCAGCGCCGTGCCCTGCCCCTCTGCGGCGATGCCGAGCAGGTAGGGCAACTGGCCGATCACGATCACCAGCGCGGCGCCGCAGGTGAAGCCGAGCAGTACCGAATGCGAGACGAAGTTCACCAGCACGCCGAAGCGCAGCATGCCCAGCAGCCACTGGAACAGCCCGGCGAGGAAGGTCAGCAGCAGCGCGTACTGGATGAACTGCGCGCTGCCCGGCGGCGCCAGCGGGGCGATGGCGGTGAACAGCACCACCGAGATCGCCGCCGTCGGCCCGCCGACCATGTGCTTCGACGAGCCCCACAGGCAGGCGATCAGCACCGGCAGCATTGCCGCGTAGAGCCCGTACTCCGCTGGCAGTCCGGCGATCAGTGCGTAGGCCATGGACTGCGGCAGGGCGAGCACCGCGCCGGAAAGACCCACGCCCAGGTCACGGCGCAGGTCGCGCCCGCTGACCTGGGGCAGCCAGGCGAGGAACGGCAACAGGCGAATCAAGCGCTCCATCGACGGCCTACAGCTTGGCCTTCACGGCGGCCAGCGCGTCGCCGCCGTCGCGGGTCTTCACGCCTTGCAGCCAGGTGTCCAGGCTCTGCGGGTTGGCCTTGATCCAGGCCTTCACCGCGTCGGGGTTCTTCACGTTCTTCTCCAGTACCTCGGCCATGATGGCGTTCTCCATCTGCAGGTCGAAGGACAGGTTGGCCAGCAGCTTGCCGCTGTTCGGGCACTGCTCGGCGTAGCCGTTGCGGGTCACGGTGAACACGCTGCCGGTGCTGCCGAAGTACTTCTCGCCGCCGGTGAGGTACTTCATGTCGTACTTCACGTTCATCGGGTGCGGCGTCCACCCCAGGAACACTACCCAGCGCTCGCGCTTCACCGCGCGGCCGACCTCGGCGAGCATCGCCTGCTCGCTGGATTCCACCAGCTTCCAGCTGCCCAGGCCGAACTCGTTGCCGCTGATCATCTTCTGGATCGACTGGTTGGCCGGCGCGCCGGAGCCGATGCCGTAGACCTTCTTGCTGAACTGGTCGGCGTGCTGGTTCAGGTCATCGAAGKTCTTCACCCCGGCGTTCCACACGTAGGTCGGCACGGCCAGGGTGAACTCGGTGCCCTGCAGGTTCTTCGCCAGCTGGGTGACCTGCTTGCTGGCGATGAACTGGTCGTAGAAGCCCTGCTGCGCGGGCATCCAGTTGCCGAGGAAGGCATCCACCTGGCCGTCGCGCAGACCGCCGTAGGTGATGGGCACCGACAGGGTGTCGATCTTCACCTTGTAGCCGAGGCCGTCGAGGAGGAAGGCGGCGATGCCGTTGGTGACGGCGATGTCGGTCCAGCCCGGATCGGCCAGTTTCACCGTACTGCAGGCTTCATCTTCGGCCCAGGCCAGCGGGCCGCCCAGCGTCAGTGCGCCGGCCAGTAACAACGTAGATACCTTCTTCATGCTCCCTTCCCCTTCGGCTTGTTGTGGTTGTTATTTCGGTTGCGGATAGCGGGCGCGGCGCTCCAGATCGTCGAGGTCGATGTGGTTGCGCATGTACTGCTGGCTGGCGTCGACCATGGGCTGGTGATCCCAGCTTTTCAGCGTGCCATGGGTCAGCGCTTCGGCCACCAGCCGGCGGCGACGCTGGCTGGCCAGCACCTGTCTGGTTATAGACGGGACGTCCCAGCGCGCGCGGGCTTCACCCAGCAGATCGCGTACCAGGTTGGCGTGGGCCGGCGATTCCATGAGGTTCTGCAGCTCGCGCGGGTCGTTGGCGACGTCGAACAGCAGGCACGGGTCCTGCTCGGAATAGATGAACTTGAAGTCGCCGCGGCGGATCATCATCAGCGGGCTGACGGTGCCTTCGGCGGTGTATTCACCGATCACTTCGTCATGCCCGCCAGTGCCTTGCAGGTGCGGCAGCAGCGAGCGGCCGTCGAGGTCGACGCCGGGTTCGACCTGCCCGCCGGCCAGCTCGACGAGGGTTGGCAGCAGGTCGACGGTGGACACCGACTGGCTGACCCGATGCGCGGCGAAACGCTTGGGTGCGTGCACCAGCAGCGGCACGCGGGCGGCCATCTCGAACCAGTGCATCTTGTACCAGAGGCCGCGCTCGCCAAGCATGTCGCCGTGGTCGCCGGAGAACACGATCAGGGTGTCATCGGAAAGGCCGCAATCCTCCAGGGTGCGCAGCAGCGCGCCGATCTGCGCGTCGACATAGCTGCACGCGCCGAAGTAGGCGCGGCGGGCGGCGCGCACCTTCTCCTCGGGCATCTCCTGGCCCCACAGGTCGATCACCTTGAGCAGGCGCTGGGAGTGCGGGTCCTGCTCGGCCTGGGCGATCTGCACCGAGGGCAGCGGGATGTCCTCGTCGCGGTACAGGTCCCAGTACTCGCGCGGGATGGTGTAGGGGTCGTGCGGGTGGGTCATGGACACGGTGAGGCAGAACGGCTGCTCGGGGTGCTCGCGCACGTGGTCGTAGAGGTACTGGCGCGCCTTGAACACCACCTCCTCGTCGAAGTCGAGCTGGTTGGTGCGCACGCACGGGCCGGCCTGCAGCACCGAGGACATGTTGTGGTACCAGCTCGGGCGCACGTCCGGCTCGTCCCAGTTCACCGCCCAGCCGTAGTCGGCGGGGTAGATGTCGCTGGTCAGGCGCTCCTCGTAGCCGTGCAGCTGGTCCGGGCCGCAGAAGTGCATCTTGCCCGACAGCGCGGTGCGGTAGCCCAGGCGGCGCAGGTAGTGCGCGTAGGTGGGCACGTCGGCGGCAAAGTCGGCGGCGTTGTCCCAGGCGCCGATCTTCGTCGGCAGCTGGCCGCTCACCAGGGTGAAGCGCGAGGGGGCGCAGAGCGGGCTGTTGCAGTAGGCCGAGTCGAACACCACGCCCTCGCCGGCGAGGCGCGAGAGGTTGGGCAGCTTGATCGGCGAGTTTTCGTTGTGGAAGGGCAGGAGCGGCGCGGCCATCTGGTCGGCCATGATGAAGAGGATGTTCGGGCGCTGGCGCTTCATGGCGTTGGGCTTATCCTGTAGGCGCTGTTATGGGATGCTGTGGCGAAATGACGCTGGAATGAGTCTGTTTCCTGCTGGATAGGGGGTAAAGCGCATGGCGCAACATGCTTCGGATAACACTGGCTTATGTGACGGGCAGCCATGAGCGTGCCGCTGGAACTGCTGCGCGTGTTCGAATCCGCTGCGCGCCTGCTCAGCTTCACCGCCGCTGCCGGCGAGCTGGGCACCACCCAGCCGGCGGTCAGCCAGCAGATCAAGCGCCTGGAGAAACTCCTCGCGGTGCGCCTGTTCGACCGCATCCACCGCGGTATCGCCCTCACCGAGAGTGGACAGGTGCTGCAGCAGCACGTTCAGGCAGGGTTGGAGAGCATCGACGCCGGCATCGCCGCGGTCACCGCGCAACATCCCCATGAAGTGCTGCAGGTCGCCACCGATTTCGCCTTTGCCGCGTACTGGCTGATGCCGCGCCTGCCGCGCTTCCGCCAGGCGCACCCGGAGCTGGACGTCGGCCTGATCAGCAGCGACCGCAGCCCGATTGCTCTGCGCAGCGACATCGACGTGGCCATCGCTTTCGGCGACGGGCGCTTCAAGCACGGCGAGGCGTTGCGCCTGTTCAGTGAGGAAGTCTTCCCGGTATGCAGCCCGCGCCTGCTCGAAGGCCGCGAGCTGCCGCTGTCGCCCCAGGCGCTCACCGAGCTGCCGCTGCTGCACCTCAAACCCGAGGCATCCAGCCGCTGGTTCGACTGGGGCGGCGTGTACCGCGCGCTGGGCATCGACGATGCACCGGCGCCGGCCGGGCTGCGTTTCGACAACTACACCCTGCTGGTGCAGGCGGCCATCGCCGGGCAGGGCGTGGCCATCGGCTGGCGGCATCTGGTCGACGAACTGCTGGAGCAGGGGTTACTGTGCCGGCCCCTCGCCGGGTCGCTGCAATCGCGCTTCGGCTATTACGCCGTGCTGCCCGAGCGCAAACGGCGGATGCGCCTGGTGCAGCGATTCGTCGACTGGTTGCAGGCGGAACTGGAGCAGGACCGATGAGCGAGATTCAGGACTTCCACGCCCACGTCTATTTCGACGCCGGCAGCATCGAGCGCGCCCGCGCGCTGTGCGAGGAGGCGGCGCGGCGCTTCGGCGCGAAGATGGGCCGCGTCCACGAGCGGCCGGTCGGCCCGCACCCGGACTGGAGCTGCCAGCTGGCCTTCGACAACGCCACCTTCGCCACCCTGGTGCCGTGGCTGGCGCTTAACCGTGACGGCCTGGTGGTGTTCGTCCACCCCAACACCGGCAACGACCTGCGCGATCACCGCGACTACGCCATGTGGATGGGCGAAGTGCGGCCGCTGGACCTCTCGCAGTTCACGAGCTGACACTTTTTTGCATTCGATAATAATTCTCGATTCGGTGTATGCTGCCCACCCTTCGCATCGGTCTGACAGACGTTGGCCGGTTTTCCAGGGTATTTCGGCCATCATGCGGCGCTTCGCTTCTTCCTCCCTGCTGCAGAGCTTCCAGGCGCACTACGCGGACCTGATGCGCTTCCTCGCCCGCAGGCTGGGGGACAACCAGCGCGCCGCCGACGTCGCCCAGGACACCTGGCTGCGCCTGGCCGACCACCCCGCCGAAGCCGAAGTGCAGGACCCGCGCGCCTACCTGTTCCGCGTCGCCGGCAACATCGCCATCGACAACCTGCGCCGCGAGGGCCGGCTGGCCGAGCTGCATGTCGATGAAGCTGCCGCCAACGACCTGAGCGACCCCGCGTCCGGGCTGGAGCACCGCCTGCTCGCCCATGAGGCGCTGGAACACCTGGACGCCGCCCTCGACCAGCTGCCGACGAACGCCCGCGAGGCGCTGCTGATGAACCGCCTCGATGGCCTCACCCACGCGCAGATCGCCCAGCGCCTGGGGGTGTCCGAGAGCATGGTGGGCAAGTACATCGTCCAGGCCATGCGCCATTGCCGCGACTGGGCGCAGCGCCAGGAGGGCACACCATGAGTCGCGTCGAGCTGTCCCTCGCCGACGAGGCCATCGAGCGCCTGGTGCAACTGCATTCGGGCAGCGTCGACGCCGCCGAGCGCATGGATTTCCTGCGCTGGCGCGGGCAGAGCGCGGAGCACGAACGCGCCGCCCGCGAGGCCGAAGCCCTGTGGGGAGCCTTGCCGGAAACCCGCAGCGCCCAGCGCTATCGCCAGCGTGCGCGGCGTCCTCGTCGCCTGCTGGCGTTGGCCGCCGCTGCGTGCGTTGCGGCCGTTGCGCTGACTATCGCGCTGCCCGAGCCGCTGGCCGGGCTGTATGCCGATTACGCCACCCGCACCGGCGAGCGACGCATGCTGGAGCTGGCCGATGGCAGCCGGGTCTGGCTGAACAGTGACAGCGCGCTGTCGGTGGACTTCAGCCCGCAGCAGCGGCGCCTGCGCCTGCATGGCGGCGAGGCGCTGTTCGAGGTGGCCAAGGACCCGGCACGGCCCTTCATCGTCGAAGCCAGGGGCGGCGAAGTGCGCGCCGTGGGCACGCGCTTCGACGTCGACAGCCGTGGGCCGCAGGTGCGCGTGGACGTGACCGAGGGCGTGGTCCAGGTGAACAGCGCCGGCAGTGCGCCGGTGCGATTGTCCGCTGGCGAGCGCCTGAGCTACCGCGACAGCACCGCGCCCGAGCCGGCACAGCCGCTGGACCTGTCCAGCGCCAGCGCCTGGCAGCGCGGCAAGCTGATCTTCAACCAGCGCCCGCTGGGCGAAGTGCTYGACGAACTGGAGCGCTACGTCCCCGGCCGCATCGTGCTGACCGACAGTGCGCTGCGCCAGCACAAGGTCAGCGGTGTGTTCGACCTGCAGGACCCCGGCGCCCTGCTCAAGACCCTGGAGCGGTTGCAGCCGGTGACCGTTACCCATCTGCCCTGGCTGGTGCTGATCCGTCCCTCCCCGAAAGCTTGACGCGTTTTTCGTAGGACCGAGGGGGGCGCCTAGCCCTTGCTCGCGAACCGCCCAGCCGCGGAGCCGCCGGGAAATCTGTTCGCGAGCAAGCTCGCTCCTACAAGGGGCACCCTGCCCAGAGCCGGGCGGGACCGTAGGGCGAATAACGCCCCCGGCGTTATCCGCCGCTCACCCCGTATCGGCGCATGAAGCGGCACGCTTCATGCGCCCTACGAAAGCCTTTGCCGTCCTCTCACACAAGAAAATGAAAATTTTTTGCATTGGCCACTGCAAGGTTTGCCTGGCCGTTTCGTCGTAGGCAGGAACGCGAAAAATTCTCAATACGCGACCCTGCCCACACAAGAACGGATTTCTCCCGCATGCCTTACCGTCCTTCCCCGCTGCACCGCGCGCTGTTGCTGGCTTCCCTGCTCGCTGCCGGTGCTCCCCTGGCCCACGCGGCCGGCTCTGCCGCCGTCGAGCTGCACATCGCCCCGCGCAGCCTGGACAGCGCGCTGACCCAGTTCGCCGACCAGGCCGGGCTGCACCTGCTGTTCAACTCCGAGGATATCCAGGGCCTGCAGAGCGAAGGGCTGGACGGCACCTACAGCACCGAGGAAGCGCTCAACCAGCTGCTTTCCGGCAGCGGCGTAAGCTGGCGCTTCACCGACGAGCGCACCGTGCTGCTCAAGCGCGAGAAGGACGACTCCGCCGCCCTGAGCCTGGCGCCGATGCAGATCAGCGTGGCAGCGCGCACGCCCACCGACATCAGCTCGATCCCCGGCACCGTCTGGGTGGTCGACCAGACCCAGCTGCGCGAGCAGCTGGATACCGGCGTCAGCCTCAAGGAAGCCGTCGGCAAGCTGGTCCCCGGCCTCGACCTGGCGCCGGAAGGCCGCACCAACTACGGCCAGAACATGCGCGGGCGCAACGTGCTGGTGATGATCGACGGCGTCAGCCAGAACAGCTCGCGCGGCCTGTCGCGCCAGTTCGACAGCATCTCGCCGTTCAACGTCGAGCGCATCGAAGTGCTCTCCGGCGCCAGCGCCATCTACGGCGGCGGCGCCACCGGCGGCATCATCAACATCATCACCAAGAAGGGCGCCGCCGGCGATGCGCGCTTCGAGACGCAGCTGGGCGCCAGCAGCGGCTTCAACAACAGCGACGACCTATCGACCCGCGCCGCGCAATCCATCAGCGGCGGCACCGACCGGCTGGCGGGCCGCCTGGGTGTCTCGGCGGAGAAGAACGAAGCCTTCTACGACGGCGCCGGCAACCAGATCTTCATCGACAACACCCAGACCGACCTGCAGTACAACCGCACCGTCGACGTGATGGGCAACCTCACCGCGCAGTTCACCGACGAGCAGAGCCTCGACCTGCTGGCGCAGTACTACGACTCGGGCAACGACGGCAGCACCGGCATCTACTTTCCGCACCTGAACTACCAGGGGCCGTCGGACCTGGAAGACGCCGAGATCCGCAGTGGCCTGGATACCGACCTCGAACCACGCTCGCGGCGCGTGCTGCTCAACGCCAACTACCACCACAGCAACCTGCTGGAGCAGGACTTCTACCTGCAGGCGTACTACCGCAAGGAAGACGACAACTTCTATCCCTTCCCCTACTACAACACCGGCAAGCCCACCGGCTCCAAGGGTGTGTACTTCGCCGGCTCGCAGCAGAACTTCGAGGTCAGCGGCCTCAAGGGCCTGTTCAGCAAGCAGTGGGATGCGCTGAAGTTCACCTACGGCGTGGACCTCGACCACGAGCGCTTCAACGCCGAGCAGAAGGTCTTCGACCAGCGCCTGTCCTCCGAAAGCGGCGGCCTCGACCTGGAAACCGCCAGCAGCGCGCCGCGCTACCCCAGCTACATCGTCGACGGGCTGTCGTTCTACGGTCAGCTGGACTGGAAGGCCACCGACAACCTGACCATTTCCGGCGGCGCGCGCCACCAGAAGATGGATGTCGAAGTGGACGACTTCAAAGGCGTGCCCGGCGGCAGCAACGACTACCAGGTCAACCTGTTCAACCTCGGCGCGATCTACGACTTCAAGAACGGCCACCAGCTGTGGACCAACTACAGCGAGGGCTTCGACCTGCCCGACCCGGCCAAGTACTACGGCAAGGCCGGCCTGTCGGTGGACGACAACCCGCTGGCCGGCATCAAGAGCCGCCAGGTCGAGACTGGCTGGCGCTACAGCGACATGCAGTGGCAGGCGCAGGCGGCGGTGTATTACATCTGGTCGGACAAGATCATCACCACCGACGCCGCGACCTTGACCATCGACGTGCAGGACCAGAAGAGCCGCGACTTCGGCTTCGAGGGCGCGGTCACCCGCTACTTCGAGAACGGCTGGCAGGGCGGCACCACGCTGCACCTGGTGCGTTCACAGGAAGAGGATGCCGATGGCGACTGGATCAAGCGTGATGCGCGCTATGCGTCGCTGTCCAAGTCCACGGCCTTCGTCGGCTGGGGTGATGGCGAACGCAGTGCCCGCCTGCAGGCCCAGCACGCCTTCAACCTGAAGGACGACGCGGACCACGAGATCGACGGCTACACCACCTTCGACCTGATGGGCGAGCAGAAGACCGGTTTCGGCACCTTCAGCGCCGGTATCCAGAACCTGCTGGACAAGCAGTACAGCACCGTCTGGGGTCAGCGTGCCGCGCTGTTCTATGCGCCGACCTACGGGCCGGCCTATCTGTACGACTACCAGGGCCGCGGGCGGACCTTCACCCTGGGCTGGAGCCTGGAATACTGAGGGGCTGAAAACTCTGGGCCGGAAAGCTCTCTGCCTGAAAGTTCTCTATCCAAAAAAACTCAGGCCACCTTTCCGGTGGCCTGATCGAGGGTTTCCACTATGCCGCCGCTGAGGCTTCGACAGTGGCATAGAAGCACTTCGCCGAGCAGCTGTGACGAGGGCGTGGCGAAGTAGTCGAGCAGCGCCTCCTCGTCCTTCCAGCTGCCCTGCAGCAGCCACGGCTGGCCGTTCTCGCGGGCCACCAGTTGGCAGTGCAGGCATCCCGGCGCGCGGCGTGCGCCGTCGACCAGGTTGTCGATCAGGGCGCCGAGCTCCGCCTCGTGCCCGAGCCGGGGGTGGATGTGCAATTCGTGTTCGATGGGTGTTTGCCAGTGCATGTCCTGTCCTCCGCATTACAGGAAGAAGCCCGAGGTGGCTCCTCGGACGACTGACAGGAAGCTTACGGCGCGGCCAGGGCCGGGCGTTATCCGGATGCTGTCGCCTTCTTGCCTGATCCTGCGGAGCCTTCGCGGAAGTCTGAAACCGCGTGTTTCCCGCCCGTTTCCGCCTCTCGCACCGTCACGGTGCGCGACCCGAACACGGGGTGGCTTGTCCATTCCTGCCGATTGCTTGCCTGATCCTCCAGCGGCTGCCTTACTGTCACACGCGCGCATACGCCGTGGGCGTAAGCTTCGTGCGCCGCCACTGGAGGTCCTGTGCATGTCCCAGTCCGTTCCCGCCTTTGATCCCATTGCCGCCGGCCGCCAGGAGCTGGCCGACATCATCCAGCGCCACTGCCAGGGTGAAGGTCTCTTCGAAACCGCCATCGATTCGCTGCTGGTCGCCCGTGGCGACTGCCCCAACGAAGGCCGCATGCCGACGCTCTACCGCCCGGCCCTGTGCGTGATTGCCCAGGGCTGCAAAGAAGTGCGCCTGGGCAGCGAGGTCTATCGCTACGACGAACTCAACCTGCTGGTCGTGTCGGTGACGCTGCCGGTCTCCGGGCAGGTGATCGAGGCCTCGCCGGAGAGGCCCTACCTGTCCATCCGCCTGGATATCGACCCCGGCGAGCTGACCCGGCTGATCGCCGAGGCCGGTCTTGCGGGCAGCGCGCCGCGCCCGGCCAGCCGCGGCATCTATCTGCAGCGTGTGGATTGCACCGTGCTCGACGCCCTGCTGCGCCTGATGCGCCTGCTGGACACCCCGCGCGACATCGAGATGCTGGCGCCGCTGTTCGTCCGCGAAATCCTCTACCGACTGCTGCGCGGCCCGCAGGGCCACCTGCTGCATGATCTGGCGATGACCGACAGTCAGACCCACCGCGTCACCCGCGCCATCGAATGGCTCAACCGCAACTACGACAAGTCCCTGCGCATCGAGGACCTGGCCCGCGAGGTCAACCTCAGCGTGTCCACCCTGCACCACCGCTTCAAGGAAGTGACCGCGCTCAGCCCGCTGCAGTACCAGAAGCAGCTGCGCCTGCAGGAAGCGCGGCGGCTGATGCTTTCCGAAGGGCTGGAAGTGGCGGTGGCCGGGCATCGCGTCGGCTACGAAAGTCCGTCGCAGTTCAGCCGCGAATACAGCCGCCTGTTCGGTGCGCCGCCGCTGCGCGATCTGGCCAGCCTGCGCGGGGCTTTGGGCAGCGAGGCGGTGCCGGCCTGAGGTTGTTCCGCTCTTGTAGGAGCGGAGCTTCTCCGCGAATGGCCAGCGGCGGTGCCCACGGAAGGATTCGCGGACAAGGTCCGCTCCTACGGGGCATTGGCCCGGCATCGGCGCTGTGCGTTTCCCCTCACCCCAGCCCTCTCCCCCTGGGGGAGGGTGAGGGCATGCCCTGGCACCCAAAGGCAGGCATCAGCGCTCGTAAAGCTCCAGCGGCAGGTCGTCCGGGTCGGCGAAGAAGGTGAAGCGCTTGCCGGTCAGTTCGTCGTCGCGGATCGGCTCGCAGGCTACGCCGTGGCTCTGCAGGTGGGCCACGGCGCTGTCCAGGTCGTCCACGGCGAAGGCCAGGTGGCGCAAGCCCTGGGCCTCGGGGTAGGACGGCCGGGTCGGGGCGCCGGGGAAGGAGAACAGCTCCAGGCGCGCATCGCCCAGCTCCAGGTCGAGCTTCCAGGAGTCGCGCGCGGTGCGGTAGGTCTCGGCGATCACCCTGAGGCCGAGGATATCCACGTAGAAGTGCTTGGAGCGCGGGTAGTCCGAGCAGATCAGGGCGACGTGGTGGAGGCTGTGCAGCAGGGCCATGGCGCATTACTTCATCTGGAGGGTGTTCGTCCTATCCTGCCAGCCGAGACGCGCGGGTCAATGCTGGCGCTGTGAAGCCGTTCGCCCGCCGCGCTGGAGCGATGGCATTGCGCCTGATAGCATCCCGCCGCCAACTCTCAATCCACGGTCGACAGGATGTCCCCCGTACGGCCGTCTACGAAAGGACTCAGCATGAAGAAGACCGCACTGGCCATCGCCATTCCCGTTGCCATCGTCGGCGCCGCCGTTGCCGGCGCCTGGTACACCGGCAGCCGCGTCGAGCAGGAAGTGAACAACGGCATCACCCAGGCCAACGAACTGCTGCAGCAGGAAGCCCCCGGCCTGGGCGCACACCTGACCCTGGTGGACATCCAGCGTGGCGTGTTCGCCAGTACCGCGCGCTACAACCTGACCTTCACCAGCAAGGAAGGCGAGGCGCCGCAGACCCTGGTCTTCACCGACCGCCTGGAGCATGGCCCCTTCCCCGCCTCGCGTCTGGCCGCCGGCCAGCTGGCGCCGGTCATGGCGCAGAGCCATTTCGCCCTGGAGCAGAACGAGCTCACCGCCCCGCTGTTCACCGCCGCCGGTGGCAAGGCGCCGCTGTTCGGCGAGCTGACCCTGCATTACGACCAGAAGCAGGAAGGCGTGATCGAAACCGCCGCCCTGGACTTCAGCAAGGACAAGGACAAGCTGCGCCTGTCGCCGGCCAAGGTGAATTTCACCGTGTCTGCCGACAAGAAGGACATGACCGCCGTCGGCAACCTGGCCGAGATCGACCTCGACTTCACCGACGAGAACAGCGGCCAGCCGGCGCGCGTCGAATTGCGTGACCTGGGCATGCAGGGCGACAAGAAGGAAAACGCCAACGGCTTCGCCCTCGGCCCGAGCTCCGCCACCATCAAGAGCCTGCACGTGAAGTCGCCGGGTGCACCGGAAGTCGAAGTGCGCGACGCCGTGGTCGAGGAAGTCCTCAAGCAGGGCGGCAAGGGCCTGGACCAGAGCGTCTCCTACCGCATCGGCAAGGTCGTGGTGCAGGGCCAGGAAATCGGCGGCGTGAAGCTCGACCTGAGCCTGCGCAACCTCGACGAAGGCGTGCTGAAGACCTTCAAGGAAACCTACAGCAAGATGGCGCTGGACAGCCTGGAAACCACCGAGCTGACCCCGCAACAGGAAGAAGAAATGAAGAAGCTCGGCCTGGCCCTGCTCGGCGGCTCGCCGGTGCTGTCGCTGGACGAGCTGTCGCTGCAGACCGCCCACGGCTTGGCCAAGGCTTCGTTCTCGGTCGACCTGCGCCAGCCTGACGCTGCCGCTGCTACCCCGGACGAGATGGCCCGCAGCATCCTCGCCGCACTCAAGGCCGACCTGAAGGTGGACAAGGCAGTGATCGGCGACATCGTCGCCCTGCAGGGTTCGCTGGGTGGCGAAGACGCCGGCAGCGTCGACCCGGTGGCGCTCAAGCAGCAGTCCGACGCCATGACCGACCTGTTCAGCGGCATGGCCCTGAACTCGCAGTGGGCCGTGCTGGACGGTAACGCGCTGTCCAGCTCGCTGGCCTACGCCAACGACCAGGTGAAGTTCAACGGCAAGGACATGAGCGTGCCGGAATTCATGGCCTTCGCCATGGGCTCCGCGCAAGGCCTGGGCCTGGGCGGCCCGGCTGCTGGTGCCGAAGAAGAGCCGCAGGAAGAAGGCGTGGAATAAGCTTCGCCTGCAACGAAAAAGCCCGGCATGCGCCGGGCTTTTTTGTGGGTGCTGGCTATGTGGGCGCGCCTGAGTTTTGCTTGCGTGCATTGGGCGCCGGCTGCTTTGGCGCTGGGCGGGTTCGCGAGCAAGCTCGCTCCTACAGAAGAGCTCGACAGCATGCCGCGACAGGCCCTCAGTGCACAAAAAAGAAAAAAGCCCGGCGCGCCGGGCTTTCTTGTGTTCTCTGTAGGAGCGAGCTTGCTCGCGAACGGCCCAGCTCCGTAGCTCTGTGTAGAAGCAGCCATGCCTGCGATCACGCGCGTGGTGCGCTCTTACACTGGAGCCAAACGTAGGATGGGTGGAGCGGAGCGATACCCATGCTGTGTTCGCGCGGAATCGATGGGTATCGCTGCGCTCCACGCCATCCTACGTAGAGCCTGATGGCAATCCTCAGCGGGCGTTACGCACACCTTCGGCCAACTGGCGGCACAGGCCGAGCACGCTCTGCACGGCGTCGGCGGAGCTGGTGGCTTCGGCGATCTTGTCGATCAGCGCCGAGCCCACCACCACGCCATCGGCCAGGCGGGCGATGTTTGCCGCGTGCTCCGGGGTACGGATGCCGAAGCCGATGGACACCGGCAGGTCGGTGTGGCGACGCAGGCGTGCCACGGCTTCCTCGACGTGGTCCAGGGTCGCCGCGCCGGCGCCGGTCACGCCGGCTACCGAAACGTAGTAGACGAAGCCCGAACTGCCTTCGAGCACGGTCGGCAGGCGCTTGTCGTCGGTGGTCGGGGTGGTCAGGCGGATGAAGTCGATGCCCGCGGCCTGGGCCGGGTGGCAGAGGTCTTCGTTGTGCTCCGGCGGCAGGTCCACGACGATCAGGCCGTCGACGCCGGCTTCCTTCGCGTCGGCGATGAACTTGTCCACGCCGTAGTAGTGGATTGGGTTGAAGTAGCCCATCAGAACCAGCGGCGTGGTGCTGTTGTCCTGGCGGAATTCGCGGACCATCTTCAGCGTCTTGGCCAGGTTCTGGCCGTTGCCCAGGGCGCGGATGTTGGCCAGCTGGATCGCCGGGCCGTCGGCCATCGGGTCGGTGAACGGCATGCCCAGTTCGATCACGTCGGCGCCGGCTCCGGGCAGGCCCTTGAGGATGTCCAGCGAGGTCGAGTAGCCCGGGTCGCCAGCGGTGATGAAGGTCACCAGGGCGGCGCGGTTCTGCTGTTTGAGTTCGGCGAAACGGGTCTGCAGGCGGCTCATGCTTGCGGCTCCTGTTGCATGTGGTGCATGACGGTCTGCATGTCCTTGTCGCCACGACCGGACAGGTTCACCACCATGATGTGGTCCTTGGGCAGGTTCGGCGCGCGCTTGAAGACTTCGGCCAGCGCGTGGGAGGACTCCAGCGCGGGGATGATGCCTTCCAGGCGGCAGCACTGGTGGAAGGCTTCCAGCGCCTCGTGGTCGGTGATCGAGGTGTACTCGACGCGACCGATGTCATGCAGCCACGCGTGTTCCGGGCCGATGCCGGGGTAGTCCAGGCCAGCGGAGATGGAGTGCGCGTCGATGATCTGGCCGTCCTCGTCCTGCAGCAGGAAGGTGCGGTTGCCGTGCAGTACGCCGGGTACGCCGCCGTTCAGGCTGGCCGCGTGCTTGCCGGTCTCGATGCCGTGGCCGGCGGCTTCGACGCCGACGATCTGCACGCCCTGGTCATCGAGGAACGGGTGGAACAGGCCCATGGCGTTGGAGCCGCCGCCGATGCAGGCGACCAGCGAATCGGGCAGGCGCCCTTCCTTCTCGGCCAGCTGCTCGCGGGTTTCCTTGCCGATCACCGCCTGGAAGTCGCGGACCATTGCCGGGTACGGGTGCGGGCCGGCCACGGTGCCGATCAGGTAGAAGGTGCTGTCGACGTTGGTCACCCAGTCGCGCAGGGCTTCGTTCATCGCGTCCTTCAGGGTGCCGGTGCCGGCGGTGACCGGGATCACTTCGGCGCCCAGCAGCTTCATGCGGAACACGTTGGCCTGCTGGCGATCGATGTCGGTGGTGCCCATGTAGATCACACACTGCAGGCCGAAGCGCGCGGCCACGGTGGCGGTGGCCACGCCGTGCATGCCGGCGCCGGTCTCGGCGATGATGCGCTGCTTGCCCATGCGCCGGGCCAGGAGGATCTGGCCGATGCAGTTGTTGATCTTGTGCGCGCCGGTGTGGTTCAGCTCTTCGCGCTTGAGGTAGATCTTCGCGCCGCCGCAGTGCTCGGTCAGGCGCTCGGCGAAGTACAGCGGGCTCGGGCGGCCGACGTAGTCGCGCTGGAAGTAGGCGAGTTCCTTCTGGAACTCCGGATCGTCCTTGGCCTTCTCGTACTCGCGGGCCAGGTCGTGGATCAGCGGCATCAGGGTCTCGGCGACGTACTGGCCGCCGAAGCTGCCGAACAGGCCCTTGGCGTCTGGACCGGTGCGCAGTGTGGACATGGGAAGGCTCCTTTATCTGTCGAAAGGTAGGTGCCGGCTGGGGGCGATCGCGGACAGAGTCCGCTCCTACAAATGGCATCAGGATACGGCTGTGTGATGACGGGGAAAAGCGATAAGATCGCCATGACCTGTCAGAAAAACTCACGGATTATTCGCCATGAGCCGAGACCTGCCGCCGCTCAATGCCCTGCGCGCCTTCGAAGCCGCTGCCCGTCTGCGTGGTGTTAGCGCGGCGGCTGATGAGCTGAGTGTCACCCACGGGGCGATCAGCCGGCAGGTTCGTCTGCTGGAGGAAGAGCTGGGCGTGACCCTGTTCGTCAAGGAAGGGCGCGGCGTAAAACTCACCGATGCCGGCGTTCGTCTGAGCGAGGTGGCCAGCGATTCCTTCGAGCGCCTGCGCAGCGTCTGCACCGAGCTGCGCCGCCAGGCGGGCGGCGACG
The DNA here is from genome assembly GCF_030462585.1 of Pseudomonas sp. CAN1. Lineage (GTDB taxonomy): Bacteria > Pseudomonadota > Gammaproteobacteria > Pseudomonadales > Pseudomonadaceae > Pseudomonas. The sequence goes on along the minus strand of NZ_JASMRU010000001.1, from coordinate 364,387 downwards.
CGCCGTTCGTCCTCGGCTGCCCCGGCAGCTTGCTTGCCCGCTGGTTCATCCCGCGCCTGGATCGCCTGAACCGCGACCTGCCGGACCTGCGCCTGCAGCTCTCCGCCAGCGACGGCGACCTCGACCCGCGACGTGGCGGCCTCGATGCCACCCTCTGCTTCGCTGCGCCGCCGTGGCCGGCGGACATGCGCGTGCTGGAGCTGGCGGTGGAAAGCATCGGCCCGGTGCTCAGCCCGCGTTCCGCACGTTTCGAGCAATTGCGTGCGGCGCCGGCCGAGGCGCTGCTGGGGGAGTCGCTGCTGCACACCGTATCGCGCCCGCAGGCTTGGCCGGAATGGGCCGCGCGCCACGGTCTCGACCCGGCGCGGCTGAAGCTGGGCCAGGGCTTCGAGCACCTCTACTACCTGCTGGAAGCCGCCGTGGCCGGCCTTGGCGTGGCCATCGCGCCGCAGCAGCTGGTGGCCGATGATCTTGCCGCCGGCCGCCTCGCCGCGCCCTGGGGCTTCGTCGAGACCACCGCGCGGCTGGCGCTGTGGGTCCCCGAGCGCCGCGCCGACCCGCGCGCCGAGCGCCTGGCGCAGTGGTTGCGCCAGGAGCTGGGCTGATTCACAGCTCTGGCGTGTATTTGACGCTGAACATCAGGTTGCGCGGATCGCCGAAGTTGTTCGCGCCATCGGCGGCGGCGAAGCCGGGCAGGTAGTAGCGCTTGTCGAACAGGTTGTTGGCGTTCACCGCCAGGTCGATTTCCCGGCTCAGGCGATAGCCCAGGCGTGCGCTCCAGACGGTGAAGCCGGGCACGTCGAACTCGCGGTCGAAGCTCACGGTATGGCTCTGGGTGACGAAGCCCAGGCCGGTGCTGACGCGGTTCAGCTCGCCCGGCAGCTGGTAGTCGGCCCACATGCGCAGCATGTGCTTGGGCGTCCACTGGCTGAACACGCGGCCCTTGTTCTCCGGGTCGTCGAGGAACCTGGTGGTGTTGTAGGTGTAGCCGGCGAACAGTTGCAGGTCGCGCACCACTTCGCCGCTGACCTCGGCTTCGATGCCCTGGCTGCGCACCTTGCCCGAGGCGTTCGAGCAGTACCAGCCGTCGCAGGCGTAGCCGGAGGCCTCGTCGATCACCGCGCGGTTCTTCTGGTCGTAGCGGAACACCGCCAGCGAGGTGTTGACCCGGCCATCGAGCAGCTCGCCCTTCAGGCCCACTTCGTAGTTGCTGCCGATCACCGGTTCGAGCATTTTCTGCTGCGCATCGCGGGCGCTCTGCGGCTCGAACACGTCGGTGTAGCTGGCGTAGGCCGACCATTCGGGCGTCAGCTCGTAGATCAGGCCGAAGTAGGGGGTGACCTCGCCGGTCTCGGTCATGCTGTCCTTGTAGTCATCGTCCGGCAGCTTGTAGGCGTAGTCGTACCAGCTGACCCGCCCACCGAGGACTGCCGTCAGCGGCTCGGCCAGCTTCACCCGCCAGCTGCTGTACAGGCCCTTCTGGCGCACGTCGTAGGCGGCGTTGGTGGAGTTGCCGCCAGGCGAGGCGAGGATGTCTTCCAGGGTCGGTTTCGGGCGGTGGTGATCGATGTCGAAGATGTTGCCGCCGGGGACGAAGCGCCGCGCATAGAAGTCGTCCGAGGTGTACTTGGAGTAGTTGCCGCCCAGGACCAGTTCCTGCTCCAGGGAGAACGCCTCGAAGTGGCCGTTGAGGTACATGTCCAGGCCGATCTTGGTGGACTCGAAGTTGGTCAGCCAGTCGGCGAAGTTCAGCCCGCTGCCATCGGGCTGCACTTCCCCGTGCATGCGCTGGTGGGTCGAGTCGTTGTGCTCGCGCATGCGCACGGCGGCGGCCTTGAAGCTCCAGTTGTCGTCGAAGCGATGGGTCAGGTCGGCGTAGACGGTGGTCTGCTCGATGTCGTTGCGATTCCAGGTGGCGCCGGAATAGGTCGAGCGCGAGAAACCGATGTCGCTGCCGTCGGGGTAGCGCGGCAGGCCGCGGACCATCGGCCGGGAGTTGAGGTCGGTGTTGCTGAAGCCGATGCCGACGGTGGTGTCCGGGCTCAGGTCGAAGTCCAGCGCGCCATACAGCGAGGTGGTCTTGCTCCACACGTAGTCGGTGAAGGAGTGAGTGTCGTTCTGGTCGGCGACCATCCGCCCGCGGATCGTCCCGGCCTCGTTCAGCGGGCCGCCGACATCGGCCTGCAGCCCGTAGTGGTCCCACGAACCGGCCTTGCCGGTGAAGGTGGCGACCGGCGTGTGCTGGCCGCGCTTGCGCACCAGGTTGATGGCGCCGCCGGGGCTGCCGGCGCCTTGCAGCAGGCCGGAGGCGCCGCGGAGGATTTCCACGCGGTCGAAGAACACCAGGTCCTGGTCCGCCCAGTTGCCCAGCACGTAGAAGTTGCGCGGGATCGGCACGCCGTCGTACTGCCAGTCGTCGATCTGGAAGCCGCGCGAGGAGATCACCATGCCCGGGCCGATGCCGGTGGCGCCGACCAGGCCGGTGCTGTGGTTCACCGCATCGCGCAGGTCGGTGATGTTCTGGTCGTCGAGCTGCTTGCGGGTGATCACGCTGACCGACTGGGGAATGTCCTTGAGCTTCTGTTCGCCCTTGCCGATGGTGGTGGCGCGCGCGGCGTAGGAGCCGCTGCCCTCGCTGGTGGCATCCAGGCCCTGGGCGGTGACGGTGGTGCTGTCCAGTTCCACGGCGCCGTCGAGCGGCGCGGCTTCGACGCTGTAGGCGCCGCTGGCGGTGACCTTCAGGCGCAGGTTGCTGCCGGCCAGGGCCTGTTCCAGCGCCTGCTCGACGCTCAAGTCGCCCTGCACGGCGGGCGCGCGCTGGTCGCGCACCAGCGCCGGGTCCAGCGAGATCACCTCGCCGCTCTGCCGGGCGATGGCGTTCAGCGTGGTGGCGAGGCTCGCGGCGGGCAGTTCGAAATGCAGCAGCGCGGGTTCGGCGGCGAACAACGAGGGAGCGTTGGCCACCAGCACGAAGGCGGTGGCGAAGGCGCGGGGCCAGGGTGAGGACACAGCAATCTCCTGAGAATTATTCGTATTCAGGAGCTAGGTGCGATGAAGTGGAAAATCCGGACAGGCGCTGCCGAAATATTTTTCTCACGTAGAAACATCAAGGCTCTCGCAGGCTGATCAGGGTCAGCCAGGGACCGAAGCGGCGCACCTGCAGCGGCAGGGTTTCGCCCAGCGCGGCCAGCGCGCGGTGAGGCTCGTCCAGCGGGAAGACACCCTGCACTCGGAGATTGCGGGCGCGTGGCTCGACGCGGACGTAGCCCGGCAGGTAGGGACGCAGCGACTCGATCACCGCTTCCAGCGGCTCGTCGGTAACGCTCAGCCGGCCGTTCAGCCAGTCGGCGCGGGCGGACTGCTCGCGCAGCGGGTGGATGCCGTCCGCGGACAGCAGCGCCGCCTCCCCTTCGCCCAGCTCGCGCGACTCGCCGTGCCCGGCCAGGCTGGCGCGGACGCTGTGCTCCAGCACCACCACGCGCGTGGCGTACTGCTCCTGGCTGACCAGGAAGCGCGTGCCCAGCGCGCGGACCTCGCCTTGGGCGCTGCGCACGATCAACGGGCGTTGCGGGTCCGGCGCCACCTGGATCACCAGCTCGCCATGGCGCAGCAGGATCAGGCGCTGGCGCGGGTCGAAGGCCAGGTCCACCGAGCTGCCGGCATTCAGGCTCAGGCGGCTGCCGTCTTCGAGGGTGAAGTTGCGCCGCTCGCCGGTGCCGGTGCGCAGGTCGGCGAGCAGGTCGCGCACCGGCGTGCTGCTGGCGGTCAGCCACAGGCCGCCGCCGAGCAGGCCGAGGCCGGCCAGGCCGCGCAGCAGCTGGCGCCTCGAGCCGTGCTGGTGCATTAGCAAATCGGCCGCGCCGGGCATGCGCCGCAGGTTGTCATAGGGCGCCCCGAGGCCGCGCTGCAGGCGCGCCCAGGCATCGGCGTGGGCCGGGTCGCTGTTCAGCCAGGCCTGCAGCTGGCGTTGCAGCCGCGCATCGGCATGGCCCGAGCGCAGCCGCACCATCCAGTCGATGGCCTGTTCTGCGGCCGTATCCAGCTGCACTTCGCTCATGGCACCAGCTCGTTGAGGTAGATCTGCCGCAGCGCCTGCTTCATGTAGCGGCCCACGGTGCGTTCGCTGACGCCCAGGCGTCGGCCGATCTCGGCATAGCCCAGACCGTCGAGCTGGCTGAACAGGAAGGCGCGGCGCACCACCTGCGGCAGGCCGTCGAGGGTGCGGTCCACCAGCAGCAGGGCTTCCAGCAGGAGGGCGCGATCTTCCGGCGAGGGCTCCAGGGCTTCGGGCTGGAGAGCCAGGTAATCCAGGTAGGCACGTTCCAGGCGCCGCCGCCGGTGACGGTCGTAGATCAGCCGGCGGGCGATGGTGGAGAGGTAGGCGCGCGGCTGCTCGATGGTCTGCGGATCGACCCTGGCGCTGAGGATCTGGCAGAACGTCTCGGCGGCCGTGTCTTCGCTGTCGGCGCGGTTATCCAGGTAGCGCTGCACGTGCTGCAGCAGCCAGCGGTGGTGGTCGCTGAAGAAGAACCCCAGCTTGCTGGAGAGTGAACCGGCCACGCGGACCATCCCTGGAAGATTAAATAAGAATGCTTCGCATTATACATTTTCGAAAAAAGACGGCAATTCGCCGCTACCGGCAATTTGCTGCACTTCTGCCCATCGACTAGGGTCCAACAGGGACACTCAACTCGCCGCACGCCGTGGAGCGTGCCTGGGAGCAAGCGATGTCGAATCACCACACCTACAAGAAGATCGAGCTGGTCGGCTCCTCGCGCACCAGCATCGAGGATGCGATCAACAACGCCCTGGCCGAAGCGGCCAAGAGCATCGACTTCATGGAGTGGTTCGAGGTGATGGACACCCGCGGGCATATCGAGAACGGCGCGGTCGGGCATTACCAGGTGTCCATCAAGGTCGGCTTCCGCATCGCCAATAGCTAGATCGCGAAACACTCGACCTTTTTTGTCACGCGCATCGACCATGCTGGTCGAGCGCGTGGATGTGCGTACCGGGGTAGCCCGGTTTTCCGGCCCGTGCGGGCCTTTTCCTGTGAAAGACGAGGGAGCGTTACCGATGAAGAAGTTCCTGATCGCTGTGGGGGTCTTCGCCCTGGCCGGCCAAGTGATGGCTGCCGGCAAGCCGTGCGAAGAACTGAAGTCGGAGATCGAGGCGAAGATCAAGGCCAAGGGCGCCACTTCGTTCAGCCTGGAAGTCGTCGACAAGGGCAACGCCGGCGGCAAGCAGGTTGTCGGCTCCTGCGAGGGCGGCACCAAGGAAATCGTCTACTCCAAGTAAGTCCCTGGGTGTGAATCGAGGCCGGGCTCCGCGAGGGGCCCGGCCTTTTTCATGGGCTTGCCTTATGTAGGAGCGAGCTTGCTCGCGAACCTGCAAGGCACCGCGCCAACCCATTCGCGTGCAATAACAATGGCGTCCCCCTCGCTCCGACCAAGCGCCCCTTAGAAAAGCTGAACCCCTGCCCTCGCGCCGCCCTCGAAAGTCCTGACTGCAACCCACGCGGAGGACGCGACATGAAGAAATCGGCATCGGCCCACTGGCAGGGCGGCCTGAAGGACGGCAAGGGCACGATCTCCACCGAGAGCGGCGCGCTCAAGGCGCAACCCTATGGCTTCAACACCCGCTTCGAGGGCGCGCCGGGCACCAACCCGGAAGAACTGATCGGCGCGGCCCACGCCGGCTGCTTCTCCATGGCCCTGTCGATGATGCTCGGCGAGGCCGGCCTGACCGCCGAGAGCATCGACACCCAGGCCGAAGTCAGCCTGGAGAAGCTCACCGATGGCTTCACCATTACCGCCGTGCACCTGACGCTGAAGGCGAAGGTGCCGGGTACCGACGCACAGACCTTCCAGGCCATCGCCGACAAGGCCAAGGCCGGCTGCCCGGTGTCGCGGGTGCTCAACGCGCGCATCACCCTGGACGCCAGCCTCGAATGAGTCAACTGGGCACTCTGTCCGCCGGTGGCGGTCCACCGTTAGGATAGGGTGCCCCGCGTTGGGGCCTTGACGAGGGAATGTGATGACGACGATGAAGTGGGCCGTGGCGACGGGCGTGGCGGTACTGCTGGCGAGCGGCGCGAGCTGGGCGGCGGTGAAGCCGTGCGCGGAGCTCAAGGCCGAGATCGAGACCAAGATCCAGGCCGCCGGGGTGACTTCCTACACCCTGGAGATCGTGGACAAGGCCGAGGTGAAGGACCCAAACATGGTGGTCGGCACCTGCGACAACGGCCAGCGGCGGATCATCTACCAGAAGAACGACAGCTGAGATCGGGGCCCGCCCCGCGAGATCGGCGGATAACGCCTGAGGCGTTATGCGCCCTACGCTGATGGTCGGTTAGAACACCCTGCCCGAGGGCGCCGCTGCCGACGGCGTAGGAGCGGACCTTGTCCGCGAAATCCGTCGCGGCGGAATGCGCGCTGGCCTGGGGATGCCTCGGGATGGCGCCTGCTCCGAGGGGTGTTTGTCTTGTGGCACCGACGCGGCGTCGGGACATCGCGGACAAGGTCCGCTCCTACAGGGTGCGGCCTGGCACGTAGGGCATCAGGTCAGAACGGCCCACACCGCACCGGCCCCTGGAAATCCGTCTTCGCCACCAGCTTGCCCTCGCTGTCGGTCAGCAAGGCCAGGGCGCTGCGCAGCTGCGGGCGCAGCTCCAGGCGGTAGCGCTGGCCGGCCGCGAAGTCGTCGTAGGTCACCTTGACCCGACAGGTCAGCTCGGCAGGGTCGTTCATCTGGCCCATGCCGCCGCCGCTGGCGATCTCGTACTGGAAGCGCACCACCAGTTCGTGGCGGCCCGGCGTCACCTGGTAGAAGCGGCCGTCGTTCACTGACTGGCCGTCCAGGCGCTCGGCCATCAGCGTGCGGCCTGCTGCGGTGTAGAGATCGATCCAGGCCATCTGCGGGTCGTGGGCGGGCAGCGGGCTGGCGCAACCGCCCAGCAGGGCGAGGCTCAGGGGGAGAAGGCCGAGCAGGTGGCGCGGGCGCATGGGGGATCACCGAAGCATGGGGTCAGCCCACAGCATACCCCGCTCAGGCTTTCGCGCAGCCCCGTTCGCGGCCGCGGGCGATCTCGCCGCCCTGGGCGTCGTAGAGCTTGGCCCAGGGGCGGAAGCCGATGCTGCCGGTCTCCAGACGGTAGCGCTGGCCGGCGCTGAACTCCTTGTACTGCACGGTCATCTCGCAGTCGCGCCAGAGCGATTCGGCGACCGGGCCGATGTCCACCGGTTCGACCTGGAACTGGAAGCGCACGCGCAGCTCATGGGAGCCGGGGTCGACCTCGAAGTAGCGGGTGCTCGACCACTCCTTGCTGTCCACTTCCATGGCGGCCAGGTCGCTCTGGCTGTTGGTGTTCAGGTCCACCCAGGCACGGTTCGGGTCGGGCTGGGGCATCAGCAGCGAACAGCCGCTCAGGGTGAGCAGGCCGGCAGGAATGAGGAGGGCGCGCATCGGGTTGGCTCCTAGGTCGAGGGGGGCGGCAGCGGGCGGGCCAGGCCCTGTGCTATGTTCCGCGCATGCCCTTCCGCCTTCTTATCCCGACACTCGACCGCCGCCTGTGCCGCTGGGTTCCCTGCCTGGCGATCTGGGCGCTGAGCGGTTGTTCCACGGTGAGCTACTACTCGCAGTTGGCGAACGGCCAGTTGCGCCTGCTCGCCGCCCGCGAGCCGGTGGCCGAAGTGGTCGCCGACAGCAGCCGCGACCCCGCGCTGCGCCAGCGCCTGGAGCAGTCCCAGGAAGCCCGCGCCTTCGCCAGCGCCAAGCTGGGCCTGCCGGACAACCAGAGCTATCGCCTGTATGCCGACATCCACCGGCCCAATGTGGTGTGGAACGTCTTCGCCACGCCGGAGTTGTCGTTGCAGCCGCTGACCCACTGCTTCCCCATTGCCGGCTGCGTTGCCTATCGCGGCTACTACGGCGCCGAGGGTGCGCAGGCCGAGGCCAAGCGCTTGAAGGCGGAAGGCTGGGACGTGTACATCGGTGGCGTGGAGGCCTACTCCACCCTCGGCTGGTTCAACGATCCGATCCTCAGCAGCATGCTGCGCTGGGGCGACCAGCGCCTGGCCGAGACCATCTTCCACGAGCTGGCGCACCAGAAGTTCTACCTGCCGGGTGACACCGCCTTCAACGAGTCCTACGCGTCCTTCGTCGAAACCGAGGGCGGCCGCCGCTGGCGTGCGGTGCGCCATCTGCCGGATGAGTCGCCACTGCTGGCCGAGCAGCGCAAGCGCTTCACCCAACTGGTGCTGGATACCCGCGAGCGCCTGCAGGCGCTCTACACCAGCCCGCGCAGTGACGCGGAAAAGCGCGCTGGCAAGCAGGCCGAGTTCGAACGGCTGCGCCGCGACTACGCGCAGATGCGCGATGCCGACTGGGGCGGCAAGGCGCCCTTCGACACCTGGGTCAACGGCCCGATGAACAACGCCAAGTTGCTGCCCTTCGGCCTTTACGACCAGTGGGTGCCGGCATTCGCCGCGCTGTTCGCCCAGGTCGGCGGTAACTGGCCGGCGTTCTATGCACGGGTGGAAAAGCTTGGGGCGATGCCGCCGGCTGAGCGCACGGCGGCGCTGGAAAAGCTGAAAGCGGGCGGCTTCGTCGACTTCCGTTGAGTGCTGCGTGGGGTTGGTTCGCGAGCAAGCTCGCTCCTACAGATCAGTGCCGGACCGCTTTTCGTAGGAGCGAGCTTGCTCGCGAACCGGTCTCAGGCTTCGGCGCTGGGCTTATTCCCTCACCCCAGCCCTCTCCCAGAGGGAGAGGGGGCCGTTCGGCATTCTGTGGATACTTCAGCTTTAGCCGACGAGCTTCACTATTCCCGCCAGCTGAGACAGTCCCCTCTCCCTACGGGAGAGGGTTAGGGTGAGGGCAAACCCTTGTGCAGGACTCCCTGTCGCGGTCGCGTGCCAACCCGTCAGACCCGCTCCACCCCTGGCATCTGCCACGTCCCGCCCACTACGCTCTGCTCCGGCCCATAGACGCGCAGGATGACGTTGAACGGTCCCTGGCGGGTCGACGGCAGCCAGTTGGCTTCGTGCTCCTTGCCCGGTAAGTCGGCCTGGATGTACAGCGTCACGCCGCCATCGGCGTCGCGTACCAGCGGGTCGCGGCTACTCAGGCAGTAGCGCTGCAGCGGGTTGTCCACCAGCTGGCGGTCGGGCAGGTCGTAGAGGGTGATCGACCAGAACTCCTTCGCCGGCGGCAACTGGCCGGGTGCGAAGCGCAGCCGGTAGTGCTGGCCGCCTTGCAGCGGCTGTTGCGTGCTGTCCTTGCCGCTGCCGAAGTAGATCGCCTCCTCCACGCTGTTGCCGTAGATGCCGCTGGCCGCCGCCACAGCGCGGCTCAGGTAGTCGTTGTGCATCGCCGCGCGGCTGCCGAACAGGCCGGCAGAAGAACGCAGCGTGGCGCCCTTGGCTTTCAACTCGGCGACACCCTGCTGGATGCCGGCGGCCAGGGCCTGGCGCTGGGCCGGGCTGAGTGCCGCCGGGTTGAACGGCAGCCCCGCGCCGATGCCGGCACGGGCGAAGCGCTGGCGCAGTTCGACTTCGCTCGGGTCCACCGGGCAGAACGCGAGTATCTGGTTCAGGTGCGGAATGAAGCCCGCGCCCAGGTCACGCGGCAGCTCCCAGGGCAGCCACTGCACCGCGGGCGCGGCCGCTGGAGCGGTGCTGCCGGCAAACTCATGCAACGGCCGCAGGCGGTACTGCTGCTGCAGTTCGCGCACCGCCGGCAGGTCGTCCGCGCTGCGCAGGCCGGTGCGGCCGAGGATCATGGCGATCTGTGTCTCGCTGCGCAGCACCTGACGGATGCCGGCCGGCTTCTCGCCCTGCCAGTTCGGCCCGGCGATCAGGTAGTCGCCCGCCTCGCGGCCGGTGCTGAGCACGCCGACATAGCCGAAGTTGAAGGTGTACTGGTCCACCAGTTGGTGCACGTAGTAGCGGTCCTCGGCCACGGCCGGCACGCTGAGCACCCAGGGCTCGGCGCGCAGGTCGAGCCAGGCCCAGGAGTAGGGCGTGTCGTTGTTGGGCGTCACCACGTCGTGGTTCTTCGGGGTGAACAGTTCGCTGTAGTGGCGGAACACACCGAAGCCGCCGACGTACTCGGGGGACGCCGGGTTCAGCGCCTGCTTTTGCATCGTCTGGTAGTGCATCAGCATCGGGTAGGCGTAGATCCACGCCTGGCGGACGATGTCCTGGAACACGGTCGGGTCGCTCTCCAGTTCGACGGGGGCGGCCAGCAGCCAGTTGGGCACGCAGCCCAGGCCGAAGCCGAGCGCACCGCTGGCGCCGAGGAAACGGCGGCGGGTCAGGATCGGGTTCATGGCTTACTCCTGGCTGGTGACGGGCTGCACGGCCGGCGGCTGGTAGTCGCCCTTGAGCGCTTTTTCCTGCGGCAGGTACATGCGCAGGATCAGGTTGAACGGCCCCTGCGGCGCCGGCAGCCAGTTGTCGGTGGTGGCCGGTTGGGCGTGCTGGATGCTCAGGGTCAGGCCGCCGTCGGCGTCCTTTTTCAGGTTGCTGGCGCTGTTGATGGCATAGCGGTTGATCGGGTTCGCCGAGAGCATCTGTGTCTTGCCGTCGTACAGGGTGACCGACCAGAAGGCGTCCACCGGCGGCAGCTGGCCAGGGGCGAAGTGCAGGCGGTAGGAGCGATTGCCGTCGAGAGGCTCGCCCTTGGCGTCGACCCGGGTGAGCGGATACATCGCTTCGGCCGGGTCGTTGGCGTAGAGGAATTTCCAGGCCACTGCCGAGCGGGTCAGGTCGTCGTTGCCGTAGTGGCCGATGTTGGTCGGCGAGTTCTGCCAGCCATTCACCGGTGCGGCGAAGCGTTCGGTCGCGGCGCGGATCTTCTCGCGGCCGTCCTCGGCGCCCTGCTCCACCGCCCTGGCGATGTCCGCCGGCAGCCGTGTGGCGTCGAAGGGTTTACCCGTGCCAACGCCGATCTGCGCGAATTGCTGCAGGTGCTGCTGCTCCTCGGGGCTCCAGGCGTGCCAGGCAGACAAGCCGTTGAAGTCGACGAAAGCGTTCTGCGCCGGGCCGTCCTTGGTTGGCTGGTACGCGGGAACGTCCATCTTGTGCGGCAGCAGGGTCGGCTTGGTGCTGCGCAGCTTGTAGCCGTCCATCACTGCCTTGGCGGCGTCGAGATCGGCCTCGCCGTCCACCGCCGTGCGGCCCAGGAGGAAGACGATGCGGCTGGGCGAGCGGATCACCTTGCCGTGGAAGTCCTCCGGGGGCTTGCCGTCCCAGTCCGGGCCGGCGATCAGGAAGCTGCCCGCCGCGCGCCCGGTGGCGCGGGTGCCGATGTAGTCGAGGTTGTTGGTGCGCATGTCGATCAGCTGGAAGCTGTAGTAGCGCTGCGGCACCGCAGGCACGTCGAGGACCACCGGGTGCTCGCGCAGGTCGAGCAGGGCGTAGGAGTACAGCGTGTCGTTGTTCGGCGAGACCACGGTGCGGTCTTCCGGGCCGAGCAGGGTGGTCTTGTTGTACAGGTAGTTCACCGGCAGCTTGGCGGCGATGGCCTGCAGGGTCTTGCCGTGCTCGGCGGTGGCGAAGCTGAACAGGTAGGCCTGTTCGGCCAGGTCGCGGGCCTGCTGCGCGGTGGGCGCGGCGGCCCAGGCGTGGCCGGCGAGCAGGGGGAGCAGGGCGAGGGCGGGCAGCCTGTGGCGCATGACGTTTTCCTCATTGTTCTTGTTGGCATGTCACCGGCCAGATTGCGCCAGTGCGCCGCGCTGGCGGTTAGCGCCAGCGGACAGAAAACGATCATCGCCGCCGGCGTTTCACTCCGCGCGGTCGGGGCTGTGCAGCGGCAGGTCCAGCTGCACCCGGCGCCGCAGCCACGGGCTGGGCCGGTAACGTGCTTCGCCGTAGCAGGCCTGCAGGCCCTGGAGGATGGTGAGGATGCGCGCCGCGCCGTAGTGCTCGCCGAACGCCAGCGGGCCCAGCGGATAACCCAGCGCCAGTTGTACCGCGCGGTCCAGCGTTACCGGTGTGGCGATGCCGCGCTGGGCGATCTCGCCGCCCAGATTGACGATGCCGGCGACCACCCGCTGGCTGATGAAACCGGGCGAATCGTTGATCACCTCCACCGGCACGCCGTCGCTGCCCAGCGCCTGGCGCGCCTGGGCTTCGAGCTGCGGGTCGAGCGCCGGCTGGCGCATCAGCACGCGGCGGCGGTCCAGTTCAGTGAAGGTCTCCAGCGCCAGGCTGCGTTCCGGCGGCAGGCCGAGGGCGTCGATGCGCGTGCTGGCGTCCACGCCCAGCGGGGTGACCAGGCAGATGGCGCGCGACGACGGCGCTTCGCCGGTCTCCAGCACCACGCCGCCCAACGTGAGGATTGCCGCCACGCGGTGGCGCAGCTCCGGGTCCTGGCTGTCGAGCCAGTACGGACGATTGAGCAGCACGGTTTCGTACTGTTCTTCCGGCTCGCGCACGGCCTGGCCGTCGCGATAGCGGTAGAAGCCTTCGCCACTCTTGCGCCCCAGCAAGCCGCCGGCGACGCGTTGTGCAGCCAGCGGCGAAGGGGTGTAGCGCGGGTCCTGGTAGAACTGCTGGTAGAGCGATTCCATCACCGCGTGGGAGACGTCCAGGCCGGTCAGGTCGAGCAGCTCGAAGGGCCCCATGCGGAAGCCCACGCCGTCGCGCAGGATGCGGTCGATCTGCGCCGGGCTGGCGATGCCTTCGCCGAGGATGCGCAGGGCTTCGGTGCTGAAGGCGCGGCCGGCATGGTTGACGATGAAGCCGGGGCTGTCCGGCGATACCGCCGGGTAGTGCCCGGCCTGCTCCGCCAGCCGGCTCAGGCGGCGCACCACCGACTCGCTGGTGCGCTGGCCGCGCACCACCTCGACGATGCGCATCAGCGTCACCGGGTTGAAGAAGTGAAAGCCGGCGACCCGCTCCGGGTGCTGGCAGCGTGCGGCGATGCGGGTGACCGACAGCGACGAAGTATTGCTCGCCAGCACGGCGTCCGGCGCCACGCGTTTTTCCAGCTCGGCGAGCAGCGCCTGCTTGGCGCCGAGGTCCTCGATGATGGCTTCGATCAGCAGGTCGCAGTCGGCCAGTTCGTCGAGGCTGTGGGTCGGCAGCAGGCGCTGCATCGTCGCACCCAGCTCGTCGGCGGCGAGCTTGCCCTTGGCTACCGCGCGCTCCAGCAACTCGCGGTTGAAGGCCAGGGCCTGCTCCACGGTCTGTGGGTTGCTGTCGTACAGCCGCACCGGCCAGCCTGCGCTGGCGAACAGTTGGGCGATGCCGCGGCCCATGGCCCCGGCGCCGATCACGCCGATACGGTGGAAGGACTCGGTCATGCTGCGGGTCTCGTCGTGCGCACCTGCATCAACCATAGACGTTGTGCTCACAGGGTGGACCTTTTGGCCAGTTCCAGGTCGCGCAGCTGCCGACGCAACAGCTTGCCGACGCTGGTCTTGGGCAGCTCGTCGAGCACCTCGACGAAGCTCGGCACCTTGTAGCCGGTGAGGTGCTCGCGGCAGTGGGCGATGATCTGCGCCGGCGCCAGGGTGTCGTCCTTGAGGCTGACGAACAGCTTCACCGATTCGCCCTTGCGCTCGTCCGGCACGCCGATGGCCACGCACTCGCGCACGCCGGGGTGGCGCATCACTGCGTCTTCCACCTCGTTGGGGAACACGTTGAAGCCGGAGACCAGGATCATGTCCTTCTTGCGGTCGACGATCTTCAGCATGCCGTTGGCGTCCAGCTCAGCGATGTCGCCGGTCTTCAGCCAGCCATCGGCGGTCAGCACCTGGGCGCTTTCCTCCGGGCGCTGCCAGTAGCCCTGCATCACCTGCGGGCCGCGCAGCCACAGCTCGCCCGGCTGGTCGGGACCGGTGTCGTTGCCCGCCTCGTCCACGGTGCGCAGCTCGGTATCCACCAGCGCCTGGCCGACGTATCCCTCGCGGTAGGGGCTCAGCAGCGTGCCGGTGGAGACCACCGGCGAGGCTTCGGTGAGGCCGAAACCTTCGCGCACCGGTGCGCCGGTCAACGCTTCCCAGCGCCGGCCGACTTCGCGGTTCAGCGGCGCGCCGCCGGAGGTCACCCACTTCAGGTGGCTGAAGTCGATGCCGGGGAAATCCGCGTGGTTCATCAGGCCGACGAACAGGGTGTTGATCCCGCTCATCAGGGTGAAGGGGTAGCGGCGCATGGCGCCGAGGATTTCGTCGAGGTTGCGGCCGTCGCGGATGAACACCGTGTGCAGGCCCATGCCCACCGAGGACAGCAGGTTCGTCGAGAACGCCATGATGTGGTACAGCGGCAACGGCGCGATGCGCACGTCGGTGGCCGGCTCCAGCAGGCCGGGGCGCAGGAACAGCTCCAGGGTCTGCACGACGTTGGCGATCAGGCTGCGGTGGCTGAGCATCGCGCCCTTGGAGACACCGGTGGTGCCGCCGGTGTACTGCAGCAGGGCGAGGCGATCCAGGCCCGCCTCGGCCTCAACTGGCGGCGCTTCGGCACCCAGGCGCAGGGCCTGCTGGAAGCGCGTGCAGTCGGCCTCGTCGCTGTCGAACTGCGGGCGCTCGATATCGTCGCTGGAGGTCAGCAGCACCTGGCGGATGTCGCTGTGCGCCTGCACGCCGCGCAGCAGCGGCAACAGACGATCGAGCAGCAGCACGGCGCTGGCGCCGGAGTCGGCCAGCTGGTGGCGCAGCTCGCTGGCGGTGTATTGCGGGTTGGTGTTCACCAGCACCACGCCGGCCTTCAGCGCACCGAAGGTGGCGATCGGGTACTGCAGGGAGTTGGGCAGCATCAGCGCCAGGCGGTCGCCGGGTTGCAGGCCGGCGTGGTGGCGCAGGTAGCGGGCGAAGGCATCGGTCTGGCGCTCCAGCTCGGCGAAGCTCAGGTGGCTGTCGCCGCAGGAGAACGCCTGGCGCTCGGGGAACTGGCGACAGGCATCGCGCAGCAGGTCGTGGAGGTTCTGGTAGGCGTGACGGGTGATCTCGCGGGCCACGTGACCGGTCGGTTGAGCGGACATCGACTTCTCCGTTGCTTTTTCCGAGCCTGGATCGGCTCTGGCTTCGAATTGTTGTTCTGCACAGCGAAACAGTGTGTCGAAATCGATGGTATGCGATAGGCTAGCTCCGTGCAACGAGCACACGCGGACCGCTGGGTGGCGTTGGGGCGATCTGCTATCGTTCGCCCGCGCCGCCCGTGGCGCCGCCACACAGTTCCCCCGCCGAGGCCCCATGAGCGACGAAGTCGAAGACAGCAGCAACCCCAAGGACCGCAAGTACGTCGAGGCACTCGCCCGCGGACTGGACGTGCTGCGCGCTTTCACCCACGGCTCGGTGGTGCTCGGCAACCAGGAAATCTCGCGGATCACCGGCCTGCCCAAGGCGACGGTGTCGCGCATGACCTACACCCTCACCCAGCTCGGCTACCTCTGCTACTCGCAGCAGCACGAGAAGTACCAGCTGGACTCCGGCGTGCTGGCGCTGGGTTACGCCTACGTTTCCAACCTGCGCGTACGCCAGCTGGCCAAGCCGTACATGGACGCCTTCGCCCGTCGCACCAACACCACGGTCGGCCTGACCTGCCGCGATTGGCTGTCGATGATCTACGTGGAAAACTGCCGCCCGCCGGAAGCCACTTCGCTGCGCATGGACGCCGGTGTGCGCCTGCCGCTGGCGACCACTGCTGCCGGCCGCGCGTACCTTGCTGCGACTCCGGAGCAGGAGCGCGAGCATCTGTTGTCGGCCCTGCAGGAGCGCCATGAGGGCGATTGGTCGGTCATGCGTGCTTCGCTGGAGGCGTCCTTCGAGGAGTTCCGCCAGCATGGTTTCTGCCTGTCCCTCGGCGACTGGGACCGCAACGTGCGTGCGGCCGGCGTGCCGCTGCGCCTGGCCGACGGCGGGCTGATGGCGCTGACCTGCGGGGCGCCGTCGTTCCAGCTCAGCGAGGAGACGCTGCGTGGGTCGCTGGCGCATGAGCTGGAGATTCTGGCGCGGGATATCGAGAGTCTTGGGGCCTGATCGTCCGCAAGCTTTTGTAGGAGCGGAGCTTCTCCGCGACATCCATCGCGGCTGACTCGGTGCTCTACTGAACGACGGCGTCATGCGCTCACGTAGGAGCGGACTCCGTCCGCGATGTGTCAGCCTCACGCCTTGTTTCCCGCGTCGCTTCGGCGTGCGCGCGAGCATTTTGTTTCGCCCCCTCGGGCGACCCACTTTGAAAATACGGATGGCCGCCCCACCCAAAGTAGGCAAAGGTCTTGCCCCTCCATCCGGTTTTTCGCCTAGGCGAAAAATACCCTCGTTGAATCGAAGTTTCAGGGGCACGAACTAGGCGTCCCCCCACGAAGGGCCATCCCTGGCCCATCGTGGCTCTCGCGACATCCATGCCGCTCAACCCCTGAAACTCCAATTCAACGAGGCCTCCTGAAAGGGGCCGTCCGGAGTGCGCGGATGTTTCCCTGGAAACCGCTTTGGGCTTTGTAGGAGCGAGCTTGCTCGCGAACCGCCCAGCACCGAAGTCGCCGGGGAATCCGTTCGCGAGCAAGCTCGCTCCTACAAAGAGACGGCGGTGCGCCTTAGGCGACTTCCATCAACCCCGCATAAACCTTCAGGTGATGATCGTCGTCCCCCAGCTGGTGGCTGAGCATCACCAGGCGCTTGGCGTGGTGCGCGAGGACGTATTCCCAGGTCATGCCGATGCCGCCGTGCAGCTGGATCGCCTGCTCGGCCACGAAACGCGCTGCGCGGGTGACGATGAACTTGGCCGCCGCCAGGGTGCGGCTGCGCTCGGCGCTGTCGGGCTGGTCGGCGACGCAGGCGGCGAGGATCGCCATGCTGGTGGCCTGTTCCAGCTCGCTGCGCATGTCCACCATGCGGTGCTGCAGGACCTGGAACTTGCCGATCGGCATGCCGAACTGCTTGCGCGTCTTCAGGTAGTCCAGGGTCAGCGCGCAGGCTTCCTGCAGGCTGCCGAGGGCTTCGGCGCACTGCGCGGCGATGGCGCGGCCCTGTTGATAACGCAACGCCGGCAGTGCCTCGCCAGGCGTGCCGAGGGCTTCGCCGCTGGCGCCGTCGAGGAACAGCTCGCAGGCGCGCTGGCCGTCCACCGTCGGGTACTCGCGGCGGCTGACGCCGGCCTGCTGCGGATCGACGAGGAACAGGCCGATGCCGGCCTCGTCCCGCGCGTTGCCGGACACCCGCGCCGAGACCAGGATCGCCGTGGCGCTCTGCCCGCCGATCACCACTGCCTTGCGCCCGCTCAGCTTCCAGCCGTTGCCGACCTGCTCCGCGCGAGTCTGCACGTCGTGCAGCTGGTAGTGGCTCTGCGGCTCTTCCAGCGCGACCGCCAGTTGCGCTTCGCCGCTGGCGATGCGTGGCAGCCAATGGTCTTTCTGCGCGTCGCTGCCCTGCTGGGCGATCAGTCCGCCGCCGTGCACCACCGATTGCAGGTAGGGCTCCAGGCACAGGCCGCGGCCCAGCTCGGTGAGCACCAGCATGCTTTCCACGCCGCCGCCGAAGCCGCCGTGGCTTTCCGGCAGCGACACCGAGGTCAGCCCCAGCTCGCCGAGCTGGCGCCAGAACTCGGCGCTGTAGCCCAGCTCGCTCTTGCTGAAACCCTCGCGCTTGTCGAACGGGTAAGCGTCACGGACCAGGCGGGCCGCGGTGTCCTGCAGCATCTGCTGCTCTTCGCTCAGTTTGAAGTCCATGGTCCTGGCCTCACAGCTCGAGAATCATCTTGGAGACGATGTTCTTCTGGATTTCGTTGGAGCCGCCGAAGATCGACAGCTTGCGCAGGTTGAAGTACTGGCTGGCCGGCGCGGCCGAGTAGTCTGCGTGCAGCGCCTCGCTGCCCAGCTCGAATTCGTCTTCGATGAAGGGCAGCGCATAGGGGCCGAGCACCTTGCGCAGCAGGTGGCTGATCGCCTGGCGGATCTCCGTGCCCTTCACCTTCAGGATCGAGCTTTCCGCGCCCGGCACGCCGCCTTCGCGGGCGGCGGCGAGGATGCGCAGGGTGCTCATCTCGATGGCCATCAGCTGCATCTCCACCTCCGCCACCTGGGCGCGGAACAGCGGGTCTTCGAGCATCGGTTTGCCGTCGCACAGCTCACGGCTGGCGACCTGCTTCAGGTGGGCGAGCACTGCCTTGGACGCGCCGATACCGGCGAGGCCGGTGCGCTCGTAGGTCAGCAGGTACTTGGCGCAGGTCCAGCCTTCGTTCTCGCGGCCGACCAGGTTCTGCACCGGCACGCGCACGTTGTCGAAGAACACTTCGTTGACCTCGTGCTCACCGTCCAGGGTGATGATCGGGCGCACGGTGATGCCGGGGCTCTGCATGTCGATCAGCAGGAAGCTGATGCCGCGCTGCTGCTGGGCCTCGGGGTCAGTGCGCACCAGGCAGAAGATCCAGTCGGCGTGCTGGCCGAGGGTGGTCCAGGTTTTCTGGCCGTTCACCACATATTCGTCGCCGTCGCGCACCGCGCGGGTTTTCAGCGAAGCGAGGTCGGAGCCGGCGCCCGGCTCGGAGTAGCCCTGGCACCACCAGTCGGTGCCGTCGAGGATGCGCGGCAGGTAGTGCGCCTGCTGTTCCGGCGTGCCGAACTTGATGAGCACCGGGGCGACCATGTTGACGCCGAAGGGGATGGTGCGCGGCGCGCCGAAGGCGGCGCATTCCTCTTCGAAGATGTGCTTCTGCACGGCGTTCCAGCCGGTGCCGCCGAACGCCTCCGGCCAGTGCGTGGCGTACCAGCCCTGCTCGGCGAGCACGCGCTGCCAGCGCTGGTGGTCGCCCTTGTTCAGGTGTTTGCCCAGGCGCACCTTGCTGGCGATGTCCTTGGGCAGCTTGGTTTCCAGGAAGTGGCGGACGTCATCGCGGAACGCCAGTTCGTCGGGAGTGAAGTGGATGTCCATGGCGGGTCCTCAGAGATCGGCGAAGCGGCGGCCTTCGGCCACCAGACGTTCGAGCAACGGAGCGGGCTGCCACCAGGCGCCGAGGCGCTGGTGGAACTCGCGGATTCGTTCGAGCACTTGCCCAAGGCCGACGCTGTCGGCGTGGAACAGCGGGCCGCCGCGCCAGGCAGGGAAGCCGTAGCCGTTGAGGAAGATCACATCGACGTCGCTGGCGCGCTGGGCGATGCCTTCGTCGAGGATGTTGGCGGCCTCGTTGATCAGCGCGTAGATGCAGCGCTCGACTATCTCTTCATCGCTGACCGGCGTGCGGGTGATACCGCGCTCGGCGGCGGCCTGTTCCAGCATGGCCGGCAGCGCCGGGTTGTCCTGGGCGGCGCGGCCACCTTCGGCGTACTGGTAGAAGCCGGTGCCGGTCTTCTGCCCGAGCATGCCGGCGGCGATCAGGTGGTCGAGCACCGTGGGCAGCGTCTGGCCGGGCTGGAGGTGCGGCCGTTGGCGCGAGCGGATTGCATGGCTGATGTCGAGGCCGGACAGGTCGCGTACCGCCAGCGGCCCCATGGCCATGCCGAAGCCGCGCAGCGCGCGGTCGACCTGCGCGGGTGTGGCGCCCTCCTCCAGGAGGAATTCGGCCTGGCGGCCGTACGGGAAGATCATGCGGTTGCCGACGAAACCGTCGCATACGCCGACCACCACCGAGACCTTCTTCAGGCGCTTGCCCAGCTGCATGGAAGTGGCGAGCACGGTGTCCGAGGTGGCCTTGCCCCGTACCACTTCGAGCAGGCGCATGACGTTGGCCGGGCTGAAGAAGTGCAGGCCGACGAGGTCCTGCGGACGCCGGGTAAAGGCGGCGATTTCGTCGAGGTCCAGCGAGGAGGTGTTGCTGGCGAGGATCGCGCCGGGCTTGCAGTGGGCGTCCAGTTGTTCGAAGACCTGGCGCTTTACCTCCAGGCTTTCGAACACGGCTTCGACCACCACGTCGGCGTCGCCCAGCGCGGCGTAGTCGAGCACGCCACTGATCAGGCCCATGCGCCGTTCCATCTCTTCGGCGCCCAGGCTGCCGCGCGCCACGCTGGCGGCGTAGAGGCTGCGGGCGCGGTCGAGGCCGCGTTGCAGGGCCCCTTCATTCACTTCCAGCAGCTGCACCGGGATGCCGGCGTTGGCGAAGCACAGCAGGATGCCGACGCCCATGGTGCCACCGCCGATGACGGCAGCGCGGCGGATGTCCCGCGGTTGCACGTCGGCGGCCAGCCCGTCGACCTTGGCGGCTTCGCGCTCGGCGAAGAAGGCGTGGATCAGCGCGGCGCGCTGCGGCGATTCCATGCATTGCAAGAACAGCTCGCGTTCGCGCGCCAGGCCTTCGCGCAGCGGCAATTGCGTTGCGGCTTCCACCGCGTCGATGCAGCGTTGCGGGGAGAACTGGCCGGGCAGGCGCTTCTGCACTTCGCCGCGCTTGTGGGCGATCAGCTCGGCGAGGCCGCTTTCCTGCACGCGCTCGTTGCGCTCGCCGGTGCGTCGCGGGCCCTTGCCGTCCGCCAGCAGGCGCTGGGCGAAGGCGAGGCCGGCTTCGATCAGGTCACCGTCGAACAGTTCGTCGACGACGTTGAATTCCAGGGCCTGCGGCGCGCGGATCGGCGCGCCGGAGACGATCATGTCGAGGGCCTTTTCCACCCCAGCCAGGCGCGGCAGGCGCTGGGTGCCGCCGGCGCCGGGGAGCAGGCCGAGCTTCACTTCCGGCAGGCCGACCTGGGCATCGCGGCGGGCGATGCGGTAGTGGCAGGCCAGGGCGACTTCCAGGCCGCCACCCAGGGCGGTGCCGTGGATCACGGCGACGCTGGGCTTGCTGGCGCCCTCGAGGATGTCGACTACCTCGGGCAGCGACGGCGCCTGCGGCGGCTTGCCGAACTCGCGGATATCGGCGCCGGCCATGAAGGTGCGCCCGGCGCAGACCAGCACCACGGCGCGCACTTGCGCATCGGCCTCGGCCTGCTGGAAGGCGGCGAGCAGCCCGGCACGGACGGCGTGTCCGAGGGCGTTCACCGGTGGGTTGTCGACCGTCACCAGGGCAATCTCGCCCCGGCGTTCGAGCTGTACCGCTTCAGACATGCTGGACTCCGTTTGGCTTTTGTTATCGCTGGAGTTTTTAACGGAATATTGTTCCGCTGTGCAGAATACGATGTTGTTTTTTTATTGTCGAGGGGATCGAAAGGGTAGCTCTTTGTAGGAGCGAGCTTGCTCGCGAAAGGGCTCGCTGGAGGCAACAGGGTTGGGCGGTTCGCGAGCAAGCTCGCTCCTACAGGGGCTTCTGTGCTCGGGCTTGCCCTCACCCCAGCCCTCTCCCAGGGGGAGAGGGAGCCGCTTGGCGTTCAGCGGAGGTTTCGGGTTCCGCCGGCGAGCACCAAACGTTCAGCGCGCTCCGAACAGTCCCCTCTCCCTCTGGGAGAGGGTTAGGGTGAGGGATTGCTCTCGCGCCGGCCTCCCCATCAGCACCCCGGCAAAAACAAGAACGCCGCCTCCGGTCTCCGGAGGCGGCGCAAGAGCCCCGGCTGCGCCCAGCCGGGGCAAAGGAGCAAAGGCCCTACTTGGCCCAGCGGCGCAGGTCGGACGGTGTGTAGTCGCTCATCTTCGCGTGCTGGCCGGTCTTCATGGCGCTGTTCTCCTCGTTCATCAGGCCGTTGACGAAGTAGCGCCCGCTGATCAGGTCGTAGGCCGCGGCCAGGGCCTCGAAGGTGAACTGCTTGTCGTAGTACGGCATGGCGTGGGACTGGTAGTTGCGCCACAGCTCGCCACGGCTGTCGTAGAGCTCGCCGAGGAGGATGTTCCAGCTGTCCTCGTCGAGGTAGTAGCGGCGCTTGCTGTAGACGTGGCGCGCACCCGGCTTGAGGGTCGCCTCGACGACCCAGACGCGGTGCTTCTCGAAGCGTGCGAGGTCCGGGTTGATATGGCCGGTCTTGAGGATGTCGGCGTATTTCACCGAGCGGTCGTACAGGCGGAAGCTGTTGTAGGGCACGAACAGTTCCTGCTTGCCCAGCAGCTTCCAGTCGTAGCGGTCCGGTGCGCCGTTGAAGCCGTCGAGGCTGTCGGCGGTGACCATGCCGTCGCTGTAGCGCGCGCTGTTGTCGTAGGCGATCAACGGGGCGCGGCGCACCCGGCGCTGGCCGGGGATGTACTGCCAGGCGGCGCGCGGTTCGGCGAGCTG
The DNA here is from genome assembly GCF_030462585.1 of Pseudomonas sp. CAN1. Taxonomy (GTDB): domain Bacteria; phylum Pseudomonadota; class Gammaproteobacteria; order Pseudomonadales; family Pseudomonadaceae; genus Pseudomonas. The sequence continues at coordinate 342,320 of NZ_JASMRU010000001.1, read as the reverse complement.
GTCCATCGGCTCGTGGGTCAGCACCGCCTCGCCGGACAGCCGCGCCGGCTCCAGCACGCGGGTCTTGAACAGGTACAGCAGGTTGGCGCCCGGCGGCAGGTCATCGACGGTCTCGGCGTAGTTCATGTCGGTCTGCGAGCGGACCAGGCTGTAGACGCCGTTCTCCTTCACGTTGGCCGAGCTGAAGGTGCGCTCGATGCTGCCGCCGCGGTAGCGGGTGATGTGGTTCCAGATTGCCTCGACGCCTTCTCTGGGCAGCGGGAAAGGCACGCCGCGCTGGTAGTTCAGCACGCCGTTGCCGCCGTCGGCGAGCTTGGCATTGGCGGCGTTGTCGCGGGTCGCGGAGTTGATCTCGTCGGGCAGCCGCGCGCTGCGGTGGCTGGGGTAGACGTTGATCTTGTAGGTGTTCGGATAGCGCTTGAGCATCGCCTGCTCGCCGGGGCTGAGCCACTGGCTGTACTGCCCGGCGTTGGCCGGGGTGATGGTGAACAGTGGCTGCTCGGCGGCGTAGGGATTGGCGTAGCCGCCCTTGGCGTCGACCTGCCCGGCGTCGGGTTTCAGGCCGCCATCCCAGGCGGGAATGCTGCCGTCGGCATTGGCCGCCTTTTCGGCGCCGACCGGGGTCAGGTTGGTGCCGAGGTCGGCCGGAGTGTTGGCGGATGCGGAGGCATGGGCGCAGAACGCCAGGCCCATGGCCAGCGCCAGGGCGGAGAGTTTCGAAAGCTGCATGGGGCGGTTCCTCAGAAGTCGACCTTGGCGCTGACGCTGTAGAAGTCGCGGTCGTCGAGCGTGCTGTACTTGTTGGAGCCGAAGAAGCTGTTGTAGCCAAACTCCAGGCTGTAATCGTTGAGGTAGTTGAAGGCCAGCGACAGGCCGGCGGCCATCTGCCCTTCCTGGAACGGGCCGCCCGGATCGTAGGAATAGCCCTCGACGTCGTGGCGGAAGTTCAGGCTCGGCAGCATGTTCACCCCCGGCAACACGTCGCTGTACTCCAGGCCGGCGCGCAGGCGGTAGCCCCAGGACCAGGGCGTGGTGAAACCGTCATCGGTGCAGTAGCGGTTGGTCACGCCACTGGCCGCGGTGTTGCACTGGCTGCCATTGAGCGGCGCGCTGCGGCCGAAGGCGGAGTTGCGCCCCAGGCGCTCGTCGCCGACATCGCCGACATGCACCACACCGGCCTCGCCGAGCAGGGTCAGGCGCGTGGCGCCGAGCACGTTGTCGATGATCTGGGTGGCCGAGGCGGTCATCTGCCAGACCGGCTTGCGCACCCAGCCATCCAGGGACTGGCCGGTGGTGGAGGCGTTGGCCGGCACGTCGGTGATCGACGAGCTGCCGGAAGGGCCGGTGATCATCGCCACGTTCATGTCCGGGCCGTTGAGCGCCACCGGCATGTTCGGCCGGTAGCTCAGTTCCGCCGCCAGCGAGGTGCCCCAGCCGGGCAGCGCGCCGTTGATGCTCAGGCCGTAGAGGTGGATGTTCTCCGGGAAGGCGGCAGCGTAGACCGGGCCCTGCACGCGGCCGAGGGGGAAGGTGCCGGGCTTGCTGGCATCCCGCGCGGTGAGTTCCAGATACGGCAGGCGCGCGTGGTAGTTGGCGTAGTAGAAGGCCGCCTCGGCATCGTTCAGCGAGCTGATCAGGGTGCGCAGGGCGACGCCCCACTGGCCCTGGTCGGACGGGTCCTGGTCGTCGCCGTGGGAGGCGTAAAGGCCGCCGGCCTGCATCTGCGCGTCGGTCTGCACCTGGCTCAGGTACAGCGGCCCGCAACCGGGCTGGATGGCGTCGCTGGTGGCGAAGAAGGTGCCGCAGCCATCGAGCACGCTGGGCCGCCAGTTGTACTGGTAGAAGCCTTCCAGGTTGACCTTGTCGCTCAGCCCGAGGTTGAACGAGAGCATCTCCACCGGCAGCTGGCCTTCCTTGATGTCCACGCCGGGCTTGTTGAAGGCGCTGTAGTCCAGCGGGTTGATCACGTTGATGCCGTTCTGGATCAGGATCGACTCGCCCCAGGACAGCACCTGCTTGCCGAGCTTGAGGTTGAGCGGGTGCTCGGCGACGTCGATGTCCTTCCACACATAGGCATCCAGGGTGTCGAAGCCGTGGTAGCGCGAGAGGGTCGGCCAGCCACTGTCGTCGAAGTCCTTGAAGCGGCCGTCGCCGGTCTCGTAGGCGTGGTCGTACCAGTACTTGAAGCGGATGAAGGCGCCCTGCCCGTCGCCCTCCAGGCTGAAGTCGGTGAGGCCCTTGAACATCTGCGAGATGGGGTCGCCCTTCCTGAAGTTCAGGCGGTTGTCGTCGGCGCTTACGCTGGTGCCGTCGGCGTTGCTGATGTGCTGGGCCTGGACGGCGTTGGCGTGGGTCATCAGGTGACGATCCGGGTCCTGTGCCGACCAGCTGGCGCCCAGGCTCAGGGTGGTCTTGGTGGACAGGTTCCAGTCGTCGTTCAGCTCGAAGGTCCTGGCGTGCGCGGGAAACGCGGCGCCGACCGCGAGGGCAAGCAGTAGCGGTCTGGCGATGCAGTGCTGGCGCCGCCCCATGGACGCAATGGGGGCGGGGGCCGGATGGATTCTTGTCATTATGGGCTCCGGATGGGTTTTACCGCGGGGCCACCTTGCGCGGGGCGAGCGCGGCGACCACAAGCCGGGAGCGACAAAAACCGATCATGCCCCGCCGGGCTGGCCGAGGCGGAATTGCTTGGGGGTGACGCCGAAGCGCTTGCGGAAGGCGCGGATGAAGTTGCCGCTCTGCCGGTAGCCGATGCGTTCGGCGATGCGCTCGATGGGCTGGTCCGAGGAGCGCAACCAGATGCGCGCCAGGCTCAGGCCGTCGCCCTCCCCGGCTTCCCGCGCGCCGCTCCACTGGCGGCGCAGGCTCTGGTAGAGAAACTCGTTGGCGCCCGCCAGGGGCGTCGCCAGCAGGGTTGACGGCAGGCAGAGGAATGGCGCGGGCGCCCGCTGCCAGGGCACGCCCCATTCGCTCAGCGTCTCGCCGCAGCGCTGGCGCGGGCCGATGCCCACAGCGAGAAACACTTCATGTGGCGACTGGCCGATGCGCCGGGCGATGTTGCGCACCAGCGTCAGCACCGCCGCGTCGAAGCCGAAGTGGTGCAGCTGCGGGTTGATCGGGATGAGCCGCAGTCGGCTGCTGTCGCCCTCATCCTCCAGGCGCACTTCCACGCAGTTGGTCACCCTCGGTACGAACTCGCAGAAGGCGGCGAGGCTTGCCCCCAGGGTCGGCGCCGAATCCAGCAGGATGTTCAGCCCCTGCAGGCAATGGGTCGCCATGCCGTTGACCAGCTCGCAGCCGAACTGCGGATTGCCGCTGGCGCGCTCGCATTCGTTCCACAGCCGTTCCACCTGCTGCGCGGGAATGCGCCCGCGCGGGTCCGCCAGCTGCGCCTCGGCGATCCCCGCGCGCAGGCGCAACTCGGCGGCGCTCAGGCCGAGGCGCGCGGCGTGCAGCAGGATGGTGCTGGCGAAGGCACTGGAAGCGAACAGCAGGGGCGACATGGCGGCGGACCGGTTCGGTGGACGGTTTACTAGATCAGCTCGCTCTGCTATCCATCAAATTCATTCGACTCAACACTTTGATGCGCAGGATGCATGATGGAACTCCGACAGCTCCGCCACCTGGCCGCCCTCGCCGACTTCCAGAATTTCCAGCGCGCGGCCGATGCCATCGGCCTCAGCCAGTCGGCGCTGAGCCGCAGCATCCAGACCCTGGAGCGCGACCTGGACTGCGAACTGGTGGATCGCCAGAGCCGCGAATTCCGCCTCACCGGCCAGGGCCAACTGGTGCTGCAGCATGCCCGCCGCCTGCTCGCCGGGACGCGCTCGCTGCGCAACGAACTGGAGCAGTACAACGGCCTGAATGCCGGCGAACTGCGCTTCGGCTGCGGCCCCTACCCGGCGCAGCTGCTGGTGCCCGAGGCGATGGCGGACTTCATCCGCGCGCACCCGGCCATCGACGTCGGCTTCCTGATGGGCGACTGGGAACAGATGGCGCAGTTGCTCAAGGAAGACCAGGTGGAGTTCTTCGTCGGCGACGCCCGGGATTTCGCCGGTAACCCGGATTACCAGGTGCGCTGGATGGAGTTCCGCCCGGGGCGCTTCTTCTGCCGCGCGGGCCACCCGCTGGCGGCGCGCCAGTCGCTGAAGCTGGCCGACCTGCTCGACTACCCGCGGGTGGGTACGCGCATCCCGCCGCCCTTGCGCAAGGTGCTCGCCGAGGTCATCGGCGAGCGCGATTTCCACATGAACGTGGAGTGCGCGCAGTTCGCCGCGATCCTGCACATCGTCGCGCGCTCCGACGCGGTCGGCCTGGCGGCGCAGGAAGCGCTGCATGCGCCGGTGCAGCGCGGCGAAGTGGCGCTGCTGAGCATCGGCGACATCCCCCAGGACCGCCCCGAGCTGCGCCTGCACTACGGCATCGTCAGCCGCGCCGGCTACGGCCTGTCACCGGCGGCGCAGGCGATGGTCGAGGCCATCTTCGCCGCCGACGAACGCCTGCCACGCGAGCTGCCCGCTGCGGCTCCCAAGCCTGTGCAGGGCGCGTAACGCGCCAACGTTACCCGCCGCCGGCCCTCGTTGATTCAAGGTTCGCGAGCAAGCTCGCTCCTACAGGGGCGTTCTGCCGCTGTGCTCTGCGTAGGAGCGAGCTTGCTCGCGAACGGCAAGGCACCGCGATCAGCCGGCGGATAACCCGTGCCGGGTTATGCGCCCTACGGTTGGCGTGGGCGTAGGAGCGGACTCCGTCCGCGATAGGTCCGCATCGCGCCGGAAGCCGATCGCGGACAGAGTCCGCTCCTACGCTCCCTGGAACACGTACCGCCGAACGGGATCGGCCGGCATTCGCCCGGTGAATGACTTTCGGCCTGCGCGCCCGGCTTGGCATAGTGGCAGACATCATTCGCGGAGGGCGGGCCATGAACGAGTTCGAACACCAGCTGCTGGCGGTCAACGGCATCCAGCTCAGCGTCTACAGCTGTGGCCCGGCCGATGGCAAGCCGGTGTGGATGCTGCATGGCTTCCCTGAATGCTGGCATTCCTGGCAGCACCAGATGCGCGCCCTCGCCGCCGCCGGCTACCGCGTGTTCGCCGCGGAGATGCGCGGCTACGGCCAGAGCAGCGCGCCCGCCGAGGTGGAGGCCTACGACGTGCTGACCCTCTGCGCGGACATCCAGGGCGCCATGGACGCCCTCGGCCACCAGCGCGTGGCCATGGTCGGTCATGACTGGGGCGCGCCGGTGGCCTGGCACCTGGCGCTGCTGGAGCCGCAGCGCGTGGAGGTGCTGATGACGCTCTCGGTGCCCTTCGCCGGTCGCGCACGCCGCCCACCGGTGGAGATCATGCGCGAGGTGTTCGCCGACAAGTTCTTCTACATGCTCTATTTCCAGCAGCCCGGCCACGCCGAGGCCGAGCTGGATGCCGACGTCGCCATGACCCTGCGCCACTTCCTCGGCGACAACGTGCGCCTGGCCCCGGAGAAATCCCCCGACAGTCGCCTGTTCGACGACCTCGCGGCGCCGCCGGAGCTGCCGGACTGGTGCAGCGCCGAAGACTTCCAGCACTACGTGCGGACCTTCGAGGGGCGCGGCTTCCACGGCGCGCTGAACTGGTATCGCAACTTCGAGCGCAGCTGGCAGCGTACCGAGCCGCTGGCCGGGCGCAAGGTCGAGCAGCCGACGCTGTTCCTGATCGGCGACCGCGACCCGGTCGGGCGCTTCGAGGCCTACACCGTGCAGCGCATGCCCGAACACGTGCCGAACCTGGAGCAACACGTGCTGGAGAATTGCGGCCACTGGATCCAGAGCCAACAGCCGCAGCGGGTCAACGCCCTGCTGCTGGACTTCCTCGGCCGCCACTACCCGGCCTGACCCGGCTTGTGGGCTCGCCGGGCAATGCGTAAGGTCGCTCGGCCAGCCCTGCCGAGCCGCGCGCCATGAGCCCACGCCCCGTCGCTCCGTCCAACGCCTTCTATGCGCCGACCCTGTTGCCGGCCATGGAAGAGCTGTTGTCGCGCGGTATCGCCGGCACCGAGCTGGAAGCCTGCTTCCGCCGCACACTGCTGGAGCTGCGTACGCCGCTGGTGCGGGTGCCGCTGTTCCTCTCCCGGCGCTTCTGGGACCTGGCCGAACAGGCCAGCGGCGATGCGACCATCGGCCTGCTGGCGGGCCGGCGCTTTGCCTCGACCCTGACCAACGGGCTGACCTACCTGTTCGACGTGGCGCCAACCCTGGAAAGCGCCTGCGCCTACTTCTGCGAATACTTCCCCTACTTCAACGGCTCGCTGCGCGCCGAGCTGCGCGTGGAGGGCGATGCGGTTGCGCTGGCGCTGCCGGAACAGGGCGCACTGCTCTCGGGTCGACAGAGCCGCGAGTACACCGTGGTGGGCATCTGCAGTCTGCTGCGGCGCAAGCTGCTGGCCAGCGGGATCGGCACGGACCCCTTGCTTGGTATCGACCTGCCCGGAAGTGCGCCGGTTGATTCGCAAGTCTACGAACAGGCGCTGCGCGTACCGCTGCGCTGGGGTGCCGGGGAGATCGTGCTGCACCTGGCGCCTGAGCTGTTCCGCCGCCCACTGGCGCCGGCCAACGCGGAGCTGGAAGGCATCCTGGTCACCCTGCTGGACCAGGCTCGCAGCCAGACGCAGAGCACCCTGCTGGACGAAGCCGCCGATTACATCGCCCGCGAGCTGCCTCAGGGCGCAAGCTTCCAGTCCTTCTGCGAGGCGCGCCACCTCACCGAACGCACGGCGGCGCGGCGGCTGCTCAGCCACGGCTGGCGCTACAGCGAACTGCTGGATGAACAGCGCCGCTACCGGGCGCTGGACCTGCTGGGGGAGTCGGCGTTGTCGCTGGCGCAGATCACCGACCAGCTGGGCTACGGCGACCTGCAGAGCTTCTCCCGCGCCTTCGGCCGCTGGTACGGCAGCAGCCCTGGCGCCTGGCGCGAGAGCCAGCCGCGCTGACTCAGGCGTCGCGGCGCATGCCGATGTGCGGGATGTCGTCTTCCAGGTAGACCTCGGTCACCGGCGTGAAGCCGTAGCGGCCGTAGTAACCCTGCAGGTGCGCCTGGGCCGAGAGATACACCGGCAGGCCCGGCCAGCGCTGGGCGATGGCTTGCAGCGCCTGCTCCATCAACTGATGGCCCAGACCGGTACCGCGGCCCTGCGGGGCGATCACCACGCGGCCGATGACCACGTCGCCGTCGTGGTGCTGCGGGTCGAGCAGGCGCAGGTAGCCGAGCAGCCTGCCCTCCTCCGCCACCGTCAGGTGACAGGTATCGCCGAGCAGGTCGAGGCCATCGACTTCCTGGTAGGGGCATTTCTGCTCCACCACGAAGACTTCGGTGCGCAGCTGCAGGATGGCGTAGAGCTCTTCCTTGGTCAGGTCGCGGTGGTGCTTGCAGGTCCAGTTCAGGGCCATGTCGTGTTCACTCCGATCATCAAGATGGCCATGGTAGCGCGCCTCAGACCGGCGCGTGGAAGCGCAGGGTGGTCGAGCCACCCAGATGCCGGCGCAGCGCCTCAATGGCGACCTTGACCTTGGCTGGTTGGGCATCGCGGCGCGGAGTCACGGCGTAGATGCCGAATGGCGGTAGCGACCACTCCGGCAGCAGGCGTACCAGCCTGCCCTCCTCCAGCGCCTCGCGCACTTCCGGCTCCGGCTGGCAGGACACACCGAGCCCGTCGAGGGTGAACTGGCGCAGGGCGATCATGCTGTTGGCCGCGACCCGCGCCTCCAGGCGCAGCTTGCAGCTCTCCCCGCCCGGCCCGCTGAAGCTCAGGTAGCCCTGATGCGCCACGGTGTTCAGCGCCAGCCAGTCGACGCCCTGCAACTGCTGCGGATGGTCGATGGCAGCCAGGCGCCGCAGGTAGGCCGGCGCGGCGCAGATGATGTTGTTCCACTCGGCCAGGTGGCGTGCCACCAGGCTGGAGTCGGTGAGGCTGCCGACGCGGATGGCGAGGTCGATGCGCTGCTCGATCAGATCGATCTGCTCGTCGTGGAAGAACAGCTGCAAACGCAGCTGGCGGTGGTTCTCCAGCAGCGGGCGCAACGCCTCGGTGATCAGCTTGCCGGAGAAGCCCACGGGCGCCGCCAGGCGCAGTTCGCCCACCGGCGCCTCGCGCCATTCGCCCAGGCGCTGCTCGGCTTCCTCGGCGATGGCCAGCATCTGCGCGCAGCTGCGGTAGAACGCCTCGCCGGCCTCGGTCAGCGTCAGCTTGCGGGTGGTGCGGTGCAGCAGCGTGACCTGGGCGTGGGCTTCGAGTTTGCGGATCTGCTGGCTCACCGCCGAAGGGGTCATGCCCAGAGCCTCGGCCGCGGCGGCCATGGAGCCGCGGGCGACCACGGTGGCGAACACCGCCATGCCGCGAAGATTGTCCATTGTGAAGCTCCGCTAAAGAGTGAAAGGCAAAATAGCGGGTTTTTCCCTTGATTGCCGGCGCCTAGGATGTCATCTCCCAAAATGGAGAAGAGAAAAGATGCCTGCGAGCCATGCCACCGTCCCTACCCCCGAAGCCGCGCGCTACCTCAAGCGCCTGTGCAACCACTTCGCCCACAAGCTGCCGGTCGAGCTGACCGAAGAGCGCGGCGTGCTGACCTTCGACTTCGGCACCTGCCGCCTGCTGGCGACCGCCGAAGCGCTGCAACTGGAAGCCGAATCCGCCGATGCGGAAGGCCTTGAGCGCCTGCAGAACGTGGTGGTCAGCCACCTCGACCGTTTTGCCTGGAAAGAAGGCCAGCTGCCGGTGAACTGGCAAGCTGCCTGAAATCGCCGACGAAATAGGCGCAAGAACGAAAAAACCCGGCCAAGGCCGGGTTTTTTGTTGCCTGAAAAAAGGCAGGCGTCGCCGAGAAAATATGACTGATTAGCAGCGGGCAGTCATAAATAACCCGAAGAAATTCAGTTGAAGCCTAAATGACCAAAGGAAATAAGTCTGATCTTTTGATCGCTTTTTGATCAATCGTCAAAGTCAATACTTTGAAACATCTTGTAACCGTGTGGCCACTTTTACCCCGAGTTATCCACACGGTCGATGCGCAAAATCTGTACAGAACGCCCCTTTACCCGGAAAGCGGCCTGGTAGGGCCAGCGCTCCACCGGCAATTCGCGCACCCCGGGCACCTCGCTGGGCACGCCGCTACTGCTTTGCTCCAGGTTCACCAGCGGGCTGACCTGCTCGACGATGTCCTGGATAGCTCGCAGCGCCTTCTCCGGGCCGATCAGCACGACGTAGTGGTCGTAGATGGCGTCCAGGTCGGCGGCGGCCTTGTGTGTCCACTGCAGGCTCATGCCAGGCCCCACTTGGCTTCGATCACGGCGTGCTCCAGCAGGTGGCCGGCATCGGCGTCCGCCACCCCTTCATCGATGGCCGCCACGTGCCAGCTCTGGCGCTCCAGGTACTGCGCCAGGGCCTGCCGCAGGTGATACGGGCGGTCCCGGTGGGTGGCGCGGGCCAGTTGGTCCAGCGCCGCCACAAGGGCGTCATCGGCGCGGAACGAGACAACGGTGGTCACTTTTTGCACAGCTCCGTTTACGCTGTATACAGTGTTTACAACGATAACATACGTATACGAATCAAGCACTTGGGGAGGCAGAAGTTTTTCCTGAGGAGGGCGGCAGAGCCCGGCTGGCGCGGGCTGCAAGGCTACTTTCGCGGCGGCGAAAGTTGGCTTCCGGCTTCGGGAATTTGCCGGCAGGGCAAGGGCCATCAGGCTGGCGGGGCGAAGGCCTGAATCCCACACAACAACAACAGGAGCCCCCCGCCATGCTGCTCGATTACCTGATCATGCTGGTCTACGCCCTGGGCATGCTTGCCCTGGGCTGGTACGGAATGCGCAAGGCGCGCAACCAGAACGACTTCCTCGTGGCCGGACGCCGCCTCGGTCCCGGCCTTTACCTGGGCACCATGGCTGCCGTGGTGCTCGGTGGCGCATCCACCATCGGCACGGTGAAGCTGGGCTACCTCTACGGGCTGTCCGGCCTGTGGCTGGTGTTCATGCTCGGCCTGGGGATCATCGTCCTCAGCCTGGTGTTCTCGCGGCAGATCGCCCGGCTGAAGGTCTACACCGTCACGCAGATACTCGAGCAGCGCTACCAGGCCTCCTCGCGGCTGATCGGCGGCATCGTGATGGTCGCCTACGACCTGATGGTGGCAGTCACCGCGACCATCGCCATCGGCTCGGTGACCGAAGTGGTCTTCGAGATTCCGCGCATCCCGGCGATCCTCTGCGGCGGCGGCATCGTCATCGTCTATTCGGTGATCGGCGGCATGTGGTCGCTGACCCTCACCGACATCATCCAGTTCGTGATCAAGACCCTTGGCATCTTCGCCGTGCTGCTGCCGATGTCGATCCACGAGGCGGGCGGCCTGTCGCGCATGCAGGAAGTGCTGCCGGCTGGCTTCTTCGACCTCGGCCATATCGGCCTGGACACCATCCTCACCTACTTCCTGCTGTACTTCTTCGGCGCGCTGATCGGCCAGGACATCTGGCAACGCGTGTTCACCGCGCGCAGCGAGAAGGTGGTGCGCTATGCCGGCCTCGGGGCGGGTGTCTACTGCATGCTCTATGGCCTGGCCTGCGCGCTGATCGGCGCCGCTGCCCATGTGCTGCTGCCCAACCTGGCGGTGCCGGAAAACGCCTATGCGGAAATTACCCGGCAGGTGCTCCAGCCCGGCCTGCGCGGCCTGGTGGTGGCAGCGGCGCTGTCGGCCATCATGTCCACCGCGTCCGGTTGCCTGCTGGCGGCGGCCACGGTGTTCCAGGAAGACATCTACGCGCGCTTCCTGCGCCCCGGTGCGCCCAACGGCCTGCGCGAAAGCCGCCTGTTCACCCTGCTGATGGGCGTGGTGATGCTGGCCCTGGCGTGCCTGGTGAACGACGTCATCGGTGCCCTGAGCATCGCCTACAACCTGCTGGTCGGCGGCCTGCTGGTGCCGATCCTCGGCGCCCTGCTGTGGCGCCGCGCTTCCGCCCGCGGGGCGATGGCCAGCATCGTGGTCGGCTGCCTGGTGGTGGTCGCCTTCATGGCCATCGACGGCGTGCTCGCCAATACCCCCATCGCCTACGGCCTGCTCGCCAGCCTGGTCACCTTCGTGGTGGTCAGCCTCGCCGGCGCGCCTGCCGCCAGCCTGCAGGCGCAGGTCGACTGAACCCTCTCAAGACAGGAGACGCCCCATGCCCCATGATTTCCCGCAACCCCTGGACGCCGCGCAGATCCCGCGTTTCGCCGGCATCCCCAGCTTCATGCGCCTGCCGATCTTCGAGGACCCGGCGCAACTGGACATCGCCCTGCTCGGCGTGCCCTGGGACGGCGGCACCACCAACCGCGCCGGCGCCCGCCACGGCCCGCGCGAGGTGCGCAATCAGTCGAGCCTGATGCGCAAGGTGCACCATGTCAGCCACATTGCACCCTACGATCTGCTGCGCATCGGCGATATTGGCGACGCCCCGGTAAACCCCATCGACCTGCTCGACTCGCTCAAGCAGATCGAAGGCTTCTACCGACGCATCCACGCCGCCGGCACGGTGCCGCTGTCGGTGGGCGGCGATCACCTGGTCACCCTGCCGATCTTCCGTGCGCTGGCCGCCGAGCGGCCCATCGGCATGGTGCATTTCGATGCGCATTCCGACACCAACGACCGCTACTTCGGTGACAACCCCTATACGCACGGCACGCCGTTCCGCCGCGCCATCGAGGAGGGCCTGCTGGACCCGAAGCGCACCGTGCAGATTGGCATCCGTGGGTCGATCTATGACGCCGACGACGAAGCCTTCGCTCTTGAGCAGGGCATCCGCGTGATCCACATGGAGGAGTTCGCCGACCTGGGCGTGGAGGCCACGCTGGCCGAGGTTCGCCGGGTGGTCGGGCAGGGGCCGACCTACGTCACCTTCGACGTCGACGTGCTCGACCCGGCTTACGCGCCCGGCACCGGCACGCCGGAGATCGGCGGCATGACCACGCTGGAGGCGCAGCACATGGTCCGTGGCCTGCAGGGGCTGAACCTGATCGGCGCCGACGTCGTGGAAGTTTCGCCGCCGTTCGACCAGGGCGGGGCGACCGCGCTGGTCGGTGCGACCATGATGTTCGAGCTGCTCTGCGTGCTGGCCGACTCCATCGCCTCGCGCCGCTGACCGCTCCGGGGGTTCACGGGGCGGCGTGCTCGGCGCTATAACGAAAGGCCCGAGCCCGCCGCCACGAGAACTCCCATGCTGGGCAATCTTTCCGATATCGATCTGCGCCTGCTGCGCACCTTCTGCACCATCGTCGAGGCCGGCGGCTTCACCGCCGCCCAGGTGCGCCTGAACACCAGCCTGTCACGGCTGAGCGTGCTGGTGCGCGACCTCGAACTGCGCCTGGGCTATTCGCTGTGCCGGCGCGGCGCCAGTGGCTTCCAGCTCACCGAAGAAGGCCAGCAGTTGTATGAGGCGGCGCTGGAGCTGTTCGTCGATATCGAACGCTTCCGCGAGCAGGCCAACGGCCTGGGCGGTCGGGACCGCGAGGTGCTGCACCTGGGCTGTGTCGACGGTGTGCTTGGCCAGCAGTGCTGGCCGATGCCGCTGGCGATCCGGCTGTTCCGCGAGCGCTATCCGCGGGTGCGTCTGAACCTGCATACCCAGCGCCCGGACGAGCTGGAAAACGCCGTGCTGGAGGAGCGTCTGCAACTGGCCATCGGCGCCTTCCACCATCGGTTGTCGGGGCTTTGCTACCAGTTGCTGTTTCGCGAGGAGCAGAACCTCTATTGCTCGCGCGAGCACCCTTTCTTCAGCTGGGCTGATGATGAGCCTTCGCTGGAAGCGATCTGCGCCGCCGAGTACGTCGGCCGCGGCTACATGGCCGAGAGTCGCCGGCCCCATGGCCTGGTGTTCAGCCGCGCGACCAACGCCTACAGCATGGAGGCCATCGCCAACCTGCTGTTCAGCGGCGCTTTCATCGGTTACCTGCCCACGCACTACGCTGCCAAGTGGGTCGCCGATGGGCACCTGCGTGCGATCCGCCCAGCCCAGTTGGCCTTCGTTTCGGAGTTCCACTGCGTGACCCGTCAGGGCGCGGAGCCGGGTGAAGTACTCGGAGCCTTCCTCGATGCGCTGGCACGTGCCCAGAGCGAGCTGGGCAGCGGCGAGCCGGCGGACTGAGCCCGCTACACCGGCTGGGCGAGCAGCCAGGCGTAGAGCTCCTGCAGCAGGGCGTCGCCGGCAGCGGAGTCAGCCATCAGGTAGTAGCCGGACCAATTATCCCAGCCACTCTTGAGCTGGACGCCGCCCAGGCGGAAATGCGGGCCGATGCTGGCGTCGACCGCACTGCCCATGTGATCGTGGTCGACACCTGACGCGCCCAGCGTGCGCAGCCGCTCCAGTACCGCCGGCCACAGGTTGCCGGGGTCGTCCTCCATGTCCAGCGACAGGTGGCCCTGAGCGGTGCGGGAGAGCAGCGGGGCGGTGGGCATGGATTCAGCCAGTTCTGACGGGAGGAAAGATGGACAGAGTACACCGGGGTGGCTGCCACTGCGGCCAGCTGCGCTACGAGTGCGACGCCGAACTGAAGGACGTCGCCCACTGCCATTGCTCGATCTGCCGGCGCACTACCGGTGGCATCGTCACCACCTGGGTGACGGTGCCCATCGGCAGCTTCCGCTGGACCCTCGGCAAGCCTGCCGAATACCGCTCCTCGGCTACCTGCCGGCGCTACTTCTGCGGCAACTGCGGGGCGCAGCTGGCGCTGTTCACCGACCATGCGCCGGACACCCTGGACCTGACCACGGCGACCCTTGATGAGGTGGCCACGGTGGTGCCCGACCGGCACATCTGGGTGAAGAGCCGCCTGCCGTGGATTCACCTGGACGAGCAGCTGGAAGAGGAGTGGGAGGAGAAGCTCTAGCGGCCGCGGCTTCTTGTAGGAGCGGATTCATCCGCGATGGCTTCCGGGGCGTTGCGAGCCTATCGCGGACGGAGTCCGCTCCTACGAAACCGGGCAATCCAGTGCTGGCGTCAGGGCAGCTCCAACCCGCCCGACGCCTTGTGCAGCTCGCGCAGGTGCGCGCCGATCTGCTTGGTGTTGGCTTCCAGCGCGGTCAGCTCGTCGCGGCGCTCGGGAGTGAGCAGCGCGCGTACCTCGCGGTCGAGGTTGTCGCTGAGCTGGCGCAGGCGTTGCTGGCGCTGCTGGGTCTGCTTTTCCAGGGTGGCCGTTTCCGGTGCCTGGGGCAGGCCGTAACCGCCGTCGAGCAGCTCCGCCGGGCGACTGAGGAAGCCGCTGTCATCGAGGATCTGCTGCAGTGTCTTGCCGGCTGCTGCGAGGTCCGGTTTGCTCTGCATGGCGTCCGGGTTGCTCAGGTACAGGCGCTTGAGTTCGTCCTGGGCGAGCAGCAACTGGCGGCGCAGCGAGGCCTGTTCGAGTAGCAACAGGGCGGCGCTGGCACGCAGGTCGGCCTTGTCGAACCATTGGCGGCGCTCGACGGCGGGCAGGGCGAGCCAGTCCTCCACCTTGTCCTGCGGGACATTCATGCGCTGCTTCAGCACATCGAACATCGCCTGGTAGCGGTCGCGGAAGGAGTCGAAGCGATAGCCCAGACGCAGCGCTTCCTTGGGGTTGTCCAGCACGCTGGCGTCGGCGATGCCCTTGTTCTCCAGCAGGCCGAGCACGCCGTAAGGGGTGATACTGTCCATGGTCTGCAGGCTCTGGCGCTGGATGCCGCTGCGCAGCAGCTTGAGCGTCTCCACCGCGCAGTTGTTGGACAGGAAGTAGTAGTTGCCGTCGTAGCTCCAGTGGCTCTGCGCCGAGCGCTCGACCAGACTGGCGACTTCGTCGCGGCTGAGCCTGAGCGGAATCGAGGCCAGGCTGCGCAGTTCGATCTTGGTGTACTCCTCGATCACCTGGGACAGCGGCAGCACGAACAGGCGCGACGGGTAGGCGCCGGTCAGGCCGTCCCAGCTGGACAGCTGCAGGTCGCCGACGAAGGCGCGGTAGGACAGCACCAGATGCTGGTCCAGGTCCAGCCGGCAGTCCGGGCCGCGTGGGCGTCCCGGTGCACAGACCACCAGGCGCAGCATGGTATGGCCCCAGCGGCTGGCGATCTCGGTGTTGGCCTCGGCGATCAGGTAATCGACCTCGTAGACCCGTTCCGGATCGAGGTAGCCCAGCGGCTGGCGGCCGAAATCGCGGCCGGCGTTGAGGTAGGCGTACTGCGTCGAGCATTCGTCGTGCGGACGTTCGCCGAAGCGCTCGGCGTAATAGCGGTACAGCGCCGGGCGGCGGCAGGCGAAGCTGCGGTCGAGGAGGAAGTACTCCATGTTCACCGCGACGTACTCGCGCGGGTTGGTCAGCTCGTAGCGGTCCGGGCTGCGTAGCAGGAAGCGGTTGTGCTGCTCGCGTTCGCCATGCTTGCCGGCGTACTGGGGCCAGCCGGCCAGGTCGAGCAGGCGCGGGTCGTCGGAGAGAGTGAAACGGCGGCCGGTCTCGCCCCGACACTCATCCGGCGCGCCAACCCGGCCGAGGCTCTTGTCGCGCATCGTACAGCGGCGGATCACCCGGCCTTCGTCGGTTTCCCAGAGGCGCGCGCGGTCGTAGAGGTGGGTCAGCTCGTGGAGCAGGGTGGCCAGCAGTTCCCGGCGCAGGGTGCCATGGGTGCGGCCGGTCTGCTCGGTGGCGGCGCTGCCGTCGGTGAGCGCGCCGAGATAACGGGTATTCAGGGCAATGGCGCCGGGGCGCAGGGTGCGGCCCATGCCATTGCTGGGCAGGTCGTCGCGCCATTGCACGTCGACGCTGCGGTCCAGGCGCTGGACGAAGCGGGGCGGCAGGGTCTGCAGGGCTTCGTCGAGCAGCTGCTGACTGGCCTGGCGCTGCGCGGCGTTCAGGCCATCGGTGTCGAGCTCCAGGCGGAGCGCGGCTTGGCTGCTGGCGGCGACGGTCAGTGCCAGGGCCGCCAGCCAGCGGCCAATCCGGAGGGTCACAGTGCGAGGATGGCTTCAGCCAGGTCCTGGTCGGAGGCGGCTCGCGCCTGCGGCACCTGCTCGCGCAGCACCTTGAACGCGGCTTCCAGCTGGGCGCCACGGATCGCGCCGTCGCTGCCGACGTAGCTGGCGGCGTCGTCGCGGGCCTCGCGGACGATCTTCATGTCACGCACGGAGGTGGTGGTGTCCGAGGTGAAGTCGATGCTGCGGGCGAAGGCGTTGGTGGTGATGTTGAACACACGGACCACCGAGTGGGCCTGGGCGGTGGACGCGCAGGCGGCGAGCAGCAGGCCGAGGATCAGGGGGCTCTTGGAAAGCGAGCTGAGGCGCATGGATGTCTCCGAAAGGGCAGCGGGAGCTGCTCACAACTTTATTTGGCAAGAATTGCTTCGGCCAGTTCCCGATCGTTCACCGCCAGCGCCGGGTATTTCTGCCGCAGCCAGTGCAGCGCAGCTTCCAGGCGCGCGCCTCGTATCGCTCCATCCGTGGCGACGAACTGCGCCGCGTCATCACGGGCTCCGCGCAGCAGTTTGTTGTCAAACGGCGCGCTGGTGACCTGGCTGGTGATGTAGCTGGTACCCACCGGGAACTGAGTCGTCTGGTCGAACGCCTGGGCAGGCAGGGAACAGGTCAGCAGTGGTAGCAGGAACAGCAGGGTACGCATGGGCTTGGACGATCGGGAGAGCACGGCCGCCAAGGCTAACGGAATGCGCCGTGGAGAGCCAGCGCAGAGCGCCGGGCAGGACGCCCGGCGCGGGGATTCAGCGCGGAGGCTGCAAACGATCAGATGGTCAGGATGGCCTGGGCCAGCTGCTGGTCGTCGGCTGCCAGGGTCGGCAGCTTGCTGCGGATGTGCGCGAGGGCCGCTTCCAGGTGCGCGCCACGGATCTGGCCCTGGCTGGCAACGAAGGAGGCCGCGTCATCGCGGGCTTCGAGGACGATCTTGTCGTCCTTGAAGGAGTCGCTGATCTTCGAGGTGCCGTCCGAGGTGGCGCCGGTGGCGCGCACCGACAGGTCGGTGGTGTAGACGAAACTGGTGGCGAACGCGCCGGTGGTGCAGCCGATCAGGGCTGCGGCAGCGATCAGGCGAAGGCTGTTCTTCATGGAAGTGGCTCCGGATAAGACCATGCAAGGTGGCCGGGGCGGCCACTCTACCTGGGGTCAGACTAGCCAAGACTGCTCGGCGTCACCAGCATTCAGCGCCAGAATGGTTTCGAGATTTCTCTCACACGATCGCTGGGACTGATGCCCAGGTCAGCCAGCTGGAGGCTGGTCAGCTCGGCCAGTTGGCGGCGGGTGCGGGCATTCTGGCGCCACTGGCAAAGTGCCTTCCAGGCCATGCCGGTGATGCCGGGCAGCAGATGAGTGGACGAGGTGGCGAGGGTGCGTTCCATGGCAGCGTCCTCCGGCTCCGTGGGAGCGAGTGGTATGGGAGGACATGATTCCGCGTCTGGCGGGTGACTCTCCAGTCACAGGCGGGATGGATTGTTCCGTGTCAGTTCCCCGAATATCGCAACTGTACGGCCCCGTTATCGCCTCAGCTGTACTCATTGTATCCGGGTGCTTGCCAGCGCCTCGAAGAACTGGTGCTATGCACCTCTTCCATGAAAAAGCGAACCGGCCAGGCCGCGCGCGCCATAACAAAAAACAACGCAGGAACGGGGCCTGCGTCCGCATGATGGATCTGCTTATTCTCATTGGCTCGAAGATCAGCCAGGACACCATCCACAGTTCGCTTGGCAAGCCGGAGTACAGCTACTACTTCCTGATGAAGGAGTTCGTGCCTGCCTTGCAGCGACTGGGAAGCGTTGTCGAGGTAAAGAGCCTCGATGAAGTCGACACGCTCTTCGATCAGCACAGTGCCCAGGGCCGTCAGGTCGTCTTCCTCAGCTTCAGCCCGCCGCAGCAGACGCCCGCGGGACTGCGCTGCCCGACTCTCCCGGTGTTCGCCTGGGAGTTCGACAATATTCCCACCGAGGCCTGGGGCGATGAGCCGCGCAATGACTGGCGCCAGGTTTTCGCCAGCTCAGGTGCCGCACTGACGCTCAGTTGCGAAGCGGCGGATGCGGTGAAGGCTGTGATGGGCGGGGACTATCCGATCATTGCCCTGCCAGCGCCCGTCTGGGATCGATTTCAGGGTGAGGAGATGGCCGGCGCCGGTCGGCTGACCCTCTCGCCAAGGATGCTGAGCTTCACCGGACACGTCATCGACAGCCCGCACCTGGGCTTGTCTGCCGATTGCCTCGTACCGTCACCAGAGCCAGCGATGCCATCGGAGGCTGTCGCCGAGCCGGTGGTCGCTGCTCCAGCGGCCGCGTCGGTCCGCTGGTTGACCACCAAGGCGTTGTTCAAGGGATGGTGGGCCGAGGCGGTGGCGCCGTTCCTGCCCGCCGCGCAAAAGGCAGCGCAAAGCAGTCAGCCGGTGCCGCCGCCCGTGGTGGCGGAATTGCGGCAGGTGGAGCTACGCGGTGTGGTGTACACGACGGTGCTCAATCCTGGCGACCATCGCAAGAACTGGATCGACATGATCAGCGCCTTCTGCTGGGCATTCCGTGATGTTGCCGACGCGACGCTGGTGGTGAAAATGACTCACCACGATCTGGAAAGCTACCGCGTGATGCTGATGACGCTGCTCTCGCGGCTGGCGCCGTTCCAGTGCCGGATCGTGGTGATTCACGGTTTCCTCCAGGATGAGGAGTACCGCGACCTGGTCCGCCACTCGACCTATTACGTGAACACTTCGGTCTGTGAGGGTCTTTGCCTGCCCCTGATGGAGTTCCTCAGCTGCGGCAAACCCGCGATCGGGCCTCGCCATACCGCGATGCTCGACTACCTCGATGAAGAGGTAGCCTTCATCGTCGGCAGCGCACCGCAACCGGCCAGTTGGCCGCATGATTCGCGTGCGCTGCTGCGCACCAGTCTGCACCGTCTGAACTGGGAGTCGCTGGTCAGCGCCTATCACGCAAGCTACGCAACTGCCAAACGCCCCGCAGACTATCAACGAATGTCCGAAGCCGCCGAACGCAGAATGAGTCGGTACTGCTCGGTCGAAGAGGTAAGCAGCCGTCTTGGAGCATTTTTCGAGAGCCGCCTGACGCCTATTGCAGGTGAAGTGAAGAGGAGCCTGGCGCTATGAGGTTCCTGGTCTATTCGGATGTCAACGCATCGAACATCGCCACCAGTCTCGGTCGACCGGAATACAGCTACTACTTCGTGCTCAAGGAGTTCATGCCGGTCCTGCAGCAATTGGGCGAGGTCATCGTGGTACACGACCCGCTACGCGAGGTCGACCCGCTGTTCCATCAGGCCCTGGCTGACGGTGAACGCTGTGTCTTTCTCTCCTTTTCACCGCCGCACAAGACGGTTCGGGGTCTGATCTGCCCGACGATCCCGATCTTTGCCTGGGAGTTCGACACCATTCCCGATGAGACCTGGCACGGACAGCCGGAGCAGGACTGGCGAAGGGTTCTCGAAGGTCTGGGACGTGCCGTGGTCCATTCCAATCAGACGGTGCGCGCCATCCACCGGGCGGTACGCGATGACTTCCCGGTGATGTCCATTCCTGCGCCGGTATGGGATCGTCTGGAGGGCCTTCGGCAGATGCTTGCCGAACCGCGGCCGGTCGATGCCGAGCACCGAATTCGCGTACCCAAGGGGGTGGTGGTGGATACCCGCACCCTGGATCTTGGGCCGTATCGTCCGGGCCCCAATGCCCTGGAGGAGTTCGTCGCCGCTGGCCAGCCCAAACCGGTGGTCGGTCCGGCTGAGCCGACAGAAGAGGTGCGTCGACCCGGTGCCCGTCAGGTGGCGCATATCACTACTCGCTATCTACTCGAGTGGTATCGCCTGGTCTGGCGGGACCTGTTGCCGGCGCCTGTGAGTCGGGCACTGGCGGCCATCAAGCGGCGGATCCGCCCCAGCGTTCCATCGGTGCCCGCTCCTGCGGAGGAGCCGGCAGCGTCTGCGCCCATCGTTGCGGCAGACACTGGCTGGTGGGTCCCTGGCAACCATGAGCTGGTGCTTGACGGGGTAGTCTTCACCTCGATTCTCAATCCCTATGATGGGCGCAAGAACTGGACCGATATCCTCACGGCCTTCTGCACGGCCTTCCGTGAGGTGCCCGATGCGACCCTGCTGTTCAAGCTGACACACCAGGAATACCGTTCGGCGGTCGAAGCCATGTTGACCACCCTGGCGCGTCTGCCGGAGTTCCGCTGCCGTATCGTCCTGGTTCATGGTTTCCTCGAGCAGAGCGATTTCAACGCTTTCATCCAGGCCAGCGATTTTGTGGTCAATGCCTCCCATGGCGAAGGCCAGTGCCTGCCACTGATGGAGATGCTGTCCTGCGGAATTCCTGCGCTGGCGCCACGCAATTCCGCGATGCTGGACTACATGGATAATGAGGTCGGCTTCCTGGTGAACAGCTGGGAAGACGGTACGGCCTGGCCGCACGATCCGCGACTGGCTTACCGCACCTGTCGTCATCAGCTGGACTGGGCGTCGCTGCGTGATGCCTACCTGGCCGCCTACCAGTGCTACCGAGAGTCACCGCAGGAATATCGTCGGCTTTCTGCCAATGCCATCGAGCGCATGCGTGGACATTGTTCCCTGGCGGTCGCCAGGCAACGCCTGTGCAGCCTGTTGCAGCTCGAAACGGAGGCCTGCGCATGACGCGTGCCTCGGCATGGCGCAAGCTGCGCGAGCGCTTCAGCGAAAAGCCAGCATCCGCGCCTGTGGCACAGATCACCTTTGATAGCGATACCCAGCGTACCGGCCTGATCGATGCGGTGAAGGGCGGCTGGTTTCGCAATGACAGCCATGAGTTGTTCAAGGGCTTTCCCATCGCTGCGGAGGATGTGGTGCTGGACCTCGGCTGCGGCGCGGGTGGCGCTACGCTGTTCTGCGCACGCCAGGGAGCGTCGGTGATATTTACCGACTCCGAGGCGGCCAAGGTCGAAGGTGTCGCGGATAAGGTCGCGCAAACCACGGCAAGGGAGGCGCGCGGCATTGTGTCCGATAGCCTGCCGCTACCGTTGCCCGACGCAACCGCCAGTCGCATCGTTGCATTGGAGGTGCTGGAGCATGTCGAGCAACCCGAAGCCATCCTTGCCGAGCTGAACCGCGTAGGAAAGCCGGGGGCACTGTATTTCCTCTCGGTTCCTGCCCAGCAGAGCGAAGAGCTGCAGCGCGAGCTCGCGCCAGCCGGACACTTCTGTGCTCCCAACCATATCAACGTGTTCAGTGCAGAGGCGTTCGCTGCCGCGGTCCAGGGTGCGGGCCTGGAGATAGTCTCCCGGCATTCCTACGGATTCTTCTGGACGCTGTGGATGATGATCTACTGGACGACCGGCAAGGCTGATGGCCAGACCTTCGAGGGGGCAACCCACGACCTGCTGGCGCCGCCTTTTTCTCCGCTTTTGGAGGAGTGGTCGCGACTCTGGCTCAAGACCATTTCCCTGCCAGGCGGTGAGCTGCTGCGCGACAAGCTCGACGCGGCATTACCCAAGACCCAGATAATCCTGGCTCGCAAGCCGGGCGTGCCAGGAGCGGAATGATGTCCAGGGGGCGTATCGACGACATCGAGATTCTGCGTGGCTTCGCCGTATTGTCCGTGGTGCTGCACCATGCCCATGGCAACCTGTTCACCTGGTCGACGCCGGCGCTGGAGCGGCTGGCCGTGTATTTTGGCGGCGGCTTCGGGGTCGACTTGTTCCTGGTGATTTCCGGTTTCGTCATTGCCCGTGACCTGGTGCCGAGGCTGCAAGGCTGTACCAGCTCGCAGCAGGCCTGCCGGACCACCCTGGCATTCTGGATTCGCCGTGCCTGGCGTCTTCTGCCGTCAGCCTGGGTCTGGCTGGCCGTCGTCCTGGTGGCGGCTGTGGCGTTCAATCAGTCCGGCGCTTTTGGTACCTTGCGCGCCAATGTCGAGGCTACCGTGGCCGGTGTTCTGCAGGTCGCGAACCTGCGCTTCGCCGAAACTTTCGGCAGCCGTGAATATGGCGCCAGCTTCGTCTACTGGACGCTATCGCTGGAGGAGCAGTTCTACCTGCTGCTGCCTTTCGTAATCCTGCTTAGCCGGCGCTATCTGCCGCACGTGCTGGTTGCGCTGGTTGTCTATCAGCTGTTGTCCGAGCGCACGCTGTTGTCGGTGGTATTTCGTAGCGACTCTCTGGCGCTGGGTGTGCTGCTTGCATTGTGGAGCCGGCATTTCTCCTATGCCCTGGCGCGTCCAGTGTTCCTCATGCGCGGTTGGCTTGTGGGCACGGCCGTGCTGTGTGTCGCCCTACTGTTCCTCGGGATCATAGATTCCAATGTGCTGAAAGTGGTTTCGTACCGCTTCAGCCTGTTGGCGCTGCTTTCGGCGCTGCTGGTGTGGATGGCGACCTACGATGGAAATATCTTCCTTCCTCCGGGGCCGTTGCGCCGCTTGATGCTCTGGGTTGGCGCGCGCTCCTACGCGATCTATCTGATCCACGTGCCCGCCTTCATGGCGACGCGGGAAATCTGGACCCGAGTGTCGCCCGGCGCAGTATTCGACACGCAGTATTTTTATCCCTTCCTGCTGACGGCGGGGGCGCTGATAGTCGTGCTGGCTGAAGTGAACTTCCGATTTATCGAGACACCCCTGCGCCTGCGCGGAGCAGCCATTGCCCGGGACTATGCCGGCGGTGATGTTACTGCCGAGCCCGGACGGACGACCGCCGACATGAAGGTCCAATGATGTTGAAGCACCTGCGAAACCTATTCGCCGAGCAACCTGCGCCAACGGCGAACAACACTCCCTCCGAGGCTCCGGCGAGCGACTTCGCCCTGGTCGATGCCTGCCTGAGCGGCTGGTTCGACGTGGAGGGTGGCCAACTGCTGGAGGGCTTCCCGATCCGCGCCGAAGACCGCGTACTGGATATCGGTTGCGGTGACGGTCAGTTCAGTCACTTCTGCGCGAAGATGGGCGCCGAGCTGATCTTCGGCGATATCGACGCCGACCGGGTGGCGCGTGTGGCGGAGATGCTCAAGGGCATGCCTGCAAGGGGATTGCACCCACTGGTCACCGATGCCAACCCGCTGCCGCTGCCCGACGCGCATCTGGACAAGGTCATCGCGATGGAAGTGCTGGAGCACGTCGATGTGCCCGCCGATTTCATGCGTGAACTGGTTCGCGTCGGCAAGCCTGGTGCGCAGTACCTGCTCAGCGTCCCCGATGCACGCAGCGAGGGCGTGCAGCAGCTCCTGGCACCGGCTGCGCATTTCCAGAAGCCCAACCACATCAATATCTTCAGCCGTGATGATTTCGAGCGACTGGTGACGGATGCCGGCCTGATCGTCGAGCGGCGCACCTACTACGGCTTCTACTGGGCCGTCTGGTGGGCGTTTTTCTGGGTCTGTCGCAAGGACCTGTCCAACCCCGACCATCCGCTGCTGAACAATTGGGCCAGGACCTGGGCGAGCCTGATGGCGATTCCCGACGGCGCACGCGTCAAGCATGCGCTGGATGAGGTCATGCCCAAGAGCCAGGCGATCATCGCGCGCAAACCATACTGATAAGGAAGCGGTATGCAAAGGAATAGGGTGCTGGGTGCCGTCCTAGATCGCGTGGCGGGGCGCACGGGCATGCTTCTGGCTGCGTTCGTACTGCTGGCTGTGACGTTGACCATTCGGTTAGGCATGGGGTTCGAGTTTCCCGTGCCGTGGAACGACGAGACGGCCTTCACTGCCCAAGCCTTCGAGTTCAGCAGGGCCGGCAGTTTCTACGTCTACGGGCTGAATACCGAGCGAGTCGTGATGTGGATGCCGCCGGGGTACATGCTGCTGCTGGCGGCGGTGTACAAGGTGTTCGGCTACAGCTTCGAAATTTCCCGGTGGGTGTCCTGCCTACTGTTCCTCGGCGCCTTCGGACTCGCGCTGGGTATCCTTCGACAGCTGCGCTTTCAGGGCTGGCTGCAGGTCGTTGGGCTGGCCCTGACATTGCTGGCATTCCTCTCGCCTTATTCGCTGGTGATTTCCAACATCGCGCGTATGGATGTGCTGTACGCGCTGATGTTCCTCGCTTCGCTCTGGGCAATGTTGCGTTCGCATTATGCTCTTGGACTATCGCTGGTGCTGCTGAGTGCGGTAGTGCATTTCAACGCGGTTTATATGGTGCTCCCCTATGCGGTGCTGATCGGCTGGAAGATAGTTCGCCGAGAAACGCTTCTTATCGGTCCATACGAATTGCTTGCGTTGTGCGTGTCGGTGCTAGTGCTGGCCGGATATTGCGTGTTCGTCCTCAAGCACATCGGCGGGTTTCTGGAGGACATGAAGTTCCAGTTTGCTTACAAACTGGAGTCACCGGTGATGGACGGCCCTAATGGCTGGCTGAAGATATCGCTCATCCTGCTCTTGGCACTGTTGCAAATTCTGGTGCGGCGCAGCCTCTGTGCAGATGCCATCCTGTCGCTCTATGCGGCCAGCTTCATGGCTTTGGCGCTCAATGGCCACAACATGTGGTACAGCTTTGCCTTTGTTTTCTCCATTTGGTTGCTAGGACTGAGTTTGTTGCTCGATATACGCTCATTGCAAGCGCACCAATTTGCCCGATGTCTGGTGGGTGTGCTGGCAATCCTGCTGCTGTACCCCTTTGCTACGTACGGTTGGGAAAAGTCCTTTACGTTGGGGCCAATGTGGCCGCGTGCGGAGTTACTCAGGAAATCCTTTATCGCCGAGGCGGAAGTACAGAAAGTTCGTGGCTTCATTGCCAGCTTGAAACCAGGGCAAACCGTCTCATTTGGCTACACCGGCATGGAGCAGTTCTTCTATTCGGAGTTCGCGGCTTCAGGAGCAAATTGGAGTATCCCGATGAACAGCGTGACGCTGATGACGCCTGCCCGCAAAAGCGACTTCCGTATCGTCTGCGACAGCTCCTTGTATCCGAAGTATGTGTTCATTTTTGATTGGGACGTGAAGGCGCGGGTTGGCGCAGATAGTGGATGTCAGGTGATTTCCCTTCACCGAGATGAGGTGGCGCAATGATTAGCCGCTCATCCGGTAGTGAATCTGACATGCGGCTGGGATCACACATGCGTTCAGAGGAAAGCACTCGAGCGTTGAATTTTTGGCTTTATCTGGCCGTGTTTATCGCCATCTGCGGGGCGATACTACACGGTCATTTTGGCTACTCGACACCTGCCAGTGGAAACGCTCTTGGGTCCGATGACGCGTTCATCAGTTATCGCTATGCGGCCAACCTATCTTCCGGACTAGGGTTAATCTTCACTCCCGGTGAGTCAGTCGAGGGATACTCGAATCTGCTCTACACATTGCTAATGGTGCCTGGCGTGTGGTTAGGTGCCGACTCGCTCTATTTCTTTAGTCTGGTAGTAAACGCTTTGTTGTTGGGTGGTTGCTGCATTGTCTTCCACAACTTGATCAAAGATTACCTTGGCGAGAGATGGGCTGCAGTTGGTGTAATGTTACTTGCCTTAAGTCCTGTGCTTTGGGCAAACGCAGCCACAGGACTGGAGAGCGTTCTGGTCCTGTTCCTCGTGTTGTTGGTGTGGTCCGCAGTTGACCGCTTAGAGCCTGATTTACGGGTGCTCCTTGCGCTTGCTCTGGCGTGCTCGCTTTGCCGCGTCGATGGTTTCACGATTCCTTTGTTGGCTGCGGTGGCGCTCGCTTTGAGCGGGAAGCGGAAGGTAGCGTTGCAACTCACATTATTCGTGGTTCTGGTGATGGGGCTCTATACATTCTGGCGTCTCTATTACTATAACGACTATATAGCAAATACTTTTCACGCCAAGATCACAGGGGGCTTTGAAGATCGCCTGAAGTTCGGCTTCAGAATGCTATGGATGTGGGGGCGCTTCAACGGACTGTTAGCGTTCATGGTGATGACGGCATTGTTAGCGTTGATGCGTCGAGATCTGGTTCATCGTCACCCATTTCCATTTGTCCTGCTGAGTGCGACGGTAGGCTATTTCATCTACATCGGCGGTGATATCTATTTCGAGCGCTTCCTGTTGTCGGTCATTCCGGTTGGCCTGTTTGCCGTGCTCCACCTTGCTGCCGGAGTACGCCAGACCCCATTGAAATTTGCATTGCCGTTATTTGCGTTGTTGGCTGGATCTCTGGTTCTGCACGAAGATGCACGCTTCTCCTACAGGGAGAAGACGTATGATATGTGGTACGCCCTTGGTCGCTTCCTCAAGCAGGCTAACCCATCGTACCTACTGGCAATTGATGCTGCGGGGAAAGTCCCGTTCTATTCCGGCCTGCCATCGCTTGACCTGTTGGGATTGAATGATCGTCATATCGGTCGGCGCACAATGCCTGCGAACATTAAGTTCTTCACCGCTCACTCCAAATTCGATCCCGACTACGTGCTATCAAGGAATCCAGAGCTGATAGCCTCCTGGGTGCTTCCAAGTCTTGATCTGGCATGGGGCATGACTCAAGAGCGCTATGGTGCACGCTACGAACTGAAGTATCTAGTCAGCGCAAGTCTGGAAAGTCGCGGGAAAGATATTCTCGATGTTCAAGGTATGCGAGATGAGCAGATTCGTTCCTTGGTTGATCAGTACTACAACTATGGCGTACTTGCTCGTAAGGACATTATTTCGTCTCTCCCGCGGGCAGACATGCCAGAACCTCCTCCTACCCTAGCTCAGGATGGGCTGCTGGACCCGGATTCTGCTACCGGCTTTGCTGGATGGTTCGGCCGCGAAGGTGATATTCGCTGGAGCAACGGCAAGCGTGCGGCAACGTTGTTCCGCATTTCTCCCAAGACGCTTTCCGAAGGAAGGTTGGAGATACGCTTCGGAGCGCTGGGTAGTCAGAGAGTCGCCCTACGATTGAATGGCCACTCATTGGGCGAGTTTCAATTACAGGGCTGGGATGAGCGGCTGGTGATCCCTATCGACCCACGCTGGCTGCTCGTGGAGGCAGATAATGAGCTTGAGTGGGATCTTCCGGACGCCAGGACGCCAGGCACTGGTGATCCAAGGACTCTAGCTATCGCTCTGAGGGAGTTACGCTTGCGCTAGGCTTCCGCAAGCCTCTTGGCGCTGTCGAATCCGCGACTAGCCAGTCGATAGCGGTCTACGCCGCGTTGCAGCGCTGATAAAAGCCACGAAATAATCAGGCAAGTCAGAATGACTGCAGGAATAGCCAGCCCGGATTGGCCTTGCAGCCCCAGCATCTTTTCGCAGAGGAAGAATGCCAGAAAGTGGCTGATGAAGATCGGGTAGGCCAGCCGTCCTAGCTGTTCATCCAGCCGTTTGATCCAGAGATCCTGTGGTTGCAGTGTGATTGCTGCATAGACCAGCGGGAGGGCAAGCACTGCGCCCAAAAGGACCTCCAGGGCATGCGGATTGGCGAGGAGGCCGAAGGCAGGGGCTACGATCAGTAGCATCGCCACATACAAGACCCATACGGTTTGTACGATTCGACGATAGAAGAGCTCATGTGCCTTGGAAAAGGCATAGCCGAAAAGAAAGAACGTCAGCACGCCGAAGATGAAGCGATAGCCGAAATTGTCGCTGTTGAACGGACCGCTGCCGAAGAACAGTGCAGCGACCTGGATGGACAGAGTCAGGCAGAGCAGAGCCAGGAAGCCGCGCCTGGGCAGCAGGAAGATCAGCGGCAGCAGCAGGTAGAAGTGGAACTCGCTCGATAGCGACCAGGCCGGTGGAATGATCGGGTGGGGCAGCATCGGCCCGATGACCAGTGGCGCGAATACGTAGTTGGCCGGCAACAGGGCGAGATTGAGCAGCACCTTGCCAAGGCTTGCCTGCTGGTTCAGGAACAGTACGTGCTCGGCGGGGCCGAGCGCAGCGATGGCAGCAAAACTGGCGATTACGACGACGGCGTATTGCGGAAACAGTTTCAGTACCCGATCGAGGTAGAAAGTCCGGGCGGGATGCTCCGAATGTTCGCTGAAGCGCCGGTAGCTCCGTTGCATCAGGTAGCCACTGGTGAAATAGAAAACGATCACGGCGACGATGCCGGGATTGAAGCTGAAGCCGGCGCCGGTCGTGTGCGAGAGCAGGACCAGGATGGCCAGGACGAATCGTGTTATGCCAAGCATGTTCTTCGCTCTTCTTCTGGTGTGCCTGGTCTGACTAGAGACGCGTGATGGTGATGGCGTAGACCTTCAGCTCTCCGGCGCCGGACAGGAAGGTACGGATTTCCATCTGCTGCTGGCGATCGCTGACAAACTGCCGCGAAAGCTGCGTGCGTTGATTATCGCTGCCAGGTAGATCGCCTTTTTCCAGGGTGCCCTTGGCCTTGTCGAATACGACGTCCCAGGCACCGGCCGAAGTGTTGGCCGGGAGGCTGGAAGCGTAATCGATATCGAAGCGATAGCGCCCCGCGGGGAGTGTCACGAAGGGGCCGAACGTGGCCGCTCCGGCGGTCTTGGTTGCAACCGCGCAATCAGCCCCGGTTTGTGTCCAGGGTGCCTTGGCCAGGGTGCATCCGGTGAATTCGGATTTGTCGCCGCTGGCGCTGAAGGGCGGTCTGGTAATGGCGTAATCCCCCGCGCTGGCGAGACATTGGTCGCCGCAGTCGGTAGTCCGGGTCAGGTAGTCCGTTACCGGGATTCCTGCAGCGCAAGTGGCGCTCGGGGTGAACAGGAAGCGCATTTCCGGACGTGCCACGCAGGCCTGTGCCCCATGATCCTTCAGGTACACCAGCAGTGCTGTTACATGAGGCCAGGCGTTTTCTGGCTGGGTCGGGTAGTCCAGTACGATCTGTCCCTGCTGCTTGGCGAGCAGATAGTTACCCAGCTGGCGAATGTCACCACGTTGCGCCAGCGTTGGTACCTGCTGATGGGACAACCACGGCAGGACGCTGGCAGCAATCACCAACGCTAGGCCTACGCGCAGCGTAGCGTTGGAAGTCGCCTGCAGGGTGAAACACGTCAGCAGGCTGATCAGTGCCAGCGGAACGCCCAGGTAATACAAGGCGATGAACGGATACAGCGGTTTGGGTGCGGTCAGATGGTAAAGGATGAAGATCGCGCTCAGGAGCAGGGCCAGCAAGCTGGCCTGGCTGAGGACCCTGCGCTGCGAAGAGTCGCTACGCGCCAGGGCGACCAGGCCGGCAAGCAGCGCTGGCACGAGGCCAGAGCTGAGAATGATCCAGAATGACTTGGTGAAATCCAGCACCTCATGCCAGGAGGCTTTCTCGACGCCTCTGAGACTGCGCTGTGCCTTGATGATCCGCATCACGTTGCCGTTCGCCGGATACTGGATCAGCGTGTCGATCAGCAGGGGCAGGAAGAACAGCACGCCAATGCCCAGCGCCACCCAGATCCAGCGCCAGTGTACCGGGTCGCGCCAGCCATTCTGGCGCAGTTGCAGGATGCTGATCAGCAACAGCACTGGCAGCGTAAAGACCGGTAACGTCACATAGCCGTGGATGAGGACGCAGGCCAGCGTCATTGCCAGCGGCAGATAGCGCAGCCCTTTGTTCATTGCCAGCAGACTGGCGAGATAGAAGGTGGCGAACGGTAGTATCAGCCGATAAGGCATCCAGCTACTGACCAGGTTTTCACCGACCAGTGCCGCCATCGGCAGCACCGCTGCGACCACCGTCAATGAAAGGCGCCTGTCGAACAGGCGCGCCAGGCACCAGGCCGACAGGAGCAGAAAGAGGAAATTGACGGTGACGCTGGACAGTATCCAGGCATTGCCACGGGGCAGGTTTACCAGTCCGCCCAACTGCTCGAATGCCGCGTTCGCGTACAGGAAGATCGGGCCCGGATGGTTGAAGCCAAAGCGTGAATAATGACCGGTCAGCAGATAGCCGGTGTCATGCAGCTGGTTGACCAACAGCATGTCGGCGGCCAGGTCGCCGTCGGGTTGGAAGCTCTGTTGCAGCAGAGGGGATGCAAGCTTGGTCAATACCAGGGCAGTAACCAGGATCAGCAGCAGGCAGGCCGCTCGACCGGCCAGGCTCCTCACAGCGACAGTCGCTTGAAGATGAATTCAGGAACGCTGCGGATGATCGCCATGATCAGGCACCAGAACCCTGGCGTGTAGAGCACGTCCTTGCTCTTGCCGATGGCTTTTTCGATGTCGCCGGCGACCTTCTCCGGGGTTGCCCAGAGCGGGCCCTTGGGGAAGGCGGCGGTCATCGGCGTATCGACGAAGCCGGGCTTGATGGTGAGTACCTGTACGCCCGACTTGTACAAGCGATTGCGCAGGCCCTGGAGGAAGATGCTCAGCGCGCCCTTGGCGGTGCCATAGATGTAATTGGACTGGCGGCCACGGTCGCCGGCGACCGAGCTGATCACGGCGATGCTGCCGTGGCCCTGGCGTTCGAAATGGTTGGCCAGCGGAGTCAGCAGGCTGATTACGCTCAGGGCGTTGGTGTTGAGTTCGCTCAGGGTCAGCGCTACGTCCTGTTCGCAGGCTTTCTGGTCGCCCAGGGTGCCGTGGGCAATGAGGACCAGGTCGAGCCCGCCCAGCTGTTCGATGACGTTGGCGATCACGCCTGGGTGACGGGTGAAGTCATTGGCGTCGAAGATCTCGCTGTGGACGCTGCTGGCGCCGCGCACCTTGAGGTCTTCGCTCAGGCTCGTCAGGCGCTCCTGATTGCGCGCCAGCAGGAACAGCTCGGCGCCGCGGGAGGCGAAGCGGCGTGCAGTCGCTTCGGCGATGGCGGAGGTCGCGCCGATGACGAGGATCTTTTTCATTGTTGTCCTATTCCAGTCCTAGACGTTGAGCTTGCAGGGAAACGAACTTGCCGAGCGCGCCGTAGCGCTCGCGCAGCGTCTGGAATTCCTC
Source organism: Pseudomonas sp. CAN1 (assembly GCF_030462585.1). GTDB lineage: Bacteria > Pseudomonadota > Gammaproteobacteria > Pseudomonadales > Pseudomonadaceae > Pseudomonas. The sequence goes on along the minus strand of NZ_JASMRU010000001.1, from coordinate 311,612 downwards.
CCAGCGCGGGTAGCTTTGGCGGAAGGTGTCCGCGCTCATGCGCGCGTCCTTGGCCAGGTAGAGGCGACCGCCGTGGTCCAGGACCTGGCGGTCCAGTTCGTCGAGCAGCGGCAGCAAGTCGCTCTGCATCTTGAAGTCCAGCGCCAGCGTGTAGCCCTCCAGCGGGAACGACAGCGGCGAATTGTTGCGTGGGCCGAAGGCCTTGAGCACGGCGAGGAACGAGCCACGACCGGAGGCCGCGATCCGCTGCAGGATGCCGCCCAGGCCGTCGATGCCCGCTTCGCGCGGCAGGACGAACTGGTACTGGACGAAGCCCTGGCGCCCATACAGGCGATTCCACTGGCCGATGCCGTCGAGCGGATAGAAGAAGCTCCGGTAGTCGACCCGCTGTTCGCTGCGCCGGCGGCGCACACGGTGGAAGTACAGGCTGTTGAAAGCCTGGATCGAATAGTGGTTGAGCAGTGCCGAGGGCGCGTCTATTGGAATGCTCAGGGGTAGCCCGGTGCTTACGTGACGATCCTGGTCGCGGGCGTGCTCCCCGACCATGAGCAGCGAGCGGCCCAGGGCGGCGCCGGAGGCGACGCAATCGATCCAGGCGACCGAATAGGTGCTGCGGTGGTGCTCTTCGAACAGCTCCAGCGCCTGCTGGAGGTTCTGCGCCTTGTAGGTCACCTGCTCGATATGGGCGCTGCTGACGCGACGCAGGCGCAGAGTCGCTTCCAGGATGACACCGGTGAGCCCCATGCCGCCGCAGGTGGCGAAGAACAACTCCGGGTGCTCGCTGCGTGAGCAGTGACGGATCTGGCCGTCGCCGCAGGCCAGGGTCAAGGAGTCGACGAATTCGCTGAAGCAGCCGTCCAGGTGGTGATTCTTGCCATGCACGTCGCTGGCGATGGCGCCGCCGACGCTGACGAAGCGCGTGCCCGGCGTCACCGCGAGGAACCAGCCGCGCGGCAGGAACACGTCGACGATTTCCGCCAGGGTGACGCCGGCGTCGCAACGCAGTACGCCAGTCTGTTCATCGAAGGCGCGCAGGCGATCGAGCTGGCGCGTACCGAGCAGGGTGCCGCCAAGGGCGGCATCGCCATAGCTGCGGCCCATGCCGCGTGCCAGCAACTGGGGGATCTCGGCAATCATCTGGCGAGCAGGTGTCTCGCCCAGGGGCGACTGCAGGTCGCAGTCACTGCGCGGGTAGCGTCCCCAACCGGACAGCTCCATCAGGCGGCTCCCTGGCGAAAGACGAAGCGGCGGTCCAGCTCGTATTTGGTCACGTAGCCGATGGCCAGGCCGATCACGCCGCCCAGGTAGCGCATCTCCTTGGTGGCGAACAGGTGCTCGAAGCCAAACTCGAAGCCCCAGAAGATGACCGTGGTCACCACACCCATCAGCGCATAGAGAATGAACGTCTGTCCGTCGTGGGCGGCGTTACGGGCGGTGAAGCGGAAGATGTAGCGCTTGTCGAGGATGTACTTGACCACCAGGCCGACACCGGTGCCGATGAGGATGGACAGGGCAATGTGATACGGGCCGGAATAGATGCGGACCGTCATGTCCTGGGAGAATATGTTGGCAACCGTTGCGATTGCCGCCAATAGCGTGTAGATCAGGGCGAGTTTCATCGATACGTCTACAAAGAGCCATCCGGGGCGAGCAGCGCGAATGCTACCGTAGGAGCCGACTTGCCTCCAGAGCGTTGCGCAGGGCGCTAACCCTGATACGGTGTGGCCGACCGGTCAAGCCGGCGCAATGGCCAAGACGTCGCATTCGGCGCATGAACGGACGCCCCAGGTGGGTGGTCGGTATGCCCTCGGGTGATCATCGATATCCGCCATGTTTGGCTGTCGGGGCATGACCGACCGGTCAGCCTTTGCGGTTTTTTCTTCCAGAACAATCAGAGAGACTGGCCTTTGGACAGAAGACTCCTCGTAACAGGACTTTCCGGTTTTGTCGGAACGCAGTTGCAGGCCTTACAACCCTCCGGGTGGAACCTCATGGAGGTTCCACGGGTGGACTTAGGCAAGCCCGGTGCGCTGGACGAATACCTGCTCGACGGGCCGCCCGATGCGGTGATTCACCTGGCCGGGCAGACTTTCGTGCCGCAGTCGTTCAAGGATCCCGCGGGGACCCTGCAGGTCAATCTGCTGGGCACACTGAACCTGCTGGAGTCCCTGAAGCGTTGTGGATTCTCCGGAGCATTCCTGTTCGTCAGTTCAGGGGATGTATACGGTCAGGTGGCGGAGGAACAATTGCCGATCACCGAGGCATTCCTGCCCAGGCCGCGCAATCCCTATGGGGTCAGCAAGGTCGCGGCAGAGCTGCTGTGCCAGCAGTGGAGCTTCGCAGAGCCTTGGCGCATGATGGTGGCACGCCCGTTCAACCACATCGGGGTGGGCCAGAAGGCTGACTTTGTGATTCCGGCGGTGGCGCGTCAGATTGCTCGGATTCGCCAGGGTTTGCAGGATGCCTTCATCGAGGTGGGCGACATCGATGTCACCCGGGACTTCCTCGATGTGCGCGATGTGCTGACGGCGTATTTCGGTCTGTTGGACCGAGGGGCGACAGGTGAGACGTACAACGTCTGCTCCGGACGCGAGTACCGCGTGCGGGACCTGATCGGACAGATGGCAACGCTGGCTGGCGTCGAGCTGGAAATCCGTCAGGATCCCCAGCGAATGCGCCGGGCAGAGCAACGCAGGGTCTGCGGCAGCCATGCCAAGCTGCACGCGCAGACGGGCTGGAAACCAGCCATCGCCATGGAGCAGACGCTCCAGGCGGTGCTGGATGACTGGGACGCACGCGTACTGCGCGAGTGACCGGTAGTGGGGGCGGGGTAAACCGTCGGTAAGCAAGTGGGGAGCTGGCAGGCCTGGATTGCCAGTTTGCCGTCGGAGCGCCGCAAAGCGGAGCGAGGCAGATTCTCCTTGGAAGTCGCAGTACCGGAGAAGGGGTTGGCTCAGGGCCGATCGGGCTCCGGAATAACTACAACAAGCCTGGTTGGCGTCAGCACAATCGGGCCATCACGGATGCTAGAAGAATGACAAAAAGTGCTCTGGTCACCGGCGTAACCGGTCAGGACGGCGCCTACCTTGCGAAACTGCTGCTGGAGAAGGGTTACAAGGTCCATGGCCTGGTGGCGCGGCGCAGCTCCGATACCCGCTGGCGCCTGCGCGAGCTGGGCATCGAGTCCGAACTGGTCTATCTCGAAGGCGACCTGGCCGATGCCTGTTCGGTTCAGCGCGCAGTCATCAAGTCGCAGCCCGACGAGCTCTACAACCTGGGTGCGCAGAGCTTCGTCGGCAGCTCCTGGGACCAGCCGGTCACCACGGGCATCGTCGATGGTCTGGGCGTGACCCATCTGCTGGAAGGTATCCGTCAGTTCAGCCCGCACACGCGCTTCTACCAGGCATCCACCAGCGAGATGTTCGGCCTCATCCAGGCCGAGCGGCAGGACGAGAACACCCCGTTCTACCCGCGCAGCCCCTACGGTGTAGCCAAGCTCTATGGCCACTGGATCACCGTCAACTACCGCGAGAGCTTCAAGCTCCATGCGTCCAGCGGCATCCTCTTCAATCACGAATCGCCGCTGCGTGGTATCGAGTTCGTCACCCGCAAGGTCACCGACGCGGTGGCGCGGATCAAGCTTGGCAAGCAGAGCGAGCTGCGCCTGGGCAACATCGACGCCAAGCGCGACTGGGGCTTTGCCGGCGACTACGTCGAAGCCATGTGGCTGATGCTGCAACAGGACAAGCCCGATGATTACGTGGTGGCCACTGGCGTCACCACCACCGTCCGCGAAATGTGCCGTATCGCCTTCGAATATGTAGGTCTGAAGTACCAGGATCATGTGGTCATCGACCCGGCATTCTTCCGCCCTGCGGAAGTGGACGTGCTGCTGGGCAACCCTGGAAAGGCCGAGCGAGTACTGGGCTGGAGCCCGAAAACCAGCCTTGAGACCCTTATCCACATGATGGTTGACGCCGACCTGCGTCGCGTTGACAAGGAGTGATCCATGCTCGTCCCCGTCATTCTTTCCGGCGGCGCCGGGACACGGCTGTGGCCGGTTTCCCGTGAAGGTCAGCCCAAGCCGTTCATGGCCATGCCCGACGGCCAATCGCTGCTTAACAAGACCTACCGCCGCGCCGCCAGCCTGCTGGGGACCGAAGGCAATATCGTCACGGTGACCAACCGTGACTACTACTTCCAGAGCAAGGATCATTTCCAGGCCGCCAAGCTGCGTCAGAGCGGCCATTTCATTCTTGAGCCGACCGGCCGCAATACCGCTCCGGCTATCGCCGTTGCTGCCCTGGCACTGCGTGCGCTGCATGGCGACGACGTGACCATGGTGGTGATGCCGGCAGACCACCTGATCCGCGATATCGATACCTTCGGTCGTTGCGTGGAGCATGCCGTCGAGCTGGCGGAAGCCGGGCAACTGGTGACATTCGGTGTAGTGCCCAACGCCCCGGAAACCGGTTTCGGCTATATCGAGATGGGCGACGCGCTGGACGACAAGGGCGGCAGCCGGGTGAAGCGCTTCGTCGAGAAGCCGGACCTGGATACTGCCAAGGGCTTCCTGCAGGCAGGCACCTTCCTGTGGAACTCGGGGATGTTCTGCTTCACCGTCGGCACCTTCATCAGCGAGCTGGAGAAGCACGCGCCGGAGATGCTCGCGCAGGCCATCGATTGCCAGATGGCGAGCCAGCCGGCGGAGTTCGGCAACCTGGTGCAGCAGGAGTTGCCGCTGGAGCACTTCTGCGCACTGGAGGACATCTCGATCGACTACGCGCTGATGGAGCGCTCCGACCGCGTCGCGGTCATCCCCGCCGCCTTCGACTGGAGCGACATCGGCTCCTGGACCGCCATGAGCGCCCTGGTGGACGCCGATGCCGACAACAACCGCGCCGCCGGCAACGCGATCTTCGTCGACAGCCGCGACAATTATGTACAGAGCGAGGGGCGCCTGATTGCCACCGTCGGCGTCGAAGGCCTGATCGTGATCGAAACCGCGGACGCCATCCTGGTGGCGGACTCGGCGCGGGCCCAGGACGTACGCAAGGTGGTCAAGCAGCTCAAGGACACCGATAACGAGGCCTATCGCCTGCATCGGACCGTGAGCCGTCCCTGGGGCACCTACACCGTCCTGGAGGAGGGGCCGCGCTTCAAGATCAAGCGCATCGTGGTCAAGGCGGGCGCGGCGCTGTCGTTGCAGATGCACCACCACCGCAGTGAGCACTGGGTCGTGGTGCAAGGCATGGCCAAGGTCACCAACGGCGAGTCGGTGCGACTGGTCAACAGCAACGAATCGACCTACATCCCTGCTGGCCATCGTCATCGCCTGGAAAATCCCGGTGTGATCGATCTGGTCATGATCGAGGTGCAGAGCGGCGAATACCTGGGTGAGGACGATATCGTCCGCTTCGAGGATATCTACGGAAGGGCCCGCTGAATGTTGTTAGCTGTATCGCGCTCCGTCTGGTCCTACCGCGGCTTTATCGTCGGAAGCGTGAAGCGCGAGTTCCAGGCGCGCTATCGCAGTTCGATGCTTGGCGCCTTGTGGACAGTGCTCAACCCGCTGGCGATGATCCTGGTCTACACCGTGATCTTCTCGCAGGTCATGCGTGCGCGCCTTCCCGGTGTGGACGATGGTCTCGCCTACAGCGTTTTCCTCTGCGCCGGCCTGCTGACCTGGGGGCTCTTCGGTGAGATCGTCGCACGCAGCCTGACGATGTTCCTGGACAACGCCAATCTGCTGAAGAAGCTCAACTTCCCACGCATCTGCCTGCCGCTGATCGTCCTTCTCAACGCCAGTGCGAACTTCGCGATCATCCTGGCGCTGTTCTTCGGATTTCTGCTTATCACCGGGCGCCTGCCGGGCGTGGCGTTGCTGGCGCTTCCCGTGCTGCTGGCGATCCAGCTGATATTTGCGGCTGGGCTCGGGATGGTTCTGGGTATCCTCAACGTCTTCTTCCGCGATGTCGGGCAATTCTTCGGCATCGCCCTGCAGTTCTGGTTCTGGCTGACGCCTATCGTCTATCCGCTGTCGATACTGCCGCCGGGCATTCGCGCGATCGTCGAACTCAACCCGATGACTGCACTCATGCACGCTTACCAGGAGGTATTCCTGCGTGGCGCGTGGCCTGAGTGGAACAGCCTGATACCGGTGGCGGTGCTGGGGGTTCTGCTGTGCGCTTGCGGCATCGCGCTGTTCCGCGCGCGATCTGGCGAAATGGTGGATGAGCTCTGATGGGTAGAATCAGCGTCAAGGGCCTGGGCAAGGCCTACAAGCAATATCCCACGCGAGCCTCGCGACTGTTGGAGTGGCTGTGGCCATCCAGGCCGCGGCACAGCGTTCACTGGATCCTGCAGGACATCGACTTCGAGGTGCAGGCAGGTGAGGCCATCGGCCTCGTGGGTGTGAATGGCGCCGGTAAGAGCACACTGCTCAAGATGATCGCCGGCACCACCCAGCCCACTGCCGGGAAGATCCAGGTCGAAGGGCGTGTTGCTGCATTGCTGGAGCTGGGCATGGGGTTCCACCCCGAGTTCACCGGTCGGCAGAACGTCATCATGGCCGGCCAACTGCTGGGTCTGAGCGTGGAAGAGATCCAGGGGCTGATGCCGGAAATCGAGCGTTTCGCCGAGATCGGCGAGGCAATCGACCAGCCTGTTCGCACGTATTCCAGCGGCATGCAGATGCGCCTGGCGTTCAGCGTGGCTACTGCGCGTCGACCTGACGTTTTGATAGTCGATGAAGCCCTGTCGGTCGGCGACGCCTACTTCCAGCACAAGAGCTTCGAGCGCATCCGTGGCTTTCGCCGGTCCGGTACCACTCTGCTGATCGTTTCCCATGATCGGAGCGCGATTCAGTCCATCTGCGATCGTGCCCTGCTGCTCAACGGCGGCAAGCTCGTCAAGCAGGGCGATACCGAGTCGGTCATGGACTATTACAACGCCCTGCTGGCCGAGCGTGAGCGCAACACGGTGCGTCAGGAAATGCTCGCCGATGGCAAGGTTCGGACTATCTCCGGCAGCGGTGAGGCGGCAATTCTCGATGTGCGGCTGCTGGACGAGCAAGGCAAGGCGCAGGATGTCGTGGAAGTCGGCGAGCAGGTGCAGATCGAGGTCGATGTCGAAGTGCGCGAGCCGGTCGAGCGGCTGGTGCTGGGCTTCATGATCAAGGATCGCTTTGGTCAGCCGATGTATGGCATCAATACCCATCGCTCGGAGCAGGCCCTGGATGGCTTGCAGGCCGGCGAGCGGATTACTTACCGCTTCGCTTTCCCGATGCGTCTGGGCAAGGGCAATTACTCGGTGGCCTTCTGCCTGTCGCGTCTGGATTCACATCTGGATCGCAACTACGAGTGGCGTGACTACGGGTTGGTTTTCCAGGTGATGAACCTGCGCCGGGAGGACTTCGTCGGTTGCACCTGGCTGGATGCAAGCATCGATATCAGCCGCTCCCTTCCAGAAGTCCCCGCTCGAAATGCCCGGAGTGTTTCCTGATGCGCCTGCTCGTCGAATGCACCTACGTCTTCGAACATCCTCACGTGAACTCCGGTATCCAGCGCGTGGTGCGCAACGTGATCCGGCATCTGGAAGACGCCGAGGGTGGGGTCGAGTGCATTCCTGTGGCGTTCATCAAGGGGCGCATGCACCGGGTGCTGCACCTGGCGCCGCTGTCGACCGAGGAGCTGCCCTGGCACAGCCGTATGAAGATCGCGCTGGAGCAGTGGCGCAACGATTACTGGGTGCGTCATGCGAGCCTGGAACGGCGCTGGCCCATGAGCCGCCACCACAATGCCCGGCGCGCACTGTATGTCGCCTGCAAGGTGGCCAGCCTGGCCATTACCCTGCCGCTGCGCTTCGCCATGTTCGCCTCGCGCAATCACATCGTGCCTGAGCGCCTGGAACCGCTGGAGATCCAGCCCGGCGACCAGCTCCTGCTGCTCGACTCCTCCTGGCACGCCGACTTCTTCCCGGTGGCCGAGAAGCTCAAGGCGGACGGCGTCGGGATGATCTCGGTGATCTACGACCTGATCCCCTGCACCCATCCCCAATTCTGCGACGCCGGCCTGGTGAAGGTGTTCGACCGCTGGTTCGACTGGATCGTCGAAATGGCGGACGGTTTCATCTGTATTTCCACCACCATCCGCGATCAGGTGCGTGCCGAAATTGTTCGCCGTCGGGGCGAAGAGGTTGCCCAGGGCTTGTGGTTCGAGCACTTCTACCTCGGCTCGGAGCTGGACCTGGTGCACGAAGCTTCGCAACTGGATGGCAAGCTGGTGCAGATGTTCGAGGATGGCGCACCGGTCTACCTGATGGTCAGCACCATCGAGCCGCGCAAGAACCACGCCTATCTGCTCGATGCCTTCGAGCGCCTGTGGGCTGCCGGTTCGCCCGCGCGCCTGTGCATCATCGGCCGCTACGGCTGGAAGTGCGAAGAGCTGATGGCGCGCATCCGCAGCCACGCAGAGCTGAACAAGCGCCTGTTCATGTTCAACAAGCTCAATGACCGCGGCCTGGAGTACGCCTACGCCAAGGCCCGTTCGCTGGTCTTCCCGTCCTATGTCGAAGGATTCGGCCTGCCGCTGGTGGAGGCCATGCAGCGTGGCTTGCCGGTCATGGCCAGTGACATTCCGGTGTTCCGGGAAGTGGGCAGCGATTTCGTGGCGTACTTCGATCTTGAGCGCCCGGAGACCCTGGCGTCGCTGGTGCAGGAGTTCGAAAGCAGCAACCGATTCCCAGCGACCAGAGCGGCGGGCGACTGGAGCTGGCTGACCTGGCGTGATGCCAGTCGGCAACTGGTCAGTCGTGTGCTGGGCGCCCTGTCGCGGCGTAAACAGATGCAGCCTCAGCCTGAAGTGGAAGTGGGTTAGCGTGCACGTTGCGCTGAATGCTCGCATTCTCCAGGCACCCAGGGCAGGCATCGGCCAATACGTGTCCTCCCTGGCCCTGGCGCTGCAGGAACAGGCAGAGATCAGCCTGCAACTTTTCCTCGGGCGTCATTGGACGCTCGACCTGCCACCCACCTCGATGCCTGGATACTCCCGTCGCACCTCGATTGCCAAGCGGGTGCCGGGTGCCTACCGCATTCGCCGATGGCTGGAGCAGGGCAGCTTCGATCGTGGGCTGCGGAATCGATCCATCGACCTTTACCACGAACCGAGCCTATGGCCGCTCGAGTTCGACGGGCCCATGGTCATGACCCTGCATGACCTGACCCATGTGCATTACCCCCATACGCAACCCGCTGATCGCCTGGCCGAGATCGAGCGTCATGTCGGCAGGGGCGTCGAGCGGGCGCAATGCGTGCTGACGGATTCCGAATTCGTTGCGGCAGAAGTACGTCGTCATTTCGCACTGCCTGATGAGCGCGTACTGGTTGCACCACTGGGATATGCACCACGCTTTCGCCCTCGCAAGGATCCAGAGCTGGCAACGACGCTGGCACCGTTTGGATTATCCGCCGGGCGATATCTGATCTGTGTCGGCACACTGGAGCCGCGCAAGAACCTTCTGCTGGCGCTCAGAGCTCATGCGTTGCTGCCGTCGGCATTACGCACGCGCCTGCCATTGGTAATAGTCGGAATGCCAGGCTGGCGCTGCGAAGGTCTCGATGACACGCTGGACGCAGCCGTTAGCGCTGGCTCGGTGAAGGTGCTGGGCTACCAGAGCGACGAAGTGCTGGCAGAGTTGCTGGCCGGAGCGAAGGCCCTGCTCTTCCCCTCGCTCTACGAGGGCTTTGGCCTGCCGGTGCTGGAAGCGATGGCCAGTGGTGTGCCGGTATTACTGACGCGGACCTCCTCGCTACCGGAAGTGGCGGGAGAGGCGGGCATCTATGTCGACGCCCTTGATGCGCAAGAGATGTGCTCTGCCATCCAGGAGTTGGTGGAGGATCCGTCGCTTTCGCAGCGGTGCCGAGTGCTGGGTCTGGAGAGGGCCCGGGAGTTCAGCTGGCAGCGTTGCGCCCGGATAACCAGCGAAGCCTACCGAAAGGCTGTGGGGGGCTGAATGCGCGTATTGCACTTCTTCAAGACTTATCTGCCGGACTCGGTGGGTGGCATCGAGCAGGTGATCAACCAGCTCTGCCGCACCGGACGGCACCACGGTATCGAGCATCAGGTGCTTACCCTGAGCGCGGATCCGGAACCGGCGATGGTGATGGTCGACGGGCACCAGGTCCATCGAGCGCGCCTGGACATACAACTGGCCTCCACCGGATTCTCGTACAGCGTGCTGGCGCAGTTCCGCAAGCTCGCGGCCGACGCCGACATCATCAACTTCCACTTCCCCTGGCCGTTCATGGATGTGGTGCACCTGCTCTCGGGTATCGATAAGCCCACCGTGGTGACCTACCACTCGGATATCGTCCGTCAGCGCTTCCTCTTGAAGCTGTACCAGCCGCTGATGCACCGCTTCCTTGGCAGCGCTGACCGCATTGTCGTCGCATCCCCCAACTACCTGGGCTCCAGCGAAGTGCTGCGTCGCTATCAGCACAAGGCCGAAGTCATTCCCTACGGCCTGGACAAGCAGGCCTATCCGAAACCCGCGCCTGAGCGCGTCGAGCACTGGCGTCGCGAAGTAGGGGAACAGTTCTTCCTGTTCGTCGGTGTGATGCGCTACTACAAGGGCTTGCACATCCTGCTGGATGCCGTGCAGGGCACCGGGTACCCCGTGGTGATCGTTGGCGCCGGACCGCTGGAGCAGGAACTGAAGGCCCAGGCCGCCGCGCTCGGCGTCGAATCGCACGTGCGCTTCGTTGGGCGGGTCAGCGAAGAGGACAAGGTTGCCTTGCTGCAACTGTCACGGGCGATTGTCTTCCCGTCGCACCTGCGCTCCGAGGCATTCGGTATTTCCCTGCTGGAAGGCGCAATGTACGGCAAGCCGATGATCTCCAGCGAGATCGGCACCGGTACCAGTTTCATCAATGCCAACGGGCTGACCGGCCTGGTGGTGCCACCGAGCGATCCCCTGGCGTTCCGTCAGGCGATGCAGTGGTGTTGGGACAATCCCGAGGCAGCGGCAGAAATGGGCCGGCAGGCGGAAGCTCGTTATCAGGAGCTGTTCACGGCTGAGGCGATGGGGCGCGTCTGGGCAGATCTGTATCGCAATCTGCTGGACGAGAAGGCGGAGCGGGAAGGGCTGTTGCCCGAGGGTCGCTCTGGCTGAGCGACCGGGGCAACGAACTTACCAGTACAGTTACGGCGAGCCTGGAATAAGTGGCTCAGTTGTACTGTTGAATCAGCGCCAGAACGGCTTGTTCAGTTCGGCGTAACGCTGGGCTTCGCTGATACCGGCGTCGGCCAGCAGGCGGGAGTCCAGGCGGGCCAGCTGACGGCGGCTTTCCATGCGGCGCTGCCACAGGCGAACGGTGCCGACGAGGCCACGATGGGCGCTGGAGGTGCTACGGGTGGTGCTGAGGGCTGCGGAACCGAGGGTACGTTCCATGGTGGTCATCCTTCTCGCTTGTGGCGAGTAGTCAAGTTGCTGAATGGATTGAGCATATGATCTGACTTTTCAGTCAGAGATGACAGGTACAGTTCAACTGTATTGTGGCTGGTCAGCCGATTGTAATTTTGAACTGTAATGGTCTTTTTCGGGGCGAACTGTACCGTTGCGCTCCATTCTGGTGCGCAATTGGTGGGCGTATGAGGCTTTTTGCAGGTGCCGGCCAGGGTGGCGGCGGGGGAAGCTGAACAGTTGGTGCGGGATAAAAATCTGTTCAGGAGTGTTTTTACGTGGTTTTTTTCCGGCTGTAAACCCTTGCGGGCCATTCATTGCTGAATGACCCGCAAAGCGTCTGGAATCAGCTCGCCGCCAGCATGTGGCCGCGTTCTTCCAGATTGATATGCCACTCCAGGGCCTCGCGCAGTATGTGCGGGGTATGCCCGCCGCGCTCGCAGGCGGCATCGAAGTAACTGTTCAGGGCGTCGCGGTAGGACGGGTGCACACAGTTGTCGATGATCGCCCGGGCGCGCTCGCGCGGCGCCAGGCCACGCAGGTCGGCCAGGCCGACTTCGGTGACGAGGATGTCCACGTCGTGCTCGGTGTGGTCGACGTGGCTGACCATCGGCACCACGCTGGAGATGTTGCCGCCCTTGGCGATGGACTTGGTGACGAAGATGGCCAGGTGCGCGTTGCGGGCGAAGTCACCCGAGCCGCCGATGCCATTCATCATCCTGGTGCCGCCCACGTGGGTGGAGTTCACGTTGCCGTAGATGTCGAATTCCAGCGCGGTGTTGATACCGATTATCCCTAAGCGACGGACCACTTCGGGGTGGTTGGAGATCTCCTGCGGGCGCAGTACCAGCTTGTCCTTGTAGCGCTCCAGGTTGCCGAACACATCGGAGTTGCGGCGTGCCGACAGGGTAATGGAGCTGCCCGAGGCGAAGCGCAGCTTGCCGGCGTCGATCAGGTCGAAGGTCGAGTCCTGCAGCACTTCGGAGTACATGGTCAGGTTCTCGAAGGGCGACTCGATCAGGCCGCACATCACCGCGTTGGCGATGCTGCCGATGCCGGCCTGCAGCGGGCCGAGGCTGTTGCTCATGCGGCCGGCGTCCACTTCACGCTTGAAGAAGTCGATCAGGTGGTTGGCGATGCCCTGGGTCTCGTCGTCCGGCGGCAGCACGGTGGACGGCGAGTCCGCCTGGTCGTTGACGACGATGGCGACGATCTTTTCCGCCGGGATCGGGATGGCGGTGCTGCCGATGCGGTCGTCGACCTTGGTCAGCGGGATCGGCGTGCGGGTCGGACGGTAGGTCGGGATGTAGATGTCGTGCAGGCCTTCCAGGTTGGAGTGGTGCGCGACGTTGATCTCGACGATCACCTGCTTGGCGAAGATCGCGAAGCTGGCCGAGTTGCCCACCGAGGTAGTCGGCACGATGTGGCCTTCCTCGGTGATGGCGACGGCTTCGATGACGGCGATGTCCGGCAGCTTGAGCTGGTGGTTGCGCAGTTGCTCGACGGTCTCGGAGAGGTGCTGGTCGATGAACATCACCTCGCCGGCGTTGATCGCCTTGCGCAGGGTGCTGTCGACCTGGAAGGGCATGCGTCGGGCCAGCACGCCGGCTTCGGTGAGCTGCTTGTCGAGGTCGTTGCCCAGGCTGGCGCCGGTCATCAGGCTGATGCGCAGCGGCTCCTGCTTGGCGCGCTCGGCGAGGGCCTTGGGTACGGCTTTGGCTTCGCCGGCGCGGGTGAAACCGCTCATGCCGACGGTCATGCCGTCCTTGATAAGGGCCGCGGCCTGGTCGGCAGTCATCACCTTGTCCAACAGGGAGGACATACGCACGCGATCACGGAACATGGGAAAACCTCGGGCAGTAGGAAGTGCAAGGCGGCCAGTCTAGGGACTCGGCGATTTTTGGCTCTTATACCAAGGTCGAAAAATCGCCCGGCCGGGGCCTTCTTACTACCAATGTCCAGCACTTTTCCCATTGCCGGAAAGCAAGACACCGGCGCGAGGCCGGTGTCTTGTGGATCGACGGTCGTCTTATTCGACGGCCTTGACCATGTCTTCGATGACTTTCTTGGCGTCGCCGAAGACCATCATGGTCTTGTCCAGGTAGAACAGTTCGTTGTCCAGGCCGGCGTAGCCGCTGGCCATCGAGCGCTTGTTGACGATCACGGTCTTGGCTTTGTAAGCCTCGAGGATCGGCATGCCGGCGATCGGCGACTTCGGATCGTTCTTCGCGGCCGGGTTCACCACGTCGTTGGCGCCCAGTACCAGCACCACGTCGGTCTGGCCGAACTCGGAGTTGATGTCTTCCATCTCGAACACCTGCTCGTAAGGCACTTCGGCCTCGGCCAGCAGGACGTTCATGTGGCCCGGCATGCGGCCGGCAACCGGGTGGATGGCGAACTTCACGTTGACTCCGCGATGGGTCAGCTTCTCGGCCAGTTCCATCAGCGCGTGCTGGGCACGGGCCACCGCCAGGCCGTAGCCGGGAACGATGATCACGCTGTCGGCGTTGGTCAGCAGGAAGGAAGCGTCGTCGGCCGAACCGGATTTCACCGGGCGGGCCTCTTTCGCACCAGCCGGGCCGCCAGCGTCCGCTTCGGCGCCGAAGCCACCGAGGATGACGTTGAAGAACGAGCGGTTCATCGCCTTGCACATGATGTAGGAGAGGATCGCGCCCGAGGAGCCCACCAGCGAGCCGGCGATGATCAGCATCGAGTTGTTCAGCGAGAAGCCGATACCTGCCGCGGCCCAGCCGGAGTAGGAGTTCAGCATCGACACGACTACTGGCATGTCCGCGCCGCCGATCGGGATGATGATCAGCACGCCGAGGATGAAGGCCAGGGCCAGCATCACCACGAAGGCGGTCAGGTTACCGGTGAACATGAACAGCAGGCCCAGGCCCAGGGTGGTCAGGCCCAGCACCAGGTTGAGCATGTGCTGGCCAGTGAACTGCACCGGGGCGCCCTGGAACAGGCGGAACTTGTACTTGCCCGACAGCTTGCCGAAGGCGATCACCGAACCGGAGAAGGTGATAGCGCCGATGGCTGCGCCGAGGAACAGCTCCAGGCGGTTACCGGTCGGAATGGTATCGCCCAGGTTCTGCACGATGCCCAGCGATTGCGGCTCGACCACGGCGGCGATGGCGATGAACACGGCGGCCAGGCCGATCATGCTGTGCATGAAGGCGACCAGTTCCGGCATCTTGGTCATCTCGACGCGCTTGGCCATGATCGAGCCGGCGGTGCCGCCGACCAGCAGGCCGATGATCACGTAGACGATGCCGGTGGTGGCGATCTCGCTGCTGATCTTGAACACCAGGGCCACGGTGGTCAGCGCGGCGATGGCCATGCCGATCATGCCGAACAGGTTGCCGCGGCGCGACGTGGTCGGGTGCGACAGGCCTTTCAGCGCCTGGATGAAGCAGACCGAGGCGATGAGGTAGAGGAGGGTGACGAGGTTCATGCTCATGTCAGTGCTTCTCCGCCTTCGGCGCTTTCTTCTTGAACATTTCCAGCATGCGGCGGGTGACCAGGAAGCCACCGAACACATTCACTGCAGCCAGGGCCACGGCCAGGGTGCCCATGGCCTTGCCCAGCGGGGTGACGGTCAGGGCGGCGGCCAGCATGGCGCCGACGATCACGATGGCCGAGATGGCGTTGGTCACTGCCATCAGCGGGGTGTGCAGGGCAGGGGTGACGTTCCAGACCACGTGGTAGCCGACGTAGATCGCCAGCACGAAGATGATCAGGTTGTAGATGCCGTGGGAGATCAGCATGTCTTCCATAGTTTCTCACCGGTCTTCAGGGCCGGACGCGGGGTCCGGCGCGTTCTTATATAAGAAGGGCTTCAGCCGTTCTTGCGCACGATCTGGCCATCACGGCACATCAGGCACGCGGCGACGATGTCGTCTTCCATGTTCACCGTGAAGCCTTCGGCGGTCAGGGTGAGCTTGAGGAAGTCGAGCAGGTTGCGTGCGTAGAGTGCGGAAGCATCCGCCGGCACCAGCGCGGCCAGGTTGCTCAGGCCGACGATGGTTACGCCGTGCTTGACCACGACCTGGTCGGCCTCGGTCAGCGGGCAGTTGCCGCCCTGGGATGCCGCGAGGTCGATGACCACCGAGCCCGGCTTCATTTCGGCGACGGTCGCCTCATGCAGCAGGGTCGGCGCCTTGCGGCCCGGAATCAGTGCGGTGGTGATGACGATGTCCGACTGCTTGGCGCGCTCGTGCACGGCCTTCGCCTGGCGCTCCATCCACGAGGCCGGCATCGGGCGGGCGTAACCGCCAACGCCTTCGGCGCACTCGCGCTCTTCGTCGGTCTCGTAGGGCACGTCGACGAACTTGGCGCCGAGGGACTCGATCTGCTCTTTCACCGCCGGGCGTACGTCCGATGCCTCGATCACCGCACCCAGGCGCTTGGCCGTGGCGATGGCCTGCAGGCCGGCAACGCCAGCGCCGAGGATCAGCACGCGGGCGGCCTTAACGGTCCCGGCGGCGGTCATCAGCATCGGCATGAAGCGCGGATAGTGGTGGGCAGCGAGCAACACAGCCTTGTAGCCGGCGATGTTGGCCTGGGAGGAGAGCACGTCCAGGCTCTGCGCGCGGGAAGTACGCGGCGCGGCCTCGAGGGCGAAAGCGGTGACGCCGCGTTCGGCCATGCGGGCGATGTTCTCGTTGTTGAACGGGTTGAGCATGCCGATCAGTACGGTGCCCGGCTTCATCTGCGCCAACTCGCTATCGCTGGGTGCGATGACTTTCAGCACAAGCTCCGAACCGTAGGCATCGGCAGCGCTGCCGATTTTCGCGCCAACGGCTTCATAGGCGGCATCCGGCTGGCTGGCGCTGACGCCCGCACCGCTCTGAATGACGACCTGATGGCCCTGCCCGATCAGTTTCTTGACCGTCTCCGGCGTTGCTGCGACCCGCGTCTCACCGGCTTGGGTCTCGAGGGGTACACCGATCTGCACTCGCAAATCTCCTGCGTGATCCTGGGATTGTCCGGGCTACTACGTCGGCGACCCGGGTTATCGAACTGGCAACGGTCTAATTCTTGTTGTGTGACCGGGCTGTGACCCGGTGGCCGCGGCATTGTGCAATCGAACCTGGAGGGCATCAAGAAGTTCTGGAGTGGTACGAAGCGATAACTACAAGTCACGTTTGGACCCGCAGTTTTCCGGTCGCCACCGAGGCCGCGTGGGCCCTGGCGTTTAGCCTAATTGCCTATTGTGACCGGACGGAAATGTCATCCTCGCCGTGAATGACCACCCATCAGAGGCTCCCCATGCCCACCGAAAGGCCCGGTAATCCTGCAACAGGCTCAGGCATAGGTGTTAATTAATGTTTCTAATATGGAGTATGAGTCATTCCTGATGCCTGATTTTCTGTAGCAGATTTTTTACATTGACTACGGGGTCAGGAAAAGCGACAGGACGCCTCAGGGCCGCGTGTTACAACGCGCCAGAGCCTTGCAATGAGGTTTAGCAGAAAGTCGGGATTTGTCCGCTGGCGTGACGAATGGCGCAGAAAAAACAACGGCCACCTCTATCGGGTGGCCGCTGGGGGTGAGACAGGGTGTCGCGGGGGATCAGTTGTTCGCGCCGACCACGCCGGGCAACTGGGCGACCAGCTTGTCGTTGTGCAGCGGGGCGCGGATGAAGCCGTGCTGGGTGTTGTCCGGGCCGATGATGACCAGGTTGCCGCTGTGGTCGACGGTGTAGTTGGGCTTGCTGGTGTCCGCCGGGATGTAGGGGATGCTCATGGCGTTGGCCAGCTTCTGCACATTCTCTTCCGAGCCGGTGATGCCCTTGAAGCCGGCATTGAAGAAGCCGAGGTATTCCTTGATGCGCGGCGCGGTATCGCGGTGCGGGTCGACGCTGACGAACACCACCTGCAGGTTCTTCGCCACTTCCGGCGGCAGCTTGGTCTGCAGCTCGCGCAGTTGCGCCAGGGTGGTGGGGCAGACGTCCGGGCAGAAGGTGTAGCCGAAGAACAGCAGGGACCACTTGTCCTTCAGGCTGGCGGTCTGGAACGGCTGGCCGTCCTGGTCGGTGAAGGTGAGGTCGGGGACGCTGCGGGTCTGCGGCAGGATCACGATGCCGGCGTCGAGCAGCACGGTCGGATCGAGCTGGTGGCGCTGGTTGAGCACCTTCTGGACGGTGAGGCCGAGGATCAGGGCGACGATGGCGACGAGGATGAAGACGGTCTTGTTGACTCGGGACATGGGGTTCTCGTGGGTCGGGACGTCTGGGCTTGAGGCTGCTGTTCGCACCGTGCCCATGACCGGCAGGGGAGCGGTGATGTTCGCGAGCAAGCTCGCTCCTACAGGGGGGAGCGAGCCGGTTGGCAAACACTCAGTAGTTCAGGTGCAGTGGCAGATAGTGGTCCACCAGCAGCGCGATGAACAGCAGGAACAGGTAGGCGATAGAGTACTTGAAGGTCTTGATCGCCGCATGGGGTCGGCTGCCGCAGTAGAGCGCCCAGGCCCAGTCGAGGAAGCGCGCGCCCAGCGCCAGCGCGGCGAACAGGTAGACCAGCCCGGCCATGTGGATGGCGAAGGGCATCAGCGTCACGGCGAACAGCACCAGGGTGTAAAGCAGGATGTGCAGCTTGGTGTAGTGCTCGCCATGGGTCACCGGCAGCATCGGGATGTCGGCCTTGGCGTATTCGTCCTTGMGGTGCAGGCACAGCGCCCAGAAGTGCGGCGGTGTCCAGGCAAAGATGATCAGCACCAGCAGCAGCGGTTCGGCGGAAATCTGCCCGGTCACTGCGACCCAGCCCAGCAGCGGCGGGGCGGCGCCGGCAAGACCGCCGATGACGATGTTCTGCGGCGTGGCGCGCTTGAGGAAGCCGGTGTAGAGCGCCGCGTAGCCCAGCAGCGAAGCCAGAGTCAGCCAGGCCGTCAGCTCATTGGTGAACACCAGCAGCACCGCCATCCCGGCTACCGACAGCAGCATGGCGAAGCCCAGCGCGATGGGCGGCGAGACGCGCCCTTCGGCCAGCGGGCGCTTGTGGGTACGCGCCATGATCGAGTCGATGCGCCGGTCCACCACGTGGTTCACCGCCGCCGCGCCGCCGGCGCACAGGCCGATGCCGAGGTTGCCGAAGACCAGCACCTGCCAGGGCACGCCGGCCTTGGTGGCGAGCAGCATGCCGATCAGCGAGGTGATCAGCATGAGCAGGACCACCTTGGGCTTGGTCAGTTCGAGCAGGTCGCGCCAGCTGGCTTGGCTGGAAGTGCTGATGACGCTGGCCATGGGCATTTCTCCTGACTTCTTTTAGGGGGACCGGCGCGCCGCGGCGCCGGCCATCGTGATCAACTGTTCAATCTCGAGCCTGCAATCTCATCCCTGCGAGCTCATCCCTGGGATGGATAGGCCACCGGGCGCTCCAGGGCGTCCAGGGTGATCGGGCTGCTGGCGGGCAGCTCGACGCGTTTCGCCGCGGGTGCGCGCACCCGGTAGTTCACCAGCACCAGCATCAGCAGCAGGAACGCGCCGCCGCCGTTGTGCGCCACCGCCACCGGCAGCGGCAGGTGCAGCAGCACGTTGCTGATGCCCAGGCCGATCTGGAAGGACAGCCCCAGCAGCATCAGCGCGGTAATGCCGATCAGGCCGTGGCGCTGGAGATTCCAGGCCAGCAGCAGGATCACCGCGGTGACGCACAGCGCGCCCATGCGGTGGGTCATGTGGATGGCCGTGCGGGCGTCGCTGTCGAGCTGGCCGCCCAGGTAATTCGGACCGATGTGCTGGGTGAGGTGGAAGCCGTTGGCGAAGTCCATGTTCGGCCACCACTCGCCGTGGCACATCGGCAGGTCGATGCAGGCCACCGCCGCGTAGTTGCTGCTGACCCAGCCGCCGAGGGCGATCTGCCCGATCACCATGAGCAGGGCCAGGGCCGCCAGCGCGCGCAGCTTCGACGGCAGTTGCAGCGGGGCGAAGGCGCCGGACAGGCGCAGGCTGAGCAGGAACAGCAGCGACAGTGTGGTGAAGCCGCCGAGAAGGTGCGCGGTGACCACTTGCGGCCAGAGCTTGAGGGTGACCGTCCACATGCCGAACGCCGCCTGGGCAATCACCACCGCGAGCAGCACCAGCGGCAGGCGCGTCGGCTGGCCGTCACGGCCGCGACGCACCAGTGCGTGCACCGCCAGCCCGAGGATCAGCAGGCCGAGGCTGCCGGCGAAGTAGCGGTGGATCATCTCGTTCCAGCCCTTCTGCGCCTCCACCGGCGAGTCGGGGAAATGCATCTCGGCGTGGGCCAGTTGCGCCTCGTTCAGTGGCACGTGGACGAAGCCGTAGCAGCCGGGCCAGTCCGGGCAGCCGAGGCCGGCATGGGTCAGCCGGGTGTAGGCGCCCAGCAGGATGACCACGAAGGCCAGCGCCGTGGCCAGCACGGCGAGGTAGAAGGCGGGTTTGCGTCTTGCCTGGATCATGCGTCGCTCCCGATCTTGTTGTTGTCGTGGGGCTGGCGATGGCGCAACCGACTCAACCGATGTTCGACAGCTTCAGCAGCAGCTGCAGGTCTTTCAGGATCAGCTTGCCGTTGGCCTTGGCGTCGTAGCGCAGTACCAGGTTGCCGTGGGGGTCGACGATCCACAGTTGCGGCTGCGCGCCGGTGTGCTGGTTGGGTGTCAGGCCCAGGCGCTGCAGGCGCGGGTAGTCCTTGTCGAGCAGGCCGGTGAACTCGGCCGGCAGCGGCTTGGCGAAGGCCAGCGCATGGTCGGCGCGGCTGGCTTCGCGGCCCAGGCCGATGTTGATCTGGCGCGCCAGGTAGACCAGTTGCTGGCAGTCGCTGCTGCAGATTTCCGGCGCGGTGACCAGCAGTTGCCACTGGTCGCTGGCCTTGTCGTCCTGCACGCCGAGGTCGGCCGGGGTCTGCCCGGTGGCGATCAGGTCGCCATGGTAGCTGCGGCCTTCCGGCACCCAGAACTGCAGCTTGTACATGGCGGTGGCGAGCAGCATCGGCCCCAGCACAAAGCCAAGGATCAGCAGCAGTTGCACGCGGCCGCGGCGGCGGGCGGTAGAGTCAGGCAGGGTCATGGCGGTCATGGTCAAGGGTCTCCCGTGCGCGACGGATGCCGAGGTAGAGGTAGAGAGCGGAGAGTGCGATGGCCAGGGCGAACCACTGCACGGCATAGCCGACGTGGCGCTCCGGGGGCATGGCGACGATCGGCCAGTCGGTGTCGAATGCGGCGTCGCCCGGCTCCAGGCGGATTTCCAGCGAGCTGCCTTCGCGGCCGAGCTGGTCCCACAGGAATGGGGCATCCACTTGGGTGAGCAGGCGTGGCCAACTGGCAAGCGGGGCGCTCTGGTCGGCGGCTGGCGGGACGTAGGTCCAGGCGTCCAGCAACAGGTCGTGGCTGGGGGTGTCGACCTTCGGCGGTACGCGGCGGTCGGGCCAGGGCACCCAGCCGCGGTTGACCAGCAGCCACTGGTGGCCGATGCGGTCGAAGAAGGGTTGCAGCACCTCGACGCCGGCCTGGCCGTTGCGGGTGCGGTTGTCGAGCAGGGCGGTGTGTTCGGCGTCGAGCTGGCCTTGCAGGCGCACACGAACGTAGCTGCGCGGCGGCTGGCGTTCGAGCTCGGCGATGCTGATCGGATCCTGCTGGCGTTGCACTTCGGCGGCGGCGAGGAGGGTGCGTTTTTCGGCGGCGCGCGACAGTTGCCAGAAGCCCAGGCCGATCAGCACAGGCAGCAGTGCGAGGACCACCAGGGTCGGCGCGATACCGGGCCGGAAGGCGCACGTGGCGCGACCTTGCCGCTCTGGATCAGAACCGTGCTCAGATGCGTGCTGGCTATACTGCAAGACATCCCCCTCAACCCCAGTCCCCTGCGGACAGGAGGCCGGTAGTGCTCAAAGCTGCGATCGTTCTGTTGTTGCTGGCGACCGTCGTCAGTCTGTTCAGTGGCCTGTTCTTTCTGGTCAAGGACGAGGGCCATGGTTCGCGGGTGGTCAACGCGCTGACCGTGCGTGTCACCCTCACCGCCCTGACCGTCGCTCTCATTGCCTGGGGCTTCTTCAGCGGCCAACTCGGCAGCTCTGCCCCCTGGCATTTCTAGTTCCGTACTGCTCTTCGTAGGAGCGAGGGGGACGCCTAGTTCTTGCTCGCGAATCTTTATCCCTGACGCAATGGCTTCAGGCGGTTCGCGAGCAAGCTCGCTCCTACAGGGTGTGCGCCCTCAAAGCACGTAAACGAAGATGAACAACCCGATCCACACCACGTCGACGAAGTGCCAGTACCAGCTGGCTGCCTCGAAGCCGAAGTGTTTGTCGGCGTCGAAGTGCCCGCGGATGATGCGGATCAGCATGATGCTCAGCATGATCGCGCCGATGGTCACGTGGGCGCCGTGGAAGCCGGTGAGCATGAAGAAGGTCGCGCCGTAGATGCCCGAGCCCAGGGTCAGGCCCAGCTCGCTATAGGCCTCGTGGTACTCGTAGGCCTGCAGCACGATGAAGCAGGCACCCAGCGCGACGGTCGCCGCCAGCCACATCTTCAGCGGGCCGCGATGGTTCTTCTTCAGTGCGTGGTGGGCGAAGGTCACGGTGAAGCTGGAGGTGACCAGCAGCAGGGTGTTGATCAGCGGCAGCTTCCACGGATCGATCACTTCCTTGGGCGGCGGGAACAGTTTGTTGTCCGGGTTGTTCAGCTGTGGCCAGCCGGTTTCGAACTGCGGCCAGAGCATGTGCGAGATACCGTGGTGACCTTCGCCGCCCAGCCACGGGTTGACGAAGTGGCGCACGTAGAACAGCGCGCCGAAGAAGGCGGCGAAGA
The DNA here is from genome assembly GCF_030462585.1 of Pseudomonas sp. CAN1. Lineage (GTDB taxonomy): Bacteria > Pseudomonadota > Gammaproteobacteria > Pseudomonadales > Pseudomonadaceae > Pseudomonas. The sequence continues at coordinate 289,388 of NZ_JASMRU010000001.1, read as the reverse complement.
ACATCACTTCGGAGAAGATGAACCAGCTCATGCCCCAGCGGAACGAGCGGTCCATCTGCGGGCTGTAGAGCCCGCCGCGGCTTTCCTTGATGACGTTGCCGAACCAGCCGAACAGCATGTACGCCAGGATCAGCCCGCCGGCGAAGAAGATCCACGGGCCGTGGGAGTGCTCCTTGCCGGCGCTCATGTCGTTCATCCAGGTGCCGACGCCAAACATCGTCACCAGCATGCCGATGGTGGCGATGATCGGCCACTTGCTCTGCGCGGGGACGTAATAGGGATCGTGGGTTGCCATCTCTCTTGTTCTCCTTTGCCCTTCAGCGCTCGTTACTGGCCACGGGTGGCTTGCGGGCAGTGATGTCGAACAGCGTGTAAGCAAGCGTCAGGTGACGCACATCCTTGGGCAGGTCGCGGTCGACGATGAAGCGCACCGGCATTTCGATGCGCTCGCCCGGCTGCAGGACCTGCTGGGTGAAGCAGAAGCATTCGGTCTTGTGGAAGTAGGTGGCCGCCACCGACGGCGCGATGCTCGGGATCGCCTGGGCAGTCATCGGCTTGTCGGTGGGGTTGTAGGCGACGAACAGCATCTGGTTCACCGCGCCGGGATGCACCACCAGCTGCTCGGCCTCGGGGTGGAATTCCCAGACCATGTCGATGTTGTTGTTGGCGACGAACTGGATCTTCACCTCGCGCGACTGATCGACCACCTGGCTGTCGCCCTGATAGGCGCTGCCGGAGGTCTTGCCGTTGATGCCCAGTGCCTTGCACATCACGTCGTACAGCGGCACCAGGGCAAAGCCGAAGGCGAACATGGCGACCACGGCTATGACCAGCCGGGTCACCAGCTTGCGCGTTTCGATGTTGCCGTCGCTCATGGTTCGAATCCTCCCTTGTAGGAGCGAGCTTGCTCGCGAACTGCCTGACGCCGGAGCCTCGGGAAAAAGCGTTCGCGAGCAAGCTCGCTCCTACAGGTAAGCCCTTACTTCACCTCGGGCGGGGTGCTGAAGGTGTGGTACGGCGCCGGCGAGGGAATCGTCCACTCCAGGCCTTCCGCGCCATCCCACGGCTTGGCCGGGGCCGGCGGGCCGCCGCGGATGCACTTGATGACGATGAACAGGAACAGCAGCTGGGTGGTGCCGAACATGAAGGCGCCAATGGACGAGATCATGTTGAAGTCGGCGAACTGCAGGTTGTAGTCCGGAATCCGCCGCGGCATGCCGGCAAGCCCGACGAAGTGCATCGGGAAGAACGCCATGTTCATGCCGATGAAACTCATCCAGAAGTGCAGCTTGCCCAGGGTCTCGTCGTACATGTGGCCGGTCCACTTCGGCAGCCAGTAGTAGGCCGAGGCGAAGATGCCGAAGATCGCGCCGGGCACCAGCACGTAGTGGAAGTGCGCCACCACGAAGTAGGTGTCCTGGTACTGGAAGTCCGCCGGGGCGATGGCCAGCATCAGCCCGGAGAAGCCGCCGATGGTGAACAGGATGACGAAGGCCACGGCGAACAGCATCGGCGTCTCGAAGGTCAGCGAGCCTTGCCACATGGTCGACGCCCAGTTGAACACCTTCACCCCGGTGGGCACGGCGATCAGCATGGTCGCGTACATGAAGAACAGCTCACCCACCAGCGGGATGCCCACCACGAACATGTGGTGCGCCCACACGACGAAGGACAGGAAGGCGATCGAGGCGGTGGCGTAGACCATCGAGGTGTAGCCGAACAGCGGCTTGCGGCTGAAGGCCGGGATGATCGAGCTGACGGCGCCGAACGCCGGCAGGATCATGATGTACACCTCGGGGTGGCCGAAGAACCAGAACACGTGCTGGAACAGCACCGGGTCGCCGCCGCCGGCCGCGCTGAAGAAGCTGGTGCCGAAGTGGATGTCCATCAGCATCATCGTCACGCAACCCGCCAGCACCGGCATCACCGCGATCAGCAGGAAGGCGGTGATCAGCCAGGTCCAGACGAACAGCGGCATCTTCATCAGCGTCATGCCCGGGGCGCGCAGGTTGAGGATGGTGGCGATCACGTTGATCGCGCCCATGATCGAACTCATGCCCATCAGGTGGATGGCGAAGATGAAGAAGGTCACGCTGTGCGGCGCGAAGGTGGTGGAGAGCGGCGCATAGAAGGTCCAGCCGAAGTTCGGGCCGCCGCCGGGCATGAACAGGGTGCTCACCAGCAGGCCGAAGGCCGCCGGCAGCAGCCAGAAGCTGAAGTTGTTCATGCGTGGCAGGGCCATGTCCGGCGCGCCGATCATCAGCGGCACCATCCAGTTGGCCAGGCCGACGAAGGCCGGCATCACCGCACCGAAGACCATCACCAGGCCGTGCATGGTGGTCATCTGGTTGAAGAACGCCGGCTCGACGATCTGCAGGCCCGGCTGGAACAGTTCGGCGCGGATCACCATGGCGAAGGAGCCGCCCAGCAGGAAGGCGCAGAAGCTGAACCACAGGTACAGCGTGCCGATGTCCTTGTGGTTGGTGGTCAATACCCAGCGCATCAGGCCCTTGGCGGGGCCGTGGTGGTGGTCGCCGGCGTGAGAATGGTCGGGGTGATCGATCACTGTACTCATCGCGGCCTCCTTATTGTTGTTTCTGCTTGTAGGCGACCACTTCTTGCGGGGTCACCATGTCGCCGTCGTTGTTGCCCCAGGCATTGCGCTCGTAAGTGATCACCGCGGCGATGTCGACTTCCGAGAGTTGCTTGCCGAAGGCCGCCATGGCCGTGCCCTGGACGCCGTTGAACACGGTCTCCAGGTGGTGCTCCTTGGGCCCGGTGACGATCTTCGAACCCTTGAGCGCCGGGAACATCGGCGGCATGCCCTGGCCTTCAGGCTGGTGACAGGCGGCGCAGATGGTGTGGTAGACCTTGTCGCCGCGGGCGACCAGCTCTTCCTTCGTCCATTCCTTGCTGGTCAGCTCCTTGAGCTTGACCGCCTCCTCCTTGCGCTCGGCCAGCCACTTGTCGAAGTCAGGCTTGGACTTCACGTCCACCACGATGGGCATGAAGCCGTGGTCCTTGCCGCACAGCTCGGCGCACTGGCCGCGGTAGACGCCGGGCTGGTCGACCTTGGTCCAGGCTTCGTTGACGAAGCCGGGAATGGCGTCGCGCTTGACCGCGAAGGCCGGTACCCACCAGGAGTGGATCACGTCGCTGGAGGTGACCAGGAAACGCACCTTGACCCCGGCCGGCAGCACCAGCGGGTTGTCCACCTCGAGCAGGTAGTGCTCGTCCTTGTCGGCCTTGTTGTGGATCTGGTCCTGGGGCGTGGCGAGGTTGGAGAAGAACTCCACGTCCTGGCCCAGGTACTTGTACTGCCACTTCCACTGGTAGCCGGTGACCTGCACGTCCAGCTCGGGCTCCGAGGTGTCGTACATGTGGATCAGCGTCTTGGTGGCCGGGACGGCCATCACCACCAGGATCAGGAAGGGAATGACGGTCCAGAGGATTTCCACCGTGGTGCTCTCGTGGAAATGCGCGGGCTGCTGCCCGGTGGACCGGCGGTGGACGATCATCGACCAGAACATCGCGCCAAAGACGACGATGCCGATGACCACGCAGATCCAGAAGATCGTCATGTGAAGATCGAAAACGTTACGGCTGACTTCTGTCGCACCGGGGGTCATGTTGACCGTCCAGGCGGCGTTTGCCTGACTGAAAGCCAAGAGCAAAAGGAAGCCCATCCAGACTCGTGGATGTCGCAGCATTCGGGTTCCCCTTATCGTTGTTTTTATCCCGCCGGCATAGCGCCCTGGCTGCGATCCCCATTCCAGAGGGATCGAGCCTGAACAAGCCAACGGCCAAGGGAGTGACCGCCAAGACAACTTACTTTGACGTCGTACCTCGGCAGCACGCAGGGCAGGCCGGGTCCATCAGGTTTTCGGTGTGTCGAAGCGGAGTATAGCCACGGGTTGCGACATAACAACGCAGAGTAAAAACTGTGTTTGAAAGACCGAACTGCGATCTCAAAGCCACGGACGGCGCGGCTTTGGAGTACCATGCTGGCCGTCTGATATGCCGTGTCGGCATAAACAGTTCATGAATATGACAATCGCGTCTTAGCTACGGCCGGGGTGCGGCTAAGGTCTTTCTTCACTTTCCAAACCCGTTGTCTTGGAGCTGTCATGAACACCGCTGCACTGCGTGAGCTGATCCGTAATGCCCATCTGCTCGAGTCCCGCCACGGCCACCTTGCCCGCCTGATCCAGAGCCAACTGCAAAGCCTGCACAAGAGCATCGCCCTGACGGGAGAGGACCCCAGCGGCACGCTGACGCGCTTCGTCCACGCCTATATCGAACAGGTGCCCGACTTCCTCGACGCCGCCCACGCGGTGGCCCGCGCTGCCGGCATCGAGGACCGCATCAAGCCGGTGCTCAAGCTCGCCGAACAGTTCTTCCTCACCCCGCCGGTGCTGCTCGACGGCCACGACGGACTCGACGCGCTGCTGGACGAGGCCTACCTCGCCCATCGCCTGGTGGAAGAGGTGAACGACCGCTACATCGCCCACTTCAACCAGCCGCTGATCCCGCTGGACACCACGGTGGCCAACCTGGTGGCGCACCAGCTGATCGGCGAACCCTTCGCCAACCAGCTGGATGAAGCGGTGCACCACGCGGTCAACGGCATGCTCGACGACAGCACCTTTAGTTCCGAGTCCGCCGTCAGCTACCGCGCCAGCCTCAACGACCCGCAGGTGGTCATGGCTTGGCAGCAGTGGCCGTGCCTGTCGCGGCAGTTCGGGGTGGAGCTGGAGCTGGGCCGCGACTGACCCTCAGCTCGCGCCCTGCAGCGCGCGCACCCGCCCCTCCAGCCGCCGGCGCAGGCCATTGCCCTCGATGGACAGGCGGCAGTCGCTGGCTGCGGCGGTGCGGCCCCAGTCTTCGAGCAACTCCATGCACGCATGGTCGATGTAGCTCAGGTGCTGCAGCGGGACGCGCAGGTGCGTGCCGGGCTTCACCGATTGCAGCGCCTGGGCCAGCGCCGGCACTTTGAGGAAGGTCGCCGCTCCAACCAGCCGCAACTCGGCACCTTTGCCCTTGTCGTCGTAGCGCAGGTTGATCTTCAGCCGTGCAGCCTTGAACACCAGCTTCAATACCGTCAGCGCAAAGCCCAGCAGCACACCGGTCAGCAGGTCGGTGGCGACGATGGCCAGTGCGGTCGCCGCGTGCACGAATACCGGCATGCGTCCGTAGCGGCCCAGCGAACGCAGCGCCTTCAGGTCCACCAGCTTGATCCCGGTGTAGACCAGCACGCCGGCCAGGCTGGCAATGGGGATCTGCCGCAGCAGCCCACCCAGCAGCATGACGAACGCCAGCAGCCACAACCCGTGGAAGATTGCCGAGGCGCGGCTGCGCGCGCCGGCCTGCACGTTGGCCGAGCTGCGCACGATCACCCCGGTCATCGGCAGCGCGCCGAGCAGCCCGCAGAGCATGTTGCCCACGCCCTGGGCGCTCAGCTCGCGGTCCATGTCCGAGCGCGGGCCGCTGTGCATGCGGTCCACGGCGGCGGCCGAGAGCAAAGTTTCCGCGCTGGCGATGAAGGCCACTACCACGGCGGCCAGCAACAGCGTCGGGTCGAGCAGCGCGGCGAGGTCGCTCGGGCGGACCCAGTCGATGGCGTCGCCGAGGTTCTCCGGCACGCTTACCCGCAGCACATCGAGCTGCAGCATGATGCTCGCCAGCGTCGCGAGGCTCACGCCGATCAGCGCTCCGGGCAGCATGCGCAGCCGGCCGGGCTTGAAGCGATCCCACAACGCCATGCAGGCCATGGTGGCCAGGCCGAGTAGCGCCGCATCGAAACCGCTGGTCTCCGACAGCAGCGCCGCCGGGAAGGCCAGCAGGTTATCCAGGCCGGACGCCTGCGGCTTGAGGTCCAGCATCACGTGGACCTGCGACAGCACGATAAGAATGCCGATGCCCGCGAGCATGCCGTAGACCACGGCGGGCGAGGTGACGCGGAACCAGCAGCCCAGGCGCAGCCTGCCCGCGAGTAATTGCAGCGTGCCGGCCAGCAGCAGGATCGGCCCGAGCATGGCCATACCGTGGGTGCGCACCAGTTCGAAAACCAGCACCGCGAGGCCCGCCGCCGGGCCACTAACCTGCAACGGCGAGCCGGCAAGAAAGCCGACCACCAGGCCACCAACGATGCCGGTCAGCAGGCCCTTGGCCGGCGGCATGCCCGAGGCGATGGCGATACCCATGCACAGCGGCAGGGCGACGAGAAAGACTACGACTGACGCGAGCAGATCGCGTGGCAGCACCTGGCGCAGCTGGGAAAATCCGCATGGAACAGAGTGGGAGGCCGACATGGCGCTGTTCTCCTTCAAGGCATTTTTCGGGCGCGCGAAAGCCCACGACGCCGGTCTCGACCGCATCGACACGCGCAATTAAGAGGGATGGCGAACGCGGTGGGGGCGTGCGCCTCAGGCAGGGATCGAGTCAGGAGTGGGGCGCGGCGTTTGTTCTGGCGGGCCGCCGCGCCCCGGACTTACTGTGGTTGAGAGCTACCGCGGTGAAGAGCTACCGCAGTTGAGAACTACTGGGGCGAGTAGCGCGGACGCGGAGTGGCGCTGGGCGTTGGGCCTTCGCCGTCGAGGGGGCGGAAACGACCTTCCTGGGCGTCATAGGCCTTGATGGCGCTGGTCTCGATGTCATACACCCAGCCATGGATGAACAGCTGGCCGGAAGCCAGGCGCGCGGCCACGGAAGGGTGAGTCTTCAGGTGATCCAGCTGGGCCACGACGTTCTCTTCGGTGAGAATCCCCAGGTGTTCCTGGGTGGCGCAGCCGCAGGTCTGAGCGACCACGGTGCGGGCGACTTCAGCGTGGCGTAGCCACACCTTCACCGTCGGCATGCTTTCCAGGCTCTGCGGATTCAGCACCGCTTTCATCGCGCCGCAGTCGGAGTGGCCGCAGACGATGATGTGCTGCACGCCCAGGGCCATCACCGCGAACTCGATGGCGGTGGAGACGCCGCCGTTCATCTGGCCGTACGGCGGCACCACGTTGCCGACGTTGCGGGTGACGAACAGGTCGCCCGGCGAGCTCTGGGTGATCAGTTCGGGGACGATGCGCGAGTCGGCACAGGTAATGAACATGGCGCGCGGGTTCTGCGCGTGGGCCAGCTTCTTGAACAGTTCTTCCTGCTGCGGGAAGACCTCATGACGGAACTGGCGGAAGCCCTCGACGATATGGCGCAGTGCCTCGTCAGCTGTTTCGTGGGCGTGATCCTCACCGTGCGTTTTGTCGTTCATGTATCAGCCTCGAAGAATGACGAAGAATTTTCCCACGTCAGCCGACGCTCTCCCTGGGGAGAAAAGGCACAGCCGTGGGAAAAAATCTGGCGTGACCGGCAAGTCACTTTGTGCTCAAACCCTAGGCGAAGAAGATTAAACCAAAATTAAAAAACCGCTCTGGAATGAGCTTTTGCATGATGTTTCGCCGACATTTCAAGATGATATCGGCCAGCTATCATGGCGATGAAATGTCACAGTGCCAGTGTGATGGAGGCGATGTTCTGCCTAAAGGCAATATGACATTATCCGCCGGTATTTCTGTCAGACCCGGACCACCGGGCCAGGCGCTTGGTCAGGATGACGAGCGTGGCGCACGACGCCGGACCCTTCCCCAGTCCCCCCGAGAACAAGGATGTGACCATGCAAGACATCTACAGGATGGCCGGCAACGCGGCCGCGAGCGCGGTACAAACGGTCAGCGGCGGCGAGCTCCTGATGCCGATGTTCCACTGCCTGGAGCCCGATGGCCGACTCAAGATGGTGGTGCTGATGGCGGAAACTGGTGAGGAGGCTATGCAGGCTGGCCAGCGCATGTACCAGGAGAACACCCAGCAGGCGATCGGCGCGGTGTGGATTGTCGACGGCTTCGTGACCCACAAGGAGGTCGGCAAGGTCGATGCGCTGATCCTGAACGTTGTTTCCTACGCCGAGCCGCGCCGTGAGATGCAACTGGCCGTTCCCTATCGCCATGCCCACAGCCAGGAGGGCTTCGCCGTGTTCAAGCCCAAGTTGCTGGGCGTGACCGGCATCGCCCAGGATGAGCTGCAAGCGCTGATCGACGCCTTCTACGAAGGCCGCGACGGCAACGCCGAAGGCCGGGCGATCTGGAAGGAGCACCAGCAGGACCAGATCACCGGCATGACCGGTTTCGCCGGCTTCTCCGGCGAGGACTGGAAGCACCTGCGCGAGGCGCCCATCGCGATCTTCTGCATGGTCGCCAGCGCCGATGGCGAGATCGACTCCAAGGAGGCCGCCGCCTTCGGCAAGCTGTTCAAGGAATCCGGCAAATACCCCAGCGTGCTGATGCAGCGCGTGATGACCGAGCTCAGCCCGGATACGCCCAACGGCCGCGCGGTGCTGATGGAGTTCCTGCAGCGTTTCACCGACCCCGGGTTCAACCGCCTGCAGTACCTGGTCGACGTCAACCGGCTGCTGGGGCAGCAGGTCAGCGAAGCTGACGCGGCGGCCTTCAAGACCGACCTGCTGGCGCTGGGCAAGGCCGTGGCCGAGTCCTCCGGCGGCTTCTTCGGCTTTGGCAGCAAGGTCAGCAAGGAGGAGAAGAACGTGCTGGTGGTCATCGAGAGGCTGCTCACCTCGCCGCTGCAGCTCGCCCAGATGATGGCGGACCTGGTGGCTCCCGACCGCTGATTCAGAACAGGCTCATCTGGCTGCGCGGAGGGGCGAACGCCGTGCAGTCCAGGCCGAAGCTACCGCGCCGGTTCAGGCCCAGGCGGCGCATGGCGACCTCGAAGCGCTTGGCCAGCAGGTCGGCGAACGGGCCTTCACCGCGGAAGCGATGACCGAAACGGCTGTCGTAGATTTCTCCGCCACGCAGCTGACGGATCAGGCTCATCACATGGTTGGCGCGTTGCGTGTAATGCGCCGCCAGCCATTCCTCGAACAGCGGCCCGACCTCGCGTGGCAGGCGCAGCATCATGTAGCTGGCGCTCTGCGCACCGGCTTCGTGGGCGGCTTCGAGCAGTGCTTCCAGCTCGCGGTCGTTGATCATCGGGATCATTGGCGAGCACAGCACGCCGACCGGAATACCGTGCTCGCGCAGCACGCGGATTGCCCGCAGGCGCGCGGAGGGCGCGGCGGCGCGGGGTTCGAGGATGCGCTTGAGCTCGTCGTCCAGGGTGGTCAGGCTGATCATCACCCCCACCAGTTTGTGCTGCGCCAGCTCGGCGAGCAGGTCGAGGTCACGGAGAATCAGCGAGCCCTTGGTAACAATGGTCACCGGGTGGCGGAAGCGCAGCAGCACTTCGAGAATCTGCCGGGTCAGGCGCTGCTGGCGCTCGATGGGCTGGTACGGGTCGGTATTGGCGCCCAGGTTGATCGGCGCGCAGACATAGCCCTTGCGGCTCAGCTCCTCTTCCAGCACCTCGGCGGCGTTGGTCTTGGCGATCAGCTTCGTTTCGAAATCGAGCCCCGGCGACAGGTCCCAGTAGGCGTGGCTCGGCCGGGCGTAGCAGTAGATGCAGCCGTGTTCGCAGCCGCGGTAGGGATTGATCGAGCGGTCGAAGGGCAGGTCCGGCGACTGGTTGCGCGAGATCACCGACTTCGCCCGCTCTGTGCGGATTTCCGTCACCTGGGGCTTGGGCACTTCGTCGTACCAGTCGTTATCCACAGGCACCGAAGTGGTCGGCGCGAAGCGGTTATGCGGATTGCTGGCGGTGCCCCGGCCGCGGGGTGGAAGGGAAGTACTCATATGGGAAAGCTCTGAAGAAATACTGTATATGAATACAGTAATCCACTGAGTTTTCCACAGCCAGCAATAACTGCTCGGCGGTTGTGTTGCCGGGTGCGGCGCGTTTTGTACGACTGAGGGGGACGACCAGTCCTTGCTCGTGGGCGGAATTCCAGGTGCGCACCGGAGCTAGCCGGTTCGCGAGCAAGCTCGCTCCTACAGTCCGCAGCTGCCGGGTGTGTAGGGCGCATAACGCGCCAGCGTTATCCGCCGCCAAGTTGCGGCGGATAACCTGTTCCAGGTTATGCGCCCTACTGTTACCCGTCAGAGCAAGCGGGTGAACAGCCAGTACAGCCCCGCCGCCAGGCCGATGGCGGCCGGTAGCGTCAGTACCCAGGCCAGCAGCATGTTGCGGATGGTCGGCCATTGCAGCCCGCTGCCGCTGGCGGCCATGGTGCCGGCCACGCCGGAAGAGAGCACCTGGGTGGTCGACACCGGCAGGCCGAAGCCGTCCGCCGCGCCGATGGTGAGCATGGCTACCAGCTGCGCCGAGGCGCCCTGTGCATAAGTCAGCGGGGTCTTGCCGATGCCTTCGCCTACCGTGGTGACGATGCGCCGCCAGCCCACCAGCGTGCCCAGGCCCAGCGCCAGGGCCACCGCGACCTTCACCCACAACGGGATGAAACGGATGGTCTGCTCGCCGGAGTCGCGCAGTGCCTGCAGGCTGCTCCAGGTCTCCAGCTCGAAGTGCTGGTCGCTGCGGTCCAGCAGGCGGATGGTTTCCAGGCTCAGGTAGAGGTCGCTGCGCAGGTCCTTCACTTCCTCGGCGGGCACCTGGTCGATCTGCCCGTAGCGCTCCAGGCGCGCGCCAATGTCGCCGATCACACTGCCGAGCGAGGGCAGCAGCTCCGACTTCACCACTTCATCCTCCTGGTAGCTCAGCAACGCTTGGCGCGGGTCTGCCGCCGGGCTGCCGCCGCTGCGTTGCAGCTGCTCCTGGCTGGCCTGGGTAAGGGCGAGCAACTGGCGGGTCTGCTCCGGGGAGTGGGCGCGATCCACCGCGAACGCCAATGGAACAGTAGCGATCAGGATCAGCATGATCAGCCCGATGCCTTTCTGCCCGTCATTGGAGCCATGGGCGAAGGACACGCCGGTGCAGGTCAGGATGAGGATCGCGCGAATCCATCGGGGCGGCGGCGTGCGGCCTTCCGGCGCGTGGAACAGCGCGCGGTTGCGGATGGTCGAACTGGCCACGCGCAGCAGCACAAAGGCACCGAAGAAGCCCACCACCGGCGAGAGGAATAGCGCATAACCTACCGTCAGTAGCTGCGACCAGGCGTTGCCGGCCAGGCCGATATGTCCGGCCATGGCACCGTGGGCCAGGCCGATGCCGACGATGGAGCCGATCAGCGTGTGCGACGAAGACACCGGCAGCCCTAGCCACCAGGTGCCGAGGTTCCACAGGATCGAGGCGATCAGCAGGGCGAAGATCATCGCCAGCCCGGCGCTGCTGTCCACCTTGAGCAGCAGGTCCAGCGGCAGCAGCGAGACGATGGCGAAGGCCACTGCGCCGCTGGAGAAAAGCACGCCGAGGAAATTCCACAGCCCCGACCAGGCCACCGCGAAGCGCGGCGGCAGGGCGTTGGTATAGATCACCGTGGCCACCGCGTTGGCGGTGTCGTGGAAGCCGTTGATGAACTCGAAGCCCAGGGCGATCAGCAGCGCGACCACCAGCACCAGCATCGACCAGCCGGGCTCCAGCTGCGTGCCGCTGGCGTGGATGTCATGCCCCAGCGCGGCGAAGGTGAACAGCAGAGCGCTGGCCAGCAGCAGGAAGAAGGTCAGGCGTCCCTTGAATCCGTGGGTTTCTCGCAGCACCGGGCTGATCGGGAACTGCGTCAGGCGCGAGGCGCGCATCACCTCCAGCATGCCAAAGCGGTCAAGCACGGGGGCGCTTCCTTCGGGTCGGTGGTGGCATCTGGCGGATTCCTTGCGGCAATGCCCTACAGACTAGCCGGCTGTGGAGACATGGGCTGGCTGGGCGAGCGGGGCGAAGGGGCATGCTAAGTCAGCGGGCAGGAGCCTTCCTTGATATCGATTCCGGGATACGCACTTGATGCTCCAATGTCCTCGAAATCTCAGCGACGCTCCTGCGCTGCGCTATACACCTCGCCGCGTTCGCGCTTGCCGATGGCAACGACTGCAACCACCACACGATCATCTTCGACACGGTAGACCAGCCGGTAGCCGGCCGAGCGCAGCTTGATCTTGTAGTGGTCCGCCAACCCATGCAGGGCGTCGGCCTGTACACGAGGGTTTTCCAGGCGTTCTGCGAGCTTGCGCTTGAATTGCTGACGCACCGTATGACCCAGCTTGTGCCATTCCTTCAGCGCTGCCGGGAGGAACTCAAGCTCATAGGTCATCGAGCGTTACCGGGATGCCTTTTTCTCCCAGCCGCGAGCGGGCGATTTCCGCCAGTTCCAGGTCTTCCAGACGCTCCAGGATCGACTCGAACAGCTCCGCCGGGACCATGTAGCCCATCACCTTGTTGTGATTGAGCACTGCTACCGGCTCACCGCCGGATTCGGCCAGTACGGCAGAGGGATTCTTCTTGAGCTCCGAGACACTGACGGCGGTACTGGCAAGCAGGTTCTGCATGAAATAGCTCCAAATAATGTCCAGAATTCTGGTCATTATAGAGGCTGCCGACAAGAGCGGATCAGCGCAAAAAGAAATGCCCCGGCAATTCGGGGCATTCTCTGAGCGTTACGCGGGCGCTATTCCTGCGGCTTCTTCAGCTTCGGATTGGGGAAGAACTGTACCCCCTGCACCTTCGGGTCCTTGGGCTTTTCCAGCGCGCTGGTGTTGACGCGGGTGGACAGCTCCTTGGGCACCGACTGACCCTGGGCGTTGAGCGTGTCGGAGTAGCCGCAGGCCACGCATTCGCGGTGCGGCACGCCGTCGACGTCCCACATGACGATCTTGTCCTGCTCGCTGCAGGCCGGGCAGACCGCCCCGGCGATGAAGCGCTTCTTCACCTCGCTCATCACGCCGCCTCCTCGGAGAGGCCCGAGTGGCGCAGCAGGGCGTCGATGGACGGCTCGCGGCCACGGAACGCCACGAACAGCGCCATCGGCTCCTGGGAACCGCCCTTGGCCAGGATCGCATCGCGGAAGGCCGCGCCGGTCGCCGGGTTGAGCACGCCTTCTTCCTCGAAGCGGGAGAACGCGTCGGCGGAGAGCACTTCGGCCCACTTGTAGCTGTAGTAACCGGCCGCGTAGCCGCCGGCGAAGATGTGCGCGAAGCTGTTGGCGAAGCGGTTGTACGCCGGCGGGCGCATCACCGCGACTTCAGCGCGGATCGCCTCGATCACGTCGAGCACGCTGCGGCCGTCGCCGTGGGTGGCGTGCAGTTCGAAGTCGAACAGCGAGAACTCCAGTTGGCGGACCATCATCAGGCCGGACTGGAAGTTCTTCGCGGCGAGCATTTTCTCCAGCAGGTCCTGGGGCAGCGGCGCGCCGTGTTCATAATGGCCGGAGATCAGCGCCAGGCCTTCGGGCTCCCAGCACCAGTTCTCCATGAACTGGCTCGGCAGCTCCACTGCGTCCCAGGCCACGCCATTGATGCCCGAGGCACCGGCGTGTTCGACGCGGGTCAGCAGGTGGTGCAGGCCGTGGCCGAATTCGTGGAACAGGGTGGTGACTTCATCGTGGGTCAGCAGCGCCGGCTTGCCGCCGACTGCCGGGGTGAAGTTGCACACCAGGTAGGCCACCGGCGATTGCAGCTCGCCTTGAGCGGTGCGGCGACGGTCGCGGGCGCCGTCCATCCAGGCACCGCCGCGCTTGTTGGCGCGAGCGTAGAGGTCGAAGTAGAAGCGGCCGACGTGCTGGCCGTTTTCCTCGATCTCGAACAGGCGCACGTCCGGGTGCCAGCGTTCGAAGTCGTTCAGCTCGCGAATCTGGATGCCGTAGAGCTTCTGCACGATGGCGAACAGGCCGGAGAGCACCTTGTCCACCGGGAAGTAGGCGCGCAGGGCTTCCTGGGAAACGCTGTAGCGCGCTTCGCGCAGCTTCTCGCCGAAGTAGCTGGCGTCCCAGCTGGAGAGATTCGGGCAACCCTGCTCGGCGGCGTAGGCCTTGAGCTGCTCCAGGTCTTGGGCGGCGAAGGGCTTGCTGCGCACGGCCAGATCGCGGAGGAAGTGCAGGACTTGCTCGGGGGTCTCGGCCATCTTGGTGGCCAGGGACAGCTCGGCGAAGTTGTTGAAGCCCAATAGTTGGGCTTCCTCTTGGCGCAGGTCGAGGATTTCCTGCATGACCGGGCCGTTGTCGTTCTGCCCGGCATTCGGGCCCTGGTCAGAGGCGCGGGTGCAGTAGGCGGCGTAGACCTCTTCGCGCAGGGCGCGGTCTTCGGCGTAGGTCATCACCGCGTAGTAGCTGGGGAATTCCAGGCTGATCAACCAGCCGTCCAGCTCCTTGGCCTGGGCGGCCTGGTGCATCTGCGCCTTGGCCGAGTCGGTCAGGCCGGCCAGCGCGGCTTCGTCGGTGACATGCTTGGTCCAGGCCTGGGTGGCATCCAGCAGCTGGTTGGAGAAGCGGCTGCCCAGCTCGGACTGGCGGGTTTGGTTATCTGCGTAACGTTGCTGCTGTTCGGCCGGCAGGTCGATACCCGACAGACGGAAGTCGCGCAGGGCGTGTTCGAGAATGGTCTTCTGGGCGACGTCGAAGTCTTTCGACTCGGCACCGGCGGCCAGCGACTCGTAGGCCTTGAACAGCTCGCGGTTCTGGCCTAGCTCGGTTCTATAAGCTGACAGCATTGGCAAACAGCCTTCGTAGGCTTCGCGCAGCTCGGCGCTGTTGCACACCGCGTTGAGGTGGCTGACCGGGCTCCAGGCCTTGCTCAGGCGGTCATGCAGTTCGTCCATGCTCAGCACCAGGCCGGCCCAGGTCGGGGTGCCGTTCTGCTGGGCGAGGATGCGCGCGATGGCGGCGCGGTTGTCGGCGAGGATCTGCTCGATGGCCGGCTTCACGTGCTCGGGGCGAATGGAGGAGAAGGGCGGCAGGTCGTAGCTCTGCAGAAGGGGATTCGCGCTCACGGTGGCACCTTGGCTGAAGAAACACCCGGCCATCTTAAATACAATCGGCGTCAACCGCAGCTTGAGGCTGATATTAGGAGAGCAGCTATCGTGACGATTCGAACCTATCAGGGCAAAACGCCATCCCTCGGCGAGCGCGTGTTCGTCGACGCCAGCGCCGTGGTCATCGGCGACGTGGAGATCGGCGCGGACAGCTCGGTGTGGCCGCTGGTCACCATCCGCGGCGACATGCACCGCATCCGCATCGGCGCGCGCACCAGCGTGCAGGACGGCAGCGTGCTGCATATCACCCATGCCGGTCCGTTCAACCCGGACGGCTTCCCGCTGACCATCGGCGACGAAGTGACCATCGGCCACAAGGTGCTGCTGCATGGCTGCACCATTGGCAGCCGCATCCTGGTGGGCATGGGCTCCATCGTCATGGACGGCGCAGTGATCGAGGACGAGGTGATCCTCGGTGCCGGCAGCCTGGTGCCGCCGGGCAAGACGCTGGAGAGCGGCTTCCTCTATGTCGGCAGCCCGGTGAAGAAGGCGCGGCCGCTGACCGACAAGGAGCGGGCGTTTTTCAGCTATACCGCCGGGAACTACGTGAAGTTGAAGGATCAGCATATTGCCGAGGGGTATGCTGGCTGATCGGATTCGCTATGCCGGGGGCGGTTCGCGAGCAAGCTCGCTCCTACGAAGAGCAGGCGTATTCCTGTAGGAGCGAGCTTGCTCGCGAACCATCGCCCACCCGCCGACGCCGCCGATGGCGGATAACGCCCGAGGCGTTATGCGCCCTACATCGTGGCCGTCCCGCCGGACGGCCCGCCGTGGTAAACCCTGCGCCCTATACTGAGCCGAGGTGACCGGACGCCAGCGCGTGCCCGGCCGGGTTCAGCAGCGGGCGGCCAGCCATCACGGCGCCGCCAAGCCGGCGAGCGGCCATGAACAGTCTGTGCTCCCCCAGCACCACCGTTTCGCCCTGGCGGCGCAGTGGTGCCATTGCCCTGCTCCTGTTGGCGCTGAGTGGTTGCGCCCATCACCCCGCCCAGCCCGCCGCCCCCATCACCGAAGCCACCTGGCACCAGGTCGATGCCGATATCGGCGCCGCTTCGCTGGCCGCCACCTCCCAGGCCCGCGCCTACGCCGAACAGGCCATGCAGCAGTGGATGGACCTGGTCTACCAGCGCACCGACGAGAAATTCATCCCCTGGTTCTCCAGCTACTGGACCCAGGAATGGCTGAGCATGAAGGTCGCCTGGTACAAGATGGGCTCCCACGGCGACCTCGATCCCACCGTCGACAAACTGGCCGTCTACCTGCAGGAGCAGTACCGCAAGCAGGTACTGATACCGGTGGCCAAACAGGTCGACCCCGACGCGGTGATGGAGAAGGCCACCCGGCATTACATCGAGCTGCTGACCGTGGCGGTGAAGGAGATTCCCCAGCGCCGTGGCATCCCGCAGAAGGCCTTCGACGAGCACCTGATGGGTATCCCGGCGATTTCCCTCGGCCCGCCCTCCAGCCGCGACGCTTCGCTGTACCAGGTGGTGTACGCCAAGGACATCGGCAAGTTGCCGGCCTTCGCCGCGTTGATGCAGGAAATCCGCACGGCGGCGGGCAAGGCGGGTGCCGGTACCAAGGTCAGCGGTGTCTCGCCGGTGGCCCAGCGCACCAGCGCCAAGCTGGTCTACGAACTGCGCAACCGCAGCATTGCCGGCGTGGTGGCGGGCGCGGCCGGCAAGGTCGCCGGCTCGGTCATCTCGGTGGCTTTCACCCTGTTCAGCATGGCCGGCAACGACCACGACCGCCCCGAAGTGGAAACCCAACTGCGCAAGGAGATCAACGCCGCCTTCGATGAGCAGTGGCTGGCGCTCATGCGTGACCCGGACGGCGGGGTGATGTCCGGCGTCGATCACCTCGGCGCCCGCGTGCAGCAGAGCCTGACCGGCCGGCTGGCGCAGCCGGAGGATGAGCCGGACGAGCAGTCCGCAGCCCAGACCTATGGCGCTGGCGAGGCCGAGCCGATGAGCGTCAGCGGCGGCTTCCGTGTGCTCAAGCAGGGGCAGGGCGCGGCGCCTCCCGTTGGCAATGGCGCCGAATGATGGAAATGTCGCTGGCCCGCCTTGCATACTGAAGCGCCTTCAAAGGCCCCTGGATGACCGAGGCAATCGAATGACACCACCCTACTGCGCGGTTTGTGGCAAGGATTTCCGTGGTGAGTACTTTCATACAGGGAACGGTGGTGAGTTGATTCGATTTGCCGACTATCTGCCCTTGCTTGAAGGCTCTGTGGGAATGCCGGCTGGAGCTGCCTGGTTCTGTCGCTCACATGTCGACGCTGCACGGAGCCTCTGCGCCCTGATCCAGAAGGACGCGCTCGACTCGCTGCGCCAGCTCTTCGGCCAATTCTCCCCGCCGATTCCTGGCCCCATGCGCGACCCTGAACTGTGGGTCATCGTTGCAGGCGCCAATTTGGGGGCAGTTGCAAGATTGGTGCGCTCGACTTCTGGCTGGACACCGGCCCAGGCGCACGAGCGGATCAAGGCTGGGCCCTTTCTGCTGATCTCGGGTTGGCCATCCGAGCTTGCCCGCTGGGAGGCTCTACTCCGAGAGGCGGGGGCAACTACCGAGATTCGCTATCCCTGAAAGTCACGATGCAAGTTATCCTTCCCGCCCGACTTTCGCGGCCGGACGCTGATCCCATGCATTACCAGAACATCCTCTTCGACCTCGACGGCACCCTCACCGACCCGCGCGAGGGCATCACCCGTTCGATCCAGTACGCCCTCGCCCAGTTGGGCATCGACGAGCCCGACCTGCGTGAGCTCGAACACTTCATCGGCCCGCCGTTGCTGCAGTGCTTCATGAGCACCTACGACTTCGACGAGGCGCGCGCCTGGGAAGCGGTGAACCACTACCGTGTGCGCTTCAAGGACACCGGGCTGTACGAGAACAAGGTGTTCGACGGTGTTGCCGAGCTGCTGCAACTGCTCGGCGGCCAGGGCCGCACGCTGTACATCTGCACTAGCAAGCCGACGGTGTTTGCCGCCGAGATCGCCCGCCACTTCGACTTCGCCCGGCACTTCAAGGTGATCTACGGCAGCGAGCTGGATGGCACGCGCACCAACAAGGTCGAGCTGATCGAGCACCTGCTGGGCATCGAGCAGCTGGACCTGAAGCAGACCTTGATGATCGGCGACCGCAAGCACGATCTGATCGGCGCGCACCGCAATGGCTTGTCCGCCGCGGGCGTCGGCTACGGCTTCGGCAGCCGCGAAGAGCTGATGGCGGAAAGCCCGGCGCATTACTTTGCGAGCATGGACGAGCTGCGCGCAGCGTTTGCCTGACGTTTCTCGACTGGGGCTGGTTCGCGAGCAAGCTCGCTCCTACAGGTTTGCCGCGGCGGCTCTTCGTAGGAGCGAGCTTGCTCGCGAACCTGATTTGAAATCCTGTGCCTGGGCGTGCCCTCACCCCAGCCCTCTTCCAGAGGGAGAGGGAGCCGATTGTGCCGGCTGATGCCGTTGTTTCACCTTGCTCCGAACGGTCCCCTCTCCCGCTTGAGGAGCAGGGCGCTCAGCCAGGGTCAGGGTGAGGGGCACTTGATCTTGTAGGAGCGGATTCATCCGCGATCCGGCCGTTAGGCCGGTGCCAGTCGGGCAGCAATCGCGGACGGAGTCCGTTCCTACGGAGCCGGATAGACCGCGCGGTGAATCAGCCGCGCAACCACTCCGCCAGTCGCCCCATCATGTCATCGCATTTGGCCAACTGCTCCAGGCTGACGAACTCGTCCGGCTTGTGGCCCTGGTCCATGCTGCCCGGGCCGCAGACCACGGTGGGGATGCCGGCCTGGTGGAACAGCCCGCCCTCGGTGCCGTAGGCGACGGTGGTGAAATCGTTCGAGCCGCTCAATAGCGCGATCAGCTCGGCCGCCTGGGCCTGCTGGTCGGTGACCAGCGCCGGGTAGGCGGAAATCTCGCTGAAGCGGATGTCCGTCTCGGCCTTCACCGCACGCATCTTCGGCAGCAACTCGGCCTCGGCGAAGGCGCGCAGGTCATCGGCGACCTGTTGCGGGTCGTCGCTGGGCAGCGCGCGCACTTCGAAATCGAACTGGCATTCGGCGGGCACGATATTCAGCGCGCGACCGCCGCTGATCACGCCGGTCTGCACGGTGGAGTAGGGCGGGTCGAAGCGCGGGTCGTGGCGCTCGGGCGCGGCCAGTCGGGTGCCGATCTCGCCGAGCCGGCCGATCAGCTTCGCCGCGTACTCGATGGCGTTCACGCCCTGCGGTGCGTAGGCCGAGTGGCACGGCGCGCCGTGTACCTGGCAGCGCATGGCGAGCTTGCCCTTGTGGCCGAGCACCGGCTTGAGCTCGGTGGGCTCGCCGATGATGCACAGCATCGGCTTGTGTTCGCGGTGCTCCAGCGCGGCGAGCAGCGAGCGCACGCCGAGGCAGCCGACTTCCTCGTCGTAGGAGAAGGCCAGGTGCACTGGCAGGCGCAGGGGCTGGGCGAGGAACGCCGGCACTGCTGCCAGCACGCAGGCGATATAGCCCTTCATGTCCGCGGTGCCGCGCCCGTAGAGGCGGCCGTCGCGTTCGGTCAGCTCGAACGGCGGGACCGTCCACGGCTGGCCATCGGTTGGCACCACGTCGGTGTGGCCGGACAGGCACACGCCACCGCGGTCCTGCGGGCCGAGCGTGGCGTAGAGGTTGGCCTTGCCGCCCTCGGCATCGTGGAACAGCTCGCAGGCGATACCGAAGCCTGCGAGGTAGTCGCGGATGTAGTGGATCAGCGCCAGGTTGGAGTTGCGGCTGACGGTGTCGAAGGCGATCAGGTCGGCGAGGATTTCACGGCTGGAAGGCATGGTCGGGTCCTGCTTCAAAGCTCTCGGGTAGGAGCGGATTCATCCGCGATCCCGGCGTGGCCGGACACCATCGCGGACGGAGTCCGCTCCTACGGGTAAGACGTTACTCGTCGCCCGGCACACCGTAGCTCGGTGCCTTGGTCGGGTCGAGGGCGCGTACCAGGTAGTCCTCCAGTTGCGGCTTGTAGGCCACCCAGAGTTTCTCCAGCTCATCGATGGGCGCTTCGTCGGCCCAGTCCACGCGCAGGTCGACGATCGGCCAGACCAGGTCGCCGACGACTTTCATGGCGGCCGAATGCACCGGGCCGGCTTCGCCACCGGCGGCCATCGCCGCCTGCATCGCCGCCAGCAGGCGCTCGGCCAGGCAGCCGTTGGCGCTTTCGAAGGCCTGGGTCATGGCTACGATCACCGCGGGGGACGACAGCAGGTTGCCCGCCGCCACGCAGTTTTCCCCGGCCACGGCGTTGTATACGCCCAGCGCTTCGCTGCCGGTGAACAGCGCGACCTTGCCGTGCTGGTCGATCACCGTCACCTGGCGGTACTGGCTGTAGCCGTTGCTGGAGAGCGCCTTGTCCAGCGCCGCACCCGGCTCCAGGCCGGCTTCGAGCTGGTCGAGGATCTGCGGGCCGAGGGCCGGCAGGGTGATGTTCTGCGTGGCCACCGCACCGACGCCGGCGCGTACCCAGGGGCAGCGGGCGCCCACGGCGATGCTCGAGGAGCTGATGGCGATACCCAGTTGTCCGGTTTCGGCGCAGCGGCCGACGATGGAGAAGGTCATGGTGGCTCCTTGCTTGTTCTGGTAGCTAAAACGACAAAGGGCGATGCGGAAAATCCGCATCGCCTGCACGCTTGAAAGCGTTACGAGCGACGGCCAGGCAAGGCGGGGTGGGTCGAGAAAAGCGCAGTTTGCTGTAGCAAATGAGCATTTTCTCGACCGGCCCCAACGCAGCATGGCCTAGCGCCGTAGCTTTCAGTCCGGAATGACCGCGATGACGTCGATTTCCATCAACCACTGCGGCTGGCCGAGGGCGGAAACCACCAGGCCGGTGGAGATCGGGAACACGCCCTTCAGCCACTTGCCGACTTCCTGGTACACCGGCTCGCGGTAGCGCGGGTCGATCAGGTAGGTGGTGGTCTTGACGATGTGCGACAGGTCGCTACCGGCTTCTTCCAGCAGTTGCTTGACGTTCTTCATCGCCTGCTCGGCCTGGGCGCGCGGATCGCCCAGCCCTACCAGGTTGCCCTCGAAGTCAGTCCCGACCTGGCCGCGTACGTACACGGTGTTGCCGGCACGCACGGCCTGGCAGAGGTCATTGTCCAGGGTCTGGTTCGGGTAGGTGTCCTTGGTGTTGAACATGCGGATGCGAGTGTGGGTAGGCATCTCTTACTCCCAGGATGCGGCTTTCGGAACGGAGCCTTCGCGCTGCGAGGCATCCTGATATTCGACATAACGGCGTTGGGTGGCGATGTGGCCGGCCACATGCTTGGCGTCGTGCCACACGCCCCAGATGAACGACGAGCCACGGCGCGACAGCCACGGCAGGCCGACGAAGTACACGCCCGGCTCGCGGGAAACGCCGCGCTGGTGCTTGGGCTTGCCCTTGTCGTCGAAGGCGTCCACCTGCAGCCAGTTGAAGTCCACGGCGTAGCCGGTGGCCCAGATGATCGAGGTGATGCCGGCTGCGGCGAGGTCCAGCTGCTGGAGCGGGTTGCGGATGCACTCGGCGTCCGGGTAGACCTTGCGGGCTTCCGGTTCCAGCGGCAGGTCCAGGCCGTTGCGCTCGATATAGGCATCGGCGGCGTCCAGCAGGCCGAGGTAGTTGTCGTCGCCGGCTTTCAGGTTGGCCACCAGGTCGTCCCGGAAGGTCACCTTGCCGTCAGCGAAGGATTGGGTCAGGCCGGTCAGGGTGATGCCCTCGTTGGCCAGGCGGCGGAAATCGATGGTCTCGCCACCACGGGCACCGCTCACGGCGATGGTCACGTGCTCGCGGCCCGGCTGCACTTCCTCGGCGTCCCACAGGCCGAGCACGCCCAGCCACCAGACGAAGTCGCGGTTGCGGTAGGAGCGCGGCGGACGGTCATGGGCGCCCACGGAGAGGAACACCTTCTTGCCGGCGCGGTTCAGCTCGTCGGCGATCTGCACGCCGGAGGAGCCGGCGCCGATTACCAGCACGGCGCCTGCGGGCAGCTGCTGCGGGTTGAAGTACTTGGCCGAGTGGATCTGCTGGATGCTCTCGTCCTTCGGCGCGATGGCCGGGATCACCGGGCGCTGGAACGGACCGGTGGCGGAGACGATGCGCAGGGCCTGCAGGGTGCCCTCGGAGGTTTCCACGCTGAAGCCTGGGCGGCCTTCGTTGCGGGTGACCTTCTTCACTTCCACGCCGGTGCGGATCGGCGCGTTGAATTGCTTGGCGTAGGCGACGAAGTATTCGGCGACCTGCTCCTTGGCCGGGAAGTCATCCGGGCCGACCGGGAATTCCAGGTTCGGGAAGCGGTCATGCCAGGCCGGGCCGTTGGCGACCAGCGAGTCCCAGCGACCGGTGCGCCAGGCTTCGGCGATGCGGCTCTTTTCCAGCACGATGTGCGGCACGCCCTGCTGGGTCAGGTGCTCGCTCATGGCCACGCCGGCTTGGCCGGCGCCAACGACCAGCGTGTCGATTTCCAGGTTATCAAGCGACTTCTTGCCGAAGGCGCCTGGATTCAGGTCGGTCATGGCTTGCTTCCTCAGACTCTGATCACGTTTGTTCTTGTTGCGGCTTGCGATGAGGTGTTGGCCGCATTCTGTTCAGAGGCTGTGAATAGCGAAATTATGTTTTTTGTAGTCGCAGGCTAGGGAAAAGCTGCACCCACGCAAACCCCGCGGCCCGCGGGCTGCAGGGGAGGGGGTATAGGATTTTTGGTGGCTGGGGCGACAAATTGGATAGGCAAAAAATGCCTTTCGATGGTGTGCTACCAGTATTCGGGCTTGCAGGCAGGCTTCTTGCGGGTTGGAACCCGAAGCGGGAACTGGTGCGTGCGCAGTTCTTCGACGGTGATCAGGCGGCGGGTCCAATGGGCGTATTCCAGCAAGGAGCCGGGTGGTTCGCGCCTGATGCCCTCGCGATGGGGCAATATCACGCCGATATGCAGCATCGGGAAGTCTTCGCGAAGTGCCCTTAGCGCTGGCGCCATGTCGGTATCCGCCGAGACCAGCACGATCTGCTCAATGCGCTCTTCCGCGGGGGCACTGGCCTGCTTGTTGGCGAGGCGATACATGCTGATGGCGAGATGGACGTCAGTCTCCTTTTCCTCCAACTGCCAGATGTCGACCTGATCTGACCTGGAGGCTGGCGTTCGCTTGTCGACGAAACGGGGCGCCCGACCGGGTTCCAGACGGTGTCTCCCGAAGTGGACCTCTACGTCTCGTGCCTTGAGCGCTCTTATGTAGGTGTCCTGAGCCTGCTTGGAGAGTACCCCGCGTGAAGCCAGGTCCGGTTTCACGCCGGCGGTGTAGTAACTGATGGACGCAACGCAGGAATCCGGTTGCTGCACCTGCAGTACGTGCTGAAGCAGGGCAGGAAGGTCCAGCCATTTGAATGGCGTTCCGGCCAGCAGGCCGTAGAAGAGGTTGTATCCGTCGACGAAGAAGGCGGTGCGCAAAACTTTCCAATCCCCAGAAACGAAAAAACCGGCCAGTTGGCCGGTTTCTTCACCCCAACGGCCAGCGAACTGAATCGCTGCGTACGGGGTTGAGTCGTAAAGGAGATGCTAGGGAAGCACGGGTGGGGCTGTCAATCGGACTGAGTCGACACAAGCGCCCGATCAGCGGCTTTCCGCCACCGCCTCGATGAACCGCTCCAGCACCAGGTTCGGCCGGCGGCCCTTGCGGGTCACCACGGTCAGCGGGATGTCGTAGTGGAAGCGCTCCGGGCGCAGCGGGCGCAGGCGGCCCTGGGCGACCCAGTCGGCTGCGTAGTGGTCGGGCAGGTAGCCGATGTAGCTGCCTGTGAGGATCAGGAAGGCCATGCCCTCGCGGTCCGAGGCATTGGCGCTGCCGCGCAGTTCCTGGTGGCGCTCCTGGG
The DNA here is from genome assembly GCF_030462585.1 of Pseudomonas sp. CAN1. Taxonomy (GTDB): domain Bacteria; phylum Pseudomonadota; class Gammaproteobacteria; order Pseudomonadales; family Pseudomonadaceae; genus Pseudomonas. The sequence continues at coordinate 265,683 of NZ_JASMRU010000001.1, read as the reverse complement.
CTTCGGCGGGGATGCGGTAGCTGGGCTCCACCGCGTCGCAGGCGTGGATTTCCTCCACCGTGATACTCGCGTCGTCGCGCTCGAACAGCGGGTGCTCCTGGCTGCAGAACAGCAGCGAGCGCTCCTCATAAAGAGCGGAATACTCCAGCCCCGACAGCGGGCTGATCAGCGGCACCACGCCCACATGCAACCGTCCGTCGAGAACTCCCAGCTCGATCTCGTTGGGCGTGGTCATGCCGATGTTGATCCGCACGCCCGGTCCGCTGGCTTTCAGTGCGCGCAGGGCGTGGGTGATGCGCATCTGCGGCAGGGTCACCAGGTTGTTGATGATGCCGATGTTCAGCTCGCCGCGCAGGTGCTGGTGCAGCTCGTTGACCTCGGCGCGGAAGCCCTCCAGCGCCGCCAGCAGGGACTGGGTCGCGCGGTACACCTCGCGGCCCTCGTCGGTCAGCGCGAAGCCCGCCCGGCCGCGCTGGCACAGGCGCATGCCCAGGCGCTTTTCCAGGTCGCCCATGTGCAGGCTGATGGCCGAGCGGCTGATGCCCAGCGTGCTTTCTGCGGCCGAGAAGCTGCCGCACTCGACTATGGTTTTGAAGATGCGCAGCAGACGGATCTCGAAGTCGCTGACCTGGCCCAGGGAAGGCGCCCGTTGTTTCGCCATTTTAGTTTTACCAATCCGAAACTGAACGTAAGAAGAATAAGCTTTAACTCACGTTAAGTCAGGCCCAATCTACGAGCATCGCGCCAGGCCCGACGCGGCCTGCGCGCCCAACAAGACTGTCTTCGAGGACATGCTCCATGAACCAGCAAGTGAACGTCACTCCGTCGGTGGCCAGCGAACTGAACCTGAAGGCCCACTGGATGCCCTTCAGCGCCAACCGCAACTTCCATAAAGACCCGCGCATCATCGTCGCCGCCGAAGGCAGCTGGCTGGTGGACGACCAGGGTCGCAAGATCTACGACAGCCTGTCGGGCCTGTGGACCTGCGGCGCCGGTCACTCGCGCAAGGAAATCGCCGACGCGGTCGCCAAGCAGCTGACCACCCTCGACTACTCCCCGGCCTTCCAATATGGCCACCCGCTGTCCTTCAAGCTGGCCGAGAAGATCACCCAGCTGACCCCGGCAGGCCTCGACCACGTGTTCTTCACCGGTTCCGGCTCCGAGTGCGCCGACACCTCGATCAAGATGGCCCGCGCCTACTGGCGCCTGAAAGGCCAGGCGCAGAAGACCAAGCTGATCGGCCGCGCCCGTGGCTACCACGGCGTGAACGTCGCCGGCACCGCGCTGGGCGGCATCGGTGGCAACCGCAAGATGTTCGGCCAGCTGATGGACGTCGACCACCTGCCGCACACCCTGCAGCCGGGCATGGCCTTCACCAAGGGCATGGCCGAGACCGGCGGTGTCGAGCTGGCCAACGAACTGCTGAAGCTGATCGAACTGCATGACGCTTCGAACATCGCTGCCGTCATCGTCGAGCCGATGTCCGGTTCCGCTGGCGTGCTGGTACCGCCGAAGGGTTACCTGCAGCGCCTGCGCGAAATCTGCGATCAGCACAACATCCTGCTGATCTTCGACGAAGTGATCACCGCCTTCGGCCGTATGGGCAAGGCCACCGGCGCCGAGTACTTCGGCGTGAAGCCGGACATCATGAACGTCGCCAAGCAGGTCACCAACGGCGCCATCCCCATGGGCGCGGTGATCGCCAGCAGCGAAATCTACGACACCTTCATGGGCCAGAACCTGCCGGAATACGCCGTCGAGTTCGGCCATGGCTACACCTACTCCGCGCACCCGGTCGCCTGCGCCGCGGGTATCGCCGCGCTGGACCTGCTGGAAAAAGAGAACCTGATCCAGCAGTCGCTGGAACTGGCTCCCTACTTCGAGAAGGCCCTGCACGGCCTGAAGGGCGCGAAGAACGTCATCGACATCCGCAACTGCGGCCTGGCCGGCGCCATCCAGATCGGCGCCCGTGACGGCGACGCCATCGTGCGTCCGTTCGAAGCCAGCATGAAGCTGTGGAAAGAAGGCTTCTACGTACGCTTCGGCGGCGACACCCTGCAGTTCGGCCCGACCTTCAACGCCAAGCCCGAGGACCTGGACCGCCTGTTCAGCGCCGTGGGCGATGCCCTCAACGGGGTCGCGTAAGTGAGCGAGCGTCCGAAGGCCGTCCCGACGGTACAGATCGACAACGACAAGGTCCTGGTCACCGAGTGGCGGTTCGCCCCCGGTGCCGAGACCGGCTGGCACCGCCACGGCATGGAATACGTCGTGGTTCCGGTGACCAACGGCGAACTGCTGCTGGAAACCCCCGATGGCGAGCGCCGCGCGCCGCTGGTCCTGGGGGCGAGCTACACCCGTCAGATCGGTACCGAGCACAACGTGATCAACGCCAGCGACCACGAAGTGGCGTTCATCGAGATCGAGCTCAAGAGCGACGACCACCCGCACAGCCACTGAGTGCGCGGGCACGCGAGAAGGCGTAGCCGGGAAACTCCTTTTAAAGTGCAGTTCCCGGCGAGCCACGCGGCTTTGCCCACACTCCGAACAAGCCCCCTCTCCCTTCAGGGAGAGGGTTGGGGAGAGGGGCTCTTGAAGCCCTTCACCCGAACCACTCAAGCGAGAAGAGACAGCCCATGACCACCGTCAAGCACCTGATCGGCGGCGAGATGATCGCCGACACCGGCCGCACCGCCGACGTCTTCAACCCGTCCACCGGCGAAGCCATCCGCAAGGTCCCGCTGGCCAGCCGCGAAACCGTGCAGCAGGCCATCGACGCCGCCAAGGCCGCCTTCCCGGCCTGGCGCAACACCCCGCCGGCCAAGCGCGCCCAGGTGCTGTTCCGCTTCAAGCAACTGCTCGAAGCCAACGAGCAGCGCATCGTCCAGCTGATCAGCGAAGAACACGGCAAGACCATCGAAGACGCCGCCGGTGAACTCAAGCGCGGCATCGAGAACGTCGAGTACGCCAGCGCCGCCCCGGAAATCCTCAAAGGCGAATACAGCCGCAACGTCGGCCCGAACATCGACGCCTGGAGCGACTTCCAGCCGATCGGCGTAGTCGCCGGCATCACCCCGTTCAACTTCCCGGCCATGGTGCCCCTGTGGATGTACCCGCTGGCCATCGCCTGCGGCAACACCTTCATCCTCAAGCCGTCCGAGCGTGACCCGAGCTCCACCCTGCTGATCGCCGAACTCTTCGAAGAAGCCGGCCTGCCCAAGGGCGTGCTGAACGTGGTGCACGGCGACAAGACCGCCGTGGACGCGCTGATCGAAGCCCCGGAAGTTAAAGCCCTGAGCTTCGTCGGCTCGACCCCGATCGCCGAGTACATCTATTCCGAAGGCACCAAGCGCGGCAAGCGCGTACAAGCCCTGGGCGGCGCCAAGAACCACGCCGTGCTGATGCCCGACTGCGACCTGGACAACGCCGTCAGCGCCCTGATGGGTGCGGCCTACGGCTCCTGCGGCGAGCGCTGCATGGCCATCTCCGTAGCCGTTTGCGTGGGCGACCAGATCGGCGACGCGCTGGTCGAGAAGATCGTTCCGCAGATCAAGGCCCTGAAAATCGGCGCCGGCACCAACTGCGGCCTGGACATGGGCCCGCTGGTCACTGGCGCGGCACAGGCCAAGGTCACCGGCTACATCGACACCGGCGTAGAACAAGGCGCCCAGCTGCTGGTCGACGGCCGCAACTTCAAGGTGGCCGGTCACGAGAACGGCTTCTTCATCGGCGGCACCCTGTTCGACAAAGTGACCCCGGACATGACCATCTACCAGGAAGAAATCTTCGGCCCGGTGCTCTGCATCGTGCGCGTGAACAGCCTGGAAGAAGCCATGCAGCTGATCAACGACCACGAATACGGCAACGGCACCTGCATCTTCACCCGCGACGGTGAAGCGGCCCGCCTGTTCTGCGACGAGATCGAAGTCGGCATGGTCGGCGTCAACGTACCGCTGCCGGTACCGGTGGCCTACCACAGCTTCGGCGGCTGGAAGCGTTCGCTGTTCGGCGACCTGCACGCCTACGGCCCGGATGGCGTGCGCTTCTACACCAAGCGCAAGGCCATCACCCAGCGCTGGCCGCAGCGCAAGTCGCACGAAGCGGCGCAGTTCGCCTTCCCCAGCAATGGCTGATGGTGAATAAGCGGTAGGAAAAAGGCCGGTCAGTTGACCGGCCTTTTTTATTGCGGACGAAATTGCCAATTGCTCCGCTCTTACCGGGAGCGTATTCGTAGGATGGCGTGAAGCGCAGCGATACCCATCATTCCCCCGCCTCGATTCCCTCCACTGCCTCCTCGCTCCAATCCTTCACCAGCAGCCCATCACGCACGTAGCGATGAAACGACGACCACTTCCAATCGACCACGCGGGGAACATGGCCGTGCTTGCACGGATTGAAGTGGATGTAGTCCACGTGCCGCATGAAATCGAGATCGTCGTGAATTCGGTGCTCCCAGTAGCGCCGTTGCCAGATGCCGCGCTCGCCCCTTGTCTGGCGGCTACCGGAGACGACCTCCGTCCTGGGAAGCGCCCGTGAGAATTCCGTCTTGATCAGCCGCCAGCGCAGCGCGTAATTCGCGTCGCCCACTGGCAGGGTGCAGATGGCGTGCAGGTGGTCGGGCAGGATGACGATGGCGTCGATTTGCCAGGGGTGGCGTTGTTGCGTGTAGCGAAAGGCGGCGCGGAGCAGGTCGATGTGTTCTACCAGCAGGCGGGCGCGGCGATCGGCCAGGGCAAGGGTGAAGAACCAGGTGGCGCCATCGGTTTTGTCGCGGCGGTATGAGGTCATGGCACGCCCTCTGGCTAATTGATGGGTATCGCTGCGCTCCACGCCATCCTACGTTCGAGGTCGCTTGTGGCGCTGCGGGAGCCGGCTGGGCTTCGTTGATGGGTATCGCTGCGCTCCACACCATCCTACGTTCGGGGTTACTTGTGGCGCTGTGGGTGCTGGTTTGGCTTTGTTGATGGGTATCGCTGCGCTCCACTCCATCCTACGTTCGGGGTTACTTGTGGCGCTGCGGGGGCTGGCTGGGCTTTGTTGATGGGTATCGCTGCGCTCCACGCCATCCTACGTTCGAGGTTGCTTGTGGCGCTGCGGGAGCCGGCTGGGCTTTGTTGATGGGTATCGCTGCGCTCCACGCCATCCTACGTTCGGGGTTACTTGTGGCTCTGTGGGTGCTGGTTTGGCTTTGTTGATGGGTATCGCTGCGCTCCACGCCATCCTACGTTCGAGGTCGCTTGTGACGCTGCGGGAGCCGGCTGAAACCTTTGTAGGATGGCGTGGAGCGCAGCGATACCCATGCTGCTGCGGATCAGGAGTGATCGAGCATCCGGGGGACTTCTTCCCAGCGCATCCACAGGTCGCCTTGCCAGTTCAGCAGCATCAGGCGGCGGGCGTCCCAGGTGAGGAGGACGCGGCGGGGTGTTTCGGAATCTGGGGTGTGCTGGTCGCGCAGGGTGGGGATGACGTCGTGGCAGAGCCAGCGGTCCAGTGCTTCGAGTTCGGGGTGGCCGAAGCGGACGAAGGCCTTGTAGATGGCGGCCTCGCTGAGCAGGACGGTGTCTTCCGTGGTGCCGGTGCGGTAGGTCAGCGGGAGGGTCTGGACTTCGTGGGGGAAGAAGCGGTGGTGGAAGCTGTCGGGGTACTGGACGGAGAGCAGGCGGGCGATGTCGCGGGAGGCGAACCAGGCCTGGTTGTCGAGCATGAGGCCGCGCAGGAAGCGTTTTTTGCGGGTGAAGAAGGTTGGGGTGTAGGTGTTTTGCATTGATGAAGCTCCACTAAAAGTTTAGAGCTGCCATCGACGTCGCCAAACGAAGGGAGGCAGACCGCGCGGGGTTGGCGAACCGGTTAGTGGTGCCCGGCAGACTCGGAAGTCTCCCCGCGCGATCCGCCATTGAGCGTTGCAGAAAATTCTGCACGTGCGGGGACCTGCAAGAACATTCGCTGTTCTCGCAAGCGCCTTCAAGCGCTTTCGCGCCACTAATTCCGGGTCGCCAAACCCATGTCACTGATGTGACTGGGCGAGAATAGGAATGCCAGGGGTGTCCAACAAGCAGCGGTTTCCGGCTTGCGTGTAGGAGCGAGCTTGTGACCCACAGGGATGTGGGAAATGCCGAAATCCGTAGGGAACGTATTCGGCCTCGCGAACCGCCTAGCGCTGGCGTTCCCGTTTGCGTAGGAGCGGACTCTGTCCGCGATGCTTCCAGGTTGGGTGTTCTGCGCCGCTTCGGCGTGCGCGTGGGCTTCTTGTTTCGCCCCCTCGGGCGACCTCCTTTGGCAAACGCCCCAAAGGAGGCAAAGGTCTTGCCCCGGACATCCGGTTTTTCGCTTAGGCGAAAAATACCCTCGTTGAAGCGCAGTTTCAGGGGCACGCCGCGAAGGGCCATCCCTGGCCCATCGCGGCTCTCGCGACATCCATGTCGCTCAACCCCTGAAACTCCACTTCAACGAGGCCTCCTGAACGGGGCAGTTTGGAGTGCGCTGGTATTTTTCTGGAAGTCTTTTAGAGCCAGAGCCAGAGCCAGAGCCAGAGCCAGAGCCAGAGCCGGTTCGTCGGAGCGGCGGCGCTCTTCGTAGGAGTGAGCTTGCTCGCGAACCGCACGGCACCGCTGCCAATCTGTAGGAGCGGACCTTGTCCGCGAAATCCATAACGGAGAACTCCATTGCCGCAGACGTAGGGCGCATAACCCGGAACGGTTTATGCGCCAGAACGGCGGATAACGCCGGGGGCGTTATTCGCCCTACGGGAGCTGTTCGTGCCGGCTGACACAGTGGCTTCGCTACGCACCGAACGGTCCCCTCTCCCTCTGAGCGGGGCGCGCAGCCAGGGTTAGTGTGAGGGGCGGCCGAGCGCCGGAGTTTGCGCGGCGCAGGTTGTCGGTGACACGCCGGCAGGGCCGGCGTTGGGCGGGTTCGCGAGCAAGCTCGCTCCTACAGGGGAAAGGCGCGGCGCTCAGCCCAGGTGTTTCTTCAGGTAGATGCGCTGATGCCCCGGCGGGCAGTCTTCCAGCACACCCATGCGTTCGAAGCCCTGTTTCTCGTAGAAGCCGGGGGCCTGGAAGCTGTAGGTGTAGAGGAACAGGCCGACGCAGCCGCGGCGGCGGGCTTCGTCTTCGGCCAGGGCGATGAGCTGGCTGCCCAGGCCGCTGCCGCGCTGGTCATCCTGCAGCCAGAGGTAGTCGATGTAGAGCCAGCCCATGCCGGATTGGCCGAACATGCCGCCGACCACTTCGCCGTCGTCGCTGCGGGCATAGAGTTCGAAGTCGTCGTAGGTGTTGCTGCGGCCCATCTGGCCCAGGTTATAGGCGAGCAGGCCCTTGACCACGACGTCGCGGGCTTGCGGGTCGATGCCGAGGGTGAAGTCGAATTGGCTGTGCATGGTGCCCTCCGGATTGGCGAAGGCGATCAGTCTAGGGAGATGCCGCGGCGATGGGTAGGCGCCTTTGGTAGCGGCGGGTACGGCGGTGCATGAATGCGCCCGAATCCCCGTTGATGCGGCGCATAACCCTTGGCGGGTTATGCGCCCTGCGATCAGATTTCCTCTTTGCGCGAAGTCCGGATCAGCTCCAGCGTGGTGTCGCGGAAGCGCAGGTAGCGATAGGCGCCATTGGCGGGGCCGTACATCCAGGTTTCCAGTTGCGGGCTGCCGGGGATGATTTTGCCGTCCTGCCCGCGCCGGGGCGGAGTCGGCGGGACGATGGCGCGCTTGTCCGGTTGCCCGCACTTGGCGAGCACCTCGTCCATCGGGTCGCCTTCGTTGATCAGGCCGGTTCCGCAGCGCAGGGTGCCGGCGTGGGCCGCGCCGGCGGTGAGGGTCAGGAGCAGGGCAATCAGCCAGGGGCGCATGGGACGGTTCCGTTGCGGGTTCGTCGGCCAGTCTAACGCCGCGCAACCGCATGCTTCATTGAGCTGATGCAGGCTCAGCGCGACGGGCCGACGTTGCGTACGTAGAGATCCTTGCCGCCTGAGCTGCCGATGCCCCGCGCCTGCAGTTCGAAGCGCTTGGGGTGGCCCTTGATCAGGTCGCTGAGCTTCTTGAAGCCATACAGGCGCGGGTCGAACGCCGGCTGCAGCTTGCCGATGTTCTGCCCGAGGGCGCCCAGCTGCACCCAGTCATCGTCGTCGCCGTCGATGTCGTCGAGCACCTTGGCGATGAAGTCCAGCGGGACCTTCTGCGACTTGGGTTTGCTGGCCGGTCTGGGGGCTTCGGTGGTGCTCGGGGCGGCGGCCTTGTCGGTGGCTGGCGCGGGTTCGGCAACCGGTTCGGCGGCGGCACGGAGAATCTCGGTGTAGATGAACTTGTCGCAGGCGGAGACGAAGGGCTTGGGCGTCTTCTCTTCGCCGAAGCCATAGACGGTCAGCCCTTCCTCGCGCAGGCGTGCCGCCAGGCGGGTGAAGTCGCTGTCGCTGGAGACCAGGCAGAAGCCGTCGAAGCGGCGGGTGTAGAGCAGGTCCATGGCGTCGATGATCAGCGCGCTGTCGGTGGCGTTCTTGCCGCTGGTGTAGGCGAACTGCTGCATGGGCTGGATGGAGTGGTCGAGCAGCACCTGCTTCCACTTGCCCAGGTTGGGTTTGGTCCAGTCGCCGTAGATGCGCTTGACGCTGGCGACGCCGTACTTGGCGATCTCCTCGAACAGGCCTTCGACAATGGCGGCGGGGGCGTTGTCGGCGTCGATCAGCACGGCGAGGTGCTTCTGCTGGCGGGGCGCGGGGGTCTTGGTGGCCATGCTGCATCCTTTGCTTGGGTTACGACGACCTTAGTGCCCGTGGCCGGCCGCGACAACCCGCAGTGCCAATGAGCTCCCGATAGAATCATTGCGCCATCACTGGCGCAGGCATATCCTCCGCCACCGTTCAGGGAGGAACGCGGCGCCATCACTCATTCGATCGCGAACTGCCTGGGCGCCCATCCGCCATCGAAGGAATGACCATGCTTCGCTTTCTCTGCGTTTCCCTTTTCGCCATCCTGCTGACCGGCTGCGCCTCTTCGGCAAAGGTCGAGAACATGCAGGTCAACGACCAGCAGGCGCACACCCCGAAATACGACGCCGCGCTGCGCGACAACCTCCAGGTCGCCGACGTCGAGGGCGGCAAGAAGACCAATCCGCTGTGGACTTCGCAGATCGACGGCGCCGATTTCCGCTCCGCGCTGGAGCAGTCCCTGGGCAAGGCCGGCCTGCTCGGCCAGGGCGACAAGGCTGCCTACTCGCTGCGGACCAAGCTGGTCAGCCTGGATCAGCCGGTCTTCGGCTTCAATTTCACCGTGACTTCGACCGTCGAGTACAGCCTGGTGGAAAGCGCCAGCGGCCGCGTGGTCTGGCAGGAAACCGTGAAGGAGCCCTTCACTGCCGGCGTGGGTGACGCGTTCTACGGCGTCACCCGCCTGCGCCTGGCCAACGAAGGTTCGGCGCGCGCCAACATCGGCACCCTGCTGCAGCGCCTGGGTGACCTGAAGCTGGGTGCCGGCCAGGTTTCGCTGCAGAACTGATCGCGCTCGCGGCGAAAGAAAAAGCCCGGCGATGCCGGGCTTTTTTCATGCCGCTCTGATCAGGCAACAGCAGCGGCGAACTCGCATTTGTCGCGCCCGCTGCGCTTGGCGTCGAGCAGGGCGGCGTCGGCGCGGCTGAGGGTCTGGGAGTAGCTTTCGCCCGGATGGTGCTCGGCGACGCCGAAGCTGGCGGTGACCGACAGGGCGTTGGTGCCCACGCGCACGGCCAGGCAGCGGATGTCGTTGCGTACCCGTTCGATGATGGCAGCGGCATCGCTCAGGTGGGTGTCGGGGAGGATCAGCAGGAATTCCTCGCCGCCCCAGCGTCCGCAGAGGTCGTACTGGCGCAGGGCGGATTCCATGGCGCGGCCGATTTCCACCAGCACGCGGTCGCCCACTTCGTGGCCCCAGGTGTCGTTGACCTGCTTGAAGCGGTCGACGTCGAGCATGGCCAGCACATAGGGCTCGCCGTGGCGCTGGGCGCGCTCGCTTTCCTCGCGAAGGCGCTCCATCAGCAGGCGGCGGTTGGCGATGCCGGTGAGGGTGTCGTGGGTCGAGGCTTCCTTCAGCGCGACGTTGAGGTCACGCATCATGTCCTGGTAGCGGTCGGAGATGCGCGCGACCTTTTCCAGCTGGCGCAGCTGCTTGTGATAGCGCTCGGACAGCGTGCTGTTCTGCTGCCGGGCCATGGACTGGAAGCCGTCGGAAATCCGCGCGATGCGTTCCAGGCGCGCGAGCTGGTCGAGGGATTGCTGGTGCTTCTGGTACAGGGCCTCGCGCAGGGGGTGGCCTTCGTACTGGGGGTCGGCCAGCAGGTCTTCGATCAGCAGGTCCAGCTCGCGCTCGCTAGTCATGGCTCTTACTCGTCGTAGGCTTGGATGACGAACGGGAAGGTACAGTCCTCGCGGAATTCCTCGGCCAGCTCGGCAACGCGCTCGTTGCGTCGGTCATAGTGCCACGCCACGCTGGTGGTGCGGCCCTGGCCGTGGGCTTCTTCGAGCAGGTCGAAGATGTCCATCATGGCCTTGATCGAGCTGGTGTTGAGGTACAGCAGGCGCAGGTCGAGTTCCAGCGGGCGCTGTTCCTGGGTGAGGAAGCGTTCGACCCACTCGATCACCTGGCCGAACAGCTCGTAGGAGTTCTCCGGGTAGGAGTCGCCCTGCATCGCGAGGATGCCGGCCTGCCAGTCGCCGTGGATCTGTGGGGTGGATTGGGTGCCGTTGACGTGGAGATCGCTCATGTCGGGTCTTCCTGAATTTCGTAGTTCAGATCACGGCGCGCAGGCTGAAGAAGGCGCGGCCGTCGGGTTGTTCGGTGAGGGAGGTCTTGAGCGGCGCGCTGGACTTGCGGGCAATGTCCAGCAGGCCCAGGCCTGCTCCGCTGGAGGCTTCGGCGTCGCGCGGGCGGCGCAGCTGCTCCTTGTAGGCGACCTTGAGCTGGGCCTTGTCGAGCCCGGCGATGGCGTCGATGCTGCGCACCAGGCCCTGGCCGTCGGCCAGCTCCACCAGGTTGCCGGCGGAGACCACGTAGTGGCCTTCGTCATCGCGGGCAATTGCCACGGTGGCCGAGGCTTCCTGGTCGTTGTAGCCGCGCTGGGTGGCGTAGTGGCGGATGTTCTGGGTCATCTCGATGTAGACGGCGAACACGTCCATCGCTTCGCTGGGGTGCGCCTGCTCGGCCTGCATGTAGTTGCGCAGCGCGTGACCGATTTCCTCGATCAGGCTGCGTGAGATGGGGCCGTTGAAGCAGAGCAGTATGCGTTGCCGGGTGTAGCTCTCACGCATGGCCAGCAGATCTAGCGATTCCATGGATTAACCCCTAGTCGAAGCGGAAAGAGAGAATGGTGATGTCGTCGCGCTGCGGCTGCTCGCCCTGGTATTGGGCGAGGGTAGCGGCGAACACGTCGGCCTGCTCGGCCAGCGGCCGGCGCGCGTGGTTGCGCAGCAGGTCGGCGAAGCGGCTGTTGCCGAAGCCGAAGCCGTGCTCGCCGCCGGCCTGGTCGAGGAAGCCGTCGGTGCACAGGTAGTAGGTCCAACCGGTTTCCATCGGGATTTCCACATCCTGATAGTCGCCCTGGCGCTTGTCGCCGATCGCGCGGCGCGCGCCCTTGTATTCGCGCACTTCGTTGCCGTCGCTGGCGAACAGGGAAATCTTCGCCCCGGAGAAATGCAGCAGGTTGCGCTGGTGGTCGACGCGCACCAGGCCGGCGTCCATGTTGGTGGCCAGCGAGTGGGTGAATTCTTCCTGGCTGAGCATGCCGCGCATCACGTGGTCGGTCTCGCGCAGGATGGCGGCCGGGTCGTGGCTCTTCACACTGTCGATGGCGTGGTCGATGGCGGCCAGTGCGAGCATGGTCATCAGCGCGCCGGGCACGCCGTGGCCGGCGCAGTCGACCACGCCGATCAGGCTGTCGACCGGGCCTTCGCGGTAGATGTAGAAGTCGCCGCCGACCACGTCGCGCGGTTTCCACAGGACGAAGTGGTGCTGGCCGAGGGAGGCCTGCAGCTGGCGGTCGGGGAGGATGGCGCGCTGGATCAGGCTGGCGTAGTCGATGGAGTCGCCGATCTTCTTCTGCGCCGCGGCCATCTCGCGGTTGGCCGCTTCCAGCGCCTGGGTGCGCTGCTGGACCTTGTCTTCGAGCTCCTCGGTGTGCCGGCGGACCTGGTCGGCCATGCTGGCGAAGGCGCTGGACAGCTCGCCGATCTCATCCGGACGGGTGCGCGGCAGCGGGCTGTCGTACTGCCCGGCGGCAATCGCCTTGGCCGACTGCTTGAGGCCGCGCAGCGGGCGCAGCACCAGCAGGTCGACGGTGTAGGCGAAGCCGATCAGCAGGATCGCCAGCAGCCCGGCGAGGGTGCCCACCAGCGGCCAGATCCAGCGGCTGTCGAGCACCTGGGCGGCGTGCAGGTCGATGGCGCTGAGCACGTGCCAGCGCAGCTGCGGGATGTAGGCGGTGGCGATCAGCTGTTCCTTGCCGTCGATGGTGCCCCACATGGTTTCCACTTCACCGGGGTTGGCCTCGGCCTGGCGCAGGGTCTGGCGCAGGGCGGTGCGTTCCTGGTCGTTGGCCAGCAGGTCGTACACGTGGTGCTTGGCCTGGCCGCTGGAACCGGAGGCGTAGGCGATCAGGCGGGTATCCGGGTGCGCCTGGATGGCGCCGTCCGGGTCGACGATCATCGGTGTCACCCCGGCTTCGCGGCGCGAGATGAACTGGTCGAGGAATTCGGTGAGGTCGAGGCCGCCGCCGGCCAGGCCGACTTTCTCGTTGCCGGCGCGCACCACCATGTTGAACCAGACCTTGGTGACCTTCAGCTTGGCGTCGTAGTTGACGTTGATGTTGTAGGTCTCATCGCGGGCCAGGGTATCGAAGTACCAGCGGTCCTGCGGGTCGGTGTCGCTCAGGGTGTAGCGCGGGGAGTTCGACAGCGGTGAGCTGGAGTCGTTGAAGTAGTAGTGGCGCGAGGCGTCCACCACGACGAAGTAGGAGTAGTTGTGCTGGTCCGCACGGAAGCCTTCGGCCTCGCGGAAGAACAGCGAGCGCCGCGCCGGGTCGTTCTCGGCCAGCAGCCAGTCCTGGGTGACCACAGACTCGGCCAGCCGGCGCGACAGCGCCAGTTCGCGGATCACCGGAGCGATGATCTTCTGCTGGTTGAGTAGCGTGAAGTTTCTCGCGAAGGCGAGGCCGAAATGCGTGCGGATGTCCTCCATGGCCTTCCAGCCCAGCATTACCGCCGGAACCAGAGCCAGAAGACAGGCGATGAGCAGTGCCACCACCGATTTGCCGCGCAACCCCCATCTTGCCGCCATGGCTCTCTTGTTTCCCCGTGCCGCCCGCCGTGTGCCGGTCTTTTGGCGAAAGCTCAATTGTGCATTTTGTATACGGGCACAATCAAACCAAATTGATATCGTATCGCCATAATATTGGCGCCGGTCAATTGGCCTGAGTCTAGACCCTCTGTGAAAAGTCGCTCGCAGACCTCGGATGATTCCCGCAGAACTAGACCCTGTTCCCACTTCCACTCTGGCGCGCCTGCTGTAGGAGCGAACCTGCTATGCGCTCCAGCGGCAGGACCTCCTTGGCTGCGCCCAGCTCCACGGCCTCGCGGGGCATGCCGTAGACCACGCAGGTGGCCTCGTCCTGGGCGACCGTGTGGCCGCCGGCCTGACGGATCGCCTGCAATCCCCGGGCCCCATCCTTGCCCATGCCGGTGAGCAGGGCGGCGATGAGGTTGCGTCCGGCGCAGCGGGCGAGGGAGTTGAACATCACGTCCACCGCTGGGCGGTGGCCATTCACCGGCGCCTCGTGCTGCAGCCGCACGATGTAGTTGGCGCCGCTGCGCTGGACTTCCATGTGGAAATCGCCGGGGGCGACCAGCACGTGGCCGGGGAGGATGCGGTCGCCGTCGCGGGCTTCGCGAACTGACAGGCGCGTCTGTCGGTCCAGTCGCTCGGCGTAGGATTTGGTGAAGCCCGGCGGCATGTGCAGGGTCACCACCGTGCCGGGGCAATCCGGCGGCAGGCCGAGCAGGACTTCCTTGATCGCCTCGGTGCCGCCGGTGGAGGCGCCGATGGCGAAGATCTTTTCGGTGCTCAGCAGCGGCGCGCTGCTCGTTGCCGGTGCGCTGGCCGAGGATGCCGGGCGCGCTCGCGGCAGGCGCGCGCGGGCGGCGGCCTTGAGTTTGGCGCAGATTTCCTCGGCGTAGGCCTGCATGCCCTCGGCAATGCCCAGGCGCGGCTTGGCGATGAAGTCGATGGCGCCCAGCTCCAGGGCGCGCAGGGTGGCCTCGGAGCCTTTCTCGGTGAGCGAGGAGATCATCAGCACCGGCGTCGGCCGGCCCTTCATCAGCTTGTCGAGGAAGGTCAGGCCGTCCATGCGCGGCATCTCGACGTCGAGGGTGATGACGTCGGGCGAATGCTGCTTGATCAGGTCGCGGGCGACGAAGGCGTCGGGGGCGGCGCCCACCAGTTGCAGTTCCGGGTCTTGCTGGATGATGTCCTTGAGCAGGCTGCGTATCAGCGCCGAGTCGTCGACTATCAGTACCTTGACGGGCATCGGGCGGTCCTCCGCTTCAAAACAGGTCGATGCTGCCGCCGCGTTCGCGGCGGGACAGTTGCTGGCGGTACTGCTGCTCGCGCTGCAGCACCGTGTCGTTGGCCAGGGTGCGCAGCTTGCGCACCAGCACCCGGCCGCTGTCGGGGAAGAAGTAGACCTTGCGCGGGTGGATATCGAGCAGGTCCTGGGCGGCCAGGGGAATGTTCTCGTTGTCCAGGTACGCCAGGACGAACTCGGCATTGCGCTCGCCGACGTCGGCGCTGAGGTTCTTCAGCACCGAGCCGCCGCCGAACACCTTGGCCTCGAAGTGCCGGCGCTGGCCGCCGCGGCGCATCAGGCCGTTGATCAGCAGGTCCATGGCGTGCACGCCGTAGCGCCCGGAGTTGGACATCAGGCCCTGCACGCCGGTGTCGCCGGGCAGCATGAAGTGGTTCATGCCGCCCAGTCCGCAGCTGCGGTCGCGCAGGCACACCGAGACGCAGGAGCCGAGCACGGTGACCAGCATCACCGGTTCGGCGGTGACGTAGCACTCGCCGGGCAGCAGCTTCACTGCCTCCATGCCGAAGCGCGGGTCGTAGTAGCGATTGGGTTGGTCCAGGGCTGCGCCCATCAGTGGCTCCCCACCGCCTGGTAGGTGGTGCGGCCGACCGAGCGCACCAGGTGGCTGGCGTGGACGAAGTTCTCCGAGTGCCCGGCGAAGAACAGCCCGCCAGGGCGCAGCAGGCGCACCATGCGTTCGAGCAGGCGGGTCTGGGTCGGCTTGTCGAAATAGATCATCACGTTGCGGCAGAAGATCGCGTCGAGCCCGCCGGCGATGCCCCAGTCCTTGTCCAGCAGGTTGATCTGCCGGTAGTCGATCATCTGCCGCAGTTCGCGCACCACCCGCGCCTTGCCGGCGTTGCCGCCGGTGCCACGGAGGAAGAAGCGCTTCTTCTGCGCCGGGCTCAGCGCCTCGATGCGATCCAGCGGGTAGATGCCCTGGCGTGCCTGGCCGAGCACGCCGGTGTCGATGTCCGAGGCGATCAGCTCGATGGGCGGGGCGAAGCTGCCCAGTGCGTCCACCAGGGTCATGGCCATGGAGTAGGGCTCCTCGCCGGTGCTCGACGCGGTGGACCAGAAGCGCAGCGGGCGGTGGTCGCGAAGCTGCTCGGTGGCGAAGCGGCCGAGGTGGTCGAAGTGGTGCTTCTCGCGGAAGAACGCGGTGAGGTTGGTGGTCAGCGCGTTGACGAACTGCTGCCACTCCTCCTCGTGGTTCTCCAGGTAGGCGAAGTACTCGGCGAAGCTGCCCAGCCGCAGGCTGCGCAGGCGCCGCGACAGGCGGCTGTAGACCAGCTGCTGCTTGTTCTCCGAGAGGCTGATGCCGGCGTGCTGGTAGAGGCGCTCGCGCACCTGCTGGAAGTCCCGGCGGGTGTAGTGGAATTCGTGCTCGGGGGCGGGCAGGTTGATCGACATCGGGTTGTCTCGGTGTTGAGCAGGTTGCGTAGGGCGCATGACCCGGCACGAGTTGTCCGCCGTGATGGCGGATAACGCTTGCGGCGTTATGCGCCCTACTTCATTGGGTGGTTCGAGAAGGTCCGGTGCTGGGCGTTACCCTCTCCCTAACCCTCTCCCTGAAGGGAGAGGGGACTGGTTCGGTGCAGGTGGATGCCATGCTGTCAGCCGGCACGGATAGCTCCCTCTCCCTTCAGGGAGAGGGCGGGGGGAGAGGGGCCTCAGGTAAAGAGTTGCCGCTGAATGCCCATCTCCGACCATCCCTGGTCCGCCCGCGGTAGCCGACCCTCCCATTGCTCCGGCCGCCGCCATCCTTGAGCCCCGCCCGATCAGAACTCTTCCCAGTCATCCTCCTTGCCCTTGGCGCGCACTGCCTTGGCCACGCCGCGGGCGGCGCGGGAGGTGTGCGCGGCCGGCTCGGCGCGGGCCGGGCGGGCGGAGGCCAGCGGCACCACGGTGGCCGCGATGGCTTCCAGGCGGAACACCGCGACCTGCTGGTTGAGCATGCCGGCCTGCTCCTGCAGGGCCTCGGCCGAGGCGGCGGCTTCTTCCACCAGCGCGGCGTTCTGCTGGGTCATCTCGTCCATCTGCGACACGGCGCCGTTCACTTCCTCGATGCCGCTGCTCTGCTCGGCGGACGCGGCGGCGATCTCGGCCATGATGTCGGTGACGCGCTTGATGGCTACCACGATATCGCTCATGGTCTGGCCGGCCTGGGCGACCAGGGTGTTGCCGCTCTCGACCTTGTCCACCGAGTCGTTGATCAGTGTCTTGATCTCCTTGGCAGCGGCGGCGGAACGCTGCGCCAGGGTGCGCACTTCCCCGGCCACCACGGCGAAACCACGGCCCTGCTCGCCGGCGCGGGCGGCTTCCACCGCGGCGTTGAGCGCGAGGATGTTGGTCTGGAAGGCGATGCCGTCGATCACGCCGATGATGTCGGCGATCTTGCGCGCCGAGTCGTTGATCGCCGACATGGTGCCGACCACCTTCTGCACCACGCTGCCGCCCTGGGTGGCGACTTCCGAGGCGTTCACCGCCAGCGAGTTGGCCTGGCGGGCGTTCTCGGCGTTGAGTTTCACGGTGCTGGTCAGCTCTTCCATGCTCGACGCGGTTTCTTCCAGGCTGGAGGCCTGCTGCTCGGTGCGGGTGGACAGTTCGGCGTTGCCGCTGGCGATCTCGCTGGCGGCAGTGTGGATGGTGTCGGCCGCTTCGCGAATCTGCCCGAGCATGCGCGACAGGCTTTGCGCGGTCTCGTTGGCGTAATCCTTGAGTTCGCCGAAGGTGCCCTGGTAGTCGGCGTCGATGCGCTGGGTCAGGTCGCCCTGGGCGAGGGCGCCGAGCACGCGGGTAACGTCGCGCAGGCCCTTGTCGGCGGTGTCTACCAGGTTGTTCAGGCCGGTGGCGATCTTCAGGAAGAAGCCTTCCTTGTTCGACGCCTCGATGCGCTTGGTGAAGTCGCCGGCGACGGCGGCGTCCACCAGTTGCGAGACTTCCTGCTCGGCGCGGTATTCCTCGGTGCGGTCGGTCCACTGCACGGCCGAACCCAGGCGCTCGCCGGCATCGTTGAACACCGGCACCACGTCCAGCGCGAAGCGCCGGCCGCCGAGGTTCAGCTCGGCCTTATGCCGCGCGGTCAGGTGCGCCAGCATGTTGCGCTGGTGCGCCGGGTTCTTGTGGAAGATGTCGATGTTGGTGCCCATCAGGCGGCTGGCGTTGAAGTTCGGCAGCTGCTTGCGGATGTCGGCCTCGGCGTTGCCGAGCATCTCGGTCACCGTGCGGTTCATGTAGATGATGTCGAGATCGTTGTTGGCGATCATCACGTTGGCCGAGACGTTATCCAGCGCGCTCTTGATCCGCGCGTTGTACTCGGCGGCATCGGCGTTGGCCTTGAGGCTGTTGCGCACGCCGTCGATGGCCTCGGTGATGATGGCCTTCTTGCCCGGCAGGCGGTCCATTTCCACCGAGTAGTCGCCCTTGCCGTAGGCGGTGACGGTGGCGACCACCTTCATCTTCACCGCGATATGCGCGGCGACCAGGTCGTTGATGCCCTTGGCGATGCGCGCCGGGCGGCCGGCGAACTTGTCCACCGGGATCACCTCGTCGATCCAGCCCAGCTCGTGCTGGCGGGTCATTTCCACCAGGCCGGCTTCCAGGGCTTCCACCTGGGCCTGCTCGGCGCGCTGCTCGCGCAGGTTGCGCTGGATGCTGCGCAGCCCGTCATACAGGCGCTCGTAGCCGGCGGCCGGGGCTTCGCCGATGGCGACGTCGAGGTTGCCGTCCACCAGGCTGTGGAGAATGGCGGTGATGCGGTCGGCGCGTTGTTGCGCCAAGGCGTGTGCGTTGAACAGACCCATTTGTCTTGATCCTCTGCTCTGTCAGGGTTTGCCCGGCTCAGGCCGCGGCGTCGTCGACCAGCGCCATTTCGCGGCTGGTCATGAGTTTTTCGATATCCACCAGGATCAGCATCCGCTCGCCGGCGGTGGCCAGGCCCAGCAGGTACTCGGTGTCGAAGCTGGCGGCGAATTCCGGGCGCGGCTTGATCTCCTCGCCGGCCAGGGCGATCACGTCGGAGACCGAATCCACCACCGCGCCGACGATGCGCCGGCCGACGTTGAGGATGATCACCACGGTGAACTGGTCGTAGCTGATGTCGGCCAGGTTGAACTTGATGCGCAGGTCGACGATGGGAACGATGGCGCCGCGCAGGTTGATCACGCCCTTGATGAAGGCGGGGGCGTTGGCGATGGCGGTGACCTGGTCGTAGCCACGGATTTCCTGCACGCGGAGGATGTCGATGGCGTATTCCTCGCGGCCCAGGGTGAAGGTCAGGTATTCCTGCGCCGGGCTAGTCGCGGTGGCGGCTTCAGCTGCGCTCATGGTTCATTTCTCCTTGTGCCGCCAGGCGTGGCAGGGCATCGACATCGAGAATCAGGGCGACGCTGCCGTCGCCCATGATGGTGGCGCCGGCGATCCCGTCGATCCGGCGGAAGTTCTGTTCCAGGCTCTTGATCACTACCTGCTGCTGGCCGACCAGCTCGTCCACCTGCAGGGCGAAGCTCCTGCCCTCGGATTCGAGGATCACCACGATCCCCTGCTCCGGCGGCTGCGGCTGGGCGCCGATGCGCAGCAGCTGGTTGAGGGAGAACAGCGGCAGGTATTCGCCGCGCACGCGGATCACCGTCGACTCCTCGCCGGCGAGGCCGCGCACGTCGTCGGCGCGGGCCTGCAGCGACTCGACGATGTAGGTCAGCGGCACCACGTAGTTGACCTTCTCCACGGCGACAATCAGGCCGTCGAGGATGGCCAGGGTCAGCGGCAGGCGGATGCTCATGCGGGTGCCCATGCCGGGCGCCGAATCGATGTCGATGCGCCCGCCCATGGCCTGGATGTTGCGCCGCACCACGTCCATCCCGACGCCACGGCCGGAGAGTTCGGTGACTGCTTCGGCGGTGGAGAAGCCGGGCATGAAGATCAGTTGCCAGACCTCTGCGTCGGTCATCCCATCGTGTACCGGCAGGCCCTTTTCGCGGGCCTTGGCGAGGATGCGCTCGCGGGACAGGCCGCGGCCGTCATCGGAGATTTCCACCACCACGCTGCCGCCCTGGTGGCTGGCGGCGAGCTTCACCGAACCCTGCGCCGGCTTGCCGGCGGCCAGGCGTTCGGCGGGCGTCTCGATGCCGTGGTCGATGCTGTTGCGGACGATGTGGGTGAGCGGGTCGCTGAGCTTCTCGATGACGCTCTTGTCCAGTTCGGTGTGCTCGCCGTGGAGGATCAGCTCGACCTGCTTGCCCAGGCGCGCGGAGGTGTCGTGCACCAGGCGCGGGAAGCGGCTGAAGATGAAGCTGATCGGCAGCATGCGGATCGACATCACCGATTCCTGCAGGTCGCGGGTGTTGTGTTCCAGTTGCGCCAGGGCCTGCTGCAGGCGCTCGAAATGCGTGGGGTCGAGATCCTCGCTGAGCTGGCTGAGCATGGCCTGGGTGATCACCAGCTCACCGACCAGGTTGATCAGGCTGTCGATCTTCTCGACGCTGACGCGGATCGAACTGGATTCACTGTCGGTGCGGGCGGCCGGCTTGGCGGCGCTGGGCGCGGCCTTGGCCTGCTCGCTCGGGGTTGCGACGGCCGCGGCCGTGGGCGCGCCGGGGGCCTTGTCGAAGATGCCGTAGGGCTCGACCGGCTTGGCGTCCGGCGCACCGGGGGCGTCGTCGAAGAAACCGAAATCGTCGTCGCTGCTGGCGCTGGTTTCGCTGGCGCCGGGAGTGCCGGGCGCATCGTCGAAGAAGCCGAAGGCGTCATCATCGCTGGCGCTGGTTTCGGCGGCTGCGGGGGCGTTGTCGAACAGGCCGAAACCATCATCGGCAGCGGGTGCGACGGGCTCGGCCAGCCAGGCGCGCAGGCGCTCGACGGTGGTGGCCACCGGCACGTCCGGATCGGGTACCTGGCTGCGGTGGGCGTCGAGCAGGCGCTGCAGCACGTCGCGGGCTTCGAGGAATACGCTGATCATGTCCACGTGCAGGGCGGTCTGCCCGCAGCGGATGCGGTCGAGCAGGGTTTCCAGCTCGTGGGTCACGGCGGTCAGGTCGTCGAAACCGAACATGCCGCTGGAGCCCTTGATCGAGTGGGCGGCGCGGAAGATGCCATTGAGCGCCTCGGCGTCCGGCTGGTCGAGGTCGAGCCCGATCAGCAGGAGTTCGAGGGTCGCCAGGTGTTCGTCGGTTTCCTCGAAGAACACCTGGAGGAACTGCTCCATTCCAGTGGCCATCGGCGATACCCCTAGGGCAGGACCTTGCGGGTCACTTCGAGCAGCTTCGGCGGGTCGAACGGCTTGACCAGCCAGCCGGTGGCGCCGGCGCTCTTGCCCTGCTGCTTCATGGCGTCGCTGGATTCGGTGGTCAGCATGAGGATCGGCGTGCTGCGGTAGCCGGCCATGTCGCGCAGGCTGCGGATCAGCGACAGGCCGTCCATGTTCGGCATGTTCTGGTCGGTGAAGACCAGGCTGTAGGCCTTGCGCTGGGCTTTGCCCAGGCCGTCCTTGCCGTCCACGGCCTCGTCCACCTCGTAGCCGGCGGACTTGAGCGTGAAGCTCAGCATCTGCCGGATCGAGGCCGAGTCATCGACGATCAGAATCTGCTTACCCATTGCGTTGGTTCTCCTGGTGGCAATGCGTGTTTACCCGCCGGGCGGCGCGTCGGCGCGCCTTCCCGGCGCGCGGAAAGAGTGGCTCTCAGCCGATCAGGGCGAGGTTGGCCAGGTATTCGTAAAGGGACTGCAGCATGGCAATGCCTCCTGTGGGCGGGACGGGAACGGCTTCAGAACAGTTCCACTTCGCCGGCGCTGAGCGTGGTCTGCGCCACCGGGTTGCTCAGCGGGCGGCCGAGCTCGGCGACTTCACCGCGCAGGCGCTCGCCCCATTCGCCCGGTTCGCGGCCATCGAGGGCACCCAGGCCCACAGCCAGGGCGCCGAGGCGCGCGCCGTGCTTGCTGATCTGCCCGAGCAGCTGGCTGCTCATGTCCTGGAACTGCAGGGCAGTGACCGCCGCGTTGACCCCATCGCCCACTTCCAGGGAGATGCGGTCCAGCTCCTGCACCACCTTCACGGTGTGCTGGTTCATGGCGTCGAGGTCGTCGAGCATGCGCTGGATCTTCTGCCGCGATTCCAGGGCGAAGGACATGTCCTTGTCGGCCAGCTGGCTGATGGCGCCTTCGGCGTCCTTGATCTCGTGGTAGACCACGTCGACGTGTTCACGGATGGCCTGGGAGAAGTGCGTGGAGCGGGTGGACAGCGCGCGCACCTCGTCAGCCACCACGGCAAAGCCCCGCCCGCTCTCGCCGGCACGGGCGGCCTCGATGGCGGCGTTGAGGGCCAGCAGGTTGGTCTGCTTGGCGATGGCGTCCATGTCCTGGGTGGATTGCAGGATGTCGGCGATCTTGTGCGTCACGCGGTCCATGCGCTGCACCAGCTGCTGCGAGGTGCGGCTGGTCTCCAGGGTCGCTTCGACGAACAGGCCGAGGGTTTCCTGGGTGGCGTTGATGAAGCGCTGGAAGTCGATGTCGTTGTCCTGGTGGCCGCGGCCGTCGTAGCGCTCGATCAGCGAGTGGGACAGGCCGCGCTGGCTGTCGATGCGCTCGGCGAGGGCGTGGAAGCTGTCGGTCAGCTGGCGGATGGCCTGATGCAGCAGGGCGTCGACCTGGTGGGTGTGGCCGTTGAGCGCGGCCAGGTGGCCTTCCACGGCTTGCTGCAACGGGCGCCACTGGGGCAGGTCGTCGCTGCGCAGGACGGTTGCCTGCGGGTCGATGGTCGCATTGGCGGCACCGCACAGCAGGCGGCTCAGTACCAGGCTGGAAACCCAGCCTACCGGCAGCATCCACCAGAACGGCACACCAACGGCGCACAGGCCGGCCACGACGACCCATGGCAGGGACTGGATAACGAGGCGCTGCGGCCAGCCTTGGCCAATGCCTTGACCCGCGGACGGGTTCAATTGTGAATCGCGCATGTAATGCACTCCATTGCCGGGCGCCGGTGACCGGGCCGAACGGCTGCTGACTACTTCTTGAGCAGGAATTCGGCGCTGCGATTTAAAACTAGAGTGCCAATCGATGATGTCAAACTGGCGGCATATTCCCGTCGCAGGGGATAGACCCTTGATCTAGAGGGGTTTTCGCTGAATGACCGTTCATCGTTGCCGTTCGGAGGGCGACGGGCGGTAGTGCGCAGGCCTTGTCTGGCGCGGGTTCTAGCGATTTCTCGATGGCAGAACGTGCCTGTTGGAATGGCATCTGGAGCCATTGCGGCGAGGGGCGAAACGGGGGCGGGAATGGGGGCTGGGTGTAGGAGCGGGCCATGCGCGCGATCGCGGGCATGGCCCGCTCCTACAGGGTGACTGCCGATGTCTGCGGATGGGTAGGAGCGGACTCCGTCCGCGATAGGTCCGCATCGCGCCGGAATCCATCGCGGACGGGCTCCGCTCCTGCGCCAGTCCTGGCATTGGGGCGCGATTGTAGGATGGGTGGAGCTTGCGATACCCATGCTGTCCGCGCACCGGATTGATGGGTATCGCTTCGCTCCACGCCATCCTGCGAAGAGCAGGCCTCAGGTCGTTTACAGCGTGCCGAGCAGCTTGCGTGCCGCCTGGGTGTGGTCGGCGATCAGGCGCTTGAGGTCGAGGCCCTCGACTTCGCCGTCGATGACCCGCCAGGTGCCGCCGATCATGATCCGGTCGGCCTTGTCGGCGCCGCACAGCAGCAGCGCGGAGAGCGGGTCATGGCTGCCGGAGAAACGCAGCTCGTCGAGCTTGAACAGCGCCAGGTCGGCCTGCTTGCCCACGGCCAGTTCGCCGATGTCGCTGCGGCCGATCAGCTTTGCCGAGCCACGGGTGGCCCAGCCCAGCGCGCGTTCCGGAGTGATCTGCTCGGCGCCGTAGCGTAGACGCTGGATGTACAGGGCCTGGCGGGCTTCGAGGATCATGTTGGAGGCATCGTTGGAGGCCGAGCCGTCCACGCCGATGCCCACCGGCGCGCCGGCCGCTTCCAGCGCCACGGTCGGGCAGATGCCCGAGGCCAGGCGCATGTTCGAGCTGGGGCAGTGGCAGACGCCGGTGCCGGCTTCGCCCAGGCGGCGGATTTCCTCGTCGTTGAAGTGGATGCCGTGGGCCAGCCAGGTGCGCGGGCCGAGCCAGCCGACGCTGTCCAGGTAATCCACGGTGCGTTGGCCGAAGCGCTGCAGGCAGAAGTCTTCCTCGTCGAGGGTTTCCGCGAGGTGGGTGTGCAGGCGCACGTCCTCGCGCTCGGCCAGCTCGGCGCTGGCGCGCATGATTTCCGGGGTGACCGAGAACGGCGAGCAGGGCGCCAGGGCGATCTGCACCTGGGCGCCTTCGCCGCGCTGGTGGTATTCGCGGATCAGCCGCTGGCTGTCGTCGAGGATGGCCTCGGCGCTCTGCACGGTCTGCTGCGGCGGCAGGCCGCCGTCGGCTTCGCCCAGGCTCATGGAGCCGCGGGTGAGCATGGCGCGCATGCCCAGTTCCTGGACCACGCCGGCCTGCACGTCGATGGCCTGCTCCAGGCCATCGGGGAACAGGTAGTGGTGGTCGGCGGCGGTGGTGCAGCCCGACAGCAGCAGTTCGGCCAGCGCCACCTTGGTGGCCACGCCGAGCTGCTCGGGGGTCAGACGCGCCCACACCGGGTAGAGGGTCTTCAGCCAGGGGAACAGCGGCTGGTTCACCACCGGCGCCCAGGCGCGGGTGAGGGTCTGGTAGAAGTGGTGGTGGGTGTTGATCAGGCCGGGCGTCAGCACGTGCTGGCTGGCGTCGAAGGTCTGTTGGCAGGGAGTCGAGGGCTGCTGGCCGGCGGCGACCAGTTCGACGATGCGGCCGTCCTGGACGACGATGCCGCCACGGGCGTCGAGGTCGTTGGCGGTGAAGATGGCCAGCGGGTTGCGCAGCCAGAGACGCGGGGATGACATGGGTGAGTTCTCCAAACGGACGGAGCCGTTCGTGTCGAGCCGGCTCCATGGGGTCATGGGAAGCCAGCTCAGTGTTCACCCTGTCTGCTGATCCAGGTCCGTTGACCCGGGAGTCAGACGTGGGCGCATGGTAACGCCCATGGCGCGAGCCGTCACCAGTCGATCGTCGTCCCCTGGTAATCCAGGTAGAACTGGCCACCCCGGCCGGCGTGGCCTTCGACCTGATCAACCAGGCCCCGGGCGCTGGTTTCCACGTCCAGCGGCGCGGATTCGCCGCCCATGTCGGTGCGTACCCAGCCCGGATGCAGGTTGAGCACGGTGAGGCCGGTTTCGCCCAGTTCGGCGACGAAGCTGCGGGTCAGCGAGTTGAGCGCCGCCTTGCTCGCGCGGTACAGCGCCATGCCGCCGGATTGGTTGCCGGCAACGCTGCCCAGCTCCGAGGTCATGAAGGCCAGCACGCCCTTTTCGGGATTCAGACGCGGCAGCAGGCGCTCGGCCAGGCGCAGCGGGGCGATGGCGTTGACCATGAACAGCTGGCCGACATCGGCAAGGCTGGCGTCGATGGCCGACTGGTGCGGCGGGCCGTAGACACCTGCGTTGATGTAGACGAGGTCGAAGTGCGAGCCGGCCAGGGCCTCGGCGAGGCGGTCCTGGGACGGTGCATCATCGAGCAGCAGGGATTCCACGCGCACCGGCAGCGCGGCCAGCTCACCGGCGTTGGCGGCGTCGCGCACGGTGGCGGTGACGTCCCAGCCACGGTCCAGCAGTTCGCGCACCAGGCCCAGGCCGAGGCCGCGCGAGGCGCCGATGATCAGGGCGGATTTGGCAGTGCTCATGGCGTTCTCCGATACCGTTGCAAAGCCCTCAGCATACCCGCTCAATCTTCCGTGCGCAGGCGGTCCAGGCGTAGCCGGTCGCGCTCGTCGGTGAGCCGCCAGGCGGACAGCCAGACCGCGCCGAGGGCGGTGGCGAAGCCGGCGGCAGTGAGCAGGAACATCAGCAGTATCTGGTAGCGCGCGGCGTCCAGCGGGTCCATGCCGGCGAGTATCTGCCCGGTCATGATGCCGGGCAGGGTGATGATGCCGGCAGCGGCCATCTGGTTCAGCGTCGGGATCAGCCCGGTATACAGCGCCCGGCGCAATACGCCGCCCAGCGCGGTGTAACGGTCGGCGCCCAGTGCCAGGCGCGCCTCGATGGCAGCGCGCTCGCGGGTGACGCTGGCGAAGACCTGGTTCAGCGCCAGGCTCGCGGCGTTCATCGCAGTGCCGAGGATGATGCCCACCAGCGGGATGGCGTGGCGTGGGTCGTACCAGGGTTGCGGGCGCAGGCTGCCGGACAGGGCGAACAGCGCGATGCCGAGGGTGGCGACGCTCAGCGTGCCGCCGCCGATGCCCAGGTGCCAGAAGCCGGCCAGGCGGCGCCGCTGCCGCGAGCCGACCTCGAAGGTGGCAGCCGTGAGCATGCCGGCCACCACCAGGGCGGTCAGCCAGGGCGAGGACAGGGCGAACACCTGGCGCAGGAACAGTCCCACCAGCACCAGCTGCACCACCAGGCGCACGGCGGAGATCAACAGCGTACGCTGCAGACCCAGGCGCAGCGCCCAGGATAGTGCGGCGGCCGCGACGATCAGCAGCGCGGCGAGGGCCAGTTCCGGCAGGCTCAGCTGGAGCGGCGTCATGGGGCGACCTCGTGCAGGCCCTGGTGGTCGAGTTGCAGCCGGATATCCCCCAGGCGCTGTGCCTGTTCTGCGTCGTGGCTGACCACCAGCAGACCGGTGCCCTCTGCCTGCAGGCGCTTTAGCAGCTGTTCGACACCTTCGCGGCTGGCCGGGTCGAGCGCCGCCGTCGGCTCGTCCAGCAGCAGGAAGCGCGGCTTCTGCACGACGGCGCGCAGCAGTGCCAGGCGCTGCCGTTCGCCGCTGGAAAGCTGCAGGACCTGGGCCTGCAGCAGCGCTGCATCGAGATTCACCTGCGGCAGCAAGGGGCGCACGGCATCGAGGTCGGTGAAGTGCGCGGCGACGCTGTCTTCCCACCAGCCGGATTCCGCCGCGACGTAGGTGACCAGGCGCCGCCAGGTACTGGCCGGCAGGCTTTCGCGGCTGACCCCGGCAAGGCTGACCCGGCCCTGGTTCGGGTCGAGGTCGGCGAGCATGCGCAGCAGCAGGCTCTTGCCGATGCCCGACGGCCCGCTGAGCACCGTGCAATGGCCGGGCGCGAGGTCAAGATCGAAGGGACCGCTGAGCGCGCCGCGCAACTCGCGGGCCTGCAACGGGCCGAGGGGAATCTGCGGAGGGTTCATGGGCTTGATCTGCCGGGAGAGTCGCCGGCGAGAATATCAAGGGCGGGTGTCGCGGCAACGTGAAATGCCGGTTCCCGGAACGACAAGGCCCGGCATGAGCCGGGCCTTGTGGATAAAAAGCCCCGGGAGTGTGCGCCGGGGCCTGGGCAAGGAGCCCAATCAGTCGGTGGTGATCTTCGAATGCTTCTGGGTGTCCTTCATGGTCACGTAGACCAGCAGCGAGCAGGCGATGCACGCGGTGACGTACCAGTAGAAGCCGCTCTCCATGCCGATGCTCTTGAACCACAGCGCCACGTACTCGGCGGTGCCGCCGAAGATCGACACGGTCAGCGCGTACGGCAGGCCAACACCCAGGGCGCGGATCTCGGTGGGGAACAGTTCAGCCTTCACCACGGCGTTGATCGAGGTGTAGCCGCTGACGATGATCAGCGCGGCCATGATCAGGAAGAACGCGCCCCACCAGGTGTCGATGGTGTGCAGGGTGCTGAGGATCGGGTAGGTGAAGACCGTGCCCAGCACGCCGAAGGCGATCAGGATCGGGCGCCGGCCGATCTTGTCCGACAGCGCGCCGACCAGGGGTTGCAGCAGCATGAACAGGAACAGGGTGGCCGCCGAGATCATGGTGGAGTCGTTCTTGCTCATCCCCACCGTGTTCACCAGGTACTTCTGCATGTAGGTGGTGTAGGTGTAGAAGGCCAGGGTGCCGCCCATGGTCAGGCCGACCACGGTCAGCACTTCCTTGGGATGACGCATCAGCGCGCGCATCAGGCTTTCCTTGGGCTCTTCTGTCTTCTTGGTGAAGGACTCGGTCTCTTCCATGTTGCGACGCAGGTACATGGCGACGACCGCGCACAGCGCGCCGATGAGGAACGGCACACGCCAGCCCCAGCTTTCCAGCTGCTCGACGGTCAGGGTCTGCTGCAGCACGATCAGCACCGCCAGGGCGATGAGCTGGCCGGAGATCAGGGTGACGTACTGGAAGCTGGAGAAGAAGCCGCGCTGCTCCTTGTTGGCCATCTCGCTCAGGTAGGTGGCCGAGGTGCCGTATTCGCCGCCGACCGACAGGCCCTGCAGCAAGCGCGCGAGCACCAGCAGGATCGGGGCGCCGACGCCGATGGTTTCATAGCTGGGGGTCAGGGCGATGATCAGCGAGCCGAAGCACATCAGCAGGACCGAGGCCAGCAGCGCCGCCTTGCGGCCCTTGCGGTCGGCATAGATACCCATCAGCCAGCCGCCGACCGGGCGCATCAGGAAGCCCACGGCGAAGATCGCGGCGGTGTTCAGCAACTGGGCGGTCATGTCGCCCTGAGGGAAGAACGCCTTGGCGAAGTACAGCGAGAAGGCGGCGTAGACGTACCAGTCGTACCACTCGACCAGGTTGCCGACCGAGCCACTGAAGATCGACTTGATGCGCTGGGAAGTCGTGCGGGGTGCGGCAGAAGCGGAGACGGCGCTTGCGCTATCCATGGGTATTCCTCTTGTCGTTGTTGTCGTCAGGTGCGCGGACTGCGGAACGGCACACCGGCGCGCCGCGAGGGCGGCGCAGTGTCGAGGCGATAGCAGGCAGCGTGCCAAGGCGCGAAGGCCACGCGGCACTAGGCTTTGAAGGTTTCAGAGAGATGTGAGGGCAGGCGAAGCGGCGCCGATTGACGTGGGTGTTGAGCGGAAATCCGCCGACGCGGTCTACCTTTGGCGGAACAGATCCCCCGGCGTAAAGCCGAACAACCCCTTGAACGACGCGATGTACGCCGAGGTGGAGTCGTACCCGCAGTCCAGCGCCGCCGCCGTCACACTGTCGCCGGCCTCCAGCGAACCGAGCGAGGCGAGCAGCCGCTGGCGCTGGCGCCACAGGCGAAAGGTCATTCCGGTCTCGCGCTGGAACAGCCGCGACAGGGTCTTCTCCGAGGTACCGATGCGCTGCGCCCAGTCGCCCAGGGTGTGGCTGTCGGTGGGCTGGTCGATCAGCGCCTGGCACAGCTGCAGCAGCCGGGCCTCCTGCGGCATCGGCAGGGAGAAGGCCACTTCCGGCAGATCGCGCAGCTGGTCCAGCAGCACCTCCACCAGCCGCGATTCGGCGCTGTCGCCCTGGGGATAATCCACCGGCAGCTCGCAGAAGCTCTTGATCAGCTCGCGCGCCAGCGGCGTCACTTCCAGCACCCGGCAGCGGTCCGGCGCCCAGCGGCAGGCGTCATCGCGAATGTACAGGCTGCGCATCTCCGCCTGGGTCGAGGTCACCACTTCGTGATCGAGGAAGGCCGGAATCCAGATCGCCCGCTGCGGCGGCGCGAAGAAGCTGCCCTCGGCCGTATGCACGCCGAGCACGCCGGTGATGGCGAAGGACAGTTGCACCCAGGCGTGGTGGTGCCTGCTGGTCCAGGAGCCTGCGCGCAGCCGCTCGGCGCGCGCGTACACCGGCCGTGGCAGGCGGTCGAGCACCGGGATCAGGCGTTGCAGTTCGGGGGCTTGTCCTTTCATCGGCATATCTTCGCGCAATGTCGCCGGCTGGCAAAGCTCGCAGGCCGAGCCCAAGGCAGTTCGAGGGCAACCGCCCGGCGGCCCGAGGCACTCTGGCAGGTGCCGCGGGCGCCCTTGTCTGGCATTATCCGCGCCCGGAAAACGCAGGGCGTTTCCCACGAGGTGCTGTGTAGATTTCCCACAAGGAAGTTGTATACACAAATTGTATTGATTCGATTCAACACAGATTTGTCATGTATCCAATCTTCCGGCGGGTGATCGCCATTTCTGTGCTTTCAGCGGCACGGTTGCCCCAATATCAGGCGAAGTTGTCCTGTGGGTCAGGAAATAGCCCGCCCCGTCCCCCCTGCGTATGACCTGCCAAAGGACGAGTCCTGCGGGATTCGACATAAAAGTGGAACATCTGGTCAGGATTGGCGCCAATCTTGCTTTTCCTCGCCAGGCCCTGACCGACCGGACAGGTTCCACAAACAATTAAAAACGCAACACGACTGCACTGATTAGGAGCAACGCATGACTCGCACTCTCGCATCCCTGCTGCTCGCCGGCGGGCTGCTCGCAGCCGGGCAGGCCATGGCTGGCGGTGAAGACCTGACCCCGGCGCCGGCTTCCAACGACGGCCCGCTGATCTGGCACAACGAAAGCCTGACCTACCTGTGGGGCAAGAACTTCAAGGTCGACCCGCCGATCCAGCAGACCTTCACCTTCGAGAGCGCGAGCGCCTGGACCTGGGGCGACCTCTGGTTCTTCGTCGACCAGATCAACTACAACGGTAAGGAAAGCGCCACCAACGGCAAGAACACCTACTACGGTGAGTTCAGCCCGCGCCTGTCGTTCGGCAAGATCACCGGCACCGACCTGTCCTTCGGCCCGGTCAAGGACGTGCTGCTGGCCACCACCTACGAGTTCGGCGAAGGCGACGTCGAGTCCTACCTGGTCGGCCCGGGCTTCGACCTGGCGCTGCCGGGCTTCGATTACTTCCAGCTGAACTTCTACTACCGCAAGCCCGACGGCAACCGCGTGCCGTCCGGCGCCTGGCAGATCACCCCGGCCTGGGCCATCACCTTCCCGGTGGGCAACTCCGACATCCTGTTCGATGGCTTCATGGACTGGGTCGTGAACAACAAGGACGCCAGCTCCGGCCGTCGCAACCAGTCGGACTACCACGCCAACCTGCACTTCAACCCGCAGCTCAAGTACGACCTGGGCAAGTCCCTGGGCTACGAGGCCAAGCACCTGTACGTGGGTATCGAGTACGACTACTGGTCCGACAAGTACGGCATCAAGGATTCGCAGTACTTCACCACCGACCAGAACACCGTCAGCGCGCTGGTCAAGTACCACTTCTGATGCTGACAGGGCCCCGCCGCTGCGGCGGGGCCTGCGTTTTCCCCGCAGAAAGTCACGGACGGCCCTTGCTGCCGCCTCCCATGCTGGGTTATCCATGCAACGCCCCCGCTCAATGCACGGATACGCCGCATGACCCTCCAGGTACCCGCCCATACCGCCGCCCAAGGTGAAAAGCCCGCCGGCCGCATTCGCCAGAAGAACGAGGAAGCCATCCTCGCCGCCGCCGAGGAGGAGTTCGCCCGCCACGGCTTCAAGGGCACCAGCATGAACACCATCGCCCAGCGCGTCGGCCTGCCCAAGGCCAACCTGCACTACTACTTCAGCAACAAGCTGGGGCTGTACGTGGCGGTGCTGAGCAACATCCTCGAATTGTGGGACAGCACCTTCAACCACCTCACCGTGGACGATGATCCGGCTGTTGCGCTGGCGACCTACATTCGCGCCAAGATGGAGTTCTCCCGTCGCTACCCGCAGGCCTCGCGGGTGTTCGCCATGGAGATCATCAGCGGCGGCGAGTGCCTTTCCGAGCACTTCAGCCAGGATTACCGCACCTGGTTCGCCGGCCGCGCCGCCGTGTTCCAGGGCTGGGTGGATGCCGGCAAGATGGACCCGGTCGATCCGGTCAACCTGATCTTCCTGATCTGGAGCAGCACCCAGCACTACGCCGACTTCGCTACCCAGATCGGCTTCGTCACCGGCCGCAAGCGCATGTCCAAGCAGGACTTCAGCGACGCCAGCGAAAACCTCATCCGCATCATCCTCAAGGGTTGCGGGCTGACGCCGCCGCCAGCCACCGAATGAGTTTCACCCTCGCCGCTGCCGCCCGTTACGAGGAAGACATCCGCAAGAGCCGCTTCCACTGCGCCGCCGCGCCGATTGCCAGCGAGGCCGAGGCCATGGCCTTCCTCGCCGCGCACCGCGACGCCAGCGCCGGGCACAACTGCTGGGCATGGAAACTGGGCAACCAGTACCGCTTCAGCGACGACGGCGAGCCCGGCGGCACTGCCGGCCGGCCCATGCTGGTGGCCATCGAAGGGCAGGACATGGACCGCGTGGTGGTCGTGGTCAGCCGCTGGTTCGGCGGCATCAAGCTCGGCACCGGCGGCCTGGCCCGAGCCTATGGTGGTTGTGCGGCGAAATGCCTGCAGGACGCCGAGCGCATCGAGTTGGTGCCCAGCAGCCGGCTGGCCTTCGACTGCAGTTTCGCCGAGCACGCGTTGTTCAAGGCGCGGGTGCTGGCACTGGGCGCCAGTGTCGAGGACGAAGCCTTCGGCGCCGAGGGTGTGCACCTGAGCTTGAACCTGCCGACTGCCCAGGTCGCCGCGCTGCAGAAGCTGCTCAGCGACCTCAGTCGCGGTCGCATCCAGGCGCAGTTGCTGGACGCCTGATTCTTCTCCCCAAACACCGTGGAACCGCCTGTGGATAACCTGTGGCAGGACTGCTCTTGCCCACGCCCTTCGCAGCCTGCAGTACGTCGATCATTTTTCGATCAATTGCCCTTCGGTCTGTTGATCAGAATGTGAACAGGCTGTGGAGAAGTTGTGGATTAAATTCGCAGGGAATACCGCCCGGAACCACTGCTGACCATTCGGTGAATTATTCATTGGAGTGATGCAGGGCTTGCGGCGCGTGGGCTCGGGGTTTTCGCGAAGTGAGCGGACGGAGCCTGGCAGGCTGGGGGCAACTCTCTGGACAATCTGTGGGCAACTTGTGGGCAAGCTGACTGGCACACGTCACAACTTGTGCGCTGATCGGCCGTCAGCTGCCGCCAGCTATGGCGAGCAGCCTGCCGCTGCGTCTGGAAAATCTGTGGGTAACTCTGGGGAAAAGGCGCCGGCGCAAGGGCCGGCGCCAGAGCGGCTCAAAGACGGAACTGCGCCATCTGCCGCGCCAGGTCATCGGCCAGGTTGCGCAGCTCGCGGCATTGCTCGCGGCCGTGCTGTACCTCGCGGGTGGTGGCATGGGCCAGATCGGCGATGCCCTGCACGTTGCGGTTGATCTCCTCGGTCACCGCAGACTGTTCCTCGGTGGCCGTGGCGACCTGGTGGTTGATGTCGCTGATGCGCTCCACCTGATCGGCGATGGCGCCCAGTGAGACACCGGCCTGCTCGCTGGCGGCCAGGCTCTGCCCGGTGGTCTGCTGGCTGGCCTGCATCGAGCGCACCGCGGCCTCTGCACCGCCCTTCAGGCGCTGGATGATGGTGAGAATCTCGTCGGTCGAGCCCTGGGTGCGGCTGGCAAGCGTGCGCACCTCATCGGCCACCACGGCGAAGCCGCGGCCCAGCTCACCCGCGCGCGCCGCCTCGATGGCGGCGTTGAGGGCGAGCAGGTTGGTCTGCTCGGAGACGCCACGGATCACCGCCAGCACCTGGTCGATGCTCGCTACCTGTCCGGCCAACTCGCCCACGGCACCGGCCGCTTCGCCGATCTCCCCGGACATGCGCTGGCCGACCTGCAGCGAGCCGCCGACTACCCGCCGTGCTTCGCCGGCTTCCTCGCGCGCCTGCTGCGAGGCGCTGGCGGCCTGCTCGGCGTTGCGGGCAATTTCCTGCACCGTGCTGCCCATTTCGTTCACCGCCGTGGCGACCATGTCGGTCATCTCCTGCTGGCGGCCGGCGCGGTCGGCGGTGTTGTCCACCACCTGCGCCACTTCGCCGACGGTACGCAGCAGTTGCTGGCTGGTGCCCAGTACGGCGCCGATCAACGCGCGCTGGCCTTCGAGGAATCGGTTGAAGCCGCGGGCGAGGTCGCCCAGTTCGTCGGCGCGGCTGTCGTCCAGGCGGCGGGTGAGATCACCACCGCCACCGCCGATCTCCAGCAGCGCGCTGGTGACTTGGCGGATCGGCCGGGCCAGACTGCGCGCCATCAGCACCACCAGCGCCAGGCAGAGCAGGGCGACCACGCCCCCGGCGAGGCCGGAGAAGGCCAGCGCCTCGCGGGCGTCGGCGTAGATTTCCGCTTCCGGCACTTCGCTCACCAGGGTCCAGCCCAGGTCGTGCAGCGGCAGGCTGGCGGCCAGGTAATCCTCGCCGTCGCGCTCGAAGCGGGCGCTGTGGAAGCCCTGCTGGCCGAGCAGCGCGCTGGCGGCGCTGGCGCCGATCAGGTCGCCCAGGCTGCGCCCCTTGGGTAGTGAGGCGTCGGGGTGGATCTGCACCTGGCCGTCATTCTTCACCAGGTACACGCGTCCGGATTGGCCAAAGCGGAAATCGCGGATCAGCGTCGACAGCTCGCGCATCTCCAGGCCCAGCCCGGCGATGCCGAGCAGCTTGCCGTCACGCTCCACGCGCTGGTCGATGAACAGCGCCAGCTCGCCGGTGCTGCCATCGGTGTCGATGTTCCACATGCGCGGCTTGCCGCTGTCGATGAACTGGAAGTACCAGCTGTCCTTCGGCTCGCTGCGGCTCAGCGTGCGCTCCTTGCCCTTGTCGCTGTAGTAGGCGCCGCTGGCGTTGGAGGTGATCAGTGCCGAGAAGGCCTTCTGCGAGGCGCGGATGCCGCCCAGGTAGCGAGTGAATTCGGCCAGTTTCTCCGGGTTTTCGCCGGCGGCCAGCCAGTCCTGCACCAGGGTGTTGTCGGCGATGCCGGCCGCGGCGGTGATGGGGCCGGTGAGGCGTTTTTCGAAGTCGTTGGCAATCGCCTGGATGCTTGCCGGCAACGCCTGTTCGAGCAGGTAGCGCTCACTGAGGCGATTGACCAGCACGGCGTAGAGGCCGAGGACGATGAGCAGGCTGATCAGCAGGGCGGCGCCCATGCTGAGGATGAGCTGGGTCTGGATACTTCGCAGGCGCATTTTCTTGTTTTCCTCCGAACGCACAACGAACGCCCGCCGGGCGGCGGGCGAAGAGACGGGGTTGAAAGGGTATCGGCGGGACGCGGTAAAACTGTTGTCCCGCTGGTCAGGTTTTTGCGCTTTCCGGCTCGTCGCTGCAAGCGCCTTCGCTACAAAGCGCCGCCCACTCGACGCCTTCGCGCGTCTGGCGCGGCGGCGCGTCCTGCTGATAGCGGGCGATGACCTGGGCGGCGACCGAGATGGCCACTTCCAGCGGGCGCTTGCCCGGCACCTCGGCGAGACCGATGGGACAGTGCATCTGCTCGATCACCTCCTGTGGATAACCACGCTGTTCCAGCCTCATCTGGAAGCGCCGGGCCTTGGTGCGCGAGCCGATCATGCCGAGGAAGCCGGCATCGCCGCGCTTGAGCACCGCCTCGGCGATGGCGTAGTCCAGCGGATGGTTGTGGGTCATGACCAGGAAGTAGCTGCCCGGAGGCGCTTCGTGCACGGCGTCTTCCGGCTCCTCCAGCAGGCGCATGCGCACGCCTTCGGGAACGGACTGGGGAAATTCCGCGGCACGGCTGTCCACCCACTCCAGGCGCAGCGGCAAGCCCGCCAGCAGCGGCGCCAGGGCGCGGCCGACGTGGCCGGCGCCGAACAGCACCACTTGCGGCCCGCGTGCGGCGAAGCACTCGAACAGCAAGCTGGCGCGCCCGCCGCAGCATTGGCCCAGCCGCGCGCCGAGGGGGAAGTGCTCCAGTGCCTGGCTGTCCTTGCCGGCCAGCAGCAACTGGCGGGCGTGCTCGATGGCGGCGAACTCCAGATGACCGCCGCCGATGGTGTCGAAGGTCTCCTCGGTGGTGACCAGCATCTTGCAGCCGGACTCGCGCGGCGTGGAGCCCTGCACGCCGATCACGGTGATCAGCACATAGCTCTCGGCGCTGTCGCGCAGGCGGGCGATGGCTTCCATCCAGTTACGGGTCATGCTCTGTTCTCCTGGCGCATCGCCTCACAAGCCCAGAGTACCCGCTCCGGCGTCGCCGGCGTATCCAGGTCGGGGCTCAGGCGGTAATCGGCGAGGCTGGCGATGGCGTCGCGCAGCGCCGACCACACCGAGATTGCCAGCATGAACGGCGGCTCGCCCACGGCCTTGGACAGGTACACGCTGTCCTCCTCGTTGGGGCGGTCGAACAGCGCCACGCGGAAGTCCTCCGGCGCGTCGCTCACCGCCGGGATCTTGTAGGTCGCCGGGCCCACGGTGAGCAGCTTGCCGGCGTCGTCCCAGCGCAGCTCCTCGGTGGTCAGCCAGCCCATGCCCTGGACGAAGCCGCCCTCGATCTGGCCGATGTCGATGGCCGGGTTCACGCTGCGCCCGACGTCGTGGAGGATGTCCACCCGCTGCACGCGGTATTCGCCGGTCAGCGTGTCCACCTCCACCTCGGACACCGCTGCGCCATAGGCGAAGTAGAAGAACGGGTGGCCCTGGCCCTTCTCGCGGTCGTAGAAGATTTTCGGCGTGCGGTAGAAGCCGGTGGCGGAGAGCTGGACGCGGGCGAAGTAGGCGGCCTGGATGACTTCGGTGAAGCCCAGGTGCTGCGCTCCGACCGTCACGCCACCGTGTTCGAAGCGTATCTCCTGCGGCTTCACCCCATCGCGTTCGGCGAGGAAGTCGACCAGCCGTTTCTTCAGCGTGCGCGCGGCATCGCGGGCGGCCATGCCGTTCAGGTCGGTGCCGCTGGAGGCCGCGGTGGGCGAGGTGTTGGGCACCTTGTCGGTACGAGTCGCGGTGATCACCACGCGCTCCAGCGGCACCTGGAGTTCCTCGGCGACGATCTGCGCGACCTTGATGTTCAGGCCCTGGCCCATCTCGGTGCCGCCGTGGTTCAGCTGGATGCTGCCGTCGGTGTAGAGGTGGACCAGCGCACCGGCCTGGTTGAGGTGCTGGGCAGTGAAGGAAATGCCGAACTTCACCGGCGTCAGTGCCAGGCCCTTCTTCAGCACCGGGCTGCGCGCATTGAAGTCGCGAATGGCCAAGCGGCGTGCGGTGTAGTCGCTGCTCTGCTCCAGCCGCGCGATCAGCTCGCCCAGCAGGTTGTGCTCGACCTTCTGGTGGTAGGGCGTCAGTTCTCGCCCCATTCCGCCGTAGAGGTTGAGCTTGCGCACCTCCAGCGGGTCCTTGCCGACCGCTCGGGCGATATCGTCCATGGCGCGCTCGATGATCATCATTCCCTGTGGCCCGCCGAAGCCGCGGAAGGCCGTGTGCGAGACGATGTTGGTGAAACTGCGGTAGCCGGAGATCGCCACGTCGGGGATGAAGTAGGCGTTGTCGGCATGGAACATCGCGCGGTCGACGATGGCGTCGGAGAGGTCCGGCGAATGGCCGCAATCGCCGACCACTTCGAGCTGCGCGGCGAGCAGCCGGCCGTCGTCGTCGAAGCCGATGCGGTAGCGGTTGTGGAAGGGGTGGCGCTTGCCGGTCAGGCGCATGTCGTCGGCGCGCGGCAGGCGCAGCTTCACCGCGCGGCCGGTCTTGTGCGCGAGCAATGCGGCGAGGCAGGCGAAGGGTGCGGCCTGGGTTTCCTTGCCGCCGAAGCCGCCGCCCATGCGCCGCACTTCCACGGTGACCATCGCCAGCGGGATCGCCAGCACCTCGGCGACCAGCTTCTGCACTTCGCTCGGGTGCTGGCTGGAGGTATGCACCAGCATGCTGCCGTCATCACCGGGCAGAGCCAGCGAGGCCTGGCCTTCGAGGTAGAAATGCTCCTGGCCGCCGATGAACTGGGCCGCTTCCAGCACTTGCGGAGCGCGCCCCAGAGCTGCCTGCACATCGCCCCGACGCATGTGGTGCGGTGGGCGCACGAAGCGCTCCTCGGCCTTGGCTCGCAGCGGGTCGATCAGCGGGTCTTCCTTCGCGTATTCCACTTTCGCCAGGCGCACCGCGCGGCGCGCCTGGAGCAGGCTTTGCGCGGCAACGGCGAACAGCGCCTGGCCGTGATACTTAACCCGCTCGCCCGCCAGCAGCGGGTCGCCGGGGAACACCGGGCCGATGTCTGTGTGGCCGGGCACGTCGTCCAATGTCAGAACCGCCACAACGCCAGGGGCGCTGCGCACGGCGTCGAGGTCGAGGGAGAGCACCGCGCCGCAGGCGATTTCAGTCAGGCCGACGGCGGCGTGCAGCAGGTCGCGCGGTTCCTTCAGGTCGTCCACGTAGCGCGCGGCACCGCTCACGTGCAGCGCAGCGCTGTCGTGCTCGCGGGGCTTGCCCGCGCTGTGGATGGCGACCGCGACGCCATTGCTAGCCAGCGGTGGCAGGCTACGCATGACGCACCTCCGCAGGGCTTGGGGTCCATTCCAGTAGTGCGCGCTGCAACAGGTTCTGCGCCACCTTCAGGCGATAGCCGGCGCTGGCGCGCAGGTCGTCGATGGGCTGGAAATCCGCCGGGATAGCCGCTTGTGCGGCGGCCACGGCTGCGGCGTCGAAAGGCCGGCCGCGCAGGGCTGCTTCGGTCTTTGCGCCGCGCAGTGGCGTGGCGGCCATGCCGCCGCAGGCGAGGCGCGCGGCGGTGACGATGCCGGCCTCGTCGAAGTCCAGGCGCAGGGCCAGGCACACGGCGGAGATGTCGTCGTCGCGGCGCTTGGAGACCTTGTCGACGCGGAAGCGCTGGTGCCTGCGCAGACGCGGGATCAGCACCGCTTCGATGTACTCGCCGGGCTGCAGAACTGTCTTGCGGTAACCGGTGAAGAAGCCGTCGATGGCGACCTCGCGCGTCGCTCCCGCCTTGCGCAGGCGCAGGCGAGCATCCAGCGCCAGCAGCACCGGCGGCATGTCGCCGATGGGCGAGGCGTTGGCGATGTTGCCGCCCAGTGAGCCGCGTTGGCGGATCTGTAGCGAGCCCAGGCGTTCCAGCAGGGCGACGACACCGGGGAATTCCTCCAGCGCCTCCAGGCAATCGGCATAGGGCCGCGCGGCGCCGATCAGCACGTGGTCGTCGTGGACCTCCAGGCGCTGCAGCTCGCTCATCCGGTCGAGGTGGATCAGTGCCGGGAAGGCCTTGAGGTTCTGCGTGGCTTCCAGCGCCAGGTCGGTGCCGCCGGCGATCAGCCGTGCCTGCGGATGGTGCTGCAGCAGCTCGTCGAGTTCGCCGAGCGAGGTGGGCAGCCAGGCCTGCGCTTCACCCTCGTGCAGGCTCCCGGTTGTGGATATCTCCTGCAGGCGGGCGAGGGTCAGCGCCGTGTCCTGCTGGAAGGCGTCGAGGCACGGTTGGCCGGCGATCTGCATGGCGGCATCGAGGATCGGCCGGTAGCCGGTGCAACGGCACAGGTTGCCGGACAGCGCGGTCAGCGCCGTCTCGCGGTCGTGCGGCTGCGCTGAGTGCTGCCAGGCGAACAGCGACATGACGATGCCCGGCGTACAGAAGCCGCACTGCGAGCCGTGGCAGTCCACCATCGCCTGCTGCACTGGGTGCAGCGCGTCGGGGGTGCCGAGGTGTTCCACTGTCAGCACCTGGCGGCCATGGACCGCGCCGAGCAGCGTGATGCAGGCATTCACCGCGCGATAGCGCAGCGTGTCGCCCTCGGCTTCGGCGAGCACCACGGTGCAGGCGCCGCAATCGCCGGAGGCGCAGCCCTCCTTGGTGCCGGTACGCCCCAGATGGGTGCGCAGGTAGTCGAGCAGGCTCGTTTCCGGTGCCAGGCCGTCGGCCCGGACGCGTTCTTCGCCGAGCAGGAATTCGATCATGGGGAGTCCTCGTCGTCAGGCGAGGCGGGCCGGTGCGCAAGGCTCTCGGGCGCCTCGTCAAAGCTGTCCGCATGGTCAGGTAAAGCAGAAATCCTGCCAGCAGCGAGCGGCCGGACCTCCAGGCAAGCATAGGCCCGGGCGATTTTTTGACCAGCTGGCCAGGAACTTGCTACGCCCCGGCACAGCTGCCTTTCCCAGCGCGACCCGACCGAGCCCGAGCATGCCCCACACTCCCGTACCGTCCCCCGTGCCCCGCCTGGAGCTGCGCGCCATCAGCAAGCGCTATCCGGGCTGCCTCGCCAACGACCGCGTCGATCTGCGCATCGAGCCGGGTGAAATCCACGCGCTGCTCGGTGAGAACGGCGCGGGCAAGAGCACCCTGATGAAGATCATCTACGGCGTGGTTCGCCCCGACGGCGGTGAGTTGCTGTGGGACGGCAAGCCGGTGAGCGTGAAGGACCCGGCGCAGGCCCGCGGCCTGGGCATCGGCATGGTGTTCCAGCACTTCTCGCTGTTCGAGACGCTGAGCGTGGCGGAAAATATCGCCCTGGCGCTGGGCGCCGCAGCCGGTACGCCGCAGCAGCTGGCGCCGCGCATCCGCGAGGTCTCGCAGCGCTACGGCATGCCGCTGGAGCCGCAGCGCCTGGTG
Source organism: Pseudomonas sp. CAN1 (assembly GCF_030462585.1). Taxonomy (GTDB): domain Bacteria; phylum Pseudomonadota; class Gammaproteobacteria; order Pseudomonadales; family Pseudomonadaceae; genus Pseudomonas. Next base: position 225,909 of record NZ_JASMRU010000001.1, on the reverse strand, counting down.
CACAGCCTGTCCATCGGCGAGCGGCAGCGGGTGGAAATCGTGCGTTGCCTGATGCAGGACATCCGCCTGCTGATCCTCGACGAACCGACCTCGGTGCTCACCCCGCAGGAGGCCGACGACCTCTTCGCCGTGCTGCGCCGGCTGGCGGCCGAGGGCTGCAGCATCCTCTTCATCAGCCACAAGCTCGGCGAAGTCCGCGCGCTCTGCCAGCACGCCACGGTGCTGCGTGGCGGCCGGGTGTCAGGTGCCTGCGTGCCGGCGCAGTGCAGCGACCTGGAGCTGGCGCGGCTGATGGTCGGTGATGCCGAGGGGCTGGCGGCGCAGTATCCGAAGGTTCGCGGCGGTGCGGATTTTCTTCAGGTCAGCGGCTTGCACTGGCGCAATCAGGACCCCTTCGGCGTGTCCTTCGACGGCCTCGACCTGGCGGTGCGCAGCGGCGAGATCGTCGGTATCGCCGGGGTTGCAGGCAACGGTCAGGATGAGTTGCTGGCGCTGCTCAGCGGCGAGGTGCGGCTGCGCGAGAAAGCCCAGATTCGCCTTGCTGGCGAGGCCATCGCCCACCTGCCGCCGGATGCCCGTCGTGCGCGCGGCCAGGCTTTCGTCCCGGCGGAGCGCCTGGGCCATGGTGCGGTGCCGGAGATGAGCCTGGCGGACAACGCGCTGCTTACCGGCTTCCAGCAGGGACTGGTGCGCCACGGGCTGATCGAGCGGCGCAAGGTGCTCGGTTTCGCCGAGGCGATCATCCAGCGCTTCGGAGTGAAGACGCCGGACGCGCAGACCGCCGCGCGCAGCCTGTCCGGCGGCAACCTGCAGAAATTCATCCTCGGCCGCGAAATTCTCCAGCAGCCGCGCCTGCTGATCGCCGCGCACCCGACCTGGGGCGTGGACGTCGGTGCGGCCTCGGTGATCCACCGCGCGCTGATTGCCCTGCGCGATGCCGGCGCGGCGATCCTGGTGATCTCCGAAGACCTCGACGAGCTGTTCCAGATCAGCGACCGCCTCGGCGCGCTGTGCAGCGGGCGCCTGTCGCCGCTGGTGGACTGCGCCGCCACCGATCCCCTCGCTGTCGGCCGCTGGATGGCCGGGCAGTTCGACACCGCCGCCTGAGGAACCGACATGCTGCTTTCCCTCGAACCGCGTGGCCAGCAATCGCGCGCCATGCTGCTGCTTTCGCCGTTGCTGGCCGGCGTGCTGACGCTGGTGTGCGGCGCGGCGCTGTTCGCCTTCCTTGGCCACGATCCGCTGGCGACCCTGCACACCGTGCTGATCGAACCGGTAAAGGACTGGTACGGCGTCGGTGAGCTGCTGGTCAAGGCCATGCCCATCCTGCTTTGCGCGCTGGGCCTGGCGCTGGCCTACCAGGCGCGCATCTGGAACATCGGCGCGGAAGGCCAGTTGCTGATCGGCGCCCTGGCCGGCAGCGCCATGGCGCTGCAGGTGCTGGACTGGGAGAGCCGCTGGGCGCTGGTCTGGGTGCTGCTCGCCGGGGTGCTCGCCGGCGCCGCCTGGGCGGGCCTGGCGGCGTGGCTGCGGACGCGCTTCAACGCCAACGAGATCCTCACCACCATCATGCTCAACTACATCGCGCTGAACCTGTTGCTGTACTGCGTGCATGGCCCGCTGAAGGACCCGCAAGGCTTCAACTTCCCGCAGTCGGCGATGTTCGGCCAGGCCAGCCTGCTGCCGGTGCTGTTCGAGGACAGCCGGGTGCATATCGGCGCGCTGTTCGGCCTGTTCGCCCTGGCGCTGGTCTGGGTGCTGGTGCAGCGCAGCTTCCTCGGCTTCCAGATCCGCGTGCTCGGGCTGGATCGTCGCGCCGTCGGCTTCGTCGGCTTCCGCGAGAAGCGCCTGGTGTGGCTGGCGCTGCTGCTGTCTGGCGCGCTGGCGGGGTTGGCCGGCGTCTGCGAAGTAGCCGGGCCGATCGGCCAACTGGTGCCCCAGGTCTCGCCCGGCTATGGCTACGCGGCGATCACCGTGGCCTTCCTCGGCCGCCTGAATCCCCTCGGCATCCTCTGCGCCAGCCTGCTGATGGCGCTGCTCTACCTGGGCGGCGAGACGGCGCAGATGAGCATGAACCTGCCGCTGGCGCTGACCGGCCTGTTCCAGGGGATGATGCTGTTCTTCCTGCTCGCCTGCGACGTGCTGATCCTCTACCGGCTGCGCCTGAATCGCGGTTTCCGGCTGCGTGCGGCGGCCTTCAAGCAAAGTGCCGTGGTCTGACGGCGGGAGGATGACGATGGATATCGATCTGCTGGGCAACGTGCTGTTCGCCATGGTCCGCACCGGTACGCCGCTGCTGCTGGTGGCCCTGGGCGAGCTGGTGTGCGAGAAGTCCGGGGTGCTCAACCTCGGCCAGGAAGGGATGATGCTGTTCGGCGCGGTGATCGGCTTCATGGTCGCCTTCAGCACCGGCAGCCTGTGGCTGGGCGTGCTGTTCGCGATCCTCGCCGGCATGCTCCTGGCGCTGCTGTTCGCCGGTGTGGCGCTGAGGTTGAACGCCAACCAGGTGGCCTGCGGGCTGGCGTTGACCATCTTCGGCGTGGGCCTGTCGTCCTTCGTCGGCGCGGCCTGGGTCGGCAAGCCGCTGCAGGGCTTCGCGCCGCTGACGATCCCGGTGCTTGCCGAGCTGCCGCTGATCGGCCGCATGCTGTTCGCCCAGGATCTGCTGGTCTACCTGTCCTTCGCCCTGTTCGCACTGGTGGCCTGGGTGCTGCTCAGGAGCCGCGCCGGGCTGGTGATCCAGGCGGTCGGCGAGAACCCCGACGCGGCCAGCGCCATGGGCCTGCCGGTGCTGCGGGTGCGCACCCTGGCGGTGGTCTTCGGCGGCGGCATGGCGGGGCTGGCGGGCGGCTACCTGTCGCTGGCCTACACCCCGATGTGGGCGGAGAACATGACCGCCGGGCGCGGCTGGATCGCCCTGGCGCTGGTGGTCTTCGCCAGCTGGCGGGTGTTCCGCGTGCTCCTCGGCGCCTGGCTGTTCGGCGTCGCCAGCATCCTCCACCTGGTGGCCCAGGGCGTGGGCGTGGCGATCCCGGCGAACCTGCTGGCGATGCTGCCGTATGTCGCGACCATCGTTGTGCTGGTGCTGCTTTCGCGCGATGGTGTGCGGACCCGGCTGTTCGCGCCGGTTTCGCTGGGGCAGCCCTGGAAGGCCGGACATTGAGCCTCGGGGCCGGCGCCCCCCTGTAGGATGCGGGTGCGCCGCCTGATAGGAAACTTCTTCCTTTTATAGTTCTCTCAATAGAGAGACTCAATTTCTATGATGCCCTAAATCAATGGGCATTCATTGTCATCAGGCGATAATCTTGCCCCTGTCGAATTTCAACCGATCGACCACTCGATTAAACGACAAACTCTCATTGAGGAATTGCCTAATGTCCCTGATCAACACCCCCGTTCAACCGTTCAAGGTCAACGCTTTCCATAACGGCAAGTTCATCGAAGTCACCGAAGAATCCCTCAAGGGCAAGTGGTCCGTTCTGATCTTCATGCCGGCAGCCTTCACCTTCAACTGCCCGACCGAGATCGAAGACGCCGCCAACAACTACGCCGAGTTCCAGAAGGCCGGTACCGAGGTCTACATCGTGACCACCGATACCCACTTCTCCCACAAGGTGTGGCACGAAACTTCCCCGGCCGTTGGCAAAGCCCAGTTCCCGCTGATCGGCGACCCGACCCACCAGCTGACCAACGCCTTCGGCGTACACATCCCGGAAGAAGGCCTGGCCCTGCGCGGCACCTTCGTGATCAACCCGGAAGGCATCATCAAGACCGTCGAAATCCACTCCAACGAGATCGCTCGTGACGTCGGCGAAACCCTGCGCAAGCTGAAAGCTGCCCAGTACACCGCCGCTCACCCGGGCGAAGTCTGCCCGGCCAAGTGGAAAGAAGGCGAGAAGACCCTGGCTCCGTCCCTGGACCTGGTCGGCAAGATCTAAGACGGCCCCGGGAAGCGGTTGCGCGGCGGCTCCCGCCGCGCAACCACCGGGCGCCCGCCCACAGCGCTTCCCGACCGTTTGCTATACCCCGAGGATGCCTACCGGCATCCTCCCTACCAAAGCCAAAAGCGTGCGTAGGGTGGGCTGAAAAGCTCGCCGGGGAACCCCTTTGCTCAAATTTCGAGGATCTGGATCATGTTGGACGCCACTCTTAAAACCCAGTTGAAGGCCTACCTGGAAAAGGTCCAGCAGCCGTTCGAGATCGTCGCGTCCCTCGATGACAGCGACAAATCCCGCGAGATGAGCGAGCTGCTGCACGAAATCGTCGGCCTGACCGACAAGATCACCCTGCGTGAAGATGGCAGCGACGAGCGCAAGCCGTCCTTCGCGCTGAACCGCCCCGGGGCGAACATCGGCCTGGCTTTCGCCGGCATCCCCATGGGCCACGAATTCACCTCCCTGGTGCTGGCACTGCTGCAGGTCGGTGGCCACCCATCCAAGCTCGAAGCCGAAGTGATCGAGCAGATCAAGGGCATCCAGGGTTCGTTCGAGTTCGAAACCTACTTCTCGCTGTCCTGCCAGAACTGCCCGGACGTGGTCCAGGCGCTGAACCTGATGGCCGTGCTCAATCCGAACATCCGCCACGTCGCCATCGACGGCGCGCTGTTCCAGGAAGAAGTCGAGCGCCGCCAGGTGATGGCTGTACCGAGCATCTACCTCAACGGTGAAGTGTTCGGCCAGGGCCGCATGGGCGTGGAAGAAATCCTCGCCAAGATCGACACCGGCGCCGCTGCCCGCGAAGCCGAGAAGCTGTCGGCCAAGGAAGAGTTCGACGTACTGGTCGTCGGCGGTGGCCCGGCTGGCGCCGCGGCAGCCATCTACGCCGCTCGTAAAGGCATCCGTACCGGCGTGGCAGCCGAGCGCTTCGGCGGCCAGGTGCTGGACACCATGGCCATCGAGAACTTCATCTCGGTGACCGAGACCGAAGGCCCGAAACTGGCTCGCCAGCTGGAAGAACACGTCAAGCACTATGACGTCGACATCATGAACCTGCAGCGCGCCAGCGCGCTGATCCCGGCGAAGACCGTCGGTGGCCTGCACGAAGTGCAGTTCGAGGGCGGCGGCAGCCTCAAGGCCAAGTCGCTGATCCTCGCCACTGGCGCCCGCTGGCGCGAAATGGGCGTGCCGGGCGAGAAGGAATACAAGGCCAAGGGCGTGTGCTTCTGCCCGCACTGCGACGGCCCGCTGTTCAAGGGCAAGCGCGTGGCGGTGATTGGCGGCGGTAACTCCGGCGTCGAAGCGGCCATCGACCTGGCCGGCATCGTGGCCCACGTGACCCTGCTGGAGTTCGACAGCAAGCTGCGCGCCGACGCCGTGCTGCAACGCAAGCTGTTCAGCCTGCCGAACGTCGACGTCATCACCAGCGCCCTGACCAGCGAAGTGAAAGGCGATGGCCAGAAGGTCACCGGCCTGGTCTACAAGGACCGCAACTCGGAAGAGTTCAAGTCCATCGACCTGGAAGGCATCTTCGTGCAGATCGGCCTGCTGCCCAACAGCGACTGGCTCAAGGGCACCATCGAGCTGACCTCGCGTGGCGAGATCATCGTCGACGCTCGCGGCGAAACCTCGCTGCCGGGCATCTTCGCCGCCGGTGACGTGACCACCGTACCGTACAAGCAGATCGTGATCGCGGTCGGCGAAGGCGCCAAGGCGTCGCTCTCCGCCTTCGACCACCTGATCCGCTCCTCCGCGCCAGCCTGATGACCTCGCGCTAGAAAAAGAAACGCCCGGTTCACGTGAGTGAACCGGGCGATTTCTTTTGTGGGCTAAAAGCGTTCGCGAGCAAGCTCGCTCCTACAGGTTCATGGCGAGTTCGCTCCTCGTAGGAGCGAGCTTGCTCGCGAACACCACCGCACCCACGCTTCAGAGAATCGGCGACACCAGCCGCGCCACGCGCATCCCCAGCTGCTGCAACCGGTGCACGCGCTTGCGGTCGTCCAGGGTCATCTCCACCGACTGGGCGAAATCCTCTTCCAGCATGTTCTCCACGTCACGGGCGAAGCCTTCGTCGACGGTGATCACCATGATCTCGAAATTCAGGCGGAACGAGCGGTTGTCCAGGTTGGCGCTGCCCACCGCGGCGCTGTCGTGGTCGATCAGCACCACCTTCTGGTGCAGGAACCCCGGCTGGTAGCGGAACACCCGCACGCCAGCGCGCACGGCCTCCAGCGCGTAGAGGCTGGAGGCGGCGTAGACCGTCTTGTGGTCCGGCCGCGCCGGCAACAGGATGCGCACGTCCACGCCGCGCAGCACCGCCAGGCGCAGGGCGGCGGCGACGGCTTCGTCCGGGACGAAATACGGGGTGGTGATCCACACCCGCTCCACCGCCGCGTTGATCGATTCGACGAAGAACAGCGAGCAGGTTTCCTGGGTATCCGCCGGGCCGCTGGGCACCACCTGGCAGAGCATCCCGGCGTCGTCGTAGCCATCGGGCAGGATCAGCGTCGGCAGCGCGTGGGTGGCCCAGAACCAGTCCTCGGCGAAGCACTCCTGCAGGCAGGCCACGGCCGGCCCGCGCAGTTCGATATGGGTGTCGCGCCAGGGCGCCAGCGGCGGCTTCTCACCCAGGTATTCGACGCCGACGTTGTGTCCGCCGACGAAGCCGCGCACGCCGTCGACCACCACGATCTTGCGGTGGTTGCGGAAGTTCACCTGGAAGCGGTTGATCATCCCGCTGCCGGTGCTGAAAGCGTGTACCTGCACGCCGCCCTGGCGCAGGCGCTCGACGTAGCGGCGCGAGAGGGCATGGCTGCCGATGCCGTCATACAGCACGAACACGTCCACGCCGTTGGCCGCGCGCTCCAGCAGCAGCTGCGCCAGGCGCTGGCCGAGGGCGTCGTCGCGGATGATGAAGAACTGTACGAGGATGACCTTCTGCGCGCTGGAGATGGCCTCGAACATCGCGTCGAACGAGGCCTTGCCGTTCACCAGCAGGCGCACGCTGTTGTTCGCCAGGGTCGGCATGCGCGCCAGCCCGACCATCGCCTTGAGCGCCTTGTAGGCGTGGTACTGGCGCGCGGCGAGGGCTTCTTCCACCCAGGGGCGCCAGTCCAGTTCGGCGGCGGCTACGTGCATCTCCTCGTTGGCCTGCCGGCGTGCGCCGATGTAGGCGTCGAAGCGGCTGCGGCCGAACACCAGATAGGGCACCAGGGTCAGCAGCGGCATGAACACCAGCGAGGTCGCCCAGGCAATGGCGCCTTGCGCTGTGCGCACGCTGAGCACGGCGTGGACCGCGGCGATGATCCCCAGCAGCTGGATGACCACCAGAAAGTGGGCGATGTAGGCGGAGAAATGCATGGTCGCGCGATCGGTTCCTTGTGGTCGGCGGTGTCGTTGAGCCTAGTTGACTCCCGGCGGCTGCGGCCAGCGGCTAATGGGGCCGCGCCAGTGTTCATAGGCTTTCGCGAGGCGCAGCACGTCGATGTCGGCAAAGCGCGGGCCGACGATCTGCAGGCCGATGGGCATGCCGGCCGCGGTGAAGCCGCAGTTGATTGAGAGTGCCGGTTGCTCGGACATGTTCCATGGCACGGTGAAGCCAATGTGCTCGAAGGGCAGCGCCGGGTCGTTGGTGGGCGAGGCCCATTCGGCCGGGAAGGCTGAAACCTGGTTGGTCGGCGAGAGCAGGAAGTCTACTTCGTGGAATTGCTCGGCGGCCCGTCGACGCATGTCGAAAGTGCGGTTGTAGCCGCGCACCGCGTCGGTCCCGCTGACGCCGGCGCCGCCTTCGGCCCACTGGTAGATGTATGGCAGCACCTTGGCCTGGCGCTCGGCCGGCAGGTTCTCCAGCTCGGCCCACAGGCGCGCGCGCCAGAACTTGTCGAGGCCGTCGAGCAGCTCGCGATCGAGGATCGGCTGCACTTCGACGATCTCCGCGCCGGCATTGGCGAAGCGCCGGGCTGCGGCCTCGACGGCGGCGCGGACTTCCGGCTCGGGCTGCAGGCCGCAACCCGGATCAAGCTGCAGGCCGATGCGCAGGCCCTGCACGTCCAGTTCCTCGATGTGCCAGTCCAGGTCCGCCGGCGGCAGCGCCGTGGCGTCGCGCCAGTCGGGGCGGGTGAGGTGCTTCATCATCAGCGCCGCATCGTCCAGGGTGCGCGTCATCGGCCCGGCGCAGCGCCCGGTGTAGTAAGGGTCGATGGGAATCCGCCCCAGGCTCGGCTTGAAGCCGACCAGCCCGCACCAGCCCGCCGGCAGGCGCACCGAGCCGCCGATGTCGGTGCCGATGTGCAGCGGCCCGTACCCGGCGGCGGCGGCCGAGGCAGCGCCAGCGCTGGAGCCGCCGGGGTTCATGCGCAGGTCCCAGGGGTTGCGCGCCAGTTCGTGGAAGCTGGAGAGCCCGGAGGAAAGCATGCCGAAGTCCGGCACCGTGGTCTTGCCCAGCAGGATCGCGCCGGCCTCGAACATCCGCGCCGCCGGCGGTGCGTCGGCGCTGGCCGGTTGCAGCAGGGTGGCGGCGCTGCCCTGGGGAATCGGGTCGCCGCGGGTGGCGATCAGCTCCTTGATGGTCACCGGCACGCCGTCCAGTTCGCCGCAGGGTGCGCAACGAATCCAGCGCGCCTCGGAGCGCCGCGCCTGTTCCATCGCCCGTTGCGGATCGAAGGCGAAGAGCGCGCAGAGCTGCGGCTCCCAGCGGTCGATGTGGGCGATCAGGTGGTCGAGGTACTCGACGGGGGAGAGCTGGTGGGAGCGGTACAGCGCCAGCAGTTCGACGGCGGACAGATCGTGCAACGGTGGCATGGCGGTCTCCGGCGTGGGGCTATGCCAAACCCTAGCCGAATCCGCGCCGCGAGGGGATAGGCGCGGTCGTCACACCGCGCACCGTCTCTCGACGGATCAGGCGCGCTGGCGCGATTGCTGGTCGATCAGGTACTGCAGGCGATACAGATGACGGTAGCCCGATTCCCAGGCGCCGTGGCCGGATTTCACGTTGATGTGCCCGGCGGAAGGCAGGATCAGCGTCTCGGCGCCCCAGGCACGGCCGAGTATCAGCGCGCGCTGCGGGCTGCAGGCGGCGTCGTTGTCCGAGCCCACCAGCACGGCGGGGAAGGGCAGGTTCTGTGCGGCAATAGGGGCGAAGTTGCGCAGCGCTTCATGGCAGGTCTCGCGCTCCACATCGGCCGGCGCGACCAGCAGGGCGCCGGCGACCTGAGCGAGGGCGCGGCGGTCGGCGCGAGCCGCCCAGGAGGCAACGGTGACGCAACCCAGGCTGTGGGCGATCAGCACCACGCGGCCGGGTTCGCGGCGGATTTCACGATCCAGCTCGGCGACCCAGTCGTCGTGCTGCGGGGTGATCCAGTCCTGCTGCTGCACCCGCGCAGCGTTCGGCAGGGCGCGCTGCCAGTGGCTCTGCCAGTGGGCGTCGTCGGAACCGTGCCAGCCCGGCACGATCAGGTAGCGGATGCGTTCGTTGCGCATGGGGCGGCCCTCTCGAATCGTCATGAGAAGGCATTTTAGGGAGGGTTTTAATATTCGTTAAGGAATAAGAAATTCTTTGCTTATGCAGTATTTCTATCTAACGAATGGCAATAAGGCGTCAGTCCTGCGCCCGGCGCAGCGGGCAGCAGCGCGCCAGGATGCCTTCCAGGTTGAGGTCGGGCATGGCGTAGTCGCGCAGCGCCTTGGCGGTCTGTTCGACGTAGTCGCGGGTGGTGCCGAAGTGGCCCTGGGCGCTGTCGAGCACGTGCTGGACGATGTTGTCGGGCAGGGAGCCGGCGTAGCTGGGCAGGTGGCGTTCGAGGACGAAGCCCAGGGCGCGCACGCGGCTGCCGTCGTCGAGGCGGCAGTTCAGCCATTCCGGGCGGTAGGAGGCGTAGGGCATCTCCCGCTCCCAGAGCGCGTAGAGGTTAGCGTCGAGGTTGTCGTCGGGCAGGCGGAAGGCGAAGCCGGCGCAGGAGCCGCCTCGGTCCAGGCCGAGCACCAGGCCCGGCGCTTCCGGGGTGCCGCGGTGGGTGAGCGACCACAGGTAGAGGCCGCGGTGGTAGCCGTGCACCCGCGCGCGGCGGGCCTCGGCCACCGGGAACTCCGGGCGCCAGATCAGCGAGCCGTAGGCGAACAGCCACACCGGCCCGGCGCCGTGTTCGCTCATGGTGATGTCGAGCGAGGCGCGCAGCTGCGCAGGTGTGAAACGTTCCGGCGCCCCCAATGTCGGCGGATAGAACGGGCCTTCCGAAGCGGGAGACGATGTCATGCGGTACCCCTCAGGTCTCCATCTGTTATCAACTTAGTGGAAGACTGGCGGCCACGGAAGGGCCTGAAAGGCATAGGTTTATTGCCAGGGCGGGGATGACGACGAACGGCGCATGAACACCTGTGTGCCAACTGGGCGTAGGAGCGGACTTCGTCCGCGATCGATTGCCGGCGGCTCGGGGCTGGCCGGTTGCACATCGCAGACAGAGCCCGCTCCTACGCGATCAACCGTCATCGGCGCGAAACGCGCGAATAAAAAAAGGCCGCTCACCCCTGCCTGAGTATTGGGAGAGCGGCCTTGAAGCTCGGTACGTTGTGGAGGTCCCTTTCTACACCCGCTCTGTTTCAGGTGTCTTACAGGTTCCTCAGCGCGCGGTGATCACCGCCAGCTTGGTAATACCCGCCTTCTCGATAGAGGCCATGGCCTTCGCCACCTGGCCGTAGTTCACAGTCTCGTCGGCCTGCAGCTGCACACGGACTTCGGCGTCCTTGGCCTTGGCCGCCGCCAGGTTGCTCTGCAGCAGATCCGGCTGGATCTCGTCCTTGTTGATGAACCACTTGCCGGCGCCATCGATGCTGACCACCAGCGGGTCCTTCTGCTCCGGCGGGGCGACCGCTTCGGTCTTGGGCAGGTTGATCGGAATGGCGTTGGTCAGCAGCGGCGCGGTGACGATGAACACCACCAGCAGCACCAGCATCACGTCCACCAGCGGGGTCACGTTGATCTCGGAGAGAACCTCGTCGCTGTCCTGGGTCGAGAAGGCCATGTCAGCTCGCCTCCTTCACGCTGGCGCCGGCAGCCGGTTTGCGTGCGGCGGTGGGCAGGGTGACGACGCGGAAGGCGCTCTTCTGCGCGAGGCTGTAGAAGTCGTGGGCGAAGTCGTCGAGGTCGGCTGCGGTGAGCTTCAGGCGACGGAGGAAGTAGTTGTAGACCAGCACCGCCGGCACGGCGACGGCGATCCCCACGCCGGTGGCGATCAGCGCGCTGCCGATGGGGCCGGCGACGGTTTCCAGGCTCGCCGAGCCGGCCGCGCTGATGCCCTTGAGCGCTTCCATGATGCCCCACACGGTGCCGAACAGGCCGATGAAGGGCGAGGTGGAACCGATCGAGGCGAGCACCGCCAGGCCCGATTCCAGGGAGCGGCGCTCGCGCTGGATCTGCTGGCGCAGGGCGCGTTCGAGGCGGTCCTGGTGGTTGATCGACTGGGCCAGGTCCGGCTGGCCGTTGTCCTGGACCTGGATGGCGGCGAACCCGGCCTGGGCCACGCGGGCACCGGCACCGGGCTTGCCGGCGGCCTGGTCACCGGCCGATTCGAGGCTGGTGGCGCTCCAGAACTGCTTCTGGAAGCGCTTGTCCTGGGACTTCTGGCGGGTGAACTGGACGCCTTTCACCAGGGCCAGCGCCCAGGTGACGACGGAGAAGCCGACCAGCAGCCAGATGACTGCGCCTTCGACGGATTCCAGGGGGTTCAGGGGCAGACTCATGGGTTTTCTCCTTCCGCGATTCTCGTGCGGCTGATCTGGGCAAGTTGAATCAATGCAATTTGAAATCGATGGGCACGCTGACCCAGCCTTCCTGGGCCACGTCGCCACGCTTGGCGGGGACGAAGCTCCAGCGTTTCACCGCGCGCACCGCGGCATCGTCCAGGGCGTCGCGGCCGCTGCTCTTCTGCACCTGGATTTCGCTCGGGCTGCCGCTGGCGAGGACGTGCACGCGCAGCAGCACGGTGCCTTCCCAGCCACGGCGCTGGGCCAGGGGCGGGTATTCCGGCGCCGGGTTTTTCAAGTAACCGGCGCTGGCCGAGGGCGGCGTCAGCGGAGCTGGAGCCGGTGCCGGCGGTGCAGGCGGAGCCGGTTGCGGCGGCGGGGTTTCAGCCTTGGGCGGTGCGGGTTGCTCGACCGGCTTGGGCACGGGTTTGGGCTTGGCCACCGGCTTCGGCTTGGGCTTGGGGATCGGCTTGGGCGGCGGCGGTTTCACCGCGTTCTCGTCCACCACCGGGGGCGGCGGCTCCTGCACCACAGGCTCGGGAATAGGCTCGGGTGGCGGCGGCTCGACCACCGGCGGCGTCGGCGCGGTGAATTCGATGGTCATCGGCGGCACCTGTGGCGGCACCTCCGGCAGTTGTGGGGTGGGCTGCTGGCTCAGCCAGTAGACCACCGCGCCATGCAGCGTCAGGGCGAACAGACCGAGCAGCACGGCTTCGCGGCGGCTCAGCGCACGGGCTTTCGCCGGCACGTGGCGGCCCAGTTCCAGCGCGTGGCGCAGCGGGCGGCCGAGATCGACCAGGTCGCCGCCGGGCACGTGGCGCAGGAAGGCATCCGGCGCGAGGGCATGCTGGGGTTGAGCCATGAACGATCTCCTTGCAGGTCTGCGCGGCTCTAAGTCGCGCTTGGAACGGACCTGCATGATTGGCGGAGCGTCTTAGCTCTTGAAGTGATTGTTTCTGTTATTTAAATAACTTTTGGTGCTATGTGGTTTTGGCGGAACGCTGCAGGCCACGCCGTGCGGGGCTTTGCGCGGAGTGGTGAAAAGCCGATGCCTTTGCGGCATGGAAAATATGCGGGGAAAGCTGGCGAAAAAATCGCCAGAACGCCCGTGATAGAGCGAACCCAGGCAGCTGCCTGGGTTCACAGTGGCGGTCAGAGGCTCGCGGCTACCAGTCGGGGCATGTCTTCCCAGGGCATCCAGAGATCGCCCTGCCAGCTCAGCAGCGTCAGCCGGTGGGAATGCCAGGTCATCAGCACCCGCCGGGGCTGCGTGCTGTCCTCGCCGTCCTGGTCGCGCAGCACCGGGATAACTTCCCTGGTCAGCCAGAGGTCGAGGGTCTGCACTTCGGGATGACCGAAGCGCACCAGCGCCTTGTACAGCGCCGCTTCGCTGAGCATCTCGATCACTTCCTCCTTGCCGCTGGCGTACTGCAGCCGGACGCTGCGTACCTCGTGGAGGTGGAAGCGGTGGTGGAAGGACTGCGGGTAATGCACCACCAGCAGGCGCGCCAGGTCGTAGGCGGAAAACCACGGCTGCTGATCGATCAGCACTGCGCGCAGGGTGCGGTGGTGGCGTTTGAAAAAGGTGGGGGTGTAGAGGTCGTGCATAAGTGGAACTCCTATCAGTCAGAGGAGCCGCACCCATGTCGCCAAACATAGGGGAGGCGGGTCGCGCGGGGTTGGCGAACCGGTGATAGGAACCCGGCAGACCCAGAGGTCTCCCCGCGCGATCCGCCATAAGCGTTGCAGATATTTCTGCAGGGTGCGCGGGGGCCTACAAAAACATTCGCTGTTTTCGTAAGCACCTGGAGGCGCTATCGCGCCTATCTTTCGGGTCGCCAAACCCGGGTCACGGATGTGACCGGGCGAGGATAGGAATGGCTCATACGCCCAACAAGCCAGCCATTTCCGGCGTGCCTGTAGGAGCGAGCTTGTGATGTGGGAGTGCCGCTATCCTCGGGAACGGATTCGGGCTCGCGACCCCGGTCAGCTCCGAAGTGTCCGGTGAATATCAGAAGCAAGCGTGCTCCGACGAGGTTCTTCTTCACTCGGTTCGGCCCTCTCCCTAACCCTCTCCCTGAAGGGAGAGGGGACTAGTTCGGTGCAGGTTGAAAGCCATGCGTCAGCCGGCACAGACGGCTCCCTCTCCCTTCAGGGAGAGGGCGGGGGAGAGGGAATCCCAGTTGCGAGTTTGCAGAAATAGGGAGTTGCTCTAACAAAAAAACGGAAAACCAGAAACGAAAAAGCCCGGTCATTCGACCGGGCTTTTTCAGGCGTCAGCTTCGCGGCAATCAGAAGGCCGGAACGACAGCGCCCTTGTACTTCTCGAGGATGAACTGCTTCACCTCGGGGCTGTGCAGGGCGGCGGCCAGTTTCTGCATGGCGGCGCTGTCCTTGTTGTCCGGGCGGGCAACCAGGATGTTCACGTAGGGCGAGTCGGCGCCTTCGATGGCCAGCGCGTCCTTGGTGGGGTTCAGCTTGGCTTCCAGGGCGTAGTTGGTGTTGATCAGGGCGAGGTCGACCTGGGTCAGCACGCGCGGCAGGGTGGCCGCTTCCAGCTCACGCACCTTGATGTTCTTCGGGTTCTCGACGATGTCTTTCGGGGTGGCGGTGATGGACTTGTTGTCCTTGAGCTTGATCACGCCGGCCTTGTCCAGCAGCAGCAGCGCGCGGCCGCCGTTGGTGGCGTCGTTGGGGATCACCACGGTGGCGCCCGAGGGCAGCTCTTCGAGCTTCTTGAACTTGGTGGAGTAGGCGCCCAGCGGCTCGATGTGCACGCCGGTGACGGCGATCAGGCTGGTGCCCTTGGTCTTGTTGAACTCATCCAGGTACGGCTGGTGCTGGAAGAAGTTGGCGTCCAGGCGCTTCTCGGCGACCTGGGTGTTGGGCTGCACGTAGTCGGTGAATTCCTTCACCTTCAGCTCAACCCCTTCCTTGGCCAGGATGGGTTTGACGAAGTTGAGGATCTCGGCGTGCGGCACCGGGGTAGCGGCGACGGTCAGGCTGTCGGCGGCCTGGGCCAGCGGGGCGGCGATGACTGCGGCGGCAGCGAACGCGGCGAACAGTTTCTTCATGGTTGGCTCCTATGTCGGCCCGCATCCGGCGGGCCTTGTGGTTATTTGCGCGAGTAGTGGACCACCAGCTTGTCGCCGACGGTCTGCAGGATCTGGACGAGGACCACCAGCATCACCACGGTGAGCAGCATCACGTCGTCCTGGAAGCGTTGGTAGCCGTAGCGGATCGCCAGGTCGCCGAGACCACCGGCGCCGACCACGCCGGCCATCGCGGTGTAGGACACCAGGGTGATGGCGGTGACGGTGATGGCGGCGATGATGCCCGGGCGGGCTTCGGGCAGCAGGGCGTTCCAGATGATCTGGCGGGTGCTGGCGCCCATGGCCTGGGTGGCTTCGATGATGCCCTTGTCCACCTCGCGCAGGGCGGTTTCCACCAGGCGCGCGAAGAACGGCGTGGCACCTACTACCAGCGGCGGGATGGCCCCGGCGACGCCCAGCGAGGTGCCGACCAGGATCACCGTGAGCGGGATCAGCACGATCAGCAGGATGATGAACGGCAGCGAGCGCAGCACGTTGACGATGAACGCCAGCACGCCGTAGATGCCGCGGTTGGCGAACATCTGCTTGGGCCCGGTGAGGAACAGCAGCACGCCCAGCGGCAGGCCGAGGATGACGGTGAACAGCAGCGAGCCGCCGAGCATCCAGAAGGTGTCGAGGCTGGCCTGGAGGATTTCCGACCAGTCGATGTTTACAAAGAAGTCGCTCATGCGCGCAGCACCTCCACATGGACTTCGGCAGCGTTGAGCTGCGCCAGGGCGGCCTCGATGTCACCGCCCACCAGGGACAGGGTGAGCTGGCCGTAGGGCTGGTCCTTGATGCGGTCGATGCGCCCGGCAAGGATGCTGTAGTCGACGCCGGTCTGGCGCGCGACAGTACCCAGCAGCGGCGCGTAGGTCGCCTCGCCGCGGAAGGTCAGGCGCAGGATGCGCCCCGGCACGTGGGCGAAGTCGTCGTGCTGCTCGTCCTCGTCGACGCGCTCGGCCTCGAAGACGAAGCGGCGGGTGGTTTCGTGCTGCGGATGGAGGAACACGTCGGCGACCTCGCCCTGTTCGACGATGCGCCCGGCATCCATCACCGCGACCTGGTCGCAGACGCGACGGATCACGTCCATCTCGTGGGTGATCAGGACGATGGTCAGCTTCAGCTCGCGGTTGATCTCCGCCAGCAGCTGCAGGACCTGGCCGGTGGTCTGCGGGTCGAGGGCGCTGGTGGCCTCGTCGCAGAGCAGGATGGTCGGCCGGCAGGCGAGTGCGCGGGCGATGCCGACGCGCTGTTTCTGGCCGCCGGAGAGCTGCGCCGGGTACTTGCGCGCGTGTTCCTTGAGGCCGACGCGGTCGAGCAGTTCGTCCACCCGTGCGGTGATTTCGGCGGCGCTGAAGGTGCCGGCGAGTTTCATCGGCATGGCGATGTTGTCGGCGACAGTCTTGGAGGCCAGCAGGTTGAAGTGCTGGAAGATCATCCCGACGCGCTGGCGGAAGCGGCGCAGGCCGTCGGCATCCAGGGCGGTGATGTCTTCGCCGTCGATGACGATGCGCCCGCCGCTGGGTTCTTCCAGGCGGTTGATCAGGCGCAGCAGGGTGCTTTTGCCGGCGCCGGAATGGCCGATCAGGCCAAAGACCTGGCCGCCCTCGATGGACAGGCGGGTCGGCTGCAGGGCCGGGATATCGCGTCCGGCGACGCGATAGGTCTTGTGGACGTCGTGGAATTCGATCACGTAGCGAACCTTGTGGGTACGGGGAGGCGCCGCTCGCTGCCTGGGCCGTCGGATCAACAGGCGTAGGAAACGAGCGTAGGCGGTCAGCCAAAACCGCGCATTTTAACCTGCTTTTTTATGGCTGATTAATCTTTGTTCAGCTAAGCACGGAACAAAAGGAAATAACGGGCGCCGCGAACGGGCGCCCGTGGGGCTCAGGGCGTGCAGTTCGGCTGGTCGGCCGGAGCCGGCGCAGCGGCGGGCTTCTGCAGGCCGCTGACGTCGGCGGCAACGCCGGGCGCGCGGGGCATCAGCGAACGGGCGCGGGTCAGGGCGGTGGTGGCGCCATTGACGTCGCCCTTGGCCAGGGACTCGCGGCTGCGCTCGAGGTAAGCGTCGGCCAGGCGCTTGCGGCGCTCGGCGAGCTGGGTGGCGTCTTCCTGTTCGGAACCCAGCGCGAGCTGCGCGGATTCCAGACGGCCGGCGGCCAGTTCGGTCTCGAAGCCACTGCTGCTGGGCGGATTGCTCGCGGTGCTCTGGCAGGCCGCGAGGGCCAGCGCCATGGCCATCAGCGCGAACAGGCGGATGACGAAGGACTTCATGCGTCAGGGTCTCTTTTGATCAAAAAATCGCCAAATTCTACACCGTCCGGCGCGGCAGGACAAAACTCAGCAGGAACAGGGCCGCCGCGCTGACCACGATGGAGGGGCCGGCGGGGGTGTCCTTGAACCAGGACAGCGAGAGCCCGGCGCACACCGCCACCAGGCCGATCAGACTCGCGCCGAAGGCCATCTGTTCCGGGCTGCGTGCATGCCGCTGGGCGGCTGCCGCGGGGATGATCAGCAGGGAAGTGATCAGCAGCACGCCGACGATCTTCATGGCCACGGCGATGACGATGGCGATCAGCAGCATCAGCGCCAGGCGGATGGCGGTAACCGGCAGGCCTTCGACCCGTGCCAGTTCCTCGTGCACAGTGATCGCCAGCAGCGGTCGCCACAGCCAGCAGATCAGCCCGAGCACCAGGGCGCTGCCGGCGATGATCCACATCAGGTCGGTCTGGCTGACGGCGAGCAGGTCGCCGAACAGGTAGGCCATCAGGTCGACGCGCACTTCCTTCATGAAGCTCAGGGTCACCAGGCCCAGCGACAGCGTGCTGTGGGCGAGGATGCCGAGCAGGGTGTCGGCGGCCAGCGGCTGGCGCTGCTGCAGGGTGACCAGCAGCACGGCGAGCAGCACGCAGCCGACGGTTACCGCCAGCGTCGGGCTGACGTCGAGCAGGAAGCCCAAGGCCACGCCGAGCAGGGCGGCGTGGGACAGGGTGTCGCCGAAATAGGCCATGCGTCGCCAGACGACGAACGAACCCAGGGGCCCGGCGACCACCGCCAGGGCGAGCCCGGCGAGGAGGGCGTTGAGCAGGAAATCAGCCATGGTTGCAGTCGGGGCCGTGCTGGTGGACCGGAGTGAAGCGGGTACCGGCCGGGAAGGCGGGTTTCACCACCTCGCCGTGCAGGTCGTGGGAATGGTCGTGGTGGTGGTGATAGACCGCCAGGCTGCGGGCGTCCTGGCCGAACAGCTCGACGAAGGCCGGGTCGCCGCTGACCTGTTCCGGGTGCCCGGAGCAGCAGACGTGGCGGTTCAGGCAGACCACCTTGTCGGTGGCGCTCATCACCAGGTGCAGGTCGTGGGAGACCATCAGCACGCCGCAACCGAGGCGGTCGCGCAGGCGGCCGATCAGGCGGTACAGCTCGGCCTGCCCGGCGACGTCGACGCCCTGCACGGGTTCGTCGAGCACCAGCAGCTCCGGCTTGCGCAGCAGGGCGCGGGCCAGCAGCACGCGCTGCAGCTCACCGCCGGAGACGCTCTGCAGCGGCTTGTCGATGACGTGGGCGGCACCGACTTCCTTCAGCGCGTCGAGCGCGTGGGAGCGCTGCACGCCGGGGACCAGACGCAGGAAGCGCAGCACGGTCAGCGGCAAGGTCGGATCGACGTGGAGCTTCTGCGGCATGTAGCCGATGGACAGCTTCGGCTGGCGCCAGACGCTGCCGGTATCGGGCTTGAGCAGGCCGAGCACGCTGCGCACCAGGGTCGTCTTGCCGGCGCCGTTGGGGCCGATCAGGGTGACGATCTCGCCGGGGGCGATGGTCAGGTCGACGTTCTGCAGTACCGCCTGGCCGCCATAACTGACGCCGACGCCTTGCAGGCGGATCAGGGCGTCGCTCATCACGCCTCCCGCTGGCCGGGGGCGCAGGCGCCGCAGAGGCCGACGATCTCGACGGTCTGGCTCTCCACCGCGAAGCCGACGCCCTTGGCGCCGTGGATGATGGCCTCGCTGATGGCCGGCTGCTCCAGCTCGATGGCGGTGTGGCAGGCGCGGCAGATCAGGAACTGGCCTTCATGGGCGTGTTCGGGGTGGGCGCAGCCGATGAAGGCGTTGAGCGAGGCGATGCGGTGTACCAGGCCGTTTTCCAGGAGGAAATCCAGGGCGCGGTAGACCGTCGGCGGCGCCGCCTTGCGGCCGTCTTCTTCGCTCAGCACGGCGAGGATGTCGTAGGCGCCCAGCGGCTTGTGGCTCGCCCAGACCAGCTCCAGCACGCGCCGGCGCAACTCGGTCAGGCGCACACCCTGGCGCGCGCACAGCGTGTCGGCGTCGGCCAGGGCGCTGGCCACGCAGTTGGCGTGGTCGTGCGGACGGCAGGCGAGAGGAGTCTTGGGGGCGATCTTGTACATGCGGCGGCGACGCTCGGGTTCAGAGACGTTATTATATTACTCTGTCATGTCCCCCCTGTGTGAGTGCCGCCGTGTCCTTCCGTCCCGTCGCCCTGCTGACCGCTGCCTGCGCGCTGCTGCTCAGCCTTCCCGTACGTGCCGAGGTCAGCGTGCTGACCAGCATCAAGCCGCTGCAGCTGATCGCCGCTGCCATCCAGGACGGTGAAGGCACGCCGGACGTGCTGCTGCCGCCGGGCGCCTCGCCGCACAGCTACTCGCTGCGCCCGTCGGACATCCGCCGGGTGCGCGACGCACAACTGTTCTACTGGGTCGGCCAGGACCTGGAGAACTTCCTGCCCAAGGTGCTGGAAAGCCGCAAGGGCCCGAGCATCGCCGTGCAGGACCAGGCCGGCATGCATCTGCGCAAGTTCGCCGATTTCAGCGAATCCAATCATCCGGACCATGACGATCATGACGACCTCGGTCACGACCATGACCACCGTCCGGGCATGATCGACGCGCATCTCTGGCTGTTGCCGGCCAATGCCCAGGTGATCGCCGCGCGCATGGCCGAGGACCTGGCCATCGCCGACCCGGCCAACGCCAGTCGCTACCAGGCCAACCTGAAGGCCTTCGACGAGCGCATGGAAACCCTCGACGCCCGCCTGAAGCAGCGTATCGACCCGCTCAAGGGCAAGCCGTTCTTCGTCTTCCACGAGGCCTTCGACTACTTCGAAGAGGCCTACGGCCTGCGCCATGCCGGGGTCTTCGCCGTCTCCGCCGACGTGCAGCCGGGTGCCCGTCATGTGGCCGTCATGCGTGCGCAACTGCAGAAGGCCGGCCCGTCCTGCATCTTCAGCGAACCGCCGATCCGCCCGCGCCTCGCCGATACCCTGAGCCAGGGCCTGCCGGTGCGCCTGGCCGAGCTGGATGACCTGGGCGTGGGCGTGAAGGTGGATGCCCAGGGCTACGAGAGCCTGCTGGGCAACCTGGCGGACGAGTTTGCGGGGTGCCTGGAGAAGCTCTGATTCAGGCGACTGCCCGGAAATCCCAAATCGTAGGGCGAATAACGCCCCGGGCGTTATCCGCCGTTGGGCCTCGGATGGCGGATAGAGCGTTCCGCTTTATGCGCCCTACTGCTGAGTTGGGCTTTTCGGGGAATTCCTCTGCCTGGGGTTTCCCCTCTCCCCAGCCCTCTCCCTGAAGGGAGAGGGAGCCGTTCGGCATGCTATGAGATATCCGGATTAGCCGGAAAGCACGGAACTGACTGCTTGCGCAGGACAGTCCCCTCTCCCTTCAGGGAGAGGGTTAGGGAGAGGGTGCATCCGCCTGCACAGAACTCCCCTTGTAGGAGCGGGCCATGCCCGCGATCGCGCGCATGGCGCGCTCCGACAATTCATCCCCGGAATCGGCCGAGGCGCAACGCCATATCCGCGCCCGTTCGTCGCACCACCCCTGCCTGAAATTTCCCGCAATTTCCTCCCCTGTTTCCCCGCCAATCGTCGGCTTTCCGCATCTTTGACGGCGTTCGCCGTTCAATTGTCTATGGTGTCTAGCTGGGGTTCGATGACACAAGATATTGATGATCGTCAGGAAACTATGTCTACATATGGGGTCTACTCGCGCTCCATTTGCGCCTGCCACCCAACCGACAGGAGGTTATTTCCCGGATGGCCAAGACCGATGCGCGCCAACGCGGCGCCGACCAAGGAGTTCTCGCCCTGCAGCCTGCCTCGCAGGACATCTGGGACAGCAAGTACCGCCTGAAACACAAGAGCGGCAAACCCATCGACGGCAGCGTCGACGAGACCTGGCAGCGCGTCGCCCGCGCCCTGGCCGATGTCGAGGCCAACAAGGCACTGCGCGAGCACTGGTACGAGCGCTTCCTCTGGGCCCTGCGCAACGGCGCCATCCCGGCCGGGCGGATCATTTCCAACGCCGGTGCCCAGGGGCACAAGCCGGCTACCTCGACCATCAACTGCACGGTCTCGGGGATCATCCGCGACTCCATGGACGACATCCTGGAGAAGGTCCACGAGGCCGGGCTGACGCTCAAGGCCGGCTGCGGCATCGGCTACGAGTTCAGCACCCTGCGCCCCCGCGGCGCCTACGTCTCCGGCGCCGGCGCGCACACCAGCGGGCCGCTGTCGTTCATGGATATCTACGACAAGATGTGCTTCACCGTCAGCTCCGCCGGTGGGCGGCGCGGCGCGCAGATGGGCACCTTCGACGTCAGCCACCCGGACGTGCGCGAGTTCATCCGCGCCAAGCGTGAAGACGGCCGCCTGCGCCAGTTCAACCTCAGCCTGCTGATCACCGACGGCTTTATGAACGCTGTGGAGGACGACGAGGACTGGCCGCTGGTGTTCCCGATCCACCAGAAGGAGCGCGACGAAGTCGACCTGAAGAACGCCGAGGAAGTGGTCTGGCGCGACTGGCCGCTGCACGACGACTACCTGGTGGGCGACGACGGCCGCGTGGCCTGCAAGGTCTACGGGCGGGTCAAGGCGCGGCACCTGTGGGACATGATCATGGTGTCCACCTACGACTACGCCGAACCCGGTTTCATCCTCATCGACCGGGTCAACGAGATGAACAACAACTGGTGGTGCGAGGCGATCCGCGCCACCAACCCCTGCGGTGAGCAGCCGCTGCCGCCCTATGGCTCCTGCCTGCTGGGTTCGGTGAACCTGACCACCTTCGTGGTCGACGCCTTCGGCGACAACGCGCGCTTCGACTGGGAGCGCTACCGCGAAGTGGTCCGGGTGTTCACCCGCATGCTCGACAACGTCGTGGAGATCAACGGCCTGCCGCTGGAACAGCAGCGCGCGGAAATCCTCGGCAAGCGCCGCCACGGCATGGGCTTCCTCGGCCTGGGCTCGGCGCTGACCMTGCTCAAGCTGCGCTACGGCAGCCCGGAAGCCTGCGTGTTCACCGAGGAAGTGGCGCGCGAGATGGCACTGGTGGGCTGGGAAGTGGCGCTGGAGCTGTCCCGCGAGAAAGGTCCGGCACCGGCCCTGGTGAAGGAGTACGAAGTCACCGCCGAGATGCTGCGCAAGCGCCCGGAAATGAAGGCCGATGGTCTCAAGGTCGGCGACAAGGTGGCCGGCCGCGTGCTGCACGCCAAGTATTCGCGCTACATGCAGCGCGTCGCCGAGCATGCGCCGCAGCTGATCGAGGAACTGGCCGAGCACGGTGCGCGCTTCACCCACCACAGCTCTATCGCGCCCACCGGCACCATCAGCCTGAGCCTGGCCAACAATGCCTCCAACGGCATCGAGCCGAGCTTCGCCCACCACTATTCGCGCAACCTGATCCGCCCTGGACGCAAGACCAAGGAAAAGATCTCGGTGTTCAGCTACGAGCTGCTGGCCTACCGCGACCAGGTGGACAACCACGCCGTGCCCGGCGCCGAGGAGGAGAAGCACCGCCTGCCGGACTACTTCATCACCGCCGACGACATCACCCCGCAGCAGCACGTGGACATCCAGGCCGCTGCGCAGAAGTGGATCGACTCGTCGATCTCCAAGACCGCCAACGTCCCCACCGACTACCCGTTCGAGGACTTCAAGGACATCTACCGCTATGCGTGGCGCCAGGGCCTGAAGGGTTGCACCACCTTCCGCTTCAACCCGGCGGCCTTCCAGGGCGTGCTGGTGAAGGAGTCTGACCTGGAGAAGACGCTGTACCGCTTCGAGCTGGAAGACGGCAGCGTGGTGGAACTCAAGGGCAACGAGGAAGTGGAGTACGACGGCGAGATCCATACCGCCGCCAACCTCTTCGATGCCCTGAAAGAAGGCTATTACGGCAAGTACTGATACCCCTGGAGAAAGCTATGAGCGTCAAGATCAATCAGAAGATCAAAGGTTTCCAGGTGGTGGACGTGGCCGCGGAAAAGGCCCGCCTGGAAGCCGCCGCGGAAGCTGCCGTGGTGAAGATGGATGAAACCCTGCAGCGGCCGGAGCTGCTGGTCGGCGCGACCTACAAGATCAAGTCGCCGCTGTTCGAGCATGCGCTGTACGTGACCATCAACGACGTGGTGCTCAACCCGGACACCCCGTACGAGCAGCGCCGGCCCTTCGAGATCTTCATCAATTCGAAGAACATGGACCACTTCCAGTGGATCGTCGCGCTCACCCGGATCATGTCCGCGGTGTTCCGCAAGGGCGGCGACTGCACCTTCCTGGTGGAAGAGATGAAGGCGGTGTTCGATCCGCGTGGCGGCTACCTGAAGCGTGGCGGCATCTATATGCCGTCGATCGTCGCCGAAATCGGCGCGGTGATCGAACGCCACATGGTCGCCATCGGCCTGATGGAAGGCCCGCAACTCGACGAGGAACAGCGCCTCTACCTCGCCGAGAAACGCGCCGCCTACGAAGCCGCCCAGGGCACCAACAAGGCCGAACCCGGCGAAGGCTTCCCCGCCGGCGCCCAGCTGTGCGGCAAGTGCAACACCATGGCGGTGGTGCAGATGGACGGCTGCGCGACCTGCCTGAACTGCGGGCATTCGAAATGTGGGTGAGCCGGAATCTTTGCGACGCATGCGTCGCCCGGCGAACGACCGGCCATGGATGGCCAGGCCGGGGCTGACCTTGAGCAGAGGAGTCGCGGCAGGGATGCCGGCTCCTTGTTAGATATTCACTCCCGCATACGAGACCCAGCGCGCAGCGAGATTGGAGTGCAGGATTGAAGAGGGCAGTGCCATTTGCACCAAAGTGCAATCACTGCCTGCCTTCTCCTCATTAATTTGCACTTAAATGCAAATTAATGACCTGCTGTTTCAAGGTTTTTGCACTATATTGCAACTATAGCTCCAAGCGACTAGGCTCAATTGCATCAAAGTGCAAATCCGGTCGCTTTGCCCATGCCGCAAACACTCACCCTCCAGTGCTACGTGAACGGCTCCTGGCAGGATGCTTTCACCCTGACCTTCCAGGACCCGCTGAATCCCGGCGAAACCCGCTGCACCTCGGGCTATCTGACCGACTATGTGGTCAACCACATCGATGATCTGGATTCCCCTTACGAGCAGTCGGTCAGCATCTGCCAGCGCCTGGGCTTGAATGTCGGTTACAGCCGCGGCTACCCCGCCTTCATCCATGACGTGATGCCTGCCGGTGCGGCCTTCCGCTCGCTGAAGAAGCGCTTTGCCGCAGGCAAGCCGGATGACGTCAGTCTGGAGCTTTACCTTCTGCAGCGCTGCACGCCGTCGCCGGTCGGCCACCTGCGGATCAAGGAGTCGCTCGCCTATCTGCAGGACGGAAAGGTGGTGGGCTTCGACCGGCGCGAAGTCGTGCAGCGCAACAGCGACTTCCTCGAATATGCCTACGAGCAGGGCGCGGCCATAGGAGGTGCGACCGGTGCCGGCGGCGAGGCGCCCAAGCTGCTGCTGGTGGAGGCTGACGATGGACGGATGTACGCCGATGCCATCCTCCCGGATGCGCGGGTGCGCCAGCACTGGTTCGTGAAGTTCGCCAGAAACAGGGCCGCCCAGCGCGACAAGGACATCCTCCGCAGCGAGTTCCACTTCTACCAGGCGGTCAGCGCGCTGGGGATGAATACGATCTCGACGCAGGGCATGGCCCTCGAAGATGACGGCGAGCACAACCCCAGCCTGTGGATGCCCCGCTTTGACCGGCAAATCACGGGGCAGGGCATCGAGCGGCACGCCGTCGAATCGATCTATTCGATCTGCGGCAATACCGAGCCCGGCTCGTTCATGCGCCACGAGGATGTCCTGCACAGGCTGCTTGCGCTCTGGCGTGAGGCAGGGCAGGCCGAGGAACTCTTCGACCTGCGCGTCGAATATGTCACCCGCGATCTGCTGAATCGGGTGCTCGGCAACTCCGACAACCACGGTCGCAACATGGCGATCCTGCGTGATGGCGGGCAGCTTCGCCTGGCGCCCATCTACGACCTGGCGCCGATGGTGCTCGATCCCGAGGGCGTTACCCGGGTGACCAAATGGGCGCATGAGGAGCGCGGTGCCCCCGATTGGCGGGCTGCCTGTCATACCCATGCGGACCGCGCCACGGGTGATGAAGTCTTCGATGCGCTGCGCCTTGCTGCCGAGCGGTTCCGAGCTCTGCCGGACCTGCTGGCTGGTCTGCCGGACGAGGTTCACCGCTCGAAGAGCCTGCCGCTCAACGACCTCGACGCGCGATTGAAAGAGTGGGGCCTGCTATGAAGAACCTGACGTTGGAGGAGCGTGACCAGTTGATTCGCTCCATCGGTGCGGCGGTGGCCGATGGCAGCCTCGATCTGGGTGGCGCGGTGAAGCGGCTGCGCCTGGAGGTTACCGGGCTGAAGCAGGCGACCTTTGCGCGTATGTGCAAGATCTCCATGCGTGCGCTCAACCACCTTGAACACGGCGATGGCAACCCGACGCTGGCGACCCTGGAGGCTGTCTTCAAGCCATTCGGCCTGCGGATCGGCCTGGTGAGGATCGAACCCATCGACCTGCGCAGCGTCGTGACCAAGACCGAGCTGGATGACTTCGGTTTCGATTACCCCGACGCCAGGACTTGAGCTCTGGCGGGTTGATGCGACGCCGAGGCGCGTCCTTACAACGCAAACGGCAAATGAATCCCCACCGTCTGCCGCTGCGCCAGCCGGCGCTCGAACTCGCTCGGGTCGTGGATCAGCACGTCCTGCCCGGCAAACGCTTCGGCGGCGATCAGTCGTGACAGCCAGAAGCGCACGCAAGCCACCCTCAGCATCTGCGGCCAGAGCTCGGCTTCCAGCGCGGTGAACGGCCGCTTGGCCGCATAGGCCGCCAGCAGGGCGCGGGCGCGCGGGGCGTCGAGGGCGCCGTCGTCGGTCGAGCACCAGTCGTTCACGGTGATTGCCAGGTCATAGAGCATCCAGCCGGAGCTGGCGTTGTAGAAGTCGATCACTCCCGCCAGGTGCGGGCCGTCGAACAGCACGTTGTCGCGGAACAGGTCGGCGTGCAGGTTGGCGCGTGGCAGTGCCGGCTGATCCGCGAGCAGGCGGGAGATCTCTTTCAGTGCGTTGCCCAGCAGAGGCGCGGCGCCGCCCGAGAGGTGCGACTGCATCTTCTCGCCCTCCTGCAGCATCCAGCCCAGGCCACGGTCGCTGGGGCGCTCGATGATCCGCTCGCGGGTCGCCAGGTGCAGGCGTGCCAGCAGGTTGCCGACTTCCTGGCAGTGATGGTTGTTCGGCGAGCGCTCATGACGGCCGGCCAGACGCGGTTGCAGCAGCGCCGGCTTGCCTTCGAGCTGGCGCAGCGCCTCGCCGTCCCTGGTGCGCAGGGCGTAGGGCACCGGCAGGTCGGCTTCGTGCAGCACGTCGAGCAGTTCGATGAAGAACGGCATCTCCTGCACCGGGCCGCGCTCGACCAGGGTCAGGACGAATTCGCCCCGCTCCAGGCTGACGAAGAAGTTGCTGTTCTCCGAGCCTTCGGCGATACCGCGAAAATCCCGCAGGCGGCCGAGGCCGTAGGGGGCGAGGAAGTCTTCCAGGACCGGACGTTCCAGAGGTGTGAATACCGACATGCTCAATCCTCTGGAGCGTCGTGGCGGGGAGGGTTTACCAGCTGAAGATCTGCCACTGCGGAATCAGCTTGTCGGGCTGGTCCGAGCGGATGAAGTTGCCGTCGCTGCCGTCCTGGCGCACCAGGAAGTACGGCTTGCCGTGCTTGGGCACGACCTTGATGGCGTAGAGGAAGCCGTTCACGCGGTATTCCTGGATGGTCTTGTCGCCTTCCTGGCGGATGGTCACATCCGGTTCCGGCGTCGGGGCATCGTCCGCCGCCAACACGGTGGTCGCACCAAAGCCCAGCAGAGCGGCGAGCAACAGGCGGTTCAACGTACGCATGATAACCTTGTCCCTTTGTCGAATTGGCTACGGACATTTTAGCCCGAGCCCTTCTGAAAAGGTTGATTCCCCTCATGAGCCAAGCACCCCTCGTCCTCGTGGACGGCTCGTCCTACCTGTATCGCGCCTTCCATGCCCTGCCGCCGCTGATGACCTCCTCCGGCATGCCCACGGGAGCGGTGAAGGGCGTGCTGAATATGCTCAAGAGCCTGCGCAAGCAGTACCCGGACAGCCCCTTCGCAGTGGTCTTCGATGCCAAGGGCGGGACCTTCCGCGACGAGATGTTCGCCGAGTACAAGGCCAACCGCCCCTCGATGCCGGACGACCTGCGGGTGCAGGTGGAACCGCTGCACGCCACGGTGCGCGCCCTCGGCCTGCCACTGCTGTGCGTGGAAGGCGTGGAAGCGGACGACGTGATCGGCACCCTGGCCCGACAGAGCGCGGCCGGGGGCCGGGCGGTGGTGATCTCCACCGGCGACAAGGACATGGCACAGCTGGTCGACGGGCACATTACGCTGGTCAACACGATGACCGGTAGCGTGCTCGACGTGGATGGCGTGAAAGAGAAATTCGGCGTCGGTCCTGAACTCATCATCGATTACCTGGCGCTGATGGGCGACAAGGTCGACAACATTCCCGGCGTGCCCGGTGTCGGCGAGAAGACCGCCCTCGGCCTGCTCACCGGCGTCGGTGGCGGCCTGGATGTGCTCTACGCCAGCCTGAACAAGGTGCCCGAGCTGCCGATCCGCGGCGCCAAGGGCCTGCCGGCCAAGCTCGAAGAGCACAAGGACATGGCCTACCTGTCCTACCAGCTCGCCACCATCAAGTGCGACGTCGAACTGAACGTCGAGATCGACGCCCTGCACCCCGGCGAGCCGGACCGCGAGGCGCTGACCGAGCTGTATCGCACCCTGGAATTCAAGACCGGGCTGGATGACCTGCAGCGCCAGGCGGCCAAGAACGGCAGCCCGCAGCTGGCGCTGGAAGAGGCCCCGCCTGCCGCCGAGGCTGAGAAGCTCTACGACATCGTCCTGGAACAAGCGCAGTTCGACGCCTGGCTGAAGAAGCTGGAAGCTGCCGACCTGATTGCCTTCGACACCGAGACCACCAGTCTCGATCCGCAGCAGGCCCAGGTAGTGGGCGTGTCCTTCGCAGTAAAAGAAGGCGAAGCCGCCTATGTGCCGCTGGCCCACAGTTATATGGGCGTGCCCGCGCAGCTGGACCTCGATGCCGTGCTCAAGGCCCTCAAGCCGCTGCTGGAGGACCCGAAGAAGCGCAAGGTCGGCCAGCACGCCAAGTACGACATGAACGTCCTGGCCAACGCCTCGACGCCCATCGCCGTGCAGGGCATCGCCTACGACACCATGCTCGAATCCTACGTGCTGGACTCCACAGCGACCCGCCACGACATGGACAGCCTGGCGCTCAAGTACCTGGGCCACAGCACCATCCGTTTCGAGGACATTGCCGGCAAGGGCGCCAAGCAGCTGACCTTCGACCAGATCGCCCTGGAACAAGCCGGCCCTTACGCCGCCGAAGACGCCGACGTGACTCTGCGTCTGCACCAGACCCTGTGGCAGAAGCTGGAGGCGATCCCGTCGCTGGCCAAGGTCCTCACCGAAATCGAGATGCCGCTGGTGCCGGTGCTGGCGCGCATCGAGCGCAACGGCGCGCTGGTCGATGCCAATCTGCTGGGCAAGCAGAGCGTCGAGCTGGGCGAGAAAATGGTCGAGCTGCAGCGCCAGGCCTATGACCTGGCGGGCGAGGAGTTCAACCTCGGCTCGCCCAAACAGCTGGGCGCCATCCTTTATGAAAAGCTCGGCCTGCCGGTGCTGTCGAAGACCGCCACCGGCCAGCCGTCCACCGCCGAGGCCGTCCTCGCCGAGCTGGCCGAGCAGGATTACGAGCTGCCGAAGGTGATCATGCAGTACCGCTCCATGAGCAAGCTCAAGAGCACCTACACCGACAAGCTGCCGGAGCAGATCAACCCGCGAACCGGGCGCATCCACACCAGCTACCACCAGGCGGTGGCGGCGACCGGCCGGCTGTCCTCCAGCGACCCGAACCTGCAGAACATCCCGATCCGCACTGCCGAGGGCCGGCGCATCCGCCAGGCCTTCGTCGCACCCAAGGGCTACCAGCTGCTGGCGGCGGACTACTCGCAGATCGAACTGCGCATCATGGCCCACCTGGCCAAGGACGAAGGTCTGCTGGATGCCTTCCGCCACGACCGCGACGTGCACCGTGCCACCGCCGCCGAGGTGTTCGGCGTGCCGCTGGATGACGTGACGTCCGATCAGCGCCGCAGCGCCAAGGCGATCAACTTCGGCCTGATCTACGGCATGAGCGCCTTCGGCCTGGCCAAGCAGATCGGCGTCGAGCGCAAGGAGGCCCAGGCCTACATCGACCGCTACTTCACCCGCTATCCGGGCGTGCTGGCGTACATGGAGCGCACCCGCACCCAGGCCGCCGAGCAGGGCTTCGTCGAGACCCTGTTCGGGCGTCGCCTGTACCTGCCGGAGATCGCTTCGAAGAACGGCGCCATGCGCAAGGCCGCCGAGCGCACGGCGATCAACGCACCGATGCAGGGCACCGCCGCGGACATTATGAAGCGCGCCATGGTGGCTGTGGATAACTGGCTGCAGGAGAGCGGCATCGACGCCCGCGTCATCCTCCAGGTACACGACGAACTGGTGCTGGAAGTGCGCGAGGACCTGGTCGATCAGGTCAGCGAGGCCATTCGGCCACTGATGAGCGGGGCGGCGCAGCTGGACGTACCGCTGGTCGTCGAAGCCGGGGTGGGCGCCAACTGGGACGAGGCCCACTGATCGACTTGACGAACGGTCACAAGGCCCGCCAGCCGGGCCTTCTGGCACGATTGTTCAGGCACTTTCGGGGCCGCCTGAAAAAATCTTTTGTGACCCGCTGAACTTCACCTCGGGAGCCGAGTCAGAACTCGTGAATGGCTGGTGAAGCCCTTCGATGCTCCTTTGCAGTGTTTAGTGTTGGCAGATTACTGGACCCCGCCCTAGCGGTCCGGACTTAAACCCCGAACTTCCCCCTCCCCATACGAAGCTCGGGGTTTTTTTTGCCTGCGATTTGGCCTCAGGCCTCCTCGCCGGCCTCATCTTCTTCCTCGTCCAGCAGACCCAGCCAGCCGGCCAGGACCAGTTGCGCCTCTTCCACGCCCTGGCGCTTGGGCGCCGAGAACAGCTGCAGGGTGGCGACATCGCCCCAGCCGTCGAGGATTTCCTTGCGGGTCTTGAGCAGCGCATTCTTCGCCGCGCCGTAGGCCAGCTTGTCGGCCTTGGTCAGCAGCACGTGGATCGGCAGCTGGCTGGCCTGCGCCCAGTCGAGCATCAGGCGGTCGAAATCGGTCAGCGGATGGCGGATATCCATCATCAGCACTACGCCGGCTAGCGCATTGCGGCTACTCAGATAAGCTTCCAGGTGCTGCTGCCAGTGCAGCTTCAGCGGAATCGGCACCTTGGCGTAGCCGTAGCCGGGCAGGTCGACCAGGCGGCGTTCGTCATCCAGGCGGAAGAAGTTCAGCAACTGGGTGCGACCGGGGGTCTTGGAAGTCCGCGCCAGGTTCGCGTGGGTCAGCGCATTCAGCGCGCTGGACTTGCCCGCGTTGGAGCGGCCGGCGAAGGCGACTTCCAGGCCGGAGTCTTCCGGGCACTGGTTCACCTTGGCGGCGGAAATGAGGAAAGTGGCCTGTTGGCAGAGGCCGAGAATCGGGTTTTTCGTAGCGTTATTCGAGGACATGGGTAACTTCGCGGCGGGTGCGACGCGGTGTCGCGGGGGGCGGTTTCGTTTCCGTTTGGGCATCTGAAGTATATAATGCCGCGGATTTTGTGTGCGCTTTATCCCCCAGGGTCGAGCCACACGGGAACGTTGGAGTCCGCGCAAATAAGAACGCGGATGTTCCCTGCGATGAGGATAATCATGAAGAAACTGCTGTTCGCAGCCATCGTTGCCGCGCTGGCATCCAGCGCCCTGGCGGCCCAGGATCCGGAAGCCGTTTTCAACAGAGCCTGTGGCGCCTGCCACAATGGTCAGTTGCCAATGGCGCCGAAGAAGGGCGACGCCACCGCTTGGAAGCCACGCCTGGACAAGGGCATGGACACGCTGGTGCAACATGTGACCAACGGTTTCAACGCGATGCCGCCTCGCGGCCTGTGCACCGACTGCAGCGCCGAGGATTACCAGACAATTATCCAGTGGATGTCGAAGTAACTTCTCAGGCCTTACTCTTTCACCCTTAGCCGTTATTGGATTAGCTGATGAACAAATTGATCGTGAGTCTGCTGTTGACCCTGGGTCTTGTCGGTGTGGCGAACGCCGCGGGCGATGCCAAGGCCGGTCAGGCGAAAGCTGCTGTCTGTGGTGCCTGCCATGGCGCCGATGGCAACAGCATGGCGCCCAACTTCCCGAAACTGGCCGGGCAGGGTGAGCGTTACCTGCTCAAGCAGATGCACGACATCAAGGACGGCAAGCGTACCGTGCTGGAAATGACCGGCCTGCTGACCAACCTCAGCGACGAAGACCTGGCCGACATCGCCGCCTACTTCTCCAGCCAGAACGGCAGCATCGGCGCCGCCGATCCCAAGCTGGTCGCCCAGGGCGAAGCCCTGTTCCGCGGCGGCAAGCTCACCGAAGGCATGCCGGCCTGCACCGGTTGCCACAACCCCAGCGGTCTGGGCAACGCCGAAGCCGGCTTCCCGCACCTGGGTGGCCAGCACGCGGCCTACACCGCCAAGCAGCTGACCGCTTTCCGTGAAGGCGAGCGCACCAACGACGGCGACGCGATGATCATGCGCAGCATCGCCGCCAAGCTGTCCAACAAGGACATCGCTGCGATCTCCAGCTACATCGAAGGCCTGCACTAAGCAATCTCGCGTGCAGCACGGACCGCAAGCCGGTTCGAAAAAAAGGGTGGCCTCGGCCACCCTTTTTTGCATCCGGCACCACTACAATGCTGGAACCGTGTCTGGCCCCTCCGGTCAAACCGCTTCATCCCGCCGCGCCGCAGCGTGGCGGTTCCGCTCAGCCAAGGAGTGAACCATGCGTAACCTGATTTTCACCGCCGCGCTTGCCTTCGCCGGCCTGTTCGCCGTCAACGCGAACGCAGCCGATTTCGAAGCGGGCAAGAACTACACCGAGCTGAGCCAGGCCGTCCCGGTCTCGCAGCCCGGCAAGATCGAGGTGGTGGAGCTGTTCTGGTACGGTTGCCCGCACTGCTATGCCTTCGAACCGACCATCAACCCGTGGGTCGAGAAGCTGCCGGCCGACGTGCACTTCGTGCGTATCCCGGCCATGTTCGGCGGCCTGTGGAACATCCACGGTCAACTGTTCCTGACCCTGGAATCCATGGGTGTGGAGAAGAAGGTCCACCACGCGATCTTCGAGAAGCTGCACAACAACCCGAAGGGCCTGACCACTCCGGAAGAAATGGCTGACTTCGTCGCCGAACAGGGCGTCGACAAGGACAAGTTCCTCAGCACCTACAACTCCTTCGCCATCAAGGGCCAGGCCGAAAAGGCCAAGAAACTGGCGATGGCCTACCAGATCAGCGGCGTGCCGACCATGGTGGTCAATGGCAAGTACCGCTTCGACATCGGTTCGGCCGGCGGCCCGGACGAGGCGCTGCAGCTGGCCGACCAGCTGATCGCCAAGGAACGCGCCGACGCCAAGGCCGCCCAGTAAGGGCCGACGACGATGCTGCGCCGGCGCACTCGTGATCGTGTCGCAGGAGCCTGCTCTCCGCGGGTGAATGCGGCTCACGGCACGGCTGCCGGCCTGCCCGATGACGGCCGGCTGCGCCTGCTCAGCTTCAACATCCAGGTGGGCATCAGTACCGAAAGGTACCGTCACTACCTGACCCGTGGCTGGCAGCACCTGCTGCCGGCCGCCGGGCGCGCCAGCAACCTGCAGCGCATCGGCGAGTTGCTCCACGACTACGACGTGGTCGCCCTGCAGGAAGCCGACGGCGGCAGCATCCGCTCCGGCAATATCAACCAGGTCGAACACCTGGCCCAGCTCGGTGCCTTCCCCTACTGGTACCAGCAGCTCAACCGCAACCTCGGGCGTCTCGCCCAGCACAGCAACGGCCTGCTCAGCCGCCTGCAGCCCACCGCCCTGGAAGACCACCCGCTGCCCGGCCCGCCCGGACGCGGCGCGATCCTCATGCGCTTCGGCGAAGGCAAGGACGCGCTGGCGGTGGTGATGATGCACCTGGCCCTCGGCGCGCGGACCCGCACCCGCCAGCTCGCCTATATCCGCGAGCTGCTGCAGGACTACCGCCACCACGTGCTGATGGGCGACATGAACACCCATGCCACCGACCTGCTGGAAAGCTCGCCGCTGCGCGACCTCCAGCTCATCGCCCCGCAGGTCGAGGCCACCTTCCCCAGCTGGCGCCCGCAGCGCTGCCTGGACCACATCCTGCTCAGTTCCGAGCTGGCGCTGGAACGCGTCAGTGTCCTCCCGCACCCGATTTCCGACCACCTGCCGGTGGCCGTGGAAATCCGCCTGCCGGATGCCCTGCGTTCGTCCTCGTCGCTCGTCTTGCGCGGCGAGGCCCCTGAATGAGTCGCGACGACGACCAACGCTGGAAACAGAAATACCTCGACGGCCTCGAACAGCAGGAGAAGCTCGAACGCCGCTGGGATGCCCGCGTCGACCTGTTGCGCCGCGGCCTGGTGCGCAGCAGTCTGGCGGCCGAGGGCAGCGACAAGGCGGTGGACGCCTGCATGGCCGAGCTGCGCGAAGTGCTGCGCCGCGACGACATGGACGCCGGCCTGTCGCGCCTGATCCCGCAGCTGGAAAAGGCCGTGCTCGACTCAGAGCAGCGCCGCCAGCAGCGCGTCGAACAGAACATCGCCGCACTCAGCCAGCTGTCCCAGCAACTGCTGTCCCTGGACATGCCGGGTGACGTGCGCAAGCCGCTCAAGCGCCTGGCCAAGGACATCCCCAGCCGCGCCAGCACCTCCCGCGAACTACCCGTCCTGCTCAGCGAGCTGAGCCGCCTGCAGCGCCAGGTGATCGAGCATTTCGGCGAAGGGGCGACGGAGGCTCGGCCGGGTTTCCTCCAGCGCCTGTTTGGCGGCCGCGAGGGCGCGGCAGACACCACCGAAGTGACCGCAGAACCTGCCGAAGCGGTCGTGCAAGACACTGCTCCTGCTCAGGCGCCAGTGCTGGAGACGCCCGCCCGCGCGGAAGTCGAAACTGCTGCACCTGCACCTGCACCTGCTGCCGCTCCAGTGCTCGCCGAGGCCTATGTGGCTGAGAGCGCCGCTGAACCCTTAGCCGAGGTGCCCGCGGCCGTTGCCAAGCCTGTGGCAGAGGAAAGCGCAGCATCGCCCTCCATCGCCGCCCTGCAGCCCGTGGTGCTGGCCGATCCAGTTATCGAGCCGGTCATCCAGCCGGTTGCCGTCAGCGAAGTGGTCGAGGCCGAGCGGAGCAGCCAATCCGACGCCCGTCTGCTCGACAGCCTGCCGGTACCGCCGGGCCTGTTCGGCACCGCCGAGGAAGCCAGCCAGGCCACCGATCCCTATTCCCTGCCGCCGCGCCCTGAGCCGGGCTACAGCGCCGTGGCGCCGCACATCGAGGCCAGCCTGCTGCGCCTGCTGGACGAGATGCACCTGCCCGCAGCCCAGCAGATTCAGGCCGAGGCATTGCGCTCGCGTATCCACGGCAGCCTCAACTGGTACGAACTGGTGCCGGTGCTGGATGACCTGGGCATGCTCGTGCTGTCGCTCAACGACAGTGGCCAGCGCGAATTCGAAGGCTACCTGCACCAGCTCAACGACCGCCTGGGTGCGTTCCTCGACGGCTTGCAGGCGGTACAGGACAACCACTCCGGTTCCAGCTCCAGCGCCCGCGACCTGGACGACACCCTGCGCGAGCAGGTCAGCGGCCTGAAGGACAGCGTGCTGGAGGCCACCGACCTGGAAGGCCTCAAGCGCAACGTGGAATCGCGCCTGCAAGGGCTGGTCGGCACCATGGACCGCTTCCGCGAGGAGCGTGAAACCCGTGAGCGTGAAGTCGGCGAGCGCATCCAGTCGCTGGTGACCCGCGTCTCCAGCATGGAAGAGGAGGCGCGCACCTTCCAGGCGAACATCGAGGACCAGCGCCAGAAGGCCATGACCGATGCCCTGACCGGCCTGCCCAACCGTGCGGCCCTGACCGAGCGCCTGGAGCTGGAGGTCTCGCGCTGGCAGCGCTACGGCGGCGACCTGCTGCTGGCGGTACTGGATGTCGACCACTTCAAGCGGATCAACGACGACTTCGGCCACCTCGCCGGTGACAAGGTGCTGAAGATCATCGCCAACGAACTGGCCAAGCGCCTGCGCAAGACCGATTTCATCGCCCGCTACGGCGGCGAGGAGTTCGTCGTGCTGCTGCCGGCGACGCCGCTGGAAGGTGGCCAGCAACTGCTGGAAGTGCTGCGCGGGGCCATCGAGGCCTGCCCGTTCCACTTCAAGGGCGAGCGCCTGAGCATCACCTGCTCGGCCGGGTTGACCGCCTTCCGCAACGAAGAGAACAGCGACGTCGTCTTCGAGCGCGCGGACCAGGCGCTGTACCGCGCCAAGCGCAGCGGGCGCAATCGCATCGAAGTCGACTGACCCGACTCCCGTGGCGGACCTCGCGGTCTGCCTCGGCCAATCGCGGACAAAGTCCGCTCCTACGCAATGTACCGCCCTCGTGGGAGCGGACTTCGTCCGCGATGACCACCAACTACCGCAAACGTGAACCGGGCAGCTCCCTCGCTTCTACAAAAACTGCTTCCGTTCATTCCGGAAAATCTTGACGAACGAAAGAAGTTGGGTTTTGATTCGCACACTTATCTTTCGAATCGAAACTTAATCGTTCATGTCGAAACGCAACACCCCCCAACGCCGCCATGACATCCTGGCGCTGCTTGCCGAACAGGGCGAGGTCAGCGTGGACGATCTGGCGCGCCGCTTCGCCACCTCCGAGGTGACCATCCGCAAGGACCTGGCCGCCCTGGAAGGCAACGGCCTGCTGCTGCGCCGCTACGGTGGCGCGGTGCCGATGCCCCATGAGCTGATCGCCGAGCCGAGCCAACCGCTGTCGCGCTACAAGCAGGCCATCGGCCGTGCCGCCGCCGGCTGTATCCGCGAGCACGCGCGGATCATCATCGACAGCGGCAGCACCACTGCCGCGCTGATCCCGGAGCTGGGCCGCAAGCCCGGCCTGGTGGTGATGACCAACTCGCTGAGCGTGGCCAACGCCCTGCGCGAACTGGAGCGCGAACCGGTGCTGCTGATGACCGGCGGCACCTGGGACCCGCATTCGGAGTCGTTCCAGGGGCAGGTGGCCGAGCAGGTGCTGCGCTCCTACGATTTCGACCAGCTGTTCATCGGCGCCACCGGGCTGGACCTGGAGCGCGGCACCACCACCTTCAACGAACTGCTGGGCCTGAGCCGGGTCATGGCCGAGGTCGCCCGCGAGGTGATCGTCATGGCCGAGTCCGACAAGCTGGGCCGGCGCATTCCCAACCTGGAGCTGCCGTGGAGCAGCGTCCAGACCCTGATTACCGACGAACGCCTGAGCGACGAGGCGTTCGAACTGATCCAGGCACGCGGCGTGAAAGTTATCCGCGCCCGCTGCGAAGACTGACAGGAGAGACAAGCCATGTGTGGAATCGTAGGCGCCATCGCCGAGCGCAATATCACCCCGATCCTCGTCGAAGGCCTCAAGCGCCTCGAATACCGCGGCTATGACAGCGCCGGTGTGGCGGTTATCGACAACGGCGGCGTGCTGGAGCGCCGTCGTCGCGCCGGCAAGGTGTCGAGCCTGGAGCAGGCCATCGAGGAACTGCCTCTGCTCGGTCGCCTGGGCATCGCCCACACCCGCTGGGCCACCCACGGCGCGCCCACCGAGGCCAATGCCCACCCGCACTTCTCCAACGGCGAAGTGGCGGTGGTGCACAACGGCATCATCGAGAACTTCGAGCCCCTGCGCGAAATGCTCAAGGCGCGCGGCTACGTGTTCACCTCGCAGACCGACACCGAGGTCATCGCCCATCTGCTGCACCTGCGTCTGGGCGAGCTGGGCGACCTGACCGTTGCGCTCAAGGCGGTGGTCAAGGAGCTGCACGGCGCCTATGGCCTGGCGGTGATCAGCAGCAAGCAGCCCGACCGCATCCTCGCCGCCCGTAGCGGCAGCCCACTGGTCGTGGGCCTGGGCCATGGCGAGAACTTCCTCGCTTCCGACCAACTGGCGCTGCGCCAGGTCACCGACCGCTTCATCTACCTGGAAGAAGGCGATATCGCCGAAATCCGCCGCGATGGCCTGCAGCTGTGGGACGTCGACGGCAATTCGGTGCAGCGCGAGGAAGTGCGCTACCACGAAGGCGCCGAGGCAGCCGACAAGGGCGGCTACCGCCACTTCATGCTCAAGGAGATCCATGAGCAGCCGGCCGTGGTGCAGCGCACCCTGGAAGGCCGCCTGGGCACCCAGCAGGTGCTGGTGGACAACTTCGGCCCGCAGGCCCGCGAGCTGCTGGCCAAGGTGCGCACCGTGCAGATCGTCGCCTGCGGTACCAGCTACCACGCCGGCATGGTCGCCCGTTACTGGCTGGAAAGCCTGACCGGCATCCCCTGCCAGGTCGAGGTCGCCAGCGAGTTCCGCTACCGCAAGGTGGCGGTGCACCCGGATTCCCTGTTCGTCACCATCTCCCAGTCCGGCGAAACCGCCGACACCCTGGCCGCGCTGCGCTACGCCAAGGAGCTGGGCTTCCTGTCGAGTCTGGCGATCTGCAACGTCGCCACCAGCTCGCTGGTGCGCGAGTCGGACATGACCCTGTTGACCAATGCCGGCCCGGAAATCGGCGTGGCCTCGACCAAGGCCTTCACCACCCAGCTGGTCGCCCTGCTGCTGTTGACCCTGGGCATCGGCCAGGTGCAGAACCGCCTGAACGAAGGCGTCGAAGCCGAGCTGGTGAGCGAGCTGCGCCGCCTGCCGACCCACCTGGAAGAAGCCCTGGCGATGGACAAGGTGGTGGAGAAGGTCAGCGAGCTGTTCGCCGAGAAGCACCACACCCTGTTCCTCGGCCGTGGCGCACAGTACCCGGTGGCGATGGAAGGCGCACTGAAGCTCAAGGAGATCTCCTACATCCACGCCGAGGCCTACCCGGCCGGCGAGCTCAAGCACGGCCCGCTGGCGCTGGTCGACGCTGACATGCCGGTAGTTACCGTGGCGCCGAACAACGAACTGCTGGAGAAGCTCAAGTCCAACCTGCAGGAAGTCCGTGCCCGTGGCGGTGAACTGGTGGTGTTCGCCGAAGGCGGCAGCGGTATCTCCAATGGCGAGGGCACCCATGTGGTGGGCATGCCGGCGATCCACGACTGTCTGGCGCCGATCCTCTACACCGTGCCGCTGCAGTTGCTGTCCTACTACGTCGCCGTGCTCAAGGGCACCGACGTCGACCAGCCGCGCAACCTGGCCAAGTCCGTAACGGTGGAATAAGCCGGTCACCGTGGAATAAGCGCGCAGGCGTGACGAGAAAGGTCCCTTCGGGGGCCTTTTTTCGTTTCCGGGCAGCGGAAAGTTCGAGCGAGGGGCGGGGAATGCTCAACATTCCCCCGGTGCCTGCACGTCCGGGGGTGTGGACGGGGCACCGAGGCCAGGCGGCAGAGGCCGCTACACGAGGGGAATGGAAATCGACCTTGTCTTGTGGACAAGGTCGGGCTCCGGCCCTGCGAGGGGTACCTGACAAGTCTCCCGCAGGGTGGGGAGCGGGGCCAACGATAGAAGCTGGCTAGTGGCCGGTCAATCGGAAACGACAAACGTGCGTTCACAA
The DNA here is from genome assembly GCF_030462585.1 of Pseudomonas sp. CAN1. GTDB lineage: Bacteria > Pseudomonadota > Gammaproteobacteria > Pseudomonadales > Pseudomonadaceae > Pseudomonas. The sequence continues at coordinate 187,095 of NZ_JASMRU010000001.1, read as the reverse complement.
GTGTCCGATATTCGAACCGAAAGGGCCGGTCTACCCCACGGATTTCGTTAGCCGGCTATCGGACATGTCTATACTGTTTCTGATTGTGTCCGTGAAAAATTCCGTCGCCGGAATCACGCGCGAGCACGGGACGGTAGAAGGAATTCCGTCCAACGAGACGGGAAGCCGTAACAACCGACAAGAGAATCCCCATGAACGCACCTGCCGCACCGCAGTATTCCGCCCATGAGCGCCGCTCGCGCATCCTGGCCATCGTCGGCGCCTCCTCGGGCAACCTGGTGGAGTGGTTCGACTTCTACGTCTACGCCTTCACCGCCCTGTATTTCGCCCATTCGTTCTTCCCTTCGGACGACCCGACCGTACAGCTGCTGAACACTGCCGGAGTGTTCGCCGCCGGCTTCCTGATGCGCCCCATCGGCGGCTGGATGTTCGGCCGCATCGCCGACAAGAAGGGCCGCAAGACGGCGATGATGATCTCCGTGCTGATGATGTGCGGCGGCTCCCTGGCTATCGCGGTGATGCCGACCTACGCCAGCATCGGCGTGGCCGCGCCGGCGCTGCTGCTGGTGGCGCGGCTGTTCCAGGGGCTCTCGGTGGGTGGCGAGTACGGCACCAGCGCGACCTACATGAGCGAAGTGGCGCTCAAGGGCCAGCGCGGTTTCTTCGCCTCCTTCCAGTACGTGACCCTGATCGGCGGCCAGTTGCTGGCGGTGCTGGTGGTGGTGATCCTGCAGCAGCTGCTGACCACCGAGGAGCTCAAGGACTGGGGCTGGCGGATTCCCTTCGTGGTGGGCGCCATCACCGCGGTGATCGCCTTCTACCTGCGCCGTTCGCTGCACGAGACGGCCAAGGAGTCGAACCTCAACCGCAAGGAGTCGGGCACCCTCTCCGAGCTGTTCACCCACCACAAGCGCGCCTTCTTCACCGTGCTTGGCTTCACCGCCGGCGGCTCGCTGATCTTCTACACCTTCACCACCTACATGCAGAAATACCTGGTCAACACCGCCGGGATGGACGCCAAGGTGGCCAGCGGCGTGATGACCTTCGCGCTGTTCTGCTACATGTGCATGCAGCCGCTGTTCGGCGCGCTGTCCGACCGCATCGGGCGCAAGACCTCGATGCTCTGGTTCGGTGCCCTCGGCCTGATCTTCACCTGGCCGATCCTCTCCGCGCTGAAGGCGGTGAGCAGCCCGTACCTGGCCTTCGTGCTGATCATCGCGGCCATGGCCATCGTCAGCCTGTACACCTCGATCAGCGGCCTGATCAAGGCGGAGATGTTCCCGCCGCAGATCCGTGCCCTGGGCGTGGGCCTGTCCTATGCGGTGGGTAACGCGATCTTCGGCGGCTCGGCGGAATACGCCGCCCTGGGCCTGAAGAGCATCGGCATGGAAGAGGTGTTCTACGTCTACGTCTCGGTCATGTGCGGCGTGGCACTTCTGGTCTGCCTGCTGCTGCCAGACCTGCGCAAGGTCAGCTACCTCAACGACGAGGACTGACCCTGCGCGACTTCGCTAGTCGTTGCCGCGGCCGCGCAGCGCGTGGTCGGGCAGCGCCAGTGCGATCAGCAGGGCCAGGGCGCCGAAGCCTGCGTTGATCAGGAACAGGTGGCCGAATACCCCATCCAGCGTGAGCCGCTGCGCCTCGTGGCCGGCTCCGCTGAGGCTGGCCAGCAGCGCGCTGGCCGACAGCCCGTGACCCGCTTCCCCCGCCAGCGGCTGCAGCATCGCCAGCAGCAGCGCGGACATCAGCGCGATCCCCACCGCCCCGCCCAATGAGCGGAACAGGGTGATGTTGCTAGTAGCAACACCCAGGTGCTTGGTCTCCACCGCGCTCTGCGCCGCCACCAGGCTGGTGGGGAACTGCGTGCCGGCGGCGATGCCGGTGAGCAGCATGCAGATACCCGAGACCAAGTACGAACTTGGCGGCGTCAGCGCCAGCCCGGCAATCGCCAGCGGCATCAGCAGGCCGCCGCCGACGATCTGCGGCTTGTAGCGGCCGATGATCGCGGTGAGACGGCCGCAGCAGTACGCGCCGATCGGCACGCCCATGGCCAGCGGCAGCAGGTGTAGCGCCGCGCTGTCCGCGCCCGCGCCGGTCACCGACTGGAAGCGCAGCGGCACCAGCACCGACAACGAAATGACCTGGAAGCTGGCGAAGAAGCTGATCAGCCAGCTCAGGGTGGCTGCGCGAATACCGAACAGATGCATCGGCACCAGTGGCTCCGGCGCGCGGCGTTCCTGCAGCACGAACAGCGCGATCAGCACCAGCGCGGCAATGAACAGCGCGAGCATCTGCGGGTCGTTCCAGCGCGCGCCCTGGCCGACCTCGGTGATCGCCAGCAGCAGGCTGCCCAGGCCGGCGATCATCAGCATGGTGCCGAGGTAGTCGATCACCGGCTTGCGCCCCGGAACCGGCAGGCCGCGCAGGGTCTGGCGCGACACCGCGAGGGCGACCAGGCCCACCGGCAGGTTGATCAGGAACACCCAGCGCCACGACAGGTACTCGGTGAGCACCCCGCCCAGCACCGGGCCGGCGATGCTCGCCACCGCGTACATGCTGCTGAAGTAGCCCTGGTAGCGGCCGCGTTCGCGCGGCGGGACGATGTCGCCGATGATCGCCTGGCTCACCGACATCATCCCGCCGGCGCCGATACCCTGCAGCACGCGGGCGAGCACCAGTTGCTCCATGCTCTGCGCGGCGCCGCAAAGCAGCGAGGCGACGGTGAACAGGCCGATGGCGAAGAGCATCAGCACGCGGCGCCCGTAGAGGTCGCCGAGCTTGCCGTAGATCGGCATGGAGATGGTCATCGCCACCATGTAGCCGGAGATGACCCAGGCCAGCAGGTCGAAGTCGCCGAAGCCGGCGGAGATCGCTGGCAGGGACACGGCGACGATGGTCTGGTCGAGCGCACCGAGGAAGATCGCCAGCATCAGCCCCACCAGCACGGTGCGGACCGCCGGACGCGGCTCGGACAAGGTATTCAAGGAAGGCCCCCTTCACTGCAGAGGTGCACCGGCCGGGATGGGCACGGGCGAGCCCAGTGTAGTGCAAGGCAGCGGCGAACTGTCACACCGCGGCGATAGTTACCGCTCAGGAAAGGCTCTATCTCAAGGCTGGCAAAGATACCCAGCGAAGCGGCTGCTACGCTTTACGGGCGAGCTGTCTTGCCGAGCTGTTCTTTTTGGAACGCAACCCGCCGGGGCGTACTCCACTGCAATGGAATCGTCAGGCTTACCGCAGTGGTCGGCGCCCGATAGTTTTTCGCGGGCCAGGCCATAGGCGAAGACTATGGGCGTGCTGGTCTATAGTTCCTCAGCCCTGTGACCAGGAGGTTTGCATGAACGCCAATCTGCCCTCTGAGTTGCTGTCCCTGCAGTTGCCCTTGCGCATCCGCATCGGCGACGCCCAGGCCTTCGACCTGGGCCCCGACCCGCAGGTAACTCTCGTCGTGCGCGATCCGACGCTGCTGACCGAGATCACCCATCCCAGCCTCGACATCCTCGGCCGCGCCTACGTCGAGAACCGCATGGATATCGAGGGGCCGATCGGCGAAGTGATCGCCATGGCCGACGCCCTGAGCACCGCGCTGGGCGACGACGATGGCGACGCCGACTACGTGCGCGAAAGCCACGACAAGGCCACCGACGCCGAAGCCATCCATTACCACTACGACCTCTCCAACGCGTTCTACCAGCTCTGGCTCGATCCGCAGATGGTCTACTCCTGCGCCTACTACGAGACCGGCAACGAAACTCTGGCCGCCGCACAACTGGCCAAGCTGCGCCACCTGTGCCGCAAGCTGCGGCTGAAACCAGGCGAGAAGCTGCTCGATGTCGGCTGCGGCTGGGGCGGGCTGGCGCGCCTGGCCGCGCGGGAGTTCGGCGCCCAGGTACACGGCATCACCCTCAGCGAGGAACAGCTCAAGCTGGGCCGCGAACGGGTCAAGGCCGAGGGCCTGGAAGACCAGGTCACGCTGGAACTGCTGGATTACCGGGACCTGCCGCGCGATGGCCGCTACGACAAGGTGGTCAGCGTCGGCATGTTCGAGCACGTTGGCCACGCCAACCTCGGCCTGTACTTCCAGCAGCTGTATGACGCGGTGCGTCCCGGCGGGCTGGTGATGAACCACGGCATCACTTCCAGCAACACCGACGGCAGCCCGGTCGGGCGTGGCGCCGGGGACTTCATCGACCGCTACGTATTCCCCCACGGCGAGCTGCCGCACCTTTCCCTCGCGGTGGCGCGGATGAGCGAGGCCGGGCTGGAGGTGGTCGACGTCGAGGGCCTGCGCCTGCACTATGCGCGCACCCTGGACTTCTGGAGCGCCAACCTCGAAGCGAAGCTGGCCGAAGCGGCCAAGCTGGTGCCCGACCAGGCGCTGCGCATCTGGCGCCTGTACCTCGCCGGCTGCGCCTACGGCTTCAAGAAGGGCTGGATCAACCTGCACCAGATTCTGGCCAGCAAACCCCACCCTGACGGTGGCCATGAAGTGCCCTGGAGCCGCCGCGACATCTACTCCTGAGCCTTTCCCGCGTACTGCATCGGGCCCGCCTTGGCGGGCCCGATGCGTTCAAGGCGCGGCGTTAAAAGCTTGCATCGACGGGCGCGGGAGGCTAAACCCCCTTTCCCCACTGACTCTTTGGTAGATGAATCATGGTGAATTTCTTCCCCGATCTGTCCCTCGTCGAACTCTCGCCCGAGCAGGCGCCCTGGTCGCTGCTGCTCAAGGCCGACCCTAGCCGCGAGCAGATCGAAAGCTACCTGGCCGGCTCGCGGCTGCTAGCGCTCAACGAAGCCGACTCGGTGCGCGGCGTGCTCACCCTGACCCCGCGCGAACCCGGCGTTGCCGAGATCACCTGCGTTGCGGTGGAGGACGAATGGCAGGAGCGCGGCCTGGGCCGGCGCCTGCTGCTGGCGGCCATCGAGCAGGCGCGCGAGACCGGCCTGCAACGCCTGACCATCGCCACCGGCAACTCCAGCCTGGCCCAGCTCGGCCTATACCAACGCGTGGGCTTCCGCATCGTCGGCATCGAAGTCGATCACTTCGTCCGCCACTACCCCGAGCCGATCTTCGAGAACGGCATCCAGTGCCGCGACCAGATTCGCCTGGCGCTCGATCTCAGCGCCTGACCGAACCCCTAGCCGCGCACCCAGCGGCTCACCGCCACCGCGTCGTGGGCGTGTAGGCTTTCGGCATGCACCACGCGGACCTCGAAGCCGGCCAGCTCCTGGCGCTCGCGCAGGGCGCGGTGCAGCCGGCGTGCGGCATCCTCGCAGAACATCAGGTTCTGCCCGTTGGCCAGGGCGAAGGCCTGTTCATCAGCGCGCTTCACGGCGGTCTGCACCGCCGTACCGAGGGCGGCTTCGGCCTGGTCGATCAGCTCGTCGAAGGCGAACGCGTCCGTGGCCGGGTCGAGCTGCAGCCGCAGCTGTGCCTCGCTGCGCTGGCTGTGCGGTGTAGCGACTATGCCCTGCGGGCTGCCAAGCCAGGCGCGGACCTCGCTGGCCTTCAGCGGGCGCCCGGCGAAGTCGCTGTCGAAGCGCTCCTGGATCAGCTGGCGCGCCAGTGCGGCGGAGCAGGGGCAAGTGGACGAGTAGGCCAGTGTCAGGCGCAGCTCCAGTTGCAGCACGTCGCCCTCCAGCTGCGCGTGGACTTCGCAGGGGTAGCGCTTCCAGCCGCTCAGCGGGCTGACCAGCGCCGGGCGTCTGAGCATCAGCTCGAAGCGCAGTGCCAGGCTGGCGCGCTGGGAGAGCTGTGCGTGGCTCTTGAGGAACTGGCCCAGCAGCCCGCGCAGCAGGGCCGGTGAAAGCTCGTCCTCGGCCAGCGCCTCCAGCTCCAGGAACAGCCGCGACATGTGGATGCCGCGCGCGTCGGCTTCATCGAGGCTGACGCCGGCGTCGGCGAAGGCGGCAACCCGTTCGCCGGCTATACGCAGCGGCACGGCGATGCCGTGCATGCCGACCCAGTCGAGCGGGATGGGCAGGCGGGTGGATTGGCAGGCGATATCGGGCAGCAGGGCAGTCATGGGCGGGTCACGGTCGGCAATTGTTATAATATAACGTATTTGCTTCGCGACGATCCCGCAATGGGCTCGTCAGCGTTCCTGCTGCTTGCAGCCACTGACGCGCCCGCAACTCAGCCGTGCGCTGTCGCCCGACGAGTTGCTGAAGCGGCTGATGTTGGTCCAGCCGATGCCGCGGCTGGTGCCGATCCAGATCTGCCCGTCGCTGGCCACTCCGCTGAAGAACGTCAGGCTGCCGTAGCGCGTGCCAGTCTGTGCCCAGCGCCGCCCGCTGCTGGCGTCGTAGCCGCGCAGGTAGGTGTCATGGCCCTGGGTGACGATGCTGTAGAGGCTGCCGGAATCCTCCATGCAGGCCAGCACATTGGCCGACCAGGCGCAGCGCGCCGGCTGCTCGCCGGGGAAGGGGATCGGCAGCTGGCCGGAGGCATGGGCACCGACGGCGGACAGGCTGGCGAGCAGGGTGAGCAAAGCGCGGCGTGGCATCTGGGGTCTCGGAAGGGGTGGAGCGGAGTACCGGTATCGCACGGCGACAGCGGCCTTGTCGATTCGCAGGGGCGACTACCGGTGCTCGGTTGCTGATTGCAGGCTTCTGATTGCGAAGCAGTGCATTGTTATAATATAACATAAAAGATCACTCCCTTCCGGAGACGGTCATGACCGAACAGGAACTGCTCGCCCAGCCCGGCGAGGCCTACATGAACGAGGCGCAACAGGGCTATTTCCGCGAACTGCTGCTGGGCCAGCGCGACGAGCTGCAGGTGCGCATCTCCGAAGAGTTCCAGGCGCTGCAGGACCCTGAGCGGGCCAGCGACGAGGCCGACGTGGCCAGCCGCGAGGAGGCGCGCCAGTGGCAGCTGCGCCTGCTGGAGCGCGAGAAGAAGCTGCTCGACAAGATCGACCAGGCGCTGGAGCGCCTGGCCCGGGGCGAATACGGCTGGTGCGAGGAAACCGGCGAACCGATCGGCTTGCGCCGCCTGCTGCTGCGCCCCACCGCCTCGCTGTGCATCGAGGCCAAGGAGCGCCAGGAACGGCGCGAACTGCACGTCCGCGAAGCCTGAATACCCTGGAGATGATCCCCTTGAACAGCATCGTGAACACCCCGCTCCCCGTTACCGTCCTGTCCGGCTTCCTTGGCGCCGGCAAGAGCACGCTGCTCAACCACGTGCTGAAGAACCGCGAGAACCTCAAGGTCGCGGTCATCGTCAACGACATGAGCGAAATCAACATCGACGGCCGCGAAGTGCAGCGCGACGTCAGCCTCAACCGCGGCCAGGAACGCCTAGTGGAAATGAGCAACGGCTGCATCTGCTGCACCCTGCGCGAGGACCTGCTGGAAGAGGTCAGCCGCCTCGCCGGCGAGGGCCGCTTCGACTACCTGCTGATCGAATCCACCGGCATCTCCGAGCCGCTGCCAGTGGCCGAGACCTTCACCTTCCGCGACGAACAGGGCCGCAGCCTGTCCGACCTGGCGCGGCTGGACACCCTGGTCACGGTGGTCGACGGGCTGAACTTCCTCGCCGACTACCAGGGCCAGGACAGCCTCGCCGAGCGCGGCGAAACCCTCGGCGAGGACGACGAGCGCTCGCTCTGCGACCTGCTGGTGGAGCAGGTGGAGTTCGCCGACGTGATCCTGGTGAGCAAGATCGACCTGATCGGCAGCGCCGAGCGCGACGAGCTGCTGGCGATCCTGCGCCGGCTCAACCCCGATGCCAACATCCAGCCGATGGTGATGGGCCAGGTGCCGCTCAAGACCATCCTCGACACCGGCCGCTTCGACTTCCAGCGCGCCGAGCGTGCGCCGGGCTGGCTCAAGGAGCTGCGCGGCGAGCACCTGCCGGAGACCGAGGCCTACGGCATCTCCTCGGACGTCTACCGTGCGCGCCGGCCCTTCCACCCGCAGCGCTTCCACGAGTTCCTCGCCCAGCCCTGGAGCAACGGTCGGCTGCTGCGCTCCAAGGGCTTCTTCTGGCTAGCCAGCCGCTACCGCGAGGCGGGCAGCTGGTCCCAGGCCGGCGGCCTGATGCGCCATGGCCTGGCCGGTCGCTGGTGGCGCTTCGTGCCGCGCGAGCACTGGCCGCAGGACACCACCGAGCTGCAGGGTGTGCTGCGCCACTGGCGCGAGGAGAGCGGCGACTGCCGCCAGGAACTGGTGTTCATCGGCCAGAACCTGGACTTCCCGCAGCTGTTCGCCGAGCTGGACGACTGCCTGCTGGACGACGACGAGATGGCCGCCGGCAGCACTGCCTGGAAGTTGCTGGACGATCCGTTCGAGCCCTGGGAGAGCCAGGCCTGATGCTCGCCCTGGAAACGCCGACCTGGCCGCGCCAGGTGCTGGGCGAAGACCCGCAGGTGCTCGCCGACGTGCTCAAGGAGGACGTCAACCTGGCCGTCTGGCAGCGCACCTTGTACCCGGAAGTTGCCACCTTCGCCGGCTGGCTGAGTGGCCAGCCGGTGGATATCCGGCAGAGCCTGGACGTGCACGACGAGCGCGTGGACCTGGGCGGTGTGCTGCGTGAATACGCGCTGCTCGATGGCTGCTCGCTGCTGCGCGCCGACCTGCAATGGCTGGCCGAAGCCTTCGCCTGCCTGACCGGTGCGAAGGTCATAGGCCTGCGCCTGCGCAGTCTGGAGCGCGCCATGTGCCCGCGCTTCCATGTCGACCATGTAGCGCTGCGGCTGGTCACCACCTATGCCGGGCCGGCCAGCGAATGGCTGGAGGAATGGGCGATGGCCCGCTCGCGCCTGGGCGATGCGACGGCGGAGCCGAACAGCCGCGCGGAAATCCGTCGGATGAGAGTGGGGGACGTCGGCTTGTTCAAGGGCGAGAAATGGGCCGGCAACCAGGGCGGTGGCGTCGTCCACCGCTCGCCCGCGCCGCCGCCCGGCGAGCGCCGGTTGCTGCTGACGCTGGACTGGCTGGGCTGATCAGCCCGGCTGGCGCGCGGGCAAAAAAATGGGTCGCTCGCGGGGAGCGACCCGATTCACCAAGATCATGCCCGGCGTGGGGTGCCGAGAGGGTGTGAGGTACCCGACGTCAGTAAGCCCGAGGCTTGTGACAGGGCGATGACCGTACCTCAGGGTTTGCGCCACTGGCCGTTGCTCTGCTGCTCGCAGTACGGCTGGAGGATGCGCGCGTCGCTGGCCACGCCGTAGTAGTGGATGTCCTGGCGGTAGGGCACGCCCTGGGTCTGGGCGTTCTCGCAGACACCGAAGGCGCCGCTTGGGCAGCTCTCGGCGTAGGTCACCTCGACCTTCTGGTCCTTCAATTGCGGCTGGCAGAAGCCCTCGCGGAAAAGTTTTTCCGGGATGGTGCGATTCTGCTGGCAGATCTTCACGTCGACATCCTTGCCCTGGCTGTGCACCACGCAGGCCTCGCCATGGGCGAACAGGGGCAGGCAGGCGAGGGCGAAGGGGAGGAACTGGCGCATGGTCGGTCCGCTGGCGTTTGACGAAGCCGCGACTCTAGCGCTTTTCCCCGCGAGCGTCAGGCGGCACCATGGGCGAATGTTGAAGCAGATCCCGACTCATCTCATCGCCGGCCCCCTCGGGGCGGGCAAGACCAGCCTCCTGCAGGCGCTGCTGGAGCAACGCCCGGCGGGCGAGCGCTGGGCCGTGCTGGTCAACGAATTCGGCCAGGTCGGCTTGGACGCCGCGCTGCTGGCGCGCGACGAGGACGGCATCGCCCTGGGCGAGGTCGCCGGCGGCTGCCTGTGCTGTGTGAACGGTGCGCCGTTCCAGGTCGGCCTCGCGCGCCTGCTGCGCAAGGCCAGGCCGCAACGACTGTTCATCGAGCCCTCCGGCCTCGGCCATCCGGCGCAGCTGCTGGCGCAGTTGCGCGCCGCCCCCTGGGAGGGTGTGCTGGCGGTGCAGCCGATGCTGATGGTGCTGGATGCCGCCGCGCTGGCCGCCGGGCAACCGTTGCCCGAGGCACAGCAGCTGGCGCTCGGCGATGCGGCGCTGCTGCTGATGAACAAGTCCGAAGGCCTCGACGAAGCTGTCCGCGCTGCTTTGGCGGCGCGCCTGCCGGCGGTGCCGCTGCGCTGGACGACTCATGGCCGACTGGCGCTGGCGGACCTGCCGACCAGCGCCGCCGCCGAGGCGAGCGCTGATTTGCCGCAGGCTGCATCGGCCGGCGAGCCGGCGATGCTGTTGCGCCGCGAGCTGCCCCTGCGCCAGGTGCGTATCGAGGACGGCCGGCAGGCGATTGGCTGGCGCTTCCACCGCGACTGGCGCTTCTCCATTGAAGGGCTGGACGCCTGGCTGACGGGGCTTCCCGGCCTGCTGCGGGCCAAGGCGGTGGTGCATGGCGAGGTCGGCTGGCAGGCGTGCAATCGGACCGCCGCTGCCGAGCCCTGGACGCCCAGCGCGTGGCGCAAGGACAGTCGCATCGAGCTGATCCTGTCAACCGAAGTTGACCCACAGGCCTTGCAGGACGGGCTTTTGCGCTACGCCATCGCACCTGACTGACAGACGAGGTTGCCCTCGCGCGACTAGTGAATGATAATAATTATCAGAAGATGTTGCTTCGTGAACTCTCCCCGCAGGCTTTCTCATGTCGTTACCCCAACCGCGCGAAGCGGCGGACGCCAGTCCAGCCGTAGACGCTGAGGAACAGCTGTTCACTTCCGCCACGGCGGATGACGGCGCCCATTTGCCCAGCGTGAACGCCCAGCGCGTGAATGAAGCCACCCTGCGACTGGTCAGTTGCGCTGGCCCGCGCCGCGACGAGGAAGTGGTTCCCGAAGAAGTGCTGATTCCCTACGCCGCGCCGGTCGAAGGCGTGGAAGAGAGCGACCAGCCGCCGCCACCCGGTGGCTGGTGGAAATCCTCCGGTCTGGCGATTGCCATGCACGTGGCCATCGTTGCCGCGCTGGTCTGGGTGATGCCGACTCCCGCCGAGCTGAACCTGGGCGCGGGCGAACTGCCCAAGGCCATGCAGGTCAGCGTCGTCACCCTGCCGCCCAAGCCTGAGCCGGTACAGCAGCCGCCCGCTGCCGCGCCGACCCCGCCGCCGCCGGAACCCGAGCCGCCGAAACCCATCGAGCCGCCCAAGCCGGTGGAAAAGCCCAAGCCCAAACCCAAGCCGCCCGAGAAGGCCGTACCCAAGGTTTCGCCCAAGCCCAAGCCGAAACCCAAGCCCGAGCCTGACCCCGAGCCGGCCGAGGAAGCGCCTGCGCCGCCGACCCCGGCTGCACCGCCGCCGCCTGCCGCGCCGACCGTGGGCCAGTTCACCCAGGGCGCCCAGGCTGCGCCGAGCGGTTCGCAAGGCCCGGCCGGCCTGCCCACCGGCAGCCTCAACGACAGCGATATCAAGCCGCTGCGCATGGACCCGCCGGTCTACCCACGCATGGCGCTGACCCGTGGTATCGAAGGCCGGGTGAAGGTGCTGTTCACCATCACCAGCGATGGCCGCATCGCCGACATCCAGGTGCTGGAGTCCACGCCGCCGCGGATGTTCGACAACGCCGTACGCGACGCCATGGACAAGTGGCGCTTCGAGCCCCGCGTCAGCGGCGGGCGGATCGTCGCGCGGCAGGCGACCAAGGTGTTCTTCTTCAAGCTCGAAGGGCGTCGCTGACGGTCTGCCGAGCCAAACGAAAAACGCGCCCAGGGGCGCGTTTTTTATTGTCTGTAATCTGCTGTGGCGTGATTTTGCGTAGGAGCGGACTTTGTCCGCGATAGGTCCGCATCGCGCCGGATGCCATCGCGGACGGAGTCCGCTCCTACGCCAGGTTCAACTCCCTGCGCAGCAACTCCAGCGCCTCCCGCGGCCCACCCACTGCGATCTTCGCTGGCACGCCGAGCATCAGGTTCAGCGGCAGGCCGAAGGCCTCGACCTGGTTGCCGTCGCGGTCGCGGCCCGGCTCCTGGCCCTGCCATTCGCACGGCAGGCGCTCGATGCAGTTGCCGCCCTCGTCGAGGTAGCCGAACAGCGGCTTGCCCAGCGCGGCGGCGAAGCCCAGTTCGAAGGCCGTGCCGCTGTCCGGCTCGGTGCCGCGGAAGGGGTTGAGGTTGGCCAGCACCGCGTCGGCCTGGCGGATCAGTTCCAGGTTCGCCTGGTAGATCCAGCGCGCCTGCTCGGCCGGCTCGACTATGCCGTCCGGCACCGAATGGTCCAGCGGGTAAAGCCCCTGCACTCCGAACTCGGTGCACAGGGCCTTGAGCCGCTCGCCCTGTTCGAAGGCGTCGGGGCGGAACACGTCGGGGCCGGCGAGGTACAGCTTGAGCATGGTCAGAGTCCCATGAACGACAGCATCAGGAAGGTGGCGAACAGCACGAAGTGGGTCATGCCCTCGATGGCGTTGGTCTTGCCGTCATGCAGGTTGTAGCCGGCGACCATCAGGGTGATGAACATCATGCCGGTCTGCAGCGGGGTCATCGCCATCTGGATCGGCTGGCCCTTGAACAGCGCCAGCGCCTCGATCACCGGCACGGTGAGGATCACCGTGGACAGCGAGGCGCCCAGGGCGATGTTGACCACCGGCTGCATGCGGTTGGCCATGGCCGCGCGCAGGGCGGTGAGGATTTCCGGGCTGGCGGAGATCGCCGCCACCAGCAGCGCCGGCACGATGGGCGGCACGCCGCTGCCTTCCAGGCCGACGTCCAGGGCCTTGGACATCACCTCAGCCAGGGCGCCGATCAGCACCACGCCGACCACCAGCATGCCCATGGACTGCTTGCTGTTGCCGGGGGCTTCATGGCCTTCGGCGTGCTCGCCATGGGTGGCGTAGTTGTAGCTGAAGAAGTAGCTGTGCTGGCCGGTCTGCATGCGCAGGAACAGCGCGTAGAGCATGACCATGCAGCCGATGGTGAAGAACGAGTAGAGCTTCCACTGTTCGGCCGGGATCAGCTCCGGCACCACCATGGAGATGCCCACGGCGGTGAGGATCATGGTCACGTAGGTCTTGCCCGAGTCGTCGTTGTACGACTGCTCGCCGTGCTTGAGGCCGCCCAGCAGCGCGGCCAGGCCGAGGATGCCGTTCATGTCGAGCATCACCGCGGCGTAGATGGTGTCGCGGGCCAGGGTCGGCGAGTGGTTGTGGTTCATCATGATCGCCAGGATCACCACTTCCACCAGCACCGCCGCCAGGGTCAGGATCATCGTGCCGTAGGGCTCGCCGACCTTCTCCGCGAGGATCTCGGCATGGTGCGCCACGCGCAGCGAGACACCGATGATCACCGCCAGCAGCGCACTGGCGGTGATCCCCGCGAGCAGCTTGCCGCCGCCCAGCAGGCTGTGCTCCAGCGGGTACACCGCCACCGCCACCAGCAGGGCGATGAGGAGGAATTTTTCGTCTTTGAGCGCGCGTAGCATCGAGGGCTGTCCATTTCCGAAGAGAAGCGAGGGCGCCATCTTAGGCAATGCACCACAGGCGCACCAGCGCCGCCCGGCCGCGCACCATAGGGAGTCACGCTCGCACCGCGAATGCACTGCGAAGGCCCTGGCAGGGGTGACTTGTCCACCTGGTCAGGTAATTGCATTGGCGCTCCCTGCCGGAGCGCCGCGCTCCGTCCAAGACACTGCATACACGGACTGCATCGACGGGAGCGTCAATGAACAACAAGACCCTGAACACCCTGCTGCGTGGCCTGGTCCTGGCCATGGGCCTTGGCGCCAGCCTGGGCGCCAGCGCTGCCGACCCGCTGAAGGTCGGCTTCGTCTACGTCGGCCCGGTGGGCGACCACGGCTGGACCTACCAGCACGAGCTGGGCCGCCGCGAGCTGGTGGAGCACTTCGGCGACAAGGTGAAGACCAGCTTCGTCGAGAACGTCGCCGAGGGCGCCGATGCCGAGCGAGTGATCCGCAACATGGCCAAGGACGGTTACGACCTGGTCTTCACCACCTCCTTCGGCTTCATGAACCCCACCGCCAAGGTGGCGAAGCAGTTCCCCAAGGTCACCTTCGAGCACGCCACCGGCTACAAGCAGGACAAGAACCTGGGCACCTACCTGTCGCGCTCCTATGAGGGCCGTTATGTCGGTGGCTACCTGGCGGCGAAGATGACCAGGTCGCACAAGATCGGCTACATCGCCTCCTTCCCGATCCCCGAGGTGATCCGCGACATCAATTCCATCCAGCTGGCGCTGAACAAGTACGACCCGCAGGCCGAGCTGAAGGTGATGTGGGTGAATACCTGGTTCGACCCGGGCAAGGAGGCCGACGCGGCCAACGCGCTGATCGACCAGGGCGTGGACGTGCTGTTCCAGCACACCGACAGCCCTGCGCCGATCCAGGCCGCCGAGCGTCGCGGCGTCTATGCCGTGGGCTACGCCTCGGACATGCAGCACTTCGGGCCGAAGACCGTGCTGACCTCCATCGTCAACGACTGGGGCCCGCACTACATCAAGTCGACCCAGGCAGTCATGGACGGCACCTGGAAACCGCAGGACTTCTGGGGCGGTCTGGCCGAGGAAACCGTCGTGCTGCCGCTCAACCAGGACGTGCTGCCGGCCGACGTGCAGGCCGAGGCGAGCCGGATCATCGCCGACATCCGCAGCGGCGTCTTCCACCCCTTCACCGGCCCGATCAAGGACCAGAGCGGCAAGGAACGCTTCGCCGCCGGGGTGAAGGCCAGCAACGCCGACCTGGCTTCGATGGACTACTACGTCGAAGGCCTCAAGGCCGACCTGCCCAAGTAACCGCCCGGCCATGAACCTGTAGGAGCGAGCTTGCTCGCGAACCGATATTTCGCCAGCAGCCCTGCTCCTGCCAACAGCAGGCTTTGCACGAGAACGAACCATGGACCGCCTTCCCGTCATCGATATCGCCCCGCTCTACGGCCGCGACGAATCCGCCTGGCCCGACGTGGCCCGGCAGATCGACAGCGCCTGCCGCGAGTGGGGTTTCTTCTACATCAAGGGTCACCCGCTGCCGGCCGAGCGCTTCGCCGCATTGCTGGCCGCAGCGAAGGCTTTCTTCGCCCAACCGGCCGCCGAGAAGCTGCAGATCGATATCACCCGGAGCCGCAACCATCGCGGCTACGGCGCCATCGCCACGGAACAGCTCGACCCCGAGTTGCCCAGCGACTTCAAGGAAACCTTCGATATGGCCCTGAACCTGCCGCCCGAGCACCCCGATGTGCTGGCCGGCAAATCGTTCTACGGGCCCAATCGCCACCCCGACCTGCCGGGCTGGGAGGCGCTGCTGGAAGCGCACTACGCCGACATGCAGGAACTGGCCAGCACCGTGCTGCGCGCGCTGGCCATCGCCCTGGGGATCGACCGCGAGTTCTTCGACCGGCGCTTCGTCCAGCCGGTCAGCGTGTTCCGCATGATCCACTATCCGCCGGCCGCGGCCCGGCAGAGCAGCGACCAGCCCGGCGCCGGCGCGCACACCGACTACGGCTGCGTGACCCTGCTGTACCAGGACGATGCCGGCGGCCTGCAGGTGCAGAATCGCCAGGGCGACTGGATCGACGCGCCGCCGCTGGACGGCACCTTCGTGGTCAATATCGGCGACATGATGGCGCGCTGGAGCAACGACCGTTACCGCTCCACCCCGCACCGGGTGATCAGCCCCGAGGGCGTGGATCGCTACTCCATGCCGTTCTTCGCCGAGCCGCACATGGACACCGCCATCGAGTGCCTGCCCGGCTGCTTCGATGCGGACAATCCGCCGAAGTACCCGCCGACCACCTGCGGCGACTGGCTGACTTCACGCTTTGCCGCGACCTACGCCTATCGCCGGGAGGATGTGGCTTGAAGGTTTGAACGCAGCGTGTCTGGGCTGCTCAGTTGGGCAGTCCGCTACGTTCGAGGAACTGCCGCTGCACGGCGAGAATCCGGTCAGGCTCGGCCTTCAGGGCCAGGTAGCTGCGGTTCAGGTCTTCCGCCAGGGATTCCTTCTGCGCCTTGTCGGTCGTCTGGCTGTAGCGCTTGAGCTGCTGGTAATAGGCGATCTGCTGTTCGTAGTAGTGCGACAGGCTGCCGGCGAACTTGCCGGCATCCACGCTGTGCTGGAGTTGCTGGACCTGGTTGAGGTTCCTTTCCAGGTCGGCGATGCGGCTGTCGGGGCTGTCGCCGTGGGAGCCGGCGCCGGCATCGAACTCGCCGCGGATCAGCCGTTCCATGTCGGTGTCGATCAGCTGCGCGCTATGCAGGAACGAAGGCGCGACCGCCGCGTTGTACTCCAGGTCGGCGGGCTTGCCGCAGGCTGCCAGGAGCAGCGGCAGCAACAGGATTGCCAGTGACTTCTTCATGGGGTGCCCCGGGGGACTGGATGAGGAGGGCGATTCTAGAGAGGGGGGCTGGGGCGGACATTCATGGATGTCTGTCTTTGCTGTCGGAAATATCTTCACCAGACCTTCGGGCGCCGCAGCGTCGCTAGCCGCCGGTGGCGGCGGGTGCCGGTTCGCTGGGGAGGCCGGATTTCTCCATGAACTTCTTCTGGCTGTTGAACAGGCGGTCCGGTGCCGCACTGAGCAGCACGTAGGACGCCTGCAGCTCCTCGGCAAGGCCGTCGCGCTTGGCCTTGTCGGTGGCGCGCAGATAGCGCCGCAGGTTCTGGTAGTAGCCCACCTGAAGCTCATAGTAGCCGCTCAGATTGCGCGAAAAACGCTCGGCGTTGTCGCTGTGGCGGAGTTTCTCGACCTGGTCCAGGGCCAGTTCGAGGTCGTCGATCTGCCGGCGCAATTGTTCCAGGCGCAGGTCGCGGGTGGACGGCGAGGTGATGTCGAACCCGCCATCGAGGAAGAGACGATGGTCGCGGTCGAATTGCTGCATGTTCTGCGCAAGCGCCTGGCTGACGCGCTCGTTGTAGACGAAGTCCAGAGAGTCCTCGCAGGCGGCGAGAGCCAGGGGCAGCAGGATGGCCAGCACCTTCTTCATGAGCGAGTCCGTTGGCAGTTGGGAAGCGGACGATTGTAGGAAGACTGCTGGGCGGAAGATTTCGCGGAATTCTGTCTTTTCCGTCAGAATTGCCTTTTGGCGCTGCGTGCATGCTCTTGATGGCCGCGCCGCTCCGGACTGATTGCCTGGCGAGCCCGTGTACCCCTGGCGGAGCTGCCACCCGATAACGAGATCTCACCATGTACGATTGGCTCAACGCCTTGCCCAAGGCCGAACTGCACCTGCACCTGGAGGGTTCGCTGGAGCCCGAGCTGCTCTTCGCCCTGGCCGAGCGCAACAAGGTCGCCCTGGCCTGGGGCGACGTCGAGAGCCTGCGCAAGGCCTATGCGTTCAACAACCTGCAGGAATTCCTCGACCTCTACTACGCCGGTGCTGACGTGCTGCGCACCGAGCAGGACTTCTACGACCTGACCTGGGCCTACCTGCAGAAATGCAAGGCGCAGAACGTCATCCACGTCGAGCCGTTCTTCGACCCGCAGACCCACACCGACCGTGGCGTGCCCTTCGAGGTAGTGCTTCGCGGCATCCAGGGCGCGCTGAAAGATGGCGAGAAGCAACTGGGCATCAGCCACGGCCTGATCCTCAGCTTCCTGCGCCACCTGTCCGAGGAAGAGGCGTTCAAGACCCTCGACCAGGCCATGCCGTTCCGCGACGCCTTCGTCGCCGTCGGCCTCGACAGCTCCGAAGTCGGCCACCCGCCGAGCAAGTTCCAGCGCGTGTTCGACCGCGCCCGCAGCGAAGGCTTCCTCACCGTCGCCCACGCCGGCGAGGAAGGCCCGCCGGAGTACATCTGGGAAGCCCTGGACCTGCTCAAGATCGAGCGCATCGACCATGGCGTGCGCGCCATCGAGGACGAGCGGCTGATGCAGCGCATCATCGACGAGCAGATCCCGCTGACTGTCTGCCCGCTGTCCAACACCAAGCTCTGCGTGTTCGACCACATGCGTGAGCACAACATCCTCGACATGCTCGAACGCGGCGTGAAGGTGACGGTGAACTCGGACGACCCGGCCTATTTCGGCGGCTACGTCACCGAGAACTTCCAAGCCCTGCACGAGCACCTGGGGATGACCCAGGAGCAGGCCCAGCGGCTGGCGCAGAACAGCCTGGATGCGCGGTTGGTGAAGTAAGGCTGATGTGAACCCTCTCCCTGCGGGAGAGGGTTTCGTCGACGTCCCGATCCGTCCCCCCATCTGGCGCCCGCGACCTTTCGCGCAACCCCTGCTACCCCTATAAGGACGCCTCTCCCACCGTCACGAGGTAGCAGCATGAACAGGATCGTCGCCATCACCGGCGGCTTCGGCCATCTGGGCAGCGTGGTCGGCCAGGCATTCGCCGAGGCCGGCTGGCAGGTCGCGTTGCTCGACCGCGCGGTCGGCCCGCGTTATCCACAGGCCGGCGCGTTGTCCGTCGGCGGCGTCGACCTCACGGACTCGACCGCCGCACGCGCCGCGCTGGAGCAGGTCAGCGAGCATTTCGGCGGGCTGGATGCGCTGATCAACGTGGCCGGCGGCTTTCACTGGGAAACCCTCGGCGATGGCGACATCGACACCTGGGACCTGATGTACCGCATCAACCTGCGCACTGCCGTGGTCTCCAGCCAGGCCGCGCTGGCGCACCTGAAGGCCCGTGGGCATGGGCGCATCCTCAACATCGCCGCCGCTGCCGCCACCCGAGCGGCACTGGGCATGGGCGCCTATGCGGCGTCCAAGGCCGGCGTCATGCGCCTGACCGAGGCGCTGGCGGAGGAGCTGAAGGACGCGCGCATCACCGTCAATGCGCTGATGCCGAGCATCATCGATACCCCGCAGAACCGTGCGGACATGCCTAACGCGGAGTTCGACCGCTGGGTGAAGCCGGAGCAACTGGCGGCGACGCTGTTGTTCCTCGCCTCGGACGCCGCAGCGGCTATTACCGGGGCGTGCATTCCGGTGACTGGGCGGGTCTGATTACTCGGCTTTCGTAGGGCGCATAACCCGGCACGGGTTATCCGCCGCGATGGCGGATAACGCCGTAGGCGTTATGCGCCTTACGTACCTGGCTTCGGTCGCGTTGATGATCACCGGCGCGTGCATTCCGGTGACCGGCCGCGTGTGATTGTGCGGCTTTGGTAGGGCGAATAACCCGGTACGGGTTATCCGCCGCGATGGCGGAAAACGCCGTAGGCGTTATGCGCCCTACGTATTGAGCAACGGGGCTCTTCGTAGGAGCGAGCTTGCTCGCGAACGGCCCACGTGCTGGAGCCGCCGGGAAATCTGTTCGCGAGCAAGCTCGCTCCTACAGGTGGCTTCTGCTCAGGCTTCTACGGCCCCCACACTGCGCAGGAACGCCGCCAGGCACGGGTTGTCGTTGTGCGGGCTCCAGGCGGCGCCGTATTCCACCTGCGGTGACTGGCCGATGGCGCGGAAGGCCACGCCGGGCAGCTGCATGCGCCGCATCGAGTCCGGTACCAGTGACACCCCCAGCCCCTCGGCCACCAGGTTGACGATGGTCTGCTGCAGGTGCGTCTCCATGCGCACCGCCGGGGCGAAGCCGTGCTGGCGGCAGCACTCCATCACCGATTCGTGCAGTGCTGGCGCCGTGGCTGGCGGGAAGGTGATGAAGGGTTCGCCGGCCAGTTTCGTCACGTCCAGTTCCGCGCCCTGCGCCAGGAAGTGATCGGCCGGCAGCACCGCGCACAGCGGCTCGCGCTGCAGTGTGCGGTAGAGCCGCTGGCCCGGCTCGCGCTCGGGGAAGGTCAGGGCGACATCCACCTCGCCGCTGTCCAGAGCGGGGCCGAGGTCGCGCGGCAGCATCTCGTTGAGCACCAGCTTCACCTCCGGGTGACCGTCGGCGAAGGTCTTCAGCAGGCGCGGCAGCAGCGTCCAGGCGGCAAGCATGGTGAAGCCGATGCGCAGCTCGCCGCGCTCCCCACGAGCAGTGGCGCGCGCCGAGCGCACGGCGAGGTCGAGGCCGGCGAGCAGTGCGCGGGCCTGCTGCTGGAAGTCGCGGCCGGCGGCAGTCAGCTCCACCGAGCGTGAATGCCGCGCAAACAAAGGCGTGCCCAGCTCCTCCTCCAGCGCGGCGATCTGCCGGCTCAGCGGCGGCTGGGTGATGTGCAGCGCCTCGGCGGCGCGGCCGAAGTGCAAGTACTCGGCGAGGGCGAGGAAATAGCGCAGCTGGCGGAAGTCGATCATCGATACGGATCAGGTATGGATTGGCGTCTTAGTAAGCATTGGACGGTATCGATTGGCAACCCTATGCTCGCCTGCCGCTCCCGCACTCCAGGTTCCCTGCCATGCACACCGTGTTCGCCGTCGTCCTGCCGATCTTCGCGCTGATCCTGGTCGGATGGCTGTGCCGGCGCACCAATCGCCTCGGCCCGCAGGCAGCCTCGGAGGTCAACAAGCTGGTGGTCTGGCTGTGCTTGCCGGCGCTGCTGTTCAAGGTGACGGCCACCGCGACCTGGGCGGAAATCTGGCAACCGGGTTTCCTCGCTGCCTTCACTGGCGGCTGCCTGCTGGTGTTCTTCGCCACCCTGGTCTGGCGTCTGGCTCAGGGTCGTTCCTTGCCGGCGGCGAGCATCGACGGTCTCAGCGCGTCCTACGCCAATACCGGCTACATGGGCATTCCGCTGTGCCTGCTGGTGTTCGGCCAGGACGGCCTGGAGCCGGCGCTGATCGCCTCCCTGCTGGTGGTCTGCGTGCTGTTCGCCATCTGCGTGGTGTGCATCGAGGTCGGCCTGCAGGAGGAGAAGTACATCGGCCGCGCCGTCTGGGTGGTGATCAAGGCGCTGGGCAAGAACCCGCTGGTGGTATCGCCGATCATCGGCGGCCTGTGGGCGGTGACCGGCATCGGCCTGCCGGCGCCATTGCTGCATTTCCTCGACATGCTTTCTGCTGCGACCACGCCGTGCGCGCTGGTCTCGCTGGGCCTGTTCCTGGCGCAGAAGCAGGAGGGCGAACAGGTCGGCGCCTGGCCGCTGGTGGCGATCAAGCTGATCGGCCAGCCGCTGCTCACCGGCTTCCTCGCCTACCAGGTGTTCGACCTGCCACCGCTGTGGGCGGACTCGGCGCTGCTGCTCAGCGCGCTGCCCACCGGTACCGGGCCGTTCATGCTCGCCGAGTACTACCAGCGTGAGGCGGCGGTGGTGTCGCGGAGCATCCTGGTGTCGACGTTGGGGTCGCTGGTCACGCTCTCCCTGTGCCTGCTGTGGATCGCCCGATAGCAGACGTTGCGTAGGAGCGGACTCTGTCCGCGATCGGTCCGCAGCGCGCCGGAAGCCATCGCGGACGGAGTCCGCTCCTACGTTTTCAGCGGCATCGGCGTAACCCTGTAGGAGCGAGCTTGCTCGCGAACCGCCCAGCGCCGGAGCCGCCGGAAAATCTGTTCGCGAGCAAGAACTAGGCGTCCCCCTCGCTCCTACAAAAACCGGGCATAAAAAAACGGACCGGCCATCACGGGGATGGCAGGTCCGTTGCGCAAACGCAGGGGAGCGTCACCGGGAAAAGGTGACGCGCCAGACGCAGCCCCTCAGGCGTATGGCCCGAATTGCGTCAACGTTGCGATCAAGCCGGTTCGGTCAGCGCGCCCGTAGCGCGCGCGGATAGTTGGCGGCCGGAGATCCGGTGGGCGTCGCCCGCCGGTGCCGTGCCCTTGTCGTAGGGCTTGGCCAGCAGCATGTAGAGCAGCCCCGCGCCCAGCACCACGGCGGTGGTGAGGATCATCGAGTAGTTCATGTACCAGGGCGCGTCCGGGGTACGCGGCCAGACCATGTTGGCGATGGCGCCCAGGCCGTAGATCAGCGCACCGATGTTCACCAGCGTGCCCCACGGGCCGAGGCTGAACTGGCCGCCAGGCACCCAGCCGCGGGCGCGGGCGATCAGTGCGGCGATGACGATCAGCTGGAAGGCCACGTAGATACCGATGGCGGCGAAGCCGACGATGGTCGCGGTGGCGTCGGCCATGAACAGGCCCAGGCAGACGATGGCCGCCGGGACCACGCCGCTGACGATCAGCGCTGCCGAAGGCACGTGGTTGGACGACAGGCGCTGCAGCACGCGGCTGCCGACGATCATCTCGTCACGGGCGTAGGCGAACAGCAGGCGGCTGGCGGCGGCCTGCAGGCTGAGCACGCAGGAGATGAACGACACCAGCACCACCGCCATCACCAGGCGCGAGCCGAGCGGGCCGAAGGCGTTGGCGAGGATGGTGGCGACCGGGTCGGTGTCCTGGCCGCTGAGCACCTTCTGCATGTCCGGCACGGAGAGGATCAGTGCCAGGCAGGCGAACATCGCGGCGGCGCCGCCGATGTAGATGGTCATGCGCATCGCCTTGGGAATCCGCGTGCCGGGGTTCGGGGTTTCCTCGGCAACGTCACCGCAGGCCTCGAAGCCGTAGTACTGGAACAGCCCGGCCAGCGAGGCGGCGAGGAACGCCGGCAGGTAGGATCCGTTGACGTTCAGGCCGTAGGTGTTGAACAGCACGCTGAAGCTCTGGTGGCGCTCGAAGATCAGCAGGTAACCGCCCACCAGGATGGCGCCGATCAGCTCGCAGAGGAAACCGAACATGGCCACCCGCGCCAGCAGCTTGGTACCCACCAGGTTGAGGCCGGTGGAGACCAGGATCAGCACCAGCGCGATGTAGATGCTGACGTCGGCGTTCGGCTCGAAGCCGAGCAGGGCAGCGAGATAAGGGCCGGCGCCGACGGAGACGCCGGCAATGGTCGTGCACAGCGCCCAGGCATACACCCAGCCCACCATCCACGCCCAGCGCTTGCCTACCAGGCGTCGCGCCCAGGGATAGACGCCGCCGGAAATGGGGAACTGCGAGACGATCTCGCCGAAGATCAGGCACACCAGCAGCTGGCCCAGGCCGATCAGCAGGTACGACCAGAACATCGGCGGCCCGCCGGCGGCCAGGCACAGGCCGAAAAGGGTGTAGACGCCGACCACCGGCGACAGGTAGGTGAAGCCCAGGGAGAAGTTCTCCCACAGGCTCATGCTGCGTTCGAAGTTGGAGCTGTAGCCGAGGGCAGCGAGCTGCTCGGCATCGGAATCGGTAACGCCAGCGGCACGCTTGGCAGGGGACCCACTCATCGTTGTTTCCTCTCGGGGGGTTGATGGGCAGAAGGCAATCGACCGGCGGGCCTCACGACGCCCGCCGGTTCCCTTTTCGGGTTTGTAGTTGTGTGTACTGCTGTGGAGTTACTGGCCGTCGTCGAACTGCGAGAGCCACTGCACCGCCTGCTGGTGGTAGCGGGTGAAGCCCTTGTAGTCGACGAGCTGCTGGTCGAGGCTCTTGAGCACGCGGTGCATGCGCTTGGCCCACGCCGGGTTGGTGGCGATGTCTTGCAGGCTCAGCAGGTAGGTGCGGATCGGGAACACGATGGCGTTGCTGCGCGGCAGACGGTGCAGCGGTTGCAGCTCGATGCGCAGGTAGACCTTCTGCCCTGCGTTCTCGGCGGTGACCGTGGTGCGGTCCGGCGCCCACTCGGGCAGGGACTCGGCGGACACGTCCAGGCGCGGGTTGACCGTCAGCGACCAGTTCAGACGACGCACCGGGTGGCCGTTGCGCAGGCGCAGGAGGAACTTCAGCGCGCGGTCGAGCATGCCGGTTTCCTTCACCAGCGGCACCGGGCCGTGGAACTCGTGCCAGGCCATGCCCAGGTTGAAGCGCAGCGAGTAGTCGGCGCGCTGGGTGGCGATGCCCGCGCCCCAGTACAGGGTGCCGTCGCGTTCTTCCTGCAGGACCCAGTCGCCCTGGGCCTGGCGGGTGACGTATTCCATCGGCTCATAGGGCAGGGTCGACGGATCACCGAAGGTGAAGGTGTCGTCGATGTTCAGCAGCTTGTTGGTCCAGTGCCAGCGGGTGCCGTCCTTCTCCAGGGAGAAGTACTCCGGGTAGTCCTTGGCGTAGGCCTCCATGATCAGTTCGAGCAGGTCCCACTGCGCCTCCATCATGTGCGGCGCGGAGACGTAGTGCATGCCCGGGTCCTTCTCCAGGGTGATCGCACGGTCGCGGCACTCGCTGATGTAGTGCTCGTCGATGTCGAACACCGCGCGGAAGGCGTCGGTGCCCACCGAGACGTGCGGCTCCAGGTTCATCGAGTACATGTACTCGTCGTCCGGGAAGGGCCAGGGCGCGCGGTCGATGCAGGCCTGGCTGTTGGCGTAGGTGTAGTCGTCGCGGTAGGTTTCGTCGGGGCGGAATTGGATGGTCATGGTCGTTCTCCGGCTCAGCAGTCGATGACCAGCCGCGAGCACTTGGCACGCGACACACAGGGCATGATTTTCTTGTTGGCGGCCTTGTCCTCGTCGGACAGCCAGTCGTCGGTGTGGAGGATTTCTCCGTCCAGCTCCAGGACGTGGGTCTCGCACATGCCGCAGGCGCCGCCGCGGCACAGGTACGGGATTTCGTGGCCGGCGGCCTCGGCGGCCTCCAGCAGGCTCTGGTCGGGCGACACGTCGATGGTCGCGCCGCTGCGCGCCAGGGTGACCTGGAACGCCTCGCCGACGCTGCCCTGTTCGAGGAAGCGCTCGTAGTGGATGTGGCTGTCGGTCCAGCCGTGGGCATGGGCGGCATCGATGGTTGCCTGGATCATGCCCTCGGGGCCGCAGACATAGACGTCGCTGCCCAGCGGTCGGTCGGCCAGCACTTCGGCAATGTTCAGGCGCTCGCCACGCTCGTCGCGGTACAGGCGCACGGCGTCGCCGTATTCCTGCAGCAGTTCCTCACCCAGGCGCGCATGGGCGTCGCCGCGCACCGCCAGGTGGACTTCGAAGGGCGTGCCGCGCAGGCGCAGTTCGGCCAGCTGCGAGCACACCGGGGTGATGCCCACGCCGCCGGCGATGAGCAGGTGCAGGCGCGCGTGCTTGCTCAGTGGGAACAGGTTCACCGGGCGGAGGATTTCCAGCTCGTCGCCTTCGCGCACCACGTCATGCATGTGCTTCGAGCCGCCACGGCCGTCTTCCACGCGGCGCACGGCGATCTGGTAGGCGCTGGAGTCGTAGGGCGAACTCATCAGCGAGTAGGCGTTGCGGTAGGTGCCGCTGGCGTGGGGCATCAGCACCACGACGTTGCTGCCGCCGGAGAACGGCGTCAGGTGTGCGCCGTCGGTGGAGGCCAGGGTGAAGCGCTTGATCTCCGGGGTCACCTGCTCGATGCGGGTGACGCGAACATTCAGGGTTCCGTTGGACTGGCTCATGTGTCGAGCTCCTCGGCATCGGGCAGTTCGCCGGGGACTTCGGCGTCGGCCTTCACGGCCTGGAAGGCGGCGAGGCGGCGGGAGTAGTGGTCGCGGACCACCAGGGTGCGGGCGCAGTGCGGGCAATCGAAGACGCGCTGGGTGACGTTTTCGGTGTAGCCGTCGCAATGCACGCACCAGACGCGACGGACGAAGGAGCCGGCGTGCTCGCGCAGCACTTCGTCCTTGTTCAGGTTGATCGCGTCGGCGGCCTGCATGGCGGTGCCGATGAAGCTCTCGGAGCCGGCCAGGTACAGGCGGGTCCCCATGCGCGACTGGCCCAGCAGCGCGTGCAGGTCATCGACCAGCGCGCGGTTGCTCGGGTAGATCGAAAGCTCGACGTCGGTGATGTCGCGCAGCGCAGCCAGGTGATCCTGGCCGGAGAAGGATTCGGTGGCGTACAGCACGCGGATGGGCGCAGTACGCGGCATCTCGGCGAGCAGACGGAGCATGGAAGCGCCGCCGCTGCCCTGGCCGGCGATGATGTGGTGGTGACCACCTGCGAGCGGGCGCAACTGGTCGTAGACCGGCCGGCTCTTGATACCTGTGATGAGCATTATTCTTGTGCCTCCAGAACTGCCGGCACTCTGTTGTCAGAAAGCCAGCGCGATTCGAGGACCCGTGCACGGCCACGGGTCGGAGGTACACAGAGCACAGGCTGTGCCAAATAGTTAAGTTGTTGAAATTAAAGGGGAAATAAAAAATATGGAAACGCAGGTGTAAGCAGAAATGACAACGCCTGTAGGCAGGCTTGCAGCGGTGGATTGTCGCAGGGGCGTTTCTGCCGGGCGCGGCAAAGCCGCGTGACAGGGTGGTCCCGTGGATGCGTGTCGCGAGGCTTTTCGTAGGAGCGAGCTTGCTCGCGAACCGCCTCCGCAGTGGGGCTCGTTCGCGAGCAAGCTCGCTCCTACAGATACGGGAAATTCCGGCGTGGACAGGCGGAACGTAGGGCGCATAACCCGGAACGGGTTATCCGCCACCACGGCGGATAACGCCTTGGGGCGTTATCCGCCCTACGTCAGGTGAATCTTGCGGGAGCGCTCAATCGTCCCGCTGCAACTTGCGGATCAGCGTGCCGACATCGATGCCCAGGTGGATCGCCGCCTTGCGCTTGCTGCCGCACAGGCGCACCGCGCGCAGGATCACCTGGCGTTCGTAACGCTGCACCTGGGCCTTGAGCGGCTGGTCGTCGATGGCCGCGGCCGGCTCGGCAACGACGGCGGCGACGGGGCTGCCGGCTGGCGGTGCGCCGAGCAGTTCCGGCGGCAGGTGCAGCTCTTCCGCCACGTCGTCGGCGAGCACCGCGAGGCGCTCGAAGATGTTCACCAGCTCGCGGATGTTGCCGGGGTAGTCGTAGCCCAGCAGGCGTTCGCGGCAACCCGAGGCCAACCGCAGCGGCGGCTGGCGGTCGCGGTTGATGCGTGCCAGGAGGATGTCCATCAGTACCGGCAGGTCGTCGCGGTGGGCGCGCAGCGGCGGGATTTCCACCGGCAGCACGGCCAGCCGGTAGTAGAGGTCGGCGCGGAATTCGCCGGCCGCCACCTGGGCGCGCAAATCCTTGTTGGTGGCGGCGATCACCTGCACCTGGACCTGTTTCGACAACGGCGAACCCACCGGCTGGATGGTGCCGTCTTCGAGGAACTTGAGCAGCTTGGCCTGCACCTGCAGCGGGATCTCGCCGATCTCGTCGAGGAACAGCGTGCCGCCCGAAGCGCTTTCGATGTAGCCGCGCTTGCCTGACTGCAACGCGCCGGTGAAGGCGCCACGCTCGTAGCCGAACATCTCCGACTCGAACAGGGTTTCCGGGATGCTCGCGCAGTTCACGTCGATGAAGGGCCGGTCGCCCCAGCCGGCGGCGCGGTGGATGTGCCGGGCGATGGCGGTCTTGCCCACGCCGGGCTCGCCGAGCAGCAGCAGGCGCGCGCGGCGGCGGAACGCGCGCACGCCCATGTCGGCGATGGAGGAGAGCAGTGGTGACATGTGCAGCGCGTTGTCCTGCGGGTCACCCAGGCCTTGCAGGTCGGTGGTCGAGGCGCGCCCGGAAGGGCTGCGCAGGCTGCCCGCCGTGCCCGGCTCGTACTCGCGCTGGATCAGCAGGCTGTAGGGCTTCTCATAGGCCGTGGTCGGCACCGCCTGGGCGCGGGTGAGGAACACCCGGCCATCACGCGAGCGGGTCAGCGCGCTCTTGCCGCCACGCCGCAGGGCCTGCTGGAAGTCGTCGAACTGCAATGCCGAGCGCTGGAAGAAATCCACGTCGGTCAGGCCCAGCACGTCCACGCGGGTAACGCGGTTGACCCGCTCTGCCGCAAGGTTGATGAAGCGCACCCGCGAGTCGCCATCGCAGACGATCAGCGCCTCGCTGAAGCTGTCGAGCAGGGCGTGCAGCGCCGGCGTCTCCAGCAGCGCGGAGAGCATCTCCGCCGACGCGCTGACCGACGAGCGCATGCCCATGCGCAGCGGCGCGAAGAAGCCTTCTTCGCTCATGGATGCAGCTCCGTGGCTTTGTTCGCCTGGCGCAGCACGAAGACGCGCCAGGCCACCTGCTCACGGATGAGGATGCGCGAGCAGTGGCTGCTGAAGGATTGGTAATTGCCGAACTGGTCCGGCAGATCGAGCACCTGCCAGGTGCGCTCGGGCAGCGGCATGCGGTTCAGCGTCGAGGCCAGGCCAGCGGCGCGGGTGATGCCGAAGGTCTGCTCGAAGGCCGCGTTGCGCCATTGCGGCTGGGCCTGCTCGTCGATCACCAGCACGGCGTCGGGCACCGCGTCGAAGACCCGGCGCAGCGCTTCGATGCGCTGCTCGGCGTCGTGCTGCATGCGCAGCTCCTGGCTGACGTCGCGCAGGCTGCCCCACATGCGCAGCATGCGTCCGTTGTGGATGCTGGCGCGTACGTCGTTCTCCACGTAGGCCGGCGAGCCGTCGTGGCGGCGGTCCACCGACAGCGCGCCGTCGACGTGGAATTCCGCCTCGATCAGGCGCCGCACGAACTCTTCGTTGGCCGGGCTGCGCGGCCAGTACAGGCGCACCGGCTGCTCGCTGAAATCGACGTCGGCGGGCATCTCGTAGATGTTGGCCATGGCGCGGTTGCACATGCGCCAGTAGGAGCGGTTTTCGAACACCTGGCGGACGATCTCGTCGGGCGTCTCGCGCACGTCCACCGACTCGGCGAACTCGATGCACCAGTAGGCCACCCGCGCGCTGAAGAGCATCTGGCTCATCACCTCGTTGGCGCTTTGCAGCTCGCCCAGACGGCGGCTGATCGGCCCCAGCGGCATCTTCACCAGGTGCAGGCGCGCCGGCTCGCCGTCGCGCCATTGCAGTACGCCGCTGGCGAGCACCGGCAGCAGGCCGCCGTTGTGGCGGATCAGGGTCAGCTCCAGATCCTGCACGCGCTCATCCGCCGGCGGGCTGGCGAACAGCTGCATCAGTGCGTTCAGCGAGTCGGCGGTGTAGATCAGCTCGGCGCCCTGGCCATCCAGCGAGCCGGGCGGGTAGCCGAGCTGGTCGGTCTGCTCGGCGGAGACCTCGATGAAGCGTCCCTGGGACGTCAGGCTGTCGGACAGCAGCAGGCCCCTGTCCAGCAGCAGTTTCAGTGGGTCCATTTTTCCCTCCACGGCAGATCTCCAAGGCAGATTCCCAGCACGGCGTTGCGCGCATCTGGCGGCAGGCGGTGGCATTGGCAAAGACCAAGGCATGTTGCATGCCAGCCTGGAACGCCCGTGCGCCGTGGGGTGGCGTAAAGGGGGGGTGTGCAAAAACGCAGCACTGCGGGCAATCGCGCAGCGCAGGATGCAGGGTATCCGCTGCAGGGCTGCAGCAGCGCGCCGGCCGATGGAAGGTGCGGCGGATTTACCGGGAGATACTGGCCCTTTGATAGCTTTT
The DNA here is from genome assembly GCF_030462585.1 of Pseudomonas sp. CAN1. Classification (GTDB taxonomy): domain Bacteria; phylum Pseudomonadota; class Gammaproteobacteria; order Pseudomonadales; family Pseudomonadaceae; genus Pseudomonas. Next base: position 158,118 of record NZ_JASMRU010000001.1, on the reverse strand, counting down.
GAGACCGTTTGAGGCGCTGGCGCTGCTAGGATGCGCGCGCGCTTCGCTCCCCGAGGCGCCCGTCCCAGAGCCCGTCCCTACAAGAGGCCGCCATGCGCAAGCACCGTCGATTGACCTTCCGCCACATCGGCCGGATCAACGTCACCAACCGCCTGAGTGGCGATGCCATGGGGGAGGTGCTCGACGTGTCGATGGGCGGCCTGCGCCTGGTGACCGAAGAGCCGCTGGCGCCGGGCAGCTGCTACGACATGCGCCTGGAGATTCCGGTGCGCGAGGACCACACCCGCTCGGTGGACATCACCGCGATCTGCCAGTGGTCGAAGAAGGACACCAAGAACGCCCGCTTCGAGCAGGGCTTCAAGCTGGACCGGCCGAGCGCGGCGTTTACCGAGCTGGTGACGTCGATGTCGGTGAGCTTCAACCGCAGTCTGTTGGGGAGGGCGCGGTTGTCGTGATGGGGTAGTCCAGTGCTCGGGCTGGCCCTCACCCTAACCCTCTCCCAGGGGGAGAGGGGACTGTCCTGAGCGGGCTGACATTCATGCGCTCGCCGGCTGACTCCGAAACAAACGAAGAGCGCCGAACGGCCCCCTCTCCCTCTGGGAGAGGGCTGGGGTGAGGGAAGCCCCCGTGCCGGACTTTCACCTGAAGGACGGCTACCCCAACGTCCCCAATATCTGCACCCCCACCCGCTCCGGAATCTCGTTCTGCGACAGCACGTGCAGCCCCGGGCTGAACACCCGTGCGTAACGCGCCAGCAGCGGCCGCAGTTGCGGCATCACGGTGAGGATCGGCGGGTGGCCTTCCTTGCGCAGCTTCTCCTTCACCACCGGCATGCTGTGCTGCAGCTGGTTGAGCAGGCTGGGTTCCACCGGGATGTTGTCCAGGCTCACCGGGCCGGCCTGCTGGGCGATGCTCAGGGCACCGAGCAGGGTGTTCTCCAGGGCGTTCTCCAGGACGAACACGGTCAGCTCCGGGCGGTCGCCGGCAATCGACGAAACAATGCTGCGGCGCAGCGCGTAGCGCACGTCGGAGGCCAGCAGCACCGGGTCCTTGGTGGTCTCGCTGCCTTCGAGCAGGGCGCTGGCGATGGTGACGATGTCCTTCAGCGCAACTTCCTCCTGCAGCAACTGGCGGAACACCCGGTGCTGCTGCGAGTAGGTCAGCTGCGCCTTCAGTGACTCGGCCAGCTTGGGCGCCTGCAGGGTCAGGCGCTGCATCAGGTGCTCGACGTCGTCGTGCTTGAAGATGTCCGGCAGGTGCTCGCGCACCACCTTGTTCAGATGCGTGGCGACCACGCTGGCGCAGTCGATCACCTGGTAGCCCAGGTTCAGCGCGCGGGACTTGTCCGCCGGCAGGATCCACACCACCTGCATGCGGTACGCCGGGTCGACGCCGAGAATGCCGTCGATCTCGCCGTAGAGTTCCGGCGAGGGAATCGCCATCAGCCGGTCGGCGTGGATTTCCGCGCCGTCGATGCGCTCGCCGTTGATGTGGATGGCGTACTGCGAGGCCTTCAGGCGCAGGCTGTCGCGAATCTGCACTTCCGGCAGGAGGAAGCCCAGGCTCTCCGAGAGCGTTTGGCGCACCCCGCGAATCCGTTGCGGCAGCGGCGCGCCGCTGGCTTCGTTGACCAGGCTGACCAGCTTGTAGCCCAGCGAGATCGACAGGCGCTCCACCAGCGGGATGTCTTCCCAGCCCAGTTGCTGCGCGCGCTCCTGGTCCATCGCCTGGGTCAGCGCCTGGGTCTGCTCCAGCGTCTGCGCCTCGATGGGCGGGCCGGCCAGCGACAGGCGCCAGGCAATGAAAGCCACCAGCGCGGCGAAGGCGAAGAAGGCGATGTGCGGCATGCCCGGCACCAGGCCGAGTACCACGAGGATGCCGGTGACGGTGTAGAGCAGCGACGGCGAGGCCAGCATCTGCTTGCGCACCAGGCTGGTGATCTCCGCCGACTCGTTGACCCGCGTGACGATGATCGCCGCCGCGGTGGACAGCAGCAGCGCCGGAATCTGCGCCACCAGGCCGTCGCCGATGGTCAGCAGGGCGTAGCGCTGGAAGGCCTGGGCCGCCGGCAGGTCGTAGACGAACACGCCGATGGCCAGGCCGCCGAACAGGTTGATCAGCAGGATCAGGATGCCGGCGATGGCGTCGCCACGGACGAACTTCGAGGCACCGTCCATCGCGCCGTAGAAATCGGCTTCCTTGGCCACTTCCGAGCGGCGGCGCTTGGCCTCGTTCTGGTCGATCAGGCCGGCGTTGAGGTCGGCGTCGATGGCCATCTGCTTGCCGGGCAGGGCGTCCAGGGTGAAGCGCGCGGTCACCTCGGAGATGCGCTCGCCACCTTTGGTGATGACCATGAAGTTGATGATCATCAGGATCACGAAGACGATCAGGCCGACGATGAAGTTGCCGCCGATCACCACGTGGCCGAAGGCTTCGATCACCTTGCCCGCCGCGCCCGTGCCGGTATGGCCGTCGAGCAGCACCACGCGGGTGGAAGCGACGTTGAGTGTCAGGCGCAGCAGCGTGGTGACCAGGATCACCGTGGGCAGCAGGGAAAAGTCCAGCGGACTCTTCGACGACACGCTGACCAGCAGCACCAGGATCGCCACCACGATGTTGAAGGTGAACAGGGCGTCCAGCACCAGCGGCGGCAGCGGCAGGATGATCATCGAGAGGATCGACAGGATGATCAGCGGGATGCCGATGCGGCCGCTCTGGAAGGTCGGCAATAGTGACTGCAGTAGGCGCATGGTCAGACTCTGTTCAGCAGTTCTTCGGGAATGGGGACGTTGCGTATCAGCTCCGGCCGTTCACGGCGCCCGGAGCGCCAGGCCTTGAGCTGGAGGATGTAGGTGAGGACGTGGGCCACGGCCTTGTACAGCTGCGCGGGAATCTGCTGGTTCACCTGGGTGGTGGCGTAGATGGCGCGGGCCAGTGGCGGCAGCTCGATCACCTCCAGCTCGTGAGCCCTGGCCAGCTTGCGGATGTACAGCGCGGTCTCGTCCAGGCCCTTGGCGACCACGTAGGGCGCCTGGGCCTTCTTCGGGTCGTAGCGCAGCGCCACGGCAAAATGCACCGGGTTCACTATCACCACGTCGGCGGTCTTGATGCTCTTGCTGATCTGCCGGTGCACCAGCTGGCGCTGCATCTGGCGGATGCGCGCCTTCACTTCCGGGCGGCCTTCCTGATTCTTGTGCTCTTCCTTGCGCTCCTGCTTGGTCATGCGCAGCTTCTTCTTGAAGAAGAAGTACTGGATCGGGATGTCGATGACCGAGAACAGGATGAACACCACCAGCAGCGCCAGGGTGATGTCGTAGAAGGTGCCGAAGGCGGCGGCGATGGCGCTGTGCACGTTGCTGCGCTGCAGTGCCAGCAGGCCGGGCAGGGCGCCGTGCAGTTGGTAGAGGGCGACGAGGATCAGCACGGCGATCTTCAGCAGTGACTTGGCCAGCTCGGTCCAGTTCTGCAGCGAGAAGATGCGTCCGAGCCCGGTGATGGGGTTGAGCTTGGACAGCCTGGGCATGAAGTTCTTGCTGGAGAAGATCCAGCCGCCGGGGATCATCGAGAACAGCACCACCAGCAGCGGCGTGACCAGCAGCGGCAGCAGGGTGGTGATGAACAGCACCAGATGGTGGCCGAGCACCAGCGGCAGGTCGTCCAGGCCGATCTCGCTGTGCCTGAGGTCGATGAAGGACAGCGCGAAGCCCTGGCGGATGCCATCGTAGAAATGCTCCACGCAGAACTTCAGGGCGATGAGCGTGGCCAGCAGCGAGAGGGTGGTGGAGAGGTCCTTGGAGCGGCTGACCTGGCCATCCTCGCGGCTCTTTTTCAGTTTCTGCTGGGAGGCCTCTTCGGTTTTTTCCTGGGCGCTGTGCTGTTCAGCCATGGTGCCCCTCGCGGAAGATCACGCCGATGGCGTCGAGCAGCTGGCGGGTGAGCTTCAGGTAGTTCTCGGGGATGTCCGGCAGGGTCAACCAGATGCACGCAAGACCCGCGATGATCGCCATGGGAAAGCCCAGGGAGAACAGGTTCAGCGCTGGGGAGATGCGGTTGAGCAGGCCGAAGCAGAACTGCACCAGGGTCATGCAGAACACCACCGGCAGGGTGATCAGCACGGCGGCGGAGAGCACCCAGGCGAGGCTGCCGACCACCGATTCCAGCCCCAGGTAATGCAGGCCGCTGCCCACCGGCCAGTAGACGAAGCTCTGGTAGAGGATGCTCACCACCAGCAGGTGGCCGTCGAGGGAGAGGAACAGGAACACCAGCAGGATGAAGTACAGCTGGTAGAAGATCGAGGACGACGACACGCCGTTCATGGGGTCGTTGTACACCGCCATGCTCAGGCCCAGCTGGCTGGAAATCACCTCGCCGACCAGAGTGAACACGGTGAACACCAGCATCAGCGCAAGGCCCAGCATCAGGCCGAAGGCGATCTGCTCCAGCGCCACCAGCAGGCCCTGCGCGGACAGCGGATCGATGGCCGGCGGGCGCGGCAGCGCGGCGCCCAGGGCGACGGTCAGGGCCAGGCCGAGGAGGATGCGCAGGCGCATGGGGATCGCCTTGTGGCTGAAGATCGGCGCCAGAGCGAACACCGCCATGATCCGGCAGAAGGGCCACCACCAGGCCTGCAGCGTTTGCAGGGTGTCGAAGGCCTGCAGGATGGATGCGCCTTGCTGCATGGCATCAGCCGACCAGGCGGCCCGCCTGGTGGAACGATTCGATGAACAGCTCCGAGAGTGTGCGCAGTATCCAGTGGCCGGCGAACACCAGCATGCCGAGGGTGATCAGCAGGCGCGGCAGGAAGCTGAGCATCTGCTCGTTGATCTGCGTGGCCGCCTGGAAAATGCTCACCAGCAGGCCGCCGATCAGGCTCGGCACGATCAGCACGCAGACGATCAGCGCGGTGATGTGCACGGCGTTGGAGACGATGTCGACGGCGCTTTCCGGAGTGAGCATCGCAGGGTTCCTAGAAAGGCTGCACGCTGCTGGTCAGCGTGCCCATCATCAGGGCCCAGCCGTCCACCAGCACGAAGATCATCAGCTTGAACGGCAGCGAGATCATCATCGGCGAGAGCATCATCATGCCCATCGCCATCAGCACGCTGGCCACCACCAGATCGATCACCAGGAACGGGATGAAGATCATGAAGCCCAGCTGGAACGCGGTCTTCAGCTCGCTGAGCACGAACGACGGCAGCAGCAGGGAGAAGTCCAGGTCGTCGAGGTTCTCCGGCACTGTCTCGCCGGCCAGGCTGACCATGGTTTCCAGCGAGGTGCGGTTGGTCTGCGCGAGCATGAAGTGGCTGAGGGTCTGCTTGGCGCGGCCCAGGCCGTCTTCCAGGCTGATCTGGTCGGCCTCGAAGGGCTGGTAGGCGTTGCTGTAGATGTCCTGCCAGACCGGGCGCATGACCAGCAGGGTCATCACCAGGGCGATGCCCACCAGCACGTTGTTCGGCGGGCTCTGCTGCAGGCCGATGGCCTGGCGGAGGATCGCCAGCACGATGATGAAGCGGGTGAAGCAGGTCATCAGCATGAGCATCGCCGGGAGGAAGCCCAGCAGGGTCATGACGATGAGAATCTGCAGCTTGACGCTGAAGGCCTGGCCGTCCGCCGTGTCGTGCAGGTTGAACAGCGTGACCTCGCCGCCGGCCGCCTGCGCGTAGAGCGGACAAAGCGCGGCGATGAGCAGGCCAAGCGTGGCCAGGCAGCGCGGCAGCATCACGCAGTCAAGGCGTCGAGGCTGGCGCCGCACAGTTCGAGCACGCGCAGGCCGTAGTTGCCGTTCATCACGACCACCTCGGCCTTGGCGAACAGCGCACCGTTGACCTTCACGTCGAGCGGCTCGCCGGCGAGCTTGTCGAGGATGATCACGCTGTTGGCGTCGACGTCCATCAGCTCCTTCAGCGAGATTTCCACCGAGGCGACTTCCAGGGTGACGTTCACCGGAATCTTGCCGAAGAAGGCCAGGTCCTGCTGCGGCAGCGGTGCGCGCACGGGTTCGGCGGGGAGGTCGGTGACGTCCTGGGTGAGGCCCAGGTCGCCGTCGTTGATCAGCGACTCGAACTCGGAGTCGGAGAGAGAACCGGTCATGGGTTTTTCACGCTTTCCAGGGAGGAGAGGAAGAGGGTGCCGTCGTCTTCGAAGATGGCGCCGCGGAACAGCTTCTGCTGGTTGACCCGTACGTCGACGCGCTCCAGCGGGCGGATCGTCAGCACGTCGCCCGGCTCCAGGGCCAGCACCTGCGACAGCGGCAGGCGCGCGGCGGCGACCACGCAGTCCAGGCGCAGCGGCAGGTGCTTGATGTGCTCGATCGGGTTGCCGGTCAGGCGCGGCGGTGGCGGGCCGGCGAGGCGGCGGGTCAGCTCGTCCGCCAGCGGGTTGTCCAGGTAGAGGTAGAGCGAGGAGCGCTCGCCGGTCAGGTGGCTGACATAGCTGAATTCGGCAACGTACTCCCACTGCACCTCTTCATAGGTGGGGTCGATCTGCTGCAGACGGCCGACCGATTCGCCCATCAGCAGGGCGCGGCCGAACAGGTCGATCACGTCCAGGCCGAGGCGATCGAGCATGCGCTGCTCGGAGCTGCTGATCGGCGGCGTGTCGCGCTGGGCGACCACGGTACCGCCGTAATAGCACTCGATGACTTCGGTGAGCAGGGCGCGGTCCATGGCGAAACCGAACTTGCCCAGGGGCGAATCGAATAAGCATTCGAGTTCACGGGGAAGTTCCTCGTGAATACTCAGGTTATCCAGTTCGAGATTGATTCGATAATGCCGCAGGAAATAATCGCTGATGATCCGCGGATACTTTCCGGAGATCTCTTTGATGTACTGCGGAATCTTGTGATAATGCCGGCCGAGTTTCTGCGGTTTCAGTCGAATCAGACTGTCGGCGGGCACGCCATGGTGGACTTTTGATTTGCCAGTCATGCTCAGCGTCGTACTTCCAGGTTCGATCTGCCATCTGCCCAAGGACACGGGAAGTGTCGTGACCGCCGGGTTCGGCTGATCCTTGCTCGCGGCATGCTCTGTCTTTCAGGAAGCCTGTGACTGCTGCGTCACAGGCTGCTGACGTGGCGCAATGATAGCGATCTGAGCTCGCCCGATTAAATCAATAGATATCAAATGCTGTTTTTGACGGAACTTTTTGTCTATTGATCTTAATTAATCGGCGGGGAGCTATGGCGTAGTGTTGGCACTTGTTAGTGTGGGCGGGTTAGTTACAAGTTGCAGGGACTTCGAGTGTGGCGAAGTTGCTGTGATGCCACCCGTGAGATAGCCATTTGGTAATTAAGTTCCGCAGTCGCCGAACAGATTTTCGGTCGATGCTGGCGTTGAACGAATACCGCGGCTGCGAACGCACTAGCGAATGGAAAGTTTCGGTGAACAGTTTAAGCCAGTCGATCGATCAATTATGTGAAACGCTGCTCGAAGAGCGGCCGGCGCAGAAAAAAGTTGCGATCATCGGGCCGTCCTCGGACGCCGCTCACGCCGTCCTCTTGCAGACGCTGCTGGCCGAAGGCTGCCGCGTCGAACGCTTCTCCGGCTTCGCCGAACTGGCCCGTGCGCGCAGCGACGCCGGCCTGCTGTTCATCCTCGCCGGCGCCTTCCCCGCCCCTGACCTTTATGCACAGGTCGGCGCGCTGCTCAGCGACGGCCGCGAGCGCGACGTGGTGCCCATCGTCGGTTACGAAGAGCAGGACAAGGCCGCCACCCTGCTCGACCTCGGCTGCGTCGACTACCTGCTGTCGCCCTTCGGCGCCGGTCAGCTGGCCGCGCTGCTGCGCCGCCAGGAAGCCTCCAGCGCCGCCCAGGAGCTGTTCGTCTCGCGTTCCCAGGCCGGCCGGCGCCTGCTGGCCATGGCGCAACGCGTGGCACAGACCCGCGCGCCGATCCTGGTCACCGGCGAGACCGGCACCGGCAAGGAACTGCTGGCCCGCTACATCCACGGCATCGCCAGCCCGGACGCGCCCTTCATTGCGGTGAACTGCGCGGCGATTCCCGAGGCGATGCTCGAATCCATCCTCTTCGGCCACGAACGCGGCGCCTTCACCGGCGCGGTGACCGCCCAGCCGGGCAAGTTCGAACTGGCCAACGGCGGCACCCTGCTGCTGGACGAAATCGGCGAGCTGCCGCTGGCGCTGCAGGCCAAGCTGCTGCGCGTGCTGCAGGAACAGCGCGTGGAGCGCCTGGGCGGCCGCCGCGAAATTGAACTGGACGTGCGCATCATCGCCGCCACCAACCGCGACCTGCAGGCCGAAGTCAGCGCCGGGCGCTTCCGCGCCGACCTGATGTTCCGCCTCGACGTGCTGCCGCTGCACATCTCGCCGCTGCGCGAGCGCAAGGAAGACGTGTTGCCGCTGGCGCGCCGCTTCATCCGCCAGTACGCCCCGCAGGACGCCGAGCACGACCTGCTCACCGAAGCCGCCAGCCGCGCGCTGCTGCAGCACGACTGGCCGGGCAACGTGCGCGAACTGGAGAACACCCTGCAACGCGCCCTGGTGCTGCGCAACGGCTTGTTCATCCAGCCCCGCGACCTCGGCCTGGCTACCCCGGCTGCACCTGCCGGTACCGTTGCCGCGGTGATCCCGCTGGCGGCCGAAGGCGGCCGCGCCGCCCTGCGCGCCAGCGGCAAACTCGCCGAGTACCAGCACGTCATCGACACCATCCGCCGTTTCGGCGGGCACAAGACCAAGGCCGCCGAAAGCCTGGGCATGACTACCCGCGCGCTGCGCTACCGGCTCAACGCGATGCGTGAGCAGGGCGTGCAGGTGCAGTTCTGATTCGTTTCCCCAGGAGACTTCCATGAGTTCGATCATGCAGGTGCAGCAGGACATGCTGGACCGGATGAACCGTTACGCCGACCTCGCCAGCGGCCCGGCCGTGCGGCCCGCCGCGCAGCTTGCCGATCAGGCGCCAGCGCAGGGCATCGGCGCCAGCTTCGAGCAGACGCTGCGCTCGGTGGACGCCGAACAGCACAAGTCCAGCGCCGCCATGGCCGCGGTGGACAGCGGCCAGAGCGAAGACTTGGTCGGTGCCATGCTCCAGAGCCAGAAGGCCAGCGTGTCGTTCTCCGCGCTGCTGCAGGTGCGCAACAAGCTCACCGGCGCCTTCGACGAAATCATCCGCATGCCGCTGTAAGGACTGACAGTGCTGCAGAATCTCAAGGGGCGCCTGCCGCTCGACAAACTCAAGCTCGACCCGCGCCTGGGGCTGCTCGGCATCGCCCTGGGCGCCGCCCTGCTGGCGGCGGCCGTGGTCTTCTACCTGTGGCGCGACCAGGGGGCCTACCGCCCGCTGTATGGCGCCGGCGAAGCCTATCCGGCCGCCGACGTGATGCAGGTGCTGGACGCCGAAGCCTTCGACTATCGCCTGCACCCGCAGAGCGGCCAGGTGCTGGTGCGCGAGGAAGACCTGGCGCGCGCCCGCATGCTGCTGGCGGCCAAGGGCGTGAAGGTATCCATGCCGGCCGGCTATGAGCTGTTCGACAAGGACGAGCCGCTGGGCACCAGCCACTTCCTCCAGGACGTGCGTCTGAAGCGCAGCCTGGAAGGCGAGCTGGCCCGCACCATCATGGGCCTGAAAGGCATCGAGCAGGCGCGGGTGCACGTTGCCCGCGAGGACAGCAACTCCTTCGTGGTCGGCCGGCGTGACCCGGCCAAGGCCTCGGTGCTGCTGCAACTGGCGCCCGGCCAGCGGCTGAGCCCGGAGCAGGTCGGCGCCATCGTCAACCTGGTGGCCGGCAGCGTGCCGCAGCTCAAGCCCGAAGACGTCAGCGTGGTGGACCAGAACGGCGTGCTGCTATCGCGCGGCATCAGCGGCGCCGGTGGTCCTTCGCAGAACTGGCAGGCGGTGGACGAGTACCAGCGCAAGGCCGTGGGCAACGTCGAGGAAGTGCTGGCGCCGGTGCTCGGCCTGGGCAACTACCGCATCAGCGTGTCCGCCGATATCGACTTCAGCCAGAAGGAAGAGACCCAGCAGGCCTACGGCGAAGCGCCGCGCCTGCGCAGCGAATCCCTGCGCAACGAGAGCACGCTGGACCAGCTCGCCCTCGGCGTGCCCGGCTCGCTGAGCAACCGTCCGCCGGAGCCGCCGCAACAGCACGGCCAGAACAATGCTCAGGGCAACAATCCGCCCGGCAACGGCAAGGTCGCCAGTACCGACAACAAGGCCGCGACCTCGACCCGCCAGGAAACCACCCGGCAGAACGATTTCGACCAGCGCGTCACCCACATCAAGTACCCGGCCTTCGCCCTGCGCCAGCAGAGCGTCGCCGTGGTGATCAACGCCGCCACCGCGCCCGAGGGCGGCTGGACCGACAAGGCCCGCGCCGACCTGGAGGCCATGGTGAAGAGCGCCGTGGGCTTCAACGCCCAGCGCGGCGACCTGATCACCGTCAGCGTGTTTCCCTTCGCCGCCACCGCGGTGGAAGAGCCCACCGCCAGCTGGTGGGAGAGCAGCGCCCTGCAATCGCTGGTGCGCTACACCGTGCTCGGCCTGATCGCGCTGCTGTTCCTGCTGTTCGGCGTACGCCCGGCCGTGCGCAGCCTGACCCAGCGTGCGCAGCCGACGGCCACCGCAGCATTGCCCGAAGGCAGCAGCGAGTACCCGCTGGCGCTGGATGCCGAGCGGCGCCTGTCGCTGGGCAGTGAAAGCGTCGGCGGGCTCAACGTGCTCGGCGAGCTGAACCCGCTCTCGGAAATCCGCCTGCCGGCGCCGGGCTCGGGCCTGGAGCACCAGATCGAGCATCTGCAGATGCTGGCGAAGAACGACCCGGAACGGGTCTCGGAAGTGATCAAGCACTGGATTGGCCGCAATGACCGACACGAGCCTGCCTGAAGAAACGAAAAAGCGCGGCCCGCAGATGCGCGCCGTGAGCTCCCTGGAACAGGCGGCGATCCTCATGCTGAGCATGGGTGACGAAGCCTCCTCCGGCATCCTGCGCAACTTCAGCCGCGAGGAGATCGTCAGCATCAGCCAGGCGATGGCGCGGCTGTCCAACGTCAAGCAGAACACCGTGTCCGACGTGATCGGCCGGTTCTTCGACGACTACAAGCTGCAGTCCAGCATCAAGGGCGCGTCGCGCTCCTACCTCGCCGGCATGCTCGGCAAGGCGCTGGGCAGCGACATCACGCGCAACCTGCTGGACAGCATCTACGGCGAGGAAATCCGCGCCAAGATGGCGCGCATGGAGTGGATCGATCCCAAGCAGTTCGCCGCGCTGATCGCCAAGGAACACGCGCAGATGCAGGCGGTGTTCCTCGCCTTCCTGCCGCCGGGCATGGCCACCGACGTGCTCGAAGCCATGCCGGCGGAGCGCCAGGACGAGCTGCTGTTCCGCATCGCCAACCTCAGCGAGGTGAACAGCGACGTCATCGCCGAGCTGGAACAACTGATCGACCGCAGCCTGCGCGTGCTCTCCACCCAGGGTTCGCAGGTGCGCGGGGTCAAGCAGGCGGCGGACATCATGAACCGCTTCAAGGGCGACCGTAATCAGATGTTCGAGCTGCTGCGCGCCCACAACGACGACCTGGTCGGCAAGATCGAAGACGAGATGTACGACTTCTTCATCCTCTCCCGGCAGAACCAGGAAGTGCTGCAGACCCTGCTGGAAGTCATCCCACTGGACGAGTGGGTGGTCGCCCTCAAGGGCGCCGAGCCCGAGCTGGTGCGCGCCATCCAGGGCGCCATGCCGAAGCGCCAGGCGCAGCAGATGGAGTCGATCAACCGCCGCCAGGGCCCGGTGCCGCTGAGCCGCGTGGAGCAGGTGCGCAAGGACATCATGGGCGTGGTGCGCGAGCTGGCCGCCGAGGGCGACCTGCAAGTGCAGCTGTTCCGTGAGCAGACAGTGGAGTAACCGCCCATGGCGATCAAAGTCATCAAGGCCGACAGCCGCGCCTGGCGTCCGTACCGCTTCCCGCCGCGCTGCGCCACCGCCAGCGCCGACAATCACGGCTGGGACAGCGACCCGGCAGCGCGCCAGCGCGCCATCTCCGAAGGCTTCCAGGAAGGCCTGGAAAAGGGCTACCAGGACGGCATGGCCGAGGGCCGTGAAGCCGGCCTGCGCGAAGGCTTCGAAGCCGGTCGCCAGGATGGCCTGCGCAAGGGCCGCGAGGAAGGCCGCGCCGCCGGTCGCCAGGTGTTCGATGAGGCCAGCGCGCCTCTGCAGGCCGCCGTCGAGGCCTTTGGCGAGTACCACCAGGCCTTCCAGCGCAGCCGCCAGAAGGAACTGCTGGAGCTGGTACAGAAGGTTGCGAAACAGGTCATCCGCGTCGAGCTGACGCTCAACCCGACGCAGCTGCTGACCCTGGCCGAGGAAGCCCTGGCTGCCATGCCGGGCGAGCAGGGCGACGTGCAGATCCTGCTCAACCCGGAGGAATGCGCGCGCATCCGCGAGCTGAACCCCGAACGGGCCGCCAAATGGCGACTGGTGCCGGACGAGCGCCTGGCGCTGGGCGAATGCCGCGTGGTCACCGCCCAGGCGGAAGCCGACATCGGCTGCCAGCAGCGCCTGGACAGCTGCATGGAAGCCCTGAGCGCGCACCTGCAGGACGAGGACTGAGATGGCCCTGGGCGACGGCTTCAAGCTCGAAGAAGCGCTGCGCTCGCTGGACTCGGTCCAGCTGGCGCGGGTCAGCGGTCGCCTGGTGCGGGTCTCCGGCCTGCTGCTGGAAAGCCTCGGCTGCCGGCGCATGACCGGCCAGCGCTGCTACGTGGAAGTCGCCGACGGCGAGCGCCTGGAGGCGCAGGTCGTGGGCTTCAACCGTGACATCACCTACCTCATGCCCTTCAAGAAACCCGTCGGCCTGACCTCCGGCTCGCGGGTCTTCCCGGCACCGGACGAAGCTGTGCTGCATATCGATCATTCCTGGCTGGGGCGCGTGGTCAACGGCCTCGGCGAACCCCTCGACGGCCTCGGCAGGCTTGCCGGCCGCCACCCGCTGCCCACCGAACTGCCACAGGTGAACCCGCTGCGCCGGCGCCCGGTGTCCGAACCGCTGGACGTCGGCGTGCGCGCCATCAACGGCCTGCTGACCCTGGGCAAGGGCCAGCGCGTCGGCCTGTTCGCCGGCAGCGGCGTGGGCAAGAGCGTGCTGCTGGGGATGATCACCCGGCAGACCAAGGCCGACGTGGTAGTGGTCGGGCTGATCGGCGAACGCGGCCGCGAGGTGCAGGAATTCATCCTGCATTCCCTCGGCCCGGAAGGCTTGCAGAAGGCCGTGGTGGTGGTGGCGCCGGCCAACGAGTCGCCGCTGATGCGCCTGAAGGCCACCGAGCTTTGCCACAGCATCGCCGCCTACTTCCGCGACCAGGGCAAGGACGTGCTGCTGCTGGTAGATTCGCTGACCCGCTACGCCATGGCCCAGCGCGAGATCGCCCTGGCCCTGGGCGAGCCGCCGGCCACCAAGGGCTACCCGCCGTCGGTGTTCGGCATGCTCCCGGAACTGGTGGAAAGCGCCGGCAACGGCGAGGGTGAGAGCGGCAGCCTGAGCGCCATCTACACGGTGCTTGCGGAGGGCGACGATCACCAGGACCCGATCGTCGACTGTGCCCGTGCCATCCTCGACGGGCACATCGTGCTGTCGCGCCGGCTGGCGGACGTCGGGCACTACCCGGCCATCGACATCGGCGCCTCGGTCAGCCGCTGCATGAGCCAGGTGGCGGACCCGCAGCACCTCTCCGCGGCGCGTCAGTTCAAGGAATTCAGCGGCACCTATGAGCGCATCAAGGAGTTGATCCCGCTGGGCGGCTACACGCCGGGCATGGACGTGAAGACCGACCGCGCGGTGCAGCTGGCGCCGATGCTGGAGCGCTACCTGCGCCAGGAGACCGCCGACAGCGCCGAGCTGGGCAACAGCGTCGCGACCCTGCAAAGCATCGTCGGGGGCCGCTGATGAAGGCGCAGATCGATATGCTCGGGCGCCTGGCGGATGTGCGCGGCGGCAAGGTCCGCGAACTGCTCGGCCGGGTGAACTACCAGCAGAATCTCTGTCAGCGTTACCGCAACAACATCACCGGGCTGGATCGCCTGTGCGGCTTCAGCGTCGCCACCAGCACGCCGCTGCAGCGGCACAACCAGCAGCAGTACAAGGCGACCCTGCACAAGATGCTGCAGTTGCAGCGCCGCGAGCTGGAGGTCGCCGAGCAGGCGCTGGCGCGCATCCAGGGCGAGCTGCTGGCGGCCATGCGCAGCGAGAAGGTGCTGGCCCAGGTGATCGAGGCCAAGCTTGGCCAGTGGCAGCTGCAACTTGCCCAGCAGGAGCAGAAAATCCAGGATGGCCTCGCCGCGCAGTCGTGGTGGCGGGCACGGGCGTGAAGGCAATGGCGGATAACTCGTTCCGAGTTATGCGCCCTACGGGGAAACTCGATCCGTAGGGCGAATAACCGCTTGCGGTTATCCGCCGTCTGTTCCGTGAAAATCGGCATTTAAGTTTTCCTTCGAGGCGGTCGCCCTCTGAGGGAAAGCCCCAAGAATATTCGGATACCGACCATGGAAATCACCCGGCAACTGACCAGCGTCGCGCTGGCCACCAGCGAGTCCGCCAAGGCCGCGCGCAGCGAGCGTGTCGCACCTGTGGCAGAGGCCAGCGCCAGCGCGCCGGTCAACGATTCGCTGCGCCTGGACGAGATGCAGGAGACCCTGCGCGCCATGCCCGACGTGGACCAGGACCGCGTCGCGGAAATCCGTCGCGCGCTGATGAATGGCGAGCTGCAGAACGACACCAGCGTTCTCGCCAGCAGCATCCTCTCCTACCACCGCGGCAGCGACGCATGACCCAGCGCGCGCGGCTGCTGCAGGTGATCGAGCAGGACGTCCAGCAGGACGGCCGCGATTGCCTGGTGCTGCGCGACCGCCTGCAGGAGCTGTATCGCCACCTGCTGGCGCGGGACAGCGCGCAGATCGAGGCGCTGAACCCGGACATCCAGGCCCTGCTCGATGCCGTCGCCGGCCGCGCCCAGCGCCGCAGCCGGGTGCTGCGTGCCTTCCACCTGCCGATGGACGCCGAGGGTATGCGCACGCTGCTGTCCAATTACCCGCCGCCGCGCCGCGAGGAGCTGCAGCAGGAATGGCTGCAACTGGGCCAGCTCACCGCCCAGTGCAAGCGCCTCAACGAGCGCAACGGCAAGCTGCTGGCGATGCACCACGACATCCTCAGCCAGCTGATGGGCGACCCGCGCGAACAGCCGGTGTATTCGCGGCAGCCTTACTGAAGCGTCCCCAGGAACGTAGGAGCGGACTCCGTCCGCGATGGTGTCCGGCGCGATGCGGGCCTATCGCGGACGGAGTCCGCTCCTACGCAAGTTCATGCACCGTGCCTGCTTTGGGCTCTCGCGAAAACACCCACCAGAACCGCTTAACGAATCCCTCCCCACGGTCGCCCTTTCCCTCCATCAGGGCGCTCGCGCATCAGGCGGAAATGCCGCTTCCCGCTGCGCGCCGAACGACACCGGGCGGAAGCCCGACTTCTCCCTGTCAGGCCGGCAAGGCCCCGTACGGCGGGCTTTCCAGCATTGGCACCGTAATTGCTCTTCCGACCCAAAGAGGTGGATTCAGATGGCGACCATAGATTCCGATTACGTCAAGAGCATGGCCCAGCAGCTGGCCACGTACGAAGTGCAGAACGGCCTGAGCAAGGCCGACCGCAACAAGTCTTCGTACCAGTCGCAGCTGACCGCCGTGACCTCCCTGGAGTCGGCGCTCAAGACCTTCTCCAGCGCGGTGAAGAGCCTGCAGGGCGTGACCGGCAGCAACACCAGCATGCTGGTGAACAGCGCCACCACCAGCAAGGACGGCTACCTGACCGCCAAGGTCGACAAGAACGCCGTGCCCGGCAGCTACGACTTCTTCGTCGAGCAGCTCGCCACCAGCCACCAGCTGTCCTTCTCCGGCCTGCAGGCCGGCGATGTCGACACCCAGGGCACGCTGACCATCGGCCAGAACGGCAAATCCTTCGACATCGACCTGAGCCAGATCGACACCGACGGCGACGGCAGCAACTCGCTGGACGAGCTGGCCGCGGCGATCAACAAGGCCACCGACAACACCGGCGTGAAGGCCACCCTGGTGCGCAGCAACGGCCAGGTGTCGCTGGTGCTGGGCGCGGAGAAGTCCGGCGCGGCGAATGCCATCAGCCTGTCGCTGAGCGGCACCGACAGTGCCAACAGCGCCTTCGAGAACGCCATCGGCAACCCGCAGGAGCTGTCCAAGGCACAGGATGCCCGCGTCCGCCTGGGCGGCGAGAGCGGCATGCTGCTGACCAACGCCAGCAACACCTTCGACAACATCATCGACGGCGTCAGCGCCACCTTCACCCAGGCGCAGAAGTCCGGCGAACAGCCGATCCGCCTGACCGTGGCGCAGGACCAGAGCGAGACCAAGAAGAAGGTGCAGACCTTCATCGACGCCTTCAACGCCCTGGCCAGCACCATCGACAGCCTGACCGCCGCCGGCGACCAGAGCGGCAACGCCCGTGGCGCCCTGGCCGGTGACTCCAGCGTGCGCGCCATCGAGAACGCGCTGAACCAGATGGTTCGCACCAGTTTCGGCGGCGCCAACCTGATCACCCTGGGCATCAGCGCCGACCGCAGCGGCAAGCTGACCCTCGACGCCAGCCGCTTCGAGAAGGCCATCACCAGCGATCCCGAGGCCCTCGACAAGCTGTTCATGGGCAAGGGCAATTTGCTCGACAGCCTGGACAAGGGCGTCGCCGTCTACACCAACAGCGTCAACGGCGTCATGAAGAACCGCAAGGACGCCCTGAACAACAGCCTGCGCCGCGTCGACGATGACTACGACAACCTGCAGAAGCAGTACGACACCTACTACGCGCGCTACCTCAAGCAATACACCTCGATGATGCAGACCATGCAGTCGATGGACCAGACCAGCGGGATGTTCGGATGAGCGCCTACGGCATGAACGAAAGCTACGACAGCTACCGGATGATCGACCTGGAATCCAAGGCCGCGTCGTCCTCGCCCTATGAACTGGTGCTGGTGCTGTTCGACGGCCTGCTCGACGAGCTGGCCCGCGCCCGCGGCCACATCGAGCACAAGCGCTACCAGCAGAAGGGCCGCTCCCTGGAGAAGTGCCTGAACATCCTCAACGGCCTGAACGGCGCCCTCGACTACGAGAACGGCGGCGAGACCGTGCAGGGCCTGGCGCGCCTGTACGACTACTGCATCTATCGCCTGTCCGACGTCAGCGTATCGCTGGAGGTCGCCGGTATCGACGAAGTGGTGCGCCTGCTCGGCATCCTGCGTGAAGGCTGGGAGGGCGTGAGTGCCGCCCGTGGATGATCGCCAGCGCCTGCTGCAGCTGTACGAACGGCTGGGTGGGGCGCTGCAGCGCAAGGACTGGAAAGCCATGGGGCAGGTCGACCTGGCGATCCGCGCGCAACTGGTGGCGATGTCCTCGCACACCGAGCTGGCGGCCGACGTGCTGCTGGCCAGGAAGCACCTCAAGCGCCTGCACGAGCAGGCGTCGCAGGCCTGCGCCGAGGAGTGCGAGCGCCTGCGCCGCCTGCTGCTCTCGCACCTGGAATACGCCGAGGGCCGCTCGGCGTACATGCAGGTGGATACCTACCAGGAGGGTCGATAGACCGTGATCCAGCTACCGACCCAGTCCCTGCCCGGCAGCGACCGCAGTGCCTCTGCGGTGGCCGAGGCACGCCCGCAGCAGCCCGCCCGCGACGATGCTCCGGTAGCTGGCTTCCGCACGCGGGACGAGCAGCCCGGCGCCGCTGAACGTCGGGTCACGGTGCAATCCTTCCTGGCCCAGTTCGACACCGCGCAGGTCGAGGAGCCGCAGTCGCAACCTGGCGCCGTACTGCCGGTGCTGCCCGAGGCGCTACCCGCTGAAACCCGCGACAACGATGCGCAGGATCCGGCCGAGGAACTCTCGCCCTCCGGCGCGGAAAGCTGGCTGGCTGGGATGCTCAGCCAGGCCGGCCTGGTGGTGCAGGCGCGGGACAATCCGCCCGCGCAGACTCGCGCCCAGGTAGTCGGTTTCGCAACCCAGGCGGTGGACACCTCCGCGCAGCCAGCGGCCGCCGCCGTGAAGCCGGAAGACATGCTGCTGCCGCCCGCCGAGCTTGCCGAAGAGCCCGCCAAAGCGACATCACCAGCGCCCCGCGAGGCCGCCCAGAGCCAGGCGCAGACCCTGCTCCAGCAACACCTGGCCGCCGCCGTGCAGGCGCCGGATTCCAGCGTGCCGACGCTGCCGACCGTTGCGCTCGATGCGCGCCTGCCGGCCACCGATGGCAACGCACAAAATGCCGCCGCGACGCCGGCCGCACCGTTGTTCGACAAGCCGCTGCACCTCAAGGGCAACAACGAGGCGCACTGGGGCGAGCAGATGCTCGGCGCACTGCGCGACAACGTCGAGTTGCAGCTGGGCCAGCGCGTGCAGAACGCGACGATCCGCCTCGATCCGCCGGAGCTCGGCGCCCTGGAAATCCTCGTGCGCCACGAGGCCGGCCAGCTCAACGTGCAGATTTCCGCCAGCAACGGCGACGTCGTGCGCCTGCTGCAGAACACCAGCGAACGCCTGCGCCAGGAGCTGGTCGGGCAGAACTTCCTGCAGGTCAATGTGCAGGTCTCGGCGGATTCGCAGTCCGGCCAGCCAGGCCAGCAGCACCGCCAGCGCTTCACCGACGAGCCGGCCGTGGTCGCCGCCAACCCGCGTGATGCGCAGGCGAGCGAGCGCTCCGCGCCGCGTGGCGACAGCGACGTACTGATTACCGTGTAGGCCGCCAGCGGCCCCTACTTCCACAGGATTTTTCGAGAAACCCCATGTCCACGCCGCGTCTCGTTCTACTGATGCTCATCGTGAATATCGCCGTCGTGCTGGGTGGCGTGTTCGTCAACTACAAGATGATCAAGTCCGCCAGCCTCGCCCCGGCCGCCGCTGCTGCCGACAAGGACGGCAACAAGGAAGACGCCAGGGAGGAGGAAGAGCAGGAGAGCGCCGAATACCTCTTCGTGCCGGTGGAGAAGATCATCGTCAGCTCCCGTGGCGAAGACCGCGAGCACTACTTCGTGATCGACCTGGTGCTGCAGGCCAAGGCCGAGCAGGAGCGCAAGAAGCTGGAGAGCGTCGCGCCGATGGTGCGTAGCTCTGTGGTCGCCAACCTGACCCCGGAGAAGTTCGAAGTGCTGCGCGCAATGCCCATCGGCGACGTGCAGACGCGCCTGGAAAAGGCGGTGATCGACGACTTCGCCGCGCGCAAGGTGGTGGTGCCCTTCGAGCACGTACTGCTCAGCAAGATGATCGTCCAGTAAGCCGTCATGCACGCCCTTCGCGATCCTGCCCTCAGCTACGCCAGCGGCGCCGCTGGCTATGCCAGCGCCGAAGGCGGCCACGCGCGCCTGTCGCCGACGGCCGAGCAGCGCTGGATGATGCAGTACCTGCCGCTGGTGCGGCGCATCGTCAGCCAGCTGTCGCTGCAGGCCAACCAGGTGCTGGACCGCGAGGACATGGAGCAGATCGGCCTGATGGGACTGCTCGAAGGGCTGCGCCGCTATGGCGAGCCGGACGAGCAGTTCGGCCGCTTCGCCGCGCTGCGCATTCGCGGCGCCATCCTCGACGAACTGCGCCGGCAGGACTGGCGCCCGCGCCAGGTGCGCCAGCAGGCGCACAAGGTCCGCGATGCGATCCGCTCCCTGGCCCGCCAGCTCGGCCGGGTGCCCAGCGACGAGGAAGTGCTTGCCGCCACTGGTCTCGACGAAGCCGGCTACCAGGATTACCTGCGCGCCGAATCCTCCGAGGCCATCGAGAGCTTCGACGTGCTGCTGCAGAACGGCCATGACGGCGTGCAGGGCAGCGGCGATGCGCTGGAAGAGCGGGTGCTCAAGGAGCGCCTGCTGGCCCAGGCGCTGGAGCGTCTCAATGAGCGCGAGCGGCTGATCCTCAACCTGTATTACCAGCACGAGCTGAACCTCAAGGAAATCGCCCTGGTGCTGGAGCTGACCGATGCGCGCATCTGCCAGCTGATGAAGCAGGCGATCGGCAAGTGCAGCCGTTTCCTCAACGACCCCGACACTCTCTGAAGAACCCACAACCATGCAGAAAATCATCGGCGCCCTGATCATCATCGCCGCCGTGCTCGGCGGCTACGCCATGGCCCACGGCGACATGCGCGCACTCTGGCAACCGGCGGAGATGCTCATCATCCTCGGCGCGGGCCTGGGCACCCTGGTCGTTGCCAACCCGCGCGAAGTGCTGCTGGAGATGTGCTCGCAGATCAAGGGCGTGTTCGTCTTCAAGCGCCGTGGCGAAGAGTTCCAGCGCCAGCTGCTGATGCTCCTCTACGAACTGCTGGAGATGGTCGACGTCGGCGGCCTCAAGGTGCTCGACGCGCACATCGAGGAGCCGGAGCAGAGCGACCTGTTCGCCCGCTACCCGCTGATCCTCCAGGAAAAGAACCTGATGGCGTTCATCGCCGACAACTTCCGCCTGATGGCCATGGGCAAGATCAGCGCCCACGAACTGGAAGGCTTCCTCGAACAGGAGCTGGACGCCATGGAGCACGCCCTGCTGCAGCCGTCCAAGTCGCTGCACAAGGTCGGCGAGGCGATGCCCGGTTTCGGCATCCTCGCGGCGATCCTCGGCATCATCATCACCATGGGCAACATCGGCGGCTCGGTGGCGGAGATCGGCGCCCACGTGGCCGCCGCGCTGGTGGGCACCTTCTTCGGCATCTTCGTCTGCTACTGCCTGATGGACCCGCTGTCCAACGCCATGTCGCAGCGGGTGAAGACCGAGCTGTCGGCGCTGGAATGCGTGCGCACCACGCTGGTCGCCCATGTCGCCGGCAAGCCTACGCTGCTGGCGGTGGACGCCGGGCGCAAGCTGATCGAGCAGGACGTGAAGCCGGCCTTCAAGCAGCTGGAGACCTGGGTCACCCGCTATGAGGAAGAGCGGGACGCAGCATGAAGAAACGTGCCGACAAGCACAGCGAAGTCATCATCAAGCGCCGCAGCAAGAAGGGCCACGATGATGAACACGGCGGTGCCTGGAAAGTTGCTTTCGCCGACTTCACCCTGGCGATGATGGCGCTGTTCATGGTGCTGTGGATCGTCCACCCGCAGACCGAGCCGCAGCCGGTGGCGGTGGGCGACCAGGATGCCAACCCGGTGGTGGATGGCGGTGCCGGCGTGTTCGATGGCGCCAGCCGCACGCCCGTCGAGCTGGACGGCATGCCGCAGCCGCTCAAGACCCCGGAGAAGCCCGCGCCGCAGCTGGCGCTGGATGCCGGCAAGCAGGGCAAGGCCGGCGAGCAGGCGCAGGACTCTGGCGCGCAGCAGGACGGCGCCGGTCGCCAGTACGACAGCAGCGAGGACCTGCGCGAGCTGGCCGAGCTGATCCGCCAGGTGTCCGGGCAGGTCGACGCGCTGGCCAACATCGAGGTGACCGTGGTGCCGCAGGGGCTGCGCATCCTGATCAAGGACGACCAGCAGCGCTTCATGTTCGCCCGCGGCCAGGCCACCCTCGACCCGCATTTCCAGACCCTGCTCGGCGCGCTGTCCGGTGTGCTGGCCAAGGTGCAGAACAAGCTGATCCTCAGTGGCCACACCGACGCCGTGCAGTACCGCCGCGCGGATGGCTACAACAACTGGAACCTCTCCGGCGACCGCGCCCTGCGTGCGCGCAACGTGATGGTCGACAGTGGCCTGCCGGCGGCGCACGTGCTGCAGGTGGCGGCCCAGGCCGACGTCATGCCGCTGCGCCCAGAGGACCCGGAGAATGGCGCCAACCGGCGCATCGAGATCCTGCTGCTGACCCAGCGTGCGGAGAGCCTGTACCGGGAAATCTTCGGCGAGAGTTATGCACAGGTGCACTACTCGGAATCCGGTGCGCGGCTGGTGACGCCCAGGGTCGAACCGGCGCCGAGCTCAGCGGAAGCGGCGCTGGCCGCTCCGGCGGCAACGCCTTGAGGGAATCAGCGGCCGGGTTGCAGGCGCGGACAGAACACCTGGCGGGTTTCCACGCCATACAGGCAGCCGCCCAGGCGTTCGAGGGTGATGCGCGCGCCGCGCTGGCGGCCGTAGAGCAGGTTGAAGATCAGCTCGCTGTCCAGGCCGCTGTCGGCCTGCAGGTTGCTGATGCTGTTCTCCTCGACCAGCAGCTGGTAGCGCCCGCCGAGATCGCTGCCGACGTTGCCGGAGACTTCGAGGATGTTGGCGTCCTGCTGGATCATCGAGTAGAAGCGCCCCTCGTGGACCATGGTGGTCTGGGCGATGTCCAGCACCCGGCCGTTGCCCAGCACCACCTGCCCGGACGAAGCGTAGCGGCCATCGATGGGCGAGCTGCTCTTGCCGTGCTTCCACAGCATGCCCAGGGCCAGCGCCAGGCAGATGACGCCCAGCAGCGAGATCAGCAGGCAGCGGCGCGCCACGCCCAGCTGGCCGCGCAGGTTCAGTTCAGGCACTTGCGCAGCTGCTCCTGGGATATCCGGGCGATCTGGCTCTCGTGGATCAGCAGCCAGTTGGAGTTGCCTTCGGGCTGCACGCAGACCAGTTCGTAGAAGCCCGAGGTCATGTGCAGCAGCAGCGAGATCGGCCGGGTGGCCAGTTCCGCCAGTTGCCGGGCCAGGGGGTGGGTGCTGCGCATCAGCTGCTGCAGTTCCTGCGCATCTTCCTCGACGTAGGTGATCTGCAGGGTGCCGAGGTTTTCCTGCGCGGTGAGGACCGGGCTGCGCAGCTGGGTGTAGTAGAAGGACCCGCAGAGCACCAGCAGGCCGAACAGGCAGAGGCTGGCGGCGACGAATTTAAGGCGCCGGGGATTCGGCACTGTCGCCAGTGTGGGGGGCATCGCCAGTGGGATGACTTCGGGGGTGGCGTCGACCACTTCGTCGTCGGGTTCGTCCTGCGCGGTCACCAGGTATTGCGGGTTGAACATGTAGCCGCGGCGCGGCAGGGTCTGGATGATCTGCCGCTGTTTCTCGTCGGCCAGCACCTGGCGCAGGGTGTAGATCTGCTGGTTGAGGCTGCCCTGGCCGACCACCCGGTCGGACCACGCATGGGTGAGCAGTTCGTCCCGTGCGACCACGTCCCCCGGGCTCTGCAGCAGGCGTTCGAGGACCCGGCTGCCGGAAAAGCCCAGGTCGATACGCTCCACCTGGCCGTCACGGTCGAGATCGAGTTGGTAGAGCGCGGGGTAGAACTGCGCGATGCAATCGGAACGGCCGGTGCGGAGGGTCAGGCAGGCGATGGAAGGCCGACTGTCCGCAGGCGTTGAAGTGAATGTGCTCATCTTGCCCTTGCGAGCCGCTCCCTTGACGGTCGCGGGGAAACTCCATTTGTCCATGGAGGCAGAGGCATTATTTTGACGTCAGAAAAATGTTGGTGCAAGTTCTGAATTTTGCACACCCGTGCTTGCAATCTTCACGCAAAGTCTGAAAGCGCTGGGCTAGAGCCGTGCCTGCGCGGCGGGATGTCGCATGACCGTCTGTCAGCGTACCCGCAGACAGCATAACGCCCCGCCGAGGCGGGGCGCTGCTGCCGTGGCGGCGCGAGGCGAGGGCCCCGCGCGGACCGGGCCTTAGCCCAGCAGGCCCATGATCATGCTGGGCATCTGGCCGGCTTGCTTGAGCATGGAGATGCCCGACTGCATGAGCATGGAGTTCTTGCTCATGTTGGCGCTCTCGACGGCGAAGTCGGCGTCCATGATGCGGCCCTTGGACAGGTCGGTGTTGTCCTTCATGTTGGCCAGGTTGTTGGAGGTGTGCTGCAGGCGGTTGATGTTCGCACCGAACTGCGCGCGCAGGGCGCCGATGGCGTCCAGGGCGTCGTTGGCCAGGTCGATGGAGTCGTTGGCGCCGGAGATGGTTTCCAGTTCGGTGCCGTCAGCCGAGGTGGCGGCGAACTGCTTGGTCAGGGCGCCGAAGGCGTCGGTCACGGCTTTCAGTTCAGTGCTGACGTCGACGGTCAGGGTCTCGGCCTTGTCCGAACCGATCTGGAAGGTCACGCCGCCGGTGGTGCCGAACTTGCCGCTGGCGCCGTCGACGCCGAACAGCGCATCGCCGCCGAACTTGGTGTTGGCGATGATGTTCTTCAGTTCCTTGCCCAGCTCGTTGAATTCGGCGGACAGTGCCTTGCCGTCATCGGTGGTGTTGGTGCCGTTGGCGGCCTGGGTGGACAGGTCCTTCATGCGCTGGGTGATGTCGGTCAGTTCGCTGAAGGAGCCGTCGGCGGTCTGCATCAGGGAGATGGCGTCGCTGGTGTTGCGCATGGCCACGTCCATGCCGCGGGACTGGGCGTTCAGGCGGGTGGCGATCTGCAGGCCGGCGGCGTCGTCGGCGGCGGAGTTGATCCGCAGGCCGGTGCCCAGGCGCTGCTGGTTGGTGGCCAGCAGGTTGTTGGTCTTGCCCAGGTTGCTCTGGGTGATCAGGGAGGAGTAGTTGGTTTGAATCGACAAGGCCATGGTGGACTTCCTGTATGAGCTGAATGAAGCCGGCGTTGTGCCTGCTGAAGGGGTAAGGCGACAGCTCGCGAGGAAGGATTAAGGGTGTAGGAAAAATAATTGGCGTGGGGATTCCGGCGCCGCCATGCGCGGCATGTGGCGCTTGAAGCAAGTCATGTCCTACAGCGCAGAGTGGCGGAGCAGAGCCTTCAGCCATGGGCGGTGGGCAAATAGCTGGCGAATGTGTGTCTCGGACCGTCAGATCGCTCATCTATGGTGATGAGACATGTCTTACAGTCCAGGACCAGCGCAGCCGCTAAGCTCGTCGGGTCCATACAGGCTGTGGGCAGTTCGTACCGAACGCTGAGAAGGAACTCCATGATCTCCGTCTACCAACTCAAGTCCCGCTTCCAGAACCTGCTGCGTCCCCTCGTCACCCGCCTGTATGACCGCGGCGTCACTGCCAACCAGGTGACGCTGGCGGCCTGCGGCATATCCCTGCTGGTGGCCCTGGCCGTCGCGCTGCTGGCCAGCCATGCCTGGGTCTTCCTGCTGATCCCGCTGTGGATGTTCCTGCGCATGGCGCTCAACGCCATGGACGGCATGCTCGCCCGCGAATTCGGCCAGCAGTCGAAGCTGGGCGCCTACCTCAACGAACTCACCGACGTGATCGCCGACAGCGCGCTGTACCTGCCGTTTGCCCTGCTGCCGGGGGTAACTCCGGCGCTGCTGGTGCTGGTGGTGCTGCTGGCGGTGATAAGCGAATACAGCGGCGTGCTCGGGGTGATGATCGGCGCCTCGCGGCGCTACGACGGCCCGATGGGCAAGAGCGACCGCGCCCTGTGCTTCGGCGTGTTCGGCGCCGGTGTGGCCAGCGGGCTGTTGCCCCTTGCCTGGCTGAACCCGCTGCTGGTGCTGGTGGCGCTGCTGCTGGTGCTGACTATCGTCAACCGGGTGCGCCGCGGCCTGGCGGAACAGCAGCAAGAACAAGCCGGCTGATCGCCGGTCGAACCCATTCGGGCGGGGACGGGAGAGTCCCCGGTAGCCTTCGAACAGAGGAAGTTATGCGCGAATCCACGACTCACCATTTCGTCACCCACGACGGCGTCGAGCTGTTCTACCGCCACTGGCCGGCCACCGCTGCCAGCGACGAACCGCGCCGCGCGGTGTTGCTGTTCCATCGCGGCCACGAGCACTCCGGGCGCATCGGCCACCTGGCCGACGAGCTGGATCTGCCCGGCTTCGACGTGTTCGCCTGGGACGCCCGTGGCCACGGCCAGTCGCCCGGCGCGCGTGGCGACAGCCCGAGCTTCGGCACCAGCGTGCGCGATGTGCAGACCTTCGTTGAGCACATCGCTGCCAACTACGGCATCGCCATCAGCGACATGGCGGTGGTGGCGCAGAGCGTCGGCGCGGTGGTCGCCTCCACCTGGGTGCACGACTACGCGCCGCCGATCCGCAGCCTGGTGCTCGCCTCGCCGGCGTTCAAGGTCAAGCTCTACGTGCCCTTCGCCCGGCCGGGCCTGAAGCTGGCGCGCTGGTGGCGCGGCAACTTCTTCGTCAACAGCTACGTGAAGGCGAAATTCCTCAGCCACGATCCCGAGCGCATCGCCTCCTACGACAGCGACCCGCTGATCGCCAAGGCCATCTCGGTGAACGTGCTGCTGGGCCTGTACGAGGCGGCCGACCGCGTGGTGGCTGATGCCCAGGCGATCCAGGTGCCAACCCAGCTGCTGATCTCCGGCTCCGACTTCGTGGTGCACCGCAAGCCGCAGCAGCGCTTCTTCGACAACCTCGGCACGGCGCGCAAGGAACTGCACGTGCTGCCCGGCTTCTTCCACGACACTCTCGGCGAGCTGCGCCGCGAGCAGGCGACCAGCCGTGCCCGGCGCTTCATCCTCGAATGCTTCGCGCGCGAGCCCGAACTTGCCGACCTGCGCGACGCCGACCGCTTCGGCTACACCTGCGCCGAGGCCGAAGCGCTGGCCACGCCATTGCCCAGGGGGTCGATCCGCGACCTTTACTGGCGCGCCACCCGCGCCAACATGCGTCTTGGCCGGCTGATGTCCGACGGTATCAACCTGGGCTTCCAGACCGGCTTCGATTCGGGCAGCACCCTGGACTACGTCTACCGCAACCAGCCCAAGGGCGCCGGCCCGGTCGGCCGGATGATCGACCGCACCTACCTCGAATCCGCCGGCTGGCGCGGCATCCGCCAGCGCAAGGTACACATCGAGGAGCTGCTGCGCCTGGCCATGGCCAGCCTGCGCGAGCAGGGCCGCGAGGTGCGCATCCTCGACATCGCCGCCGGCCACGGGCGCTACATCCTCGAAGCGCTGCAGGGCGTCGAGCCGCTGCCCGAAAGCGTGCTGCTGCGCGACTACAGCGAGCTGAACGTGCGCGAAGGCTCGGCACTGATCGAGCGCCTTGGCCTTCAGGAGCGCGCGCGCTTCGTCCAGGGCGACGCCTTCGATGGCGCCGACCTCGCCGCGGTCGAGCCGAAGCCGACGCTGGGCGTGGTCTCCGGTCTCTATGAACTGTTCGCCGACAACGCCATGGTCAGTGCTTCACTGGCGGGTCTGGGAGAGGCAGTGGAGGAGGGCGGCTACCTGATCTACACCGGCCAGCCCTGGCACCCGCAGCTGGAGCTGATCGCCCGCGCGCTGACCAGCCACCGCGCCGGCCAGGCCTGGGTGATGCGCCGCCGCACGCAGCTGGAGATGGACCAGCTGGTCGAAGCCGCCGGCTTCCGCAAGCTGGCCCAGCGCATCGACGAGGACGGTATCTTCACCGTCTCCCTGGCGCGCCGGGTGAGCCGGCCATGACCGGACTGCCAGCGCGCGAGCCAGGGCTGCTGCGGCGCGCGGTGCTCTGGCTGCTGTTCCTCGGGCCGTTCTTCTTCCTCAGCTACGGCTTCGCCAACTGGGTGACCGGGCAGCGCGAGTCGGTGGGCGTGCTGGTGTTCGACTGGGAGCGGGGCATGCCGCTGTGGCCCTGGACGATCATTCCCTACTGGTCCATCGACCTGCTCTACGGCTTGTCCTTCCTGCTCCCGCGCACCCGCCGCGGGCTGGATTGCCACGCCCTGCGCCTGCTCAGCGCGCAGGTGATCGCGGTGAGCTGCTTCCTGCTCTTCCCGCTGCGCTTCAGCTTCGAACGGCCGCCGCTGGAGGGCTTCTTCGGTCTGCTGTTCGACCTGTTGATGGGCTTCGACAAACCCTTCAACCAGGCGCCGTCGTTGCACATCGCGTTGCTGGTGATCCTCTGGGTCGCCTACGGGCGCTACGCCCAGGGCTTCACCCGCTGGCTGCTGCACGGCTGGTTCGCGCTGATCGGGCTGTCGGTGCTGACCACCTGGCAGCACCACTTCATCGACGTGCCGACAGGCGCGCTGGTGGGCTTCCTCTGTGTGTGGATGTGGCCGCGGGAAGTCACTTCGCCGCTGCGTGCCTGGAAACTCAGCGACGACCCGCAGCGCCGCCGCCTCGCCGCTTTCTACGGGGCGGGCGCACTGTTGTGCGGCCTGCTGGCGCTGGCGGCGGGCGGTCTCTGCCTGTTGCTGCTGTGGCCGGCGGTGGCGCTGGCACTGGTCGCCGCCTGCTACCTGGGGATCGGCCCGGTGGGCTTCCAGAAGCGTCTCGATGGCCGTCATTCGGTGGCGGTTTCCTGGCTGCTGGCGCCCTACTGGCTGGGTGCCTGGCTCAACGCGCGCTGGTGGACGCGCCAGCATCCGCAGCCGGACGAAGTGCTGCCGGGCGTCTGGCTGGGGCGCCTGCCGGACTGGTACAAGCCGCGCCATCTGCCGAGCCTGGCGATCCTCGACCTGTGCGCCGAACTGCCCTGCACCGCGCTGGCACGGCGTTATGAGTGCCTGCCGCTGCTCGACCTGGTGGCGCCCGGCGCCGAACAGTGCCGACGCGGCGCCGAGCTGATCGACCAGCTGCACAGCGACGGTCCGCTGCTGGTCTGCTGCGCCCTCGGCTACTCGCGCAGCGCCACGCTGCTGGCGGCCTGGCTGCTGCTGTCCGGTCGCGCGGCCAGCGTCGAGGCGGCGGTCGCGCTGATCCGCCAGGCGCGCCCGCAGATCGTCCTGGGCACCGAGCAACTGAACGTGCTGGCGCAACTGGCCGGCCAACCGCAACTGCCCAAGGAGCTGCACCATGCCGGCTGATCCTGGCCTTATCCTGGTCGCCAGCCTGCTGCGTCGCGGCAGCAGCCTGAACGGCCTGTCTTCCGCGCTGACCGTGCTGGCCCTGGCGCTCGGCTTCTACGGCGTGCTGATGGCCAGCGCCACCCTGGCGTTCAGCCTGGGCATGGCGTTGCTGGTGCTGCTGGGCCTGGCACAGAAGTTCTACGCCATGCGCGTGGCGCTGGACGCCGACCTGTTCCAGGCCATGGCCAACGCCGGCGATGCATTGGCGGAGAAGACCCGCCAGCTGGACGACGCCCTGGCCACCTATGCTGGTGTGCCCGCCGACAAGGCCGGGCGCCCCTGGAGCGAACGCAGCCGTGGCGCGCTCGCACTGCTGCGTCGGCAGGCGCTGC
This sequence comes from Pseudomonas sp. CAN1, assembly GCF_030462585.1. Lineage (GTDB taxonomy): Bacteria > Pseudomonadota > Gammaproteobacteria > Pseudomonadales > Pseudomonadaceae > Pseudomonas. Next base: position 129,171 of record NZ_JASMRU010000001.1, on the reverse strand, counting down.
TGTGCGCGGCGCAATGGCTCATCGCGCTGCTTATCCTGATCACCCTGACTTTCCAATCCTGAGGAACCTGCACGGATGCTGGAACGACTCTTCGCCTACGCCATCATCGCCGGTGCCCGCGCGGTGACCGGCCTGCGCAGCCTGTGGATCGGCACCACGCCGATCCCGACGCAGCGCATCTACTACGCCAACCACAGCAGCCATGGCGACTTCGTGCTGCTCTGGGCCTCGCTGCCCCCCGAGCTGCGCGCCCGCACGCGCCCGGTTGCCGGCATGGACTACTGGGGCAAGGGCGGCTTGCGCGGCTTCATCATCAACCGGGTGTTCCACGGCGTGCTGATCGACCGCACGCGCGGCACCGAGGGCGGCAATCCGCTGGAGCCGGTGGAGCGCGCGCTGGCCGAGGGTGATTCGCTGATCATCTTCCCCGAAGGCACCCGCAACCTCGACGAGGAGGTACGCCTGCTGCCGTTCAAGAGCGGCATCTACCACCTGGCCAAGGCCCATCCGCAGGTGGAACTGGTGCCGGTGTGGCTGGACAACCTCAACCGCGTGATGCCCAAGGGCCGTGCGCTGCCGTTGCCGCTGCTGTGCACCCTGAGCTTCGGTGCGCCGCTGGCAGTGCAGGAGGACGAGGCCAAGGATGCCTTCCTCGAACGCGCCCGCGAGGCGTTGCTCGAACTCGCCGCCGCGGAGGGCCGTTGAGATGGACCTGAATCAGACCTGGCTGCTGTTCGCCGGTATCGGCGCGATCCTCGCCCTCGCTTCGCTGGTCGGCGCCGTGCTGCGCTGGAGAGCACCGCCCGGACCGCACGCGGTAATCGACAACCTCAACGCGCGGATCAACGCCTGGTGGGCGATGGTCGCGGTGATCGGCTTCGCATTCGCCCTCGGCAACTGGGCGGTACTGCTGCTGTTCTACGGCGTGTCGTTCTATGCCCTGCGCGAGTTCCTCACGCTGATGCCGACCCGGCGCAGCGACTACCCGGCCCTGGTAGCGGCGTTCTACTTCGTGCTGCCGATGCAGTACCTGCTGATCGGCATCCAGTGGTACGGGATGTTCTCCATCTTCATCCCGGTCTACACCTTCCTCCTGCTGCCGATCCTCGCCTCGCTGGGCGGCGACTCCAAGCACTTCCTCGAACGCGCTTCCAAGGTGCAGTGGGGGCTGATGCTGGCGGTGTTCTGCATCTCCTACGTGCCGGCGCTGCTGACCCTGAACATCGCCGGCTACGAGGGCCGCAACCTGCTGCTGATCGCCTTCCTGGTGATCGTCGTGCAGCTCTCGGACGTGCTGCAGTACGTCTGCGGCAAACTGTTCGGCAAGCGCAAGATCGCTCCCAACCTGTCGCCGTCCAAGACCGTGGAAGGCTTCATCGGCGGCGTCGCGCTGGCCACGTTGATCGGCGGTTCGCTGTGGTGGATCACCCCGTTCAGCTTCTGGCAGGCGCTGCTCTGCGCGCTGATGATCAACATCCTCGGCTTCTTCGGCGGGCTGGTGATGTCGGCGATCAAGCGCGACCGCGGGGTGAAGGACTGGGGCCACATGATCGAAGGCCACGGCGGCATGCTCGACCGCCTGGACTCGGTGTGCTTCGCCGCGCCGGTGTTCTTCCACTGTGTGCGTTACTGGTGGACCTGAGGCGCCGGGGCGTGGCTCGGCGCGGCGGATAACGCTGGCGCGTTATTCGCCCTGCGGGTTGGAACCCGCGACCAAATTCACCCTGTAGGAGCGGACTCCGTCCGCGATGGTATCCGGCGCGAAGCGGGGCCGATCGCGGACGGAGTCCGCTCCTACGCAATGATCCGCATCGGCATGGGCAGTCAGAAGATGCTGCTCACCTCGGCTGACGCGGTCACCTTCGCCTCGATGATCTTCTGGCTGCGCAGGTTCTTCACGCGGATCACCTCGTCCTGCTTGCCGTTGGCCAGTGCCTCGCCGACGGCGCTGGCCTGGATGCCGTCCTGGCTGGCGACGATCTTCACCTGCTGGCCGCGGCGCACCAGCATGGCGCCGTCGAGCAGCGCCGGGGTCAGCGGCTGGTCGGCGCGGATGCGCCGGCGGGCGGTCTTGCCGGTCACTTCGGCGATGTCGGTGAAGTAACTCCGCGAACCCTTGCCGATCTCCACCGGCGAGAGCTTGAGCTGCGCCGCGTCCAGCGTCTGGCCGCGCTCGATGGTGCCGCTGGCGACCACGCTGGGCAGGTACACCCTGGGCTGGCTGACGAAGCTCACCGGCCAGCCGGATTGCCCCGCGCAGGAGGCCTCGAAGCGGCGCCGCGCGTTGACCGCCGACGGCGCTTCGAGCAGGCGTAGCTGCGGCGCATTCGGGCACGCGGGAAGCTTGCCCAGGCTGCCGGGCAGGTTGTTGTCCAGGGTGAAACTCATGCCTTTCCAGCCGGCCTTGCGTGCGGCTTCCTTCAGCTCTGCGGCGACCTGCCGCTGCGCCGCGGCATCGAGTTGCGCGCGCGCATCCTGGGCTTGTGCGAGGACGGGCAGCAGCAGGAGGAAGCAGGCGGAAAGGGCCTTTCCGCATCCCGTCGCAGCGCGCGTCGAAAGCGGAAAAGCCGCGTTGCGAACGTTGTTCTGTTCTGCGAGTAAATCCTTGTAAATCAACGACATGAAGCGAAATTCCGGGGTGGGCATGCTTTGTGCTCTGTCGCTGCGAACGGCAAACAATGGCTGAACGACGGGAGCGGGTGGCGCGGATGAGTATACGGTTTGACGAGACCCTGGGTATCCATGAGAGAGCCCTCTCGCTGCACATGCAGCGCAGCGAAATCCTCGCCTCCAACCTGGCCAACGAAGACACCCCCGGCTTCAAGGCGCGGGATATCGACTTCGCCGCCGAGATGCAGCGCCAGGACAGCTCCAGCGTGCTGCTGGCCAGCACCAGTGCTGCTCGCCCGGACCTGAAGTACCGCATCCCCAACCAGCCTTCCCAGGACGGCAACAGCGTGGAGCTGGCCACCGAGCAGGCGGAGTTCTCGCGCAACGCGATGGACTTCCAGACCAGCCTGACCTTCCTGACCATGAAATTCCGCGGCCTCAAGCAGGCCATCGAAGGACGCTGACGCCATGGCATTCGATTCCATCTACCGCATCGCCGGCTCGTCGATGAACGCGCAGACCGTGCGCCTGAACACCGTGGCCAGCAACCTGGCCAACGCCGATTCCGCCGCCAACAGCCCGGACGCCGTGTACCAGGCGCGCAAGCCGATGTTCGCCGCCGTCTACGAGAACGACCAGCTCACCCGCGGCGCCGGCATGGGCGGCGCCCACGTGCAGGTGCTCGACGTGGTGACTTCCGGTCGCGCGCCACAACGCCGCTACGAGCCCGGCAGCCCGCTGGCCGACACCACCGGCTACGTCTACTACCCCGACGTCAACGAGATCGAAGAGATGACCGACATGATGTCCGCCACCCGCAGCTTCGAGACCGGCGTGGAAGTGCTCAACCGCGTGAAGAGCATGCAGTCCAGCCTGCTGAAACTGGGAGACGCCTGATGAGCACGGTCAACAACGACACCAGCACCACTACCAGCGGCACCTCGTCGGATACGCCCAAGCAGGCGGTGAATCTCGGCGAGATGACCGACATGGAGAACAGCTTCATCACCCTGCTGGTCGCCCAGGTGCAATACCAGGACCCGACCAAGCCGGTGGACAGCACCGAGTTCATCAACCAGTACTCGGCCATGGCGCAGGTCAAGAGCATGCAGAACATGACCACCCTGCAGCAGAACAACCTGGTGCTGATGGACAACCTGCAGACCCTCACCGCCGCCGGCCTGGTCGGGCAGGAAGTGAAGGTCAGCGCCGACAGCCTGCAGCTGGACGGCGACAAGGTCAGCGGGCAGGTCACCCTGGAGCATGCCTCGGCCACTACCGTGTTGCAGCTCACCGACGCCAATGGCGTGCGTACCGACATCGCCCTCGGCCCGCAGGAAGCCGGTGCCGTGCCCTTCACCGTGGACCCGCAAGCGCTCGGCCTGAAGCCCGGCAAGTACAGCCTGGCGGTCAAGACCGAAAGCGGCGAGACGCCGGGCATCGAGGTTTCCGGGCTGGTGCACAACGTCCGCGTCAGCGCCGACGGCCCGGTGCTGGAAGTCGAGGGTGCAGGTTCGGTGCCCTTCTACAAGATCGTCGAATTCAGTCAGGGACAGGCCGCCTGAGCGCCTGTTTCCCCCCTCTCCCAGGATGAGCTAACGCCATGAGCTTCAACATCGCCCTGAGCGGCCTGAACGCCGTCACCCAGCAGCTGGACACCATCAGCAACAACATCGCCAACTCCGGCACCGTCGGCTTCAAGTCCTCGCGCACCGAGTTCGGCAGCGTATACGCCGACAGCAAGGGCATGGGCGTGGAAGTCGCCGGCACCACCCAGAGCATCAGCCAGGGCGGTTCGCTGGTGTCCACCAACCGTGCGCTGGACCTGGCTATCTCCGGCGGCGGTTTCTTCGTGGTCAAGAGCGGCAACGGTGACACCCAGTACACTCGCGCCGGCGTGTTCAGCCAGGACAACGCCAACTACCTGATCAACGCCACCGGCCAGCGCCTGCAGGGCTACCCGACCGACGCCGCCGGCAACCTGCTGGTGGGCACCGTTTCCGACCTGCAGGTGAAGACCGCCAACCTGCCGGCCAAGGCCACCGACAAGCTGGAGTTCGTCGCCAACCTCGACTCCAACGAGAAGGTGCCGAGCGTCTCGCCGTTCGACCCGCAGAAGGTGGAGACCTACAACTCCACCTACACCAGCAAGATCTACGACTCCCAGGGCAAGGAACACACCCTGACCCAGTACTTCGTGCTGACCGGCACCAACACCTGGGACGCGCACTACGCGGTGGACGGCAATGCCGTCGGCGCTACCCAGGCGCTGACCTTCGCCCCGGACGGCTCGCTGTCCTCGCCGATCGCCTCGGTGCCGGTGGGCTTCAACCTGCCGGGCGTCGATCCGATGAACATCTCCCTGGACTACACCGGTACCAGCCAGTACGGCTCGGACTTCGTCGTCACCACCAACCGCACCACCGGCTACGCCGCCGGCGAGCAGACGGGCATCGCGGTTGAGAACGACGGCAAGGTCTACGTCAACTACAGCAACGGCCAGCGCATGCTGCAGGGCCAGGTGGCCCTGGCCAATTTCGTCAACAGCGGCGGCCTGCAGAACCAGAGCGGCACCGCCTGGACCGAGACCTCCGCCTCCGGCGCCGCGCTGATCGGCGTGCCCGGCATCGGCCAGTTCGGCTCGCTCTCGGCGGGCAACCTGGAAGGCTCCAACGTCGATATCACCCAGCAACTGGTGGGCCTTATGGAAGGCCAGCGCAACTACCAGGCGAACACCAAGGTGATGACCACCGACAAGGAACTCACCCAGGTGCTGTTCTCGGCCATCTAAGGAAGCCCCATGGATCGTCTCGGCTATACCGCGATGACGGCGGCCAGTCGCAGCATGTCCGCCCTGGACATCCGCGCGAACAACCTGGCCAACGTCAACACCCCCGGCTTTCGCGCCGACCTGGAACACGCCACTGCCGTCGACCTGAGCGGCGCCGGCTATGACAGCCGCCACCTCGCGCGCATCGAGAGCAGCGGCGTGGACATGAGCGCCGGCACCCTGATGGCCACCGGCCGCGACCTCGATGTCGCGATCCAGGGCAATGGGCTGCTCGCCGTGCAGAGCGGCAACGGCGAGGCGTACACGCGCCAGGGCAACCTGGAGATCGACGCCGACCGCCAGCTGATGATCAACGGCCGCGCCGTGCTCGGCGAGGGCGGCCCGATCACCCTGCCCGAATACGACGCCATCGCCATCGGCAGTGACGGCACCGTCTCGGTGATGCCGCGCGGCGATTTCATGATGACCGACGTCGACCGACTGAAGCTGGTGGACGCGCCGGCCGCGTCGCTGACCAAGAACGCCCAGGGCCTGCTGGTGAGCAAGGACGGCCAGAACGTCGCTGCCAGCGAGGACGTGCGCCTGGTCTCCGGGCACCTGGAGCAGAGCAACGTCTCGGCCATCGACCAGCTGGTGGGGACCATGAGCCTGAACCGGCGCTTCGAGACCCAGGTGAAGATGATGAAGGCCGCCTCGGACCTTGCCGAGGCCGGCGACCGCATGATCCGTGGCGGCTAACGCGCGGCGCGCAGACAGGAGCACAACATGAGTTCGGCACTTTGGGTCAGCAAGACCGGCCTGGCAGCCCAGGACACCGCGATGTCCACCGTGGCCAACAACCTGGCCAACGTGAACACCGTCGGCTTCAAGAGCGACCGCGCGGTGTTCGAGGACCTGTTCTACCAGGTGCAACTGCAACCCGGCGCCCAGGCTGACCAGGTCAACACCGTGCCCTCGGGTATCCAGCTGGGCAGCGGCGTGCGCGTCGTCGGCACGCAGAAGGTGTTCACCGAAGGCAGCATGCAGACCACCGGCCAGCCCATGGACCTGGCCATCGTCGGCAGCGGCTTCTTCCAGGTCGAGGCGCCCAACGGCGACACCTACTACACCGAGAACGGCCAGCTGCAGCTGAACAACGAAGGCATCGTGGTCAACGCCCAGGGCCTGCCGCTGACGCCGAACATCGAAGTGCCGGCCGGCGCCAGCCGCTTCACCGTCGGCAGCGACGGCATTGTCACCGCCGTGCTGCCGGGCGAGACCCTGCCCACCGAGCTGGGCCAGATCACCCTGGTCAACTTCACCAACCCGGCGGGCCTGGAAGCCATCGGCGGCAACCTCTACAAGGAAACCGCCGCCAGCGGCGAGCCGCAGGAAGGCACGCCGGGCGAGGAAGGCCTGGGCACCCTCAAGCAGGGCGTGCTGGAAGGCTCCAACGTGCAGGTGGTGGAAGCGATGGTGAACATGATCGCCATCCAGCGCGCCTACGAAGCCAACGCCAAGGTGCTCGACGCCGCGTCGGGCATGCAGCAGTTCCTCAACCAAACGGTCTGACGATGACGCGCCTTGCCCTGCTGCTCGCCCTGGCGCTGCTCGCTGGCTGCCAGAGTTTCGACGAGATGCTGCCGGACGAGGACTCCTCGGCCTACCAGCCCCCTGAACTGGACTACAGCCAGCCGCCGCCCAGCAGTGGCGGCCTGTTCCGTTCCGGCTACGGCGGCTCGCTGCTGCGCGACAAGCGCGCCATCGGCGTCGGCGACATCGTCACCGTGGTGCTCAGCGAGTCCACCCAGTCGAGCAAGAGCGCAGGCACCAGCTTCGGCAAGCAGTCCAGCCTCGACGTGCCAGTGCCGACCATCCTGACCAAGGAATACGGCGGCCTGGAGACCTCCGCCACGGCCAACCGCGACTTCACCGGCTCGGCGAAGAGCTCGCAGCAGAACACCCTCTCCGGCTCCATTGCGGTGACCGTGCACAAGGTACTGCCCGGCGGCGTGCTGCTGGTGAAGGGCGAGAAATCCCTGCGCCTGAACCAGGGCGACGAGTTCATCCGCCTTACCGGCCTTGTGCGCATCGACGACATCAACCGCTCCAACCAGGTGTCCTCGCAGAACGTCGCCAACGCCAAGATTTCCTACGCCGGGCGCGGCGTGCTCAACGACAGCAACTCGGCCGGCTGGCTGACGCGCTTCTTCACCCATCCGCTGTTCCCGATGTAAGCAGGCGCGCCGTCCATGTGTAGAACGCTCATGCGTAGAAATCTTTCCCGCCTGCTGGCATTGCTCTGCCTGTCCTGGCAGGCCGAGGCGCTGGCCATTCCGCTGCTGGACCTGGTCGACATCGAAGGCGTGCGCGAGAACCAGCTGATCGGCTACGGCCTGGTCGTCGGCCTCGACGGCACCGGTGACAAGAACCAGGTGAAGTTCACCAACCAGTCGGTGGCCAACATGCTCAAGCAGTTCGGCGTGAACCTGCCGCCGAACGTCGACCCGAAGCTGAAGAATGTCGCCGCGGTCAGCGTCACCGCCAGCGTGCCGCCGTCGTACAGCGCGGGGCAGACCATCGACGTCACCGTCTCCTCGCTGGGCGACGCCAAGAGCCTGCGCGGCGGCCTGCTGCTGATGACGCCGCTGCAGGGCGTGGACGGCGAAGTCTATGCGCTGGCCCAGGGCAACCTTGTCGTCGGCGGCCTGCATGCGCAGGGGCAGAGCGGTTCCAGCGTGTCGATCAACAGCGCCAACAGCGGCCTGATCCCCAATGGCGCGACCATCGAGCGGATGATCCCCAGCGATTTCGCCCAGCGCCCGGACGTGATGCTCAACGTGCGCAAGCCGAGCTTCCAGACTTCCACCCAGGTGATGAACGCGGTCAACGAACGCTTCGGCTCCGGCACCGCCACCGCGCTGGACGGCACCAAGGTGTCGGTGCGCGCGCCGGTCAGCCTGGCCCAGCGCACCAGTTTCATGGCCATGCTCGAAGGCATGGAAGTGCAGGAAGGCCGCACCCGGCCCAAGGTGGTGTTCAACAGCCGCACCGGCACCGTGGTGGTCGGCCAGGGCGTGCGCGTGAAGGCCGCCGCCGTCGCCCATGGCACGCTCACCGTGACCATCAGCGAGAACCCCCAGGTCAGCCAGCCGGGACCCTTCTCCAACGGCACCACGGCGGTCACCCCGCAGTCGGACGTCTCGGTCAGCCAGGACAAGAAGCCGATGTTCAAGTGGCCCGAGGGCACCAGCCTGGAGAGCATCATCAACACGGTGAACAGCCTGGGCGCGACGCCGGATGACGTGATGAGCATCCTCCAGGCGCTGGAGCAGGCCGGTGCGCTGAACGCCGAGCTGGTGGTGATCTGATGAGCATCACCTCGCTCAACCGTCCCATCGTGCCGAGCGGCCAGCCCGGCGAGTCGCCCGAGCAGGTGCGCCGCGAGCAGTTGCAGGCGGCCTCCGAGCAGTTCGAGGCGATGTTCCTGCAACAGATCCTCAAGCAGATGCGCAAGGCCGGCGACGTGCTCTCCGCAGGCAGCCCGCTGCGCAGCCGCGACCTCGACACCATGCGCGACTTCTACGATGAGGCGCTGGCCGAGCACCTCGCCTCACGCAAGCAGACCGGCATCGCCGACCTGCTGGTGCGCCAGCTCTCCGCTGAACCGACCGACACCTCTGAACCGGTGGCGCTCGCCGACAGCGGCGAGGCGCTGCGCCGGCACTCGGTCTCCAGCCGCAACCCGCTGGTGGACACCTGGCAGCGTGGCGTGGATCGCCTCGCCCACGCCTGGCAGCAGGGCACGGCGGGCTTCCGCACCCTGGTGGACAGCGTGATCGGCCAGGAATCCGGCGGCAACGCGTCTGCCGTCTCGCCCAAGGGCGCGCGCGGCCTGATGCAGCTGATGCCCGACACCGCCCGCGAAGTCGCCGGCGAGCTGGGCCTGCCCTACGACGAGCAGCGCCTGACCAGCGACCCGGCCTACAACAAGGCCCTGGGCAGCGCCTACCTGGGCAAGCTGCTCGATCGCTACGACGGCCAGCATGTGCTCGCCCTGGCCGCGTACAACGCCGGCCCCGGCAAGGTGGACGAGTGGCTGAAGAACAACGGCGACCCACGCAGCGGGCAGATCGGCATGGCCGACTGGGTGCGTAGCATTCCCTTTGATGAGACCCGCGACTACACCCTCGGCGTGTTGCGCCGTGTGCGCGAGGCCCAGGCGCCGGCGCAGCTTCCCGGCAGCGGCCTGTCGCCGGCAAGCGGTCTGAAGCACGCCCCGCAGGAAGGATTTAAGCGCCACGCGGATTCCGTCGCCTATCAGGGACAACAGCCCGAATTTGTTTCCCGACCGGCCTCGGCGGCGTTTGCCCAGCCGATCCGCCTTGAGTCGAAGGAGAATGTCTCTTGAGTATGTTGAGCCAGATCGGCTACAGCGGCCTGCGCGCGGCGCAGATCGCCCTGGCCACCTCCGGCCAGAACGTCGCCAATGCCAACACCCCCGGTTTCAGCCGGCTGAACCCGGTGCTCGCCTCGCTGGCCGGCGAGGGTGGTCTGAACGTCGGTGGCGGCGTGACGGTGACCAGCATCCGCCGCATGGCCAACGACTTCCAGAACCAGCAGCTGTGGCGTGCCACCACTGAGCAGAGCTACTACGACAGCGGCCAGCAGTACCTCTCCGCGCTGGAAGGCCTGATGGGCGGCGACGGTTCGAGCATCAGCGTCGGACTGGACAACTTCTTCGCCGCGCTCAGCGAGGCCACCGCCACGCCCGGCTCGGTCGCCCTGCGCCAGCAGATCGTCAACGAGACGAAGAACCTCGCGCAGCGCTTCAACGGCCTGTCCGGCAACATCGACAGCCAGCTGCGCGCCCTGCAGGAACAGCGCGGCTCCATGGTCGGCGAGATCAACGGCCTGACGTCCAACCTCGCCGCGCTGAACAAGCAGATCGTCGAAGTCGGCTCCTCCGGCGGCGACACCACCGCGCTGCGCGACCACCGCGAAAGCCTGGTGCAGGACCTCTCCAAGTACGCCTCGATCCGCGTCAACGAAGTGGCCGACGGTTCGCTCACCGTCTCCCTCGCCAACGGCCAGCCGCTGGTGGCCGGCAACTCCGCCGGGCAACTGGCGATCAGCCGCTCCGCCAGCGGCGAGCAGGCCATCGCCCTGACCTTCGCCGGCACCAGCTTTCCGCTGGGCCAGGACGGCATGGGCGGTTCCCTCGGCGCGCTGTACGACACCGAGTACGACACCCTGCGGCCGAACCAGACCGCCCTGCACGAGATGGCCGGGCAGTTCGCGCAGATGGTCAACGACACCCTGGCCAATGGCTTCGACCTCGACGGCAACCCCGGCCAGGCGCTGCTCACCTACAACGCCGGCAGCACCACGGCGATGCTCAGCGTGAACGACCTGAAACCCGAGGAGCTGGCGCTGTCGGACACCGCGGGCGAGTCCGGCAACAACGTGAACCTGCTGGCGCTGCTCGATCTCAAGGGCCAGTCGATCACCCTCGACGGCAGCCAGGTGACCCTCAACGACGCCTTCGCCGGCCTCCTCGGCAAGGTCGCCAGCGCCAGCCGGCAGAACCAGGCCGACCAGAAGACCGCCACCACCGTGGCCACCCAGGCCCAGGCGCAGCGCGACAGCGTCAGCGCGGTGAGCCTGGATGAAGAGGCGGTCAACCTGATCACCTACCAGCAGGCCTACCAGGCCAACATGAAAGTCATCAGCACCGCCAAGGAGCTGTTCGACTCGATGCTCGCGGCCTTCTAGGGCCCTGGCTAAGGAAAGCACCATGCGCATTACCAACGCACAGATCACCGCGCTGATGGGCGGCTCGATGAACAGCAACTCGGCGGCCCTGGGCAAACTGATGCAGCAGATGTCCAGCGGCCAGCGCATCCTCCAGCCCTCCGACGACCCCATCGCCAGCGTGCGCATGCTGCGTATCCAGCGAGAAGAGGCGAGCCTGGCGCAGTACCGCACCAACATCGGCAACGTCTCGGGCAACCTGTCGACCCAGGAAACCAACCTGCAGGCGACCTCCGACGCGATGCTCAACACCCGCGATCTGCTGCTCTGGGCGGCCAACGGTTCCAACACCGGTGCCGACCTCGGCGCCATGGCCGGCGAGCTGGAGAACATCGAGAAGACCATCGTCAGCTTCGTCAACGTGCGCGACGAGGAAGGCCGCTACCTGTTCTCCGGTACCCTCAGCGATACCGCCGCGGTGACCTACGAACCGCTCACCGACAGCTACGTCGCCACCGGCAACGACAAGTCGCGCCAGGCCGCCGTGGCCAACGGCGTGCAGGTGGAAGAGAACGTCACCGCGCTGGGCGTGTTCGGCAGCAACATGGACTTCCTCAACCAGCTGCATGCCACGGTGAAGATGCTCAAGGACCCGGCGCTGGACGTCACCGATCCGGCAGTGCACGCGCAGATCGCCGCGACCATCGACAGCCTCGACAGCGCCCACGACGGCGTACTCGGCGCCATCACCGAGCTGGGCGGCCGGCAGAACACCCTGACCATGCTCAATTCGAGCAACGAGGAGGTGTCGCTGGTGAACCAGAAGATCAACGGCGAGCTGTCGCAGCTGGACTACGCCGGCGCGAGCATCGACCTGAACACCTACCAGCTGGCGCTGCAGGCGACGCAGAAGACCTACCTGAAGCTCAACGACCTGTCGCTGTTCAGCCGCCTGTAAGTTTCTTCGCAGGGGAGCCGGGCCGCGCCGCAAGGAGGTCTGGACGCCAATCGGCGGCGCCGCGCCCGGTTCCCCTGCTTTTTATCCCGCTTGCGCCCGGCCTTCAGTGCCGGGCGCGGGCACATCGGTGCAGAGGTCACCATGAAGGTCATCAAGCAACTGCCGGCCGCCGCTGTCTTCGATCCCAGCGCCCGCCGCGACGTCATCCTGCCCGCCGCCGGCGAGCGGCAGAACGCCCTGCGCAAGGGCGAGGACAAGGGTGAGAACGCCGCGCAGATGGCGCGCGGCGCGCAGAAGAGCGGCAGCTTCAACCTGCAGCTGAACCAGCAGTTGTCCTCCATGCAGTCGGCCGACAGCTACCTGGGCGACCTGCAGGACCGCCTCGGCGGCCTCAAGCTCAACCTCAGCCGCGAGCTCAGCGCGCCGCAGTCCCAGGACCGCGAGGGCGTGCGCCAGGCCACCCGGCAGGTCAACGAACTGCTGGAGCAGCGCGCCCAGCGCTCGGACGGCAGCCTCGACGCCAACTTCCGCCTGCGCCTCAACGAGCCGGTGCGCAGCCGCTTCAGCCTCGAAGGCCTGGAGTCGGTGGAAGCGATCCAGCGCTCGGGCAAGGAAACCCTGCTGTTCAGCGCCGGCCGCCAGCTCGCCGAACCGGCGGCAGTGGTGCTGGACGACGGCATGAGCACCGAGCAGGTGCTGCGCCGCTTCAACGCCACCCTCGGCCAGGCCGGCATCCGCGCCGAATTCGATAGCGACGGTGCGCTGAAGTTCTCCGCCCCCGAGGCCGACTGGCAGCAGCTCAAGGGCCAGTTGGCGGTGCAGGGCGAGGGCAAGCTGTTCGCCAAGGGCAAGAACACCCGGCTGAAAAGCCATGAAGAAGGGCTGCTGGCGTTCCCCACCGAGATCAGCACCGATGCCTTCCGCGAACAGCGGCAGTTGCTCGATTCGGTGGTGTCGGCGCTGGACCGCATCGGCGGCCTGCGTGACCAGCTGCGTCATCGCCAGGACGATATCCGTGACTTCCTCGATCGCCACGCCAGCGAGGACGAGCGCGAGTGGGCGCACAGCTTCGCCGCCTCCATGCTCGACCGCATGGGGCGCAGCGCCACGCACTACAGCGCGGCGGCGCAGACGGTGGTGGCCCAGGCCAATTTCAGCCGCTTCGCGGTGGTCAGCCTGCTGGCCTGAAGCGTCCGCGAGCTTTCGTAGGGCGCATAACGCGCCAGCGTTATCCGCCGTCTGGGTGGCGGCGGATAACCTGTTCCAGGTTATGCGCCCTACGGGTTAGCACGGAGCGTGGGCTGTTCGCGAGCAAGCTCGCTCCTACAGGTTTGCCGCAGTGTGCTCTTCGTAGGAGCGAGCTTGCTCGCGAACCGCACGGCACCCAATTCCCAGGCATAAAAAAAGCGGAGCCCAGCTCCGCCTTTGTCGTTCTTGCATCGAGCCAATCAAGCCAGCTTCAGCAAGCTCATGCCCAGCACCAGCATCGCCAGGCCGACCCAGCCGCGCCAGACCAGGCGTTGACCGAACAAGGCCCAGCCCATGGCGACGGTGGCGAGGATGCCGAAGCCGCCCCAGATGGCGTAGGCCACCGACAGTTCGATGCCGCGCACCGCCTGCGCCAGCGCGGTGAACGCACCGAGTACGCAGAGGATCGAGGCCGCGCCGATCAGGCGCTTGCGGAAGCCGTCGGAGTACTTCAGCAGCAGGTTGGCGATCACTTCCAGGACGATGGCCAGGCCCAGCCAGGCCATCGGAATCAGGTCATGGTTCAGCATGTCACGGCCTCCCCATTCAGGGCACGGCTGTCTTCGCGCGGGCCGCTACGGGTACCGGATTTCACCAGCAGGATGCCGGCGATCATCACCGCCAGGCCCAGGGCCTTGTCCAGGCTCAGGTGCTCGCCAAGGAAGAAGGCGCTGACCAGGGTGATCAGCACGATGCCGATGCCTTCCCACAGGGCGTAGGCCACGCCGACCGGCACGCGCTTGATGGCCAGCGAGAGGAAGTAGTACGACAGGCCGATCATCACGTACATCAGCAGCAGCCCGGCAATCGGGAACAGCGTGTGGGTGAATTTCATCGAGGTGGTGCCAACGACTTCGAAGCCGATGGCGGCTAACAGATAGATCCAGGAACGCATGGTAAAGCCCTCCCACGGGCAGCCGCGCGCAGTCTCGCTAAGAGCATCCTTGCGGCGGTTTCGGTTCGGGTTCGGTGGTGCCGACTCGGGCGGGAATTACCAGTGGGTGTTCACCGCGCTGGGCGCCACCAGAAGGTGGTTGCCGAAGGGAGGAGCTAGAGGTCGCCGGTCCAGTGACGCTCGCGCGAAACCAGGCGGGAAGTGGGGAGAGGTAGAGCCTTGATGTTCAACATAATGAACATATTGTGCCCATTTTTCGCTTCACTGGCAAATCAACCCGGTTGATTTGCGTCATGAATGCCCATGAAATGGCGCCTGCGAACCCTGCTGGACGCTGCGCGTCATCAGGGTTGTGCAATATTCTGTTCACTCTGTTTTGCCTGCGACAGCTCGCCACAGGCATGACCTGCGCCAGGTTGCGTAGCGGCCGCTCCTGCTAGCATCCTTGCTCGAAATCCTGTCGGAGACTGTGATGATCGCCCTGCGAGAAGCCTGGAAGGCCGGACTCTTCGGTCGCGAGCACTGGACGCGCAACCTGGTGGCCGGGGTCATAGTCGGGGTGGTCGCGCTGCCACTGGCGATGGCTTTTGCCATCGCCAGCGGGGTCAAGCCCGAGCAGGGCATCTACACGGCGATCTTCGCCGGCGCGCTGGTTTCGCTGCTGGGCGGCAGCCGCGTGCAGATCGCCGGGCCAACCGGCGCGTTCATCGTCATCCTCGCCGGCATCACCGCCAAGTACGGCGTCGACGGCCTGCAGATCGCCACGCTGATGGCCGGCGCGATCCTCGTGCTGCTGGGTTTCAGCCGCCTGGGCAGCATCATCCGCTTCATCCCCGCGCCGGTGATAGTCGGCTTCACCGCCGGCATCGGGGTGATCATCTGGGTCGGCCAGTGGAAGGACTTCTTCGGCCTGCCGGCGGTGACCGGCGAACACTTCCACCAGAAGCTCTGGCACCTGATCGAGGCGCTGCCGCAACTGCACCTGGCGACGACCGTACTGGCGCTGCTGAGCCTGGCGCTGGTGCTGTTCACCCCGCGCATCGCTGCGCTGCGTCGGGTGCCCGGCCCGCTGGTGGCGATGGTGGTGGTGACGGCCATCCAGTCGCTGTTCCATTTCGACGACGTGGCCACCATCGGCACCGCCTTCGGCGGTATTCCCCAGGGCCTGCCCAGCTTCAGCCTGCCGGAAGTGACCCTGCCGCGGGTACTCGAACTGATCGGCCCGGCCTTCGCTATCGCCATGCTCGGTGCCATCGAGTCGCTGCTCTCGGCGGTGGTCGCCGACGGCATGGCCGGCACCCGCCACGACTCCAACCAGGAGCTGATCGGCCAGGGCATCGCCAACCTGGTCACCCCGCTGTTCGGCGGCATCGCCGCCACCGGCGCCATCGCGCGCACCGCGACCAACATCCGCAACGGCGGCAACAGCCCGCTGGCCGGCGTCACCCATGCCGCGACCCTGGTGCTGATCCTGCTGTTCCTCGCGCCGCTGGCGTCGAACATCCCGCTCTGCGCGCTGGCAGCGATCCTCTTCGTGGTGGCCTGGAACATGAGCGAGGCGCGGCACTTCCTGTTCATGCTCAAGCGCGCGCCGCGTGCCGACGTGACGATCCTGCTGGTGACCTTCCTGCTCACCGTGTTCAGCGACCTGGTGATCGCGGTGAACATCGGCGTGATCCTCGCCATGCTGCACTTCCTGCGGCGCATGGCGTCCTCGGTGGAAGTGCATGCCGACGACGGCCCGGAGTTGGAGGTGGAACTGCGCGGCCGCGGCCTCGGTGAGCTGCCGCTCGGCGTGCTGGTCTACAGCATCGAGGGGCCGCTGTTCTTTGGCGCCGCGGAAACCTTCGAACGCGCCCTGGCCAAGACCCACACCGACCCGAAGGTATTGATCATCCGCCTGCGCCACGTGCCGTTCATGGACATCACCGGCCTGCAGACCCTGCAGGAAGTGATCGAGCAGCTGCAGCGGCGCGGCATCGAAGTGCGCCTGTGCGAGGCCAATGCGCGTGTGCTCGGCAAGCTGCGCAAGGCGGGAGTGCTGGAGGAGATTGGCGCGGGGTATCACCCGGATTTCCCGGCGGCGCTGAGCGCGAGTGTCGAGCCCTGATCGAGCTTGGGTGCTCGCTACGGACTAACAGACGGCGTAGGAGCGGACTCCGTCCGCGATAGGTTCGCCACGCGCCTGAAGCCAATCGCGGACGGAGTCCGCTCCTACGCCACGTTCACCCCTGCATCAGCTCCGCCAGCAGTTCATCCTTGAGCCTGGCCAGCCGCGCATGCCCACGCTCCCGCGGATGCGGCAGATCGACCCGCACCTCATGGCGGATCCGCCCCGGTCGCGCGTCCATGACGATCACCCGGTCGCCCAGGTACAGCGCCTCTTCCACGTCGTGGGTGACCATGATCATGGTGCTGCGCTGCTGCACCCAGATGCGCTGCAACTCGTGCTGCAGGCGCACGCGGGTGAGGGCGTCGAGGGCGCCGAAAGGTTCGTCGAGCAGCAGCACCTTGGGCCGGGTGATCAGCGCGCGGGCAATGGCGGCGCGCTGCGCCATGCCGCCGGAGAGCTGGTGCGGGTAGGCCTGCTCGAAGCCGGTCAGGCCCACCAGTTCCAGGTGCTCGGCAACCCGCTCGCGCTTCTCGGCGCGGCTGAGCTTCTGCTGCTTCAGCGCCAGGGCGACGTTCTGCTCCACGGTCTTCCAGGGGAACAGCCGGTGGTCCTGGAACACGATGCCGCGCTCCAGGCCGGTGCCGGTCACGGCCTGGCCGTCGAGGAGGATGCGCCCGCTGTAGTCGTTCTCCAGGCCGACGATCAGCCGCAGCAGCGAGGATTTGCCGCAGCCGCTGGCGCCGACGATGCTGACGAACTCGCCGGGGCGCACCGCCAGGTCGATGTTCTCCAGCACCGGCAGGCTGCGGCCGTCGATGGAATAGGCCTTGCTCAGGCCCTGGATGGCCAGCGCGCCGTGTTGCGCCTGCTGGGCCGGAAGGAGGGCGGGATCGAGGATCGCGTTCATGGTCTGGGCACTCATAACGAATAGGCCGAATCTGGAAAGCGCTAGCGCAGGTTGCGCCAGCGCAGCAGGTGGCGCGCGGCGCGGGCGAACAGCTGGTTCATGGCGTAGCCGAGCAGGCCGATGCTGAGCACGCCGATCACCACGATCTCCATGCGCGAGCCGGTCTCGGCGTTCATCATCAGGTTGCCCAGGCCCATGCCGGTGGAGAGGAACAGCTCGCAGCCCACCGAGCTGACCCAGGCGAAGGCCAGCGCGTGCAGCACGCCGTTGCTCAGGCTGGGCAGCGCGCCGGGCAGCAGCACCTCGCGGAACTGCTGCCAGGGGCCGAAGGCATACAGGCGGCCGACTTCGCGGTAGCGCTTCTCCACGTCGCGGAAGCCCTCGAAGGCGTTCAGCGTCATCGGGTAGAAGGCGGCGAGGCTGACAATCAGCACCTTGGACGGCTCGCCGCTGCCGAACCACAGGGCGATCAGCGGGATCAGGCCGAGGATCGGCACCTGGCGAATGGTGTGGTAGAGCGGCGCGAACACCCGCTCCAGCGGCCGCGACAGCGCCATGCCGGCGCCCAGCGCGAAGCCGGCGAGCACGCCCAGCAGCAGGCCGAGGCAGGTGCGTTGCAGGCTGGCGGAAACGCTCAGCCACAGTTCGCCGGTCCTGATCAGCTCGACGAAGCCGGCGCCGATGCGCTCCAGCGGCACGAAGGCATAGGCCGCGCTGGCGCCCTGCTGCGACTGCCAGTGCCAGGCGGCGATCAGCAGCGCCGGCAGGACCAGCCCGCGAAGACTCTTGAGAATGCGGATCATGGCGTCGGTCTCCAGCGCAGCAGGCGCTTCTCCAGCAGGCGGAAGGCGAAGTCGAGGACGAAGCCAATGGCCCCGGTGACCACCACGCCGACCATCACGATGTCGATGCGCAGCATCTGCCGGCTCAGCTCGATCATCTGCCCCAGGCCGCTGTCGGCGGCGAGCAGTTCGGCGGCCACCAGCACCATCCAGGCGCGGCTCAGGCTGATGCGCAGGCCGGTGACGATGGGCGGCGCGGCGGCGGGGAAGGCGACGTCGCGCAGCAGGCTCCACAGCGGCAGGCGGTAAACGCTGGCGACCTCGAAGTAGCCACGCGGAATGCCCTTCACGCCTTCGCTGGCGGCCAGCGCCACGGGGAAGAACGCAGCCTTGGTGACGATCAGGATCTTGAAGGTCTCTTCGACGCCGAAGAACAGGATGAACATCGGGATCAGCGCAATCGACGGCACTTGGCGCAGGGTCTGGAACAGCGGCGCGCAGTAGGCTTCCACGGTCTTCGACAGGGCCATGGCGGTGCCGAACAGCAGCCCGCCGACGGCGCCGATGGAGAAGCCGATGGCCAGGCGCGACAGGCTGTTCACCACATGCTCGCGCAGTTCGCCGCTGGCCAGCAGGTCCTTGAAGCTGGCCCAGACCTCCGCCGGCGGCACCAGCAGTTGCGGCGGGAACCAGCCGGCGCGGGCGGCGACGAACCAGGCCAGCAGCAGGAGCAGCGGCGAGGCGAACCAGCTCAGGCGATCAAGGGTTCTGGTCATGTCTCAACCCTCCTGGCCGAGCAGCGGCCCGGCGTTCTGGCGGCGCTGCTTGCGTTGCCAGCAGAACAGCGCGGCCAGCAGCACCAGGGGAATCCAGCAGAGGAACAGGTTGCCCAGCCCGACGAAGTGGCTGATCGCCCCACCCAGCAGCGCGCCGGAAAAACTGCCAGACATGGAAGCGAGGTTGAACAACCCGGAAATCTTGCTCTTGTCCATGGCGTGCTCGCCCAGCTGGGCCATGTTCACCAGGTGGATCAGCGCCGCCGCGGCGCTCAGCAGCACGCCGCCCAGGGCCAGCAGCCAGTAGTCGCGGGCGACGCCAAGCAACAGCAGGGCGGCCAGCGCTGCGCTGAGGCTGCCGACGTAGGCCAGACGCCGGCCGCTGCGTTCGATCAGGTAGCCGAAGCCGAAAAGGCCGAGCACCGAGGCCAGGCCCTGGATCATCACCAGGCTCACCGCCTGGCCCTGGGAGAGGCCGGCGACTTCCATCGCCAGCAGCAGGATGAAGGTGCCGAACAGCGCGCTGGTGGCGGCGCTGAGCAGCTCCACCAGGCAGCTCTCGGCGATCTCGACGTTGGCCAGCATGGCGCTGACCTGTTGCAGCAGCCCGCCGCTGGCGGCGGCCACCGGCAGGTCTTCGCTGGGCGCCTCGCCTTCCCAGAAGCCGAGGCTGTAGAAGGCCATCAGGCCGAAGCACAGGCCGATGGCGGCAAAGCCCCAGGTGAAGCTCGCCGCGCCGCTCAGCCAGTTGCCCAGCAGCGGGCCGAGCAGGCCCATTCCCAGGGTCAGCGAGCCGCGGTACCAGCCGGCCTTGTCGTTGCCGATGCGCTTGAGCTGACGGAGGAAGGCGCTGTTCATGGCGACAATGCGGAAGGGGATGCACAGGCCGATCAGCAGTCGGGCGAAGGCCAGCCACAGCCAGCCGCCGAACAGTGGGATGGCCAGGTTCAGCAGCATCGGCCCGAGGCTGGCGAGGAAGTACACCCGGCGCGCGCCGAAGCGGGCGATGACGAAGCCGGCCGGCAGGGTGAGGATCACCATGCCCAGTGCCTCCATGGCCGAGATGATGCCGATCTGCATGGCGTTGGCGCCGATGCTGATGGCGTACAGCGTGGTGACGATCTTCGCCATGCCGATGGTGGCGCCGCTGAACGCCGCCAGCAGCATGAAGTTGAGCAGGAAGGCGGCGGGCCGCGCCGGGCTAGATGGCGACATCGATCTTCCCCAGCAGGGCTTCCAGCGGGCGCGGGTCGATCCAGTCGTCGACGCTGAAATCGGCGCCGATGAACTGCCAGCGCTGGAGGAACGCGGTGAGGTCGCGCAGGGCGTTGACCGAGCGCTCCGCCAGGTTGGTCTGCAGGCGCAGGTGGGCGTCCTCGCCGTAGGCGCTGGCGACCCAGAACTCGCTGGTGTTCAGCTCACGGGCGAGGAAGCGCCGGGTCTCCTCGGGGTGTGCCCAGGCCCATTGCTCGGCGCGCAGCACGGTATCGAGCACCAGCACGGCGGCATCGAAGTGTTCATCCAGCAGCTTCTGGTCGACGGTCAGGGTGCGCGGCGTGCCGATGTTCGCGCGCACCAGCGGCTCGGGGTGCGAGCCGACGTCCATCACCACGTGCAGGCCGAACTCGTGGGCCAGTTGCAGGCCGTGGGCGCCCTTGAGGAAGATGGCGTCGATGTCGCCGCGCAGCAGGCCGATCAGCTCGTTGTTGCGCTGCACCACGCGGTTGCCCTTGAGCGCCACCTGGGCGCCGAACAYGTGGCGCACCGGGTCGTCGCTGAAGGTGCCGCCGTAGGGGTAGTCCACCAGCTCGACGTCGCGCACCTCCAGGCCTTCCAGGCGCAGGGCGTTTTCCAGGCCGCGCAGGGACTGGGCGCGGGTGAAGTCGATCTGCACGTTGGCCCACTTCGGCAGGCCGAAGCGCCGATGGCGCAGGTCGCGGATGCTGCGCACGCCGCTGTCCGGGGCGCTGACGATGAGCTGCACCTCGTCGCTCCAGGACAGCCCGACCACCCGCGTGCGCGCGCCGCTGGCGCGGGCCCAGATGGCCGGGATGTTGCCGCCGTGGCGCACGGAGTAGGGCAGGTGATGGTCGAAGTGCGCCTCGCGCACCTCTCGTTCGGACGACTCGCGCAGCGACTGGATGCGCGTGCCGAACGGGCGGAAGGCCTGGGCCAGGCGCCCGGATTCGACGGCGATGCCGAGGCCCGTGGGAACGGGACTGTGGGTGTACCAGAGGGTTTCCAGCGGTGTGCTCATGGGGACTCGGAATTCGATAACTCCCCTCTCCCTTCAGGGAGAGGGGCTGGGGGAGAGGGCTCGCCCTCGTGACGTTGCTCAGCCAGTCTTCTGCGCGAGGCGGCTGCGCAGGGCTTCCAGCGGGCGCGTATCGATCCACTCGCGCACGTCGAAGCGCGCCGGGATGAAGTTCCAGCGCTGCAGGAAGTCGGTGAAGTCCTGCAGGGCGAGGATCGAGCCTTCGTCGAGGTTGGTGCGCAGGCGCAGGTGGGCGTCCTCGCCGTAGGCGGTGGCGACCCAGAACTCGCTGCTGTTGGTTTCCCGCGCCAGGTAGCGGCGGGTGTCGTCCGGGTGCTGGTGCGCCCAGTCTTCGGCACGCAGTACCGAGGCGAGGATCGCGGTGGCGGCGTCGGGGTGCTGTTCCAGCAGGTTGAGGTCGACGCTCAGGGTGCGCGGCGTGCCGTTGTTGGCGCGGATCAGCGGCTCCGGGTGCGCGCCGGTGTCGATCACCGTGTGCAGGCCGAACTGCTGCGCCAGCTGCACGGCGTGGGCGCCCTTGAGGAAGATCGCATCCACTTCGCCACGCAGCAGGCCGACCAGTTCCGGGTTCTGGCTGCGCCGACGGCTGCCGCCGTGGCCGGTGATGCCAACGATGTTGCCCGGCGTCTCGTCGCTGAAGGTGCCCTTCAGGCCGAAGTCCACCAGCTCCAGGTCGCGTACTTCCAGGCCTTCCAGGCGCAGGGCGTTCTCCAGGCCGCGGATCGCCTGGGCGCGGGTGAAGTCGATCTGCGCACCGCTCCAGTCCGGCAGGCCGAAGCGCCGACCCTTGAGGTCGCGCACGTTGCGGATGCCGCTCTCGGCGGTGGTCAGGATCAGCTGCGCCTCATCGGCCCAGGACAGGCCGATCACGCGGGTCTCGCGGCCGCTGGCGCGGGCCCAGATGGCCGGGATGTTGCCGCCGTGGCGTACCGAGTTCTGCAGGGTGTGATCGAAGTGCGACTCGCGCACCGCCTGGTCGGCGGACTCGCGCAGCGACTTGATCTGCGTGCCCTGCTCGGCGAGGGATTCTTCCAGCCAGCCTTTCTGCACGGCGATGCCGAGGCCGGTGGGGACGGGGCAGCGGGTGTACCAGAGGGTATCGAGGGGACGGGACATGTTCAGCTCCTTGTGGCTCAGGCGCGGGCCTTGAGTTCGTGGACGTCGGCGCGTTTTCCCTGCACCAGCGGCAGGACTTCCTGGCCGATGCGCAGGGCTTCTTCCAGGTGCGGGTTGCCGGCGAGGATGAAGGTGGAGAAACCGGCGTCGCGGTATTCGGCGAGGCGTTCGGCGACGTTCTCGTGGCTGCCCACCAGGCCGATTGTCGGCCCCGGCTTGGCCTTGCCGAAGCCGGCCCAGAGGTTGGGGCCGAGGATCAGGTCGTCGAAGCGCTCGACGTTCTGGTGGTAGGCGGTCTGCCGCGCGGCGCCGACGGAGTCCGAGCCGGTGGCGAAGTTCTTGATGAAGGCGCTGGTGCGCGCGTCGATGCGCTCGTACTGGCGGCGCAGTTCGCTCCAGGCGGCCTCTTCGGTCTCGCGGGCGAACAGGTCGATACGGATGCCGAAGCGGATCTCGCGGCCCTGCTTGTCGGCCAGCTCGCGCACCCGCTCCAGGTGCGGCTTGAGCTTGTCGATGGGCTCGGCCCAGTTGAGGTAGACGTCGGCATGTTTCGCCGCGACGTCCAGCGCCGGATCGGAGAAGCCGGAGAAGTACACGCCGGGTTTGCGCACGTTGCGCAGGGCGATCGGCAGCGAGCCGTTCTCCAGCTGGTAGATGTCGCCCTGGTAGGAGAACTGCTCGTTCTTCCACAGGCCGTCGATGATGTCGAGGAACTCGCCGGTGCGCTGGTAGCGCTTGTCGTGTTCGAGGAAGTCGCCGTTGGCGCGCTGGCTGGCGGGGTTGCCGCCGGTGATGATGTTCCACTCCAGGCGATCGCGGGACAGGTGCTGGAGGATCGCCGCCTGCTGCGCGGCGTAGGCCGGCAGGGTCCAGGCGGCCTGGAAGGCGATCAGGAACTTGATCCGGCGGGTCTCGCGGGCCAGCGCGGCGGCGGCGATCCACGGCTCCGGCCCGGTGGGCAGCAGCGCGCCCTCGAAGCCGGCGATCTCGGCGGCCTTGGCCACCTGGGCGATGTAGTCGATGTAGGTGAAACCGTCCGGCTCGCCGTTGGGCAGGCGGCCCGGGGCGATGTTGCCGGGGCGCTCGATATGGCTGCCACGGTTGTTCTTGTCCGAGGCGAGATAGGGACCGTCGCTGCCCAGCGGCAGTCGCCAGAAGAATTCGGTGCTCATGGCCGTGCTCCTTTGCTTTGCGGGGGCAGCGTCGTGCTGCTCGTGCAAGGTCTTGAGCAAGGGCTGTGCCCAAAGCCTGCAGGCCAGGCGGGGCGGGGCTTCCAGGCTGGCGTGCTGCTGTGGCAGCAGGGCGTTTGTCTGTACAGCAGCAGTGGGTCAGCAGGGGATGCTGGGCGGGCAGCAATTTCGCCCGTTCAGGCCGGGTTGGCGGCCTGCTGATGATGTTATCGTCTTCTAACATGTTGATTCGTAGTGGTATTTTTTAGTGGCACAAGTCCTGCTCAGTCAGTGGAACACCGCCACGCGGTTCATCCATCCCCGACTGCCAGGAGGCACTCCATGTCCACCCTCGACCCGCAACTCGCCAGCCAGCTCGAACAGGTCCGCCGCGACTTCGCCAAGGCCTTCCGCGTGCTCAAGGAAAGCCGCACCCTCACCGCCACCAACACCTACCAGGCTTACGTGCGCGTGCCGGGCAGCGACCAGGTGATCGCCGTCCACGCGCCGAACCCCTGGGCCGACGACCAGGAAATCCGCGCGGTGGTGGCTACCTACGATGGCGAAGTGATCCTCGACGAAAGCATCCCCGGCGCGACCCCGCTCAGCGGCCGTGGTGCAGGCGGCAACGGCAAGCGCTACGCAGC
This sequence comes from Pseudomonas sp. CAN1, assembly GCF_030462585.1. Lineage (GTDB taxonomy): Bacteria > Pseudomonadota > Gammaproteobacteria > Pseudomonadales > Pseudomonadaceae > Pseudomonas. The sequence goes on along the minus strand of NZ_JASMRU010000001.1, from coordinate 105,151 downwards.
CATCTTCCAGGCGCGGCCGGAAGTCAACGTGGTGATCCACGTACACACCGCCTACCTCGGCGGCTGGGCCAGCGCCCACCGCGTGCTGCCGATCCGCTACGCCGCCTCCCAGCGCGTGACCCTGGCCCGCGAGCTGCCGATCTACATCGACCGCCGCCAGCCCGAGCCGCTGTTCATCCTCGACAAGCTCGCCGAGAACCCGCACACCCCGGCCATCCTCGAAGCCAACGGCGGCGCGACCTTCTGGGGCGATGACCTGATCAAGGCGTCCAAGCTGATCCTGTTGCTGGAGGAAGGCGCCTACTTCCAGGGCCTCGCCGAAAGCCTCGGCGGCTCCCAGGAATTCGGCCCCGGCGTGCTGGAGCAGCAGTGGAAGATGACCGGCCTCTGGGAGCAGGGCCAGAAGCTGCTGGGCGCGGCGGCCTGAGTTTTTTCCCGGTATGAAAAAGCCCTCTTGCGAGGGCTTTTTTGTGGGCGCGGAGTACGGTTCTTCGTAGGAGCGAGCTTGCTCGCGAACCGCGACCTCAGCGGGGGTTGTTCGCGAGCAATAACGATGGCGTCCCCCTCGCTCCTACAGGGATGGTCAAGCGCTGGAGCGCTTCCGCGCGGCGCGCTCGAAAACATTCTCCGCCCATTGATTCAGGCTCTTGCCGGACGCCTTCGCTGCGATGGCGGCGGCGGCATGCACCTCCGGCCGGATGCGCAGCATGATCTTCCCGGACGCGGGCTTCTCCGGCTCCACGCCGCGTTCGGCGCAGTCAGCGAGATAGTCCTCGACCGCTTTCTGCAAGGCAGCATGCAGACCACCGACACTGTCGGCATGGAAGCTGATGATGTCGTGCACGCCCAGCAGGCGACCGACAAAAAGGTCGTCACGGTCGTCGAACTCGATGCGGGCGGTGTAACCCTTGTAGGTCATGCGGCTCATGTTTCCACTCCGGCCCGGCGCAGGAACTCGCGAGCCCTCTCGCTCCTCCACGACTCCGCCCAGAGACAGGATCAGGGCTTCGATGTCGGCAAACACGATCCCTGCGCTGGTTGGCGTGCGAAAGAGCATGGCGAGGGTCTTGCGGTGGCGGTTCTGCATCATTGAATGCTATCGCCAAATGATAGCATTCAATGTCGGCATCCCGTGCGGGTCAGGCTCGAAACGTCGCGCTGTCCTGTAGGAGCGGGCTGCTTCTTGAAAGAACGAATGGGGCGCTCTTGCAGTCGCTGGCTCAGGCCTGGCCGACCGTTGCCTGCGGCTCCGAAGCGCGCCAGCGCAACCCCAGCGGCAGCAGGAACAGCGGCAGCAGGCTGGCGACGATCAGCACGGCGAAGAACGGCAGGCGCGAGGGCAGGCTGAACAGCGGGAACAGCAGCACCGGGCCGAGGAACATCGACAGGTACAGCGCCTGTTCGGCCACGCCGCCGGCGCCCATCACATCGCCGCCGCGGCTCATGCGCGGGATGCTGGTGAACACCCAGGCGACCACGAAGCTGCCGAAGAAGCCCTGGGCGATCTTCGCCACGATGGCGGTGCTCGGCGCGATGCCGGGGATGAACACCACGACTTCCAGCACCACACCGATCAGTGCGCCGCCAACCACCGCCAGCGGGCCGAGGAAGCGCAGGTTGAGCACGAAGCCGGCCAGCAGCCCGGCCAGCACGCTGGAGAGGATGCCGATGGTGGATATCACGCCGATGGTCGCGGGCGCCACGCCCAGGCCGTGGATGAAGTAGTCCGGGGTGATGGTCACCAGGCCCAGGGCGACGGTCAGCGGCGCGCCCACGGCCAGCGCCAGGCGCAGTACCGAGGGCTCGGCGTAGAGCCGCAGGGTCTGGCGCAGGGAGTGGCGCTCGCTGCGGCTGGCGAGGTTGACCGCCGGCAGCAGCGGCGTGGCCAGCAGGAGCACCAGCAGCACCGCCGCATGGCCGCTGAACGCGGTGCGCCACTCGCCGTGCTGGCCGCCGACATAGGGCGCCACGGCGAAGATGGCGATGGCGCCGCCCAGCGGCGAAGCCACCGACCAGAACGCCAGCGCCGTGGTGCGGCGGCGGCCTTCGGTGGTATGCACCAGCAGCGCCAGTGCGGCGAGCACCACGCTGATGTAGCCGGCGCCTTCCACCACGCGCAGGGCGATCAACGTGGCGAAGTCTTCGCTGCGGCTGGCCAGGTAGCTGCACGCCGCCGCCAGCAACAGGCCGAAGACGATGGCGCGGCGCTCGCCGACCCGCGCCACGACCCAGGTGACCAGGGGCGACGCGAGGGCGGCGACCACCGCCACCGCCGACACCACCCAGCTGGCCCGCGAAGGGCTGACCGAGAAGGCGTTGGCGACGTCGGCGACCAGCAGGATGGTCTTGCCGTGGCACGCCGCGATGATCACGGCGAAGGCCAGGGTGAGCAGTATCGAGGGCCAGCTTCCGGCACGCATCGGGGAATCCTCTTGAAGGGGAAAGCGGCGCCTCAGCGCCGCGAAATGTTCAGTACCTGGAGTTCGCTGAAGGCTTCGTAGCCGCGCTGGCCGCCTTCGTAGCCGAGACCGCTCCACTTGTGCCCGCCCTTGGGCGCGCCGGGCTGGATGTGGCCGTGCTGGTTGACCCAGGCCAGGCCCGCTTCCAGCCGTGCGGCGATGGCTTCGCCGCGCGCCAGGTCACGGGTCCATACCGAGGCGCCGAGGCCGTAGGGGCTGGCATTGGCCTGGGCGATGGCGTGTTCCACGTCGTCGAACGGGATGACCGGCAGCACCGGGCCGAACTGCTCCTCGTCCACCAGCGCGACGCCGGCAGCGATGCCGCTGACCAGGGTCGGCGGGTAGAAGTAGCCGGGGCCTTCCGGTTGCACGCCGCCGCTGTGGATGCGCGCGCCGCGTACCCTGGCGTCCTCCACCAGGGCGATGACCCGCTCCAGTTGCTGCGCGTTGGTCAGCGGGCCGAGCTCGGTCTGCGGGTCCAGGCCATGGCCGAGGCGGGTGCGTTGCGCGCGCTCAGCCAGGGCGGCCAGCAGCGGTTCGAACAGGCTGCTGTGGACATACAGACGCTTGATCGCGAAGCACACCTGGCCGCTGTTCCAGAAGGCACCCCAGAACAGCGGTTCGACGATGGCGTCGAGGTCGGCGTCCTCCAGCACCAATGCCGCGTCGTTGCCGCCCAGCTCCAGGGTCAGGCGCTTGAGGTCGTCCGCTGCGCGGGCGTACAGGCGTTTGCCGGTGGCAACGCTGCCGGTGAAGGTCACGTGGCGTACGCCGGAATGCCGCACCAGATGCTCGCCAACATCACCCGCACCGGCGACCACATTGAGTACGCCGGCCGGAAATACTTCCGCCAGCAGACCCGCCAGCAGCAGGGTGGACAGCGGCGTGTGCTCCGATGGCTTGGCGACCACGGTGTTGCCGGCATGCAGGGCCGGGGCGATCTTCAGCACTAGCAGGATCAGCGGGACGTTCCACGGGGTGATGGCAGCGACCACGCCATGCGGCCGGCGGCTGATCTTCACCAGGCGCTCGCCGTCGTCACGCAACGCGGTGTCGGCGGGCAGGTCGAGGTGCGCGTGGTGCTCGAAGGTGGCGGCGACGCCGGCCACTTCCTCCAGGGTCGAGCGCAGCGGGCGGCCCTGTTCGCGGGTGATCAGTTCGGCCAGCGCCTTGGCATTCTCGCGCACGCGCTCGGCGGCGCGGGCGAGGCTCTGGCGGCGGATGTCGAGATCGGCGGCCCAGGCCGGGAAGGCATGGCTTGCGGCTTCGACTGCCTGGTCGACCTGTTCCAGGCTGGCGCGGGCGGCTTCTCCGACCAGCTCCTCGCTGGCCGGGTCGATCACCCGGTCGTAGTGCGCGGCCGCCTGCGGGCGGCCATCGATCAGCAGTTCATGACGGGACATGGCGGGCTCCTCAGGCGCCGCCCAGGATGGCGTCGGCGATCTTCTCGGCGAGCATCAGGGTCGGCAGGTTGGTGTTGGCGGTGGGGATCACCGGGATGATCGAGGCGTCGGCGACGCGCAGGCCTTCGACGCCATAGACGCGGCCGGCGCTGTCGACCACGGCTTGCGGGTCGTCCGCGGCGCCGATGCGGCAGGTGCCGCTGGGGTGCCAGACGCCGCCGATGTGCTGGCGCAGATAGGCCTCCAGCGCGGCATCGTCGCTGAGCAGCGCTTCGAGGGTCGGCCCGCCGGGCTGCGGCACGGCAAAGGGTGTGAGCGCCAGTTGCAGGTCATAACGCGCCAGCACCGGGTGCTTGAACAACCGCTGGATGGTGCGCAGCGCCACGCGGGCGCGCTGCAGGTCGCGCGGGTCGGAAAGCAGGTTGAAGTCGACCTGGGGCGGGCTCGTCGGGTCGCGGTCGCGCAGGGTCAGGCGGCCGCTGGAGCTGGGCTTGTTGATCCAGAACAGCGCGTGGGCGACGCCGCGCTCGGCGTCTGCACCGACCGCCAGGTAGAGGTCCGATGGCGTCTGCGGATCGACGCCCGACGACACACGGATACCCAGCTGGTGCGAGGTGCCGGGGCGCGCCAGTACCGCGTCGGAACGGGCCGAATCGCTGAGCGTGGCGAAGGTGCCCAGCGAGCTGTGCTCCCACAGGTTGCCGCCGACGCCGGGGCGATCCGCGAGCACTTCGATGCCCAGCTCCTGCAACTGGCTGGCCGGGCCGATGCCGCTGCGCAGCAGGATGGCGGGGGAGTGCAGGGCGCCGGCAGCGAGGATGACTTCACCGGCCTGGATGGAAATCCGTTCGCCATCGCGCAGCAGTTCGACGCCGGTAATGCGCTTGCCGTCGCGTTGCAGGCCGAGCACCTGGCTGTCGGTCCACAGTGTCAGGTTGGGCCGCGCGCGCACCTGTTCGCCGAGGTAGCCACGGGCAGCGGAGACGCGCTGGCCCTGTTCGAGATTCACTGCCGGGGCGAAGTAGCCATCGTCGAACACGCCGTTCTGGTCGCCGATGTCGCGCAGGCCTTCGGCTTCCAGCGCCGAGACCACGGAGCGGGTGAAGGGTGTCCAGTCGCGGGTTGACACGCGGCTGATCGGGATCGGGCCGTCGTGGCCATGCAGCGGGCCGGCGTAGTCGGTATCGCGTTCGAGCTTGCGGAAGTAGGGCAGCACGTCGTCCCAGCCCCAGCCATTGGCGCCCAGCGCCGCCCACTGGTCGTAGTCGCGTGGCAGGCCGCGGTTGGCCACCAGCACGTTGACGCTGGAGCCGCCGCCGAGCACGCGGGCCTGTTCGAGGTAGCGCTCCGGACGCTCGACGCCTTCGGGCTGGGCGCCGTGGCGCACGCTCAGCTCCGGCCAGAAGTAGCGCTCGCGCAGTTCCAGGCGCAGGCGGAAGGGATTGTGGCCGTCGAGGATTTCCGCGGGCGTGGCGTGCGGCGGGGTATCCGGGCCGGCTTCGATGAGCAGGACGCGGCGCTGCGGGGCGGCGGACAGCCGGCTGGCGAGAATGCTGCCGGCGCTGCCGCCGCCGACGATGAGGTGGTCGTAGTGGACTGTGGTCATGGGGCCTCCGGGCCCGGCGCTCCCGCGCCGGGCTCACGCTGGGTGTTCAGAAGCCGACGGAGATGCCGGCGACCAGGGCGCGCGGGGCGCCCTTGAAGTACTTGGGCGCGCCGTAGAAATCGCCATCGGCCGGGTCGGCGGAGACCGTCCCCGAGTTCACGCCCGACAGGTAGTGCTTGTCGAAGACGTTGTTGAGGTTGAGCGTCAGGGTGGTTTCCTTCAGCGCGCTGCCCAGGTCCTTGAGGCGGTAGCCCAGGTTGGCGTCGAACACGGTGTAGCCGCCGATCTTCTCGTTGTTCGCCAGGTCGCCGTAGAAGCTGCCGGTGTGGCGGCCGAGGAAGTTGGCGTAGAAGGTCTGGTTGTCGTAGCCGATACCGGCGCTGAACAGGTTGCGCGGGGTGTCGTAGAGCTGGTTGCCGCGGGTGTCGAGGCTGGCGCCGCCGGCGCTGTAGTCGTCGTCCTGGGTGGAGCGCAGGTAGGTCCACGAGGCGAAGTAGTTGAAGTTCGCCGGCAGCAGGCCGTTGAGCGACAGCTCCAGGCCCTTGGTGGTGACGTCGCCGGCGTTGAAGTAGGAGGTGACGCCGGAGACTTCCTCGAACGCCGCCTGGCGGTCCTTGAACTTGTCGTAGAACAGCGCGGCGCTGAGCAGCAGGTCATCGGTGCTGTAGCGCCAGCCGATCTCTTGGTTCCAGGTGACTTCCGGCTTCTGCTTGTCGCCGCCGTCGGCCTGGCCATACACCGAGGCTACCGCCGGGGTGCGCATGTTCGAGGTGGTGTTGTAGTAGAGCTGCTGCTGCGGATCGAGCTGGTAGCTCAGGCTGAGGCTGGGCAGGAAGCGGTTGTAGTCGGCGCTGCCGGTGTAGCCGCTGAGGCGATCGTCACCCTTGTTCTGCGTGTGCTGCCAGGCCAGGCCGCCGGTGAGGACGAGCTGCGAGGTGATGTCCCAGGTGTCCTGCAGCCAGAGCTTCTGGGTGGTGATCTCGTTGCGCTGGTCGGTGAAGTAGATGGCGTTGCCATCACCGTCGCGCAGCTTGTGGCTGCCGTCGATACCGGCGGGTTTGCCGTTGCCCTTGATCTCGACGACCGGGAACTGGTTGCGCGCGTGGGTGTAGTCGGTCCACAGGCCCAGCTGCAGGGTGTGGTCGTCGGTGACCAGGAAGTCCAGCGTGTTGGTCGAGCCGATGCGGTACTGCGTCGGGTAGACGCTGAGCGCGCCGGTCACCAGCGGGTCGATCCTGTCGCCGTCGCCATTGAGGTCGGCGTTGACGTTGTTCTCGTTGACCGGCACCACGGCCACGGCGGCGGTGCCGTCGGTGACGCGGACGAAGTACGGGTCGACCTTCAGCTGGACCTTGTCGGACAGGTTGAACAGCCCGTTGAGCGCGTAGGTCTGGATCTTGAAGTCGGCGCGCGAGGCCGCCGCGCTCTGGCCGGGGATGGTCACGTCGGGCACGCCGTTGGTGCCGTTGCCTTTGGTCGGGAAGATGTCCCGCGGGTAGCCCTGGTCGTACTTGTCGGCGCGGTACTCGGCGAGCGTCGGGTGGTTGTAGCTGTTGGTGCGCATCAGGAAGCTGGAGAACAGCCCGTTGATGCGGTTGCCGTTGCCCCACTCGTACTGCAGGTTGCCCTCGTAGCGGTTGGAGGACAGCTCGCCGCCGCTGTTGTCCCAGAGGTCGGCGGTGGTGCGCGAGGCCGAGAGCCAGGCGGAGAAGCCATTCACCTCGCCGGTGTTGACCCGCGCGAAGGTGCGGAACAGGTTGTCGCTGCCGACGTTCTGCTTGACCAGCAGGCCGCTTTCCCGGGTCGGCGCCACGGACCTGATCAGCACGCTGCCGCCACTGGCGGTGAGGGTCGGGGCGTTGATCGAGGAGGAGCCGTAGAGCACCGACACCGACTCGTAGTTTTCCGGGTCGCCCATGAAGTCGGCGTGGGGCGTGAGGAACTGCGGGTCGTTGAGCGGGATGCCGTCGCGGACGAAGCCGATCTGGTCCTGGGAGAAGCCGCGGATGTTCAGCCCGCCTTCGGTGATGCCGCTGTTGTCGCCGCCGCTGACGTGGACGCCGGGCAGGTACTTGAGGGCGCCGGTGACGGCGCTGTCGAGGCCGACGAATTTCTCCAGCTGGGATTTGGTCAGCGTGCCCTTCGATACGGGCGCCACTTCCTTGCGGGCGTCGCCAACCTGGGTCTCCTGGCTCTGCCCCTCGACGGTCACGGTGCTGAGCGTGACGCCCTCGGGGGATTTCGACTCATCGGAAAGTGCAACTTCCGCGTTGAATAACAGGGCGCTGGACAAGGCTATTGCCAGCGGTTTGAGACGGAACTCTCTTGCATGTTTCATGGCAGTCACTCGGGGCTTTTAATTCGTTATGAGTGAGCCAGAGCAAGCACTGTGCCATGCGTTTTAGAGCGGTTTCAGGCCCTTTCAGGGTGTTTTTCTGCTGTTGCCGCAGCAACTGCTTTTGCAGTGGTGCTGGGGCAGCTACTTGTCATGATCAGTTGCGGAGGTAGTTGCTGTTAAAACAATAAAGCCCCGATAACGGGGCTTTATTGTTCGAGTGGATAACGGGACGGATCAGGGCTGGCTGGCGACGGTTTTCCCCTGCTCTTTCCAGAAGCCCTGGAGCTGCTGGTTCTTCAACCCCTGCTCGACGAACCTGGGCTCCAGCAGGTCTTCCACCTTCACCTCGTTGCGGATCAATTTCGCCTTCAGGCTGTAGGCGATGCCGTCGCTGTAGTGCTGGCGCAGGGCGTCGTCGTAGAGCGGGGAGAAGTGCGCTGACCACGGCTCGCCGGAGACTTCGCGCTGCAGCACGCTCAGCGGTACGCCGGAGCGCGCCTGGGCCTGCTGGTACTCGGCCTGGTTGGCGTCCTGGGAGACCCACCACGCGGCTTTCAGGTAGGCGTCCACCACCAGCTGGGTGAGGTCGGGATGGTCTTTCACGAAGTCCTTCGCGCCCCAGACTTCGGCGCGCATTTTCCAGTCCGCCGGCGCTTCCTTGCTCGACCAGATGATGCGGCCGACCTGCTTGTCTTCCAGCAGGAAGGCGTCGCTCAGGGTGAAGAAGGCATCCACTCGCCCGGCGCTCAATGCCGCGGCGCCGGCCTGGGGGTTGAGGTTGAAGATGCGGAAGTCCTCGAAGCCCAGGTGGTTGGCCTCCAGCAGCTTGGCGAACGACAGCTCCCACGGCCGACCACGGTGCAGGGCGATGCGCTTGCCCTTGAGGTCGGCGATGGATTTCGCCGTGGAGCCCGGCGGCACCACCAGGTAGACGTTGTTGCCGATGCCGCCGGGGACGATCAGCTGGGTCTGCACGCCCGAGGCGTTGGCGATGATCGACGGCAGGTCGCCGTAGAAGGCGAAGTCGATGCGCTTGTTGGCGAACTCCTCGTTGACGAAGGTGCCCACCGAGCCGGTGGCGGCGGGCACCCATTCCAGCTTGATGCCGCGCTGGGCCAGTTGCTGCTCCAGCCACTTGTCGCGGTCGATCACGTAGGACGGGCCGTTGAAGGTGATTTGCCCGGCGTTGGCGTAGGCCACCGTGGCGATGCGCAGGGTGGTCGGCTGCTCGGCGGCCAGGGCGTGGCCTGCGAGCAGCACGGCGGCGGCCGGCAGCAGCCGGCGCAGCGCGCGATGCAGAAGGTTCATGGGGATTACCTCGCTCAGAAGTCGGTGGTGACCGAGACGCCGAAGGTGCGCGGGTCGCCGTACATGACGGCAGCGGTCTGGTAGCCGGTGGGCAGGGTGTGGTTGCGGTATTCCTTGTCGCTGAGGTTGTTCACGTAGGCGGTGATGCGCGTGGTCTCGCCCGGCAGTTCGTAGGTCACCCGTGCGTTGCCCAGGGTGTAGCCGCCGGTGCGCATGTTGGCGCCTTGGTCGTTGGTGAAGAAGTACTGGCGGCTGCGGGTGTTCCAGTCGGTGCCGAGCACCACCGCGCCACCGACGTTCAGCGGGATGCGGTAGTCGGCGCCGATCACCGCCGAGACGCTCGGCGCGCGGACGAAGTGGTTGCCGGAGAAGTCGTCGCTGCCCGAGGTGTAGTCGGTGAACTCGGTGTGCAGCAGGCCCAGGCCGAAATTGACGTGCAGGTTCTGCACCGGGATGGCTTCGAGCTCGAACTCGGCGCCGTAGGCCTCGCCCTGGGCGCCGTTGGCCAGGCGCGAGACGGTCTGGTTGTTCACCGCGGTGACGATGTTGAGCTGGATGTCCTTGTAGTCGTAGTAGAAGACGCTGGCGTTGGCGTTCAGGCGGCCGTCGAACCACTCCGACTTCAGGCCCAGCTCGTAGGAGGTGAGGTATTCCGGGTCGACCTTGGCCACGGTGGCCTGGCTGGTGACGCCGGCGTTGTAGCCGCCGGAGCGGAAGCCGCGGGCATAGCGGAAGTAGGCGCGGGCGTTATCGGAAATCCGGTACTCGGGCGTCAGGTCCCAGCTGTAGTCGCTCCAGGTATTACTCTCGTCCTGGGTGGCGTTGACGATCAGCGGCGAGTCGACGTTGCCCGGCTGCCACCAGTGGCCGTCGCCGAAGCTGGCGGCGCCCTGGTTGACCAGGCGCGACAGGTCGATGTCCTTGGTCTCGCGGGTCCAGCGCAGGCCGGCGGTGAGGCTGAAGTCGTCGGTGAAGTTGTAGGTGGTGCTGCCGAAGATGGCGTAGCTCTCGGTCTTCTGGTCGTAGCTGACGTTGTTGTAGTAGCTGGGGATGTAGGCGTTGGGCAGCGCCGCGTTGGCGTTCTTCGATTCCAGGTCTTCGTTGAAGTAGTGGAAGCCCAGCACCCAGTTCAGCCGGTCAGTGCGCGGCGAGGCCAGGCGCAGTTCCTGCGACCACTGCTGGCTGTCGGCGTAGCTGTAGCTGCGCTGCAGTTCCAGCGGGGTGTTGTCGCTGTCGGTCCAGCCGTCGCGGGTGAAGTGCTCGAAGGCGGTGATGGAGGTCAGCTCCAGGTCGCCCAGCTGCCAGACCAGGTTGAGGTTGCTGCCGGCCTGGTCGATCTCGGCCTGGTACTTGGCGTTGAAGTTGGCCTTGCCCAGCTTCGGGTCGATGGCATAGCCGAACTGGTTGGTGCCGTCCGCGCGGGTCCCATAGCTCACCGTGTTGTAGCTGGCGGTGTCGTGGTAGTGGCGGGCGTGGACGTTGAGGTTGGCGTCGAGGTTGTCGTTCACCCGCGCGGCCAGTTGCAGGCGCACGGCGTCGTCTTCCAGCGCGCCCTTGTCGTTGCCGTCGTTCTGGTTCTCGGTGTAGCCGTCGCGGCCCTGGTGATGGAAGGACAGGCGCCCGGCCAGCTTGTCGTCCACCAGCGCGTCGCTCACCGCGCCTTCGACGATGCGGTTGGCGTAGTTGCCCAGGTCGACCTTGAAGTAGCCCTCGGGGCTGAAGGTCGGCTTGCGCGAGATGAAGTTGATCGCGCCACCCGTGGTGTTCTTGCCCCACAGCGTGCCCTGCGGGCCGCGCAGCACTTCCACGCGCTCCTGGTCGAACAGCGGGAAGCCGGTGGCGCTGATGTTGGCGATGTACACGTCGTCGACGTAGATGCCGATCGGGCTGACCGTGTTGGCGCCCTGGTCACCGGTACCCAGGCCGCGAATCCACCAGCGCGGGCGGCCGTGGCCGTCAGTGGTGCCGGCGGAGGCGTTGGGGGTGTAGCGGGTCACTTCGCTGGCCGATTGCAGGGAGGCGTCGCGGATCTTCTCGCCACTGAGCACGGTGATCGGCGCCGGCACTTCCTGTACCGATTCCTCGCGCTTCTGCGCGGTGACCACCACCTTGCCGAGGGTCGGCGCGGCGTTGGTCTCTTCGCTGCTCTGGGTATCGCCGTCGGCCGCGTGGACCGCGACGCTGGCCAGGCTCGCCAGGATGGCAAGGGAAAGGGTGGTGCGTTTGAACATGGTGTCCCCAGGGGGCGGCGAAAGGACGGCTGGCTCTGTAGTGCTCGGTCGTCGCCGCAAGGCATGAAGCTGTTATTGCGTTGCTCTTGTGCTGGCTCACGCGTGATAAGGCCGAAAGGCTTGCCGGAGACATCGCAACATCCGTACCGCTTTCCTGTTGCGCGATAACTGGCTGATGGATAAGGAGTTTTTCTTGTGGCTGCGGAGCCTGTGCTGCTGGGGCAGCAGCCCATGCTGGGCCGTCGCTGCCTGGGCAGCAGCGTTGCAGCAGCGGGCCCGCAGGCTGGAGATTTGTGAACTGGTTCGTTATTCTCTGGGTGATGGCCAAGCGATATCACTGTTGTGCTGGGCCGGTTTTCCAGGGATGAACATGTTGTTGAAGTACGCCAGGGACGGGCTCTCGCCGCGTCGGCTCATGCGCCTTGCGATGATTCGCTGGTTGCTCTATGCCCTGCTGGGCTACTGGGCGCTGCAGAGCGATCCATTCGGTTTCTCCGCCGCCACCGACAAGGCACTGGCGAGCCAGCTCGGCCGCCTGGCGTCCTTCGTCGCGCCACAGCCGATGGCGCCGATCACCGTGGTCGCCATCGACTACGCCAGCATCGAAGGGCTGCATAACGGCGGCCAGGGCTGGATGACCGCCAACGACTGGCCGCTGACCTACGCCGACCACCGCCGCATCCTCCGCGACCTCAGCGCGCCCCGTGGCGAGCAGGCACCGGCGGCGATCTTCTACGACATCTTCTTCGAGCGCCCGCGGGTGGTCAGCGGCGCGCTGGAACCGCTGGGCCGACAGCTGCGCCAACTGCAGGACGACCCCGCACGATCACAGGTCATCCTGGCCGGCGGCGGCAGTTTCATCCCCATGTCGCAGGCGGCTTACGATGGCCTGCAGCAACCCCGGCTGGCGGTATCGGCCTGGGACGGCATGGGTGATTTCTATCCGCTGCGCACCAACCTGGGCAACGATTCCGCCGAGCACTTCAGCGCCGCTGCCGCGCTCTACCAGGTGCTGTGCGAGACCCGCGGCCAGGACTGTTCCTGGCTGAAACAGGAGGACCTGGGCAACCTCGCCGTGCAATGGCCGCTGCTGCGCGATGGCGACTGCGACCATCGCTGGCTGAATGTCGGCCGCGACCTCTGGGCAGGTATCGGCCGGGTGGTCGGTTTCGATACCGGCACGAGTACTTATTCCGCGGCCTGCCTGCCGATCCATCAGGTGCGCCTCGCCGAACTCTACGGTGAACATCCGGCCAGCCTGCGGCCGCCGGGCCTGGCGCCGGGCGAGCCTTACGCGGTGCTGGTCGGCGTGGTGATGCCGAGCCTGCGTGACTACGTGCCGTCGCCGCTGTTCGGCCAGGTAGCAGGCGTCTACCTGCACGCCAGCGCGCTGGAAAACCTGCTGCGTGACGACGCCGACTACTTGCATGAGGCCGATCTGAAATGGGTCGCTGTGCTGGCCATGGGAGTGATTATCGGCGGCTTCATGTTCGCCTTCGCCCAGCGCCGTCGCCACCCGCTGCTGGAACGCCTGTTCGCCAGCGCCGAGGAAGACCTTCCGCTGGGCCGGCGCCTGCTGCGCACGCTGCGTTTCGGCTCGGTGTTCGGCCTGTGCGTCGGCACCTGCTACGCCATCTTCGTACTCAAGTTCAAGGCGACGCCCGAAGGCTGGCTGTCGCTGATCGGCCTCATGCCCTTCCTGCTCGAAGTCGTGCTGGAAGGCGAAAGGAAGCACACCGCCAAGGAGAACCCGAGCAATGAAACCGAGGATTTTGGCTGCCAGCCTGCTGCTGGCGGGATTGAGCCTGGGACAGGCGCTGGCTGACGGCCTGCACATCACCGCGCTGGTCGACCCGGCCTACACCGAAGTCCAGGCGCGCAGCAGCGGCCAGTACCGCAATGTCGGCGAGCTGGGCTTGCTGCACTTCCCGCTCGCGGCCAAGGCGGCCGGCAACGGCGCGCTGGAGTTCCAGCAGGGCGGCGAGACCTGGACCATCTCCCGCGCCGACGTGGTGCTGGCCGACGAGAAACTGGTGGTGGACGCCTGCAGCACCATCCCCGCGACCCTGCCCGGCGATGCCCGTTCGGCCAGCGTGAAAGGTGCCGGCGAGGGCTGCAAGTGAGGCGCTGGCAGTGGCCGCTGCTGGCAATCGCTTTGCTGGTGCTGGGCGGTTGCGCCAGCGATGGGCGCTACAGCACGCTGCAGCCGATGGAGGGCGTCGATCGCAAGGTCGACATCAGCGACGTGCGCACCCTGCGCCAGATGGACCGCACCCCGGTGCAGGACCCCGGCCTGCTCAACTATGTGCAGAACATCCGTCATCGCCTGGAGACCGCCCACGGCCAGCCGTGCGATTGCACCGTGCTGGTGGATTCGTTCGGCGGCTATGAAGCCTATTCGCTGTCCACCCGCACCGTCGTGGTCTCCGCCGGGCTGATTGCCCAGGCCGGCTCCGAGGATGAAGTCGCCGCGGTGATCGCCCACGAACTGGGCCATGTCTACCAGGGCGACACCACCAAGGGCACGCTGCAACAGACCGCCCTGCAGGTGGTCAAGGCCGGCGGCTGGGCTGCCGGTGCCGGCGGCTACACGATGATGTTCGGCGAGACGGTGGACGACGTCGCCAAGGGCCTGATCTACCACCGCTTCAACGAGCAGCAGGAAGTGGCGGCCGATGCCTTCTCGGCGCAACTGCTGGTCAAGGCCGGCTACTCGCTGGACGGCCTGAAGATGGCCGTGCGCCGGCTCAATGCCTACAGCGCCGGTGCCTTGCAGGCGCGCAGCAGCGAACCGCCGCCGCAGTGCATCACCAGCAAGAAGGGCGTCTACACCTTCAACTTCAAGAAGTGCGGCAAGCAACTCTCCGGCTCCGGCGCCAGCGTCTACCAGTCGGCCCCCGCGCGCCTGAAACCGGTGATGGACTACGCCGCCAGCCTGCCCGACGAGCAGCGTCGCCGCCGCCCGGCCGGGCCGCCGCCGAGCTTCGCTTCGGTGAACTACCTGTTCGGTCTCAACAGCCTGGTCTCCAGCGAACGCAAGCAGTTGGTCGCCGCGCTGACGCGGGTGCAGGCGCAACCGCTGCCGCCAACCCTGGCGGGCAATGTCGCGGTCACCAACAAGCTGGCCATGGCCTACAACATTGCCGGTGACAAACAGCGCGCCGCCGACAACCTGTCGCGCAGCCTGCAGAGCAGCGGCCGCACTGCCTGGACCTTCAACTACCTGTTCAAGCAGGCCGACCGCAGCGGCGACAGCCGCCAGGTGCTGGAAGCGATCAACGCCTCCCACGAGGAACTCGGCTACATGACCCAGCTGCTGCCGATCGAGTACTACCTGGCCAAGCGGCACAAGCTGCAGGTCTACGAAGTGGTTTCCTATGGGCGCTGCCTGTCGAACCTGGTGGACGACCTGAACACCTACAACGCCTGCGCCAAGTTCGAGAAGTACGCCAGCAACTCCGGCGCTGCCCAGTGGTGAATCGGCTCCCGCCCGGCCCTTCGTGGCGGGCGGGACTTTCGTCGCACGGGCTCAGGAATGCCATCTGCGGCTGCTAAGCTGGCCCCTCGCACGTCCTGGAGTTGGCAATGAACACGCTCTTGCCGGAGCAACCCCTCAAGCGTTTCCCGCGCAACCTGCACGGCCGCGATTTCGTGGTGGGGGATGTGCACGGCCATTTCGAATTGCTGCAGCGCCTGCTCGACCAGGTCGGCTTCGATCCGGCTGCCGACCGCCTGTTTGCGGCCGGCGACCTGGTGGACCGCGGCCCCTATTCGCCGCAGGTCATGGACTGGCTGGCCAAGCCCTGGTTCGCCTCGGTGCGTGGCAATCACGAGCAACTGGTGATCGACGTGGTGCTGGCCGGCGATGACCGCGACCTGCATTTCCGCAACGGCGGCAGCTGGCTGTACAAGCTCACCCCGGTGACCCGCGAGCGCATCGCCCGGCGCCTGCAGCAACTGCCGCTGGTGATCGAAGTCGAACTGGGGGAGGGCCGTCGCGCCGGCATCGTCCATGCCGAGGCGCCGGTCTCGCCGGCCTTTCCCGACTGGGACAGCGGCGTCGCCGCGCTGGCCGGCGAGCTGGGCGAGACCGCCCGGCGCAATGCCGTCGGCCTGGCGATGTGGGCGCGCACGCGGATCGAAAAGGAAGATGCCACGCCCATCGCCGGGCTGGAGCGCCTCTACGTCGGCCACACCGCGCAGAGCGAAGTCCGGCCGCTGGGCAACACCCATTATATCGATACCGGCAGTGGCTATGCCGACGGGCACCTGAGCCTCGTCGACATGCACAGCGGCAAGGTGGAAACGGCGACCGCCCGCTGAGCGGCCGCCGGGGCGATCACTCGCCGCGGATGTACTGTTCCAGTTGCTGGATCAGCTCGGCCTGTTCGGCGATGGCGGCCTTCACCAGGTCGCCGATGGACAGCAGCCCGAGCAGCTCGCCATTCTCCACCACCGGCAGGTGGCGCAGGTGGCGCTCGGTCATGATGCCCATGCACTTGTCGACGTTGAGGTGGGTATCCACGGTGATCACCGGTGCGGTCATCACTTCGCGGATGGCGGTGTCGTCCGAGGCGCGACCCTTGAGCGCCAGGCGGCGGGCATAGTCGCGCTCGCTGAAGAAGCCGACCAACTGGTTGGCTTCCACCACCGGCAGGCCACCGAGGTTCTTGTCCGCCATCAGGCGCAATGCATCGATCACCATCGCGTCCGGGGCGATGGTGTAAACCTGCTGGTCCGCCTTGGCGTTCAACAGCTGAGCCACAGTCTTCATTCCTACCCCCTGTTCGTCGTCTCACGGCGCGAGGCCCGTGGTCCATAGAGAATCGTGGACGAATCGCAATCCGGCAAGGCCGGAAAGCGGCGTCCGCCGCACCGAAAGCGCCATCGATCACTGGGGCGACTTATACTCAGCTTCCTGCTTCCTTTTCCCCCCACGAAAGACCGGCCATGACTGACGAAGAGCGCGACCTCCACGAGCCCGAACACGACCACCTGCTGGACCTCGACGACGATCTCGACGGCCTGCTGGAGGAGGACGCGGCGTTCTTCGAGGACCAGCCCGGCGACCACGAGGAGGATGACGAGGACGCCGAGGAATACCAGTCCGGCCTGGACGACGGCGAAGACTGGGAAGAAGACTGACCCGCAAGCGATAGGCAGGCGTCATCCGGCGCTGGCAGAATGCCGGCAGATCAATAAAGAGAAGGCACCATGCGCTACGTCACTCTCGCCCTGGCCATCACCCTGCTCTGCGGCTGCTCCTCGGCCGTGCGCACGGACGATCGCACTGCGCCCATCGCTCTCTACCGCGATACCCGCCATGTCCTGGTGGTGAACTTCCAGCCCGACGCCAGCGTGGCCGCCAACCCGCGCTGGAATGCGCTGAAGACCAGCTGGCGCGAGGCGCTGCGTGAGGAGGCGGATTCCGCCGATTACCAGCTCAGCGTGCAGGACGGCGAACCGCGCGCCACCGATACCCTGTCCACCCTGGTGGTGATCGAGGTTGGCGCGGGCCACAGTGCGAACAATCGCGCCGGCAGCGATGGCCAGGAGTGGATCACCTCCACCGTGCGCTACCACGACGGCCTCACCGGCCAGTTGCTCGCCTCGCGCCGCTACGACAGCGAGGCCGATGGCGACCTGTTCAGCTCCATGGGCTCGTCCGAGGTGGACGCCGTGTCCGAGCAGATAGTCGACGAGATCACCGGCGCCCTGCTGGTCGCTCGCCCCGGCACCAGCCAGCCGCTGCCGCGCCCGGCCACCACGCCGGTGCAACCGCCGGAAGCCGTGCCGCAGCCGGTCGCGCCCACCGCGGCGGAAACCGTCGCCCACGTCTCGCGCCCGCTGACCCAGGAACAGCAACTGATGGAACTGCAGCGGCGCAACCTGCCGTACGAGGAATACCGCGACGAGTACCGGCGGATCATGGGGCGCTGAATTCGCCCCGTGCCATGAGGTGATGGTCGGCGGCTAGAACCAGCCGCCGCCCGACAGTTCCTGCTGGCAGCTCTTGTACTGCGCGCCGTACAGGTAGGCGCGGGCCTGGACCTTCTGCGACACGGTCTTCAGCCACGGCTTGGCGTCGTAGCTGCGCTGGCGATAACCGCCCCAGCCCTCGTGGTAGTTCAGGTACTGGCCGTAGGCGTCCCACTTGGACACGCCGTTCACGCTGTAGCTCTTGTTCATGTACCAGCCCATGAAGTCCAGCGCGTCGGCGAAGTCGTCGCGATCGGCGCCCCAGCTTCCCGCTTCCTTCTTGTAGTCGGCCCAGGTCTCGTCCTTGGCCTGTGCATAGCCGTAGGCGGAGCTGACCCGGCCCCAGGGGATGAAGCCGAGGAAGTAGTAGCGCGGCGGCAGGGCGTCGTGGCGGAAGGAAGACTCCTGGTACATCATCGCCATCGGCACCTGGACGGTCCCGCCCCAGCGCTTCTGCACCTGCAGCGCCGCTTCGTGCCATTTCGGCTTCTCGCGGAAGATCTCGCAGAGGTTTTCCGGGTTCGCCGGAGGCTTGGTGGTGCAGCCGGCAAGGGCCAGGAGCAGGGCCGGCAGAAGAAGCCGAAACATGGGCGGTGAGTCCTTTTCTCGCGCGATGGCGCAAGGCTTATACAGCCTCTGCTGGCGAAGCGGAATCGCAGGGCGTCGAGGGCGCCAGCATCCCTTGCCGCCAGAAACAGGAAAGCCCGCTCAAGGCGGGCTTTTCGGGTGGTTTCGCCGGCTGCCGGCGGCAGTCGCGAAACGGAAGATGGCGCACCAGGCGGGATTCGAACCCACGACCCCTGCCTTCGGAGGGCAGTACTCTATCCAGCTGAGCTACTGGTGCGTAATGCCGCGGCTGGCGCGGCAGGCGGCAATCATACTCATCTCCCGTGCGGGCGTCCAATGCGGGTACGCTCGTTCATGATATCGAACGAAAACAGCCGCTTGTCGGTAGAAAACCACCGAAAACCAGTTGCTGGCGGATACCTTCGTGGGTTTTGTCGAACAAGCTATTGCCCTTTGCAGTCGAGGGCCCTAGGATTCGTTTGAGATTTCAAACGCCTCCCCATCACAACAACAGGAGACCGGAGCATTGGCATCACACCAGCCGGCCATCAGCCTGCGGGATGACAGTCTTCCGTTGCACCCACCGCATGTCCCTTGTGACAGGTCTCCGTGCGGCTTCCGTCGATCAGCGTACCGGAAGGTTGTAGGGCAGTCGTACTCCTGGGCCGAGCCCGGGAATCTGTGCGTGAACGAGTTCAACCAGACCGGGCAATGACCCCGGCCTGCGTTTTTTCGTGTCCGCATGCCGAGCGAACTAAGAGCCGTTCGCCGGGCGTCGCCCCATTTGCAGGGCGACATTCGCCTCCAGCGTCGATACTGATCGGCCGGAGCGAATGAACGGCAGAGACCACGGTCTCTCCCATCCAGACAACAAGGCAGGCGGGGCTCGTGTCAGACCCGCCGTCCACAGGCTTTCCTCGAAAGGAGACAGGTCATGCAACTCAATGATGCCAAGCTGTTCCGCCAACAGGCTTACATTGACGGTTCCTGGGTCGACGCCGACAACGGCAAGACCATCAACGTGAACAACCCGGCTACCAACGAGATCATCGGCACCGTGCCGAAGATGGGTGCCGACGAAACCCGTCGCGCCATCGAAGCTGCCGACAAGGCCCTGCCGGCCTGGCGTGCGCTGACCGCCAAGGAACGCGCCAACAAGCTGCGCAAGTGGTTCGACCTGATGATCGCCAACCAGGACGACCTGGCTCGCCTTATGACCATCGAGCAGGGTAAGCCGCTGGCCGAAGCCAAGGGCGAGATCGCCTACGCCGCCTCCTTCCTCGAGTGGTTCGGCGAAGAAGCCAAGCGCATCTACGGCGACACCATTCCGGGCCACCAGCCCGACAAGCGCATCATCGTGATCAAGCAGCCGATCGGCGTGACCGCGGCCATCACCCCGTGGAACTTCCCTTCCGCGATGATCACCCGCAAAGCCGGCCCGGCCCTGGCCGCTGGCTGCACCATGGTGCTCAAGCCCGCTTCGCAGACCCCGTACTCCGCCCTGGCCCTGGCCGAACTGGCAGAGCGCGCCGGCATTCCGAAGGGTGTGTTCAGCGTCGTCACCGGCAGCGCCGGCGAAGTCGGCGGTGAGCTGACCAGCAACCCGATCGTGCGCAAGCTGACCTTCACCGGCTCCACCGAGATCGGTCGCCAGCTGATGGCCGAATGCGCCAAGGACATCAAGAAAGTGTCCCTGGAACTGGGCGGCAACGCTCCGTTCATCGTCTTCGACGATGCCGACCTGGACGCCGCCGTCGAAGGCGCGCTGATCTCCAAGTACCGCAACAACGGCCAGACCTGCGTCTGCGCCAACCGCCTGTACGTACAGGACGGCGTGTACGACGCCTTCGTCGAGAAGCTGAAGGTCGCCGTGGCCAAGCTGAACATCGGCAACGGCCTGGAGCAGGGCATCACCACCGGCCCGCTGATCGATTCCAAGGCCGTGGCCAAGGTCGAAGAGCACATCGCCGACGCTGTTTCCAAGGGCGCCAAGGTTCTCACCGGCGGCAAGCCGCACGCCCTGGGTGGCACCTTCTTCGAGCCGACCATCCTGGTCGACGTACCGAAGTCCGCCCTGGTGTCCAAGGACGAAACCTTCGGCCCGCTGGCGCCGGTGTTCCGCTTCAAAGACGAGGCCGAAGTCATCGCCATGTCCAACGACACCGAGTTCGGCCTGGCTTCCTACTTCTACGCCCGCGACCTGGCCCGCGTATTCCGCGTGGCCGAGCAGCTGGAATACGGCATGGTGGGTATCAACACTGGCCTGATCTCCAACGAAGTCGCGCCGTTCGGCGGCATCAAGGCCTCGGGCCTGGGCCGTGAAGGTTCGAAGTACGGCATCGAGGACTACCTCGAAGTCAAATACCTCTGCCTCGGCGGTATCTGATCCGTTCTTTCCGTGGGCGCGGGGTGGCAGGCAAGAGCTGACAGCCACCCTCGCGTCGGCGTTTTCCGGTGGTAGCACCGGACAACCCGTCCGGCGGGCCGCAAGTGCCACGACAGTCGATCATCGTATGCTGTCGTGTGTGGCTTCTCCCCGCTTTCATCCTTTGATCCGGTCGCCCGATGAGCGGCCACTGAGGAAGCTATGAGCAAAACCAACGAATCCCTGCTGCAACGTCGTCAGGCCGCCGTACCGCGCGGTGTAGGCCAGATCCACCCGGTCGTCGCCGAGCGCGCCGAGAACTCCACCGTGTGGGACGTCGAAGGTCGTGAATACATCGACTTCGCTGGCGGCATCGCCGTACTGAACACCGGCCACCTGCACCCGAAAGTGGTTGCCGCCGTTCAGGAACAGCTGACCAAGCTGACCCACACCTGCTTCCAGGTGCTGGCGTACGAGCCCTACATCGAGCTGGCCGAAGAAATCGCCAAGCGCGTTCCGGGCAACTTCCCGAAGAAGACCCTGCTGGTCACCTCCGGCTCCGAAGCCGTTGAAAACGCCGTCAAGATCGCCCGTGCCGCCACCGGCCGCGCTGGCGTGATCGCCTTCACCGGCGCCTACCACGGCCGTACCATGATGACCCTGGGCCTGACCGGCAAGGTCGTTCCGTACTCCGCTGGCATGGGCCTGATGCCGGGCGGCATCTTCCGCGCCCTGGCTCCGTGCGAACTGCACGGCGTGAGCGAAGACGAGTCGATCGCCAGCATCGAGCGCATCTTCAAGAACGACGCCCAGCCGCGTGACATCGCTGCCATCATCATCGAGCCGGTTCAGGGCGAAGGTGGCTTCTACGTCAACTCCAAGGCCTTCATGCAGCGCCTGCGCGCCCTGTGCGACGAGCACGGCATCCTGCTGATCGCTGACGAAGTACAGACCGGCGCTGGCCGTACCGGCACCTTCTTCGCCACCGAGCAACTGGGCATCGTTCCGGACCTGACCACCTTCGCCAAGTCCGTTGGCGGTGGTTTCCCGATCTCCGGCGTTTCCGGTAAAGCCGAAATCATGGACGCCATCGCTCCCGGCGGCCTGGGCGGTACCTACGCCGGTAGCCCGATCGCTTGCGCCGCGGCCCTGGCCGTGCTGAAAGTGTTCGACGAAGAGAAGCTGCTGGAGCGTTCGCAAGCCGTTGGCGAGAGCCTGAAGGCTGGTCTGCGCGACATCCAGGCCAAGCACAAGGTCATCGGCGACGTTCGTGGCCTGGGTTCGATGATCGCCATCGAGCTGTTCGAAGGCGGCGATCACAACAAGCCGGCCGCTGAACTGGTCAGCAAGATCGTGGTTCGTGCCCGTGAGAAAGGTCTGATCCTGCTCTCCTGCGGTACCTACTACAACGTGATCCGCTTCCTGATGCCCGTCACCATCCCTGACGCGCAGCTGGAAAAAGGCCTGGCCATCCTGGCTGAGTGCTTCGACGAACTGGCCTGAGCCTCGTTGCTCTAACCCGTTCGATGAAAGGCCCGCGCAAGCGGGCCTTTCTTTTTGTCCGGCGTATTTTCTTCGCACTCGTTTTGTAAGAAATGTCCGCCGAATTTGATGGCGAGCATGGGAAAGCTCGTGGGCTTTGGACTACGCTGCGCAGTATCCGAAGGCCGTTGGCCGGCGGCATCCGAAGGACCGGGCATTCAGCAGGAAGCGCTCTGGATCGGTTGTTCCCGCCCCGCGACGGCGTCCGTCCCGAACGAGGTGTGACCCATGAGCCTTTCTCCCGGCGTGCTGGTGGCTGCCAGCGATCCCTGGAGCCGTGAGCTGCTCGGCCAGTTGGTGCTGAGCGTCCGTTGCGACGCCGCCGTCGAATTCTGCGAAGACGGCTTGGCGGCCATCGAGGCCTGTCGCCGGCACCCCTTCGCCCTGATCCTCGCCGAGCGCGAGCTGCCTGGCAGCGACGGCCTGGAGCTGCTGCGCCATGTGCGCATGCGCCGCCGTGGGCCGGTTGCCCAGCCCTTCATCCTGATCAGCTCCAAGGCCGACGCTGCCAGCGTGCGCGCTGCCCTGCCGCTGGCGCCCACTGCTTACCTGGTCAAGCCATTCAACGCCGAGAACCTGCGCGAACGCCTGCGTTCGCTGCTGCTGGCGCCGGGGGAAAACATCGTCTGCGAACTGCCGACCCTGGAGCAGAGCCTGTCGCTGGAGCGCTTCCTGCAGACCGAACGCGATGCCACTGAAGGCGCGCCGCTGATGGGCGAGGTCGGCGCCGCGGTGAGCCGTTGCATGGAGGCGAGCGACATCAACCTGGAGATGCTCGAACAGGAGTTCGGCCACGATCCGCAGATCACCGCCTGCCTGATCTCCGCCGCCAACAGCGCCGCGCGGCATGTCGGCATGCCCTGCCAGACGCTGATGCAAGCGCTGTCGCGCCTGGGCGTGGCGCAGGCGTTGAACCTGATGCTGGCGGTGGCGTTGCAGCGCGCCGCAACCCTCAACGATCCGCTGCTCAAGGAGCGCGCCGAGCGCTTCTGGGAGCTATCCCGACATACCGCCGACGCCGCCTTCGCCCTGGCCGAGTCGCTGGACGCCGACGCCGACCGCTGCTTCACCGCCGGCCTGCTGCACTGCCTGGGTGACCTGGCGTTGCTGCGCAGCCTGCAGGACTGGCACAGCGCTGGCGGGGCACTGGACGAGGCGGAAGTGGACAAGGCGCTGAAGCAGCACGGCGCCAGCTTCGGCTCCGCGCTGCGCACCCGCTGGCGCCTGCCGCTGGAGCTGCGCAACCTGATCGCGGCGGCCTACGCCATCGATAACGGCGTGTTCAGCCGCGAGGCACTGATCGTCAATCTGGCCTCCAGTGCGGCGCGTCTGCCGGAAGATCAGCTGCCTGGTCTGGCCGAACACAAGGCCGCCCGCATGCTGCGGCTGACGCCGGCGCAGCTGGGTTACCTCGGGCGCAGCTGACGGGTCAGGACGGGTCGTAGTAGTACTTCTGCGCCCAGGCGTAAGGGCGCTGGCGTGCGCTGCACCAGTCGACGAAAGTGCCTTCGGGCTGTGCCGAGTAGTGCTGCCAGTCGTCCAGCATCGCTGACAGCTGCGCGCCTTCCTCGGCTTGTCGGGCGAACGGGTTGGCGTTGGGAGCTTCGCTGATCAGTCGAGTCGCGAGGTCGAGTGCTTCGCGCGCCTCGGCCGGCTCGCCGATGAAGAAGCCTTCGTCCAGATGGTGCATGGCGTAATCCGCGGCGCCCAGGGCGAAACCGATCAGCCGGTAGCGCACCGCGACATCTTCCGCACAGGCCGCCAGTGCCCGGCGCAGCAGGTCGCCATCGTTCTCCAGCAGCCCCAGCCAGCGCAGCGGTGCATGGGCCTCCGGCTCGCTGTCGATCCAGGCGCGCAGCGTCGGCAACAGGAAGCGCGCAAGCAGCGGCTGGGCGAGGAACTGGTGGGCTTCGCGGGTCTGGGCGTGCAGTTCGACTATCTGCAGGGCCAGTTCGCGGGCGGGCGGGGTGTTCGGAACAGGAGCATTGCGCAGGAAGATTTCGAGGGCGGCGAACGCCTCGCGGCGCAGGCCTCGGCTGCGGGCGCGGGCGTAGTCCGCCAGCGCCTGCAGGCCGGGAAGGCTCGCCAGTTCATCGGCGAGCCGTTCCAGTCCTTCGAAGTTGTCCTGGTTCCAGTAGTACATGGAACGCTGCGCTTAGCGCGTGGCCAGCAGTTCCTTGCCGCGCACGACGGCGGCGCGGACCTGGTTCGGGGCGGTACCGCCGATGTGGTCGCGGGCGTTCACCGAGCCTTCCAGGGTCAGCACGGCGAACACGTCGTCGTCGATCTGGTCGCTGAACTGGCGCAGCTCGTCCAGGCTCATCTCGGCCAGGTCCTTGCCGCTGTCCACGCCGTACTTCACGGCGTGGCCGACGATCTCGTGGCAATCACGGAACGGCAGGCCACGGCGCACCAGGTAGTCGGCCAGGTCGGTGGCGGTGGAGAAGCCGCGGCGGGCCGCTTCGCGCATGATCTCGCGCTTGGGCTTGATCGCCGGAACCATGTCGGCGAAGGCGCGCAGGCTGTCGCGCAGGGTGTCGGCGGCGTCGAACAGCGGTTCCTTGTCTTCCTGGTTGTCCTTGTTGTACGCCAGCGGCTGGCCCTTCATCAGGGTCAGCAGGCCGGCGAGGTGACCGAATACGCGGCCGGACTTGCCACGCACCAGCTCCGGGACGTCCGGGTTCTTCTTCTGCGGCATGATCGAGGAGCCGGTGCAGAAGCGGTCGGGCAGGTCGATGAACTGGAACTGCGCGCTGGTCCAGAGCACCAGCTCTTCGGAGAAGCGCGACAGGTGCATCATCGCCACGGCAGCGGCGGCGCAGAATTCGATGGCGAAGTCACGGTCGGACACGCCATCCAGCGAGTTGCCGGAGATCGCTTCGAATCCCAGCAGTTCGCAGGTGATGGCCCGGTCGATCGGGTAGGTGGTGCCGGCCAGCGCGGCGCTGCCCAGGGGCATGCGGTTGGCGCGCTTGCGGCAATCGACCAGACGCTCGTAGTCGCGGCTGAGCATTTCGAACCAGGCCAGCAGGTGGTGGCCGAAGGTCACCGGCTGCGCGGTCTGCAGGTGAGTGAAGCCGGGCATGATGGTATCGGCTTCGGCGTCCGCCAGGCCCAGCAGGCCCTGCTGCAGGCGGGTAATTTCGGCGAGGATCAGGTCGATCTCGTCACGCAGCCACAGGCGGATGTCGGTGGCCACCTGGTCGTTGCGCGAACGGCCGGTGTGCAGCTTCTTGCCGGTGACGCCGATGCGGTCGGTGAGGCGCGCCTCGATGTTCATGTGCACGTCTTCCAGGTCGACGCGCCAGTCGAAGGTGCCGGCCTCGATTTCGCTCTGGATCTGCTTCAGGCCATCGATGATGGTGTCGCGCTCGCCGTCCGTGAGCACGCCGACCTTGGCCAGCATGGTCGCGTGGGCCATGGAGCCCATGATGTCGTGGCGGTAGAGGCGCTTGTCGAAGTCGACGGAGGCGGTGAAGCGGGCGACAAAGGCATCGACGGGTTCGCTGAAGCGGCCGCCCCAGGACTGGTTGGTCTTCTCTACGCTCATGGATCTCTCTTCCGGAAACGGGCAGGCGCGGCGCGCGGCCTGCATGAAAGGCAAAGTGCGACGATAATAGCAGGCTGAAGGACAAAACCGGCGGCGCTTTGGCGGGTTGCGGCAGGGGAGCGGCGGTGAATAGTCGCAGGGGCCGTGGCCGTTCTTTGCGCTGCCCGACAATTCCAGGCTATTGCTCGCACGCGGCGCTTGCCGCCGTGCGGGCGCTTGCGGAAACTGCGGCGATGCCCATACCGACGAAGACCGGCGACAAGCCGGCGCCCAACGACGACTTCTTCATCCCCGAACTCTGCCAGCCCGAGGCGCTGTTCAGCCTGGTGCTGCTGGCCGAGCTGCTGGTGCTGGTGCTGGTCCTCGCCGAGCCGATGACGCCCAGCTTCAACTGGGTGCGCCTGGCGCTGTCCTCATTGTTCGTGCAGTGGATCGTGCTGCTCTCGGCCGGCCTGCTGTGCCAGCTGCGCCCCTTCATGGCACGCTGGCCGGCGTGGCTCTCCGGGCTGCTCAGCTGCGCGCTGGTGGTCCTGCTGACGCTCGCCTGCACCTGGGTGGCGGATTACTTCTCCCTCGGTGGGCCGATGTCGCGCACCGGCGAGGTCAACCTCTACCTGCGTCATGCATTGATTGCGCTCATCATGTCCACGCTGTTGCTACGCTACTTCTATCTCCAGAGCCAATGGCGACGGCAGGAACAGGCTGAGCTGCGGGCGCGGATCGAGTCGCTGCAGGCGCGCATCCGTCCGCATTTCCTGTTCAACAGCCTGAACAGCATCGCCAGCCTGATCGAGATCGATCCGGGCAAGGCCGAGCTGGCGGTGCTGAATCTTTCGGATCTTTTCCGCGCCAGCCTGGCCAAACCTGGAACATTAATTTCCTGGGGAGAGGAACTTGAGCTGGCCAGACGCTATCTTTCCATAGAGCAGTTCCGTCTTGGCGACCGGTTGCAGATGGACTGGCAGGTGAGCGACGTGCCCGATGGCGTGCCGATTCCCCAGCTGACGCTGCAGCCCTTGCTCGAGAACTCTTTGATTTATGGCATCCAGCCGCGCATCGAAGGCGGTCTGGTGAAAGTTGAGGCGGACTACCGTGACGGTGTGTTCCAGCTCTGCGTGAGCAACCCGTACGACGAATCGATCGAGACCCTGCCCACGAAGGGGACCAAGCAAGCCCTGCAAAATATTGCGGCGAGACTTGCGGCACTTTTCGGGCCAAAAGCTAGTCTCACCGTCGAGCGCCGTGACGGACGGCACTTCACCTGTCTACGCTATCCATGTGCGCGTCTCATGCAGGAAGCCTGAGCTTATGAATGTCCTGATCGTCGATGACGAACCCCTGGCGCGAGAGCGCCTGGCCCGGCTGGTGGGGCAACTGGACGGCTATCGCGTCCTCGAGCCCTCCGCCAGCAACGGCGAAGAAGCGCTGACGCTGATCGACAGCCTGAAGCCGGATATCGTCCTGCTCGATATCCGCATGCCCGGCCTGGACGGGCTTCAGGTGGCCGCCAAGCTGTGCGAGCGCGAAGCCCCGCCGGCGGTGATCTTCTGCACCGCCCATGATGAATTCGCCCTGGAGGCGTTCCAGGTCAGTGCGGTCGGCTACCTGGTCAAACCGGTCCGCAGCGAGGACCTGGCCGACGCCCTGAAGAAGGCCTCGCGGCCCAACCGCGTGCAGCTGGCGGCGCTGACCAAGCCCCCGGCCGCCGGTGGCCCCGGCCCGCGCAGCCACATCAGCGCGCGGACCCGCAAGGGCATCGAGCTGATCCCGCTGGAAGACGTGATCTTCTTCATCGCCGATCACAAGTACGTGACCCTGCGCCACGCTGGCGGCGAAGTGCTGCTGGACGAGCCGCTGAAGGCGCTGGAGGACGAGTTCGGTGATCGCTTCGTGCGCATCCACCGCAACGCGCTGGTTTCCCGCGAACGCATCGAGCGCCTGCAACGCACCCCGCTGGGGCACTTCCAGCTGTACCTGAAAGGTCTCAATGGCGATGCGCTGACCGTCAGCCGCCGCCACGTCGCCGGAGTCCGGCGACTCATGCACAACCTGTAGCGACACAGTGCCGCAGCGCCTGGAGCCCGGGGGGCAGCCCCCGGGCTTTTCGTTTGCGCGAGCTGTTATCATGCGGGCACTTTCTTGCACGCTTCCTTTGCCTGGAAATGCCCATGTCTCGCGAAATCCGTATCGCCACGCGCCAGAGCGCCCTGGCACTCTGGCAGGCCGAATACGTCAAGGCCCGCCTGGAACAGGCCCATCCCGGCCTGACCGTGACCCTCCTGCCGATGACCAGCCGCGGCGACAAGCTGCTCGACGCGCCGCTGGCGAAAATCGGTGGCAAGGGCCTGTTCGTCAAGGAGCTGGAAACTGCCCTGCTGGACAACGAAGCGGACATCGCCGTGCACTCCATGAAGGACGTGCCGATGGACTTCCCCGAAGGCCTGGGCCTGTACTGCATCTGCGAGCGTGAAGACCCGCGCGACGCCTTCGTCTCCAACACCTACGCGAGCCTCGACGACCTGCCCGCCGGCAGCGTGGTCGGCACCTCCAGCCTGCGCCGCCAGGCCCAGCTGCTGGCCAGCCGTCCGGACCTGCAGATCCGCTTCCTGCGCGGCAACGTCAACACCCGCCTGGCCAAGCTCGATGCCGGCGAGTACGACGCCATCATCCTCGCCGCCGCTGGCCTGATCCGCCTCGGCTTCGAAGAACGCATCCGCTCCTCCATCAGTGTCGAAGCCAGCCTGCCGGCCGGTGGCCAGGGCGCGGTAGGCATCGAGTGCCGCACTGCCGATGCGGAAATCCACGCGCTGCTGCAACCGCTGCATCACCGCGAGACCGCCCTGCGCGTCAATGCCGAGCGCGCGCTGAACAAGCGCCTCAATGGCGGCTGCCAGGTGCCTATCGCCTGCTACGCCATCCTCGAAGGCGATCAGCTGTGGCTGCGCGGCCTGGTCGGCCAGCCTGACGGCAGCCAACTGCTGCGCGCCGAAGCCCGCGCGCCGTTCGCCGAAGCCGAGAGCCTCGGCGTGAAGGTCGCCGAAGACCTGCTGGGCCAGGGCGCCAAGGACATCCTCGATGCGGTCTACGGCGAGGCCGGCCACCCGTGAGCCGCTGGCGGCTGCTGCTGACCCGGCCCGAAGAGGACTGCGCGGCGCTCGCCGCGACCCTCGCCGAACACGGCATCCACGGCACCTGCCTGCCGCTGCTGGCGATCACAGCGCGGGAGGAAACCCCCGCCGAGCGCAGCCTGATCCTTGACCTGGACCGCTACTGCGCGGTTATCGTGGTCAGCAAGCCCGCGGCGCGCCTGGGCCTGGAGCGGGTCGACCGCTACTGGCCGCAAGCGCCGCTGACCCAGCGCTGGTTCACCGTCGGCGCCGCTACGGCAGCTATCCTCGAAGACTACGGTCTGGATGTCGTGCATCCGCAGGACGGCGACGACAGCGAAGCGCTGCTGGCCCTGGCGGAGTTCGAGCAGGCCTTGCAGGTGCATGATCCGAAGGTGCTGATCATGCGCGGCGAAAGTGGCCGAGAATTCCTCGCCGAGCGCCTGCGCGGCCAAGGCGTGGCCGTGGACTATCTGGAACTCTACCGGCGCGAATTGCCGAGTTATCCCCAGGGTGAATTGCTGCGGCGCATTCAGGGGGAGCGTTTGAACGCCATCGCGGTCAGTAGTGGTCAGGGGCTGGAGCATCTGCAGCAACTGGCCGCGCAGGACTGGCCGCAAGTGAGTGCGCTGCCCCTGTTCGTGCCCAGCCCGCGTGTGGCTGAGCAGGCACGGGAGATGGGCGCGCAGCGAGTGATCGATTGCCGGGGCGCCAGCCCAGCGGCCTTAATGGAAGCGTTGAGAAACGCCGACTAGAACAATTTCCGAGCGAAGGATGGATCTGTGAGCGAAGCCGTCACTCCCCAAGAGACTTCACCGACATCGTCCAGCCCGGCCGCCGCGCCGGCTCCGCGCAAGGGCGGCACTGGCCTCGCCCTGCTGGCCCTGCTGGTGGGGGCCGCCGGTCTCGCCGCGGGTGGCTGGGGCATCTGGCAGGTCCAGCAGCTCAAGGGCGCCGAGCAGCAGCGCGCGGCCCAGCTGGAAGAGGCCCGCGCCCAGGCGCAGGGCGTGCAGAACGCCAACGCGCAGGTGAGCAAACGCCTGGACGAGTTGCCCAACGCCGACGAGCTCGAAGCCCGCCGCCGCCTGGTCGTGGAGCTGCAGGGCGACCAGCAGCAGTTGGCCAAGCAGGTCAAGCAGGTGCTGGGGCAGAGCCGCCAGCAGTGGCGCCTGGCCGAATCCGAACACCTGCTGCGCCTGGCCGCGCTGCGCCTTTCCGCGTTGCAGGACCTCGACAGCGCCACCGAACTGGTACAGGGCGCCGACGACATCCTTCGCGTGACCAACGATCCAGGCGCCTTCGCCGCTCGCGCGCAACTGGCCAAGAGCCTGGAAGCGCTGCGCGCGGCGCCGCGCCCGGACCGCACCGGGCTGTTCCTGCAACTGGGCGCGCTGCGCGACCAGGCCGCCCAGCTGCAACCGCTGAACCCCGCGTTCAAGCCTGGCGAAGGTGGCGCTGGCCCGAGCACCGCCTGGAGCGACGGCAACGATCGCTGGAGCGAGTGGTGGGATCGCGTCTCGCAGTACGTGCGCATCGACTTCAATGCCGGGCAGGACATCCGCCCGCTGCTCTCCGGCCAGCAGCTGGACCGCGTCCGCCTGGCCTTGAGCCTCGCCCTGGAGCAGGCCCAGTGGGCCGCTCTGAACGGCAAGCAGGACGTCTACCAGCAGGCCCTGAAGCAGGCCAAACAGATCGTCGCCGACTTCTTCAACGCCGACCTGGCCGACAGCCGTGCCCTGGTCGCGCGCCTGGATGAGCTCAGTGGCCAGGTCGTCTCCGTGCAGACCCCGGACCTGGGCCCGGCCCTGAGTTCGCTGCAGGCCTACCTGTCGCGCCGCGAGAACGCGGTGCAGCAGCAGGAGGCGGTGGCGCCGGACGCGGGGACCCAGCCATGAGCCGCGTCTATGTCCTGATCCTCGCCGTGGTCCTGGCGGCCACCCTGGTCGGGCTGGCCATCTCCGAGCAGGCCGGCTACGTGCTGATCGCCTACAAGAGCTTCCGCTACGAATCCAGCCTGTGGACCTTCCTCGCGCTGCTGGTGGTGCTCTGGGTGATCTACCTGGTCGTGCGCCTGGTACTGCGCCTGCTGGGCGTCTCCGGCCGCGTGGTGAACCCCTGGTCGCGCTTCAACCGCCGCCGCCGCTCGCAACTGGCCGAAGAGCATGGCCAGCGCGACCTCGCCGAAGGTCACTGGGCACAGGCGCTGCGTCACCTGCGTCGCGCTGCCGAGCTCAGCGACCGCCCGCTGCCGCATTACCTGGGCGCCGCCCGCGCCGCCAACGAGCTGGGCAAGACCGAAGAGTGCGATGAGCTGCTCGACCGCGCCCAGCAGCGCGAGCCGGGCGCCGAGCTGGCCGTGGGCCTGACCCGCGCGCAGTTGCTGATCAACCGCGGCGATTTCAGCCACGCTCGTGTGGTGCTCGACAAGCTGCACCAGGAACACCCGCGCCACCCGACCGTGCTGCGCCTGCTGCAGCAGCTCTACGTCAGCCTGCACGAGTGGCAGGCGCTCTGCGTGTTGCTGCCGGAGCTGCGCAAGGAGCGCGTGCTGCCCAATGCCGAACTGGCCGACCTCGAACGCCGCAGCTGGATGGCGGCGCTTGGCGAAGCCGGCGAACGCGGCCTGGGGGAGGGCGAGAGCAGCCTGCAGCCGCTGACCCAGCGCTGGCAGAACGTGCCTTCGAACCTGCGTGCGCAACCGCAGCTGGTGGCCGCCTACGCCGAGCAACTGTTGCGCCTGGGCGCGCCGGAAGAAGCCGAGGACGTGCTGCGCAAGGCGCTCAAGGAAGGCTACGACAGCCGTCTGGTGCACCTCTATGGCCGTGCCCGTGGTCGCGATGGTGCGCACCAGCTGAAGACCGCCGAAGGCTGGCTCAAGCAGCATGGCGACGATCCCGAGCTGCTGCTGACCCTCGGTCGCCTGTGCCTGCAGAACAAGCTGTGGGGCAAGGCTCGCGAATACCTGGAGGCCAGCCTGGCCCGTCAGCGCAGCGCGGAAACCTGCGCCGAACTGGCTCGTCTGCTGGCGCAACTGGGTGAGGTCGAGCGCAGCAACCAGCTGTTCCAGGAAGGCCTGGGCCTGCTGGCGCCGCCGGTTTCACTGCCGGTGGCAGTGCGCGCCTGATCCTGGCGTGGAAGTGAAAACGGCGCCCCTGGGCGCCGTTTTCGTTTTCAGGGTTTGCCGTAGCTGATGCGATAGATCGCGCCGTTCTGGTCGTCGCTGACCAGCAGTGCGCCATCCGGGGCCACCAGCACGTCGGCCGGGCGGCCGTGGACACTGCCGTCCTGGTCCAGCCAGCCCTCGGCAAACACGCTCTGGCGCTTGAGCGTGCCGTCCTCGTTGAGCTCCACCCGCGCCACGCGATAGCCGATCTTCTGCGTGCGGTTCCACGAGCCGTGCTCGGCGATGAACAGGTTGTTGCGGTACTCGGCGGGGAATTGCTCGCCGGTGTAGAAGCGCAGCCCCAGGGCGGCCACGTGTGGGCCGAGCTTGGCCACGGGCGGCGTGAACGCGGAGCAGGGCTTCTTGCCTTCCTCGGGGTCGGCAATGTCGCCCTGGTGGCAGTCGGGGTAGCCGAAGTCCTCGCCGACCTTGCTGAGCTTGTTCAGCTCGTCATCGGGCTTGTCGTCGCCGAGCAGGTCGCGGCCGTTGTCGGTGAACCAGAGTTGCTTCGTCTGCGGGTGCCAGGTGAAACCGACGGTATTGCGGACGCCATGGGCAACCACTTCGCGCGCGCTGCCATCAGCGTTCATGCGTTGCAGGTTGGCGTACTGGTTGCGGTCCGGGCGGCAGATGTTGCACGGCGCACCGACTGGCACGTAGAGCTTGTCGTCCGGGCCGAAGGCGATGAATTTCCAGCCGTGGGCGGTCTCCTTCGGGAACTGTGCCGGCAGCTCCTCGGCCTTTGGCGGTGCATCGAGGTGTGCCTCGATATCGCGCAGCACGACGATCCGGCTGATCGAGGAAACGTACAGATCGCCCTTGTGGAAGGCCACGCCCACCGGCATCTGCAAACCCTCGCCGAGCGTTCTGACCTTGCCGTCGGGCGTTACCGCATAGACCTTGTCGGCGGACTTGCTGCCCACGAACAGCGTGCCCTTGTCGCCCCAGGCCATGGCGCGGGCGCCCGGCACCTGGTCAGTCAGCAGGCTGATTTGAAAGCCTTCCGGCAAGCGGATGTGGCTGAGGTCGGTGTCGGCAACGGCTGGAAGAGTCGTGAGGGAAAGCAGCGAGCAAAGTAGGAGATGACGACGCATGGCATGGATTCCCGGATGAGTGCCACGGCCAGTCTAGACACTCGCCTTGAACTGATCGCGGTGTTTCCTCTACCGTAGCGGCCTTTCGTGCAACAGCGCTTTTCAGTGGAGCCGCCATGAACCTGGCCAGCCCTCGTTCCCTGTTCTTCCTTGCTTTCCTCGCTTGCGTCGCCCTGCTCGGCACCGGCTTCTACCTGCAGTACGTGGTCGGGCTGGAGCCCTGCCCGCTGTGCATCCTGCAGCGCATCTTCTTCGCCGGCTGCGGCCTGTTCTCGCTGATCGCCGCGCTGCACGGCCGCGCGCCGCGCGTGTACTCGCTGCTGATCCTGCTCAGCGCCCTGGGTGGCGCCGGTACCGCGGGCCGGCAGATCTGGCTGCAGACCCTGCCGCCGGACCAGCTGCCGTCGTGCCTGCCGCCGCTGGACTTCATGCTCCAGAGCATGCCCTACACGCAGATCCTCTACACCATGTTCCACGGCTCGGCCGATTGCGCCGAAGTGACCTGGACCCTGCTCGGCATGAGCATCGCGGAGTGGAGCCTGCTGGCCTTCGTCGGCTACGCCCTGTTCGCCATCGTGCAGTTCTTCCGCCGCCGCGGCTGAGCGTCGCATCGCATTTCGCCATGGCCTGCGCCCCATCGGCGCAGGCCAGAGGCGTCGCGGTCTGTCGATTAAACGCCCGTATGAATTTTCCCGCGGCCGGTGTCTTGAAGGCGGCAACGGGCGGGCATACTCTGGGTTTCCACTCCGTCGGAAAGCCGCCGCCGAACCAGCTTCACACAGCGCGGACGTCGAGAATCGACAGAATATTGTCCCGGGGCGGACCTAGCCGGGACGGCGAAAGGGAAGTGAGGACAACATGCTCGAGAGCTGCCGTAATGCCCAGGAACGTTGGGGAGGCGTACACCAGCTGATCGACCGCTGGTTGCGGGATCGACATGAGTTGGTCCGGGCATTCGATTCCCTGGACGGTGTCCAGGCGCCGAAGACCAACGCCGAAAACCTCCAGAGCTTCTGCCAGCTCCTGCTCGACTACGTGTCGGCGGGGCACTTCGAAGTCTACGAACAGCTGATGAACGAGGCCCAGGCCTTCGGCGACACCCGTGGACTCGAACTGGCGAAGCAGATCTACCCGCGGCTGGAAACCATCACCGCGAATGCGCTGAACTTCAACGACCGTTGCGACAACGGCGATTGCCGCGAAGGCACCTGCCTGACCAGCGAACTGAAGACCCTGCGCCAGCAACTGCACGAACGCTTCGAGCTGGAAGACTGCCTGATCGAAGTGCTGCACAACTGTCACGAGCAGAAAGCCGTCACGGCCTGATCGTCGAGTTGCCCGACAACGGCGCGAGCGCTTCAAGCGATCGCGCCGTTTTCGTTTCTGGATTGGGTCGGTGCCGTTCATGCCTATCGCGGACGGAGTCCGCTCCTACGCGGGGGATGAGCCTTGGGTAGGAGCGGACTCCGTCCGCGATGTTTCGAGCCTCGCACCTTGGGCGGCCAACGCTAGAAACTCGCGCCGTTCGGCAGCTTTCAGCGGTGCTCTCGGCGTCTTTTTTTCGTGATGAATCGCTGCTGGAAATGAGCCGCAACGGTGACTGCGAGCGCGTCCTCGCGAGCGTGTTTTCAGCGCGTCGCAATCGCGATTTTCGCGTCGTGCTGGCGTGCCGAGAATGCACCTTGGTGCGCCTTCGTCGATGTTCAGGCGCTTCGTGCGGAAGGCTCTGCGACGGGTGTTTCAGGCCTGCGCTGAAAATTTATTTTTCATCCTCAAACCCACGCACCACGGGCGTTTGCGCGGCCTTGCCGGTTGCGCCAACGGAACCAAGTGCGAGACGCAGCGTCATTGAGTGAGTGAAAAAACGCGCCTTCGCGCACTGTTGAAAACCTCTGAAGCCAATGCCTGCTGCGGCCTGCAGCACAATAGGGACATTGGCGAGAGGCCATCAGCGGGGCTAGTATGGGCGCAACCACGTCCGCCAGGAGGCACGTCATGTCGGCCAACAAGAAACCCGTTACTACTCCGCTGCACCTGCTGCACCAGTTGTCCAACAGTCTGATCGAACACCTCGAAGGTGCCTGCAAACAGGCGCTCGTCGACTCCGAGAAGCTGCTCGCCAAGCTCGAGAAACAACGCGGCAAGGCACAAGAGAAGCTGCATAGCGCGCGCACCAAACTGCAGGACGCCACCAAGGCCGGCAAGGCGAAGGCGCAAGCCAAGGCCAAGTCGAGCATCGCTGAACTGGATGGTGTGCTGGACGTTCTGAAGAACCGCCAGACCGAAACCCGTGCCTACATCGCCAACCTCAAGCGTGACGTGCAGGAGAGCCTGAAGCTCGCCCAGGGCGTGACCAAGGTGAAGGAAGCCGCCGGCAAATCCCTGGCCACCCGCAAGCCTGTCGCTGCCGCCAAACCGGTTGCCAAGGCTGCTGCCAAACCTGCTGCTAAACCGGCCGTGAAAGCTGCCGCCAAGCCTGCTGCCAAAGCCGCTGCTAAACCCGCCGCCAAGCCTGCTGCGAAGCCAGCCGCCCGGGTTGCCGCTGCCAAACCTGCGGCTAAAGCGGCTGCCAAGCCGGCTGCTAAGCCCGCCGCCAAACCGGCTGCCAAGCCTGCCGCAAAAGCTGCTGCCAAGCCCGCTGCCAAACCAGCCGCACGCACCGCTGCCGCCAAGCCGGCCGCCGCGAAGCCGGCTGCCAAGGCTGCTGCCAAACCGGCCGCTAAACCCGCCGCCAAGCCTGCTGCGAAAGCTGCCGCTAAACCGGCTGCCAAGCCTGCTGCCGCCAAGCCCGCCGCTGCCGCCAAACCGGCTGCTGCCAAGCCTGCCGCGAAGCCCGCTGCCGCTGCCAAACCCGCAGCCAAGCCGGCCGCCAAACCTGCTGCGAAAGCCGCCGCTAAACCGGCTGCCAAGCCTGCTGCCGCCAAGCCGGCCGCCGCTGCCAAACCGGCTGCTGCCAAGCCTGCCGCGAAGCCCGCTGCTGCCGCCAAACCGGCTGCCAAGCCTGCCGCGAAGCCGGCTGCCAAACCGGCCGTGAAAGCTGCTGCCAAACCGGCCGCCAAGCCTGCTGCGAAACCGGCTGCTGCCAAGCCTGCCGCCGCCGCCAAACCGGCTGCTCCGGCTACCCCGAGCGCCCCGGCTGCCCAGCCGACCGCTCCGGCCGCTACCCCGGCTGCCAGCGCCACTCCGGCACCGGCTGCTCCGGCCAGCAGCACCTCCTCCAGCGCTTCCTAAGGCTCAGGAGAGGCTCGCCGCGGTGTGCAGGGTTGCCTGTGCATCGCGGCGCAAGCCGCCCGCATCCCCCGCCGCGGCATCCAGCCAGCGCGCCAGCTGTTCCGCTTCGCCCCGTGGCCAGTCCCGCGCCACTGCTTCCAGTCTCTCCAGCAGCACCTTTTCCGCTTCCAGTTCGAGCTGCTTGATCCGTTCCCGCAGCGGCGCCAGCTGCAAATCCCGCTTTGCCGATTCCCGCCAGCGCTGACGCAGCTCTCGCAGCGGCACTACCACTTGTTCGCGCCACTCGCGCGCCGTGCTTTCCAGCGCGTCGATCCGTGCCGGCGAGCAGGCCACGCCAGCGCTTCCCAGCCAGGCTGAGGCGAGCAGCAGGCAGACGTCCGCACCGCCTTCCTGCAGGGCCAGGCAAGCGGCCTCAACCCCAGGGCGGGCGTAGAGTTTCAGTGCATACGACCAGACATCATCAGACATAGAGCACCCACAGCGATTGCCAGGCGAAGCTGATAAACTCCGCCGCCATGATTCGACTACAAAATCTTACGCTACAGCGTGGCCCCCAGCGCTTGCTGGAAGGTGCCGAACTCACCCTGCACGCCGGACAGAAAGTCGGCCTGATCGGCGCCAACGGCGCCGGCAAGTCGAGCCTGTTCGCCCTGCTGCGCGGCCAGCTCGGCCAGGACGCCGGCGATTGCTACCTGCCGGCGGACTGGCGCATCGCGCACATGCGCCAGGAGGTCGATACCCTCGACCGCCTCGCTGTCGACTACGTGCTCGACGGCGACGTGCACCTGCGCAAGATCCAGGCAGACCTCGCCGCGGCGGAAGACGCCCACGACGGCACCGCCCTGGCACGCCTGCACAGCGAGCTCGACAGCGCCGACGGATACACCGCCGATGCCCGCGCACGCAAGCTGCTGGCCGGCCTGGGCTTCACCTCCGAACAGATGGACCGCCGCGTCGGTGACTTCTCCGGTGGCTGGCGGATGCGCCTGAACCTGGCGCAGGCGCTGATGTGCCCGTCCGAACTGCTGTTGCTCGACGAACCCACCAACCACCTCGACCTCGACGCCATCCTCTGGCTGGAAGAGTGGCTCAAGGGATACCCGGGCACGCTGCTGCTGATCTCCCACGACCGCGATTTCCTCGACGCCGTGGTTGACAACATCGCCCACCTCGAACAGCGCAAGCTGACCCTGTACCGCGGCGGCTACTCGGCCTTCGAGCGCACCCGCGCCGAACGCCTGGCCCAGCAGCAACAGGCTTTCGAGAAGCAGCAGGCGCAGCGCGCGCACATGGAAAAGTACATCGCCCGCTTCCGCGCCCAGGCCACCAAGGCACGCCAGGCGCAGAGCCGGATCAAGGCACTGGAACGCCTGGAAGAACTGGCACCGGCCCACGTCGATTCGCCGTTCGACTTTGCCTTCCGCGAGTCCGACAAGATTTCCAGCCCGCTGCTCAACCTCTCCGAAGCCCGTCTCGGCTACGGCGACAAGAGCGTGCTGGAGAAGGTCAAGCTGCAGCTGGTGCCCGGCGCGCGCATCGGCCTGCTCGGCCCCAACGGCGCTGGCAAGTCGACGCTGATCAAGACCTTGTCCGGCGATCTGTCGTTGCTGGCCGGTGAACTCGGCCGCGGCGAGAACCTCGCCATCGGCTACTTCGCCCAGCACCAGCTCGACTCGCTGGACCCCAAGGCCAGCCCGCTGCTGCACCTGGCGCGCATCGCCCCGGCCGAGCGCGAGCAGACCCTGCGCGACTTCCTCGGCGGCTTCGACTTCCGTGGCGAGCGCTGCGACGAGCCCGTGCTGAACTTCTCCGGTGGCGAGAAGGCGCGCCTGGCCCTGGCGCTGATCGCCTGGCAGAAGCCCAACCTGCTGCTGCTCGACGAACCGACCAACCACCTCGACCTGGAAATGCGCCTGGCGTTGACCCTGGCGCTGCAGGAATTCTCCGGCGCCGTGGTGGTGGTGTCCCACGATCGTCACCTGCTCAAGAGCACCACCGACGAGTTCTTCCTGGTGGCCGACGGGCGCATCCGCGAGTTCGACGGCGACCTCGACGACTACGCCCGCTGGCTGGTGGATTTCCGTGCGCGGCAGACGCCGTCGGCACCTTCCGCTCCGGCTGGCGACAAGACCGACAAGCGCGCCCAACGCCAGGCCGCCGCGGCCCTGCGCCAACAGCTCGCCCCGCACAAGCGCGAGGCGGACAAGCTGGAGAAGGAGCTGGGCAAGGTCCACGAACAGCTCGCCGAGCTGGAGCAGCGCCTGGGCGACAGCGCACTGTACGAAGCGGCGCGCAAGGACGAATTGCGTGACCTGCTGGCCCGCCAGGCCACCCTGAAGACCCGCGAGAGCGAGCTGGAAGAGTCCTGGCTGCTGGCCCTGGAAACCCTCGAAGAGCTGCAGCGCCAGCTAGAGGCCAGTGAGTAATGGAGGACGTCAGCCTGCTGGTGGCGTGGAGCGAACCGCTGCTGCGTGGCGGGCAGATCATCCTCGTCCTGGTCTTGGCGTGGCTGCTGCAGCGCATGGTAGCGCGCGCTGTAAGCCGCCTGGGCGAGCGCTACCCGATGCCGCCGGAGCTGCTGCTGCCGCTGCGTGGTGGCCTGCGCTGGCTGATCATGGGCTCGGCGCTGATGCTGGTGCTGGAGCGCCTGGGCGTCTCCGCCGATGTCCTCTGGGCCGCGCTGACCGGCTTCGCCGCCGTCGCGGCGGTGGCCTTCTTCGCCATCTGGAGCGTGCTCTCCAACCTGTTCTGCGCGCTGATGATCTTCACCATGGGTCCGTTCCGCCTGGGGGATCGCGTGGAAGTCATCGAGTCCGCCGACAAGCCCGGCGTGAAGGGGCGGGTGATCGCGATCAACCTGCTCTACACCACCCTGGAAGAAACCAACGAAGACGGCACGCCCGGCGCTCTGCTACAGGTGCCGAACAACCTGTTCTTCCAGAAGGCTATCCGCCGCTGGCGCGGCCCGAATTTCCCCACCACCCCTTAACGGACATCCCCCACTATGGAATGGCTCACAAGCCCCGAGATCTGGGTTGCCTTTCTGACCCTGACTGCCCTGGAAATCGTCCTGGGCATCGACAACATCATCTTCATCTCGATCCTCGTCGGCCGCCTGCCGCCCGCGCAGCAACCCAAGGCGCGCTTCTTCGGCCTGGCGCTGGCGATGGGTACGCGCATCCTGCTGCTGCTCTCGATCACCTGGGTGATGCGCCTGACCGCCGACCTGTTCACCGTATTCGACCACGGCATCTCCGGGCGCGACCTGATCCTGTTCTTCGGCGGCCTGTTCCTGCTGTTCAAGAGCACCATGGAAATCTTCCACAGCCTCGAAGGCGCGGAGGAGGGCGGCCAGCAGGGCGGCAAGTCCCGCGGCTTCATGGGCATCATCATCCAGATCGCGATCATCGATATCGTCTTCTCACTGGACTCGGTGATCACCGCCGTGGGCCTGGTGCAGCACGTGCCGGTGATGGTCGCGGCCATCGTCATCTCGGTCGGCGTGATGATGTTGTCGGCTGGCACCATCAGCGCCTTCATCGAGAAGCACCCGTCGCTGAAGATGCTGGCGCTGTCTTTCCTCATCGTGGTCGGCACCGTGCTGATCGCCGAGGCCTTCGAGATCCACGTGCCCAAGGGCTACGTGTACTTCGCCATGGCCTTCTCGCTGGCGGTGGAGGCGATCAACATCCGCCTGCGCGGCGCCCTGGCGCGCAAGCGCGGCGAGGAGCCGGTGAAGCTGCGCAAGGACGTGCCGAGCTGATCGGTCTGTCTTGAAACGAAAAGCCCGGCCTAGCGCCGGGCTTTTTTTAGGGCTCTTCGTAGGACCGAGGGGGACGCCTAGTCCTAGCTCGCGAACCCTCTAGGCAGCGTAGCCGCTGGGTAGCTCCGTTCGCGAGCAAGCTCGCTCTTACAGGGTTACCCGACCTTCGTCGGCAACGCTGGGCGGCGCCACGCGACTGAGGCACACTGGCTGCCCGTAACAAATTATTGCGCCTGCCCGGGCGCCACGAGGTCCGCAATGCTCGCCAGTACCTGGTTCGCCTTCTTCATCGCCTGCTGGATCATCAGCCTGTCGCCCGGCGCCGGGGCCATTGCCTCGATGTCCTGTGGCCTGCAGTACGGCTTCTGGCGTGGCTACTGGAATGCCCTGGGGCTGCAGATCGGCCTGGCGCTGCAGATCGCCGTGGTCGCTGCCGGCGTCGGCGCGCTGCTCTCGGCTTCGGCGGTCGCCTTCAGTGCGATCAAGTGGTTCGGCGTGGTCTACCTGGTCTATCTCGCCTATCGCCAGTGGACCGCTGCGCCGCAGGTGATGGACGCCGGCGGCGCACGCGCCATCGGCCGGCCGCTGTCTCTGGTGCTGCGCGGCTTCCTGGTCAACGCCAGCAACCCCAAGGCGGTGATCTTCATGCTTGCGGTGCTGCCGCAGTTCGTCGACCCGCACCGGCCGATGGCAATGCAGTACGTGATCATGGGCGCAACCATGATCACCGTCGACCTGATCGTCATGGCCGGCTACACCGGTCTGGCCGCCCGCGTACTGCGCGCACTGCGCTCGCAGCGCCAGCAGCGGATGATGAATCGTACTTTCGCCACGCTTTTCGTGGGGGCCGCCGGGCTGCTCGCAACCGTGCGCCGCGCCCCGGTCTGAGGGCGTTT
This sequence comes from Pseudomonas sp. CAN1, assembly GCF_030462585.1. Classification (GTDB taxonomy): domain Bacteria; phylum Pseudomonadota; class Gammaproteobacteria; order Pseudomonadales; family Pseudomonadaceae; genus Pseudomonas. Next base: position 64,549 of record NZ_JASMRU010000001.1, on the reverse strand, counting down.
GCGCCTGCTCCGGAGTTCTCTTGCGAGGGCTCCGGGCGCAACTATGCGGGACATTGTCCTTGCATAGACGGAAACCTGAGGTGACAATTTAACCTCTTTCATTCTCATTTACCTTTCCGTATGCGCCCCTCCAAACTTTTCGTCTGGCTGTTGCCGCTGGTCGGTCTCCTCAGCCTTGGAGCTCAAGCCGACACGGCTGTCGACCCCTCCCAAGCCCTGCACCTGCTCAGCTATCTCGCTGCTGACTATCCGGCCACCGTCACCGACGGCAAGGTCGTGGACGAGAGCGAGTACAAGGAGCAGCTCGAATTCGTCGGCAACCTGCAGTCGCTGATCGTCACCCTGCCGGCCGTTCCCGAACGCGCCGACCTGGAAAAGGACGCTGCCAGCCTGCGCCAGGCCATCGAGCAGCGTCATCCGGGCAAGCAGGTCGCCCAGCAGGCGCGTCACCTGGAGGCGCGCGTCGCCGATATCTACCAGGTGGTGCAGACCCCCGCGATCACTCCGGACCCGACCCGCGGCGCCGAGGTGTACACCCAGCAGTGCTCGATCTGCCACGGTGACGCCGGCAAGGGCGACGGCCCGGCGGGCATCGGCCTGGAGCCGCCTCCAGCCAACCTGACCTCCCGCGCGCGTCTCGACCAGCTCAGCCTGTACGACCTGCGCAATGTCATCGGCCTGGGCGTTTCCGGTACCGACATGCCAGCCTTCGCCGACCAGCTCGACGAGCGCCAGCGCTGGGACCTGGCGTCCTACGTCGCCAGCCTCAGCGCCGGCCAGGCCAAGCCCGATCCGGCCCACGCCTACCCGCTGGCGACCCTCTCGACCCAGACCCCGGCCGATGTCGCCGAGCGCGATGGCGACGCCGCGGCCGAGAGCTTCCGTGCCCTGCGCGCGCATCCGCCGCTGGAACACCGTGGCCCGGCGCAGCAGATCGACTACACCACCGTGACCCTGGACAAGAGCTTCGCCGTGTATCGCTCCGGCGACCACGACCAGGCCTACGACCTGTCGGTGGCGGCCTACCTGGAAGGCTTCGAGCTGGTGGAAAGCTCGCTGGACAACGTCGACGCCGACCTGCGCAAGGCCACCGAGAAGCAACTGATGGCCTACCGTCAGGCGCTGCGTGACGGCCTGCCGGAAGCCCAGGTGGCGCAGCAGCTGGAGCTGGCCAAGGCGAAGCTGGCGGATGCCGCCAAGGCCCTGAGCGGCGACTCGCTGAGCTTCTCCATCAGCTTCATCTCGGCGCTGCTGATCCTCCTGCGCGAAGGCGTGGAAGCGATCCTGGTGCTGGCCGCCATCCTCGCCTTCCTCCGTAACACCGGGCAGGAACAGGCGGTGCGCGGCGTTCACGTTGGCTGGGGCCTGGCCTTCGTCGCCGGCTTCGCCACCTGGGCGGTCGCGGCCTATGTGATCAACATCGGCGGCGCCCAGCGCGAGCTGATGGAAGGCTTCACCTCGCTGTTCGCCTGCGTGATGGTGCTCTGGCTCGGCGTGTGGATGCACGACCGCCGCCATGCCGCTGCCTGGCAGGACTACATCCGCAGCAGCCTGGTCGGTGGCGGTGGCCGCTTCGGCTTCGCCGTGCTGGCGTTCTTCTCGGTCTACCGCGAGCTGTTCGAGGTCATCCTGTTCTACGAGACCCTCTGGCTGCAGGCCGGCCCGGCTGGCCACAACGCGGTGATCGCCGGTGCGGGCACCGCCGTGGTGATCCTGATCGGCATCGCCTGGGTGATCCTGCGCGGTTCGGCGAAGCTGCCGCTGAAACTGTTCTTCACCATCAACGCCGCGCTGCTCTGCGCCCTGTCGGTGGTGTTCGCCGGCCATGGCGTAGTCGCGCTGCAGGAAGCCGGCGTGATCGGTACCCGTCCGGTGCCGTTCTTCGACTTCGACTGGCTCGGCATCAAGGCCGACGCCTACTCGCTGTCGGCCCAGGCCGTGGCGCTGCTGGCGGTGGCCGTGCTCTATGGGCGCAGCTACTTCTCCGAGCGCCGCAAGGCCGCCGAGGTCGCCTCCTCCTGAGGCGATAGCTGAGCGATACACGACGGCCAGTGCGATACTGGCCGTTGTGCTTTCTGGAGATTGGTTTGCCGATTATGCGTATCTGGATCGATGCCGACGCCTGCCCGCGGGCGGCGAAGGAGCTGGTGGCGAAGTTTGCCTTGAAGCGCAAGCTGGAGGTGGTGATGGTCGCCGGCCAGCCCGTGGCCAAACCGCCGTTCGCCTGCGTCAGCCTGATAGTGGTGCCCAGCGGGATGGACGCCGCCGACGATTACCTGGTGGAGCAGGCCGAGCCCGGCGACCTGGTGATCTGCAGCGACGTGCCGCTGGCCGACCGGCTGGTGAAAAAGGGCGTCGATGCGCTGGACCCGCGTGGCCGCGAGTTCGACGAGAAGAACATGGGCGAGCGGCTGGCGGTGCGCAACCTGTTCACCGACCTGCGCGAGCAGGGCCAGGTGGGAGGAGGGCAGGCGCCCTACGGCGACAAGGACCGCCAGGCCTTCGCCAACGGCCTGGACAAGCTGCTGACGCGCCTGCTGCGCGAGGCAGAGGCGCGCAAGGCCTGATCCGGCCTGAAACGAAAACGCCCGGCAGTGCCGGGCGTTTTCGTATGGGTGGGCCGAGCGTAGGAGCGGACTTCGTCCGCGATAGCTCCGCATCGCGCCGGAAACCATCGCGGACAGAGTCCGCTCCTACGGGGGCAAGTCCTCAGGCCAGCTCCAGCACCCGATCGACCGCCTTGTTGATGCCGCTGGCGGCTTCGGCGATGGACTGCGCGAGCATGTAGGCCGGGGTGGTGACCAGCTTGTGGTCTTTGTCCTCGACGATGTTCTCGACGCTGCAGTCGATGTGCTTGGCGCCCATGCTGGTCAGCGCCTGGGCGGTGCCTTCGTCGGTGCCGATGGTGCATTCCACGCCTTCGCCGTAGATGCGCGCAGCCATGGCCGGGGCGATGCAGATCAGGCCGACCGGCTTCTTCGCTGCGGCGAAGGCCTTGGTCAGGGCCAGCACGTCGGGTTGCACCTGGCACTGGTCGCCCTTGAAGGCGAAGTCACTGAGGTTCTTCGCCGCGCCGAAGCCGCCGGGGACGATCAGGGCGTCGAAGTCCTCGACCTTGGCTTCACGCACGTCCTTGATCTCGCCGCGGGCGATGCGCGCGGATTCCACCAGCACGTTGCGCTTCTCGGCCATCTCCTCGCCGGTCAGGTGGTTCAGTACGTGGTGCTGCTCGATGTTCGGGGCGAAGCACTGCACCTGGGCGCCGCGCTGGGAAAGGCGCAGCAGGGTGATCACGCTTTCGTGGATCTCGGCGCCGTCGTAGACGCCACAGCCGGAGAGGATGACGGCAACTTTCTTCTGCATGGACTGCTCCTGTTCGAGGATGCCGGGCGTGTCGCGATATGCCGCCCGGGTTGTCGCCGGCGGTCGGGGCCGGCGCGGAGGGAGGGGCTAGGATCAATCATCAGGGCGCATTGCCCTGAGGCCTTCCCATAAGCATAACGACTCGGCCGCGCCATGAACTATATCCTCTTCGCCGTACCCTTCTTTTTCCTCCTGATTGCGATCGAGCTGCTCGCCGACCGCTGGCGCGGCATGCGCACCTATCGCCTGAGCGACGCGCTGAACAGCCTCAGCGCCGGTGTGCTGTCGACCACCAGCGGCCTGCTGACCAAGGGCCTGGCGGTACTTACCTACGCCATTGCCTGGCAGCACCTGGCGCTCTTCGAGCTGTCCACGCAGAACCTCTGGGTCTGGGTGTTCGCCTTCGTCTTCTACGACTTCTGCTACTACTGGAACCACCGCCTGGGTCACGAGCGCAACGTGCTCTGGGCCGCGCATTCGGTGCACCACCAGAGCGAGGACTACAACCTCTCCACCGCCCTGCGGCAGACTAGCACCGGCTTCATCTTTGGCTGGATCTTCTACCTGCCCATGGCCATCGTCGGCGTGCCGCCGCTGGTATTCCTCACCGTCGGCGCGCTGAACCTGCTCTACCAGTTCTGGGTGCACACCCGGCACATCCCCAAGCTGGGCTGGTTCGAGTGGATCTTCATCACCCCGTCCAACCACCGCGTGCACCACGCGCAGAATCAGGTCTACATGGATCGCAACTACGGTGGCGTGTTCATCGTCTGGGACCGCCTGTTCGGCACCTTCCAGGAGGAGCTGGACGAGGAGCCGGTGGTGTTCGGCGTGACCGTGCCGCTGGCCAGCTGGAACCCACTGTGGGCCAACCTGCAGGTCTATGCGCACCTGTGGAACGACGCGCGCCGCGCCGGCAGCCTGTGGGACAAGCTGCGCATCTGGTTCATGCGCACCGGCTGGCGCCCCGAGGACGTCGCCCAGCGCTACCCCATGGCCAAGCCGGACCTGGCCGCCTTCCGCAAGTTCGAGGTGCCGCTGAGCCGTGGCCGGCAGTGGTACGCCGGGCTGCAGTTCGTCACCTACGTAGTGGTCGGCACCTGGCTGCTGGGCGTCGGGGAGCATTGGCAGGTGCTGCCGCTGCTGATCGGCTGGAGCTGGGTGGCTTTCGGGCTGTACGCCATCGGCTGTTGGCTGGAGAACCGCGGCTGGGCGTTGCGCATGGAGTTGCTGCGACTGGCGCTGAACGTGCCGGCGGTGGCGGCACTGGCCATCTGGGGTGGGATCGAGTTGCCGCAATGGACGCCCTGGGCGCTGGCGGTCTACTCGCTGCTCAGCCTGATCGGGCTGCTGGGCCTGCGGCGCGCCGAGCGCCCGCCGCAGGCGGCCTGATCGGCCGGTAGGGTCACTCGGCCTTGCTGGCCTTGAAGCGGCGACGCAGCCAGAACAGCAGGCCGATCACCACGAAGCCGCCCAGCACCATGAGTTCATACTTCTTGATGTTGCCCAGCACGCCTTCCAGCACGCTGCCGAAGTAGAAGGCAGCGCTGCCCAGCACCGTGGCCCAGACGATCGCGCCGATGCCGTTGAGCAGCAGGTAGCGCGCCGGCGGATAACCGGACAGGCCGATGGCCACCGGCATCACGGTGCGCAGGCCGTAGACGAAGCGGAAGCTCAGCACCCACAGGTCCGGGTGCTTGCGCACGTGCTCCAGGGCCCTGTCGCCCATCTTCTGCCAGCTCGGCTTGCGCGCGAGCAGCTTGCGGCCGTGGCGCCGACCGAGGAAATACCAGAGCTGATCGCCGGCGTAACTGCCGAAGAAGGCCACCGCGACGACGTACTCCAGCTGCATGTAGCCGCGGAAAGCCAGGAAGCCGGCCAGCACCAGAATGGTCTCACCCTCGAAGAACGTACCGAGAAACAGGGCGAAGTAGCCGAAATCCTGCAGGAATTGTTGGAGCATTATCGAGGCAACGCAGCGAAATGAACGCGAAGCCTAACCCGGTTGTCGCCCGGGGGGAAGGCACCCCGGTTCGCACAACTGACCTGGAACAAGTCTGTAGGGCCACTACGCGGCGCCTTGCCGCAGTGGCAGGATGCCGCGACCAAGGGTCACTGTTACCTGTTGTTACCAATCGGTCATAATTCACGGCTATAACTGTCACACTGTGCCTGCTGTATCAGGCCCTGGAGTACGCCGTGAGCTTCATTCCCGCCGATCGAGCCTTCCCCTTCACCCGACTGCGCCGCAACCGTCGTGACGAATTCTCCCGCCGCCTGGTGCGCGAGAACGTCCTGACTGCCAACGACCTGATCCTTCCGGTGTTCGTCCTCGACGGCAAGAATCAGCGTGAAGCGGTGCCCTCGATGCCGGGCGTGGAGCGCATGTCCATCGACCTGCTGCTCAAGGAAGCCGAGGAGCTGGTGGAGCTGGGCATTCCGGCGCTGGCGCTGTTCCCGGTGACTCCGCTGGAAAAGAAAACCCTCGATGGCGCCGAAGCCTTCAACCCGGACGGCATTGCCCAGCGTGCCACCCGCGCCCTGCGCGAGCGTTTCCCGGAGCTGGGCATCATCACCGACGTGGCCCTGGACCCGTTCACCAGCCACGGCCAGGACGGCATCCTCGATGAGGACGGCTACGTTCTGAACGATATTTCTGTCGATGTGCTGGTCAAACAGGCGCTTTCCCACGCCGAAGCCGGCGCCCAGGTCGTGGCGCCCTCGGACATGATGGACGGCCGCATCGGCGCCATCCGCGAGGCCCTGGAATCCACCGGGCACATCAACACCCGCATCATGGCCTACTCGGCCAAGTACGCCAGCGCCTACTACGGCCCGTTCCGTGACGCCGTCGGCTCCGCCGCCAACCTGGGCAAGGGCAACAAGGCCACCTACCAGATGGACCCGGCCAACAGCGACGAAGCGCTGCACGAGATCTACGCTGACCTCGCCGAAGGCGCCGACATGATCATGGTCAAGCCGGGCATGCCCTACCTGGACATCGTCCGCCGCGCCAAGGACGAGTTCCGCGCGCCGACCTTCGTCTACCAGGTCAGCGGCGAGTACGCGATGCACATGGCGGCTATCAACAACGGCTGGCTCAGCGAGGCGGTCATCCTCGAATCGCTGCTGGCCTTCAAACGCGCGGGCGCAGATGGCATCCTGACCTACTTCGCCAAACGCGCAGCACAACAATTGAAAATGAAAAGCGGGGGCTGACCCCGTCGATGAGACGAGCGATGAATACCGAAGGCATTAGCGAAACCGAAGTTATCGAAGCTGACACCACCGCTGAAATCACCGAAGTCGTCGTGGCGGAACCCGCCGAGGCGACGCCGCCGCCCGTCGTCGAGCCGGCGGCCCCGGCGATCAACGTGGACGACAGTGCCCTCTACATTCATCGCGAGCTCTCGCAGCTGCAGTTCAACATCCGCGTGCTGGAGCAGGCGCTGGATGAGTCCTATCCGCTGCTGGAACGCCTGAAGTTCCTGCTGATCTTCTCCAGCAACCTCGACGAGTTCTTCGAGATCCGCGTCGCCGGCCTGAAGAAGCAGATCACCTTCGCCCGCGAACAGGCCGGCGCCGACGGCCTGCTGCCGCACCAGGCGCTGGCGCGCATCAGCGAGCAGGTGCACGAGCAGGTCGCCCGCCAGTACAGCATCCTCAACGACATCCTGTTGCCGGAGCTGGCCAAGCACGATATCCGCTTCATCCGCCGCCGCTACTGGACGCCGAAGATCAAGGCCTGGGTCCGTCGCTTCTTCCGCGACGAGATCGCGCCGATCGTCACCCCCATCGGCCTCGACCCGACCCACCCGTTCCCGCTGCTGGTGAACAAGAGCCTGAACTTCATGGTCGAGCTCGAAGGCCTGGACGCCTTCGGCCGCGACTCGGGCCTGGCGATCATCCCGGCGCCGCGCTCGCTGCCGCGGATCATCCGCCTGCCCGAGGAAGTCGCCGGCGCCGGCGACAACTACGTGTTCCTCTCGTCGATGATCCACGCCCACGCCGATGACCTGTTCAACGGCATGAAGGTGAAGGGCTGCTACCAGTTCCGCCTGACCCGTAACGCCGACCTCTCGGTGGACGCCGAGGACGTCGAGGACCTGGCCCGCGCGCTGCGCGGTGAGCTGTTCTCGCGCCGCTACGGCGACGCCGTGCGCCTGGAGGTGGTGGACACCTGCCCGACGCACCTGTCCAACTACCTGCTCAAGCAGTTCGGCCTGTCCGAGACCGAGCTGTACCGCGTCAGCGGGCCGGTCAACCTGACCCGCCTGTTCAGCGTCACTGGTCTCGCCAGCCATCCGGAGCTGCAGTCGCCGCCGTTCACCCCGACGATCCCCAAGCTGCTGCAGAAGAAGGAAAACCTGTTCAACGTGCTGGGCAAGCTCGACGTGCTGCTGATGCACCCCTTCGAGTCCTTCACCCCGGTGGTCGACCTGCTCCGACAGGCCGCCAAGGACCCCAGCGTGCTGGCGATCAAGCAGACGCTGTACCGCTCCGGCGCCAACTCCGAGATCGTCGACGCGCTGGTGGAAGCCGCACGTAACGGCAAGGAAGTCACCGTGGTGATCGAACTGCGGGCGCGCTTCGACGAGGAATCCAACCTGCAGCTGGCCAGCCGCCTGCAGCAGGCCGGTGCGGTGGTGATCTACGGCGTGGTCGGCTTCAAGACCCACGCCAAGATGATGCTGATCCTCCGCCGCGAGGACGGTGAGCTGCGCCGCTACGCGCACCTGGGCACCGGCAACTACCACGCCGGCAACGCCCGCCTGTACACCGACTACAGCCTGCTGACCGCCGACGTGGCGCTCTGCGAGGACCTGCACAAGCTGTTCAACCAGCTGATCGGCATGGGCAAGACCCTGCGCATGAAGAAGCTCCTGCACGCGCCCTTCACCCTGAAGAAGAACCTGCTGGAGATGATCAACCGCGAGGCCGCCCAGGCGGCCGAAGGCAAGCCGGCGCACATCATGGCCAAGGTCAACTCGCTGACCGACGCCAAGGTCATCCGCGCGCTGTACAAGGCCAGCCAGGCCGGCGTGAAGATCGACCTGGTGGTGCGCGGCATGTGCTGCCTGCGTCCGGGGGTGCCGGGCGTGTCGCACAACATCCAGGTGCGCTCGATCATCGGCCGTTTCCTGGAGCACAGCCGGATCTACTACTTCCTCAATGGCGGCGAGGAGAAGCTCTATCTCTCCAGCGCCGACTGGATGGAACGCAACCTCGACATGCGTGTGGAGACCTGCTTCCCGGTGGAAGGCAAGAAGCTCGTGCTGCGGGTGAAGAAGGAGCTGGAGTCCTACCTCAGCGACAACACCCAGGCCTGGGTGCTGCAGTCTGACGGCAGCTACGTGCGCCAGAGCCCCAGCGGCAATCAGAACGCCCGCAACGCCCAGGCGACCCTGCTGGAGCGCCTGTGCACGCCGGTGATCAATTCGCGTTGATCTGACTGGTGTCTCTGAAAGCCCTGCCTCGGCAGGGCTTTTTCATGTCTGCACAACGGCTTTTCGTAGGAGCGAGCTTGCTCGCGAACCCCGGCCCCGCTGCAGCTTGATGTTCGCGAGCAAGCTCGCTCCTACAGGGACTGCCGTGGCGATGGCGAAATGAAAAGGCCCCGGCGTTTGCGCGCCGGGGCCTTTGTCGTTCGCGGTAGCGATCAGCTCACGCTGAGCGAATAACCCACGCGCTTGAGCCACTCGGCTTCCTGTTCGAAATCCGCCTGGGTCAGCGGGTTGGCCGCCAGCCAGCCGTCCGGGAAGCGCACGTCCAGCGACTTGCCGGAGGCCTTCAGGGCCACCGCCGGCATTTCCTGGGTGCCACGGATGTGGTGGAAGAGGATGGCGAAGCGCAGCACGATGCACAGGCGGATCAGCTTGTCGCCTTCATCACCCAGCTCGTTGAACTTGTCCGCCGGGATGTTGCGGCGGTGGCCGCGCACCAGCAGGGCCAGGGTCAGTTGGTCGACGCGGGAGAAGCCGGCCAGGTCCGAGTGCTCCAGCAGGTAGGCGCCGTGCTTGTGGTAGTGGTAGTGGGCGATATCCAGGCCCAGCTCGTGGACGCGCGCGGCCCACATCAGCAGCTCGCGGTGACCGTCGTCGGTCAGGTCCCAGGCCTTGGCGACCTGGTCCAGGGATTCCAGCGCCTTGGCCTCGACTCGTGCGGCCTGTTCCGGATCGACGTGGTAGCGCTCCATCAGCGCGCCGATGGTGCGCTCGCGGACGTCCTCGTGGTGGTGGCGGCCCAGCAAGTCGTACAGGACGCCTTCACGCAGGGCGCCTTCGGAGTGGGTCATGCGGGTCAGTTCGAGGGCATCGAACAGCGCTTCGAGGATCGCCATGCCGGCCGGGAAGATCGGCCGGCGGTCGGGCTTGATGCCATCGATGTCGAGCTTGTCGACCTCGCCCAGCTTGAACATCTTGCGCTTGAGCCAGGCCAGGCCGTCGGGGTTGATCTCGCCGTTGCCGTGGCCGCCGGCCTGGATCGCCAGGCAGATCGCGCGGATGGTCCCGGAGGCGCCGACGGCCTCGTCCCAGCCCAGGCGGCGCAGGCTGTTCTCGATGCTCATCAGCTCCAGGCGGGCCGAGGTGTAGGCCTGGGCGTAGCGCGCCGGGGTGATCTTGCCGTCCTTGAAGTAGCGCTGGGTGAAGCTCACGCAGCCCATCTGCAGACTCTCGCGCAGCTGCGATTCGAACTGCTGGCCGATGATGAACTCGGTGCTGCCGCCGCCGATGTCGACCACCAGCCGCTTGCCGGGGTTGTCCGGCAGGGTGTGCGAGACGCCCAGGTAGATCAGGCGCGCTTCCTCGCGGCCGGAGATGACCTCCACCGGGTGGCCGAGGATGCGGTCGGCCTCGCGGATGAACTCGGCGCGGTTGCGCGCCTCGCGCAGGGCGTTGGTACCCACGACGCGTACCGAGCCGGGCGGCATGCCGTTGATGAACTGGGCGAACTGCTTCAGGCAGTCGTAGCCGCGCTGCATGGAGTCGGCGGTGAGCAGGCGGTCCTCGCCGATGCCGGCGGCCAGCTGGACCTTCTCGCCCATGCGTTCGAGGATGCGGATCTCGCCGTGATCGGCCTTCGCCAGGACCATGTGGAAACTGTTCGAGCCAAGGTCAATGGCCGCGATCATGGGAAAGGTCTTGGCAGGGGTATGGGGCATAGGGGGAGGTCCGGGAAAATACGGGAGACATCCTGCCATTTTAGGCAGGTAGTGCCAATCAAGGGGTTGTCACCGATCAGAAGTCACCGCGGCAGCGATAGATAGACTCAATCAGCTGCGCCTTTCGGTGCGGGCCGAGGCGGGATATGATGGCGGACACTTTTTCGCATCCGATTGACGGAGAGAATACATGAGCGAACATATCGTCAATGTTACCGATGCCAGCTTCGAGCAGGACGTACTGAAGTCCGACGGTCCTGTGCTGGTCGACTACTGGGCTGAATGGTGCGGCCCGTGCAAGATGATCGCCCCGGTACTGGACGAGATCGCCAAGGACTATCAGGGCAAGCTGAAAGTCTGCAAGCTGAACATCGACGAGAACCAGGACACCCCGCCGAAGTACGGCGTGCGTGGCATTCCGACCCTGATGCTGTTCAAGGGCGGCAACGTCGAAGCGACCAAGGTCGGCGCACTGTCCAAGTCGCAGCTGGCTGCCTTCCTCGACAGCAACATCTAAGTCGAGAACTCCCGAAAAGCCCCGCCAATGAGCGGGGTTTTTTCGTTATTGCCCCTAGACGCTCCGAAACTCGGGTGTTAAATTCGGGCGCACAACGATTATTTCGTTGTCCCCTGCAAGCCGTCGCCGACGCACTTCCTATTCGAATTCCAAGCGATCCTGTCCGTCATCTACGGCGCGGCTCTTCAAGCATCTTGCTTGTTCCCTTTTCCCCTTTCAGCGTATTTACGTCCCTTCTATGAATCTGACCGAACTCAAGCAAAAGCCGATTGCCGAATTGCTGGAAATGTCCGATGCCATGGGCCTGGAAAACATGGCCCGTTCGCGCAAGCAGGACATCATCTTCGCACTGCTGAAGAAGCACGCGAAAAGCGGCGAGGAAATCTCCGGTGACGGCGTGCTGGAGATTCTCCAGGATGGCTTCGGCTTCCTGCGCTCCGCCGATTCCTCGTACCTGGCCGGCCCCGACGACATCTACGTCTCGCCCAGCCAGATCCGGCGCTTCAACCTGCGCACGGGCGATACCATCATTGGCAAGATTCGTCCGCCGAAGGAAGGCGAGCGTTACTTCGCCCTGCTGAAAGTCGACTCGATCAACTTCGATCGCCCAGAGAACGCGAAGAACAAGATTCTCTTCGAGAACCTGACGCCGCTGTTCGCCAACAAGCGCATGAAGATGGAGGCCGGCAACGGCTCCACTGAAGACCTGACCGGTCGCGTCATCGACCTCTGTGCGCCGATCGGCAAGGGCCAGCGCGGCTTGATCGTGGCTCCGCCGAAAGCGGGCAAGACCATCATGCTGCAGAACATCGCGGCCAACATTGCGCGCAACAACCCCGAGTGCCACCTGATCGTCCTGCTGATCGACGAGCGCCCGGAAGAAGTGACCGAGATGCAGCGCACCGTGCGCGGCGAAGTGGTCGCCTCCACCTTCGACGAGCCGCCGACCCGCCACGTGCAGGTTGCCGAGATGGTGATCGAGAAGGCCAAGCGCCTGGTCGAGCACAAGAAGGATGTGATCATCCTGCTCGACTCCATCACCCGTCTGGCCCGTGCCTACAACACCGTGATCCCCAGCTCCGGCAAGGTGCTCACCGGTGGTGTCGACGCCCACGCCCTGGAAAAGCCCAAGCGCTTCTTCGGCGCCGCGCGCAACATCGAGGAAGGCGGTTCGCTGACCATCCTCGCCACCGCGCTGATCGAAACCGGCTCGAAGATGGACGAAGTGATCTACGAGGAATTCAAGGGTACCGGTAACTCGGAACTCATCCTCGACCGTCGCATCTCGGAAAAGCGCGTGTTCCCGGCGATCAACATCAATCGCTCCGGCACCCGTCGCGAAGAGCTGCTCACCGGTGAGGAAGAGCTGCAGCGCATGTGGATCCTGCGCAAGATCCTCCACCCGATGGACGAGATCGCCGCCGTGGAATTCCTCCTCGACAAGCTGCGCCAGACGAAGACCAACGACGAGTTCTTCGACTCGATGAAGCGCAGCAAGTAAGCGCTCTGCGAGACCAACGAGGCCGGGGAAACCCGGCCTTCGTGTTTCTGCCTGGCGGTGATAGGCGGTAGACTGTCGCATCATCCTGCCGCCATCGAGACCCTCATGCAGTATCGCGACCTGCGCGAGTTCATCGCTGCCCTGGAGCAGCGCGGACAGCTCAAGCGCATCCAGGCGCCGGTATCCCCGGTGCTGGAAATGACCGAGGTGTGCGACCGCACCCTGCGCGCCAAGGGCCCGGCCCTGCTGTTCGAAAAGCCCACCGGCTATGACATGCCCGTACTCGGCAACCTGTTCGGCACGCCCGAGCGCGTGGCCCTGGGGATGGGCGCCGAGGACGTCTCCGAACTGCGCGAGATCGGCAAGCTGCTGGCCTTCCTCAAGGAGCCGGAGCCGCCCAAGGGGCTGAAGGACGCCTGGTCCAAGCTGCCGATCTTCAAGAAGGTCATCAACATGGCGCCCAAGGTCCTGCGGGACGCGCCGTGCCAGGAAGTGATCGAAGAGGGCGACGATGTCGACCTGTCGAAGCTGCCGGTGCAGACCTGCTGGCCCGGCGACGTCGCGCCGCTGATCACCTGGGGCCTGACTGTCACCCGCGGGCCGAACAAGGAACGGCAGAACCTGGGCATCTATCGCCAGCAGGTGATTGGCCGCAACAAGGTCATCATGCGCTGGCTCAGCCACCGTGGCGGCGCGCTGGACTTCCGCGAGTGGTGCCAGAAACACCCCGGCCAGCCCTATCCGGTGGCCGTGGCCCTCGGCGCGGACCCGGCGACCATCCTCGGCGCCGTCACTCCGGTGCCGGACAGCCTTTCCGAATACGCCTTCGCCGGCCTGCTGCGCGGGCACAAGACCGAGCTGGTCAAGTGCATCGGCAATGACCTGCAGGTGCCGGCCAGCGCCGAGATCGTCCTCGAAGGGGTGATCCATCCCGGCGAGATGGCCGATGAAGGCCCGTACGGCGACCACACCGGCTACTACAACGAGGTGGACCGCTTCCCGGTGTTCACCGTCGAGCGCATCACCCGCCGGCAGAAACCGATCTACCACAGCACCTACACCGGCCGCCCGCCGGATGAGCCGGCGATCCTCGGTGTGGCGCTGAACGAAGTGTTCGTGCCGATCCTGCAGAAGCAGTTCCCCGAGATCACCGACTTCTACCTGCCGCCCGAGGGCTGCTCGTACCGCATGGCGGTGGTGACCATGAAGAAACAGTACCCCGGCCACGCCAAGCGCGTGATGCTCGGTGTCTGGTCGTTCCTGCGACAGTTCATGTACACCAAGTTCGTTATCGTCACCGACGACGACATCAACGCCCGCGACTGGAACGACGTGATCTGGGCCATCACCACGCGCATGGACCCCAAGCGCGACACGGTGATGATCGACAACACGCCGATCGACTACCTGGACTTCGCCTCGCCGATCTCCGGCCTCGGCTCGAAGATGGGCCTGGACGCCACCCACAAGTGGCCGGGCGAGACCAGCCGCGAATGGGGCCGGGTGATCGAGAAGGACCCGGCGGTGACCCGCCGCGTCGACGAAATCTGGGCGAGCCTGGGCATCGACTGATGTCCGGGGCACCTTGTAGGAGCGAGCTTGCTCGCGAACCCAGCCCCGCTGCGGACCCAGTTCGCGAGCAAGCTCGCTCCTACATGAACAATAACGAGAACAGCGCTTGAAAGTGACCTTGCAACCCTCCGGCGCCCAGCTCGACCTGCGGCCCGGGGAACGTATCCTCGACGGTGCGCGGCGCCTGGGCTACGACTGCCCGCAGAGCTGCCGCAACGGCAATTGCCATATCTGCGCGGCGCTGCTGGTGGAAGGCCGCGTGCGCCAGGACGGCGAGGTGCGCGACCACGGCGAACTCTTCACCTGCCTGGCCGAGCCGCTGGAAGACTGCGTGCTGCACTGGGACGGCGTGCTGGCGCCCGGCGAACTGCCGGTGCGCAAGTTGTCGTGCCAGCTGAGCCTCTGCGAGCCGGTGGGTGGCGATGTCTGGCGCGTGCGCCTGCGTGCCCCGGCTGGCAAGCCGCCGCGCTACCACGCTGGCCAGTATGTGCTGATCGAGCGCGAAGGCAGCGAGCCGGCGGCCTTCTCCCTGGCCTCCGCGCCGCAGGAAGGGCGTGACCTGGAGTTGCATATCCTGGCCCGCGAGAACAGCGCCATCGACCTGCTGGCGCAGTTGCAGCGCGACCGCTTTGCCCGCGTGCAGATGCCCTTCGGCGATGCGCACCTGGCCGACCTGCCGGACGGCCCGCTGGTGCTGATTGCCGCCGGCACCGGCATGGCGCAGATGCACAGCCTGATCGAATTCTGCCGCGCCACCGGCTTCGCCCACCCGGTACACCTGTACTGGGGCGTGCGCCGTCCCGAGGACTTCTACGAGCTGCCGCATTGGGAGCAGTGGGAAAGCGTGCCCAACCTGCATTTGCACAAGATCGTCAGCGACCTGTGCGGCTGGCAGGGGCGCTGCGGTTTGCTGCATGAAGCCGTGTGCGAGGACTTCGCCGAGCTGTCCGGGCTGCGCGTCTACGCCAGCGGTTCGCCGGCGATGGTCTATGGCACGCTGGACGCGCTGGTGGCGGCGGGGATGGACCCGCATCAAATGCGCGCCGACGTCTTCGCCTACGCCCCGCGCGGCTGATCCCAGCCCAGCAAGGACTGCTTTTCGTAGGAGCGAGCTTGCTCGCGAACCGCCCAGCATTGGCATGCCCGGTAACTATGGTTCGCGAGCAAGCTCGCTCCTACAGGTCTACGTCTGCGACTGCGTAAGGTCGTTTCGCGCCGTTAGGTCGGTAGAGAACTCCTCCTGCAACGCCGCGCGAATCCAGTCCTCGAACCAGGCCACGTCGGCGCTCACCGCGCCGGTGGGCAGCAGCAGCTGGTAGCTCTCCAGCGGTATCTCTTCGGGTAGCGGCCGCACCAGCGTGCCGGCCGCCAACTGGTGTTTCACCAGCACCAGGTTGGCCAGGGCGATGCCGTGGCCGGCCTCGGCCATGGACAGCGCGTGGTCGTTGCTGACGTAGAGCACGTCGGAGTTCACCCGCAGGTCCAGCCCGATGCTGGACAGCCAGAGGTTCCACCATTCGCCGTCGTCGACGTGGATCAGCTTGTGCTGCGCCAGTTCGTGCACGCTGCCCAGCGGGCCGTGTTCTTCGAGGTAGGCGGGCGAACAGACCGGGAACACCGCCGGCCGCACCAGGGTGCTGTGGCACTGCGGGTAAACGCCGGGAAGCCCGTAGACAATCCCCAGATCGGCGCTTTTACCGTCCACTTCGGTGAAAGTCGGGTTGGGTTCCACCGCCACCTTCAGGCCGGGGCGCTGCTGGCGCAGGGTCTCCAGGCGCGGCATCAGCCAGCGCTTGGCGAAGGCCGGCACCACCAGGATCTTCAGCCAGCGCGCGGTGCCGCCGGGGGCCAGTTCATGGCCGGCGTCGGCGATCTGCTGCAAGGCTGTGGATATCTTCGCGTAGTAGCGCTGCCCGGCGGGCGTCAGGCTGACCCCGCGCGGGGTGCGCTCGAACAGCTGCACGCCGAGCCAGTCTTCCAGCAGCTTCACGTGACGGCCGATGGCCGGCTGCGTCACATGCAGGTCTTTCGAGGCGGCGACATAGCTGCCCAGCCGGGCGGCGGCCTCGAAGGCGCGGACGGCATTGAGCGGCGGAAGACGCTGGATCGACATGGGTTGGCCTCGTGGTCGGCGCCCGTGTGCCGGGCTGTTAGATTTTTAGCTGTTACTTTTTTTAATATCGAATGTAAGAAAATTGAGCTTTCCGCTCAACCACCTTTCTTCGAATATCGGCTCCAGCAGCATCACCACAATATCGAGCCGAACCCACGGCCAGCGCTGCATCCAGCGACTACTCCAGCCCTGCCAGAACAACTACAAGATCCCCCGGCTGCCAGCGTGCGGCAAACGGGAAGGATGCGGAGGTTTCACCATGAATGCCCTGCACAGCCTGCAGACGGCGGCGGTTTCCATCCGCTCCGTGCGCAAGGTCTACGGCGACCCGGCCAGCGGTCCCGTCGCGCTCAAATGCGTCGACCTGGACATCCGCGACAACGAATTCTTCACCCTGCTCGGCCCCTCGGGCTGCGGCAAGACTACCCTGCTGCGGATGATCGCCGGCTTCGAGTTCCCCACCTCCGGGGAAATCCAGCTCTACGGCGAGAACATCGCCGACCGGCCGCCCTTCGAGCGCCCGGTGAACACCGTGTTCCAGCACTACGCGCTGTTCCCGCACATGACCATTGCCGAGAACCTCGCCTTCGGCCTGGAATCCCACCCGATGGGCCAGCGCATGAGCAAGGCGCAGGTCGCCGAGCGCGTCCGCGAGATGCTCGCCCTGGTACAGATGGAGCGCTTCGCCCAGCGCAAGCCGACCCAGCTCTCCGGCGGCCAGCAACAGCGCGTTGCCCTGGCCCGTGCGCTGGCGCCGCATCCCAAGGTGCTGCTGCTCGACGAGCCGCTGTCGGCGCTCGACCTCAAGCTGCGCCAGGCCATGCGCGAAGAGCTCAAGGCGATCCAGGCCAAGACCGGCATCACCTTCATCTTCGTCACGCATGATCAGGAAGAAGCCCTGACCATGTCCGACCGCATCGCCGTGCTCTCCGAGGGCGAGGTGCAGCAGGTCGGCCGTCCGGACGACATCTACGAAAACCCGCGCAACCGCTTCGTCGCCGACTTCATCGGCGAGACCAACTTCCTCCCGGCGCGGGTCGAGAACTTCGCCGGCGACTGCGCGCAGTACCGCATTCCTGGCGACCAGCTGATCGAGGCCCCGACCCGCGAAGGCCTCAAGGTCGGCGCCGAGGTCACCCTGTCGATCCGTCCCGAGCGGCTGCAACTGGTGGCCGAGGACACTCCGTCCGCCACGCCCTGCAGCGTCGTCCAGCAGATCTACCTGGGCACCGACCTGCAGTACCAGGTCAGCCTCGCCGACGGCTCCCGCCTGACGGTCCGCGCGCCCAACAGCGCCGGCCAGCGTGGTCGCCTGGCGGCCGGGCAACGCGCCGGGCTGCTGTTCGAAAAAGGCAGTGCCAGCGTCCTGGTGGACTGAGCGGGGGTGAGCATGAAGCAGATATCCACAACCGCCGGCAATTCGCTGGAGCGGCGCCAGGCGCTGCGCAGCTTCCTCGGCGTGTCGCCCGCGCTGGTTTCCATCGGGCTGTTCCTGATCGTGCCGATCTTCATCGTGGTCGGTTATTCGCTGATGCAGGCCAACCCCTACGGTGGGGTGAACCCGCACTTCAGCATCGACGCCTACGTCTCGTTGCTGTTCGAGCGCCAGCTCGACGACAGCCTGGCCTTCGCCGACTCCTACGTGATGATCGCCCTGCGCTCCATCGGCATCGCCGCGGCGACCACCGCCATTACTCTGCTGGTGGGCTTCCCGGTGGCGGTGTGGCTGGCGATGCAGCCGGCACACCGTCGCGGCCTGCTGATCTTCCTGATCACCGTGCCGTTCTGGGCCAACCTGCTGATCCGCACCTACGCCTGGATCCTGCTGCTACGCGGCACTGGCGTGGTCAACGGCACGCTGATGAGCCTCGGCATCATCCACCAGCCGCTGAACATGCTCTACACCGACGGTGCGGTGCTGCTGGGACTGGTCTACACCTACGCGCCCTTCGTCGTGCTGCCGATCTACGCCACCCTCGAGAAGATGGACATGCGCCTGCTCGAAGCGGCCCAGGACCTCTACGCCGGGCGCATTCGCACCTTGCGCAAGGTGGTCCTGCCGATTGCCCGTCCGGGCATCCTGGCCGGCGCGATCCTCACCTTCGTGCCTTGCCTGGGCGCGATGATCGCCCCCGAGCTGCTCGGCGGCGGCACCAAGATGATGCTCGGCAACCTGATCTTCCGGCAGTTCAGCGACTCGCGGAACTGGCCCTTCGGCGCGGCGCTGTCGCTGGTGCTGATGGGCGCCGTGATGCTGGTGCTGATGTTCTACGCGATGCGCGCCGAACGCCTGCGCATCGCCCGGGGAGGTGAATGATGCTCTCGCTGCTGACTAAACGTCGCTTGGGTGTGCAGGATTTCCGTGGCTTCGGCGCGCTGAGCTTCCTGTTCTACCTGTACCTCTACGCGCCCATCGTGGTGCTGGTGGTGCTCTCGTTCAACGCCAACCAGTCCGCCACCGTGTGGACTGGCTTCAGCCTCGACTGGTACCGCAGCGCCTTCGCCAACCAGGCGCTGCGCCAGGCCGCCGGCAACAGCCTGCTGATCGCCGTGTGCGCCAGCGTGATCGCTACCGTGATTGCCACCCTGGCTGCGCTGGGCACCTCGCGCGGCGCCAAGTTCAAGGGCCTGCGCCTGTCCATGGGGGCGATCATGCTGCCGCTGGTGCTGCCGGAGATTGTCGTCGGCGTTGCCACCCTGGCGCTGTTCTCCACCCTCGGCCTGTCGCTGGGCTACGGCAACCTGATCATCGCCCACACGGTGTTCTGCATCCCGTTCGCCTACCTGCCGATCCGCGCCCGTCTCAATGACATGGACCTGTCCCTGGAACAGGCCGCCGCCGACCTCTACGCCGGCCCCTGGCGGACCTTCCGCAAGGTGACCCTGCCGCTGCTGATGCCGGGGATCTTCTCCGGGCTGATGCTGGCCTTCATCGTCTCGCTGGATAACTTCGTGATCTCGATGATGGTCTCCCAGGCCGGCACCACCACTTTGCCGATCTTCATCTTCGGCCTGCTGCGCATGGGCGTGACGCCCGATGTGAACGCGGTGTCGACCCTGATCCTCGGTGTTTCCGTGCTGTTCGTAACCCTGTCCTACCTGCTCGGCAAGAAGAAGGCCTGAGCCCACATACCGGAGTAGAAGATGAGCAAACTGATCGCTGCTGTAGGGGCCTCGCTGGCCATGGGGCTGGTGGCCAACGCGCACGCCGCCGAACAACTCAACGTGGTGAGCTGGAGTGGTTATTTCACCCCGCAGATCCTCGAGAAGTTCGAGAAGGAAACCGGCATCAAGGTGACCGTGGATTCCTACGACTCCAACGAAACGCTGCTGGCCAAGCTCAAGCAGGGCGGCACCGGCTACGACGTGGCCATTCCCTCCCACCAGTTCGTGCCGATCCTGATCCAGGAGAAGCTGCTGGAGCGCTTCGACCCGGCCAGCCAGCCGTATTACGCCAACGTCGAGGACAACCTGAAGAAGCCCACCTGGGACCCGGAAGGCGCCTACGCCGTGCCGTTCATCTGGGGTACCACCAGCGTGGTGCTGGACAGCGCCAAGTACAGTGGTCCGGCCGACAGCTACTCGGTGCTGTTCACCCCGCCGGCGGAGCTGCAGGGCAAGATCAACATGTTCGACTCGGCGAGCGAGGTGATCGACACCGCCAGCCTCTACCTGGGCATTCCGCTGTGCAGCGAGGACCCCAAACAGATGCAACAGGTGCTGACCCTGCTGAAGACCCAGAAGCCGTTCGTGAAGACCTACAGCTCCAAGGCCGGCTCGATCCGCGAGAACCTGGCTTCGGGCGAAGTCGACATGTCGATGTTCTGGGGCGGCTCGTCGATGCGTGCGCGTGAGATGAAATCCAGCCTGAAGTACCTCTACCCGAAAGAGGGCGTGATGGCCTGGGTGGACAACCTGGTGATCCCGGCCGGTGCCAAGCACCCGGAGAACGCGAAGAAGTTCATCGCCTTCCTGAGCCAGCCGGAAAACTCGGCGATGACCCAGAACTTCCTCAAGCACCAGAGCCCGATCAAGGGTGTTGAACCCTTCCTCGACGCCAGCCTGAAGGACGCGCCGGAACTGCACATCCCCGAGGGCACCAAGGTGGTGTTCAGCAAGACCTGTGGCGAAGGCGCGATCCGCCTGGCCGACCGTATCTGGACCAACCTGATGCGCTGATCCCGACCGGGAGATCCGCCGATCGACGCTGCTCGCGTCCACCTTGCGTGGGCGTGCCGGCAGCGTTCGGCCCGGCGAACGCGATCTTCGCTACAAGCCCCATCCGCCGATGGGGTCGTTGAACCCGACTGAACCTTCCCGTTGCGGGAAATCCTGATGAAAAAAGGCCTCGTTCCATGAGCCAGAACAACAAGCAAAATGAACTCGTCCAGCTCCAGGCCCACGAACTGGCCCAGCGCATCCGCCTGCGCGAAGTTTCCTGCCGTGAAGTGATGCAGGCGCACCTCGAGCAGATCGAGCGCCACAACCCGGCGGTCAACGCCATCGTCAGCCAGCAGCCGGACGACCTGCTGCTGGCCGCAGCCGACCAGCGCGACGGCGAACTGGCCCGTGGCCAATACCGCGGCTGGATGCACGGCCTGCCCCACGCGGTGAAGGACCTGTCGCTGACCCAGGGCATCCGCACTACCCTCGGCTCGCCGCTGTTCAGCGACTACCTGCCCGAGCGCGACGGCATCATGGTCGAGCGCATCAAGGCGGCCGGCGCGATCATCATCGGCAAGACCAACACCCCCGAATTCGGCCTTGGCTCGCACAGCTACAACCCGATCTTCGGTGCCACCGGCTGCGCCTACGCGCCCGACCGCACCGCCGGCGGCAGCAGTGGCGGCGCAGCGGCGGCCCTGGCGCTGCAGATGGTCCCGGTGGCCGACGGCAGCGACATGATGGGCTCGCTGCGCAACCCGGCGGCCTTCAACAACATCATCGGCTTCCGTCCGTCCCAGGGCCGCGTGCCCTTCGACGACAGCGCCGATCTGTTCATCGACCAGATGGGCTACGAAGGCCCGATGGGCCGCAGCGTGCGCGACGTGGCGCTGCTGCTGTCGGTACAGGCCGGCGGCGACGCCCGTGCGCCGCTGTCGATTGCCGAGAGCGGCGAGCAGTTCGCCGGCTCGCTGGAACGCGACTTCAAGGGTGCGCGCCTGGGCTGGCTGGGCGACCTGGGCGGCCACCTGCCCATGGAAAAGGGCGTGCTGGAGCTGTGCCGCAAATCCTTCGCCGACTTCGAAGCCATCGGCTGCCATGTCGAGGAGACCGCCATGGGCTTCTCGGCGGAACGCCTGTGGGACACCTGGCGTACCCTGCGTCACTGGATGGTCGCCGGCTCCCTCGGCGCCGCCTACGCCGACCCGGCCAAGTGCGAGCTGCTCAAGCCCGAGGCGATCTGGGAAGTGGAGAACGGCCTGAAACTCTCCGCAATGGACGTGTTCCGCGCTTCCGCCGCACGCAGCGACTGGTACCGTGCGATCAGCCGACTGTTCGAGCGCTACGACTACCTGCTGCTGCCCAGCGCCCAGGTGTTCCCGTTCGACAAGAGCTGGGACTGGCCGAAGGAAATCGCCGGCAAGACCATGGATACCTACCACCGCTGGATGGAAGTGGTGATCCCGGCCACCCTGTCCGGTTGCCCGGCGGCCAACGTGCCGGTGGGCTTCAATGAGCAGGGCCTGCCCATGGGCCTGCAGATTATCGGCCGGCACCAGGCCGACATGGCCGTGCTGCAACTGGCCCATGCCTACGAGCAGGCCTCGCGCTGGTACCAGCGCTGCCCGCCGCCGATGCTGGCGAGAGACTGAGTTACTTATCCACAAGCTGAGGGGGACGCATGAATATCAGCTTCTTCCAGGAACTGCTGCAAAGCATCACCGAGCGCGGCCGGCAATTGCTGGAATCGCGCGAGCCGGCGCCGGGCAATGCCCAGGCGCTGGCGCAGGCTTGCCACAAGCTGATCTCCAGCCATGGCGAAGCCTCGGGCGTGGCCCTGGCGCAGCAGGTGCTGTGCGCCTACCGCGACTGCCCGCAGGAGCAGCAGAAGGCCTTCTTCGACACCCTGCTGAAGGACTTCGCACCGCCCCACGACGCGCTGGCGCAGGCCTGCCAGCGCTACCTCGATGAACCGTCGTCGGCCAACACCACGGCATTGTTCGAGGCCAGCGAGCCGCCGCGCCAGGAGCTGTTCCGCCGCCTCAACCAGGCACCTGGCGGCACCGCCGAGCTGATCGCCATGCGCCGCCTGCTGCTGCAGGAACTCAAAGCCAATCCCGAGCTGGCCGCGGTGGATCACGACCTGCAGCACCTGCTGGCGTCCTGGTTCAACCGTGGCTTTCTGGTGCTGCGGCGCATCGACTGGTCGACCCCGGCGTCGATCCTGGAAAAGATCATCAAGTACGAGGCCGTCCACGCCATCAAGGACTGGGACGACCTGCGCAGCCGCCTGCAGCCGGCCGACCGCCGCTGCTTCGCCTTCTTCCACCCGGCGCTGGCCGACGAGCCGCTGATCTTCGTCGAGGTGGCGTTGACCCGTGCGATGCCGGGGGCGATTGCAGAGATTCTGGAAGGTAAGCCGGCTGATGCGTCGGCAGAAGAGCCCGATACCGCGGTGTTCTATTCCATCAGCAACTGCCAGGACGGCCTGCGCGGCATCTCCTTCGGCAACTTCCTGATCAAGCAGGTGGTGGAAGAGCTGGCGCGGGAGATTCCCGGCCTGCGCCAGTTCGTCACCCTGTCGCCGGTGCCCGGCTTCCGCCGCTGGCTCGACAGCCTGGGTGACGACCCGCAACTGGGCGCGCCTGCCGCCGAGCTGCTCAAGGCGCTCAAGCCCGATGCAGCACCGCCGCTGCGCACCGAGCAACCGATGCTGGCGCTGGCCGCCGAATACTTCCTGCATGCCCGCAACGGCGCAGGTTTGCCGCTGGACCCGGTGGCGCGCTTCCACCTGGGCAACGGCGCCCGCCTGGAACGCCTGAACTGGCGCGGCGACCTCTCCGCCAGCGGCCTGCGCCAGGCCGCCGGGCTGATGGTCAATTACCGCTACGAACTGCGCCAGATCGAAAAGAACCACGAAGCCTACGCCAACCAGGGCGCGGTCACCGCCTCACCCGAGGTGCGCAAGCTGGCCACCCTGTCGGCGAAAACAAAACGCTAGGACCTCACCATGAACCAGAGCCTTTTCGCCGAAGTCGGCAAACACCTGCCCAGCGACCTTTCCAAGCCCTTCATCCGCACCCCGGACGGTGGCGGCTACAGCTATGCCGACATGCTGCGCAGCACCTCGCAGTTCGCCCATGCGCTGGTGGAGCTCGGCGTGCAGCCGGGCGACCGCGTGGCCGTGCAGGTCGACAAGAGCCCCGAGACCGTAATGCTCTACCTCGCCGTGCTGCGCGTCGGCGCGGTCTACCTGCCGCTCAACAGCGGCTACACCGGCGAGGAGCTGCGCTACTTCCTCGATGATGCCGAGCCCTCGCTGTTCGTCTGCGCCCCGGCCTTCGAGGCTCAGGCCCGCGAGCTGGCGACAGTCAGCGGCGTGGCCCACGTGGAAACCCTGGGCGATGCCGGCGACGGCTCGCTGATGGCCAAGGTGCACGGCAAGCCGGGGCGCTTCGCCGACGTCGAGCGCGCCGCTTCCGATCTCGCCGCGATCCTCTACACCTCCGGCACCACCGGGCGTTCCAAGGGCGCGATGATCAGCCACGGCAACCTGGTCTCCAACGCCCGCGCGCTGGTGGACTACTGGAACATCAGCAGCGAGGACTGGCTGCTCCACGCGCTGCCGATCTTCCACATCCACGGCCTGTTCGTGGCCTGCAACAGCCTGCTGATGGCCGGCGGCTCGATGCTCTTCCTGAGCAAGTTCGACGCCGCGCAGATGCTCAAGCTGCTGCCCCAGGTGAACCTGCTGATGGGCGTGCCGACCTTCTACACCCGTCTGCTCGACCAGCCCGGCCTGACCCGCGAGGCGGTGGCGCACATGCGCCTGTTCATCTCCGGCTCCGCGCCGCTGACCGCCGAGACCCACAGGGCGTTCTCCGAGCGCACCGGCATGGCCATCCTCGAACGCTACGGCATGACCGAGACCGGCATGAACACTTCCAACCCACTGGACGGCCAGCGCATCGCCGGCACCGTCGGCTTCCCGCTGCCGGGCGTCGAGTTGCGCATCACTGATCCGGCCCAGGCCGAGCCGACCCTGCTGCCGCAAGGCGAGCCGGGGATGATCGAAGTGCGCGGGCCGAACGTGTTCCAGGGCTACTGGCGCATGCCGGAGAAGACCGCCGAGGAGCTGCGCGCGGACGGCTTCTTCATGACCGGTGACATCGGCTTCGTCGACGACCGTGGCTACGTGCAGATCGTCGGGCGCAACAAGGACATGATCATCAGTGGCGGCTTCAACGTGTATCCCAAGGAGCTGGAAGAGATCCTCGACACCCTGCCGGGCGTGGCCGAATCGGCGGTGATCGGCGTACCGCACCCGGACTTCGGCGAGGGTGTGACGGCGGTGCTGGTGGCCAGCAAGGGCCAGGCGCCCAGCGAGGCGCAGGTGCTCGCCGCGCTGGACGGCAAGCTGGCGCGCTTCAAGCAGCCCAAGCGGGTGATGGTGGTCGAGGCGCTGCCGCGCAATGTGATGGGCAAGGTGCAGAAGAATGTGCTGCGGGAGCAGTTCAAGGCGCTGTATTCCTGAACCTCCGGAGTAAGAAAAGCCCCGCTCATGCGGGGCTTTTTCTTTTGTAGGAGCGGAGCTTCTCCGCGAGATCAGCTCCTGCTGGAGATATCAGGTGTGGCCTCGCGTAGGAGCGGACTCCGTCCGCGATGTGCCTGCCTCGCGCCCGGTTTGCCCGCGCCGCTTCGGCGTGCGCATGGGCTTCTTGTTTCGCCCCCTCGGGCGAGTCCCTTTTGGCAAACGTCGGATAGCCGCCCTCCCAAAAGGAACCAAAAGTCTTGCCCCGGACATCCGGTTTTTCGCTTGGGGCGAAAAATACCCTCGTTGAACGGGGCGTTCGGCGTGCGTGGATATTTCGCTGGAAGACCGTAGGGCGCATAACCCGGAACGGCTTATGCGCCGACCCCACCGCGGCGGATAACGCTGGCGCGTTATGCGCCCTACGATCCTGATAGTTCGGAGTGGCCGGTTGTTCGCGAGCAAGCTCGCTCCTACAGCCACGCCCAGCTGCGCAGCGCTTTTCGTAGGTGCGAGCTTGCTCGCGAATCGCCCAGCGCCGGTGCTCCCGCGTAGGAATGAAAAAGCCCCGCATCAGCGGGGCTTTTTCATGGCGCGAGAAGCAATCAGCGAACCGTCACCACCACCTTGCCCACCGCCTTGCGCTGGCCCAGGTGGTTGATCGCGTCGGCGGCCTTTTCCAGGGGGAAGGTCTGCGACACCAGCGGCTTGATCTTGCCTTCGGCAAACCAGGCGAACAGCTGCTGGAAGTTCGCCGCGTTGTCCTGCGGTTGGCGCTGGGCGAAGGAGCCCCAGAACACGCCGACCAGGGAGGCGCCCTTGAGCAGGGTGAGGTTGGCCGGCAGCGCGGGAATGGTGCCGCTGGCAAAACCGACCACCAGCATGCGGCCGTTCCAGGCGATGGAGCGGAAGGCTTCCTCGAACAGGTCGCCGCCCACCGGGTCGTAGATCACGTCCACGCCCTGGCCGCCGGTGAGTTCCTTGAGCTTGTCCTTTAGGCTGCCTTCGCTGTAGTTGATCAGCACGTCGGCGCCGGCGGCCTTGGCCACTTCCAGTTTGGCGTCGCTGCTGGCGGCGGCGATGACCTTGGCGCCCATGGCCTTGCCGATCTCAACCGCGGCCAGGCCGACGCCGCCGGAGGCGCCGAGCACCAGCAGGGTCTCGCCCGGCTGCAGGTTGGCGCGCTGCTTGAGGGCGTGCATGGAGGTGCCGTAGGTCATGCCGAAGGCGGCGGCGCTGGCGAAGTCCATGCCGTCGGGGATCGGCATCACGCTGTAGCCGGGTACGGCGACTTCTTCGGCGAAGCTGCCCCAGCCGGTCAGCGCCATCACGCGGTCGCCGGGTTTCACGTGGCTGACTTTCTCACCGACGGCGCCCACCACCCCAGCAGCCTCGCCACCCGGGGAGAACGGGAAGGGCGGCTTGAACTGATACTTGCCCTCGATGATCAGGGTGTCGGGGAAGTTCACCCCGGCAGCGTGCACCTGCAGCAGGACTTCGTTCTTCTTCGGCTCGGGGCTGGCGATCTCTTCCAGCACCAGGGTTTCGGCGGGGCCGAAGGCTTTGCACAGCACGGCTTTCATGAGGACGTACTCCGTTGGAGGTTCTTCTTGGTGAGTAGAGGGCCAGTGTAGGAGCGCAGGCACAGGGGGCAAATCACCATGGCCTGGGCTTATGCCCCGATATAGCTTGGGCGGCGGCGCGAGTGTGGCTATCCTTTGCCCATCGAATCCGGAGACATCGCCTTGAGAGCTTTCCTCGCCCTGTTGCTGGCCTTTTCCTTCAGTACCTTCGTCATGGCTTCAGAATCCGAAGAGGCCAAGCCGGAAGACGCCAACAAGCCTGTGTTCGTCGACCTCACCCCGGCGCTGGTGGGCAACTACGGCAGCGGCCCGCGCCTGAAGTACTTCAAGGCCGACATCGCGCTGAAGGTCACCGGCAAGGAGGCCTCGGAGAAGGTCGAGCACCACGAGCCGCTGATCCGCAACCAGCTGGTGATGCTGTTCGCCCAGCAGACCGACGATTCCCTCGGCAGCGTCGACGGCAAGGAGAAGCTGCGCCAGGAAGCCCTCAAGCAGGTGCAGACCGTGCTGCAGCAGGAAGAAGGCAAACCGCTGGTGGACGACCTGCTGTTCAACAACCTCATCGTCCAGCCCTGACTCCCTCCGGGAATCGCCTGCATGAGCGCGACTCATCTGCGCACGGCAGGCGCTTCTCCCGCCCGGCTGCGGCTGCTTGCCGCAATGCCGGGCTGAAAGCCCCGCCTCACATGGTGCGTAGGAAATTTCCGGCGCGCGCCTGACCTGAATCAAACCCCGTTTGCCGCTGCTCGCCGAACATCCCCTCATGATCCGCTCGAATTCGAGCGCCTGGACAAAGGGGAATTCGGATGACAGGAAACGCAAAAAGCTGGCGCAGCCGCGGCCTCGCGGTGCTGGTGCTGGCCGTGCTCGCCGCGCTGGCCTGGCAGACCTTCAAGCCTGCCGGCCTCCCGGAAGGCTTCGCCAGCGGCAACGGGCGCATCGAGGCTACCGAGGTCGACGTGGCCACCAAGCTGCCCGGCCGCGTGGCGGAAATCCTGGTGGACGAAGGCGACTTCGTGAAGGCCGGCGAGGTGGTGGCGAAGATGGACACCCAGGTGCTCCAGGCCCAGCTCGCCCAGGCCCAGGCGGAAGTGCGCCGGGCGCAGAATGCGCGCCTTACCGCCGAATCGCTGGTGGCTCAGCGCACCAGCGAGAAGTCCACCGCCCAGGCCGTGGTCGCCCAGCGCCAGGCCGAACTCACCGCCGCGCAGAAGCGCTTCACCCGTACCGAACAGCTGGTCAAGCGTAACGCCCTGCCGCAACAGCAACTGGATGACGACCGCGCGGTGATGCAGAGCGCCCAGGCAGCGCTGGCAGCTGCACGTTCCCAGGTGGTCTCGGCGGATGCCGGCATTTCTGCCGCGCGCTCCCAGGTGATCGAGGCGCAGTCGGCCATCGAGGCCGCCACCGCGAGCGTCGAGCGCCTGCAGGCGGACATCGACGACAGCCTGCTCAAGGCCCCGCGCAATGGCCGCGTGCAGTACCGCGTGGCGCAGCCGGGCGAGGTGCTGGCAGCCGGCGGCAAGCTGCTCAACATGGTCGACCTGGCCGACGTCTACATGACCTTCTTCCTGCCCTCGGGCCAGGCCGGCAAGGTCGGGCTGGGCCAGGAAGTGCACCTGGTGATCGATGCCGTGCCCGAGTACGTGATCCCGGCGAAAGTGTCCTACGTCGCCAGCGTCGCGCAGTTCACGCCCAAGACCGTGGAGACCGCCAACGAGCGCGAGAAGTTGATGTTCCGCGTCAAGGCGCGCCTCGATCCGGGCCTGCTGGAGAAGTACATCACCTACGTGAAGACCGGCGTACCGGGCATGGCCTACCTGCGCCTCGACCCGCAGGTGGAATGGCCGGCTGAGCTGCAGATCAAGGTCCCGCAATGAACGCCGCCAACTGTGTGGCCCGTCTGGCTGGCGTCTCGCTGCGCTACGGCGAGACCCGCGCAGTGGACGACATCAGCCTGGAAATCCCGGCCAACCGCATGGTCGGCCTGATCGGCCCGGACGGCGTCGGCAAGTCCAGCCTGCTGGCGTTGCTGGCCGGCGCGCGGAAAATGCAGGACGGCGAAATCCAGGTGCTCGGCGGCGACATGCGCGACGCGCGCCATCGTCGCGCCGTGTGCCCGCGCATCGCCTACATGCCGCAGGGCCTGGGCAAGAACCTCTACCCGACGCTCTCGGTGTTCGAGAACGTCGACTTCTTCGGCCGCCTGTTCGGCCACGACAAGGCCGAGCGCGAGCGGCGCATTGCCGACCTGCTGCACAGCACCGGCCTTGCGCCCTTCGCCGAGCGCCCGGCGGGCAAGCTCTCTGGCGGCATGAAGCAGAAGCTCGGGCTGTGTTGCGCGCTGATCCATGACCCCGACTTGCTGATCCTCGACGAGCCCACCACGGGCGTCGATCCGTTGTCGCGCAACCAGTTCTGGGAGCTGATCGCGCGCATCCGCGCCGGCCGCGAAGGCATGAGCGTGCTGGTGGCCACCGCCTACATGGAGGAGGCCGAGCGCTTCGATCACCTGGTAGCAATGGACGAGGGCAAGGTGCTCGCCACCGGCACACCCGCCGAGCTACGCGAGCAGACCGCCACACAGAATCTCGAAGAGGCGTTCATCGCGCTGCTGCCCGAGAGCAAGCGCGCTGGCCACCACAAACTGGTAATTCCGCCGCGCCCGCAGCCTGACGGCGCGCCGCAGATCGCCATCGAGGCCGAGGGGCTGACCTGCCGCTTTGGCGATTTCGTCGCGGTGGACCGCGTCAGCTTCCGCATCGAGCGCGGGGAAATCTTCGGCTTCCTCGGTTCCAACGGCTGCGGCAAGTCCACCACCATGAAGATGCTTACCGGCCTGCTGCCGGCCAGCGAAGGCACCTGTGCGCTGTTCGGCCAGCCGGTGAACGCCAACGACATGGCGACCCGCCGGCGCGTCGGCTACATGTCCCAGGCCTTCTCGCTGTATGCCGAGCTGACGGTGCTGCAGAACCTCGAACTGCACGCCAAGCTGTTCCACATCCCGCATGAGCAGATCGGCCCACGCGTCGCGGAAATGCTCCAGCGTTTCGACCTGGGCAAGGTCAGCAACGAGCTGCCCGACAGCCTGCCGCTGGGTATCCGCCAGCGCCTGTCGCTGGCCGTGGCGGTAATCCACAAACCGGAAATCCTCATCCTCGACGAGCCCACCTCGGGCGTCGACCCGGTGGCCCGCGACGGCTTCTGGGAGCTGATGGTGGAGCTGTCGCGCAACGACGGCGTGACCATCTTCATCTCCACCCACTTCATGAACGAGGCCGAGCGCTGCGACCGCATCTCGCTGATGCACGCCGGCAAGGTGCTCGACAGCGACACCCCGCAGGGGCTGATCGACAAGCGCGGCCTGCCGACCCTGGAAGCCACCTTCATCGCCTACCTGGAAGAGGCCGCCGGCAGCGCGCCGGTGGCCGACGCCACGCCCACTCCGGAGCGCGCTACCCAGGAAAATTCAGCCTTGCCCGCTCGCTACAAGGGCAGCGACCGCTTCAGCTGGCTGCGCCTGTTCAGCTACGCGCGCCGCGAGGCCATGGAGCTGCGCCGCGACCCGATCCGCCTGACCCTGGCGCTGGTGGGCACCGCGCTGCTGATGTTCATCATCGGCTACGGCATCAACATGGACGTCGAGGACCTCACCTACGCAGTGCTCGACCGCGACCAGACCACCACCAGCCAGACCTACGCGCTGAACATTTCCGGCTCGCGCTACTTCATCGAGAAGGCGCCGATCCAGACCCCCGAGGAGCTGGAGCGGCGCTTGCGTAGCGGCGACATCAGCCTGGCGGTGGAGATCCCGCCAAACTTCGGCCGCGACCTCAAGCGCGGCGCCGACCCGGCCATCGGCGTATGGATCGACGGCGCCATGCCGACCCGCGCCAACACCGTGCTCGGCTATGTGCAGGGGCTGCACGCCAGCTACTTGGCCGACCTTGCGCGACAGAACGGCAACGCCGCCGCCAGCGCCGCGGCGAGCACCGAAGTGCGCTTCCGCTACAACCCCGACGTGGAGAGCCTCAAGGCCATGGTGCCGGCGGTGATCCCGCTGCTGCTGATCATGATTCCGGCGATGCTGACCGCCCTGGGTGTGGTGCGCGAGAAGGAGCTGGGTTCGATCACCAACCTCTACGTCACCCCGGTCACTCGCCTGGAGTTCCTGCTCGGCAAGCAGCTGCCGTACATCGGCATGGGCATGATCAACTTCGTGCTGATGCTGGCCATGGCTGTGCTGCTGTTCCAGGTGCCGCTCAAGGGGAGCTTCCTGGCGCTGCTGGTCGGCGCGTTCCTCTATGTGGTGACCAGCACCGGCCTCGGCCTGCTGCTCTCGACCTTCATGAAGAGCCAGATCGCCGCGGTGTTCGGCACCGCCATCGCCACCATGATCCCGGCGATCCAGTTCTCCGGGCTGATCCACCCGGTGTCCTCGCTGGAAGGCGCGGCAGCGGTGATCGGCCAGCTCTACCCGACCTCGCATTTCCTCATCGTCAGCCGTGGCGCCTTCTCCAAGGCACTGGGCTTTGCCGACCTGTGGGTCTACTACCTGCCGCTGCTGGCCATGGTGGTGGTGCTGACGCTGCTCAGCGTGGCCTGCCTGAAGAAGCAGGAGGTCTGAGATGAACAAGCTGGCGAACATCTTCAACCTCGGCATCAAGGAATTCCGCAGCCTGGGCCGTGACTACGCGATGCWGATCCTGATCGCCTGGGCCTTCACCTTGGGCGTCTACAGCTCGGCCACCGGCGTGCCGGAGACCCTGCACCACGCGCCGATTGCCATCGTCGACGAGGACCAGTCGCAGCTCTCCTCGCGTATCGTCAATGCCTTCCAGCCGCCGTATTTCCGGGTGCCGGAAATGATCGGCCACGCACAGATGGACCGCGGCATGGACGTCGGCCTGTACACCTTCACCCTGGATATCCCGCCGGACTTCCAGCGCGACGTGCTGGCCGGGCGGCAGCCGGCGATCCAGGTCAACGTCGATGCGACGCAGACCGGCCAGGCCTTCTCCGGCGCCGGCTACATCCAGAACATCGTCGGTACCGAGGTCGGCGAATTCGTCAGCCGCTACCGCGCCGAGGCGGCGATGCCAGCGGAGCTGGCGGTGCGCATGGAGTTCAACCCGAACCTGACCCAGGCCTGGTTCGGCGCGGTGATGGAGGTGATCAACCAGATCACCATGCTGTCGATCATCCTCACCGGCGCCGCGCTGATCCGCGAGCGCGAGCACGGCACGGTGGAGCACCTGCTGGTGATGCCGCTGACCGCCTTCGAGATCATGATGGCCAAGGTCTGGTCCATGGGCACCGTGGTGCTGGTGGCGGCGGCGATCTCGCTGCAGCTGGTGGTGCGCGGCTGGCTCGACGTGCCGATCAGCGGCTCGGTGGGGCTGTTCCTGCTGGGCGCGGCGCTGCACCTGTTCGCCACCACGTCCATGGGCATCTTCATCGGCACCGTGGCGCGCTCGATGCCGCAACTGGGGTTGCTGGTGATCCTCACGCTGATGCCGCTGCAGATTCTCTCCGGCGGTACCACGCCACGGGAGAGCATGCCGGAGCTGGTGCAGACCATCATGCTGGCGGCGCCGACCACCCACTTCGTCAGCCTGGCCCAGGCAATCCTCTATCGCGGCGCGGACCTGTCCATCGTCTGGCCGCAGTTGCTGGGGATCGTCGGGATCGGTGCGGCGTTCTTCTTCGGCGCGCTGTGGCGCTTCCGCAGGACTATCGGGCAGATGGCTTGACGCTGAACAGTACGCTGCTGCGCCATGCATTTCCCTCACCCTAACCCTCTCCCAGAGGGAGAGGGGACTGGTTCGGTGCATGTTGAAACCATGGCGTAAGCCGGCACAGACGGCTCCCTCTCCCTTCAGGGAGAGGGCGGGGGGAGAGGGCAGCCTCGCACGAAGTCTCAGGAAGACGTGCGCTCTGACATATCCACCGGCCACACACACGTCTGGTTGCGCCCCCTGTGCTTGGCCGCATACAGCGCGCGGTCGGCCTGGGCGATCAGCTGGTCCGGCTCGGCATCCTGCCCCGGCGTGGCGATGGCCACGCCGATACTCACGGTCAACCGACCCAGCTCCGCCGCCGGGTGGGCGATGCCCAGCTCGGCGACGCGCTGGTGCACGCGTGCGGCGACATGCCCGGCGCCGTCCGGGTCGGTGTCGGTGAGGATGATGACGAACTCCTCGCCGCCATAGCGGCAGGCCACGTCGCCTTCGCGTTGCAGGCACTCCTGCAGGCAGCTGGCGACCCGGCGCAGCGCGTCGTCGCCGGCCAGGTGGCCGAGGCAGTCGTTGAAGCGCTTGAAGTGGTCGACATCCAGCATCAGCACCGCCAGTGGTGCGTCGGCGCGGCGCAGGCGGCGCCATTCGCTCTGCAGCTGGCGGTCGAAGTAGCGGCGGTTGTACAGCCCGGTGAGGCCGTCCTGCTGCGACAGCTTCTGCAGCTGCGCCTCCAGTTGCAGGCGCTCGCTGTTGTCGCGGGCCACGGCGATCAGGTACTCGCGCTCGCCCTGGTGGATCAGCTGGGTGTTGATCTCGGCCGGCTGCAGGCTGCCGTCGCGGCGCAGCATCTCGCGCTGGAAGATCATCGACAGGTTCAGCCGGTGGGCCTGCTGCACCAGCTGGATCCAGGCGAAGAAGCCGGGGATCAGTCGCTCCGGGTCCAGGTGCAGCAAACGGCGGAACTCCTCGGCGCTGTAGCCCAGGGCGCTGTAGGTGGCGCGGTTCATGTGCAGCAGCTCGCGCTGTTGCAGGTCGAAGATGAACAGCGCGTCGCGGCTGGAATCGGTCAGGTCCAGCGCCAGTTGCAGGCGCCCGCGGCTGTCGCGCAGGCTTGCCTCGACCTCCTGGCGTTGCTCCGCTTCCTGGTTGAGCAACTCGTTGCTGGCGCTCAGCGCAGTGGCGCGGCGGGCGTTCTCGCGGGCGAGGAACAGCGCCGCCACCAGCAGCAGGCTGATCGCCACGCCCCCGCCGAACACCACCATCGGCAGCGGCGTGGATAGTGACTGCACCAGCGCCTGGGTGGGGCGCAGCTCCAGCTCGAAGCTGCGGTTGTTGAGCAGGCGCAGCGGCAGGCGCAGCAGCTGCTCGGCATCGCTGTCGGGCTGGTCGCGCACGTAGAGCGGTTGGCCGTGCTCCAGCAGACGCACGCTGAACAGGTGGTTGTCGGCCTGCTTGAGCAGGTTGTCCATCAGCGGGCCGACGCGGAACACGCCCTGCATGAAGCCGTCGAACTGCAGCTGGTTGGCGGGATCGCGGATGAATACCGGGGTGTAGAGAACGAAGCCGCGGCCGCCCTGGACCAGCTCGACGCTGTCGCTCAGGCGCGGCTTGCCACTGTCGCGGGCGGCCATGGCGGTGGCGTAGTTGGGGTGCAGCCCGGTGAGCTGGAAATTTAGCGCCGCCTCGTTGCCCTGCAGCGGCTCCAGCCAGCGGATGCGCAGGTCGGGGCCGGACCACTGGATCGATTGGTAGCCGGCAAAGCTGCGCACGTAGAAACGCGCGTCCAGCTCCCATTCGGCGCGCGGCATACGGCCATGGTGGGTCCATAGCTGGGCGATCAGGCTCAGACCCTGGACCTGCTCGTGGAGATTGGCCTCCAACTGGTGCGCCAGGCTGCGGCCCTGGTAGGCCAGGCGTTCCTGCACGCGCTGGCGCTCGCTGCTCGCCAGTTCCTCGCCGAGCCAGGCGCTGGCGAAAAGCAGCACGCAGAGCAGGCCGCCCAGCCCGAGGTAGGTCGCTAATGAGGACTGAAGGCGGCGCATGTGACGAATTCCGGAGGCTTCAACAAGCTAATAGCACATTGCCTCTACTTGTGCGCCAGGCCGACGACGAGTGCCCACTGCTCGGCGGTCACCGGCATTACCGACAGGCGGCTGCCTTTCTGCACCAGGGGCATTTCCTCAAGGCCTGCCTGGGCTTTCAGCGCGGCCAGCGGCAGCACCGAACGGAAGGCCTCGACGAAGCCGACGTCGCGGGCTGTCCAGGGGTTCTTCTCGGCGCTGGCCTTGGGGTCGTGGTAATGGCTCTTGGGGTCCAGCGCGGTCGGGTCGTCGTAGGCTTCGCCCTCGATCTGCGCAATGCCGGCGATGCCCGGCTCCGGGCAGCTGGAGTGGTAGAAGAAGAACAGGTCGCCCGGCTGCATGGCGCGCATGAAGTTGCGTGCCTGGTAGTTGCGCACGCCATCCCAGCGCGCGCTCTTCAGGCGCTTGAGGTCGTGGATCGACAGTTCGTCGGGCTCGGATTTCATCAGCCAGTAAGCGCGTGCCATCCGCGAGGGTCTCCTTGTGTGAAACGGTTGTGTGAAACGGATTGGGCGAAGTGGGCAACGAGGCCCATGAGGATCAAGGGTAGGCGTTTCCCCTGCGACAAGCTGCCAACTCGCCGGAAACTTGCTGTAGGAAGAATATGTGGGAATTCGGCATGAACATTGCCTGAATGTGCGCGAAGTTTTGCAGGGCGGAGATCGTCCGACGATCGGTTGGCGTCAGAATTGCGGGATGCCTTTCATTGTCGGAGAATGCCGCCGTTTTCAGCTTGGCCCGCCGGACGGATAAAAAAACCACCGCCGGTCATCGTGGACAGTTTGCCTGGAAGGGGGAGGCAATCGATGAAACGCAAGCCAGATCTTTTGTGGGTGTTGGTAATACTTTTCGGCCTTGGGGTCGTCACCACCGGTTACACCCAGAGCCTTTGGGAACAGCGCCAGGGCAACGCCCCGGTGCAGGTCACCCAGCAGCCCTGATCCAGTTCGCCTGAATCAGTGGCATCCGCCACGGTTATCGCAAGGAACGCGATTCCGTCGCCAGACGGCCATACCAGCCGCCGTCCGTCACTATGCCCAGCAGCGGCACATCCCAGCTCGCCAGCTCCAGCTTGTCGACCTTCTGGCACTCGTGCGCCAGGCCCAATAGCGTCGGTTTCTGCCAATTTTTGCGCATGCCCAGGTAGGCCAGGGTCCGGTCGTAGAAGCCTTTGCCCATGCCCAGCCGGCCGCCCTGCGGATCGAAGCCCACCAGCGGCAGCAACAGCAGGTCCAGCGCCCAGGCCGGCCGCTGGCGCCGTCGGTCGGCCTGCGGTTCGGCAATGTTGAAGCGGTTGCGCACCCAGCGCTCGCCGATGCCCACCTGCTGGAAGGTCATGTGCGTGCGTGGCCAGTCCGAGAGCACCGGCAGATAGGTCGCCTTGCCGCGCTTCTGCGCAGCCTTCATCAATGGACGCGGGTCGATTTCGCCATCAGCCGGCAGGTACAGGGCAATGTGCTTCGCCCGGCGGAACAGCGGATGCTGCGCGAGCTGGCGATACAGGGCCTGGGCGGCGAGGCGTTGCTGCAGGGGAGTGAGTGCGCGTCTGGCCTGGCGCAACTGGCGGCGCAGGGCAGGGCGGGAGAGACCAGCAGAGTGGATCATGGAAGGGTAAAGCTCCCCGGACATGCCGCTGTC
Source organism: Pseudomonas sp. CAN1 (assembly GCF_030462585.1). Lineage (GTDB taxonomy): Bacteria > Pseudomonadota > Gammaproteobacteria > Pseudomonadales > Pseudomonadaceae > Pseudomonas. The sequence goes on along the minus strand of NZ_JASMRU010000001.1, from coordinate 28,586 downwards.
GGGTTAGCCCTTGAACCCGAGAGTTCAAGGTGGTGGTTGCAGTAGGCTTTAAGGCTTTCCGTCGTGCGGACATGCACACCAGCCCAACTGGCAACCCCCGTTGTTGCAATTATCGGCTCAGGGACATCACCGACTGGCCAACACACCAGGGAGCGAGGCCGATTATACCCCAAGGAAATTTCCCTGGTCAGACTTCACCCTGCTCTTTATCGGTGGTAAGGGGCTCGGTGGTCAGCGCGCGATCAACGCGCTCGAGCAGTTCACGCACGCGCTCGCGGGTGGAGCCGCTGTCGGTCTCGACGCGCTCCTGCTTGTGCAGCAGCTCGTGGGTGATGTTCAGGGCAGCCATCACCGCGACGCGGTCAGCACCGATCACTTTGCCGCTGGAGCGGATCTCGCGCATCTTGCTGTCCAGATAGCGCGCGGCGCTTTCCAGGTTGACGCGCTCGTCCGCAGGGCATGCGATGCAGTACTCCTTGTCGAGGATTTGGACGTTCAGGGTGTTCGACTGGCTCATGAGTCCTGCTCCAGGGCTTTAAGACGCAAAATCATCGCTTCGACCTTCTGCCGAGCCAAATCGTTCTTCTCGATCAGATGGGCGCGTTCTTCCCGCCAGCTTTTCTCGTTCGCCCGCAGCAGCCGGTTCTCGGCCTTGAGCTGTTCCAGGCGCTGGAGCAGCAGGTCGAACTTGGCGATCAGCGCGTGCAGGTCGGCGTCTTCCATGGGCTCTCGCTTGGGAGTTGCTTTAGTAATCGAGAACTATATAGGACTGCCGTGGGGGTGGGTCAACGCACGGCTGCCCGGCGCTTCGTCACATGGTCTTGCTGTGTGCGCCGGTGCTAGGATAACGGACCATATTCTAAGCGCGGCGCCTGATGGCGCCTAGCCGTCATCCGGGTTCGACATGTCCACTTCCAGCTCCGCCTACACCGCTTTCGCCGCCCTGCTCGCCGAGGCTGCCCTGCCGATTTCCCCCGCCGAACTGCACGGCCACCTGCTTGGCCGTGTTTGCGCAGGCTCCGGCTTCGACCAGGGCGAGTGGCTGCAGGCCGCTGGCGAGCTGCTCGGCGGCGAGCCGGGCGAGCGCCTGGGCGCGGCCCTTGGCGGCCTGCTGGGCATGGTCCAGCAGGATTTCACCCAGGGCGAGATGGCCGTGGTGCTGATGTTGCCCAACGACGACGAGCCGCTGCTGGAGCGCGCTACCGCGCTGGGCCAGTGGTGCCAGGGCTTCCTCGCCGGCTTCGGCCTGGCGCTGCGTTCCCCCAGCCTGTCCGACGAAGCCGACGAAGTGCTGCAGGACATCGCCGCCATCGCCCAGGTCGGCGGCCAGCTGGAAGAATCCGAAGACGGCGAGGCCGACTACATGGAAGTGCAGGAATACCTGCGCGTCGCCCCGCTGCTGCTGTTCTCCGAATTCGGCAAGGTGCCGGCACCGGCCGAGAAACCCTCCCTGCATTGAGGTCGCGCATGATCCGTATCGCCAAGTCGGAATACGCCCGTCGTCGCAAGGCGCTGATGGCGCAGATGGAACCCAACAGCATCGCCATTCTCCCGGCGGCGCCGATGTACATCCGTAACCGCGACGTCGAGCACGTCTACCGCCAGGACAGCGATTTCCAGTACCTCACCGGCTTCCCCGAGCCGGAAGCGGTGATGGCGCTGATCCCCGGCCGCGAGCACGGCGAGTACGTGCTGTTCTGCCGCGAGCGCGATCCGGAGCGTGAACTGTGGGACGGCCTGCGCGCCGGCCAGGACGGTGCCATCGCCACCTTCGGCGCCGACGATGCCTTCCCCATCGGCGATATCGACGACATCCTCCCTGGTCTGATCGAAGGCCGCGACCGCGTGTATTACGCGCTGGGCGCCAACCAGGAGTTCGACCGCCGGCTGATGGAGTGGATCAACGTGATCCGTTCCAAGGCGCGCCAGGGTGCGCAGCCGCCGAACGAATTCGTCGCTCTCGACCACCTGCTGCACGACCAGCGCCTGTACAAGAGCGCCGGCGAGGTGAAGGTGATGCGCTACGCCGCGGAAGTCTCCGCCGGCGCCCACATCCGCGCCATGCAGGCCTGCCGTCCGGGGCTCCACGAGTTCCACCTGGAAGCCGAGCTGGAATACGCCTTCCGCCTGGGCGGCGCGAAGATGCCGGCCTACGGCTCCATCGTCGCCACTGGCCGCAACGCCTGCATCCTGCACTACCGGGAGAACGACGCGCAGATCAAGGACGGCGACCTGATCCTGATCGACGCCGGATGCGAGATCGACTGCTACGCCAGCGACATCACCCGCACCTTCCCCGCCAGCGGCGTCTTCAGCCCCGAGCAGAAGGCCATCTACCAGCTGGTGCTGGACGCCAACATGGCGGCCTTCGACTTCATCGCGCCGGGTCGCCACTGGAACGAAGCCCACGAGGCCACCGTGCGGGTCATCACCGCCGGCCTGGTGGAACTGGGCCTGCTCAAGGGCGATGTCGACGAGCTGATCGAGCGCGAAGCCTACAAGGCCTTCTACATGCACCGTGCCGGCCACTGGCTGGGCATGGACGTGCACGACGTCGGCGAATACCGCGTCGGCGGTGAATGGCGCGTGCTCGAACCGGGCATGGCGATGACCGTCGAGCCGGGCATCTACATCTCCCCGGACAACACCGACGTGCCGAAGAAGTGGCGCGGCATCGGCGTGCGCATCGAGGACGACGTGGTGGTGACCAGGACCGGCTGCGAAGTGCTGACCAACGGCGTGCCGAAGACCGTCGCCGAAATCGAGGCGCTGATGGCCGAAGCCAAGGCCCAGGCCGCCTGACATGCAACGTACGCAACTGGCCATCATCGGTGGCGGACTGGTGGGCGCAAGCCTCGCGCTGATCCTCCAGGCTGGCGCCCGCGCGCGCGGCTGGCAGATCGTGCTGGTCGAGCCCTTCGCTCCCGGTGACGCCTACCAGCCGAGCTACGACGCGCGCTCCACGGCGCTGTCCTTCGGCAGCCGGCAGATCTACGAACGCTTGGGGCTCTGGCAGCAGATCGCCCAGCGTGCCGAACCGATCACCCAGATCCACGTCTCCGACCGCGGCCGCTTCGGCTCCGCGCGCCTGACCGCGGTGGAGGAGGGCGTCCCGGCGCTCGGCTACGTGGTGGAGAACGCCTGGCTCGGCCAGACCCTCTGGCACGCGTTGGACCCGCAGGTGGTGAGCTGGCGCTGCCCCGCCGAAGTCCGGCGGATGGACGCCCTGGGCGACGGCTACCGTCTGACCCTGGACGACGATTCGCAGCTGGACTGCGACCTCGCCGTGCTGGCCGACGGCGGCCGCTCCGGTCTGCGCGAGCAATTGGGCATCAATGTGCGCTCCTCGTCCCACGGGCAGACTGCGCTGATCGCCAACATCAGCCCGTCCGAAGCCCATCGCGGGCAGGCCTTTGAACGCTTTACCGAGAACGGCCCGCTGGCCTTGCTGCCGCTGCCGGAAAACCGCTGCGCGCTGGTCTGGACTCGTACCGGCAGCGACGCCGAGCGTCTGCGCGAGTTGCCCGACGGGGCCTTCCTCGCCGAGCTGCAGGAAGCCTTCGGCTATCGCCTCGGCGCCCTGCGCCAGGTCGGCGTGCGCTACGGCTACCCGCTGAGCTTGACCGAGGCCGACGAGCAGATTCGCCCGCACCTGGTGGTGCTCGGCAACGCCGCCCACAGCCTGCACCCGATCGCCGGGCAGGGCTTCAACCTGTCGCTGCGCGATGCCCAGGCACTCGGCGACCGCCTGCTGCAGGAGCAGGCCGCACCGGGCGATTTCGCCGTGCTGCAGCGCTACCTCGAAGGCCAGCGCCTCGACCAGCAGATGACCGTCGGCTTCTCCGACCGCGTCACCCGGCTGTTCTCCAATACCCAGCCGCTGCTGGCCACCGGCCGCAACATCGGCCTGCTCGGCCTCGACCTGCTGCCCCCGGCCAAGCGCTGGTTCGCCCGCCAGGCCATGGGCCTGGGCGCCCGGCCGGTCTGAGTCGATGCCCGTACCGTCGATGCCAGTCCGCAAGAGCCCGCACCGCGCCCGTCTGCTGCGTTTGGGCCTGAACCTCTACCCGCCGTACCTCGGCGCCGGGGTGCGGGTGCGCCACATCAGCGCGGACTTTCGCGAGGTGCGGGTGAAGATGGGCCTCAACCTGTTCAACCGCAATTACGTCGGCACCCAGTTCGGCGGCAGCCTGTACAGCATGACCGACCCCTTCTTCATGCTGATGCTGATGGAGAACCTGGGGGGCGACTACATCGTCTGGGACAAGGCTGCCAACATCGAATTCGTCAGCCCCGGCAAGGGCCCGGTGTACGCCGAGTTCCGTATCGACCAGGCGCTGCTCGACGAGATCCGCGAGCGCACCGCCGACGGTGCGAAATACCTGCCGCGCCTGCACGCCGAAGTGCGTGACGGCGAAGGCACCCTGGTGGCGCGGGTGCAGAAGACCCTGTACGTCCGGCTCAAGCCGCGCGCGCGGCAGGCCGCTTGAATTTCGATGCCCGCGCCGAAGCTGCGCGGGCCGCTGAAGAAGGAACGCACATGCACGCGGATCTGGTTATCGTCGGGGCGGGAATGGTCGGCAGCGCGCTGGCCCTGGCCCTGGAAGGCAGCGGGCTGGACATCCTGCTGCTGGACGGCTCGCCGCTGAGCGTCGCACCGTTCGACCGCGAAGCGCCCTTCGAGCCGCGCGTCAGTGCGCTGTCCGAGGCCAGCCGGCGCATCCTCCAGCGCCTGCACGCCTGGGACGGCATCGCCGCACGGCGCGCCGAACCCTACCGCGAGATGCAGGTGTGGGATGGCTCGGGTACCGGGCAGATCCACTTCAGCGCCGCCAGCGTGCATGCCGAGATGCTCGGCCACATCGTCGAGAACCGTGTGGTGCAGGATGCCCTGCTGGAGCGCCTGCACGACTCCGCTCTCGGCCTGCTGCCCAATGCGCGCCTGGAACAGCTGCGCCACTCCGGCGACGACTGGCTGCTGAGCCTTGCCGACGGCCGCGAAATCCGCACGCCGCTGGTGGTCGCCGCCGACGGCGCCAATTCCGCCGTGCGCCGCCTGGCCGGCTGCGCCACCCGCGAGTGGGATTACCTGCACCACGCCATCGTCACCAGCGTGCGCTGCGAGAAGCCGCACCAGGCCACCGCCTGGCAGCGCTTCACCGACGACGGCCCGCTGGCCTTCCTGCCGCTGGCGAAGGAGGGCGACGCGCACTGGTGCTCGATCGTCTGGTCGACGACGCCAGAGCAGGCCGAGAAGTTGATGGCGCTGGATGACGAAGGTTTCTGCAAGGCCCTGGGCCTGGCCTTCGAACATAGACTGGGCGCCATCGAACATGCCGACCGCCGCCTTTGCATACCGCTGCGCCAGCGTCACGCCAAGCGCTACGTGGAGCCGGGACTGGTGCTGATCGGCGACGCCGCGCACACCATCCACCCGCTGGCCGGGCAGGGCGTGAACCTGGGCTTCCTCGATGCCGCGGTGCTCGCCGAAGTCATCGAACATGCCCACGCCCGTGGCGAGAACATCGCCGAGGAGCGTGTGCTGAGCCGCTACGAGCGTCGGCGGATGCCGCACAACCTGGCGATGATGGCGGCGATGGAGGGCTTCCAGCGCCTGTTCCAGGCCGACCCGCTGGCCGTGCGCTGGCTGCGCAACGCCGGGCTGCGGCTGGTGGACAAGCACCATGAGGCCAAGGGTGTTTTCGTGCGGCAGGCGCTGGGGCTTTCCGGTGATCTGCCGGAGCTGGCGCGGGTGTAACTCAAGGTGGCCTGCGGCCCCTCACCCTAACCCTCTCCCGGAGGGAGAGGGGACTGACTGGCGCAAGCGGATGGGTCAGGGCTCGCCGGCTGACTCCGCGATATCCATCTGCTCCGAATAGCTCCCTCTCCCTCTGGGAGAGGGCTGGGGTGAGGGGCTCTTGGCCTGCATCGCCACTCTTCCCCGCGACCCCAAACCACACCCCATCGAAACACCCCGACACAAACACGCGGCTCGATAGCAAATGAGGTTCCTTATCATTTGCGGGATTTCTTCCCCGCAAAGGACAAGCTCATGCTCGCGCGCAAAGGTCTTCTCGCCACCCTCCTGCTGGCCGCCCTCGGTAGCACCGCCCAGGCCGCCGACGAAGTGGTGGTCTATTCCTCGCGCATCGACGAGCTGATCAAGCCGGTATTCGACGCCTACACCGAGAAGACCGGGGTGAAGATCAAGTTCATCACCGACAAGGAAGCGCCGCTGATGGCGCGGATCAAGGCGGAAGGCGCGAACACCCCGGCCGACCTGCTGCTGACCGTGGATGCCGGCAACCTCTGGCAGGCCGAGAAGATGGGCATCCTGCAGCCTTTCGACTCGCCGACCCTGGATGCCAACATCCCGCCGCAGTACCGCTCCGGCACCGACAGCTGGACCGGCCTGTCGCTGCGCGCGCGGACCATCGCCTATTCGACCCAGCGGGTGAAGCCCGAGGAACTGTCGACCTACGAGGAGCTGGCCGATGCGAAGTGGGAAGGCCGCCTGTGCCTGCGCACCGCGAAGAAGGTCTACAACCAGTCGCTGACTGCGACGCTGATCGAGACCCACGGCGCCGAGAAGACCGAACAGATTCTCCAGGGCTGGGTGAACAACCTGGCCACCGACGTGTTCTCCGACGATAACGCGCTGCTGCAGGCCATTGCCGCTGGCCAGTGCGACGTCGGCATCGTCAACACCTACTACTACGGGCGCATGCACAAGGACAATCCGCAACTGCCGGTGAAGCTGTTCTGGCCGAACCAGGGCGACCGTGGCGTGCACGTCAACCTGTCGGGCATCGGCCTGACCAAGCACGCGCCGCACCCGGAAGCGGCGAAAAAGTTGGTGGAGTGGATGACCGGGCCGGATGCGCAGTCGCTGTTCGCCGGCATCAACCAGGAATTCCCGGCCAACCCGAAGGTGGCACCGTCGCAGGAAGTGGCAGCCTGGGGTGAGTTCAAGGCCGACAGCATCCCGGTGGAGATCGCCGGCAAGCGCCAGGCCGAAGCGATCAAGCTGATGGACCGCGCTGGCTGGAACTGATCGCTGGCGGCGCCTCAGCGGGCGCCGCTGTCATCCTGGTGGATAACGGAGAGGGCTGTGCCGTCGTCTGCCAGCAGGCAGACGAATACGCCATCGGACTGTTCGCCGCGGCGCAGCTGGGCGGTCAGGCGCTTGCCGGCGTGCTGATCGTCGACCGAGCCGTCGTAATCCTCGACGACAATCGAGCCGGGTTCGATCCAGGTCTTCTGCCAGCGCTCCTGCAGCTTCGGGTCCTCGGCGACCTTGCTGATGGCCATCGCCAGGCAGGATTCGACGGGCGTGGATTCTTCGGCCAGGGCCAGGCTGCACAGCGGGATCAGCAGCAGGGCTGGAAGTTGGCGACGAGACAACATGGGACTTTTTCCTTGGGGAAGGCAGTGGCACAGTGGCCGATTCGACCGCCGTACCTTGCTCTTTATCCCCGCTCGCCGAGGATCGGGCGAATTCGATTCCAATGATGGAAGCTTCCGCCTGTAACGCGGCGGCATTTCCTACGAACACCCTCTGAAGTCCTGGAAACACGCCACGCATGCGCGCCAACCGCTGGTATCCCATCACATTCGCCGTCGCCGCCCTGGTCCTGCTGCCCATCAGCGTCCTGCTGCTGAGCTGGGCGGAGATCGACCGCGAAATCTGGTCGCACCTGTGGGAAACCCAGATGACCCGCCTGCTGGGCAATACCCTGGTGCTGGTGGCGGGCGTGGGCGTCGGCGTGACCGTGCTCGGCGTCAGCCTCGCCTGGCTCACCAGCCTCTGCGAATTCCCCGGTCGGCGCTGGCTGGACTGGGCGCTGATGCTGCCGTTCGCGGTGCCGGCCTACGTGCTGGCGTTCGTCTTCGTCGGCCTGCTGGACTTCTCCGGGCCGGTGCAGACGCTGCTGCGCGAATGGTTCGGCAGCGGCCTGCGGTTGCCCCGCGTGCGTTCCACCGGCGGCGTGATCACGGTACTGGTGCTGGTCTTCTACCCCTACGTCTACCTGCTCGCGCGCACCGCCTTCCTCGCCCAGGGGCGCGGCCTGATGGAAGCGGCGCGGGTACTCGGGCTGTCGCCGCTGGCGGCCTTCTGGCGCGTCGCCCTGCCCATGGCGCGGCCAGCCATCGGCGCCGGGCTGGCGCTGGCGATCATGGAGACCCTGGCGGACTTCGGCACCGTCTCGGTATTCAACTTCGATACCTTCACCACCGCCGTCTACAAGACCTGGTATGGCTTCTACAGCCTTTCCAGCGCCACCCAGCTGGCCAGCCTGCTGCTGTTGTTCGTCATGCTGGTGCTGCTGGGCGAGCGCTACAGCCGTGGCCGCAGCGGTACGGCCAACGAGCGTCCGCGCGGCGCGGCGTTGTACCGGCTGCACGGCTGGAAGGCCTTCGCCGCCAGCGCCTGGTGCCTGCTGGTGTTCGCCTGCGCCTTCGTCATCCCGGTGCTGCAACTGGTGGTGTGGGTCTGGCAGAAGGGCCGCTTCGATCTCGACGAGCGTTACTGGGGGCTGATCCTGCACAGCCTCTACCTTGGCGGCCTGGCGGCGCTGATCACGGTCGGCGTGGCGCTGCTGCTGGTCTTCGCACGGCGCCTGTCGCCGACGCCAGCGGTGCGCTCGGCGGTGGGTATCTCAAACCTCGGTTATGCGCTGCCCGGCTCGGTGCTGGCGGTGGCGATCATGCTGGCCTTCAGCTGGCTGGACAATCACGCGGTGATCCCGCTCTCCAGCGCCCTGGGTGGCGCTGGCAAGCCACTGCTGCTGGGCAGCCTCGGGGCGCTGCTGGTGGCCTACCTGATCCGCTTCATGGCGGTGGCCTACAACCCGCTGGAGGGCGCGCTGGCGCGGATTCGCCCGTCGCTGCCGGAAGCTTCCCGCAGCCTGGGTGTCGGCGGTGTCGGCCTGTTCCTGCGCGTATACCTGCCGCTGCTGCTGCCCGGAGCGCTGAGTGCCGCGCTGCTGGTATTCGTCGATGTACTCAAGGAGATGCCGGCAACTCTGCTGATGCGTCCGTTCGGCTGGGATACCCTGGCCGTGCGGGTCTTCGAAATGACCAGTGAAGGGGAGTGGGCGCGCGCCGCGCTGCCGGCCCTGACGCTGGTGCTGGTGGGGCTGTTCCCGGTGATCGGCCTGATCCGTCGCTCCGCGCGCCAGAGCGGTTCTTCGCGGCCCTGAGAATCGGCCGTCGGACAAGCTGTCCAGAGGCCGGTCATGCGACTACAATGCGCGCGTTTCGTGCGGGCCGTACTCGCGCTCCGCACCCGCCTCGCCCGGAAGGAGAACACCCATGGGACAGCGCACGCCGCTCTATGATTTGCACGTCGCCCTCGGCGCCAAGATCGTCGATTTCGGCGGTTGGGACATGCCGTTGCACTACGGCTCGCAAGTCGAAGAGCACCACCAGGTACGTCGCGATTGCGGCGTGTTCGACGTTTCCCACATGACCGTGGTCGACGTCACCGGTCCGCAGGCCAAGGAATACCTGCAGCGACTCCTGGCCAACGATGTCGAACGACTGCAGGTTCCGGGCAAGGCGCTGTACAGCGGCATGCTCAACGAGCGCGGCGGGGTGGTCGACGACCTGATCGTCTACCTCGGCGTGTACGGCTACCGCGTGGTGGTCAACGCCTCCACCCGCGACAAGGACATGGCCTGGATGCAGGCCCACACCGAAGGCTTCGACGTCACCCTCACCGAGCGCCCGGACCTGGCGATGCTCGCCGTGCAGGGCCCGAATGCCCGCGAGAAGACCGCTGAGCTGGTTACCCCTTCGCGCGCCGCGCTGATCCGCGAGCTCAAGCCCTTCCAGGGCAAGGCCGACGGTGACTGGTTCATCGCCCGCACCGGCTACACCGGCGAGGACGGCCTGGAAATCATGCTGCCGGCCGTCGAGGCACAAGGCTTCCTCAACGACCTGGTCGGCGCCGGCATCTCCCCCGCAGGCCTGGGCGCGCGCGATACCCTGCGCCTGGAAGCCGGGATGAACCTCTACGGCCAGGACATGGACGAAGACGTCACCCCGCTGGCTGCCAACATGGCCTGGACCATCGCCTGGGAGCCCGAAGGCCGCGACTTCATCGGCCGCAAGGCCCTGGAAGCGCAGAAAGCCGCCGGCGATGCGCCCAAGCTGGTCGGCCTGGTGCTGGAAGAGCGCGGCGTGCTGCGCGCCCACCAGGTGGTTCGCGTCGCCGGCGTCGGCGAAGGCGAGATCACCAGCGGCAGTTTCTCCCCGACGCTCGGCAAATCCATCGCCCTGGCCCGTGTGCCGGCGGCCACTGGCGACCGCGCCGAAGTGGAAATCCGTGGCAAGTGGTACCCGGTACGCGTCGTTCAGCCGAATTTCGTGCGTCATGGCAAAGCCCTGATCTAAATTGCATGATCTAACTTGTATGGGGCGGCACCGCCGCCCGTCGCCCAGTCCCCGAGGAACAACAAGATGAGCAATATCCCCGCCGACCTGCGTTACGCCGCCAGCCACGAGTGGGCGCGCCTGGAAGCCGACGGTACCGTGACCGTGGGCATCTCCGACCATGCCCAGGAAGCCCTGGGCGACGTGGTCTTCGTCGAACTGCCGGAAGTGGGCAAGACCCTCGCCGCCGGCCAGGAAGCCGGTGTCGTCGAGTCGGTGAAGGCCGCCTCGGACATCTACGCCCCGGTGGGCGGCGAAGTCATCGCCGTCAACGAGGTGCTGGCCGACACCCCCGAGGAAGTCAACAACGACCCCTACGGCTCCTGGTTCTTCAAGCTCAAGCCGAGCAACCCGGCCGAGCTGGACAAGCTCCTCGACGCCGCCGGCTACCGCGCTGCCAGCGACGCCGACGCGTAAGACACTGCTGTAAACACAGGCCTCGACTCGTCGGGGCCTGTTCTTTTTACGGACCGACCTTTCGAGACCGTGGCCATGTCGAACACCCCTTCGCTTTCCCAGCTGCACCAGCCTGATGCCTTCCTCGCCCGCCACCTGGGCCCCGACGCCGCCGAGCAGCAAGCCATGCTCGACACCCTCGGGCTCGGCAACCGTGAGGACCTGATCGCACAGACGGTGCCCCCGGCGATCCGCCTGAACCGGCCGCTGGACCTGCCCACCGCCCTCGACGAGCAGGGTGCGCTGGCCAAGCTGAAGGGCTACGCGCAGCAGAACGAGCTGTGGACCAGCCTGATCGGCACCGGCTACTACGGCACCCTGACCCCCACCGTCATCCTGCGCAACGTGCTGGAAAATCCGGGCTGGTACACCGCCTACACCCCGTACCAGCCGGAGATCGCCCAGGGGCGCCTGGAATCGCTGCTGAACTTCCAGCAGATGACCATCGACCTCACCGGCCTCGACCTGGCCAGCGCCTCGCTGCTCGACGAAGCCACCGCCGCTGCCGAGGCCATGGCCCTGGCCAAACGCGTGGCCAAGGCCAAGAGCAACCTGTTCTTCGTCGACGCCCACTGCCATCCGCAGACCATCTCCGTGGTGCAGACCCGCGCCGAAGCCTTCGGCTTCGACGTGGTGGTCGACGAAGTGGAAAACCTCGGCCAGCACGCGGTGTTCGGTGCGCTGCTGCAGTACCCGGATACCCGCGGCGAAATCCGCGACCTGCGCCCGGTCATCGAAGCGCTGCACGCTCAGCAGGCCCTCGCCTGCGTGGCCAGCGACCTTCTCGCGTTGCTGCTGCTCACCCCGCCGGGCGAGCTGGGCGCCGACGTGGTCCTGGGCAGCGCCCAGCGCTTTGGCGTGCCCATGGGCTATGGCGGTCCGCATGCGGCTTTCTTCGCCTGCCGCGACGACTACAAGCGCGCCATGCCCGGCCGCATCATCGGCGTCTCCAAGGACGCCCGCGGCAACACCGCGCTGCGCATGGCGCTACAGACCCGCGAGCAGCACATCCGCCGCGAGAAGGCCAACTCCAACGTCTGCACCTCGCAGGTGCTGCTGGCCAACATCGCCAGCCTGTACGCCGTCTACCACGGCCCGCAGGGCCTGAAACGCATCGCCCAGCGCGTACATCGCCTGACTTCCGTGCTGGCCGCCGGCCTCGCCGAAAAAGGCATCAAACGCGTCAACCCGCACTTCTTCGACACCCTGACCCTGGACGTCGGCGCCCAGCAGCAGGCCATCCTCGAGCGCGCCCGCGCCGCCCGTGTGAACCTGCGTATCGTCGGTGAAGACCGCCTGGGCGTGAGCCTGGATGAGACCACCAGCGCCGCTACCCTCGCCGGCCTGTTCGACATCATCCTCGGTGTCGGCCACGGCCTGGACGTCGCCCAGCTCGATGCCGGCAAGATCGCCGACGGCATCCCCGTCGACCTGCAGCGCAGCAGCGGCTACCTGAGCCACCCGGTGTTCAACCGCCACCACAGCGAAACCGAGATGCTGCGCTACCTGCGCCAGCTCGAAGGCAAGGACCTGGCGCTGAACCAGTCGATGATCCCGCTGGGCTCCTGCACCATGAAGCTCAACGCCACCAGCGAGATGATCCCGATCACCTGGCCGGAATTCGCCAGCCTGCACCCCTTCGTGCCGCGCGAGCAGGCCGAGGGTTACCGACTGATGATCGAGGAGCTGGAAAGCTGGCTCTGCGCGATCACCGGCTTCGACGCCATCTGCATGCAGCCCAACTCCGGCGCCCAGGGCGAATACGCCGGCCTGCTGGCGATCCGCAAGTACCACGAGAGCCGTGGCGACGCGCACCGCAACATCTGCCTGATCCCGTCCTCGGCCCACGGCACCAACCCGGCCTCGGCGATCATGGCGAGCATGCGCGTGGTCATCGTCGAGTGCGACAAGGGCGGCAACGTCGACCTGGAAGACTTGAAGCGCAAGGCGGCCGAAGCCGGCGAGCAGCTGTCCTGCCTGATGATCACCTACCCGTCGACGCACGGCGTCTACGAGGAAGGCATCCGCGAAATCTGCGAGGTCATCCACGGCCACGGCGGCCAGGTCTACATGGACGGCGCCAACCTCAACGCCCAGGTCGGCCTGGCGCGCCCGGCGGACATCGGCGCCGACGTGTCGCACATGAACCTGCACAAGACCTTCTGCATTCCCCACGGCGGTGGCGGCCCGGGCATGGGCCCGATCGGCGTGAAGAAGCACCTCGCGCCCTTCGTCGCCAACCACCCGGTGATCCGCATCGAAGGCCCGAACCCGCTGAACGGCGCGGTGAGCGCCGCGCCCTGGGGCAGCGCGAGCATCCTGCCGATCAGCTGGATGTACATCGCCATGATGGGCCCGCAGCTGGCCGATGCCACCGAGGTGGCGATCCTCAATGCCAACTACCTGGCGAGCAAGCTCGATGGCGCCTTCCCGGTGCTCTACCGTGGCCGCAACGAGCGCGTTGCCCACGAGTGCATCCTCGACCTGCGCCCGCTCAAGGCACAGACCGGAATCAGCGAGGAAGACGTGGCCAAGCGCCTGATGGACTACGGCTTCCACGCGCCGACCATGTCCTTCCCGGTGCCCGGCACGCTGATGGTCGAGCCCACCGAGAGCGAGTCCAAGCACGAGCTGGACCGCTTCATCGAGGCGATGCTGTCGATCCGCGCGGAGATCGCCAAGGTCGAGACCGGCGAATGGCCGGCCGAGGACAACCCGCTCAAGCGCGCGCCGCACACCCTGGCCGACGTTACCGGGCTGTGGGACCGCCCCTACCAGATCGCCGACGCAATTACCCCGACCGAGCACACCCGTGCCTTCAAGTACTGGCCGGCGGTGAACCGCGTGGATAACGTCTACGGCGACCGCAACCTGTTCTGCGCCTGCGTGCCGGTGGATGACTACCGCGAGTGAGTGCTGTGCTGAAGTGAGTTTGCGCTGAACTGGAAAAGCCGCCTTCGGGCGGCTTTTTCATGGGAGCTTTTCGTAGGAGCGAGCTTGTTCGCGAACGGATTCCCCGGCGGCTCCGGTGTTGGGCGGGTTCGCGAGCAAGCTCGCTCCTACAGGTTGAATCCGGCGTGAGCACCGTAGGGCGCATAACCCGGAACGGGTTATCCGCCGCATGCTCCGGCGGATAACGCTGGTGCGTTATCCGCCCTACAAGGAGATGCCGGCGTCGACGGCTGCGTAGGAGCGGACTTCGTCCGCGATCGCCTTCAGGGCGCGCCGCAGTCGGGCCGGCTCGCGGGCCCGCGGCGAGCGCCACGGGCCGCGGCGCTGGGTGTCACTGGGCGGATGCGTCATCGCGGCGGACGAGGATGGCGTTGGCCAGCTCCATGTCGCTGCGGTCCTGCAGCGCTGCGTCGTCGCTGCGCAGGCGGGTGAGGGCGGCTTCCAGGTACGGACCGCGGATCGCGCCATCGCTGGCGACGAAGGCGCTGGCGTCGTCCTGGGCGGCGACGATCAGCTTGTCGTGTTTGAACGTCAGGTAGGTCGACGCGGTGGTGGCGCCGGACGAGATGATGTCGCGCCAGAAGCCGTCGGCCATGGCCGAGGCGACGGGCAGGGCGATCAGGGCAAAGGCGGTGGCCAGTTTCGCGGTACGCATCGGGTACACCTCCGGAGGGTCCGTGTACTGGTGAGAGGCGCGGCGGCTCGCTGGAGTTCCAACTTTCCACGGGCGGTGTGCGCGAACGGTCGTCGCGCACACCGCGGTCGATCAGCGCTGACCGGCGAGGATCGCCGAGGCCAGTTCGGCGTCGCTGGCCTGCGCCAGGGCCGGGTCGGCGTTGCGCATGTCGTGCAGCGCGGCTTCCAGGTACGGGCCGCGGATGGCGCCGTCGGTGGCGATGAAGCTGGCCGCATCGTCCTGGGCCGGACCGACCAGCTTGTGGTCGTCACGGCTGGTCATGTAGCTCGACGCGGTGGTGGCGCCGGAGGTCAGGACGCCGCGCCAGAAGCTGCGGTCTTCGGCCATGGCCGAGGCGAGGGGAAGCAGGGTGAGGGCTACGACAACGGGGGCGAAACGACGACGCATGATGGTTCCTTGAGTGATTGCGCGCCCTTCAGAACCCCTGGACAGGCGGCGGTTCCCGCCTGCTGTCGGAAATTTCACTCACGTTTCAGCGCCGGATCGTCCGGGTTCTGCTGCTCCAGCTCCGCGGTGAGCTGCTGGACCTTCTGGAACTGCCCGGTCTGCCGCAGGTAATCGAGCAGCGCCAGGCGCGCCACGCGGTTGGACGGGTGGCGCTGCAGCAGCTGTTCCAGCTCGTGGCAGGCGCCGTCGATGTCGCCGCTGTCGTGCAGGGCGATCGCCAGCACGTAGCGGAACTGATCGTCGTCCGGAGCCAGCCGTACCGCTTCGCGCAGTTCCTTGAGCGCCTGCGGGCGCTGGCCCGCGCGCACCAGGGCGAGGCCGTTGACGTGGTGCAGCAGGCCGGATTCGGGGTGCAGGCGCAGGCCGTCGTCGAGCACCTGACGCGCATCGCCCTGGCGGCCGTTGGCTTCCAGCCACTGGTAGAGGGTGACGCGCGCCGGGAGGAAGTCGGGGTTGCGCTGCAGAGCGGTGCGCAAGGCCGGCTCGACGCGTTCCGAGCGGCCGGTTTGTTCGTAGAGCAGCGCAAGATTGAGGTTGGCTTCCGGGCGCTCGGCCAGGTCGAGCTGGACCTGCTCGTACTCCGCCAGGCCTTTCTGCAACTGGCTGTCGATGCCGACCAGCAAGGGCGCTGGCAGCTGTGCCAGCTGCCAGGCGGCAGCGATGCGCACGGCACGGATCGAGTCGGCCAGCAGCGGCGCCAGCAGAGGTAGCTGCTGCTCGGGAGCCGCCAGCGCGGGGAGCGCTTCGATGGCGCTGTGGCGCACCAGCGGGTCGGCATCCCGGAGGCCCAGGGCGACCAGCTCCAGCGAGCGCGGGCTGGGGTAGCTGGGCAGCTCGGCGAGCAGGGTGGCGCGACGGATCGCTGGCAGGTCGGTGGCGGCCAGCAGCAGGTGCAGCGCACGGGAGGCGCCGGGCTTGCCGTTGCGGGCTTTCCACAGCGTCTCGTCGTAGCGCGGCGGCGGGTTGCTGGAGGCATTGGCCTTGGCCGGCAGCTCCTTGGCGAACCACTCGCGGAACTGGTTGCTCAGCTGCTTGCCCGGCATCTCGCGGTGGCAGGCCTGGCAGGCGTCCGGCGCGCCGATGCGCCGTGCGTGGACCGGGTTGGGCAGGGTGAAGCCGTGGTCGTGGCGGTAGTCCTTGACCATGTAGTAGCGCCCGGGCATGTGGCAGGAGGTGCACTGCGCACCGGCGCTGCCCGGCTGGTGGTGATGGTGTTCGGGCGAGTCGTAGTCCTTGGCCAGCAGGCCCTTGCCGTCGATCCCTGCGCGCACCGGCTGGCCGGCCTTGTTGTGGCATTGCAGGCAGACGCCGTTGCCCGGCGCCTTCAGCTCTCCGCTGTGCGGGTTGTGGCAGTCGGTGCACTGCACGCCCTTGGCGAACATCTTGCTCTGGGTGAAGGAGCCCCATTCGAAGACCTCGTCCTTGATCTTGCCGTCGATCTCGTAGAGCTCGCGGGTCAGCGTGCTGGGCAGGTAGTCGTCCATGAACCGGTGGTTGTTCTGGAAACCGTCGGCGATCGGCGCGCGGCGGGCGTGGCAGCGGGCGCAGGTCTCGATGACGGTGGCCTGGCTGGCATTGTGCAGCGGCACGTCGAAGCCCTTGCCGGCGCTGCCGTCGGGCTTCTGTGCCCACTCCAGGTGCTTGGACGCCGGACCATGGCAGGCCTGGCAACCGACGCCGAGGCTGTTCCAGTGGCTGGCGAAGGTGTCGGTCTTGGCGTCGAAATTGCGCTTGAAGCCGGTGGTGTGGCACTCGACGCACATGAAGTTGGCGTTCTGCGCCGGGCGGGTCCAGTGCAGTTCGTCGCGGTAGTCGATGTTCTGCCCGGGCATGAGCTGGAACCACTGCTGCTTGCGGCTATCCCAGGCCACGCCGAGGGCCTGCAAACGGCCACCAGGGTATTCAAGGAGGTATTGCTGCAGCGGTTCGAAGCCGAAGGTGTAGGCGACCTTGAAGTCGGCCGGCTTGCCGTCGGCGCCCGGCGTGTTGACCCAGTAGTCGCCGTCCTTGCGGAAGAAGCGGGTGGTCTCGGTGCTGCCCTTGAAGGTGACGCCCTCGAAGTCGCCCTGCACATTGCCTGCGGTGGCTGGCTTCATCGCCTGGGCGTGATGCGAATTCTGCCAGGCCTTGCTCTGGCCCTGGTGGCAGGACTGGCATTGCTGTTCGTCGACCAGTGTGGGTTCGCTTGGGGGCTTGGCGGCGGTCGTCACCGAGGGTTTAGCCGAGGGCAGTGTCGGCAGCGCGGTGCCGTCCCGTTCCACCCACCACCAGAGGCCGAGGGTGAGCACCAGCAGAATCCCGGCGCAGGCTGCCAGTACGCCGTGGCGAAGGCGCGGCGTCGGGCGGGCAGGCGGCTGGGGTGGTGGCATGGGACTTCCGTTGTTCGCTGACAAGTGTTCTCTGGCAAGCCGGCGCAGCTTCGGCGAGGGGCGCCGGCCTGTCAACGCGAAGCGCTTTGCAGTCGTGGCGCCGGTTGCGTGGATTCGCGGAGCGGTTTCGTAGGGCGCATAACGCGCCAGCGTTATCCGCCGTTGCCGTTGTGCAGTCGGCGGATAACCTGTTCCAGGTTATGCGCCCTACGGTGCAATGCTTCGACCGGTCTTACGGCTGGCGAATCTCGGCGACCCGCGCGCTGTCGACCTTCACGTCGGGATTGCCGAACTGCGCGGTGAGGTAGTTCACCAGGGTGGCGATCTGCTCGTCGTTCAGCGTGCCAGCGAAGCCGGGCATGAACACGTCGTCGTTGCCCACCTTGCGGTGCACGCCGCCGAGTACCACCTGCACCAGGTTGTCCGGCTGCAGGGCGCCCACTGCGCTGTTCTTCAGCAGCATCGGGTAGTAGCCGTCCTTCACGCCTTCGCCGCTCCAGGAGTGGCAGCTGGCGCAGTTGCCGAGGTAGAGGCGGGCGCCGTCGTCGTGCTTCTGCGCGGCGAAGTCCTCGCCGCGCAGGCTGACCACGTCGTCCGCCGGCTCGCCCCAGGCGAAGCGCGCCTTGCGCTCGCCATCGCTGACTGCCGGCACGCTGCGCAGGTAACTGGCGATGGCTTGCAGGTCAGCGTCGCTCATGTACTGGAAGCTGTGTTCCACCGCCTCGGCCATGGGCCCGGCGGCCTGTGCCTTGCCCGGTACGCGGCCGGTCTTGAGGTACTGGGCAATCTCCGCGTCGCTCCAGCCGCCGATGCCGCTGTGGGTGTCGGGGGTGATGTTGAAGGCGTACCAGCCGCCCAGTGCCGCGCCGGAGAGGAAGCCGGTGCTGCGCTCGTCCATGGCCTTTTCCTGGAAGGCCATGCCGCGTGGAGTGTGGCAGGTGCCGCAGTGGGCCAGGCCCTGTACCAGGTAGGCGCCGCGGTTCCAGGCCGGGCTCTGTTTCGGGTTGTCCTGGTAGACCTTGTCGTCGTGGAACAGCAGGTTCCAGATCGCCAGCGGCCAGCGCATGTCCAGCGGCCAGGTGATCTCGGAGTCCTGGTTGGGCTGCGCCACGGCCTGCACGCCGCCTTCGAGGAACCAGGCGTAAAGCGCCTTCATGTCCTCGTCGTTGATCTTCGCGTAGGCGGTGTAGGGCATCGCCGGGTAGAGCCGGGTGCCGCCCTTGGCCACGCCTTCGCGCAGCACACGGGCGAAGTCGTCATAGCTGTAGCTGCCGATGCCGGTCTTCGGGTCGGGGGTGATGTTGGTGGAGTACACCGCGCCCAGCGGCGTGGCCAGCGGCAGGCCGCCGGCGAAGGGCTTGCCGCCCGGCGCGGTGTGGCAGGCCGCGCAGTCGCCGGCGCGGGCCAGGTATTCGCCGCGCTGCAGCAACTCCGGCGGTGCCGGGTCGAGGGCCTTGGCGGCATGGCAGGCCAGTGGAGCGGCCAGCAGGGCGAGCAGCAGGAGACGTTTCATGCCTTGGCCTCCCGCTTCAGGTGCTCGGCCAGGCGCAGGGCCAGGGCGGCGATGGTCAGGGTGCAGTTCACCGAGCCGACGGTGGGCATCACGCCGCTGCTGGCGATGAACAGGTTGGGGTGATCGTGGCTGCGGCACTGGGCGTCCACCACCGAGTCCTTCGGGTCGGCGCCCATCAGCACGGTGCCGGTGATGTGGTTGTTGTTGGCGAAGCTGTCGTCGAACGTCACTTCCTCGCCGCCCAGCAGCTTGGCCGCGTGGGCGTAGACCTCGCGGGTGTGCACCGCGCTCTTGCGCACGTAGTCGTCCATCGCATAGGTGAATTCGGGCTTGGGGATGCCCGCCGTATCGCGCTCGGTGCTGCTGGGCACGATGCGGTTCTCCGGGTGCGGGAGAATTTCGTGGAAGCTGTCGAAGCGGACGAAACGCGCGGCGCGGTCGCGGATCTTCGCCTCCAGGTCGTGGCCGAGCAGCAGCGGCCCGTGGCGGATCAGTTCGGCGGCCACCTGGTCGGTGCGCGAGAGGTTGGACAGGTGGATCTTCTTCGACGCGTACTCGCTGCGGAACGCGCCGTCGCGGAAGCCCACCATGGAGGTCATCTCCTGCGGCCCGCGCCCTGGCCAGAGCTTCTCGTCGGCGTAGAACTGCACGGCGGTGCCGGGGTGGTCCATGAGGTTGCGGCCGACCATGTCCGAGCTGTTGCCGACCTCGGACATGAGCATCAGCTTGGGCGTCTCGATGCCGTTGGCGGCGAGGATGAAGGTGTCGCCCTCGACGCGTATCTCGTTGCCCTGCGGGTCCTTGTACAGCGCCGCGACTATCTGCCCGGCGTCGCCTTTCTCCAGCTTGAACACCACGGCGTTCTCGATCAGCCGCGCGCCGGCGGCCTCGGCCTTCTCGACGTGGACGATGCCGTTGTACATGGCGCCGATGGGGCAGATCGGCATGCAGTTGTTGTTGCCGCAGCAGGTCGGGCGGCCGTCGTAGGGGCGGCTGTTGCGCGCCACCGGTTCGGTGACCACGCGGTAGCCGTTGGCGTTGAGCAGGGTCTTGATGCGCTGCTCGTTCCACGACAGCGGCAGCGGCGGCATCGGGTAGGGCTGGCTGCGCGGCGAGTCGAGCTCTTCGTCTCCCGGGCCCCAGACGCCGAGTTCCTCCTCGGCGCGCTGGTACCAGGGCTCCAACTCGGCATACTCGATGGGCCAGTCTCGGCCCACGCCATACAGGCTGCGCAGCTTGAAATCGTTGGGCAGGAAGCGCCAGGCGGACGCCGCCCAGTGCCAGGTGGTGCCGCCCACCGCGCGGATGTACTGCACGTCGTAGGGATGCTCGCCCTTCTGGATCAGGTAGTGGTTGTCCGGCTTGAACTGTGGGTGCGGGGCGAGCGGGGTAGAGGGATAGGGCGCCTGGTTGTCGGATTTGTCCGCCTGGTTGCGGAAGCGCTCGACGATCTCCCAGCGGCCCATGCGCGGGCCGGCTTCGAGGATCAGTACGTCCTTGCCGGCCAGGGCCAACTGATGGGCGACCAGTGCGCCGGCGACCCCGGAGCCGACCACCACGAAATCCGCGCGTTGTGTCTGCGCCATGCTCAGGCCCCCCGCTCGACGGGCTGGTCGGCCCAGAAGCCCGGTTTGTTCGGGCAGTAGCTGCGGATCACAAGCACGTCGTCCACCGCGCGGAACATCAGCGCCTGTTCGTAGGTAACCACCGTGGCGCTGCGGTCATCGCCGATCTGCCCCAGGTACCAGCCGCCGAGAATCTGCCGCGCCAGCCACTGCTGGCGCTCGCTCCAGCTCACGGGGTCGTCGCCCAGGCGCTCGAGCAGCTCGGCCAGGCCCTGCTTGAGCGCGGTGTCGCGCTGCGTCAAGGCCTGGAACAGCCGCTGGCCGATGCGCGGGTCGAGGTTGCTGCGCCCGGTCAGGCGCTGCGAGAGGGTCATGAAGCCTTCCAGCTCCGCTTCGGCCTGGGGCGTCAGCGCGGCCCAGGTACGTGCGGCGGGGCTGAGCAGCACTCCGCCGAGCGCGGCGCTGGCGCAGGCCACTGCCAGCAGGCGGCGGCGCGAAAGGGGAAAGGCGGGCAGCGGTGCCTCGGACATAGCGACCTCTCTTCAACGGGCGGACGGTGGTGGAGCGCGGTCTGTCGCCGCTTCATTCGGTGGAGCATTTCGCTGGTCGGCCAGGCTGGCGATAGCTGGCCGGGACCCTTAGTATTGCCGCTTGTTCAGATTCTGCCGGGCGATTCGCTCTGCTGGCGGCCCCACCCGGAGCCGCGCCGCAGAGCCTCAACGACCGGCTTTTGGGTGAAACCGCAGCGATGAAACAGTACCTCGACCTCATGCGCCACGTGCGCGAACACGGCACCTTCAAGAGCGACCGCACCGGCACCGGCACCTACAGCGTGTTCGGCCACCAGATGCGCTTCGACCTTGCCGAGGGCTTCCCGCTGGTGACCACCAAGAAGTGCCACCTCAAATCGATCGTCCATGAGCTGCTGTGGTTCCTCAAAGGTTCGACCAACATCGCCTACCTCAAGGAAAACGGCGTCTCGATCTGGGACGAGTGGGCTGATGAGAATGGCGACCTGGGCCCGGTATACGGCTATCAGTGGCGCTCCTGGCCGGCGCCGGACGGCCGCCACATCGACCAGATCGCCAACCTCATGCAGATGCTGAAGAACAACCCGGACTCGCGTCGCCTGATCGTCTCCGCGTGGAACCCCGCGCTGATCGACGAGATGGCCCTGCCGCCGTGCCATGCGCTGTTCCAGTTCTATGTGGCCGACGGCAAGCTCAGCTGCCAGCTGTACCAGCGTTCGGCCGACATCTTCCTCGGCGTGCCCTTCAACATCGCCAGCTACGCGCTGTTGACCCTGATGGTCGCGCAGGTCGCCGGGCTGCAACCGGGCGAGTTCATCTGGACCGGCGGCGACTGCCACCTGTACGCCAACCACCTGGAGCAAACCGACCTGCAGCTGACCCGCCAGCCGCTGCCGCTGCCCACCATGAAGATCAACCCCGAGGTGAAGGACCTGTTCGACTTCCGTTTCGAGGACTTCGAACTGGTCGGCTACGAAGCCCACCCGCACATCAAGGCGCCGGTCGCAGTCTGACCTGCCCTCGTTGAAGAAAAGGCCGGCGCAATGCCGGCCTTTTTCATTTCTGCGCGGTTGATTTCGTAGGAGCGGACTCCGTCCGCGATGTGCAACCGGCTTGCCCGGAGTGGCCGGAAATCGATCGCGGATGAATCCGCTCCTACGTGGAGTGCGACACCGTGCCTGTCCATTCACTTGGTGAATAACTGTTTCGCCTGGCGGTACAAGGTTTCATAGGACTGCATCACGTTGCTATGCTCCCCCGGCTGGCCGCTGTGCAGCGGCCAACGGATTTTCCGCGCTACTCCGAACTACAACGACAAGACCGGGGACCGTCATGCAGCCTTTCAGCTTCGCCACCACCGCGCAGATCCTCTGCGAAAGTGGCTCCGCCGCCCGCCTGGGCGAACTCTGCCGCGAGCGCGGCGCCCAGCGCGTACTCATCGTCACCGACCCCGGTATCACCCGCCTGAACATGCTCGACGGCGTGCTGCCGGGCTTCGCGGCGGCCGGCGTGGCGGTGGAAGTCTTCGATCAGGTGCTCGCCGACCCGCCGGAAAGCATCGTGCTGGAAGCCTCTGACCAGGCGCGCCGAATGGCGGCGCAACTGGTGATCGGCTTCGGCGGTGGCAGTTCGATGGACGTCGCCAAGCTGGTCGCGCTGCTGGCCCACCCGCTGGCAACCCAGGGGCTGAAGGACGTCTTCGGCGTCGGCAATGCCCGCGGCCCGCGCCTGCCGCTGATCCAGGTGCCGACCACCGCCGGCACTGGTTCGGAAGTGACGCCCATCGCCATCGTCACCACCGGCGAGACCACCAAGATGGGCGTGGTCAGCCCGCACCTGCTGCCGGACCTGGCTGTGCTCGACGCCGACCTTACCCTCGGCCTGCCGCCGGCGGTCACCGCCGCTACCGGCATCGACGCCATGGTCCACGCCATCGAGGCGTACACCAGCAAGCTGAAGAAGAATCCCCTGTCCGACCTGCTGGCCCGCGAGGCCTTGCGTCTGCTGGCGCTGAACCTCGACGAAGCAGTGCACAACGGCTGCAACCGCGAGGCGCGCCAGGCCATGTTGCTGGGTGCCTGCCTGGCCGGGCAGGCCTTCGCCAACGCCCCGGTGGCCGCCGTGCACGCGCTGGCCTACCCGCTGGGCGGGCACTTCCACATTCCCCATGGCCTGAGCAATGCGCTGGTGCTGCCCGAGGTGATCCGCTTCAATGCGCCCAACGCCGGCGCGCTGTATGCCGAGCTGGCGCCGCTGCTGCTGGGCGAGCGCCTGCGCAGCGACGCCGACCGCACCGAGCAGTTCATCGCCGAGCTGGCCGACCTCAGCCCACGCAGCGGCCTGCCGTCGCGCCTGCGCGATGCCGGCGTGCCCCAGGACAGCCTGCCGCGCCTGGCCGCCGACGCGATGTTGCAGCAGCGCCTGCTGGTGAATAATCCCCGCGAGGTCAGCGAGAGCGACGCGCTGGCCATCTACCGAGCTGCCTTCWGAGAAACCGATGAGCGAACAGCACCCCAGCCGCGCCGATTACGCGCATTTCCAGCCGATCACCACCCGCTGGCACGACAACGACATCTACGGCCACGTGAACAACGTGACCTACTACGGATTCTTCGACACCGCGGTGAACACCTACCTGATCGAGCGCGGTGGCCTGGATATCCACGACGGCGACGTGGTGGGTTTCGTGGTCAGTTCCAGCTGCGACTACTTCGCGCCGGTGGCCTTCCCCGAACGCATCGAGGTCGGCCTGCGGGTCGGCAAGCTGGGCAACAGCTCGGTGCAGTACGAGTTGGCGATCTTCCGCGAGGGTGAAGAGCTGGCCTGTGCGGCGGGGAAGTTTGTGCACGTGTTCGTGGATCGGCAGAGCAATCGGCCGGTGGCGATTCCGGCGGGGTTGCGCGAGGCGATGGAAGTGTTGGTGCGGGGCTGACCTGTAGGAGCGAGCTTGCTCGCGAACTGCTCAGCGCAGGCGTTTCCGTTTACGTAGGAGCGGACTCTGTCCGCGATGCTTCCACGTTGGGTGTTCTGCGCCGCTTCAGCGTGCGCGTGGGCTTTTTGTTTCGCCCCCTCGGGCGACCTGCTTTGGCAAACGCCCCAAAGTAGGCAAAGGTCTTGCCCCGGACATCCGGTTTTTCGCTTAGGCGAAAAATACCCTCGTTGAAGCGCAGTTTCAGGGGCTGTGGGGAGGTGACTGTTTTGACGTGGGCCAAAAGAAGGGCAGACCAGCTAAACCCCTTGTGCGGCAAGGGATTCAGCCGGATAAGCGTTAGACATGAGTTTGACTAAAAGCGATCAAAAGTAGACAGGGATTGAGCAGTCTTGATCGTTTATTGACGCAGGAATGAGCACTAGGCCATCCAGCGACTACCCCACACCACGCGGCCGATGATCACCAGATCGGACAGGTGCTCTTTGGCAACCATCATCGTCTGATAGGCCGGGTTCGCGCTGATTACAGCCATGCCGCCGCCGATCTGGAGCTGCAGGCGCTTGGCGAACAGGTGGTCACCCAGGAGGATCACGTAGTAGCCCTCCTGATCCACCTCCGTCCGGCTGTGATCGAGGACGACGGTGTCCCCGTCGCGCAGGTCGGGCTCGTTCGAATCTCCCGAAACCCTGATGGCCGAAAGGTTCGCGGGGTCTAGCCCCTTCTTCCGCAGGCTATAGCGCGTGAACGCCAGCTGTGCCAGGACGCGCGCGCCCTCTGTCCAGGAGCCGTGCCCAGCGCTGACACGGGCGTCATAGAGCGGGATGTAAGCGTACTCATCATCCTCTGCAGAGCGGCTCTCTGCTGGGCCTTCGCCGCCAAATGCCAGCCAGAGGGGAGAAGCCCCTGCTGCCTTCGCTATCTGTTCAAGCCGATCAAGGGTTGGGAAGGTCTCACCCGACAGATAACTGCGCAGGGTGGCCTCAGAAAGGCCGCAATCCTTTGCAAATCCTCGCAGGCTCTGCGAGGAAATCGCCTGTTTAAGTCGGATTTTGAAGTATCCGATTCCCCCTGAAGGAATCGGATGCTCAGACATTTCCATGGATTCGCCATCCGTTTATTCGTAAGTCATTGATATTGCTGGAGTTGATAGTTTTTCCTCGCAGCAGTGCGCGAAAAATCAATCGGACGCGAGGAAATCCGTTGCTGTGCGAGGATTTTCTCGCTATGTTTATGCCCTAGGTCACGTTAGACACCCCAAAAAAGCCGCCCTGCATGGCGGCCAGAATGGAAACGTAGGCATGAACAAAACCGAAATCCCCAGCGACCCAAACGTCCGCTGGGAGTGGATCAAGTACCAGCTCCGTGCCAGGGGGCAATCCCTGGCAATGCTGGCCCGCTCCCTGGACCTGTCTAACCAGGCGGTCAAAAACGCCAAGCGGACCCCGTACCCTCGGGTAGAGCGTGCCATCGCCACCGCTCTGGACCTGAGCCCTTTAATGCTCTGGCCGGAGCGCTGGATAGATGAAGAGAACCCGAAGCGTCAGCGTCCGAATCGTTCGGAAACGCTGAAGACCTATATCGGGGAGGCTTCCTGCTCGATTCAAGGTAACAGATACGCTGTCCTTTCGCAGCGTAAAGCTACGGCGGGAGCATAGACATGGCCCGCCGCAAAGACGACCGAACACTAGACATTTTTGAAGTCCCGCAGCCGGTTCGCGTACTCCCTGGCGAGTGCAACTTCGGCATCCAGGTCAGCGAGCTGGTGAGCGAAACCCTCAAGGCGTCCGACCTGGACCGCTACGAAGTCGCCGCCCGCATGTCCCGCCTTTCTGGCGATGACGTGAGCAAGTTCATGCTCGACGCCTGGTCGAGCCCGGCCCGCACCGATCACAACCTGCCTCTCTACCGCGTCGCCCTCCTGGAGGACGTCTGCGCGAGCCATCTGCTGACCGACTGGTTGGTCGGCGTGCGCGGCGGCCGCGTGGCCTATGGCCGCGACGCACTGCTGGCTGAACTGGGCCGCCTGGAGCGTACCCGCGAGGCAGCGGGCCGGCAGGCGCGCGAACTCAAGCGACTGCTGGGGGATTCGTGATGAAAAACGCCAACCTGAAGGCGCTGCTGGACAACCTGCGGAACGCCACTGAGTTCCTCAATTCGACCAAGGAAGACACCGCTTCCGACTTCAACGGCACTGGCCGTGCCGCCCTGGAATGGGTGCAGACCGCCGCCCTTGAGCTGGGCAACGCTCTGATCGCACTGCATGAGGCCGTCGAGTACCTGGACGAAAACAGCCTCAATCAGATCGCTGCAGGTTCGAAGCTTCACCTTCTGATGCGCGACGCGCTCGATGCCGTCGCAGCAAGGCCCGCCGAGCAGCTGGAAACAGTCGGAGACGACCATGAGTGAATGGTTCTCTGCGCAAGAGCTGGCCGGCCTTGCAGGCGTTCCAGGCACCGCCAGGAACGTCAAAGCGATGGCAGAGCGTGAGGCTTGGAACGGCCGCCGCCGCGATGGCTCCAAAGCCACCGAGTACCACGTTTCGTGCCTTCCCCCGGAAACCCGCGCTGCGCTGCTGAATACCGCCCTGGGCGAGGTTGCCGCCAAGGTCGTCCGCGCCGAGGTCCAGCTGTCCCTGGTGGAAACCAACCGTCAGCAGCTGGTGGCCGATGCCCGCCAGGGCGTCCTGCATGCCGTTGACCTGATGATGGGCCGCACTGGCTACAGCCAGAAGAAGGCCATCACTCTGATGATCGACATGGCACGCCTGGAGAAGCTGGAGCCCCAGTTGCTGGCGATGCTGAAGATGGCCCGCGATCCGCGCGGCCGTCCGAGCAGCGACGGCCTGCCGAGCGTCCGCAGCCTGGAGCGCTTCCTGGAGCAGGGCGAAAAGGGCGAACTGGTCCCGAAGATTCGCCAGAAGGATATGAGCGTGCCGGACTGGGCGCCGGCCTTCATGGGCGTCTATCAGGGGCCGGAAAAGCGTAGCGCCCGCGCCGCTCATGACCTGCTGAAAAAGCACTGGCAGGGCGAGATGCCCAGCCTGGACCAGGTGTATGCGTTCCTGCGCAAGGTCGGCAACGTCAGCCGCGAAGTCGGCCGCATGGGTGAGCACGAAATCAAGGCCCTGCGCCCCTTCATCCGCCGCGACTTCAGCAAGCTGCTGCCGACTGACGTCTATTCGTGCGATGGCCACACCTTCGACGCCGAGGTCCAGCACCCGCTTCATGGCCGTCCGTTCCGGCCGGAAATCACCGTCATCATCGACGTCCGCACCCGCCGTGTCGTTGGGTGGTCTGCCGGTCTGGCCGAGAGCGCCCTGGTGGTAATCGACGCGCTGCGCGACGCCTGCACCAGGCACGGCATCTGCGCCATCTTCTACGTGGACAACGGCTCCGGCTACGTCAACTACATGATGCGCGACGAGGCTGTCGGCCTGATGGGCCGCCTCGGCATCGACATGAAGCACAGCCTGCCCTACAACTCTCAGGCGAAGGGCGTCATTGAGCGCGTCCACCAGAGCCTGTGGATTCGCGCTGCGAAGGAACTGCCGGGCTACATGGGCCGGGACATGGACCGCCAGGCCAAGCTGGCGACCTTCAAGCTCAGCCGCAAGGCGATCACCAAGGGCGGCGCCATGCCGCTGATGCCTTGGGAATCTTTTGTCGCGTTCTGCGAAGAGCAGGTAGCCGCCTACAACGACCGCCCGCATAGCAGCCTGCCGCGCATCACCGACCCGAACACCGGCCGCCGCCGCCACATGACCCCCAACGAGGCATGGGAGGCCCATGAGGCCGAGGGCTTCAGCGCGATGCGCGTTACCGACGACGAGGCCCGCCCGCTGTTCCGGCCCCAGGTGCTGCGCACCGTCCGCCGCTGCGAACTGGAGTTCATCGGCAACCGCTACTTCGCCCGCGAGCTGGAAGAGTTCCACGGTGAGCAGCTGGCGGTCGCCTACGACATCCACGACGCCAGCAAGGTGTGGGTGTACGACAGCGAAGGCCGTTTCCTCTGCACCGCCGAGCTGGGCGGCAACAGCCGCGACTACATGCCGGCTTCCTACGTCGAGCGTGCCCGCGAGAAGCGCTCAGACGCACGGGAAAAGCGCGCCCTGGCTCACCTGGACGAAATCCGCGCCGAGCGTCAGGGCGGTTACGCCCTGGAGATGGACGCCCCGCTGACCATCCCCGGCCTCGGCACGATCACACCCGAGCAACTGAAGGTCCGCAGCGCCGCGACCTTCGACGTGCAGGCGGAACGGATTGAAGAGCCGGCCGCCATCGCCACCCCAGCCCCGGAAGCGTCCGCTCAGGTGCTGCACCTGCCGACCGCCCCCGGCCTGCGTTATCGCCGCTGGTGCGAGCTGGCCGAGCGCCAGAGCGCTGGCCTGCCCATCGAACCCGAGTTCGCCCAGTGGTTCGCCGTTTACCCCAAATCCAAAGAGTTCGCCGCGCAACAGCGGCAAGCATGAAAGGAGCGTTAGTCATGACCATCCAACAAAGCATCCCCACCCCCACCGGCATGGCCGAAATCGCCAACATCGCGCTCTGTGACATCGCCCTGGAGAAAGCGCTGTCCCGCACCGCAACCCTGCCGGGCATGGTGTGTTTCTTCGGCCCCAGCGGCTTTGGCAAGAGCGTATCCGCTGCCTGGGTAGCCAACCGCCGCCGCGCCTACTACGTGCAGGCCAA